>NZ_SCMK01000002.1 GCF_005503355.1 Sphingomonas sp. 1F27F7B
CCGCAAAAGCCGCCGCGGCCGCCCCCGCCCGGGCCACCGCCGCCCGGGCCGCCGAAGCGGCGCGGACCGCCATCGCCGCCCGGACCCTGGCCCGGCCCGTCGGTCTGCACGCGTCCCTGGCCCTGGTCCTGCCCCGGCTGCGGCCCCTGGCCCTGCTGCCCCTCGGGGCGCGGGCCGCGGAACTGCTGGCTCAGCGTGCCGCCGAACAGGCTCGATTGCTGGCCCAGGCGGCGGAACTGGTCGAACATCGCCGTCATCTCGGCCGGCATCGGCTGGCCGGTGCGGCGCGATTCCTCGCGCGCCTTCATGAACGCCTCGCGGCGCTCGCGCATGCGCTTCTGCTGCGGCGAGGCGATCGGGATGAACAGGTTGAAGCCCCAGCGCAGCTCGGAATGCGCGGTCCGGTCATAGTTCACCGGGCGCGAATCGATGCTGAGCAGCCGTCCCGCGCCGTCGCGCACGAAGCGATCGGGGAAGGCCGCCTCGATCTCCTCCGAAGCGCCGGGGAAGGTCTGGATCGCATTGCGGTACCGCGTATTGGTATAGTTCACCACGATGCCGAGATTGGTCTCGGTGAACGGCCGGATGTTGAGCCCGAGGCGGAACACGTGGCGGCTGTCGGCACCGAGCAGCGGGTTGCCGCCGGTGATCTGGGTGATGTTCACGCTCTCGCCGCGCACGAAATCATAGACGGGCACGTTGGGCGTGGTGACCATGGGATTGCCGAGCTGGGCCGGCGTCGGCGCGTTGCTGTCGTTGATGAAGCTGACGATCGCCTGGACCTGCGTGATGGGCGACCAGTTGAAGCCATAGCCCGTGGTGGTCAGCCGGCCGAAGTCCGAAAGCTGCTCGATCTCGAAATTGGCGTTGATCGAGAAATCGCCGATCGCATCGAGCACCGCCCGGCGGCGGCTGGTGATCGGGATGCTGATATTGCCGCGCACCGCGCCGATGTCGCGCGAGATGTCGCTCGCGCTGTACAGGCCCGAGCGGAAGGACTTGCCCGAAAGATCGTTGGTGCGGCCCGCCACGCGGATGCTGGTGGTCACGTCGCCCGCCGGCAGCTTGAACAGCGGGCCGTTGGTGAGGAACTCGATATTGCCGACCTTGGTGGTCGACTGGGTCCGGTCGTCCGGACGGCTGCCGACCAGGCTGTAGGGGATCGGCGCGAACGGATTGAAACCGGGATCGCCGGCATTGAGCAGCGCCTGCATCAGCGACGGGTCGACGCCGCGCGTCGTGGTCGTGTCGCTGCCGGTCTGCTGGTAGTTGGCGTTGACCGACCAGCGCCAGCTGCCGATCCAGGGCGAGCTGTCGCCGTTGATCGTCACTTCGCCGCGCAGCGACTGGCTGCCGCTCGACCGCGTGAGCGGGTTGAGATTGTCGTAGTAGCGCAGCAGCTGCACGTCCTGCGCGAAGGGCGACCAGGGATTGCCCGCCGGCAGGCGCAGCGCCGCGCTGGGCAGGCCGAGCCAGGCCTCGCTCTGGTTCACGTCCAGGCTGACATTGGCAGTGGCACTCACCTTGGCCGAGAGCGCGCGGTTGTAGATGCCGCTGATCGTCAGGTTCTTCGCCGGGCCGACGAGCGTGCGATAGGGCGTGAGATCGGTGACGTTGGGATCGTTCGCATTGGCCGCATAGGCGGCTAGCGATTGCGGACCGCCCGCGGCACCCGCCGGCACCCCGGCGACCGTCACCGGCCTGCCGGCCAGCGCGCTCAACGCCGGGTCGATCTCCGCACCGCCGATGCCGGTGATGTTGCCGCGCGTGTCGAACAGTGCGTTCCCGACCCGGCTGACGCCGCGCTCGCTCTCGAGGATCGCGGAATTCTGGTTGTACTTGACGTCGAGCGTCACCCGCCCGTCGCGGTTGAGCTTGAGGATGTTGAGGTTGGCGCTCTCCGTCGCGTTGCCGCCGGCGGTGGGCATCTGCCCCTCCAGCACGGTGGTGACCGCGCGGAAGCGGTTGCGCAGCACGAAGTTGATCACCTTCTGCGTGGGGCCATAGCCATATTGCAGGGCGACTTCCTCGGGCAGGATGTCGATCCGGTCGATCGCCTCGGTCGGCAAGTCGCGGACTTCGTTCATGCTCGAACGGCGGCCGCTGATCAGGATCACCGGCTGCTCGTCGCCGCGCCCCGCGCTGCTGCCGAGCTGCGCCTGGAGCGCGGTGATCAGCTCCGAGACGTTCGAGGCGCCATAGGCGCGGATATCGGCCGGATTGAGCTGGACCTCGGGCTTGACGTCGGTCTTGACCGCGCCGGGCAGCACGCCGTTGACGACGATCGTGCCTTCGTCGCCCATGTCGTCCGGGCCCTGTTCCTGCGCAGGGGCGGGCTGCGGGGCGCGTTGCCGGGCGGGATGATCCTGAGTCGGCGAGGGCGCAGGCTGCTGCGCCTGAGCCAATGCGCCGCCCGGCGTCGCGCCGACAAGCAAACCGGCAACCGCGCAACCCAGCTTCAACGTCGAACGCATGAATTCCCCACCCTTTTCACAGGCCCCGCAATGCGCATCGCATCGCCGGCATGAACGCCGCGTGGCTACGCGCCACTTGTCGCAGAAGTTTGCCCGGGTCCCGAAAAAATTGCGGCACCGCGGCATGGGAGCCGGGTGCCTGCATTTTCACTGGTGCGGTCGAGAAGACTCGAACTTCCACGGCCTTTCGGCCACAACGACCTCAACGTTGCGCGTCTACCAGTTCCGCCACGACCGCACGTGAAATTCCGTCAGATGAAACCTGACGGCTGGTAAGGCAGCGGCCCCTAGCAACGCGTTCCGGACAATGCAAGCCATTGCCGCACGCTTTTCCAAACCGCGCGAAATCCGCTAAGCGCGCCCTCCCATGCGCCTCTCCCCCGATCTTTCCGCCGAGATGCGCCGAATCCTGTCGCTCGCCTGGCCGGTGGCGCTGACCAGCCTCAACTGGACGATCCTGCACGTCACCGACGTGATCGTCGTCGGCTTCACCGGCACCGAGGAAGTAGCCGCGCTGGGGGCAAGCCGCGCGCTCACTTTCCCCGGCATCGTGATGGGGCTGGGCGCGCTTTCGGGCGTGCTCGTCCATGTCTCGCGCGCCGATGGCGCGAAGGACCTGCCGGGCACCGGCCGCGCGCTGCACCAGGGGATGCTGCTGGCGATCGCGCTGGGCATGATCAGCGCGCTGCTGCTCTTCGCCTTCGCCGAGCCGATGCTGCGCGGGATCGGCGTGGCGGCGGAGATCACGCCGCTCGCCGCCGACGTCGTGCGGGTGATGGCGCTCGCCTATCCCTTCCAGCTGCTGATCGTCACCGCGAGCTTCTTCCTGGAAGGCGTGAGCCGGCCGCAGCGCGTGACCGTGGTCAACCTGTCGATCCTGCCGGTCAACGCACTGCTCGCCTGGGCGCTGTCGGCCGGGCATCTCGGGCTGCCGGCAATGGGCGCGACCGGCGCGGCGCTCGCTACTGCGATCGCATCGGCGATGGGCGCGGCAGGGATGATCGGCGCGGCCTGGACCCTGCCGCGGGCGAGACAGCGTGGCGTGCACGACCTGGCCGGCATCTTCAGCCGCGCCTCGCTGACGGGGGCGCTGGGCCTCGCCCTGTTCGGCCTGGTCCCCGCCATCGCCTCGGGCCTCGAGCTCGTCGGCTTCTCGATCCTGATCGCGCTCTCCACCGAGCTGGGCGAAGTCGCCACCCACGCCTTCCAGATCGTCTTCTCGATCCACAACGTCACCTTCTCGGTAGCGCTGGGCCTGGGGTCGGCGGCCGGCGTGCGCGCCGGGAACGCAGTGGGCGAGGGCGTGCCCCAGGCCGCCGCGCGCCGCGCCGCCATCGCCGCCGCGCTCGCAGCAGGCGCGACGGGCCTGCTCGCCGGCTTGCTGATCCTGGTTCCCCGCCCCTTTGTCGCGCTGTTCCCCGCGATACCCCAGGTGCACGATCTTGCGCTGGTAATGCTGCCCGTCTGGGCGCCCTTCATCCTGTTCGACGGGATACAGGTGGTATTCGTCTATGCCCTGCGCTCGCTGGGCGATCAGGTGGTGGCCGGGATCAACTCGGTGATCGCCTTCTTCCTCGTCACCGGCGGCGCGGGGCTGGCTTTCGTCCATCTCGCGGGCTGGGGCGCAACCGGCCTCGTCCTCGCCTCGGGCTTCGGCATGGTGGTGGCCGCGGCGCTGCACGGCACGCGGCTCTGGTGGGTCAGCCGCCGATTTCGGTAGCGAAGCTCAGCCGCACGGTGCTCGCGTTGCGCGGGGGATCGACCTGCGCCGAGTTGAAGTCGATCGCCTGTTTGGGGCCGATCTGGCGGACCTGCGGCGTCACGCGCCAGCTATAGACCAGCGCGCCCTGCGCATCGCGCAGCTCGATGCGGATGTCGGGCACGCGCTGCTTGTCCGAAGTGGGGTTGGCCACCTTGCCCGATATGATGACCAGCTCGCTGCCGTTGGTCTGGGTGCGCCGCTCGACGTTCCGATCGGTGAACAGCAGCGGCGTCTCGACTTCGCCGCCGATGCCGACACCGAACTGCGCGGCGAGCCCGGGCGCACCCGAATAGAGAATCGCGCCGGTGCCCAGCAGCATCGAGAAGCCCGCGACAAAGGCCGCGGCGGTCCAGCGCCGTGCCGGGTTGCGGCGCGGCTTGAACGGCGGCTGCGGCGCGAAGGGATCGTAATCCGGCGACGGCCCGCCGGCCGCAGCGCTGATCGAGGCATCGTCGAACACCCGCGGCGGCGCGGATGCCTCACGTTTCGGCGCCGAAGTGACCGGGCCGTCGGCCGTGGTGGCTCGCGTGGTCAGGTCGAGCGCGACAGGCGCCTGGAACCAGCTGTGCTTGCAGCTTGCGCAGCGCACGGTGCGGCCATCGGCGCCAATGGCGCTGTCGGGCACCAGATAGCGGGTACGGCACTGGCTGCATTCGAGGATCATTACGCGCGGCTCACGACACGGGCCCCTGTCGCCCCATTGTCACGATTCTAGACCCATCGATTCGCGCCCACAAGAGTCCCGTGCCCGAGTATCCCCAGCTTCTTGTGACCCGTCGGCGCCTGTGCGATGGCAGGTGCAGGGGAAGCGCCGGGAGCCCGATGGCCAGCATCGTTCAATTCGAGAATGTCGGCCTGCGCTATGGCTCGGGCGACGAGACTCTCTCGGACGTCAGCTTCTCGCTGAACACGGGCGCCTTCTATTTCCTCACCGGTCCCTCCGGCGCAGGCAAGACCTCGCTGCTCAAGCTCCTCTATCTCGCCCAGCGCCCGAGCCGCGGCACGGTGCGCCTGTTCGGCGAGGATGCGGGCGCCCTGCCCCGTGCCCGCCTGCCCGGCTTCCGCCGACGGATCGGCGTGGTGTTCCAGGATTTCCGCCTGGTTCCCCATCTCTCCGCCTATGACAATATCGCACTGCCCCTGCGCGTGGCGGGCGTGTCCGAAAGCGATATCGAGGCGCCGGTGCGCGAGATGCTCGCCTGGGTGGGATTGACCGATCGCGGCCGCGCCAGGCCACCGACGCTTTCCGGCGGGGAGCAGCAGCGCATCGCCATAGCCCGCGCCGTGATCGGCCGCCCCGAGCTGCTTGTCGCCGACGAGCCGACCGGGAACGTCGATCCGGACATGGCCGAGCGGCTGCTCCATCTGTTCGACAGCCTCAATCGCCTGGGCACCACGGTGGTCGTCGCAACGCACGACTTCCACCTGCTCAACCGCATTCCCAATGCACACATGATGCGGCTCGAAAAGGGCCGGCTCAACGATCCGACCGGCGCGCTGCGCAATCCGCCGGGGCGCGCATGAAGCTGAGCCTCAACCCGAATGCGCCCGATCGCCGCCTGCTCGACGAGAGCCGGCGCACCCGCGCCATGACCTGGATCATGGCGATCATGGTATTCCTCACCGTGCTCGCCGGCGCGCTGGGGCTCGGCATGTTCGCCGCCACCGCGCAGCTCGACCGCCAGCTCGCAGGCCGCCTCACCATCCAGATCGTCGAGCCCAATGCCGCGACGCGCGACGGCGAGGCGGCTGCGATCCGCACCGCAGTGGCCAGGATCCCGGGCGTGGTGCGCGCAGCCGAAGTCGATCGCCAGCGGCTCGCCGAGCTGCTCAGGCCCTGGCTGGGCGACACCGGGCTCGATCCCGATCTGCCGATGCCGGCCATGATCGACGTCGAGGTGCGCGGGAGCAATCTGGGCATTGTCGAGCGCACCGCCCGGGCCATCGCCCCCGGCGCCCGGATCGACCGGCATGCGCAATGGCTGTCGCCGGTGCGCAGCTTCATGACCACGATGAGCTGGCTGGCGGTGGGGCTGATGCTGCTCATCGCCAGCGCCACCGCCGCCGTGGTGCTGCTCGCCGCGCGTTCGGGGCTGGACACGCACCGCGACACCATCGATGTGCTGCACATGCTCGGCTCCACCGATGTCCAGATTGCCCGCCTGTTCCAGCGGCGGATCGCGTTCGACACGCTGCTGGGCGGCCTGCTCGGCACCGCGGCGGCGCTGGGGCTGGTCTGGTTCCTCCAGTCGCGCATGGCGCTGGTGGGCTCGGAGATGCTGAGCGGCGTGGCGCTGCAGCAGCGCGACTGGTTCCTGCTCCTGCTGCTGCCGCTGGGCTTTGCGCTGCTCGCCACCTTCGCGGCGCGGGGCACCGTGCTGCGCGCGCTGGGCCGAACGCTGTGATCCTGCGCCTCGTTGCCCTGGTGCTGATCGCCTGGCTGCTCGGCTTCGCAGCGTTCATGCTCTCGCTCGGCCATCCGCTGGAGAACCGCAAGACCGATGCGATCGTAGTGCTGACCGGCGGATCGAAGCGGATCGACCGCGGGCTCGAGGTGCTGCGCGCCGGCGATGCCCAGCGCATGCTCGTCAGCGGTGTCGATCCCGATGTGCGCCCCGGAGAATTCGCCGCGGAATACAAGATCGACCGCAAGCTGATGCGCTGCTGCGTCGACCTGGGCTGGCAGGCCGTCGACACCCGCTCCAATGCGGAAGAGACCGCCGAATGGGTGAAGGAGCACAAGTACAGGACCGTGCGCCTCGTCACGTCAGACTGGCACATGCCGCGTGCGCGGCTGGAACTCGCCCATGCTCTGAAGGGCGTGGAAGTGGTCGGCGATCCGGTGCGCAGCCAGCCGGGCTTCGCCATGCTCTTCCGCGAATATCACAAATATCTGGTGCGGCGGATCGCCCTCCTGCTGGGCGCGAACTGATGAACTTCCTCCGGACGCTGATCTTCTCGATCTTCTTCTATGGCCTGTCGCTGGTGCTGGTGCTGCTCGTGCCGCTGGTCGCGCTGCTCGGCGGCGACGCGCTGCGCACCTATGCGATGGCCTGGGTGGCGCTGATGACCTGGTCGGCGCGCTGGATCCTGGGCATCCGGGTGAAGATCGAAGGCGACATCCCCAAGGGGCCGGTGCTCTTCGCCGGCAAGCATGAATCGATCTTCGAAGCGCTGGAGCTGAGCCGGCTGCTGGGCTCGCCCGCCACGGTGATGAAGCGCGAGCTGGCACGCATCCCGCTCTGGGGCTGGGCGGCGCGGCGCTATGGCGTCATCATCGTCAACCGCACCGCCAATGCCACGGCACTGCGATCGATGATGAAGGACGCAAAGGCGGCGCTGGCGCAGGGTCGTTCCGTACTGATCTTCCCGGAGGGCACGCGCGTGAAGCCGGGCGAAGCGCCCGAGCTGCGCTCGGGCTTTGCCGGGCTCTATCGGATGCTCGACCTGCCGGTGGTGCCGATCGCGGTGCGCAGCGGCCATGTCTGGACCAAGCACGGCGTGAAGAAGCCGGGCGTGGTGACCTTCCGCTTCATGGGGCATATCCCGCCGGGCCTGCCGCGTGCAGAGGCCGAGGCGCGGGTTCATGCCGGGATCAACGCGCTGAACGGCTGAGCCCCGCCGCCGCGACTCGCGCCTTGCAATATGGGATTCTGACCGGCCGGGCTGGCCGGCCGCGCAAGGATGCTGCGAGATACGGCGCATTACCGGGGAAAATGGGAAAACAGGGCTTCCCCAGGGCCCCGCTTCCGGCACGAACCTGGCGAACTTGCGCGCGCCGCCCTCGTGCCGACGTAGCAAGCTCGTCAGTCGTGGCTGCGCCCGAAATCGGGGGCGGCATCGTCCTGCCCCTGCTCGATGATCGAGCGGCGGATCGTGCGGGTACGGCTGAACAGCTCGAACAGCTCGTCGCCCTTGCCCCAGCGGATCGCGCGCTGGAGCGCGGTCAGGTCCTCGGAGAAGCGCTGGAGCATGTCGAGCACCGCTTCCTTGTTCGCCAGGAACACGTCGCGCCACATGGTCGGGTCCGAGGCGGCGATGCGCGTGAAGTCGCGGAAGCCGCCGGCGGAGTATTTGATCACTTCGGACTGGGTGACTTCCTCCATGTCCGATGCAGTGCCCACGATCGTATAGGCGATCAGGTGCGGCAAATGGCTGGTCACCGCGAGCACGCGGTCATGATGGTCAGGCGCCATCGTCTCGACCTCGGCGCCCAGCCGCTTCCAGAATTCGCGCACCCGCTCGACCGCGAGCCCGTCCGTCCCCTCCACCGGCGTGACGATGCACCAGCGGCCGTGGAACAGCGAGGCGAAGCCGGCCTCGGGGCCGCTATTCTCGGTTCCCGCGACCGGATGGGCGGGGACGAAGACGGCACCCGGCAATGCCGCGCGCACTGCCTCGACCACGCTTTCCTTGCACGAGCCGACATCGCTGACGATCGCATCGGCGGGCAGGTCGGCGGCCAGGTCCGCCGCCGCCGCGCCCATCGCGCCGACGGGGACGCAGAGGATGACGAGATCGGCGTCGATCGCCGCGGTGCCGGCGGTATCGGCGATGTCGTCGCACAGGGCGAGGCGAACCGCGGTCTCGCGCACCGCCGGATCGGCGTCATGGCCGGTCACCCGCACGCTCGGCATGTGCTGCTTCACCGCGCGCGCGATCGACGAGCCGATCAGGCCCAGACCGATGATCGTCACCCGGGCGAAGGGCAGCATCAGGCCTCGCCCGCCAGCTTCCGCAGCGCCGCGATCACGCCGCGCGTCTCGTCCTCGGTGCCGATGGTGATGCGCAGGCCGTGCGGGAGCCCCTGCCCCGGCAGCCAGCGGACGATATAGCCGGCGTCCATCAGCCCCCTGTACGCCGCCTCGGCGGTGAGCTGGCCCTCGAACAGCACCAGCACGAAATTGGCCTGGCTCGGCACCGCGCGCAGGCCCTTGTTGCCCAGCTTGGCGATCTCGTCGGCGAACCAGCGGCGCCACTCGGCATTGTGCGCCTTGGTGTGCGCGACGAAATCGGTGTCGCCGAGCGCCGCGACTGCTGCCGCGGTGCCCGCGATGGTGATCGAGAAAGGCAGACGGATGCGGTGCATCGCCTCGATGATCGGCGCCGCGGCATAGCCCCAGCCGATCCGCTCGGCGGCGAGGCCGTACATCTTGGAGAAGGTGCGCGTCACCAGCACGTTGGGCGCGGTGCGGGCCAGTTCCATGCCGCCGTCATCGTCGTCGCCCTCGATATATTCGGCATAGGCGTGGTCGAGGACGAGCAGGACATGGCCCGGCAGGCCGGCATGGAGGCGCAGGATCTCGTTGCGCGGCGCATAGGTGCCGGTGGGATTGTTGGGATTGGCCACGAAGACGATCCTGGTCTTCTCGGTCACCGAGGCCAGGATCGCGTCGACATCGGTCGCATAGTCCTTGTCCGGCGCCACCACCGGCGTCGCGCCGACCCGGCGGGTGGCGATCGGGTACACGGTGAAGCCGTAATGGACGTAGATGATCTCGTCGCCCGGGCCGGCAAAGGCGCCGGCGGCGAGATGGAGCACTTCGTCCGAGCCGTTGCCATAGATGATCCGCCCAGGATCGAGGCCGTATCTGGCGGCGATCGTCTCGCGGAGTTCGACCGCGCTGGCGTCGGGATAGCGCTCGAGGCTGGTCGCGGCGGTGAGGAACGCCTCGCGCGCCCTGGGCGAAGTGCCGAGCGGATTCTCGTTGGACGAGAGCTTCGACACCTTGCGGCCGTCATCGGTGGTGGAACGCCCCGGTACATAGGGGGCGATTTCCATGATCCAGGGCTTGGGCCGAGGGCTATCGGAGTGTGCGGTCATGGCCGCGCGGCTTGGCGGAATGGTTACCGGATGGCAAGGGTCAGGCTCTAGGGCTTCATGGTTAAAGGGAGCCGGGGAGGGGCAATGCGGGGGAACGGCATCGTCTGGCGCGCACTGGAAGCGGCGCGGCGACGCAATCTGGAAGCGGCCGGCGAGCCGATGCCGGTCAAGGGCGCGAGCGGCGCGACGCGGCGCGCGGTGCTGCGGGCGATCACCGCGGCCGGCATGGCCGGCGCCCTGCCTCGTCCGGCCGCGGCGCAGCCCGCCGGACGCGTGGCGATCATCGGCGGCGGCATTGCCGGCCTGAGCGCGCTTCACCATCTGCGCCGGGCAGGCGTCGATGCCCATCTCTACGAAGGCCGTGCCCGCACCGGCGGGCGGATGTACACGCACAGGGCAGGCGACTGGACGTTCGAGGCCGGCGGCCAGCTGGTCAACACCGACCATTACGACATGCACGCGCTGCTCAAGCGCTTCGGCGTGGCGCTGATCGACCGCAAGAACGCGCCGCACGATACGCTGATCCTGGCGAATGGCCGGCTCGTCACCGACGCAGAGCTGGCCACCGCGCTGCGCCCGATCGCCGCGCAGATCGCCAGCGACGCCGACCGGCTCGACCGGGACCATGCCCGTGTCGCGCCCGACCTCGATCGCCTGTCGATCCACGACTATCTCGAAAGCCACGCCGCGCGGATTGGCGAGCCCTGGGTCCGCCAGCTGCTGGAGGCGACCAGCCGCACCGAATATGGCGTCGAGCCGAAGCGCGCCTCGGCCATCGAGCTGATCTTCAACTTGCCGACGGTGGACGGCCGGCGCGCCGAAGTGCTGGGCGGCGCCGACGAACGCTATGTGATCGAGGGCGGCAGTTCGGCACTGATCGAGGCGATGACCGCATTCCATGCCGACCGGATCACCACCGGCAAGCGCCTGCACCGCGTCGAGCCGGGACTGAAGCTTCATTTCCTCGACGGTTCGATCGCGCATGCCGACACGCTGATCGTCGCGGTGCCCGGGCCGCTCACGCGCCAGATCGATTTCCGGGTGCCCCTTCCCGCCGCGTGGCGCGCCTTCATCGGCGAGATGGAGCTGGGCTTCAACGAAAAGGTCCAGTCGGGCACCGACGCGACGCCGTGGCGCCATCCGATGGGCGTGGGCGGCGAGCTGTGGCAGACCGACCCGCAGGCCGGCTGGGCGCTGGGCTGGGACGGCAGCGTCCACCGCAAGGACGGGCTCTCGCCGGTGTGGACCTGGTTCCTGGGCGGCGACGAAGTGCGCCGCGCCGAAGCCGAAACGCCTTCGGCGCTGGCGGCACGCTTCGCCGCCAGCGCCGCCCCCGCCATCCCCGGGTTGATCGAGGCGGCCACCGGCCCCTTTACCCGCACCAACTGGCATGCCCAGGCACTCACGCTCGGCGCCTATTGCAACTATGCCCCGGGCCAGCTCACGCGGTTCTCGAACCTGCTGTGCGTGGAGGGCAAGGGCGGCAACCAGGTGCCGCATGCGGGGCGCATCTGGTTCGCGGGCGAACATCTCTCGGACGCCTTTCCGGGGTATATGAACGGCGCCGCGCAGACCGGGCGGATGGCCGCCGCCGCCATCCTCGGCAGCCCCATCGATGCCAAGGCCGCTTGAACCGCAGCGCGCAGCCTCCTAACGACCGCGGGATGTCCGAAGATCCGCGTTACGGCACTGGCCGCTCGGTGACGCTGCCGGGGCCGCTGCGCCTCGATGGCGGCGGACTGCTGTCGCCGCTCGACATCGGCTACGAGACCTATGGCACCCTCGCGCCCGATGGCGGCAACGCGATCCTGGTCTGTCACGCGCTGACCGGCGACCAGCATGTCGCTTCCGAACACCCGCGCACCGGCAAGCCCGGCTGGTGGATGCGCATGGTGGGACCGGGCAAGCCGATCGACACCGACCGCTATTTCGTCGTCTGCTCGAATGTGCTCGGCAGCTGCCTGGGCAGTTCGGGCCCGGCGACGGTCAATCCCGCTACCGGCAAGCCCTGGGGGATGGGCTTCCCGGTGATCACCATCCGCGACATGGTCCGCGCCCAGGCGATGCTGCTCGATCACCTGGGCGTGGGAAAGCTGTTCGCCGTGGTCGGCGGCTCGATGGGCGGCATGCAGGCGCTGAGCTGGGCGGCGACCTTTCCGGAGCGCGTCGCCTCGGCCGTGGTCATCGCCAGTGCGGCGCGGCACTCCGCACAGAACATCGCGTTCCACGAAGTCGGCCGCCAGGCGGTGATGGCCGATCCCAAATGGCGCGGCGGCGACTATTATGGCGACAATGATCCTCCCGCCGCCGGGCTGGCGGTGGCGCGGATGGCGGCGCACATCACTTATCTCTCCGAAGCCGGGCTCACTGCCAAGTTCGGGCGCAAGCTGCAGAGCCGCCCAGAGAAACCGGACGGCGCCAAGACCTTCGGCTTCGATGCCGATTTCCAGGTCGAAAGCTATCTGCGCCACCAGGGCCTGGCATTCGTCGACCGGTTCGACGCCAATTCCTATCTCTACATCACGCGCGCGCTCGACTATTTCGACCTGGCCGAGGAGCATGGCGGGCTGCTCGCCGATGCCTTCAGGGGCAATGGCACGCGTTTCTGCGTGGTGAGCTTCGACACCGACTGGCTCTATCCGACGAGCGAATCGCGCACCATCGTCCATGCGCTCAACGCCGCGGGCGCGCGGGCGAGCTTCGTCGAGTTGAAATCGCCGTTCGGCCACGACGCCTTCCTGCTCGACAGTCCGGAGCTCGACCGCGTGGTGCGCGGCTTTCTGGAAGCGGGGGCAGCATGAGCGACTATCGCATCTCGTTCGACAAGGCCGAGCTCGACCTCGACCTGATCCATGCATTCCTGAGCGGTTCCTATTGGGCCAAGGGCATCCCGCGCCACATCGTCGAGAACGCGATCCGCCATTCCTTCTGCGCCGCAGCCTTCGCCAAGGACGAGGCGGGCCAGGACGAGCAGGTCGGCTTTGCCCGGGTCATCACGGATCATGCCACCTTCGCCTATCTGGCCGATGTCTTCGTGCTGCCGGCGCACCGCGGCAAGGGCGTCGCCATGCAGATGCTCGAGGCGGTGCAGGCACATCCCGAGCTTGCGGGCCTGCGCCGCTGGCTGCTGTTCACGCGCGACATGCAGCCGCTCTACGCCAAGCTCGGCTGGACCCAGATCCCGCATCCCGAACGCTGCATGGAGCGGCACGAGGTGGACCTCTACACGCGATGACGATGGTCAGCGGCTCCCAGATTCCGACCCCGGCAGCGCTGCGCCCGGACCTCGCGATCATCGCGGGCAATGTCGAGCGCGGCAGCAAGGTGCTCGACATCGGCTGTGGCGACGGAGCGCTGATGGCGGCGCTGCGCGACACGCGCCAGGTCGATGCCCGCGGGCTGGAACTCGACGCGGGCGACGTGGCGGCGGCGGTGAGCCGCGGGCTCTCGGTGGTGCAGGGCGACGCGGATACCGACCTGGCCGATTATCCCGACGACAGCTTCGACTATGCCATCCTCAGCCAGACGCTGCAGACCACCCGCCACCCGGACATGGTGCTGGAGAACCTGCTGCGCATCGGCAAGCGCGCCTTCGTCTCCTTCCCCAATTTCGCCCATTGGCGCGTGCGCGCCTCGCTGCTGTTCGGCGGGCGGATGCCGGTGACGCGGCTGCTGCCGGTCGAATGGTATGCCACGCCCAACATCCATCACGTGACCGTCGACGATTTCCGCGCATTCGTGCACGGCCGCGGGATCGCATTGGAAGGCAGCTGGTTCCTCTCGGGCGACCAGCGCACGGGATCGGCGATGGCCAATCTGTTCGCCGAACATGCGGTGTTCCTGCTGAGGAGGTGATGCGATGCGGACGGTGAAGCGGGTGCATCCGGCCTTTCGCGACGACATCGGCGACCTGATCACGCGACGGCCGGTGCCGGGCCCGGCGATCGGGCATGTCGGCGCCTTCCTGTTCCTCAATCATCACGGCCCGCAGACCTATCCGCCGGACAATCGCGGCCTGCCCTTTGGCCCGCACCCGCATCGTGGCTTCGAGACGGTGACGTTCATCCTGGCAGGCGAGCTGGCGCATACCGACAGCGCCGGCCATGCCAGCGTCATTCGGGCCGGCGGCATCCAGTGGATGACCGCGGGCAGCGGCATCGTCCATGCCGAAGTCTCGCCGAGCGGCTTCAAGCGCGCCGGCGGACCAATGGAGATCCTCCAGCTCTGGGTAAATCTGCCCGCCCGGCTCAAGATGACTGCGCCGCGCTATATCGGCGCCCAGGCCGAGGCGATTCCGGCGATCGCTGCGGGCGGCGCCACCGTCCATCTGGTCGCCGGCAGGTTCGGCGGGGCCGAGGGCGTGGTCGCTTCGCTGACCGGCGTCTTCCTGACCTGGGTCGAGATCGCGACCGGCGGCAGCGTGACGTTCGACCGTCTCGAGGGGCGCGACGTGTTCCTCTATGGCGTGCGGGGAGCGTTCCACGTGGAAGAGACGCGTGTCGAGCACTTCCATCTCGCCGAGCTGACCCCGGGCGATGCAGTGACCATCACCGCTTCCGAGCCGGCGCTGCTCCTGTTCGGCCATGCCGCGCCGATCGACGAGCCGATCGTGGCGCACGGGCCTTTCGTGATGAACAGCGAAGCCGAGATCCGCCAGGCTTTCGCCGATTACCAGGCGGGCAGGTTCGGCGTCGCCGAGATCGTCGAAGCCTGAACTTCCGGACCTTAGCGCTTCACGCCCCAGTTGACGGTGACGTTGGTGACCGCAGTGCCCGATTCGGCCATCACGCGCAGCGTGCGCCGGTCGCCCTCCACCGCGCTGAACGACTTGCCGTCCTCGACTCCGAGCGACATTCCGGAGGCGAGCGCCCGCTGCTTCGACCAGGCCAGGATCGTCGAGGGCGAAGCGAAATCGGTGTAGATCACCGTGCCGCTGCGCTTCCCCGTCACTGCGACTTCGCCACTGGTGCAGCTGATGATCTTGGCTTCCTTGTAGACCGGCACGAAATCGGGCTTGTCGTTGCAGGTGCCGGCGGCGACCTTGGCGGGCACGCCCTTCGAGGTCGCCTCGATCACATTCTGCGCGGCGGGATCGTTGGTCGTCTTGGGGCCGCCACAGGCCGCCGCCAGCAAGGCCAATCCAGTCACCGCGCCACGCATGGAGATCCTTTCGCAGTTCAGAACGGAACGTCGTCGTCCAGATCGTCCGGGAAGCCGCCGCCGAAGCTGCCGCTGCCGCCACCGCCCGAACGCTGGCCGCCGCTGTTGAAATTGCCGCCGCCGCGACTGGAGGACTGACCGGCAAACTCGTCGCCGCCGCCCGAGTTCCAATCGTCACCGCCCGAGGAACGGCCGCCACCACCACCGCCACCGCCGGGCGCGCCGTCGAGCATGGTGAGCACCGAGTTGAAGCCCTGGAGCACGATCTCGGTCGAATAGCGGTCCTGGCCGTTCTGGTCCTGCCATTTGCGGGTGGTCAGCGCGCCTTCGATATAGACCTTGCTGCCCTTGCGCAGATAGCGCTCGGCGACATTCGCCAGGCCTTCGTTGAAGACCTTGACCGTGTGCCACTCGGTCTTTTCCTTGCGCTCGCCCGAGTTGCGATCCTTCCAGCTTTCCGAGGTGGCGATGCGCAGCTCGACCACCTTGCCGCCATTCTGGAAGCTGCGGCTCTCCGGATCGCGCCCGAGATTGCCCACCAGGATCACTTTGTTGACGCTGCCCGCCATGGAAACTCCGCTTCGAAAATCGTATCGGCGGCAATGCGTGCTGCACTCCGCCCGTGAACGAATGGGGTACTATCCTTGGCCGAGATCATCAACCTGAACCGGGCGCGGAAAGCCAAGGCACGTGTGGACAAGTCCGCCCGCGCCGACGAAAATCGCGCGCGCTTCGGCCGGACCAAGGCCGAGAAGCAGGCCGATGCCGCCGAAAAGGCGCGGATCGCCAGGACATTGGACGACGCCCGACGCGACTGACCCGGCCATTCCGCCTCTCCTCCAGGGGGAGAGGACAACGGACGAAGTCCTGCATTGCAAGGCCGGCGATGCCCGACGGGGACGGCCATGGGAAATTCGCGTACCGCGCCTAGAGCCCCAGCGCCACCGCGCTCCAATAGGTGAGCCCGGCCGCGACATAGGCGAGCGTGAAGAGATAGCCGATCATGAACATCGGCCATTTCCAGCCATTGGTCTCGCGCCGCGTCACCGCGATCGTCGAGATGCACTGGGGGGCGAAGACGAACCACATCAGGAAGGCGAGCGCGGTCGGCAGGCTCCAGCGCTTGCGCAGATTCTCGGTGATCGTCGCCTCACCCTTGGCATCCTCGGGATTGTCGACGGCATAGACGGTGCCGATCGCCGCCACCGCCGCCTCGCGCGCGGCCATCGCCGGAAGCAGCGCCAGCGAAATGTCGTGGTTGAAGCCGATCGGCTTCACCACCATTTCGATCCCGCTCGCGATGCGGCCGGCGATGGAATATTCGCTCTGCTTCACGCCCGCCGGCGCCTGGGGGAAAGTGGCGAGCACCCACAGGATCGCCACCGTGGCGGCGATGGTGGTGCCGGCCCGCTTCAGGAAGATCTCCGCGCGCTGCCACAGGCCGAGCGCGATGTCGCGCAGGCGGGGCAGCTGATATTTGGGCATCTCCATCATGAAACCCGAAGTCGCGCCCTTGGTCACCGTGCGGCGGAGCAGCAGCGCCGCGCAGAAGGCCCCGGCGATGCCAAGGATGTAGAGCCCGAACAGCACCAGTCCCTGCAGCCCGATGCCGGGGAGCACGGCACGATCGGGAATCAGCGCACCGATGATGATCGCATAAACCGGCAGGCGCGCCGAGCAGGTCATCAGCGGCGCGATCAGGATGGTGGTGAGCCGATCCTTGTCGTCGGCGATGGTGCGCGTCGCCATGATGCCTGGCACGGCGCAGGCGAAGCTGGAGAGCAGCGGGATGAAGGCCCGGCCGGAAAGGCCGACGCCGGCCATCACCCGGTCCATCAGCATCGCCGCGCGCACCATGTAGCCGGTCGCCTCCAGCACCAGGATGAAGGCGAACAGGATCAGGATCTGCGGCAGGAAGACCACGACCGCGCCGACGCCGGCAATCAGGCCCTGGACCAGGAAGTCGCGCAGGAAACCATCGGGCAGCGCGCCGGCGACGGCGCTCTCGATCCATGCCATGCCCGCCTCGATCCAGCCCATCGGCGCCTCGGCCCAGGCGAAGACCGACTGGAACATGACGAACATCAGCGCGAGCAGGATGATCGGGCCGGCGACCGGGTGGAGCACGACGGCGTCGATCCGGTGCGTCCAGCGGCGCGCCGCCGTCTCCGAGACGGTGACCGCCGCGGCGATCTGGCGGGCGCGGCGCTGGAGGAGAACGATGTCGTGCTGGACGCCGGCGCCCTCGCGCAGCCTGTGGCTGCCCCTGACCGCCTCGCCCAGCCGCTCCTTGAGCATGTCGATCCCGCGCTTGCGCACCGCGACGGTGGCGACCACGGGCACGCCGAGCTCGCGCTCCAGCGCCTCGGCATCGAGGATCAGGCCGTCGCGCTCGGCCATGTCGACCATGTTGAGCGCGACCACCATCGGCAGGCCCAGCGCGGCCAGCTGGAGCGTGAAGCGCAGGTGATTGTCGAGATTGGTGGCATCGACCACCACGATGATCGCATCGGGCAGCTTCTCGCCTGCCTGCTTGCCGAACAGCACGTCGCGCGTCACCGCCTCATCGGGCGAGGAGGGGTCGAGGCTGTAGGTGCCCGGCAGATCGAGCAGCTCGACCGGGCGGCCATCGGGCAGCGACAGCCGGCCGGCATGACGCTCGACGGTGACGCCCGGATAATTGCCGACCTTCTGCCGCGCGCCGGTCAGCGCGTTGAACAGGGCGCTCTTGCCGGCATTGGGATTGCCGACGAGCGCAACCAGCGGCGCCGCGTTCATGGCCGCGGGCTGACATGTATCGCCGAAGCGACGTGACGCCGCAGCGCCACGATCATCCGGCCGATGCGGCAGGCGATCGGCCCACCTCCAAGCAGGCCCGACTTGTGGAGCAGCTCCACCTCGACGCCCTCGTCCAGCCCCAGCTCGCGCAGGCGCCGGCCCTCGGGCTCGCTCAGCTTGCTCCAGTCGATCGTGGCGACGGCAGCGGGCTTGTGGCGGGGCAGGCTGGCGAGCGGTACGGGCACAGGAATCGCAGCGGGGGCATTCATGCTGCGAGTCATTATCAATTGCGGAAGGCTGGCGCCAGTGGGATATGTCCCGCCCTTCCCCTCTCCGCCATTCCGGCCCTGTGCCGGACAGGAAGTTCACGGGCATCGGGCACGGCGCGATACTCCCCGGAACCGGGGGATGGTCGGTGATTGCGAGCGTCCGCGCTCAGACCGCGGGGTAGCGCAGCCGGCCGACGAAGCGGGAGAGGCTGAAGCGATGCTCGGGCGGCGTCAGCCACTTCGCCTTGGCGCGCTCGAACTGCATGATGTTCTCGATCCGGCGGGCGAGAAAGGCGCGCGTATCGGCATGGCCTTCGCTCTCGTCGTCGAGGAACACCGCGATCGTCGCGGCATAGACGGCGCCGAGCGTCATGCGCTTGGAATAATGGTTGTAGTCGGTCGCCGTGTCGCCGGCGGCGCGCCACATCGCGTCCGCGGCGCGCCAGCCGAGCCTGGCCCCCCGCGCCGCGTTCTGCGGCATGGCGAGAATGGCAAGCGCGCGGCGCAGTGCCTCGCGGTGCGGGGCGGCAAGCTCGAGCCGCGCCTCGACCAGCGCCGTGATGCGCGCGCGGATCTTCATGCCGCCAAGCTGCTGCGGCGTGAAGCGGGCGAGCATCGCGGCATCGATCGCGGCGAACCAGGCATCGATCATCGCCACGGGCCCGTCGGTGAAGGCGAGGCGGGCGACGTCGCGATCGACACCGAGGCCGTCGGCCGCCGCATCGAGCGCGCGGTTGTTCCAGCCGTCGAACGCCGCATTGGCCGCCACTTCCGGCGCGAGCGCGGCGCGCAGTTCGTCGAGAGTCGCGTCCTTCAGGTCCATCATGCCGGTTTAGCCCCCTCAGCTTCCGGCGCAACCCGCGCGCCGCCGCCGCGCACCAGCACCAGCGCGATCGCGACCAGCACCGCGCCGATGAAATCGGCGAGGCCGAGCCGCTCGCCATAGACGATCCAGCCCACCGCGCCCGCGACGATCGGCTGCGTGAGCAGGGCGATGCCGACGACGAGGGGCGAGAGATGGCCGATCGCATAGATCATCAGCCCCTGCCCGATCACCTGGCTCGCCAGGGCCAGGCCGATCAGGATACCCCAATGTTCCGGCCAGAATTTCTCGCCGAACAACAGCGCCGCGAGCAGGAGGGGGAGCAGACTGGCGAGCGTGGAGAGCGCGAGCGCGGGGAGCGGCGCCATCGCTTCGCGCACCTTGCTCATCAGCACGAAATAGACGGTGTAGAGCGTGCCCGCGAGCAGGCACAGCAAGTCGCCGACCAGGTGCTCGGGCGAAAGCTGGTAGGAGCGGCCGAGCAGCAGCCCGGCCCCGGCCGCCGCGAGCGCCAGCGCGATTCCCTGGGTCTGCGTCGGCCACATGCGCGCGACGAGGAAGCCGTAGATCGGGTACATCAGCGTTGCCGAGTTGCCGAACAGCGTCGCATTGGCCAGCGTGGTCTGGAGGATGCCGACATGCCAACTCGCCAGGTCCGCGGCAAAGGCGATGCCGCCGAGCGCGATCGGCAGCCACAGCCCGCGCGCCGGCGCGAAGGGACGTCTCTGCCCGGCAAAGGCCAGCGCGACCAGGATCGGCGCGGCAAGCGCGATCCGCCAGAAACCTGCCGCCACCGGCCCGACATCGGCCAGCCGCACGAACCACGGCCCGAAGGCAAGCGCGACGTTGCCGGTGAGCAGCGCCGCAATCGGCAACGCAGAGCCGATCTGCGGTGCGGTAGCTTTTCTTGGGGACCCGGGCCGATGCATGCGCCCCCTTAGCCACCTATTTGGCCGCCGTCACAGTCGTTAGGAGTTCGCGACGATGCCGAGCCTGTTCGATCCAATCCAGCTGGGCGCGATCCCCGCGCCGAACCGCATGCTGATGGCCCCGCTGACGCGCGGTCGCGCAACGCGCGCGCACGTGCCGACGCCGATCATGGCCGAATATTATGCGCAGCGGGCAAGCGCCGGGCTGATCATCTCCGAGGCCACCGGCATCAGCCGGCAGGGCCTGGGCTGGGCCTATGCGCCCGGCCTGTGGAGCGACGCGCAGACCGACGCCTGGAAGCCGATCGTGGAAGCGGTGCACCAGGCCGGCGGGCGCATCGTCGCGCAACTCTGGCACATGGGCCGGCTGGTCCATTCCGATTTCCTGGACGGTGCGCAGCCCGTCTCGGCTTCCGCCACCACTGCGCCGGGCACCGTCCGCACCTATCCGGCGGAGGAGAGCGGCGAGATCAAGCGCCCCTATGGCGCGGCGCGAGTGCTGCACACCGACGAGATCCCCGGCATCCTGGACGACTATGCCATCGCCGCCCGCAATGCGATCCGCGCAGGCTTTGACGGCGTGCAGATCCACGCCGCGAACGGCTATCTGATCGACCAGTTCCTGCGCGACAATGCCAACTTCCGCGACGACGATTATGGCGGCTCGGTGGCCAACCGGGTGCGGCTGCTGCGCGAAGTGACGCAGCGGGTGGTCGACACGGTCGGCGGTGACCGCACCGCCGTGCGGCTTTCCCCCAACGGCGAAGTGCAGGGTGTCAACGACAGCAGCCCGCATGCGCTGTTCGAGGCGGCGGCGGCGACGCTCGACGAGATCGGCATCGCCTTTCTCGAGATGCGCGAGCCGCGCCCGGGCGGCACCCGCGGGTTGCCCGATCATCCGCCGGTGCATCCGGTGATGCGCAAGGTGTTCAAGCGCCCGCTCGTGCTCAATGCGGACTATCGCTTCGACGACGCCCAGGCCGCGCTGGATGCGGGCGAGGCCGATGCGATCGCCTATGGCCGCACCTTCCTAGCCAATCCGGACCTGCCACGGCGGCTGCGCGAGGGACTGCCGCTCAATCCGCAGCGCGAGG
Organism: Sphingomonas sp. 1F27F7B; assembly: GCF_005503355.1. Lineage (GTDB taxonomy): Bacteria > Pseudomonadota > Alphaproteobacteria > Sphingomonadales > Sphingomonadaceae > Sphingomonas. Next base: position 21,114 of record NZ_SCMK01000002.1, read on the forward strand.
ACCTGTTCTATATCGGCGGGGCCGAGGGCTATACCGACTATCCGGCGGCGGCCTAGGCAGTGAACCCAAACAAATATCTGATGTTCCTTCGTCATCCCCGCGCAGGCGGGGATCCAGAGTTATGCGTGGAGCGGGCGCGGCACGTCCTGCCCTCTTCGGACAGCGTTCGCATGATGGCGCCGGTATCCCCTGCTACCCTGGATCCCCGCCTGCGCGGGGATGACGGAGTTAGCTGAATGAGTCCCCAACCTAGCCTTCGTCCGCGTTCAGCGCGGTGAGCCAGGTGGTGGCGGCGGTGCGGAGGCCGCCACGCGTCTTGGGATTGAGCGCGAGAAAGCCCAGCACGAACATGACCGGCCAGCCGATGATCGCGATGCAGACGATCGCCACCACCAGCAGGATCGCGGCGACGATGGCGATCTGGCCCTGACCCTCCTGGTCGATGCGGATCGTGCGCGGGCCTTCATCGTCGAACCAGCGCGCGGTGGTGAAGCCCAGCCCGTCCCCATTTGCATGAGGGCCGCGCGGCTCGGGTTTCCGGAGCCGCGGCGCGACCCGATCCCGCGGGCGCGGCGCTTCCATGCGCCGCCGCCGCTCGCCCGGCATTTCCGGGGCGCCGGGAACCGGGCGGACCGGCCCGCCCGCCAGCGTGTCGATCACGACGAGCCGGCGCCCCTGCTCCACTACGCGGTAGCGGGTCGGGGGCATGTCCATGGGATCAGCCGAACCTGCCCTTGAGCGCGAGCATCGCCAGCGCGGTCTTGGCGGCCTCGCCGCCCTTGTCCTTCTCGTCCGGCCTGGCGCGGGTGAGCGCCTGCGCCTCGTTTTCGACCGTGAGGATGCCGTTGCCGATCGGCAGCGAATCCATCGCCAGCGCCATCAGGCCGCGCGCGCTTTCGTTCGAGACGACTTCGAAATGATAGGTCTCGCCGCGGATCACCACGCCGAGCGCCACGAACGCATCGTAGCGGCCGGTCTCGGCGGCCATCGCCACCGCGCCCGGAATCTCGAGCGCGCCGGGGACGGTGACGGTCTCGTGGGCATGGCCCGCGGCCTCGATCGCGGCACGGGCGCCATCGAGCAGCAAGTCATTCAGATGCGCGTAGAAGCGCGCTTCGACGATCAGGACACGTGCCAAGTCATTCTCCGGTATCGATGGGCCGCTCGCCGACGATCGACAGGCCATAGCCGTCGAGCCCGACCAGCGTGTGATGGGTGTTGGTAAGCAGGATCATGTCCTGTACGCCGAGTTCGGTGAGGATCGTCGCGCCGACGCCGTAATCGCGCAGCTCGTCCATGTCCTTGGCCTCCAGCTTGCCTTCGCGGGCCTGGAGCGCGACGCTGAACTGGTCGGGTCGCGGCTTGTTGATCACCACGACCACGCCCGCGCCTTCCTCGGCGATGATTTCCATCGAGCGGCGCAGCAGCCCGCCACGCGCGCCGCCTTCGCCGAAAATGTCGGAAAAGGGCGAGAGCGCGTGCATGCGCACCAGCGTGGGCCTGGCCGGATCGATCCTGCCCTTCACCAACGCGACCTGCTCGCTCCCGGTGGCCTTGTTCCAGAAGGTCATCGCGGTCCACTCGCCGCCCCATTCGCTCTCGAAGCGCGTCTCGGCCCGCTTCTCGACGAGATGATCGTAGCGCCGGCGATAGGCGATCAGGTCGCGGATCGTGCCGAGCTTCAGATTGTGGAACTGGGCAAAGGCGATGAGATCGTCGAGACGGGCCATCGTCCCGTCGTCCTTCATGATCTCGCAGATCACGCCCGACGGGTTGAGCCCGGCGAGCCGCGCCAGGTCCACCGCCGCCTCGGTATGGCCGGTGCGGACGAGGACGCCGCCGTCGCGCGCGATCAGCGGGAAGACATGGCCGGGCGACGTGATCGCGTCGGGACCGTTGGCCGCGTCGATCGCCACCGCCACGGTGCGCGCGCGGTCGGCGGCGGAAATGCCGGTCGAAATGCCTTCCTTCGCTTCGATCGAGACCGTGAACGCCGTGCCGAGCGGCGTGCCGTTCACGCGCGCCATCGGCTCGAGCTGAAGCTGACGCCCGCGCTCGGCAGTGAGCGCTAGGCAGATCAGCCCACGCCCGAAGCGCGCCATGAAGTTGACTGCGTCGGGCGTCGCCATCTGGGCGGGGATGACGAGGTCGCCTTCGTTCTCGCGATCCTCGTCATCGACCAGGATCACCATCCGGCCGTTGCGGGCCTCGTCGATCAGCTCCTCGGGCGAGGAAAGGAAAGCGTGCTTCAACCGCCCAAGTTCATTGGCTCGTTCAGGCTTTGCCACGAAGGGACTCCATGCGCTGCAGATAGCGGGCGAGCACGTCGATCTCGAGATTGACGGCCTGCCCGGCTTCCAATGTCCCGAATGTAGTGACGGAAGCGGTGTGGGGAATGATGTTGACGTCGAATTCGACGCCGGCATCGGTATCGTGCACCGAATTGACGGTGAGCGAGATGCCGTCGATGGTGATCGAGCCCTTGGGCGCGATATACGGCGCCAATTCGGGGCCCGCGGCGATCACGACATGATGCGAGCCGCCGACCTCCTCGATCGACTTGACGCTGCCGATGCCGTCGACATGCCCGGTGACGATATGCCCGCCCAGCTCGTCGCCCAGGCGCAGCGCGCGCTCGAGATTGAGCTTGCGGCCCGAGGCCCACATGCCGGGCGCGGTGCGGCTGATCGTCTCGCCCGAGACGTCGAAGGCGACCCAGCCGGCGCCCCCCTCTCCGACGCCTCCGCCTCCAACGCCCTTGTCGACCACCGTCAGGCAGATGCCAGAGCAGGAGATCGACGCGCCGAGGTCGATCCCCGCGATTTCATAGGCGGTGGAGACGCGGACGTGCAGGTCGCCCTGCTTCTCCGTCGCCTCGACCGTGCCGATATCAGTGACGATTCCCGTGAACATCAGGAGTCCTTGCTGTGCCGTGTGCGGGCGGAAAACCGGAAACCATTTTTCCTCATGAGGCGGCCTCGTAGACCTCCATCCTGTCACTGCCAAGCATGCGGCTGTCGATGAGCCGCCAGCGGCCATGCGCATCCCCCAGCCGGGCCAGCCCGATATCGCCGAGCGCCGCCATGCCTGCGCCGACCAGGATCGGCGCGCGATAGAGCAGCAGCCGGTCGACCAGATCGGCGCGGAGAAAGGCCGCGGCAGTCTCGGCGCCCCCCTCGACGAAGAGATGATCGACGCCCTCGAGCGCAGCGATATCCTCGGGGCGGGCGAGCGTGCCGGTCGAGGAGAGCATCAGGCGGCGGGGAGAACGCGCCTCCAGCCCGGGCAGGCGAACGTCGAGCCGGGGCCGATCGATCTCCATCGTCCGGCGGCCGACCAGGATCGCCTCGTGCCGGCTGCGTTCCAGATGCGTATGGGCGCGGGCCCCTTCGCCGGTGATCCACCGGCTTTCGCCGGAAGCCAGCGCGATCCGGCCATCGAGCGAAGTCGCGAGCTTGAGCGTGACGAAAGGACGATGCCTTGCGAGCCGGGTCAGGAAGCCGGCCATCGCGCGACGCGCATCCTCGGCACGAACGCCTTCGGTCACTTCGATCCCCGCGGCGCGCAGGCGGGCGGCTCCCGCTCCATTGGTCCGGGGATCGGGATCGCCGAGCGCGATCACCACCCGGGCGACGCCGGCTGCGACCAGCAGGCCGGAACAGGCCGGGCCGCGCGGGGACTCATGTGCGCAAGGCTCGAGCGTGGCGTAGCAAGTCGCGCCGCGCGACTTCTCCCCCGCCTGAGCGAGCGCCATCGCCTCGGCATGCGGGCGGCCCCCGGGCTGCGTCCAGCCGCGGCCGACCACCTTGCCGTCCCGCACGAGCACGCAGCCGACATTGGGATTGGGCGCGGTCCGCCCCCGCCCGCGCTCGGCCAGCGCGAGCGCGGCGCCCATCCGGCGCGCATCGCTCAGAAGCCGTGGCTGGTCAGCCAATCGTCATATTTCTTGAATTCGGCCTGGCGCTTCTTCTGCGCCGCCTCGATCGCCGCCTTGCGCTTCATCTCCTCGGGCAGGTCCTTGGCCTGCTGTGCCTTGATGTCCGCGTCGCTGCGATCGAGCCGCCATTGCTGCACATAGATGATGTCGCGCTTGTAGGGCGTGGCGACGTTCGAATCCTTCACGAACATCCACAGGATCACCAGCGTGACCGCCATGGCCAGCATCATGAACCACAGCTCATAGGGCTTGCGGGTGGCAAGCCAGCGCCGCAGGTCGCCGAATGCGCGCAGGGGGTTGAATCTCTGAAGGTAGCTCATCTCGCCGCCGAAGATAGGAGCGCGGAGGCCCGAGAGCCAGCCCCCGCGCTCCATCAAGGACGTTCCGTTACTGGTCCTTGATCTGGAAGGTGACGCTGAGCGTCATCCAGCTCTCCTCGGCCACGCCGCCGCGCGTCGCCGGCTTGAACCGCCATTTGGACAGCGCCTGCTGCCTGGTCGCCTCGAAGAAGGCGGGGCTGGTGGCGCTGACCTGCTCGACTGACTTGACCCGACCATCGGCGCCGACCAGCACCCGGACCGAGACGCGCCCGTCGCGCTGGGCGCGCAGTTCCGAAGCCGGATAGTTCGGCTGGAAGGCGTCGGCATAGCGCGGATCGCGCTTCGCGCCGATCAGGGACGAGACCGGCCTGGGCGGATCGACCGTGACCGGCGGGCCAGACTCGACCGGCTTGGCGATGTCCGGCTGCACCGGCGGGATATCCGGCGTGGTCTTCAGCGTCACGATGCTGTCGGTCTTCAGGACCGGATCGGGCGCAGTGATCTGCGGCTGGGTTCGCGTCTCCGCCTTGATCTTGGGTTTCTCGACCGGCTTGATCTCCGGCGGCACCGGATCGAGCGGGATCTGCCTCGCCTCGAAGGTCGGCGCGATGTGTTTGATGATGTTCGGCGCCGAGTAGATCATCCCGGTGATGATCGCCCCGCTGATGAGCAGCGACGCCCCGATGCTGACGGCGCGCGATTGCTGGGGCTGGTAGCGATGTTCGGCATACATGGCGTTGCACTCCATCTCCAACGCCGGTCCAGGCCGGCAAAAGCGATGATACATCATTACATATCCGGCGCAAATGCTTTGTCGATCATGCGCTCTCCAGGCGCGCCAGGGCATTTTCCTTGCCGATCAGCGGAAGCAGGGCGCCCATGTCCGGCCCGTGCTCGCGGCCGGTAAGGGCGAGTCGCAGGGGGAGAAAGAGCGCGCGGCCCTTGCGCCCGGTCGCCGCCTTGAGCGCGCCGGTGAGTTCGGGCCAGGGGTTCGACCAGTCGATGTCCCTGGCGATCCCGGCGGCCAGGGCGAGGAAGGCGCGATCCTCTTCCGGAATCGTCGCGGAGACCGGTCCCTCGACCACCTGCCACCAGCCCGCCGCCTCGGCGACGGTCGACAGATTGGGGCGGATCGCTTCCCAGCCGGCCTCGGTCATGCCGGCAGGCAAGCGGCTCTTCGCTGCCGCAAAGCCGAGCTGGTGAACGATGCGGGCATTGAGCTGGGCCAGTTCCTCCTCGTCGAAGCGCGCCGGCGCGCGGCCGAAGCGCGCGAAGTCGAAGCGCTCGATCAGCGGCGCCGGATCGACGAACGGTTCGACGGGATCGCTGGTGCCAAGCCGGGCGAGCAGCGCGATCAGCGCCTGGGGCTCGATGCCCGCTTCCCGGAAATGGGCGATGCCGAGCGAGCCCAGCCGCTTGGAAAGCTTGCCCTCGGCGCCGGTGAGCAGCGCCTCGTGCGCGAACCGCGGCGCGGCGGCGCCGAGCGCCGCGAACATCTGGAGCTGAGTCGCGGTGTTCGAGACATGGTCCTCGCCGCGCACGACATGCGAGACGGCCATGTCGACATCGTCGATCACCGAGGGGAGCAGATAGAGCCAGGAGCCGTCGGCGCGGCGAACCACCGGGTCGCTCATCGTCTTCGGATCGAAGCGCTGGGGCCCACGGACCAGATCGTCCCATTCGATCATGGCGTCATGATCGAGCCTGAAGCGCCAGTGCGGGCGGACACCCTCGGCTTCCAGCCTTGCCCTGTCGGCGTCGCTCAGCGCCAGCGCGGCCCGGTCATAGACCGGGGGCAGGCCGCGGCCGAGCAGCACCTTGCGCTTGAGATCGAGTTCCTGCGCGGACTCATATGCCGGATAGACGCGGCCGGCGGCCTTCAATTCCTCGAAACGCGCCTCGTAGCGGCCGAAGCGGGCGGACTGGCGCTCCTCGCCATCGGGGTTCAGCCCCAGCCAGGCGAGATCGGCACGGATCGCCTCGACGAAGCGCTCTTCCGAACGCTCGCCATCGGTGTCGTCGATACGCAGCAGGAAACGGCCGCCCTGGCCTTGCGCGAACATCCAGTTGTGGAGCGCGGTGCGGATATTGCCGACATGGAGCGTGCCCGTGGGGCTCGGCGCGAAACGGGTGATGACGGTCATCCGCTGCCCTTAGCCCCGCCACCAGGCATGCGCCACCGGCGGATTTGCCGTGTATAAGCCAACTCCCCGGCTTGCCCCGCCGGGAATCGGCTGACAAAGGGGGCCACGAGCGAACGCGGGAGACTTTCGATGAAATTGATGGCCGGCAATTCGAACCTGCCGCTCGCCAAGGCGATCGCCGAGTATCTCGAGATCCCGTTGACCCAGGCGAACGTCCGCCGCTTCGCCGACGAGGAGATCTTCGTCGAGATCCTCGAGAATGTCCGCGGCGAGGACGTGTTCGTGATGCAGTCGACGTCGTTCCCCGCGAACGACAATCTGATGGAAATGCTGATCATGATCGATGCGCTGAAGCGCGCATCGGCGCGGCGGATCACCGCGGTGCTTCCCTATTTCGGCTATGCCCGCCAGGACCGGAAGCCCGGCCCGCGCACCCCGATCTCGGCCAAGCTGGTCGCCAACCTCGTCACAACCGCAGGCGCCGACCGCGTCCTCTCGGTCGACCTGCACGCCGGGCAGATCCAGGGCTTCTTCGACATCCCGACCGACAATCTCTTCGCCGCCCCGGTGATGAGCGCCGACATCCACAGCCGCTTCCCGGGCAAGCAATGGATGGTCGTCTCGCCCGACGTGGGCGGCGTGGTCCGCGCCCGCGCGCTGGCCAAGCGGCTCGACAACGCCCCGCTCGCCATCGTCGACAAGCGCCGCGAGCGCCCGGGCGAATCGGAAGTGATGAACATCATCGGCAATGTCGAGGGACGCTTCTGCATCCTGATCGACGACATCGTCGATTCGGCGGGCACGCTGTGCAACGCCGCCGCCGCGCTGAAGGCATCGGGCGCCGAGGACGTGGTCGCCTATTGCACGCACGGCGTGCTCTCCGGCGGCGCCGTCGCCCGCGTCGACGGATCGGCGCTGGCCGAGCTCGTGATCACCGACTCGATCGGCAATCACGCTGTGATCGCCGAAAGCAGCAAGATCCGTCACCTGACGATCGCGCCCCTGCTCGCCGAGGCGATCAAGCGGATCGCCGACGAGAGCTCGGTCTCCTCGCTGTTCGACTGATCCCGAACCCGGCAAAGTGAAGGGAGTCGACCGACATTCCTTCACTTTGCCGCTCGCGCCGCGCCGCCGCGTGAAACGGGCGAAAGGCGCAGCGCAGGTCATGGCGACGACCGCAGCACGCGAAATCCTACATTGAAAGCCTAAAGCGCCGCCTCGGCGAAAACCTAGAGCGTCGCCTCGGCGACGAGCGCGGTGCCGACCAGGATCATCAGCACATGGATCGCGGTGTAGAAGCGCGCCGCATCGACGCGCCGCACCAGCCACACCCCGGCCACGGTGGAGACCAGCGCCAGCGGCAGCAGCGCGGCCGACGTCATGACGTTGGCCGCCGTGAACTGGCCGAGCGCCCAATAGGCAGGCACCTTGATCCAGTTGGTCGCGGCGAAGAAGAGTGCGGTGGTGCCGACCAGCATGTCGCGCGGCAGGTTCCGCGGCAGCACCCAGAGCTGGAAGGGCGGCTGGCCGGCATGGGCGATCTGGCTGGTGAAGCCCGAGGCGATACCGAACAGCGACCCGATCCAATCGGGCCAGCGCGCGCGGTCGCGCGGCGCGGCATGGCGGGCGCCCCGGAGCCGATAGGCGCCGAACAGGATCGAGATCGCCCCGACCATCGCCATCACCGCGGCGGAGGAAACGCTCGCCGCGAACCAATAGCCGAGCGCGATGCCGAGCATCGAGCCGGGCAGCATCCAGCCCAGCAGCCGCCAGTCGACCGTGCGGCGAAAGGCCCAGACCCCCACCACGTCCTGCGCGATCAGGATCGGCAGCGTGATCGCGGCGGCGCGCACCGGATCGATCGCCAGGGCGAGCAGGGGGAGCGAGAGGGCGCCCATACCGGCAAACCCGCCCTTGGACAGGCCGAGCAGAATCACCGCGGGCACCGCGAGCGCATAGAAATGCCAGTCGGCGATCATGGGGTGGCGCTTTAGCGTCACCCGCCATCCCGGCGAAAGCCAGGATCTCGTGCCATGGGCGCACGTCGCCGGCTCCTGCCGGCAAGCCTCACCCTGAACTTGTCTGGCGCCTATCCCCTCGAAACAGGGATGGTCCGATAACCGTCCTCCCCGCGCAGGCGGGGCCCCAGGGTTTCTACGCGGTATCGTCGGTGCCTCTGGATCCCCGCCTGCACGGGGAGGACGGAAGAGGGGTATTTGTCGCCGGGGATGGGCGCCAAGCGAGTTCGGGGTGATGGGGATGACGATCGCACCCGCCATCGCTCGAGGCCCGGCTTTACCCGCGGCGACGATGTGGGGTGACGAAGCGAAACAACCGGCCTAATCCCCTCGTCCATGGCAGAGGATCGCACCGGGCAAGTCGCCGTCCTGTTCATCTCCGAACGCACGGGGGAAGATACCGAGGGCTATGCCGTGGCCGCCGCGGCGATGGACGCGCTTGCCGCCGAGCAGCCCGGCTATCGCGGCGTCGACCATGTCGGCGACGCCCAGGGCCAGGCAATCACGCTCAGCTACTGGGCCGACGAAGCGAGCGCCGTCGCCTGGCGCAAGCATCCCGAACATGCCGCAACGCGCGAGGCGGGGCGGGGACGCTGGTACAAATGGTATATGCTGCACGTCGCCGAGATCGGGCGCAGCTACGGCTGGGAGCGCAAATGAGGTTCCGGCATTTCGACCGGACCTTCGGCCTGCTCTTCACGATCATGCTCGTCATCGCGGCGGGCAACACTGCGCTGCAATCGGTGCTCCCCGCGCTCGGCCGCTCACTCCACGCGCCGGACAGCGCCGTCGCCGCGGTCTTCTCGGTCTCCGCCCTGCTCTGGGTGATCGCCGCACCCTTCTGGGCCAACCGGTCGGACCGGCACGGGCGCCGCGCGATGGTCCTGGTCGGCATTGCCGGCTTCACCGTGTCGCTGGGACTGTGCGGGCTGTGCCTCGCCATGGGCATCAACGGCCTGCTCGGCCCGGCGGCGACGTTCATCGCCTTCATCGCCGGCCGGGTGATCTACGGCACCTTCGGCTCCGCGGCGCCCCCCGCGGTGCAGGCGATCGTCGCCGGGCGGACCAGCCGCGAGGAACGGACCGGCGCGCTCACGCTGCTCGCCTCGGCATTCGGGCTCGGCACCATCCTGGGCCCGGCGATCGCGCCCTATCTGGTCATGGGCAGCCTGTGGGACGGGGGGCCGATGATCGGGCTCGCCGGCCCCGCATTCGCGGCGAGCGCGATCGGCGTGGTGATCTGGATCGCGGCGGCGCGCGGCCTGCCCAAGGACGAAGGCGACGCACATGGCGCCGCGATCTCCTATCCCTCCATCGGCGGGCAGGGGACCGGCGCCACCGTGACTGCCGCCACCGCCGCCGAGACGCACGAGAACATCCGCTATTTCGACCCGCGCATCCGGCCGTGGATCGTGACGGGGCTGATCATCGGCCATGCCCAGGCGATGACCGGCCAGGCGATCGGCTTCCTGATCATCGATCGGATGCACCTGCCCCCGGCCGAGGCGCTGCACCCGACCGGGCTGGTGCTGATGATGGGCGCGGGCGCGTCGCTGCTCGCCCAATGGGGGCTGATCCCGATGCTCGACCTGCGCCCGCGTGCGCTGGTGCTGACCGGCGCGGCGCTGGGCGCGATCGGCTGCGTCGCAACGGGCACGGCGACGACGCTCTACGGCATCGCGCTCGGCTATGCGCTCACGGCGCTCGGCATGGGTTTCGCGCGGCCGGGCTTCACCGCCGGCGCCTCGCTGGGCGTGGGTCCGGAAGCGCAGGGATCGGTGGCCGGCAAGGTCACTTCCGTGAACGGCGCAGCCTTCGTGCTGGGGCCGTCGATCGGAGTCGGGCTGTACGAGCTGTGGCGGCCGCTGCCCTATCTCACTGCGGCGGGATGGCTGGCATGCCTGCTGGTCTATGCGTGGGTGGCGACGCGGAGGGCGAAGGCCTGAGCTTCCCCTCCCTGGAAGGGAGGGGATCGAGGGGTGGGTGTGGTCCAGGCGATATAGCGACCACCAGCGCGGCGCATCCGTTTCGCGTATATCCACCCACCCCCAGCCCCTCCCCTGCAGGGAGGGGAGCGACAGGGATCAATCGGCGCCCTTCGGCCCATGCCCGCGCAGCATGCCCGGCGCGATGAAGCCGATGGGCTGGATCGCCGAGGCCTGCTGCTTCAGCCGGCCCGACATCGCCTGATATTCGTCTTCCATCTCGGGCGTGACCGTGGCGCGCGAATCGGCGAGCGCCTCGTCGAAATGCGCCATCGTCACTTCGCGCGTGTCGAGCGACTGCCGCAGCGCGATCAGGCCGGCGCGGCGAACCACGTCCTCCAGATCGGCGCCCGTATAGCGCTCGGTCTGCCCGGCGACCGACTGCAGGTCGACGTCCGCGGCAAGCGGCATCCTCTCCGTCTGGATCTTCAGGATCCGCTCGCGTCCGGCGGCATCGGGCACGCCGACATAGATCAGCTCGTCGAACCGGCCCGGACGCAGCAGGGCGGGATCGATCAGGTTCGGCCGGTTGGTGGCACCGATCACCACCACCGACTGCAGCTCTTCGAGCCCGTCCATCTCGGAAAGGATCGTGTTGACCACGCGCTCGGTCGCCTGGGGCTCGCCCAGCCCGCCGCCGCGCGCGGGCACCAGCGAATCGAGCTCGTCGATGAAGAGCACGCAGGGCGCGACCTGGCGGGCGCGGGCGAAGAGCCGGGCGATCTGCTGCTCGGATTCGCCATACCATTTCGACAGCAGGTCGCTGGACTTGGTGGCGATGAAGTTCGCCTCCGCCTCGCGCGCGACTGCCTTGGCCAGCAGCGTCTTGCCGGTGCCGGGGGGGCCATAGAGCAGGAAGCCCTTGGCGGGGCGGATGCCGAGGCGGCGGAACGCGTCGGGATCCTTGAGCGGCAGCTCGACGCCTTCCCGCAGCCGCATCTGCGCATCGTCGAGCCCGCCGACATCCTCCCAGCGAACGCGCGGCGCCTCGACCATTACTTCGCGCATCGCCGAGGGCTGGACGCGCTTCAGCGCCTCGAGGAAATCCTCGCGCGTCACCGACAGCGTATCGAGCACCTCGTGCGGAATCGTGCCTTCCGCCAGGTTGAGCTTCGGCATGATCCGGCGCACCGCCTCGATCGCCGCCTCGCGGGCGAGCGCGGAGAGATCGGCGCCGACAAAACCATAAGTGGTGCGCGCCAGTTCGCCGAGATCGACCTTGTCGCCGAGCGGCATGCCGCGCGTGTGAATGCCCAGAATCTCGCGGCGGCCGCGCTCGTCGGGCACGCCGACGATGATCTCGCGGTCGAACCGGCCCGGCCTGCGCAGCGCCTCGTCGATCGCATCGGGCCGGTTGGTCGCGGCAATGACCACGATGTTGGCACGCGATTCCAGCCCGTCCATCAGCGTGAGCAGCTGGGCGACGAGACGCTTCTCCGCCTCGCCCGACACCTGGCCCCGCTTGGGCGCAATCGAATCGATCTCGTCGATGAACACGATCGACGGCGCCGCCTTCGCCGCTTCCTCGAAGACCTGGCGCAGCCGGCCTTCGGACTCGCCATAGGCGGAGCCCATGATTTCCGGCCCGTTGATCAGGAAGAACTGCGCGTCCGATTCGTTGGCGACGGCGCGGGCGAGGCGGGTCTTGCCGGTGCCGGGCGGGCCATGCAGCAGCACGCCCTTGGGCGGATCGACGCCCAGGCGCTGGAACAGCTCGGGATAGCGCAGCGGCAGTTCGACCATCTCGCGCAGCTGGTCGATCGTGCCGGCCATGCCGCCGATATCGTCATAGGTGACGTCGGCGCGCCGGCCGTCGCCCGCCGCCTCTTCAAATTCGGGGCGCAGCTCCACTTCGGTATTCTCGTCGATATGGACGATGCCCTTGGGGCTGGCCGAAACGACGGTGAGGCGGATCTCCTGCAGGGCATAGGCGGGCGCGCGCAGGAACTGGGCGACCTGGGGCGGGATGTCGGCGCGCTGCTGGCCGGCGGTGGCAACGACGTCCCCCTGCGCCAGCGGGCGCTGGAAGAAGACGCGCTTCAGTGCCTCGCCGCTGCCCTGGAGACGCAGATTCTGCTGAGCGGGCGCGAACACCACCCGCGTCGCCGGCTTGGACGCGGCCTTGCGCACTTCGACGAAATCGCCCGAGCCGACGCCGGCATTGGCGCGCTGGAGGCCGTCGATGCGCAGGATCTCGAGACCCTCGTCCTCGGCATAGGGGAGCACGGCGAGCGCGGGGGTGGCGCGCTTGCCGACGATCTCGATCACATCGCCTTCGGCAAGCTCGAGCCGCGCCATCAGCGCGCGCGGCAGATGCGCCAGGCCGCGGCCGCTATCCTCGGGCCGGGCATTGGCAACCTGTAACCGGAAGGGCTGCGTTTCTTCGTCCGCCATGTTCTATTTCTCCGCAGGCGTGTGAGACGCGGAACGTGGGGGATTGGTTGCGCAAAAAAAAGGCCGATCACGAGGACCGGCCGGGAAAGTTTTAGGAGAGGATGCCTGAAAGGCACGTGCTTTGTGCAGTGCGGCCGGTTTTTGTGCAAGTGCGAAAAGAAACATTAACGCGTGCACACCTTGCAATCGCGCTTGTGAAGAACGATAACTGCTCACGAGTGTGAAAACCCATTGGCGCGGGCGAAAACCCGCGCCAAGGATCGTGACGCAGCGCAACAAAAAAGAGAGCGAGATGCGACGACTACCCCCGCTTACGGCAATCGAGGCCTTCGTGCAGGTGGCGCGGCTCGGCTCGATCAAGGCCGCCGCGGAGGAGCTGGCGCTTTCCTCGCCGGCGCTGAGCCGCCGCGTCCAGGCGCTCGAGCGCTTCATCGGCAAGCCCCTGTTCGAGCGCCGGCACCAGGCGCTGCGCCTCAACGACGATGGCGAGCGGCTGCTCGGCATGATCGCACCGGCGCTCGACACCATGGCCGATGCCGTGGAGACGATGACCAGCGGCACCGAGCTGCTGCGCCTGCGCCTGGGCATCCTGCCGCTCTTCGCGACGCAGCGGCTGATGCCGCACATGGGCAACCTCAAGCGCAGGCATCCCGAGCTGCATCTCGACGTCGATACCGGCGCGCACGCCGTGGCGCGGCTCGGCGACGGGCTCGACGCGGCGATCGTGGTGGCGCGCGACATCGACCCTACGCTGTATTCGAAGCGGCTGGACCGCAACCGCGTCTATGTGATCGGCGCGCGTTCGCTGGTGGAGGGCCCCGATCCGATCACCCGGCCCGAGCAGCTTTCGAAGCTGACCGCGCTGGTGCACCGCGACATGGCGGACACTTTCACTGCCTGGCGCGCGGCGGCGGGGCTGTCGCACCTGGAAATCGAGCCCGCGGCGATCGATCATTTCGATTCGGGCACGCTGATGCTCGAGGCGGCGGCACAGGGGCTCGGCGTCGCCTTCATGCTCGAATCGCATTTCGAGGCGGCGCGCGACGACCGGCTCGTCCAGCTCTTCGACCTGACCGTGGAGAGCGACTACAGCTATTGGTTCGTCTGCCGGCCGCGTGCGTTGGCAACGCGACCGGTCAAGCTGTTCCACGACTGGCTGATCGAAGTGCTCCACGCCGAACGGGTGGAGTAGATACGAAAAACCCCTCCCGGACGGGGAGGGGCTGTTCGGCCGGGCCTTACGCTTCGGTGCGGGCCTTGACGATCTTGCCCGGATTGCGCGGCGGCTCGCCCTTGGGCAGCGCGTCGACATGCTCCATGCCCTCGGTCACCACGCCCCAGACGGTGTACTGGCCGTCGAGGAAGGTGGCGTCGTCGAGGCAGATGAAGAATTGCGAGTTGGCGCTGTTCGGATCCATGGTACGCGCCATCGAGCAGACGCCGCGGACGTGCGGCTCGCGGCTGAACTCGGCCGGCAGGTCGGGCAGCTTCGAGCCGCTCATGCCGGTGCCGGTGGGATCGCCGCCCTGGGCCATGAAGCCGTCGATGACGCGGTGGAAGATCACCCCGTCGTAAAAGCCCTCATCGGCGAGCGTGGCGATGCGCTCGACATGCTGGGGCGCGAGATCGGGCCGGAGCTGGATCTGCACGTCGCCAGTATCGAGGGTCATGACGAGCTTGGTGGGTTCGGACACGAAGTTACTCCTGAGAACGATTTGCACCCTGCCTAGGCGGGCTTCCGGCGACTTGCAAATCGCGCCCGGCAATGGCAGCGGCGGAAGGGGGCCAACAAGGGAGGTCGAACCTTGAGCGAGACCGAACTTCAAACGGATAGCGGCGCCCCGGAGCCCCAGCTCGACGAGGACGACCGGCTGCGGCCCGCGTTCGTCCATGCTGTGCTCGATGCCGTCCATGCCGGCGATTCCGCCCGCGCCCATGCGCTGGCCGAGCCACTCCACCCCGCCGACATCGCCGACTTGGTCGAGCTTACGCCCACCGAGGATCGCGCCGCACTGGTCGCCGCGATCGCCGACCTGATCGATGGCGACGTGCTCGCCGAAATGAACGACTGGGTGCGCGAAGCCCTGGTCGAATCGCTCACCGCCACCCAGGTGGCGGACATCGCCGCCGAGCTCGACACCGACGACGCTGTCGCGATCATCGAGGACATGGATGTCGAGGACCAGCGCGAAGTGCTGCGCGCGCTCGACCCGGACGACCGCGCCGCGATCGAGGAAGCGCTTTCCTATCCGGAGGAATCCGCCGGCCGCCTGATGCAGCGCGAGCTGATCGCGGTGCCGGAGCATTGGACCGTCGGCGACGTGCTCGACTATCTGCGCAAGAACGAGGATCTCACCACCGATTTCTGGGAGATCTTCGTCGTCGATCCGGCGCACAAGCCGGTGGGCACCTGCCAGCTCTCCTGGGTACTGCGCACACCCCGCGTCGTCTCGATGAGCGACGTGATGAAGCGCGAGCAGACGCTGATCCCGGTCGACATGGACCAGGAGGAAGTGGCGCTGCGCTTCCAGAAATACGCGCTGATCTCGGCCGCGGTGATCGATCCGAGCGGGCGGCTGGTCGGGATGATCACGGTGGACGACATCGTCCACATCATCTCCGAAGAGGCGGGCGAGGACATTCTCCGCCTGTCCGGCGCCGGCGAAGGCGACATCAACGAGCCCGTGGTGGACAGCTACAAGGGCCGGGTGCGCTGGCTGCTCACCAACCTGCTTACCGCACTGGTGGCGGCCACGATCATCAGCCTGTTCGAAGGCACGATCTCGAAGATGGTCGCGCTCGCGGCACTGATGCCGATCGTCGCGGGCGTGGGCGGCAATGCCGGCACCCAGACCATGGCGGTGACGGTGCGCGCGCTCGCCACCAACCAGCTCACTCAGTCCAACACGCTGCGCGCGATCCGGCGCGAGATCTCGATCGCCGTGCTCAACGGGCTGACCGTGGCCTTCGTGATCGGCACCGCCGTGGCGCTGTTCTTCCACCATCCGGCGCTGGGCGGCGTGATCGCCGCCGCGATGCTCACCAATATCGTGATCGCGGGGCTGGCCGGCGTGATCGTGCCGCTCACGCTCGACCGGTTCAATGCCGATCCTGCGGTGGCGAGTTCGATCTTCGTGACGATGACCACCGATTCGATGGGCTTCCTCGCGTTCCTGGGCCTCGCCACCGCGAGCGGGCTGGTCGGTTGATCGCAAGCGCCGCAGCGCCCAGATTGGCCGCGTGCCGCTGCATCTCACCAAAGTCGCCTTTGCCTGCGACTCCGTCGATCATCTCGCCCAGCGCCTTGGCGCGCGCCGCAGTCCGTGGGCGCTGACCACGCGCTATCTGCCCAAGCGCCACGAGGAGATTGGCGGCCAGGGTTCGCTCTTCTGGATCCTCAAGCACCAGCTGGTCGGCCGCACGCCGATCCTGGGGTTCGGCGAGGCCGAGGGCGGGCGGACCGCGATCCTGATGGAACCGCGGCTGATCCTGGTCGCCGCCCGCCCCAAGCGCGCGCATCAGGGCTGGCGCTATCTCGAAGCGAAGGATGCGCCGCCCGACCTGGGCGAAGCCGGGGCGGGGCTGGACGAACTGCCGCCCGCGCTGATGGGCGAGCTCGCCGGACTGGGGCTGATCTGACGCGCGCCGGGAGGCGGCCTTCAGTTCACCAGCAGCGGATAGGCGTTGCGGAACGCCGCGACCTTGGGCTTGTCCCACCGCACGATGTAGGGATGCGTCGGGTTCCGCCAGAAGAAGTCCTGGTGATAGGCCTCGGCCGGATAGAAGGTCCCGGTCTCCAGCCTGGTCACGATCGGCCGGGGAAACGCCTTGGCCCGGGTCAGCTGATCGATATACGCCGTCGCGACGCGGCGCTGCTCCTCGTCCTGCGGGAAGATCGCGGAACGATAGGAGGGGCCGCGATCCGGGCCCTGGCGGTTGAGCTGGGTCGGATCGTGCGCGACCGAGAAATAGACCCGCAGCAGCGTGCCGTAGCTGACCTTCTTCGGGTCAAAGACGATGCGCACCGCCTCGGCATGGCCGGTCTTCTCGGTCGAGACCTGGGCATAGGCGGCGGTGGCGGCGGTGCCGCCCGCATAGCCCGACGTCACCGAATGCACGCCCTTCACCGACTGGAAGACTGCTTCCATCCCCCAGAAGCAGCCGCCGGCAAGCACCGCGACCTGCTCGCCCTTGCTGGGCTTCACGTCGAGCGCGGGGACGGGCACCGGCACCGCGCGTTCGACCACGCCGGCGCCCGACAGCGCGCCGGGCGCGAGGAACAGTGCGGCTCCGAGAAGCGCGGCAGCGGGGAGCGACCATTTGAGCATGGCCGCAATGTCGTGCGAGTCGCGGCTCAGCGCAAGGCCGCGCAGGCTTCCTGGATCCGCCCGCACGCTTCGGTGAGCAGAGCCTCCGACGTCGCATAGCTGATCCGCAGCGCCGGCGAGAAGCCGAACGCCCCGCCATGCACCGCCGCGACTCGCGCCTCGTCGAGCAGATAGCCGACCATTTCCTCGTCGGTGGCGATCACCTGGCCCTTGGGCGTGGTCTTGCCGATCAGCTGGCCGAACTCGGGATAGACGTAGAAGGCGCCTTCCGGACGCGGACAGTGCATGCCGTTGATCTGGTTGAGCATCGACACGACGAGATCACGGCGCCCCTGAAAGGCGGCCACGCGCTCCTTGAGGAAGCTCTGGTCGCCGTTCAGCGCCGCGACCGAGGCCGCCTGGCTGATGCTCGACGGATTCGAAGTCGACTGCGACTGGAGCTTGCCCATCGCCTTGATCAGCCAGGCCGGGCCGCCCGCATAGCCGATGCGCCAGCCGGTCATCGCATAGGCCTTGGACACGCCATTGGCCGTGAGCGTGCGATCGTAGAGCGCGGGGCAGACCTGGGCGATCGTCGCGAATTCGAAGCCATCGTACAGGATGTGCTCGTACATGTCGTCGGCATAGATCAGCACGTGCGGGTGCCGCTCGAGCACTTCGCCCAGCGCCTTGAGCTCGGCGGCCGAATAGGCGGCGCCGGTCGGGTTGGACGGCGAATTGAGCACCACCCACTTGGTCCTGGCGGTGATCGCGGCCTCGAGCTGCTCGGGCTTGATCTTGTAGCCCTCGGCCGCACCGGCGGCGATGAACACCGGCTTGCCCCCGGCGAACTCGACCACGTCCGGATAGCTCACCCAATAGGGTGCCGGAATCACGACTTCGTCGCCCGCGTCGATCGTCGCGCAAAAGGCGTTGAACAAGGTGTGCTTGCCGCCCGAGTTCACGCTGATCTGGTTCTCGGCATAGGCAAGGCCGTTGTCGCGGCCATATTTGGCGATGATCGCCTGCTTCAGCTCGGGGGTGCCGTCGACATTGGTGTATTTGGTCTTGCCCGCGCGGATCGCCTCGATCGCCGCTTCCTTGACGAAATCGGGCGTGTCGAAATCGGGTTCGCCGGCGCCGAGGCCGATCACGTCGATCCCCTGGCGCTTCAGCTCGAACACCCGGCTCGTCATCGCGAGCGTGGCGGAGGGCTGGATGCGATTGAGCGCGGCCGAGGTCTGCATGAATGGCGCCTTTTCCGAAGGGGAGACGGCGCGCCTATAGGACCGGGCTCGCGGCCTCCGCAACCGTTACCGCTGAAACCAGTCCCCGCAGCGCGTTGCCGACATAGAAGCCGCCCGCCAGATCGGCCGGCATCAGATCGCCCTCCACCGCCCGGCCGGTCTCGATCAGTTCCGCACGCAGCACGCCCGGAAGCAGCCCGCGGGCCAGCGGCGGCGTGACGAGCATGCCGTCGCGCTCCACGAAGATCGACGTGAAGCTGCCTTCGGTGAGATAGCCCTGCGCGTCCGTGAACAGCACTTCCCAGGCGCCCGAATCGCGGCGCGGCGCATCATGAAAGGCACGGCGGCTGGTCTTGTGCGCCAGGCGGAAGTCGTCCCGCGCGACTTTCCGTGGCGCGATCGCGACCGGCACCGGGCGGGCCGGCGCCTCGGGCAGGGGCGCGATGCCGATGGCAATGGCGCCCGAAGGCGCGAGCAGCAGCCGCACGCGCGCAGGCGCGCGGAGACGGAACGTGGCCGCCTGCAGCTCGTTGCGCGCCGCGTGGCGATCGAACTCGAAGCCGAAGACCCTGGCGCTCGCCTTCATGCGCGCGAGGTGCCGCTCGAGCAGGGGCAGGCCGGCAAGGGGATCGAAGCGCATCGTCTCGATCAGATCGAACGGCACCTCATCGGACGTGACGAAGGCGCCCTTGGCAAGGCACTCTTCCCATTCCTCGGCGGCGTTCGAATCGGCAACCACGCCCGAACCTAACCCGAGCAACGCGCGATCCGCACCCGTTTCGATCGCCAGCGTGCGGATCGCGACGTTGAACAGGGCGGAGCCGTCGGGCTCGATCGCGCCGATCGCGCCGGTATAGACGCCCCGGGCGTCCCGCTCGACCTCGGCGATCACTTCCATCGCGCGCAGCTTGGGCGCGCCGGTGACCGAGCCGCAGGGAAACAGCGCGGCGAGCGCGTCGAGCGCCGTCACGCCCCCTGCCGGCTCGGCAGTAACGGTGGAGACCATCTGGTGGACAGTAGGATAGCGCTCGACCGCGAACAGCGCCGGCACGCGCACCGTCCCCGGCCGCGCGATGCGGGCGAGATCGTTGCGCATCAGGTCGACGATCATCAGATTCTCGGCGCGCTGCTTGATGTCGGCGGCGAGATGCGCGGCAAGGGCATCGTCCTCGGCAGCAGTGGCGCCGCGGCGGGCGGTGCCCTTCATCGGCTTCGCGGTGAGGCCGGTCGCGTCGAAGGTGAAGAACAGCTCGGGCGAGAAGGAGAGGATCCAGCGCGCGCCGGTGAAGATCAGCGCCCCATAGCCCGCGCATGCGCGCGACCGCAGCAGCGCGTAGAGCGCCGCCGGGTGCCCCGCAAAGGGCACTTCGGCGCGGAAGGTGAGGTTCGCCTGATAGATGTCTCCGGCGCCTATATAGCCGGCGATACGAGCGAACTGCTCCCGATAGCCGGCGGGGGCGATGCCCGGGATCGGCGTGCCGGCCCAGGCGCCGGCCGGGTCCGGGAGCAGCGCGGCGAGGTCCACCGGGTCCCGCCTGGCAAATTTGCCGAACCAGAGGCACCCGGCCGGCGCGTCTCGCGTCGCGGCACGCAGCTCGAGGCCGGGGGCAGCCTCATAGCCGAGAAAGCCGGCGACATGGCTCTCGCCGCCGCGCAGCTGCTCCAGCGCATCCCTCACCTCGCCGGGCCTGTCCGCCCGCACGATTTCCCGGACGCCGTGATAGAGGCGCGCTCCCGCGCCATCCGGACGGGCATCGTCGAGCAGCACGAAGGGAGTGTCGGGCAGGATCATGCCGGTCCCCGCATGCAGCCGCGCGGCCGCCACGGCAAGCCCGAGTTGCCGCCGCGGACCGCTGCGCCTATCTCCGCGGCATGTCCAATCCTCCGATGCGCGCCGCGGTGATCCCGGTTACGCCGCTCCAGCAGAACTGCACGCTCCTGTGGTGCACCGAGACGATGCGCGGCGCATTCGTCGATCCGGGCGGCGACCTCGACAAGCTGCGCGCCGCCGCGAAGCAGCAGGGCGTGACCATCGAGAAGATCCTGGTGACGCATGGCCATATCGATCATTGCGGCGCTGCGGGCGAGTTCGCCAAGGAACTGGGCGTGCCGCTGGAAGGACCGCACGAGGCGGACCGGTTCTGGATCGCCCGGCTCGACGAGGACGGGCGCAACTACGGCATTCGCGGCACCGTGTTCGAGCCCGATCGCTGGCTGGTGAACGGCGACCGGGTGACCGTGGGGAAGCTGACCCTCGACGTCTATCATTGCCCCGGCCACACGCCGGGCCATGTCGTGTTCCACCATCCCGAATCGAAGTTCGCCTGTGTCGGCGACGTGCTGTTCCAGGGCTCGATCGGCCGCACCGACTTTCCGATGGGCAACCACCAGGACCTGATCGACGCGATCACGCAGCGGCTGTGGCCGCTCGGCGACGAGACGGTGTTCGTGCCTGGGCACGGTCCGCTCAGCAATTTCGGCCACGAACGGAAGACCAACCCCTTCGTGGCCGATTCGGCGCTGGCAAGGGCCTAGCTTCGCGGCCCGATCTTGAAGACGGTGGTCGGCGCGTCGCGATACTGGCTGCCGATATAGATGCCATAGGCAGCGAGGCCGAGCATGGTCAGCATGGTCAGCGCGATGCCGATGCGGCGGCCCAGGCCCCAGCCGTCCATGCCGAAGGCGTGAAGGATACGGCCGAGAATCAGCGCCGCGCCGGCCCCCCACAACCAGATGCTCGTTCCCGTCGCCAGCTCGACCAGGGCGAGCAGCACGAGAATCAGCGGCACATATTCGACGAAGTTGAGCTGCGCGCGCATGCGGCGGACGAGTCGGTCGTCGCCGCCATCGCCGACAAAGATCTTTTCGGACATGCGGAGCCGGG
This sequence comes from Sphingomonas sp. 1F27F7B, assembly GCF_005503355.1. Classification (GTDB taxonomy): domain Bacteria; phylum Pseudomonadota; class Alphaproteobacteria; order Sphingomonadales; family Sphingomonadaceae; genus Sphingomonas. The sequence continues at coordinate 42,350 of NZ_SCMK01000002.1, forward strand.
CGATTCGCAAGGCCAGCCAGAAATTGACCACGGCGGCGGCGCCGGCGGTGCAGAGCGTCACGGGAAGAATGAGCATATATAGAGTCCCCTCCAGGGCGTACCTCCTACACTCCCTTGCGTCCCCTGCAAGAATCGCTATACGCGCGCACTCGCTTTCGTGACCGTCCGCTGGTCCGGCGAGCGCCGGATCCTCCGTCGCTTGCCCGCTGGGCCATGCGGGCGTATCGCGATTTTGACTTTGGTTTCGTTAGAAGGTGCCGAAATGGCCGTTCCCAAGAGAAAGACCTCGCCGTCGCGGCGTGGCATGCGTCGCGCTCACGACGCTCTGACGCCCCAGGCGTTCCAGGAGTGCCCGAACTGTGGCGAGCTGAAGCGTCCGCACGTGCTGTGCGGTTCGTGCGGCCACTATAACGGCCGCGAGATCGTCTCGGCCGAAGACTGATCGGCAACGATTGGGCCGAATCGCGCGGGGGCATGCGAGTATGACGAATTCCTCTCGAATCGCCGTCGATGCGATGGGCGGTGACGAGGGAATTGCAGTCATGCTCGCCGGTGTCGCGCGCGCGCGCCGCCGGTTCGAGGGCATGGAATTCATCCTCGTCGGAGACGAGGCGCAGATCCGCGAGGGTCTGAAGAACCATCCGAACCTGACGGCCGCCTCCGAAATCGTCCATGCGCCGGACGTCGTCGCCTCGGAAGAGAAGCCGAGCGCGGCGATTCGGCGCGCCAAGACCACATCGATGGGAATCGCCATCGACCTGGTGAAGCAGGGCAAGGCCGGCGCCGCCGTCTCGTCGGGCAACACCGGCGCGCTGATGGCGATGGCCAAGCTGTCGCTGCGCACCATGCCGGGGATCGACCGGCCCGCACTCGCCGCGCTGATGCCGACGCTGGGCGAGAACGACACGGTGATGCTCGATCTGGGCGCCAATACCGAAGTCGATGCCCGCAACCTCGTCCAGTTCGCAGTGATGGGCGCCGCCTATGCGCGCACCGCGCTCGACCTGGAGAATCCGCGCGTCGCGCTGCTCAACATCGGCACCGAGGAGATGAAGGGCACCGACTCGATCCGCGAAGCCGCGGCCGAGTTGCGCGCCGCAGAGCATCTTCGCCTCGACTTCCGCGGCTTCATCGAAGGCAACAAGCTCTCGCGCGGCGATGTCGACGTGATCGTATGCGACGGCTTCTCGGGCAATATCGCACTCAAGACGGTCGAGGGCACCGCGCGGTTCGTGGCGGATCTGCTCAAGCGCGCCTTCTCCAGTTCGACTCGATCGAAGATCGGCTTCCTGATCTCCAGACCGGCGACGGAGCTGCTGCGCACGCATCTCGATCCCAACAACCATAATGGCGCGGTCTTCCTCGGCCTCAACGGCATCGTCGTGAAGAGCCATGGCAGCGCCAACGAACTCGGCGTCGACACTGCGATCGGCTTCGCAGCCAAGATGCTGCGCGATGATCTTAATCGCCGCATCGCCGAGGATCTCGGGAACTTCGAAGCAAAGGCGGCGTAGACACCTCAAGATGACCCTGCGTTCCGTCATCATCGGCACCGGTTCCGCCCTGCCGCCCCGCCGCGTTTCCAACGCCGAACTCGCCCAGGAAGTGGATACGAGCGACGAGTGGATCGTCGAGCGCACCGGCATTCGCTTTCGCCACATCGCCGGACCGGACGAGACCACCGGCACGCTGGCCGCCGACGCCGCCAAGGCCGCGCTCGCCAATGCGGGAGTCGCCGCGCGAGGCATTGATCTGATCGTGCTCGCCACTGCGACGCCCGACCAGACCTTCCCGGCCACCGCCACCAAGGTGCAGGCGCTGCTCGGCATCGACGACTGCGTGGCGTTCGACGTCGCCGCGGTCTGCTCAGGCTTCCTCTATGCCGTGCAGGTTGCCGATTCGATGCTGCGCGCCGGCGTCCACAAGCGGGCGCTGGTGATCGGCGCGGAGACGTTCAGCCGCATCCTCGACTGGGAGGATCGCGCGACCTGCGTCCTGTTCGGCGACGGCGCCGGCGCAATCATCCTGGAAGCCCAGGATACGGATCACGAAGAGGGCCGCGGCATACTCGCGACCAAGTTGCACGCGGACGGCCGCCATAACGCGCTGCTCTACGTCGATGGCGGGCCCTCGACCACGCAGACCGTGGGCAAGCTGCGCATGAAGGGCCGCGAGGTATTCCGCCACGCCGTGGTCAACCTCGCCACGGTGATGCAGGAATCGCTCGCTGCCGCCGGGCTCGCGCCGTCCGACGTCGACTGGGTGGTGCCGCACCAGGCCAATGCCCGCATCCTCGACGCCACCGCCCGCAAGCTCGACCTGCCGGCCGAGAAAGTGATCGTCACCGTCGACCAGCATGCCAACACCTCCGCCGCGTCGGTGCCGCTCGCGCTCGATACCGCAGTGCGCGACGGCCGCATCAAGCAAGGCGACCTGCTGGTGCTGGAAGCGATGGGCGGTGGCTTCACCTGGGGTGCCGCAGTGGTGCGCTTCTGATAGCTGCGAAAAATCGCAGATAATCGTTCCGGAGCCTCAATGTTCCCGTTTGCTGTGTCGAAACAATCTGATACGACCGACTCGATACAGTAGAACGCAAGGGGGAATTGCCTCATGATGGCTGCGGGCACGCTGACCAGGGCCGATCTCGCCGAATCGCTGCATCGCGAGGTAGGGCTTTCGCGCGCCGACGCTGCCCGGCTGGTCGAGCAGATCCTGAGCCATATGTGCGAAGCGCTGGCCAAGGGCGAGAACGTCAAGATCTCCGGCTTCGGCAGCTTCATCCTGCGCGACAAGGGCGAGCGTGTCGGCCGCAATCCCAAGACCGGCGTCGAGGTACCGATCGCACCCCGCCGGGTCCTTACCTTCCGAGCAAGCCAGATGATGCGCGACCGCATCGTCTCGGCCGGCTGAGGGAAGCCGGAATGCCGGGGGCCGAAAAGGCTGCTGGCGCGCTACGGACGATAGGGGAACTCGCCCAGGAGATCGGGCGCCCCCAACACATATTGAGATATTGGGAAACCCGATTCCCCCAGCTGCGCCCGCTCACCCGGGCGGGCAACCGGCGCTATTATCGGCCCGAGGACGTCGCGTTGGTACGGCGGATCCACGATCTCCTCTCCAACCAGGGCTACACCATCCGCGGCGTGCAGAAGCTGCTCGCGGCGGAGAGGGGAAACCGCGCCGCGCGTGCCGCCGCGGGCACCGGCCCCGCCACGGGCACGAGTGGAGGCAGCGGCGACAAGCGCGGGCTGAAGATCCTCCGCGATTCGCTCGCCCAGGCGCTGGACGAGGACGGCTGAAGGCCGGGGTTGCGACAGAAGATATGGGTCCTGACCCTAGGTTGGGGACTCATATTCCTTCAATCGTCATCCCCGCGCAGGCGGGGATGACGACGGAAAATCAGATACTTGTTTGGGTTCTCAACCTAGCGGTAGTCCGGCCCCAATGTCGGATCGAGATCGCGGGGCCGAGTGAAGCGTACCAGCGCGCCCTTGCCCGGCTTCACGTCCGCCCAGCGCGCCACGTCGAAGCGCAGTTCGGCCAGGCTCGCGGTAGGGAACTTCATCTCGACCGAATCGCGCAGCGCATTCGCACCCGCCAGCAGCAGCACCAGTTCCTCCAGCCCCGGATTGTGCCCGGAGAACAGCACCTGCCCGGCACCGTCGGGCAGCTCGTGCACCAGATCGAGCAGCGTGGCGGCGGAGGCGAGGTAGAGACGCTGGTCCCAATGCGGCGCCAGCTCGCTGCCATAGCCGGTGGCGACCTGGGCCAGCGTCTCGACCACGCGCGCCGCGGGTGAGGCGAGGACGTGATCGAACTCCAGCCCCTCGGCCTTCAGATACCGTCCCATCATCGCGGCGGCGCGCTGTCCCTTGGGGTTGAGCGGCCGATCGAAATCGCGCGCGACCGGATCATCCCATCCCGACTTGGCGTGGCGCAGCAGCGTGAGCGTCTTCATGGAATCCCCGGTCAGGCGTTCGCGGGGGCCTCTTGCCCCAGCTTGGCGGCCAAGGAAAGCCGCACGCGCTCCACTGCCTGATCGAGCGTGACGCGCGTCACCCGGGTGCCCGCCGGAAAGGCGTCGAGCAGCCGCGAGGGGCTGGCCGCGGAAAGCAGCACGAAGGTGCCGCGATCGTCGGCGCGGCGAATCAGCCGGCCGAACGCCTGGGCGAGTCGCGCCCGGACGATCCGGTCGTCATAGGCAGTGCCGCCCCCCGCCAGCCGGCGCGCGGCATGGAGCACGGTCGGCTTGGGCCAGGGAATCCCCTCCATCACCACCAGCCGCAGCGAATCGCCGGGCACGTCCACTCCGTCGCGCAGCGCATCGGTGCCGAGCAGCGACGCGCGCGGATCGTCGCGGAAGATGTCGACCAGCGTGCCGGTATCAATCGGATCGACATGCTGGGCGAGCAGCGGCAGCCCCTCACGCGCCAGCCGGTCGGCGATTCGCGCATGGACGGCGCGCAGCCGTCGGATCGCAGTGAACAGCCCCAGCGTGCCGCCCTCGGCCGCGACGATCAGCCGGGCATAGGCATTGGCGAGCGCGGGCATGTCGCCGCGCTTCACATCGGTGACGATCAGCACTTCGGCCTGTTCGGCATAGTTGAACGGGCTGAGCGCCTCGAAGCGCTGGGCGGGGCGCATCAGATGGACTGCGCCCGATCGCGCCTCGGCCACGTCCCAGTCGCCGCCGGCGCGCAGGGTCGCCGAGGTGATCAACGCGCCATGCGCCTGTTTGAGCACGGTTTCGGCGAAGGGCTTGGAGGGATCCAGCCAATGGCGGTGGAGCCCGACATCATATTCGCGCCCCTCGACGCGATCGACCGCCAGCCAGTCGACGAACGCCGAATCGGCCGGCCCGCCGATGCGCGCGATCAGCGCCAGCCAGGCGCCCACCGTGTCGGCCCGCCAGCCGAGCGACGCGACCGCGCCTTCGATCCGCGCGCGGGCCGGGCCGTCCATCCAGTCGGGCGCCTCGGTGAGCACCGCTTCCAGTCGGCGGCCCAGATGGACGAGCGGGCGGAGCAGCGCGTCGAGCGCTTCTCCGGCCGGACCGGCAGCTTCGACCAGCGCGGCATCGGGCTCGGCCAACTCGGTCTCCAGCCCATAGCCGGCATCGGCGGCGCCGTTGACGTCGCGGGCATAGACCAGCCCCCGCACCGCCGCTAGCAGTTGCTCGACCGGGCCGAACGGCTCCCCTTCGTTCAGGCGCTGGAGCCAGCCCTCGCTGGGCAGGGCGCGGGCGGCATCCACGGCCTCGGCGATCGCCCGGCCGCCCTCCTCGTCATAGCTGGCGACGTCCGATAGCCGCGCCGCCAGGCCGCGCCGGCGGCCGCGCGACCCCGATTCGGGGCCGGTCACCCAGCGGCGGATCTCGATTGCTTCCTGGCCCGTCAGCGCCGCGGCGAACATCGCATCGGCCGCATCGAACAGATGATGGCCCTCGTCGAAGACATAGCGGGTGGGGCGACTCGCCGTCTCGCGGCCGCGCGCGGCATTGACCATCACCAGCGCATGGTTGGCGATGACGATGTTCGCATCCGCCGAGGCGCGGACCGCGCGCTCGATGAAGCATTTCCGGTAATGCGGGCAACCGGCATAGATGCATTCGCCCCGCCGATCCGTGAGCGCGGTCGAGCCGTTGCGGCGAAACAGGGTGGGGAGCCAGCCGGGCAGATCGCCGCCGATCATGTCGCCGTCGGCGGTATAGGCGGCCCAGCGCGCCACCAGCTGCGCCAGGATCGCGGCGCGCCCCGCAAAGCCGCCTTGCAGCGCGTCCTCGAGATTGAGCAGGCAGGCATAGTTCTCGCGGCCCTTGCGCGTGACGATCCGCTGCTTGCGCAGCTCGGGATCGGGGACGAGCCGCTCGCCCTCATGCCCCAATTGCCGTTGCAGCGCCTTGGTGAAGGTGGAGACCCACACCGCGCCGCCCGCCTGCTCGGCCCAGAGCGAGGCTGGCGCGAGATAGCCGAGCGTCTTGCCGATGCCGGTGCCCGCCTCGGCCAGCACCAGATTGGGCGATTCGCGCATGTCGCGCGGGGCAAAAGCGCCCGCGACGGCGGCGGCATAGTCACGCTGGCCCTGGCGGCGCTCGGCGGCACTGCCGGTGAGGCGGGCGAGGCGATCGGCGACGTCCGCATCGCTGAGCGTCACGGTGCGCGGCGCCGCGCGCGGCGGCTGCTCGTTCCATTCGGGCAGCTTCGAGAAGAGCCAGCGCTCGGCCTGGGCCGGCTTGGCGACCATCTGCGACACGATCGGCGCCCAGGGCCAGCGCAGGCGGAACAGCGACTGCGCGGCGTTCCACGCGCCCTCGCGCTCGGGCCAGTCCCCCTCGGCGATCGCGAGCAGCTTCGCCGCGGCGGCGCGAAGGAAGGGCGCGACATCGGCATCGCTTCCCGGCGCTTCCAGCCCGGCGGCGCGGGCGAGCCCCTTGGGCGTCGGCACCATGAAGCGGGCGGGGTGGAGAAAGGCGAACAGCTCGAGCAGGTCGAGCCCCGACAGCTCCGAATAGCCGAGCCGCTGCCCGACCAGCGGCGCATTGAGCAGGATCACCGGCGTGTCCGCCGCGATCCGGATCGCCTCGCCCCGGCTCATCGCACGGCACTCGCCCTCCGGCGTGGCGAGCCAGACGCCGCCATGGCTGGCGTGGAGAGCGGGATAGGGAAGCATGTACGCCTTTCGTTCCCGACCTTCCTAGCCCCGGCCGCGGGGTAAAGTGAAGGGAGCGGGGCCAAATCATTTCACTTTGCGCGGCTCCGCCCGGGCGGCTCGGTGAACATGGCGCGGACCGCGGCCGGCGCGACCTTGGGATCGACGCGGTGGATCGTGCCGACGAACCGGCCGCGATAGAAGCGCGGGCGCGTCTCGCCATTCACCTACATGCTCCTGGACTCAGGCCAGCGCCCGGTCGCGCGCCTCGCGCCGGCAATCCGCCGCGAATTTTCGTCGCGACCAGTTCCATATGGGACTGAGTCGGGCCGGCGGCGATCGGCTATCGCCCTGCCCGTCGCACTCCGCCCACGGCCTTCGCGCCGGGCGGCCCCAGAAAAGAAACAGATCCGCACATCCTTTCCCATGGGGAGTCTCATCATGTCCGATACCCTTCCTGCCTTTCCGAACATCGACAGCACCGACTGGTCGCCGCCGGCCCAGACCGACCCGATCGAGATGGTGCGCGTGACCAAGCCGCTCATCATCTATGCCGATGCCGACAACGCCAACTACCAGGACAATGTGTGGGACGAGCCGCGCGCTTCGGGCTGGCCGCGCCTCAACAACTGGTGGGACAACAGCGCACCGCAGCCGCACCAGTTGGTGCTGCGCAAGTTCTGGAAGCTGGTGCCCGGCACCTTCACTCATCTCTATCCCGGCACGCACCTGCAGAAGAGCTGGGCCTATGAGCATGGCATCTCGACGACCGACACCGAATCGCTGACGGTGCAGATGGGCTTTTCCGGCGGCGGCGTCAGCGCGGGGGTGAGCGCCACGCTCTCGCATTCGGTGACGATCAACGACAAGCAGACCTCCACCATCCAGTTCAACGTCGATCCGCCCGCCTCGGGCACGCGCGTCTGGATGCTCTGGGACCTGATGTACGAATTCATGATCGTGAAGACGGGCACCAACGACGTCATCCCGACGGGCCGCTATCATGGCGATGTCGATTTCAACAATGACGACCATTATTCGGGCGCCTATCTCGACTATCGCTGGACGCACCTGACCATCTCGTCGGGCATATTGTGCCCGCAGGACAAGGTGTTCGCCTGATCCCGGCACCGGTCTCCCGCCCGGCGCGGGAGACCGGATTCGCCGCGGCGCTGGCCCCGCGCGCCCGTCTCCGCTAGAGGCGCGCGGTTATGACCGACACGAACGCCCTGCGCGCCGCCGCATTCGACTCCAAGGCCTGGCCCTATGAAGAGGCGCGCAAGCTGGTGAAACGCTATCCGGAGGGCAAGCCCGACGGATCGCCGATGCTGTTCGAGACCGGATACGGCCCGTCGGGCCTGCCGCATATCGGCACCTTCCAGGAAGTGCTGCGCACCACCATGGTGCGCCACGCCTATGAAGAGATGACGGGCCTGAAGACCCGGCTGATCGCGTTCAGCGACGATATGGACGGGCTGCGCAAGGTGCCGGACAATGTGCCGAACCAGGCGCTGCTGGCCGCGCATCTCGGCAAGCCGCTGTCGCGCATCCCCGATCCGTTCGGGAAGTTCGAGAGCTTCGCCGCCCACAACAATGCGATGCTGCGCGAATTCCTCGATCGCTTCGGCTTCGAATATGAATTCGCCTCCTCGACCGATTATTACGGCTCGGGCCGCTTCGACGAGACGCTGCGCAAGGTGCTGCGCAACTACCGGGCGATCATGGACGTGATGCTGCCCACGCTGCGTGCCGAGCGCGCGGCGACCTATTCGCCGGTGCTGCCGGTGAGCCCCGCGTCGGGCGTCGTCCTCCAGGTGCCGGTGGAAGTGGTCGATGCCGAGGCGGGGATCATCCGTTTCGAGGACGAAGGCGAGACGATCGAGCAGTCGATCTTCGGCGGCAAGGCCAAGCTCCAGTGGAAGCCCGACTGGGGCATGCGCTGGGCGGCGCTCGGCGTCGATTACGAGATGTATGGCAAGGACCTGATCGACAGCGGCGTGCAGAGCGGCAAGATCGCCCAGGTGCTCGGCGGCCGGAAGCCCGAGGGGCTGATCTACGAGCTGTTCCTCGACGCCAAGGGCGAGAAGATCTCCAAGTCCAAGGGCAACGGCCTGTCGATTGAGGAATGGCTGACCTATGGCCCGGACGAGAGCCTGGCCTTCTACATCTATCGCGAGCCGAAAAAGGCCAAGTCGCTGCACCTGGGCCTGATCCCGCGCGCGATCGAGGAATATTGGCAGTTCCGCGCCAATTACCCGGCGCAGGAAGTGGCGCAGCAGCTCGGCAACCCGGTCCACCACATCCACAATGGGAAGGTGCCGGCCGAGACGCTGCCGGTCACCTTCGGGCTGCTGCTCAACCTGGTCAGCCTGCCGGGCGTGGGCAATCGCGAGACGATCTGGGGCTTCCTGCGCCGCTATTCGCCGGAGCTCTCGCCCGAATCGCATCCCGAGCTCGACCGGATGGTGGGCTATGCGATCCGCTATGCCCGCGACTTCGTCGAGCCGACGCTCCGGCGCCGGGCGCCGAGCGAAGCCGAGGCGGGGGCGCTGCGCCAGCTCGACGAACAGCTCGCGGCGCTGCCGGAGCATGCCTCGGCCGAGGATATCCAGAACATCGTCTACGAGATCGGCAAGACCGACGCGTTCGAGAATCTGCGCGACTGGTTCAAGGCGCTCTACGAGACCTTGCTGGGCAGCGAGCAGGGGCCGCGCATGGGCAGCTTCATCGCGCTTTACGGGATCGAGAACAGCCGCAAGCTGATCGCCGAGGCGCTGGCCCGGGCCTGAACGCTCAGGGCGCGGGCGCCTGCCAGGCGAGCACCGCCTGCGCGCCGGTGCCGGACAGGCGCGTGGCGGAAATGCCGGCCGCCTCCAGCCGCGCGATCACCGTATCGGCGTGCCGCCCGGCGACGCCGATCGGCAGATGCAGGCGCCGCGCGCCCCAGATCGCGGTGTCGATCGCAGCGATTCCCGCGGCATCGGGCGCATCGCCCTCGAAGCTGACCGGCGGCAACGGCGCTGCGGGCGGGAGCAAAGTCACCTGCCAGTCCGGCGCAGTGGCGGCAACGCGCTGCTCGAGCGCGCGATAGCTGGCGAGCGAGGCGCCCGGCAGCGGGGCGGCACGCACTTCGGCACGGCGCGCCGCGCCGTCGAGCAGGATGCCGTTCTCGTCGCCCGCGACCAGCGCCAGCCGATCGCGCAGAAGATCGGCCTCGGAGCGCTCGCGCTCGCGCGACTGGGCGGCCGCGATCTGCGCCGATTCGCTGGCGCCGCTCTCGCCGCCGACGCGGACCTGGTCGACATGCACCTCCACCGGATGGCCGAGCGCCGCCTGGATCGCCACGCCGGCACGGGCATCGCCGTCCGCGCGCAGCGAGGGCGTGAACACCACCGCGCGGATCCGCTCGGGCCTTCCTTCGAAATCGATGTCGAGCTGGCTGATCCGTGCCTCTCGCGGGAAGCTGGCGCGGATCGCCTCGCGCACCTGGCGCTGGGCCAGCGCTTCCCAGGCGATCTGCCGCAGCGCGACGCCGAGCGGCACCGCCAGCGCCACCATGCCGACGATGATCAGCAGCCCCTGCAGCCGGGTCTGCGACGGCGAGAGATGCCCGCCAAAGCCATAGAGCCGCGCCATGATCGCCGCGGTGAGCGCGATGGTGACGAGATTGGTGAAGAACAGCAGCAGCGCGCCGCCGGCCACCGTGCCGTTCAGCGTGGCGATGCCGAAGCCCACCACGGCGAGCGGCGGCATCAGCGCGATGGCGATGGCCACGCCCACCACCGTCTCGCCGCGCCCGCGGATCAGCGCATAGCCGCCCGCCATCGCCGAGAGCAGCGCGACGAGCAGATCGAACAAATTGGGCTTGGTGCGCGCCGCGATCTCGCTCGTCACCGTCTGGACCGGCGAAAGCGCGACGAAGCCCGCGCACAGCAGCACCGCGATCGCCGCGCCGGCGGCCAGCGCGAAGGCGGCGCGGCGGATCTCGGCCAGGTCGAAGGTGGCGATGCCGAAGCCGAGGCCGATGATCGGCATCATCAGCGGCGAGATCAGCATCGCGCCGATCAGCACCGCGGAGGACGGCAGCAGCAAGCCGAGGATCGCGATCAGCCCCGAGACGACGACCAGGAAGGCATAGCGCCCGCTGAACCCCGAATCGGCATGCACCCGCGCGAGCACCGCGCCATGCTCGACCGAGCCGACCACTACGCGGCGCCACCAGCGCCAGGGCAGGGCGCGGCCGGCCGAGGGGAAGGGCCTGTCCATTCGCCATCGGTACGGGCTTTGCAGCGCGACATCCACCCCATAGAACCGCCGCATCGGCAAGCAGGAGGGCGACGGGCCGCGCATGAGCAGAATCGAAGACGCAGCCGAGACGATCGCCGAGGCACCGGTCCGCATCGAATCGGCGCTGCGCAGCTTCCTGAAGAGCGAAGCCTCGGGCGGCATCATCCTGATCGCCGCCGCCATCCTCGCGATGATCGCGGCCAATGTCCCCGGCGTCTCGGAGACCTATTTCCACACGCTCCACCGCGAGATCGGACCCACGCTCTCCGCCGTGCATGGGCCGATGACGGTGCATCTGTGGATCAATGACGGGCTGATGGCGCTGTTCTTCCTGCTCGTCGGGCTCGAGATCAAGCGCGAGTTCGTCGACGGCCGGCTCGCCAGCTGGGAGCGCCGCCGCCTGCCGGTGGTGGCCGCCGCCGCCGGCATGGTCGGCCCGGCGATCTTCTATCTGGCCGTCGCCGGTACGACGCCCGGCCTTGCCCGGGGCTGGGCAATCCCGGCCGCGACCGACATCGCCTTCGCCATCGGCGTGCTCGCGATCCTGGGCAGCCGCGCGCCGGCGTCGCTCAAGCTGTTCCTCACCACCGTCGCGATCGTCGACGACATGGGCGCAGTGGCGATCATCGCGCTTGCCTATACCGCGCACATCAGCACGCTGGCGCTGGCCGGCGCGGCGCTGGTGCTCGCCGCCATGTACGTGCTCAACCGCAGCGGCGTGCGGCAGCTCTGGATCTACCTGCTGCTCGCCGTGCTGCTCTGGTACCTCGTGTTCCTCTCCGGCATCCACGCGACCGTCGCCGGCGTGGCCGCCGCGATGACGATCCCGATCGTCAAGTCGCCCGGCCATCCCGACGATGCCGGCTCGCCGCTTCACCGGCTCGAGCACGCGCTGCATCCCTGGTCGGCCTATCTGATCGTGCCGCTGTTCGGCTTCGCCAATGGCGGCGTCTCGCTGGCCGGGGTCTCGCCTTCGGTGCTGCTCGATCCGCTGCCGCTCGGCATCGCGCTCGGCCTGTTCCTCGGCAAGCAGCTGGGCATCTTCGGCAGCATCTGGATCGCGGTGCGGACCGGCTTCGCGACGCGCCCGGGCGGCTGGCGCCAGATTTACGGGGTGTCGCTGCTCGCCGGCATCGGCTTCACGATGAGCCTGTTCATCGGCGGCCTGGCCTTTCCCGACCGGCCCGAGCTGATCGACCATGTGAAGATCGGCGTGCTCGCCGGATCGATCCTTTCGGCGGCGGCGGGCTATCTCGTTCTGCGCTCGGCGAGCACCGCCGCCACCAGCACCAGGAAGCCACCCAGCGAGAGCAGCGCGCCGACCCAGCCGGTCGACGTCCAGCCATAGCCGGCCGCGATCGCGAGCCCGCCCAGCCAGGGCCCGAGCGCGTTGGCGAAGTTGAACGCCGAGTGGTTGAGCGAGGCGGCGAGCCCCTGCGCCTCGCCCGCCACGTCCATCAGCCGAGTCTGCAGCACCGCGCCCAGCGCGCCCAGGAAGCCGATCGCGAAGATGTCGAGCGCGATGCTCCACAGCTGCCCGGCGGCGAAGGGATAGAGCGCGAGCGCGACGGCGCTGCCGAGCAGCAGCACGGCCGCGGTGGGCATCAGCGCGCGATCGGCGAACTTCGGCACGATGATGCTGCCGAGCGTCGCGCCCATGCCGAACACCGCGAGGACGAGGGGGATCATGCCCGCCGGCGCCCCGGTCACCTCGAGCATGGTCGAGGCGACATAGGTATAGACGCAGAACATGCCGCCAAAGCCGATCGCGCTGATGCCGAGCGTGAGCCACACCTGGCCATTGGCGAGCGCGCCGAGCTCCTTGAGCGGGCTCGCGCCATGTTGGGGCGAGTCGCGCGGCGCGAGCGCCGCGACCAGCGCCACCGTCGCCAGCGCAAGCGCGCCGACCACCACGAAGCCCCAGCGCCAGCCCAGCGCCTGGCCCAGCCAGTTGGCGAGCGGCACGCCGAGGATCGTCGCCACGGTGAGCCCCAGCATCATCCGCCCGACCGCCTGGGACCGCTTGTTGACCGGCACCAGCGAAGCGGCGACCAGCGCGGCGATGCCGAAATAGGCGCCATGCGGGAGCCCGGACAGGAAGCGGAACAGCAGCAACCAGTGATAGTCGGGCGCGAGCGCGCTCAGCGTGTTGAACAGCGCGAATCCAGTCATCAGCAGGATCAGCGTCAGCCGGCGCGAGAGCTTCGCTGCCGCCACCGCGATCAGCGGCGCCCCGACGACCACGCCGAGCGCATAGGCGCTGATGACATGGCCGGCGCTGGGCACGTCGATCTTCAGCCCCTCCGCCATGTACGGCACCAGGCTCATCGTCGCGAATTCGGTGGTGCCGATCGCGAAGCCGCCCATCGCCAGCGCGAAATGGACGAGGCCGACATTGTGGGTGCGGGGAGCGGGGCCGTGCATGCGCCTCAAGTGCGTATGCTGCACTGCAGCGTCAACCCCCGGCGCGCGCATCCCGGGTTGCGCCGCCCGCACGGCCACCGCCCTTCCCGGCGCCACGGCGATCGCCTATCCTGTCGCCATGCTCGCCGCCGCCATGTTCCTGCTCGCCGCGCCGGACGCCTGCCCTTCGGACTGGCGCCTGCTCTTCGTCAACGGCCCCCAGGGGGAGGATGTCGCGGGCAGCCGCGCGGCGCTGATCGCGGCGGCGCGCCGCGGCAGCCCGTTGCGGGTCGGCTGGGGCGAAGCGGCCAGGGACGGCAGCTGGTCGGTCGAGGAATTCTCCAATGTCGGCTTCACCAACATCATGGGCGGCCGCGACCTGGTCGTGCAGCTGGAGCCGGCGATGATCCAGAACGATTATCTCGACGCGAAACAGGCCACGCTTCGGGCCGAGCCGCTGGAATGGCGGGCGATCATGTCGACCGACGGGCGCTTCGACGCGCAGATGACCGTCCCCGCCACGGGCAAGCTGTTCCGCACGCTGCGCCAGCGCACGCGGATCCATTGGTACGCGCTTGCACCCGATCCGAAATGTGATGCACGCGAAGCAGTGAACTCGGCACCCCCCGGCCGCGCGAACATCCTGGTCGAAAGCATCAAGCCGGTCGAATGACCGGGCCCGATCCCGCTGGCCCGGAGGCCGGGCCGGAGAGCGCGCCGCATGCCGGATATGCGCGCGGCACCCCGGGCTATCGGCGGCTGACGCTCGCCATGTTGTTCGCGGGCTTCTCGACCTTCTCGCTCCTCTATTCCGCCCAACCGCTGCTGCCGCTGTTCGCCGCCGAGTTCCGCCTCAGCGCGGAAGCGGCGAGCCTCGCCATCTCGCTCGCCACCGGGCCGCTGGCCGTGGCGATCGTCATTGCCGGGATGCTTTCGGACAAGCTCGGCCGCCGCCCCTTGATGGTATTCGCGATGTTCGGCGCGGGGCTGCTCACCACGCTGACCGGGCTGGCGCCGGGCTGGGGCACGCTGCTGGCGTTGCGGCTGCTCACCGGCATCGCGCTGGCCGGAATGCCCGCCGTCGCCATGGCCTATGTCAGCGAGGAGGTGGAACCGCACTCCGTGGGGCCGGCAATGGGTCTCTACATCGCCGGCAGCGCGATCGGCGGCATGGCCGGGCGGCTGGGGGTGAGCCTGCTCACCGAGCTGATCGACTGGCGCTGGGGCCTGATCGGCGTCGGGCTGGTCGGCCTGGCGATGGCCGAGGGCTTTCGCCGCCTCGCCCCGCCCTCGCGCCGCTTCGTGCCGCAGGTCGTGCACCCGGGCGCGGTGCTGGCGGCAGGGCGTGACCTGTTCAGGGACCGGGCGATGCCCTTGCTCTATGCCGAAGCGTTCCTGCTGATGGGCGTGTTCGTCACCATCTACAATTATGTCGGCTTCCGCCTGGTCGCGCCGCCCTTCACCCTCGGCCATGCGGCGATCGGCGCGATCTTCCTGCTCTATCTGCTCGGGTCGGGGAGCTCGGCCTGGTTCGGGCATCTGGCCGAGAGGCGCGGACGGCGGCTGATCTTCTGGATCCCCACCGCAATGCTGCTGATCGGCACCGCGATGACTGCCTCGCTCTCGCTGGCGCTGGTGGTGGCCGGCATCGGCGTCGTCACCATCGGCTTTTTCGGCGCCCACTCGATCGCGTCCAGCTGGGTCGGAAGGCGAGCGCGGGCGAGCCGGGGGCAGGCGGCGGCCTTCTACCTGTTCTTCTATTATCTCGGGTCGAGCGTGCTCGGATCGGCGGGCGGAATCGCCTGGACCGGCTGGGGCTGGAACGGGGTGGCGCTCTTTTGCGGGGTGCTGACGCTGGCGGCGCTGGCGATCGCCGCGAAGCTGGCGACGGTGCCGCCGCTGCCGATCCCCGAAGCGACTCCGCCACGGGCGATGGGCGCGGATTGAGCCCGGCCGATCAGCGGAAATGCGACCAGGCGACCAGCACGCAGAGGAACGCGAGCAGCACCAACAGGACCCGGAAGGGAAGCAGGAGCAGCAGATCGGACCGATCGAACATCGCGCGAGGATGCGGCGATCCTCGCGAGCACACAATACGCCTTACAGGCCGAGCCATTCCAGCCCCGGGGGCAGGGCCTGCGCCGAGAAATCCACTTGCAGCACCCGCCGATGCCCCGCGCCGCCGCTTGCGGCGGAAGCATGGACGATCGGCGTGGCGTAGAGCCAGACATCGCCCGCATCGGCGAGGCAGCACGCGGTGCCGCAGCGTTCGACCACTGCCGCGAGCTCGCTCTCCGGGATGCGGCCCAGCCGGTGCGAGCCCGGCGCGATCAGCAGCGGCGCATTGTCCCGGGGCACCGGATCGAGATGGATCCGCATCGTCCGCATCGCCTCGATCAGCGCGAAGGGCGGTTCCACGTGGAGCAGCCCCTGCTTGACCGACCAGGGGCCGAAGCCGGGGATATCGGCGCGCGCCCGCACCGCGATCGTCCGGTCCTGATGCCAGCCAAGCGCCCAGTTGGCGCCCGGGCTCTTGTCGAACAGGATCGCGCGGACCGGCCGCATGCCGCGAACCGGCGCCCCGAGCGTCGCGGTGCCGAGCAGTTCGGCCAGGCCCGGCACGCCGTGCAGCCGGATTCCCGCGCGGTCGGCGGGCTGGTTCACGGCCAGCGCCGACAGCGCATCGAGAAAAGGGGCGGCCGCACCGGCAAGGTGCACCGCCCCCTCTTCGTCCAGCGAAAGCGCCAAGATCAGAGCTTCTCGGTCAGCTCCGGCACGATCTTGAACAGGTCGCCGACCAGGCCGATGTCCGCCACCTGGAAGATCGGGGCGTCCTCATCCTTGTTGATCGCGATGATCGTCTTCGAGTCCTTCATGCCGGCGAGGTGCTGGATCGCACCCGAGATGCCGATCGCGACATAGACTTCGGGAGCGACGATCTTGCCGGTCTGGCCGACCTGATAGTCGTTCGGGGCATAGCCCGCGTCGACGGCGGCGCGCGAGGCGCCGACCGCGGCGCCGAGCTTGTCCGCCAGCGGATCGATCTGCGCGTGGAACTGCTCCGACGAGCCGAGCGCGCGGCCGCCCGAGACGATGACCTTGGCACTGGTCAGCTCCGGGCGCTCCGACTTGGCGATCTCCGCGCCCGCGAAGGTGGAGAGACCCTTGTCGCCCTCGCCCGCCACGGCCTCGATCGTGCCGGAGCCGCCGGTAGCCGCCGCCTTGGGGAAGGCCGTGCCGCGCACGGTGATCACCAGCTTCTTGTCGCTGGTCTGCACGGTGGCGATCGCGTTGCCGGCATAGATCGGGCGCGTAAAGGTGTCCGCGCCTTCGACCGAGAGGATGTCCGAGATCTGCATCACGTCAAGCGCGGCAGCCACACGCGGCGCGATGTTCTTGCCCGTGGTGGTTGCCGGGAACAGGACCGCATCATGCGTGTCCATCAGCTTGACGATCAGCGGCGCGACATTCTCGGCCAGGAAATGCGCATAGGCGGCGTCATCGGCGACATGGACCTTGCCCACGCCCTCGATCGCCGCCGCCGCCTGGGCGACGCCGCCGACGCCCTGGCCGGCGACGAGGAGATGGACCTCGCCCAGCTTCGCCGCGGCGGTCACTGCCGAAAGCGTGGCGTCCTTGAGGTTCTGATTGTCGTGCTCGACCCAAACCAGCGTCTTCATTTCGCCACTCCCAGCGCCTTGAGCTTCTCGACCAGCTCGTCGACCGAGCCCACCTTGATGCCCGCCGAGCGCTTGGCCGGCTCGACGACCTTCAGCGTCTTGAGGCGCGGCGCGGCGTCGACGCCGTAATCCGCAACGGTCTTCTTCGCGACCGGCTTGGACTTGGCCTTCATGATGTTCGGCAGCGTGGCATAGCGCGGCTCGTTGAGACGCAGATCGGTGGTGACGATCGCCGGCAGCTTGAGGTCCACCGTCTCGAGGCCGCCATCGACTTCGCGCGTGACCTGCACGCCGCTGCCGCCCAGCTCGACCTTCGAGGCGAAGGTACCCTGGGGCCAGCCGAGCAGCGCACCCAGCATCTGGCCGGTCTGGTTCGAATCGTCGTCGATCGCCTGCTTGCCCAGGATGATCAATCCGGGCTGCTCTTCCTCGGCGACCTTGGCCAGCAGCTTGGCCACGGCCAGGGGCTCGATCTCGTCATCGGTCTGGATCAGGATCGCCCGGTCGGCGCCCATGGCGCGCGCGGTGAGCAGCACGTCCGACTCCGCCTTGGCGACGCCGATGGTCACCACCACCACCTCGGTCGCCGCACCCTTTTCCTTCAGGCGCACGGCTTCCTCGATCGCGATCTCGTCGAACGGGTTCATGCTCATCTTGACGTTGGCGAGGTCGACCCCCGTCCCGTCCGCCTTCACCCGCGGCTTTACGTTGTAGTCAAGCACGCGCTTGACCGGCACCAGCACTTTCATCGAAATCCTCTCCGTCGCTGGAAGATCGGCAATGCTGATCGCTAATGCCCGAGAATCAATTCAAGTCCAGCCCCAAAGCGCTTTCAGCATACCCGATCATCGAAAATGCCGCGCATATCGCCTTGTTACGGAGGCGCGACGAGTTCACCACGAATTCAGGAAGGAACCTGCAATTTCGTGAAGGAAGGAGAGGAGATATGGGGAAATATGCTTTTGCGATAGCGATGCTGGTGACCGGCGGCATTGCGATGCCGGCTATCGCGCAAGAGGCGCCCATGACGGCCAAGGAAAAGGCGGCCAAGCCCAAGACCGGTACGATTTCCGGAATGCCGGGCGCCGCATCGGCGAGCTATGCACGTTGCGGCTCGGGCACCGGAGCGGCGAAGCCGACCGCCGGGCCCGAGGGGGCCTGCCCGGCCACGGATGCCGTGGCGGACGAGCATCGGACCTATACCGGCGACCGCCGCAACGACGGCGCCCCGACCGCGGCAGTCGAAGCTGCACCGGCGGCGGGGGCAACCATGCCCTCGCGCTTGTCGATGACGCCGACCACGATCAAGGCGGTCGCGCCGGCAGCGCCGCAGTTGCTCAAGAAGAGCATCAACGAGAAGGGCGTCAAGTAAACCGACGAGCGGGCCGCATCCGCGGCCCGCTTGCCGATCGGCGTCAGGCGGCGACCTTCTGCACTTCGGCGACGATCTTCTTCGCCGCATCGCCCAGGTCGTTCGCGGGAACGATGGCCAGGCCCGAATTGGCGAGGATGTCCTTGCCCTGCTGCACGTTGGTGCCCTCGAGGCGGACGACCAGCGGCACCGAGAGATTCACTTCCTTCGCCGCGGCGACGATGCCCTCGGCGATGATGTCGCAGCGCATGATGCCGCCGAAGATGTTGACCAGGATGCCCTTCACGGCCGGATCGCTCAGGATGATCTTGAACGCCGCGGTCACCTTCTCCTTGTTGGCGCCGCCGCCGACGTCGAGGAAATTGGCCGGGAACATGCCGTTGAGCTTGATGATGTCCATCGTCGCCATCGCCAGTCCGGCGCCGTTGACCATGCAGCCGATGTCGCCGTCGAGCTTGATATAGGCGAGGTCATACTTCGAGGCCTCGAGCTCCATCGGATCCTCTTCGCTCTCGTCGCGCAGCTCGGCCAGGTCCTTGTGGCGGAACATCGCGTTCGAATCGAAGCCGACCTTGGCGTCGAGGACGAGCAGGTTGCCCTGCTCGGTCAGCGCGAGCGGGTTGACTTCGATCTGGGCGGCGTCGGTGCCCTGGAAGGCGGCGAAGAGCGACGCAGCGACCTTGGCGGCCTGCTTGCCCTGGTCGCCGGTCAGGCCCAGCGCGGCGGCGACGGCGCGGCCGTGGTGCGGCATGAAGCCGGTCGCCGGATCGACGTCGAAGGTATGGATCTTCTCGGGAGTCGAATGCGCGACTTCCTCGATGTCCATGCCGCCCTCGGTCGAGACGACGAAGGCGATGCGGCCGGTCACGCGGTCGACGAGGAGCGCCAGGTAGAATTCCTTGGCGATGTCGGCGCCGTCGGTGATGTAGAGGCGGTTGACCTGCTTGCCATGCTCGCCGGTCTGGATCGTCACCAGCGTGTTGCCGAGCATCTCGTGCGCGGCTTCGCGGACCTCGGCCTCGCTGCGGGCGAGGCGGACGCCGCCCTTGGCCTCGGGCGGGAGTTCCTTGAACTTGCCCTTGCCGCGGCCACCGGCGTGGATCTGCGCCTTCACGACATAGAGCGGCCCGGGCAGCTTGTTCATCGCCTCGACCGCCTGCTCGACGGTGAAGGCTGCATAGCCGGCGGCGATCGGCGCACCGAACTTCGCGAGCAGTTCCTTGGCCTGATATTCGTGGATGTTCATGGGGAGCGCGCCCTCGTCATTTGTGGCGGGAAGGGGTTTGCGCGAGCCTTAAGCACGGCGCGCGCGCGAATCCAAATCTTTTCGGCGTAAATGCGATTGAGACGTAATCGCAATATGCCGATGGCGGGCCTTTGATGAGCAAGCCATTGTCCTTCCTGGGCACTCCGATTCCATGCCGTCGGGCGGCGAGCATCGGAAAGGGGCGCCAGCGCTGCGCGTGCGGCACGGCAGGCCCTGGACGAGGCCGGGGCGACCGGACGAGAGCGCGCCCGCCGAGTCGACATCCGACTCGCATCCCGGGCTGACGGAACGGTCGCGAGCGCCTATCTAACCGCCATGTCCCCCTGGATCGGCCTTGTCCTGTTCCTCGCCGCCATTGCCGCGATGGAGGGATTCGCCTGGGCGATGCACCGCTGGGTCATGCACGGGCCCGGCTGGTTCCTCCATCGGAGCCACCACCGGGCACGCACCGGCTGGTTCGAGCTCAACGACCTTTATGCCATACTCTTCGCGGTTCCTTCGATCGTGCTCCTCTATGGCGGGGTGCAGGGAGGATGGTGGCCGGGCTTCGCCTGGATCGGCGCCGGAATCGCCGGCTATGGCGCGATCTATTTCGGCTTCCACGACGTGATCGTCCACCAGCGGGTGCGCCATCGCTACGTCCCGCGATCCCGCTACATGAAGCGGATCGTCCAGGCACACCGGCTGCACCATGCAGTGGAATCCAGACATGGCGCGGTCAGCTTCGGCTTTCTCTGGGCGCCGCCCGCCGAAGAATTGAAGCGCCGGCTCAAGGCCGACGCTGGTTTGACCCGCTTCCGCGCCAACCCGGATTGACGCGGCCCCCGGCGCCGGACACATGCTTCGCACCATGGAGCATCTGAACCTCTCCGAGTCCGAGTGGCGCAAGCGCCTGACCCCGGAACAGTTTCACGTGCTGCGCGAAGCCGGCACCGAGCGGGCCTTTTCCGGCCGCTACACCGACAACAAGGCCGACGGCCTGTATCTGTGCGCCGGCTGCAAGCTCGAGCTGTTCGACAGCGCCGACAAGTTCGACTCGGGATCGGGCTGGCCGAGCTTCACGCGCCCGATCGATCCGGAAAACGTCACCGAGCATGCCGATACCAGCCATGGCATGCGCCGCGTCGAGCTGCGGTGCGCGCGCTGCGACGGCCATCAGGGCCATGTCTTTCCCGACGGGCCGCCGCCGACGGGCCTGCGCTACTGCATCAACTCCGCCGGCCTCGATTTCCGTTCACGTGGTGGCAACCAGAATGCCGCTACGAGCGAACCGAGCGGCGCCTGATCCTTGTGAGCAGGCCGAATAGGGCTTAATCGCACTCCCCCGATGCCATCGAAGAACCTGCCAGCCGTGATCCGCACGCCCAAATGGCGTGACCTCTCCTTTTGGAAGCGAATCGCTTTCTGGTTGCTGGTGAGCGGCGGCAGCCTCGCGCTGCTCGCCTTCATCGCACTCCTCATCGCAGTCTATTCGACCAAGTCGACGCTGCCGAGCTTCGACGAGCTCAAATCCTCGCCCAACGGCCAGATGATCCGCGTCCATGCGGCGGACGGCACCGTGCTGGTGTCGCTCGGGCCGAGCTATGGCGAATGGATCAAGTCCGACAAGATCCCGCAGGTGATGAAGGACGCGATCATCGCCACCGAGGATCGCCGCTTCGAATCGCACTGGGGCGTCGATCCCGTCGGCGTCGCCCGCATATTCTGGCGCGCCAAGCAGCTGCACGACGAGGGCCGGCGCCTGCAGGGCGGCTCGACCATCACCCAGCAGGTGGCGCGCACCATCTTCCTGTCGAACAAGTACGACCTGGGCCGCAAGGTGCGCGAAGGCGTGATCGCGCTGGCGATGGAGCGGAAATTCTCGAAGGACGAGATCCTCGAGCTCTATCTCAACAAGGTCTATTTCGGCGGCGGCGCCTATGGCATCGATGCCGCGAGCCGAAAGTTCTTCGGCCATCCCGCCACCAATCTGAGCCTGGCCGAGGCGGCGGTGATCGCCGGCCTGGTCAAGGCGCCTTCGCATTATTCGCCCACCGCCGATGCCGAGGCCGCGATCGGCCGTGCCAGCGTGGTGCTCGACCTGATGGCGGAGACCGGCAAGATCACGCAGAGCCAGGCCAAGGCCACCGATCCGCGCACCGTGGCGCTCGCCCCCGAGCCCCAGCAGAACAGCGTGCGCTATTTCACCGATTGGGCGCTGCCCCAGCTCGAGGTGCTGATCGACGAGACCGAGGCGCCGCTCGAAGTGTGGACCACGCTCGACCTGTCGATGCAGCGCGCCGCCGACGATGCGATCCGCGCCAATGCGCCCAAGAATGCCCAGGGCGCGCTGGTCAGCCTCGATCGCGACGGCGCCGTGCGCGCGATGGTGGGCGGCAAGGACTATGTGGCGTCGATCTACAATCGCGCGACTCAGGCGACCCGGCAGCCGGGCTCGGCGTTCAAGCTGTTCGTCTACCTGACCGCACTGGAAGCCGGCCACAAGCCCGACGACATGGTCGTCGACGAGCCGGTGACGATCGCCGGCTGGAGTCCCCGCAACAGCTCGGGCGCGTTCCGCGGCGAGATGAACCTGCGCACCGCCTTCGCCTATTCGGTCAACACGATCGCGGCGAAGCTGGGCCAGGAAGTCGGCTTCGGCGCGATCGCCGACATGGCCCGTCGCTTCGGCATCACCACCCCGGTCGACACGCATCCGGCAATGGTGCTCGGCACGTCGGACGTGCGGCTGATCGACATGACCCGCGCCTTCGCCTCGGTGGCGAACAAGGGCGTGGCGGTGACGCCCTATGGCATCACGCGCGTGACGGCGAACGGCGCGGTGATCTACCAGCACGAAGTGGATACCAGCCACGTCCTGGTCGCGCCCTATGTCGCGGCGCAGATGACCGACCTGATGCAGACTGCGGTGGCCACCGGTACCGGCCGCGCCGCGCAGATCGGCCGCCCGGTCGCGGGCAAGACCGGCACCACCACGTCGAACAAGGACGGCTGGTTCGTCGGCTTCTCCTCCGGCCTCACCACCGGCGTGTGGATGGGCCGCGACGACGCCAAGGTCGTCCCCGGCCTGCAGGGCGGCACCGCCCCGGCGCGCGCCTTTCACGACTTCATGGTCAAGGCAGTGGCCAAGCGCCCGGTCGAGCAGTTCGACACGCAGGTGACGCTGCCCGAATATCAGCTCGACGAAGAGAATGCGGCCTATGCCGAGCCCGACAACGGCCTGTTCGTCGATCCGGACGGCAATCCGCTGCCCGAAGACCAGCAGCCGCGCGGCGACGGCACCGAGCAGGCCCAGCCCCCGCATGGCCAGGACGAGCAGCTCGACCAGGACTGGATCGACCGGATGACCGGCCGCAGGCCTGCCCCCGCACAGCGCGATCAGCGCGATGCGCCGCGCGACGTCCCGCGGCAGCCAAGCCCGCCGCCAAGGGGCGACGCGCCACGCGGGGAACCGCAATAGGCGCCTGCTGAAGCCCCTCCCGGAAAGGGAGGGGGTGGGGGGATGCACGCGCTGCGGCCTCGACGCGCCGGCGCTTCGATATCGGCTGGACGATCAGGAGAAGCGTTACCGGCCGTACCAGTGCAGCGCCGCGCCGTTGCGCCTGAGCCAGGCGCGTGCCCGCTCCGGATCGCCTTCGTAAAGCTCCGCCACCACGCGGTGAAACGCCGGCGAATGGTTCATGTGAATCCGGTGCGCCACTTCATGCGCCACGGTCGAGCGCCGCACATGGCTCGGCGCCAGCAGCAGCCGCCAGCTGTAGCGGATCTGGCCCGAGGAAGCGCAGCTTCCCCAGCGCCCGCGCGGATCGCCGATCGAGACCTTGGTTACCGTCACCCCCGCGCGCTCGGCATATTCCGCCGTCTCCTCGCTCAGCAGGTCGAGCGCCGCCTGGCGCAGCCAGCGTTCGATGCGCCGCTCCAGCCCCTCGCGCGGGCCACCGCAGAGCAGCCGGTCGCCCGCCAGCCGCGGCGTTCGGCCGGCGCCGGGCGCGGGCCACATGATCTCCACCTCGGCATCGCCGAGCGGGATGCGCTCCCCCGGTGCGAAGGGCCGCGCCTCGGGCATCTTCGCCTGTTGCGCCGCGATCCAGCCCTGCTGCGTGCGGGCCCAGTCCATGCCCTTCTTGAGCGAAGCGCGCGGCGGCAGCGTGAGCTTCACCTTGCCCGAACGCGGATCGACCGAGAGCCGCATCCGCCGCGCCCGGGCGTGACGGACCACCTCGATCTCCGGTTCGCTCAAAGCTCGCGGTCCACCAGGTGATGCTCGAAATCCACCACGTCGTCCTCGCTCACCGTCCAGCCGCGAGTCGACTGACCGGCCGCATGGACCGCTTCCGGATCACCGCTCACCAGATAATGCCAGTCGGGCAGGGGCTTGCCCTCGCCGCGCAGGCGATAGGCGCAGGTGGAGGGCAGCCATTCGATGTCGCGGACGTTGCGCGCAGTCAGCCGCACGCATTCGGGGACATAGGCATGGCGGTGCTTATAGTCGGAGCAGCGCCCCATCCGCCGGTCGAGCAGGCGGCAGGCGACATTGGTCGCCATCAGCTCGCCGGTCTCCTCGTCCTCGAGCTTGTGGATGCAGCATTTGCCGCAGCCGTCGCAAAGGGCTTCCCATTGCGCCCGGTCGAGCTTTTCCAGCGGCAGGTCTTCCCAGAATTTCCCGGTCATCTCACCCAATGGTCGAGCTGCTCCACCACGGCCGCAGCATCCTTTTCGATCGGCAGCGACGTGATCGGCTTGCCGTCCTTGCCCATCAGATAGGCAATCTGGCTGTGCCCTACCAGATAGGCACCGTTCGGGCCGGGCGCTTCCTTCTTCGCATAGACCGCATATTGCTTCTCCACCGCCGCAATCGCCGCCGGGCTGCCGGTGAGGCCGACGATGCGATCGTCGAAGTTGCGCACGAACTCGCCCACCACCCCGGGCGTGTCGCGCTCGGGATCGACGGTGATGAAGATCGGCACGATCTGCGCGGCCTTGGCCGGCGCCTGCTTGTCGAGCGTCTTCATCGCCTGGCCGATCTTGAGCATGTCGTTCGGGCAGATGTCCGGACAATAGGTGTAGCCGAAATAGACGATGCGATACTTGCCGGCGAAATCGCCGTCGCGCACGGGCTTGCCGTTCGGATCGGTCAGCGTGAAGGGGCCGCCGATCCGGGCGCCGGCGAGCGGCGGCTCGCCCGGGGCGCCGCTGCAGCCCGAGACGATCAGTAGCAAAGGCACAAGGGCCTGAAATATCCTGCTCATGGTATCCCCAGCCATGATCTGATAGTCCGGGGGTTGCAAGCACTGCCGCTATGGGGTTTGGGCAAGACATGACCGTTCGCGTATTGGGTGCCGCCGGCGCCGCCCTGCTGATGCTCGCCGCCGTGCCGGCATCGGCCCAGCAATTCTCCGACAGCTATAATTTCCTCCAGGCCATCCGCGAGACGGACGGCGCGAAGGTGAACAAGTATCTGGAGAACAAGGCGCTCCGCATCGTCAACACCAAGGACCGCTCAACCGGCGAGGGCGCGCTCCACATCGTGGTGAAGCGCAGCGATTCGACCTATTTGCGCGTGCTGCTCCAACAGGACGACATCAATCCGAACCTGCAGGACGGTCGCGGCAACACGCCGCTGATCATCGCGGCCGAGCGTGGCTGGGGCGAAGGCGTGGGGATCCTGCTCAAATATGGTGCCAATGTGAACACGGCCAACGCCAGCGGCGAAACGCCGCTGATCCGCGCCGTCCAGGTCCATGACATCGAAGTCGTCCGCCAGCTCCTTACCGCGGGCGCCAATCCGGACCGCACCGACAACGTCACCGGCAAGTCGGCCCGCGATTATGCCCGGGACGAAACCCGCTACCCGCAGATCGCCAAGCTGCTGGCCGAAGCGCCCAAGGGCGGCAAGTCGAGCGGCGCGGCTCCGGCGGGCCCGAAGCTCTAGAAAGCCGCTTCCGCGTCAGGATCGAGGATCTGGATGACTCGGCGCGCGGCGCGCCGGGCAAAGGCCAGCGTGCTCTTGCGGCGCGTCGGCGCGGGCAGGGGAAAGGTCGCCGCCTCGCGCATCACCGCGGCATCGTAGCGATCCGCGACGATCAGCCCGGCGCGCGCGGGCAGGAATCCTTCCTGCTCGAACGGCCTGAGATCGAACCCGGCGGGCACCGCCCAGAAGAAACGGTCGCAATGGGCGAGATAATCGGTCCATTTGCCGTCGCCGAGCAGATCGGCACGCGACACCTTGATCTCGACGATGACGATGTTGCCGCGCGAATCGATCGCCATCAGATCGGCACGGCGCCCGTTCTCCAGCGGCACCTCCGCAAGCGCGACGCAATCGTGGCGAAGCAGCAGCCGCGTGACGCCGCGGGCGACGTCGGCGGCGATCAGGGGCCCATCGGGCAGCGGGTCTTCCGGAATCGAAACGGCCGGGGAAGTCATCCCCGGCCGTCTAGAACATTAAGCGAACACTGGGAACCCCGCGACTCGCCTATTCTGGATTTCGGAACCGGGCCGGTGCCGCCAGTCCGCTATCAACGATAAAAGACATGGTTGCCCACGGAGCCCACACGCGCGCGCTTCCAGCTGGGCTTCACATAGCGGGCATGGAAATACAGCGCTTCGGGCACCGGCGAATCCCACTGGTCCTTCATCGCGACCTGGGCCACGGCGAGCGCCTTCTTCCACTGGCCATTGGCCGGCGGAGTCGGCAGCTTGCCGCCGCGAACGAAGGAGAACTGGCCGCGCTGCGTCACCACACCGCAGACCGAGCGCGGGAAGCGGCCCGATTCGGTGCGGTTGAGGATCACGTCCGCCACGGCGAGCTGGCCGGCAAGCGGCTCGCTCTTCGCTTCGTAATAGACGCTCACGGCAAGGCAGTTGAGCTCGCTGTCGAGCGACGCGGGCGCATCCTGCGCAGCCACGGCTTCGGAAAGCGAATCGAAATCTTCGTCGTCCGGATCCGCATTGGGGATCGGCTGGACGATCTCGGTCTTTTCCTGGATCGGAGTCGGCGCGGCCTGCGGGGCCGGCGCTGGAACCTGCTGGAGGTTCTGGACGTTGACCTGCTGAACCGGCGCATCCTGCGGGTTCATGGTCACATCGAGCGTGGCGGCATTCGCAAGTGCGCCAGCGCAAAAAGTCACGGCCGCGAAGCCCGCGGCGCGATGGATGAACTTCATTAGGCTTCGTTGCTGTGCGGTTGGTGCGCGGCCGGCCCGTTTTCTTTATTGGACCGCCGGGCTTCCCCCCCGACTGCGTAACCGACCGACTTCACACCCCGGTAGGCACAACGCGATTGATAATAGGCGCCGCCTTTCGCCGTCCATGTCCTACATGTCAATTCATCGCGATCGTTTCAGCGGCGAAGCGTTCCGCATCCGCGATGTCCAGTTCGACTACCCAGAGGTCGGAATCGCGCTCGCGGCGACGGCGCCAATAGGCGGTGACCTCGCCCTCATCGGCGAATTCGCGTGGGCACGACGCGACCAGCGCGGGCGTTCCGTCAGGCCCGAGACCACGCTCGGCGAAGCGCGGATTGCCGCCGCGCTCGACCAGCAGGAGCAGGATCGCACCGGCAGTCGCATCGCCCCTGGCCAGCACCATCGCGCCGCCGCCGGCGCCCTCGGCACGGCGGATCAGCGCATTGACCAGCACGCCGGTGGCGATCCGCGCCATCAGCCCTGACGATATCCGGGAAGCGAGGCGAGCGGGATGCGCGAGCGCATGAAGGTGCCCGTGCCGCGCGCCGCTTCCTCACCGGTCGCATCGATCAGCCGCGCCTCGGCGACGAACACGCGCCGCTGCCCGCTGACCCAGCGCCCCTCCGCCACCACCGGCCCGGGGCCGAGCGGCTTGGTGAGCAGCAGGTTGAACTGCGTGGTCAGCACGAAGCGATCGGTGACGAGGCTGTTCACCGCATAGAAGGCGGCATCGTCGAGCATCTTGAAATAGCTCGTGCCGTGCGCCGCGCCGGCGGCGTGGAAATAACGTTCGTCGATCGTGAAACGGATGCGCGCGACACCGGCTTCCGGAATCTCGAGCACGGACTCGAACAGCCGATTGATCGGCGCCGCGGCATAGAGGGATTCGAGCGCACGGAAATGCGCCTTCGCCCCGATGGGCTCCTCAGGCTGCGTCACGCGCCTCCACGCCCGCGAGCAGCGCATAGAGCGCATCGCGCGATCCGGCGCCGCGCAGCTTGGCGGCGATCGCCTTGTCGCGCAGGCAGCGCGAGACGCAGGCTAGCGCCTTCAGATGCTCGGCACCCGCGCCCACCGGCGAGAGCAGCATGAAGACGAGATCGACGGGCAACTCGTCCACCGCGCCGAAATCGACCGGCTTCTCCAGTCGCACGAACACGCCGCAGACGCGGCGGATCGCATCCAGCTTGCCGTGCGGAATGGCGATGCCGGCGCCGAAGCCGGTCGAACCCAGCTTCTCGCGCTCGGCGAGGGTTTCGGAAACGGCACGCGCGTCGAGGCCATAAGCCTCGGCCGCGGCGGCACCCAGCGCCGTGAAGAGCGCCTTCTTGCTGGCAGCGCTCACGCCGGAGAGCACTGCCTCCGGCACGAGCAAGTCACTGATGGTCGTCATCGATATTCCAGTTGAGGTCCGCCCCCCGGGGGCCTGCCTTAATACTCAGGCGGCGCGATTGGGTTCCACCCATCCGATCGTCCCGTCGCCGCGCCGATAGACCATGTTATGGGCCCCTGTCGCGCTATTTCGGAAGAGCAGCGCATTGGTATTCCGCAGGTCGAGCATCATGACTGCATCCGAAACCGTGGCATCGGGCACGTCGACTCGGGTCTCCGCGATGATCAGCGGCGCATCTACCGGCTCGTCTTCGTCCACTGTTTCCTGGAAGAGCGTGTAGCCGGCATTGTTGTCATAGGCGCCATTCTCGGCGAACGCGTTGACCACGCCGTTCTGGCGATCCTTCAGCCGGCGCGTATAGCGGCGCAGCTGCTTGTCGATCCGATCGGCCGCGCCGTCGAACGCGCCATGCGCCTCCATGCCCTTGTTCGTCGCCTTGAGGACGAGGCCCTGGGTGACGTGCATCACGATGTCGCAGGTGAACCCGTTGTCGTGCGGCCCCTTGCCGAAGGTCGCCTGGGACGAGATCGCGCGCGAGAAATATTTGCCCGCAATCCCCTGGAGCCGTTCGTTGACCTGCGCCTTGAGCGCGGCGCCGGTCTCGACCTGATGCCCAGAAACCCGGATGTCCATTGTTCACCTCCACTTTGTACCGAGGACCCTGGCTGGTGCGGGTCCGAACCGATCGACCGCCGGCAAATGCCGGGAGTCAACTGGCCGGGGCGACGCCCCAGAGCGGGTCCTCCATCTTAGAGAGAAAGGCCGCGTGGCGTTCGAGTTCCGCCGCGCTGGCCGTAAATTGGCGCGCCGGGCGCGCATGCACGCGCGCCGGCGCCTCGGCCGCGGTCTCGCGCGCCGCCGGCGCGTCCACGGCCAAGCCGAGCGTGATCTGCCGCCCGCCGGTGAGCTCGACATAGACCTGGGCCAGCAGCGAAGCGTCGATCAGCGCGCCGTGCAGCGTGCGCTGGGTGAGGTCGATGCCGTAGCGGGTGCAGAGCGCGTCAAGCGTATGCTTGGCGCCGGGATGCTTGACGCGGGCGATCGCCAGCGTGTCGACCATGCGGCCCAAGTCGACGATCGGCCGGCCGTTGCGCGTCAGCTCGCCATTGATGAAGCCGAAGTCGAAATTGGCGTTGTGCGCGATCATCGGGCTGTCGCCGATGAATTCCAGCATGTCCTCGACCACGTCCGCGAACAGCGGCTTGTCGGAGAGGAACACGTCCGACAGGCCGTGGACGTTGAACGCCTCGATCGGCATCGGGCGCTGGGGATTGATATAGGCGTGGTAGGTGCGGCCGGTCATCACCCGGTTGACCAGCTCGACGCACCCGATCTCGACCAGCCGGTCACCACCCGAGAAGCTGAGCCCGGTGGTTTCGGTGTCGAACACGATTTCACGCATGGGAACCTTATCCTCCCACGCGGCCCGCTAGGCAAGCGATGACATCACGGACCACCGCGCGCGTCTCCCCGATCGGCACGCCGGTGGGGATCACGAAATCGGCGCGCGCGCGCTTCTCCGAGTCGGGCAGCTGACGGGCGAGAATCGCTTCGAATCGCTCCGGGGTCATGCCGGGGCGGGCAAGCACGCGCTCGCGCTGCACCTCGGCGGGCGCTGAGACCACGGCAATCCTGTCGACATGGCGCCACCCGCCTGCCTCGAACAACAGGGGCACGTCGAGCACCACCAGCGGCGCATCGCGATTCGCCTGGAGAAACGCCTCCCGCTTCGTGGCCACGGCGGGGTGCAGGATCGCTTCCAGCCGGGCAAAGGCGGTGGGATCGGCCATCACGGCCTCGCGCAGCAGCGTGCGATTCACGCCGAGCTCGCTGGTGGTATCCGGGAACGCCGCCTCGATCGCCGCGACCGCCGCGCCGTCCGGCCCCTGGAGCTTGTGGACTTCGACATCGGCATCGAACACCGGCACGCCGCTTTCTGCGAACATCGCCGCCACGGTCGACTTGCCCATGCCGATCGACCCGGTGAGGCCCAAGGTGATCATGACGTCAACAGAAGCTCGCGCAGCTCCATGTCGCGGTCGCGCGGCGGCTCGGCGCCGAAGAACAGCTCAAAGGCGAGCGCAGCCTGGCCGACCAGCATCTCGAGCCCGTCCACCGTGTCAAGCTCGCGGTCGCGCGCCTGGGCGAGCAGGCCGGTCTCGAGCGGCGCATAGACTGCGTCATAGACCACCGCGTCCTCAGGCAATGGCGACAGGTCAATCGCGAGCGGCGGCTGGCCCACCATGCCGAGCGGGCTGGCATTCACCAGCAGCGCTGCCGGCGGCAGCTTGGCAGCGAGCGGCAGCGCCTCGCCCTTGATCCCGAAGCCCGACAACAGCGCCGCGCCCTTCAGCACGTTGCGGTTGAGCAGGGTCACGCGC
Organism: Sphingomonas sp. 1F27F7B; assembly: GCF_005503355.1. Lineage (GTDB taxonomy): Bacteria > Pseudomonadota > Alphaproteobacteria > Sphingomonadales > Sphingomonadaceae > Sphingomonas. The sequence continues at coordinate 72,968 of NZ_SCMK01000002.1, forward strand.
CCGATTCCGACCTTGGACAGCGCGAACAGGATCGCCCGCGCCGCGCCGCCAGCACCGATCACCACTGCATGCTTGCCGTCGAGGTCCAGGCCGGCGATCGGAGCATAGAAGCCGCCGGCATCGGTGTTGGTGCCGACCAGCGCGCCGTCCTCCGCCCGCACCACCGTGTTGATCGCGCCGATCGACTGGCGGATGCCACCGCGATCCTCGACGAACTCGAGCGCGGCCTGTTTGTGAGGCAGGGTGATGTTGCAGCCGCGCCAGTCGGGATCCGCCCGGCGCGATTCGAAATAGCCGGCCAGTTCCTCGGGCTTCACGTGCGCGCGGCGATATTCGGCCGCGATGCCGAGCTGGGCCAGCCAGAAGCCATGGATCAGCGGCGACTTGGACTGGGCGATGGGGTCGCCGATCACTTCGGCATAGACTGTCATGACGTCAATATCCCCCGGATGCGCAGATAGTCGAGGATCGGCAGCAACGGCATGCCGAGGATGGTGAACTGGCTGCCCTCCGTCCGGTTGAACAGCTGGACGCCGGGCCCCTCGATCCGGAAACAGCCGACACAGCCGGCAATCGCCGGCCATTCGATGTCGAGATACTCCGCGATGAACGTCTCGGAGAGCGGGCGGACGTGCAGCCGCGCGCGATCGACATGGCGCCACACCGCGCGGCCGCCCTCGGCGATCACCGCGGCGCTGTAGATATCGTGGGTCCGGCCCGACATGCGGCGCAGATGATCCGCCGCCTGCTCACGGCTCTCCGGCTTGTCGAGCAGCGATCCGTCCCCAAGCGCAACCAGCGAGTCGCCGCCCAGCACCAGCGCCGCCGGTACCAGGCCCGAGACCTTCAATGCCTTGAGTTCGGCCAGTGCATCGGCAAGATCGCGCGGGGATATGCCGCCGGCGATCAGCGATTCCTTCGCCGAAGCCTCGTCGACCTGCGCCGCCACGGCCGCATGCGGCACGCCGGCGGCATCGAGCATCGCCCGGCGCGAGGCGCTTTGCGAAGCGAGTACGAACTTCATGGTTTTCCCTTTTCGAGCGTCCGCTCGTTGCAGAGCTGAATGATCGCCGCGGCAGTCTCCTCGATCGAGCGGCGCGTCACGTCGATTACCGGCCAGCCATTGTCGGCGAACATCCGCCGCGCATAGGCGACTTCGCGCGACACCGAGTCCTGGTCGACATAGCTCGTCTCGGGCGCCTGGTTCAGCGAGAGCAGCCGGTTGCGGCGGATCTGGATCAGCCGGTCGGCGCTGGTGGTGAGGCCGACGATCAGCGGATGCTTCAAGTCGAACAGCTCGGGCGGCGGCGGCGATTCGACCACGATCGGGATGTTCGCGGTCTTATAGCCGCGGTTCGCCAGATAGATCGATGTCGGCGTCTTGGACGAGCGGGAGACGCCGGCGAGGAGGATGTCGGCCTCCTCCCAATCCTCCGCGAGCAGCCCGTCGTCATGCGCGATCGTGAACTGGATCGCGTCGACGCGCGCGAAATAGGCGGCGTCCAGGGTATGCTGGCGGCCCGGCCGCGCCTTCGCTTCCTGGCCGAGCAGGTTGGAGAGCGCGTGGTTGACCGGATCGAGCGGCGCGATCGCCGGCAGTCCCATGGCCCGGCAACGGCTCTCCAGCGTGCGGCGGATCTCCGGGTTCACCAGCGTGTAGAGCACCAGCCCGGGATTCTGCGCGATCTCCTGCAGGATCCGTTCGAGATGCGGCTCGCTGCGCACCATCGGCCAGAAATGGCGCAGCGTCTCCACATCGTCATATTGGGCGAGTGCCGCCTTGGCGATGTTCTCCAGCGTCTCGCCGGTGGAATCGGAAAGGAGGTGGAGGTGGAGCCGCATTCAGGCCGTGGGTGAATCTGTGGAGAACATGGCGCACAGCCACTAGCGCAACCCGCCGCACGAACCAATCGGGTCAGTTCGATGACTCCCGCTGGTGATTCGTCCACATGCCCGTCCCCAGCTTGTGATTCCGATCCACAGCCTGTTGAAAACGGGGACAGTGCCGGCGAATCCGGAGACTCCCGAGAGGCTGCCGGAGTCAATCTGTTGGCAAGTTGCGGACGAATGCATAAGCCCCGGTTTTCACGCGCCAACAGACTCCAACAATTCCTAGATTCTCTTTTAATAGTTTTAGGACCGAGGCCCTGACCGCTCCCCGAACCAAGAAGCTGCTCGAGACGCTGAAAGGCGTTCGACAGGAGATTCCGCCCGTGTGGCTCATGCGCCAGGCCGGCCGCTACCTCCCCGAATATCGCGCGCTCCGAGCCGAGAAGGGCGGCTTCCTCGAACTGGCGCTCGACCCGTACGCCGCCGCCGAGATCACGCTCCAGCCGATCCGCCGCTTCGGCATGGACGGTGCGATCCTGTTCTCCGACATATTGATGGTGCCGATGGCGCTGGGCCAGAAACTCTGGTTCGAAGCCGGCGAGGGACCACGCCTGGCGCCGACGATGACGACCCGCCAGGTCCTGGATGCCCTTGAATCGCGTCCTGAGGCCCTGGAGCCCATATATGAGACCGTCCGGCAGGTACGGGCCACCCTCGATCCCGGAGTGACCTTCCTGGGCTTCGCAGGCAGTCCCTGGACCGTCGCCACCTATATGATCGCCGGACAGGGGAGCCGCGAGCAGGCGGAGGCGCGCCGGCTCGCCCATGCGGATCCCGGACTCATGCAGGCGCTGGTCGATCGCATCGTCGATTGCACGATCGACTATCTGAAGGCGCAGATCGATGCCGGCGTCGAGGCCGTGCAATTGTTCGACAGCTGGGCGGGCAGCCTCTCGCCCGAACAGTTCGAGCGCTGGGTGATCGCGCCGACTGCCCGGATCGCGGCCGCGGTGAAGGGCCGGGCGCCGGTGATCGGCTTCCCCAAGGGCGCCGGCGGCAAGCTTCCCGCCTATGCGCGCGAGACCGGGGTCGATGCGATCGGGCTCGACGAGACGGTCGATCCCGCCTGGGCCGACGCCGTGCTGCCCGGCGGGTTGCCGGTGCAGGGCAATCTCGATCCGCTGGCGTTGATCGCCGGAGGCGAGACGCTCGACCGCGCGATCGACCGGATCCTTTTGGCCTTTCCAAGCCGGCCGCATGTGTTCAATCTCGGCCACGGGATCCAGCAGGACACGCCGATTGCGCATGTCGAGCAGTTGCTGGCACGGATCAGGAGGCGCTGATGGCGGCCCGCGAGCGGAGGCGAGCATGACTGGATTCCTGGGCGGCGCCTATCTCTGGGTCAAGGCGTTCCACATCATCTTCGTGATCTTCTGGATGGCCGGCCTGTTCCTGCTGCCGCGCTATCTCGTCCATCACCAGGAGGCGCTCGGCACGCCCGAAGCCGCGGCCTGGGCGAAGCGCGAGGTGCTGCTGCGCCGGATGATCCTCACGCCTTCGATCGTCGTCGTCTGGCTGCTCGGCCTGGCGCTCGCCGCCAATCTCGGGCTGTTCGAGGGCGGGTCCGGCCTGGGCTGGTTGCACGCCAAGCTACTGATCGTACTGCTGCTTTCCGGATTCCACGGGTGGGCGGTCGCCTATTCGAAGAAGCTCGCCAAGGGGCAGGGCGGCATCCCCGCGCGGCGGCTGCGCATGCTTGGCGAGTTGCCCGCGCTGGCGGTAATCCTGATCGTCATCCTCGCGGTCGTGAAGCCTTTCTGACACTTTGCGTAACATAGTTGCGCAAGCTATCCGCCTCCCGCAAGATGAGGCTTGCCGCAAAAGCGCATCCCAGACCGCGGAGACCGGTTGACTTGGGTCAGGGCCACACCTAATTCGGCGTTGTGGCCTGGGTCACCGGACCATCCCTCCTCCAAGCATCGTTATTCGCGCGCGACCGTACCGCCGACCGACGCTCTCCCCAAGCAATCCAGACACCCGGACTCCAAATGCACCTCAAGGACCTCAAGAAGAAAGCCCCCGCCGAACTGGTCTCGATGGCCGAGGAGCTCGGTGTCGAGAGCGCTTCGACTTTGCGCAAGCAGGATCTGCTCTTCGCGATCCTCAAGGCACAGGCCGAGCAGGGCGACCAGATCATGGGCGAGGGCACGATCGAAGTGCTGCCCGACGGCTTCGGCTTCCTGCGTAGCCCCGAGGCGAACTATCTCGCCGGCCCCGACGACATCTATGTCTCGCCCAACCAGGTGCGCAAGTTCGGCCTGCGCACCGGCGACACGGTGGAAGGCGAGATTCGCGCGCCGAAGGACGGCGAGCGCTATTTCGCCCTGACCCGGCTGGTCTCGGTCAATTTCGACGATCCCGATGCGGTTCGCCACCGCGTCAATTTCGACAATCTCACCCCGCTCTATCCCGAGCAGAAGCTGACGCTCGACAGCCTCGATCCGACGATCAAGGACAAGTCGGCGCGCGTGATCGACATCGTCGCACCCCAGGGCAAGGGCCAGCGCGCGCTGATCGTCGCGCCGCCTCGCGTCGGCAAGACCGTGCTGCTCCAGAACATCGCCAAGGCGATCACCGACAATCATCCCGAGGTCTTCCTCATCGTGCTGCTCATCGACGAGCGTCCCGAGGAAGTCACCGACATGCAGCGCTCGGTGAAGGGCGAAGTGATCAGCTCGACTTTCGACGAGCCGGCCCAGCGCCACGTCCAGGTCTCCGAAATGGTGATCGAGAAGGCCAAGCGCCTGGTCGAGCACAAGAAGGACGTGGTGATCCTGCTCGATTCGATCACGCGCCTCGGCCGTGCCTACAACACCGTGGTTCCATCCTCGGGCAAAGTGCTGACCGGCGGTGTCGATGCCAATGCGCTGCAGCGCCCCAAGCGCTTCTTCGGCGCCGCACGCAACATCGAAGAGGGCGGCTCGCTCTCGATCATCGCCACGGCGCTGATCGACACCGGCAGCCGCATGGACGAAGTCATCTTCGAAGAGTTCAAGGGCACCGGCAACTCGGAAATCGTCCTCGACCGGAAGGTGGCCGACAAGCGCATCTTCCCGGCGCTCGATGTCGGCAAGTCGGGCACTCGCAAGGAAGAATTGCTCGTCGACAAGTCCAAGCTCACCAAGATGTGGGTGCTGCGCCGGATCCTGATGCAGATGGGCACCGTCGATGCGATGGAGTTCCTGCTCGACAAGATGAAGGATTCGAAGACCAACGAGGACTTCTTCGACTCGATGAATCAGTAATCTCTGCCTTTCCCTTGCGGGGAAGGGATCGGAATCGGGTGAAGGCCTGGCGATATCGCCGGGCCTTTTCCATGTCGCCTGAACGTCATCGCTCCCGCGGAATACATGCATCTTGCATGCGGCTCCGGGCACGCTAGGGCTTAACCATGCTCGACATGCTCCTTAGCGCCGCCGCAACGGGTCTCGGTTCTCCGGCCGATATCTGGCAGCACATCCTGGCCGATTTCTCGAACCTGGGCGATCCGTCCGCGCTCGCTGCCTTCGGCTCTGTGCTGATGATCGACCTGGTGCTGGCGGGCGACAATGCGATCGTCGTCGGCGCGCTCGCCGCGGGCTTGCCGGCGGACCAGCGCAAGAAAGTGATCCTGATCGGTATCGGCGCGGCGCTCCTCCTGCGCATCCTGTTCGCGCTGATCGTCAGCTGGCTGATGGGAATCGTCGGGCTGATCTTCGCGGGTGGGCTGTTGCTGCTCTGGGTGAGCTGGAAGTTCTGGCGCGAGATCCGCGAAGGCGGGCCGCATGCCGACGAAGTCGAATCGGGCCTGAAGCCGGCCAGGAGCTTCGCCGCCGCCGCCTGGGCAGTCGCGGTCGCCGATGTCTCGATGAGCCTCGACAATGTCCTCGCCGTTGCAGGCGCGGCGCGCCAGCATCCTGGTATCCTGGTCGTCGGCCTGCTGCTCTCGGTGGCGCTGATGGGTATCGCTGCCAACCTGATCGCCAAGCTGATCAACCGCTATCCGTGGATCGCCTATCTCGGCCTCATCGTCATCGTCTTCGTCGCCTTCCGGATGATCTATGAGGGCTGGGTGGGGACGCATGAGACGCCGGGGATCGTCAGCTTCTTCTAAGGGGTTCGGGGGATCGGCCTCGATGTCGATGGCGTCCCCCTGACGGACCAGCCATGGCATGCTTGTCTGTTCGAGCCGCAGGAAGCATGGGTTCATTCGAGACGAGGGCAGGCACCTCCCCAATGTGCCGAGGAAGACATGTAGCCTTCCTCAGCACATGTATTTCAAGTCGTTACCCCAGATTCTTCGCAAAGAACTCTGCTGTCCGGCCATCCGCCAGCTTGGCTGATTCGTCCGAGCGGCGCTTGCCGAAGGTGTCGGCAAAGCCGTGATCCTCGCCGGGATAGTCGAACAGCGTCACCTTGGGGTGATCGTCCAGCCCGGCGTGCATCGCCGCCTGTGTTTCCGGGCCGACGAAATGATCGGCCTGCGGGATGTGGAGAAGTACCGGGTGGGCGATGCCGTGCTTCTCGCCGAGCAGATTGTCGATGCCCACGCCGTAATAGCCGACGCTTGCATCGCTGTCGGTGCGCGTCGCGGTCATGAATGCCAGGCGGCCGCCCAGGCAGAAGCCGACCACGCCGACCTTGCCGCCATCGCCGAGCAGCGCCCGGGCGCGCCTGATCGTTGCTTCGATGTCGCGGATGCCGGCGTCCTGGTTGAATTTGCCCATCAGTCCGAGCGCCTGCTGGAATTGTTCGGGCACGTCTGGATCGAGCTGGATGCCGGGCTCCAATCGCCAGAACAGGTCGGGTGCGAGGCTGAGATAGCCCTTGGCTGCCCAGTCGTCGCACTTCCGGCGGATGCCGGGGTTCACTCCGAAAATCTCCTGGATCACGATAATTGCAGCGCGCGGCGCGCCTTCGGGATGGGCGACATAGGCCTGGAAGCTGCCGCTCCCGTCGATCGTCTCGATGTTGATCATCTCGCTCATGACAATGTCCTTCCGGCATGGCGCCGCTCGTGATCGAGCAGCCAGGATTTGGTCTTGGGTCCGTCAGTTCCCGGTCCACGTGGCATGAGCGGGGACGGCTCCCCGTCGAACCAGGCGTGCCCGGATCCGGATCGCGATCGGCACGGCTTCGTCGCCTTCGATCCGAACGGGGCGATGGGCGTTGCGATCACGGCATGGTCGCGCGCATACATGGATTCGAACTAGCAGCCGCAGTGCTGCCCGCGCAACGGAGACGGCCATGAAGATCAATGTCGAGGTGGATTGCACCCCCGAGGAAGCGCGTCGCGCCATGGGGCTGCCGGACCTCGCCCCGGTGCACGAGCGCTATGTCGCGATGATGGTGGATGCGATCGACAAGCAGGGTAGCCCCGAAGCGTTCAGGGCGATGCTGCAAAGCTGGGCGCCGATGAGCGAGGCCGGCATGGGCTTCTGGCGCGCGATGTTCGATGCCGGAACCGGGGGCAAGACCGAGAAGTAATGGATACGATCTACGCGGTATCGAGCGGCGCGCTTCCCGCCGCGATCGCCGTGCTGCGCGTGAGCGGATCGCGGGCCTTCGAACTGGTGCGCGATCTCGCCGGCGACGTTCCGGAGCCGCGCCGGGCCGCGGTGCGGGCGCTCCGCGATCCTGCCGACGGCAATTTGCTCGATCGCGCGATCATACTCTGCTTCCCGGGCCCGCGGAGCGCGACGGGGGAGGATCTTGCCGAATTTCACCTCCATGGCGGCCGCGCCGTGGTCCGGGCAGTCGAGGCGGTCCTGGCTGCCCGGCCGGGCCTCCGATCGGCCGAGCCCGGCGAGTTCACCCGCCGCGCGCTGTTGCACGGCCGGATCGATCTGAGCGAGGCGGAGGGGCTGGGCGACCTGCTGATGGCCGAGACCGAGGCGCAGCGCCGGTCCGCGATCCGATCCGCCGAAGGGGCGGTGCGCCGGGCGGTGCAAGGCTGGACGGATCGGCTGCTGATGCTTGCCGCACGCGTCGAGGCCGAGCTCGATCATAGCGATGAGGACGACGTGGCCGATGCCGCACTGCTTCCGGCGATCCGGTCGGACGCCGCGGCGCTGGCGACGGATATCGAGATAGTGGCGGATCGACCGCCGGTAGAGCGGTTGCGGGACGGGATCCGCGTGGTGCTTGCCGGCCCGCCCAATGCGGGCAAGTCGTCGTTGCTCAACGTGCTGGCCGGGCGGGACGCCGCCATCGTCTCCCCGATTTCCGGCACCACGCGCGACCGGATCGAAGCGCCGATCGTGCGCGGCGGAATCGCCTGGCTGCTGATCGATACGGCCGGTTTGGCGGCATCGCCAGGCGACGAGATCGAAGCGATCGGCATCGCTCGCGCCCAGGCGGCGCAGGCCGAGGCAGATATTCTGCTCTGGCTCGGAGACGAGACGCCGCCGAAACACGATCGCCTCCTTTGGCTCAATCCACGCGCCGACTTGCCGGAGCGCGCAGCCGGCGCCGACCGGGTGTCGCTATCATCGCTTACCGGCGAGGGGGTGGAGGTGCTGTGGGGTGCGATGGCCGCGCTTGCCGCCGGCATGCTTCCGCCGCCCGATCAGATGGCGCTCAACACCCGTCAGCGCGTGCTCTCGCAAGGCGCAGCTGCTGCGTTGCGCGCTGCCGCGCAGGAGAGCGACTTGCTCCTGATCGCGGAGCAGCTGCGCAGCGCCATGCGTGCCTTTGATGCGATCACGGGGCGCGCAGATGTCGAGGCGATGCTGGACGCGCTGTTCGGTCGCTTCTGCATCGGCAAATAGCCTGTTCCACGTGGAACGCTTTTGACGTGGCGGCGTGCTTTCTGTAGCGCGCGGTCAATGGATTTCGACGTCATCGTCATCGGCGGCGGGCATGCCGGCACCGAAGCGGCTGCCGCTTCGGCCCGCCGCGGCGCGCGAACGGCGCTGCTCAGCTTCGATCTCACGAAGCTGGGGGCGATGTCGTGCAACCCGGCGATCGGTGGGCTGGGCAAGGGCCATCTGGTGCGCGAAGTCGACGCTTTCGATGGGCTGATGGGCCGTGCCACCGACGCGGCGGGCATCCATTATCGCATGCTCAACCGGTCGAAGGGCACCGCGGTGCAGGGCCCGCGCGTCCAGGCGGATCGAGTCCGCTATGCGTCCGCGATCCAGAAGATGCTGGCCCAGCAGCCTGACCTCCAGCTTGTGGCAGGGGAAGCCGAAGCATTAGAGCTGGCGAACGGAGCGGTTGCCGGCGTCCGCCTCGCCGATGGTACGCTGCTGTCCTGCCATGCGGTGGTGCTTGCCACCGGCACGTTCCTGGGCGGCCGCATCTTCCGTGGCGAGGAGCGGGAGACCGGCGGCCGCGTGGGGGAGGGCTCCGCAATCCGCCTCGCCGAGCAGTTGCGCGCGCTCGACCTGCCCATGGCGCGGCTCAAGACCGGCACGCCGCCGCGCCTCGATGGCCGGACAATCGACTGGGCCCGGATCGAAGAGCAGCCTTCGGACGCCGATCCCTGGACCATGTCGCCGCTCACGCCGCGCCGGACGCTGCCCCAGCTCCATTGCGGCGTCACGCGTACCACCCATGCCACGCATGACGCGATCCGCGCGGGGCTGGATCGGTCGCCATTGTTTACCGGTGCGATCGATGCGCAGGGCCCGCGCTATTGCCCCTCGATCGAGGACAAGATCCACCGCTTCGGCGATCGCGACGGCCATCAGATCTTCCTCGAGCCCGAGGGTCTCGATACGCACCTGATCTACCCGAACGGCATGTCGACTTCGCTGCCGGTCGATGTGCAGGTCGCGATGGTCACTTCGATCCCCGGGCTCGAACGCGCCGTGATCGTTACCCCGGGTTACGCCGTCGAATATGACCATATCGATCCACGCGTGCTCGACGCCGGGCTGGGGTTGCCGGCGATTCCGGGCCTGTGGTGCGCCGGACAGATCAACGGCACCACCGGCTATGAGGAAGCGGCGGGGCAGGGCCTTGTCGCCGGGCTCAACGCCGCCGCGCACGCGTGCGGGCTCGCGCCGCTGATCCTTGATCGCGCTACCTCCTACCTGGGCGTCATGGTCGACGATCTCGTCCTGCAGGGCGTCACCGAGCCGTATCGTATGCTTACGGCCCGCGCCGAGTTCCGGCTGCGGTTGCGCGCCGACAATGCCGGCACGCGCCTCGGAGCGATTGCCGCCGGTCTGGGATGCCTGAGCGCCCAGCGGCTTGCCTGGCTCGCTGCGCGCGAACGGGGCCGGGCGGCGCTCGATCGGGCGTTCGCCGCGGAGCGAACGGCCAGCATGCTGCGCAGCCGCGGTGCGCCCGTCGCGCAGGATGGCGCTCGCCGTCCGGCGCGCGAATGGCTGCGCTTCCCCGGCGTCGAGCTCGAGCATCTCGGTGTCCAGCCCGAAGCCGATCCGACGCTGCTCGCCGAATATGTCGAGGATGCCCGCTATGCCCCCTATCTCGAGCGCCAGGAGGCCGAAGTGGCCCAGCTGCGCGCCAATGATGCCGTGAAGCTACCCTTGGACCTGGATTTTGCCGCCATTGCCGGGCTCTCGAACGAAATGGTCGAGAAGCTCGCGGCTTCGCGCCCGCCCACCATCGGCGCGGCGGCGCGTATCCGCGGCATTACGCCTGCGGCGCTCTCAGCGATCCTCCTGCACGCGAAACGGCGCGCCGCATGACCGAAGACGACGCCCGAGACTGGATCGAGAATCGCTTCGGTGTTCCACGTGGAACGCTGCTGGAGCGCTTCGGGGCGATCCTGCGCGAAGAATCAGCCCGGCAGAACCTGATCTCCGCTGCGTCCTTCGAGGCGCTCTGGACGCGCCACTTCGTCGATTCGGCCCAACTCATCCCGCTCGCCGAGGAAGCCGGGGAGGGCGTCTGGCTCGACATCGGCACGGGCGCCGGCATGCCGGGCCTGGTCGTCGCATTGCTGATCGATCGCCCGGTGGTGATGGTGGAGCCTCGCATTCGCCGCGTCGAGTTTCTCCGCGCTGCCGCCCAGGCGCTCGGTATTGCCGACCGGGCCATTGTCGAGCATTGCAAGGTCGAGACCTGCAAGCCGAAGCACAGGGCCGCGATCATTTCCGCTCGCGCCGTCGCGGCGCTGCCCGATTTGTTCCGCTCTGCGGCCCATTGCGCCGAATCATCCACAATCTGGTTGCTGCCAAAGGGGCGAAGCGCGCAATCGGAGGTGGAAGCGGCGCGTGCGAAATGGCAGGGTGCGTTTCACGTGGAACCCAGCATCACGCAGCCGGAATCGGGTATCGTGGTCGCGCGAAAGGTACGCCCCAGATGATCTGCATCGCAATCGCCAACCAGAAGGGTGGAGTGGGTAAGACCACCACGGCGATCAATGTCGGCACGGCGCTCGCCGCGACCGGTCAGCGCGTGCTGCTGATCGACTTCGATCCGCAGGGCAATGCCTCGACCGGCCTGGGGATCACCCGTGCCGAGCGCGAGCATTCGAGCTATGATCTGCTCGTCAGCGACGTGAACCTGGAGGACGTCGCCACCTCCACCAAGGTGCCGGGGCTCGATATCGTCCCGGCGACGCAGGACCTGTCGGGCGCCGAGATCGAATTGATCGAGTTCGAGGCGCGCACCCATCGGCTCGACGCGGCGATCGCGCGCCACCATGCCAATCGCTGGGACGTGATCCTGATCGATTGCCCGCCCTCGCTCGGCCTGTTGACGATCAACGCGATGGTGGCCGCGCACGCACTGCTGGTGCCGCTGCAGTGCGAGTTCTTCGCGCTCGAGGGGCTAAGCCAGCTGCTCAGCACGGTCGAGCGGATCCGCAGCCGCTTCAATCCCGGCCTGTCGATTCTCGGCGTGGTTCTGACCATGTATGATCGCCGCAACCGCCTGACCGATCAGGTTTCGGACGATGTCCGCGCGGTGCTCGGCCGTGTCGTGTTCGACACGGTGATTCCGCGCAACGTCCGCCTGTCCGAAGCACCGAGCCACGGTCTGCCGGCGCTGATCTACGATCACCGCTGCCCTGGTTCGGAAGCCTATATCGCGCTCGCCCGCGAAGTGATTGATCGCCTGCCCAAGCTCAAGAAGGCCGCATGACCGACGCCAATCGCAAGCCCCGCCCCGGCCTTGGCCGCGGGCTCTCCGCCCTGCTGGGCGATGCCGTTCCCGAATCGCCGGTGACGGGAACGCCCGAAGCGGGATCGGGCGTGCGGATGCTGCCGGTCAGCTCGCTGGTGCCGCACCCGGACCAGCCGCGCCGCCATTTCGACGAGGATGCGCTCGAGGAGCTGGCCCAGTCGCTCAAGCAGCGTGGCCTGATCCAGCCGATCGTCGTTCGCCCGACGGGCCATAATTACCAGATCGTCGCCGGGGAGCGCCGCTGGCGCGCGGCGCAGCGCGCGCGGCTTCACGAAGTTCCGGTCATTGTCCGCGATTTCGACGATGCCCAGACCATGGAAATCGCGCTGGTCGAGAATATCCAGCGCCAGGATCTCAACGCGATCGAAGAGGCTGAGGCCTATGCCCGACTGATCCGCGAGTTCGGGCACAGCCAGGAGGCGCTGGGCAAGCTTGTCCACAAGTCGCGCAGCCATATCGCGAATTTGCTCCGCCTGCTGGACCTGCCCGAGGGCGTGCGCCAGATGGTGCTGGTCGGCGATATCGACATGGGCCATGCCCGCGCGCTGATCGGCGCGCCCGACGCGGAGAAGCTTGCCCGCGACGTCGCGACCAAGGGCCTGTCGGTGCGCGAGACCGAGAAGCTCGCGCGGCATGCCAAGCCGGGATCGAAGCGCAAGGCCGATCCCAAGATCCGCGATGCCGATATCATGGCGCTCGAGCACCAGCTGGGCGACGTACTCGGCCTCAACGTGAAGATTGCGCACAGTGCCAAGGGGGGCACGCTGACGCTCTCCTATTCGACGCTCGACCAGCTCGACATGGTATGCCAGCGGCTGAGCGGCGAGCGGATCTGAGCCGATCTTCCTCCCGGGAAAGGGAGGGGCCTGGCGATACCGCCGGTATCGGGCCCGGCCAGCATCGACACTCTCCCGGCATTTGCTTCGGGGCCGCCATTTGCTTTGGGGAAGGTGGCTAGCTCTTCGCGCGTGCCGCCTGGCGGGCAATCGTCACCGCTTCGGCTTCGGCGAGCACTTCACCGGCGCTGCCGGAATGCATCATCGCGCGTTCGGCCTCGCGCACCCGATCGATCGCACGCGCGAGCTGCACACCGTTCCAGCGGCGCAGCGCGCGGCCGGTCGCGGCTTTTTCTCGGAAGAAAACACGATGTTTCTCAAGAACTTCGTCCATATCGCCGCCGCGATCCAGGTCGATCCGCATCTCGGCCATGGCTTGCAGTCGCCGGGCGAGCTGGCGCATCAGCGGCACGCCGATGCCTTCGCCCAGCCGGGCGAGCTCGGTGCCGATATCGCCGACGCGCCCGTCGACCACGGCCGTGATCGCATCGCTCAGGTCGGAATCGCCGAGGTCGGCGCCGATCGCATCAAGTGCCGCGCCATCGGCGTCCTTGGGCCGATCCGGCGCGGCGTCGAGATAGAGCGCCAGCTTCTCGACCTCGCGTGCCAGGATCGCGCGGTCGCCTCCGGTGGCGAGCGCGAGCCGTTGCGGCACGTCGCCGGTGAGCCGGAGGCCATGCTCGCGCGCGACATTGGCGGCGAGGCGGGTCGCGTCGATGCCCTCGGGCACGTAACAGGCATGGGCATAGGCATTCTGTGCGGCGATCACCGATTTGACGAGCTTGCCGCTTGCCTTGAGCCCGGGGCCGATCGCCACCACCGGATTGCCGGCGCGCTCCGCGTTCAGCAGCAGCCCGATCGCTTCCGCGGCGCCTTCCTCCACGCCGAGCACGCGCACGAAGCGCACGCCGCCGAACAGCGAGAGCGATGCCGCCTCGTCGGCGAGCCGGCCGGGCTGCTCGCGCAGGGCCTTCATGTCCAGGTCGATCCGCTCGGCATCGGGGCCGAGCGCCTGGCCCAGCCTGGCGGAGAGATCTGCGGCGCCGGCTTCGTCGGGGCCATGGAACAGATAGAGCCGCGTGTCGGGGTTGAGCTTCTCGATCGCGGCGCGAATCTGCGTCGCGTTGGCCTTCACTGGCTGCCCGTCCCGGGCGCGGCCTGCGCATAGCGGGCGACGCGGGCGACGATCTGGTCGGCGACGATGCCCGAAAGCCGTTCGAGTGCGCTCTTTTCGGCCGCGATCGTGGCATATTCACTGCCGACCACGTCGATGCCGGCGTCGGAGCCGGCGGTGGCGTCGAGCACGACATTGCCGTTGCTCAGGTCGATCAGCCGGTAGCGTGCCCGCAGCGTCCGCCGCTCGCGCGCAACCGAATCGTCGCGCCCCACACCCAGGCCCGCAATCTGATCGTCCAGCGTCACTTCGAGCCGGAAGCGGGCAGGGGCGTCGTTATGGTCGAGCCGGTCCTTGAGTGCATTGGCCACCAGCCAGCCCGACTGGCCCTGGATCGGCGCCACCTCGACGGCGGAAAGCGTGGAGCGCACCGGGCCGTCGGGCCCGCCGCCATAGAGAGGGCGGAGGCCGCAGCCAGAAAGGGCGAGCGCGGCGGCGGCGAGGAGCGCTATCCGCTTCATGCGACGATATTCACCAGACGATCGGGCACGACGATCACCTTCCTCGGTTGCTTGCCTTCGAGCGATCGAACGATCTTGTCGCTGGCAAGTGCCGCGGCTTCGATCACATCCTTGGCCGCGCCCTTCGGCATTAGCAGCGTATCGCGCAGCTTGCCATTCACCTGGACGGCGATCGTCACTTCGTCGTCGACGAGCAGCGCCGGATCCACGGCGGGCCATTCGGCATCGGCGATCAGGCCCGGATTGCCCATGGCGGCCCAGGCTTCCTCGGCGATGTGCGGCACCATCGGCGCGACGATGCGTGCAAGCGTACGGATCGCATGCGTTCTGGACGCCGAAGGTTGCGCCTTCTCGATCGCGCCGACCAGCTCATAGAGCTTGGCGACCGATTTGTTGAACGCCAGCGCCTCCACATCCTCGGCCACGCCAGCGATGGTGCGGTGCAGGCGCTTGTCGAGTTCCTTGTCCTCGCCCGCGCCGGCTTCGCCGTCCGAAAGGCTCTCGAACAGCCGCCAGAGACGATTCACGAAGCGCCAGGCGCCTTCGATGCCGCTCTCGCTCCACTCAAGATCGCGCTCGGGCGGGCTGTCGGAGAGCATGAACCAGCGCGTGGCGTCGGCGCCATATTGGTCGACGATCTCGGTCGGATCGACGGTGTTCTTCTTCGACTTCGACATCTTCTCGATGCGGCCGACGATCACGTCCGCGCCCGTCTCGGTCAGATAGGCCGTGCCGTCGCCGCGGCGCGAGATCTGGGAGGGCTCGAAATAGGCCTTCCGCTCCAGCCCGTCATGCTCTTCCATCTGATAGTAGCTGGCGTGCGTCACCATGCCCTGGGTGAACAGCCCGGCGAACGGCTCGGCCACGTCGAGCTTGCCGATATGGCGCAGCGCCCGGGTGAAGAAGCGCGCATAGAGCAGGTGCAGGATCGCGTGCTCGACGCCGCCGATATACTGGCCGACCGGCAGCCATTGTTCGGCAATGGTCTTGTCGAACGGCCGGTCGGCGGGCTGGCTGGCGAAGCGGATGAAATACCAGGAGGAATCGACGAAGGTGTCGAGCGTGTCGGTCTCGCGCCGGGCGGGGGCGCCGCATTTCGGGCAGTCGACATGCTTCCAGCTCGGGTGCCGGTCGAGCGGGTTGCCGGGGATGTCGAACGACACGTCCTCGGGCAGGGTGATCGGGAGCGATTCGCGCGGGGCGGGGACCACGCCGCAGCCCTCGCAATGGATGATCGGGATCGGCGTGCCCCAATAACGCTGGCGGCTCACGCCCCAGTCGCGCAGGCGCCATACCGTCTGGCCCTTGCCCCAGCCGCCATCCTCGGCGCGCTGGATCACCGCGCGCTTGGCGTCGGCGACGTCCATCCCGTCGAGGAAGTGCGAGTTCACCAGCGTGCCCGGGCCGGTATAGGCCTCGGCATCGTGGAATTCGGGCGCGGTCTTGTCGCCTTCCGAGACGACGCGACGGATCGGGAGCGCATATTTGCTCGCGAACTCGAAGTCGCGCTGGTCGTGCGCGGGCACGCCGAACACGGCGCCGGTGCCATAGTCCATCAGCACGAAATTGGCGATGTAGACCGGGACTTTCCAAGTAGAATCAAAGGGATGCGTGGCGGTGAGGCCGGTATCGAAGCCCAGCTTCTCCTGCGTCTCCAGCTCGGCCGCGGTGGTGCCGCCCTGTTTGCACCGCTCGATGAACGTGCGAACTTCGGGGTTCGAAGCGGCCAGTTTCTGCGCGATCGGATGGTCCGCGGCCACCGCGATGAAGCTCGCCCCGAAAATGGTGTCGGGCCGAGTCGTGTAGACTTCGATGCTGTCGCCGTCCGAAAGCGTCCAGTCGAACTGCAGGCCCTCGGACTTGCCGATCCAGTTCTCCTGCATCAGCTTCACCTTGTCCGGCCAATGCTCGAGCGCCTGGACGCCGGTCAGCAGGTCGTCGGCGAATTCGGTGATCTTGAGGAACCATTGGCTGAGCTTGCGCCGCTCGACCAACGCGCCCGAACGCCAGCCGCGCCCGTCGATCACTTGCTCGTTGGCGAGCACGGTCATGTCGACCGGGTCCCAGTTGACTGCCGATTCCTTGCGATAGACCAGGCCATTCTCGAAGAAATCGAGGAAGATGGCCTGTTCGTGGCCATAATAGTCCGGCTCGCAGGTGGCGAGCTCGCGGGTCCAGTCGAGCGCGAAGCCCAGGCGCTTCAGCTGTGCCTTCATCGTCGCGATATTGGCGCGGGTCCAGCTGCCGGGATGGACCTTCTTCTCCATCGCGGCATTCTCGGCGGGCATGCCGAACGCGTCCCAGCCCATCGGGTGGAGCACTTCCATGCCCCGCATCCGCCGGAAGCGCGCAAGCACGTCGCCCATCGTGTAGTTGCGGACATGGCCCATATGGATGCGCCCCGAAGGATAGGGGAACATCTCGAGGACAAAGCTTTTGGGCTTGGGCGAATCGTCACGCGCGGCGAAGGTGCGGTTCTCTTCCCACACTTTCTGCCACGCAGCGTCCGCCTTCAACGGGTTGAAGCGCGACAAGTCAGTTCCTGCAAGTTTGGCGCGGTGCTGGACCGCGGCTTGGCATCAATCGGTGGCGACCGCGGCGCGGCGCAGGTCGCGGGCGCGGGTGAGGATGATGTCCTCGAGCTTCTGCACCGTCGCGGCCTGGACCGGCGCAGCGACCCAGGCGCCGCCCCGGTTGACTTCACGCAGTGCCGCGACGCGGAGCGCATCGGCGCGCAGATCCTGGTCGAGGATCGTCACGGTCACCTTCATCCGCTCGGTCTGGACATTGGGGTTGACGTACCAGTCGGTCACGATCACGCCGCCGTTCGAGTCCGTCTGGAGCAGCGGCATGAAGCTCAGCGTGTCGAGGCTGGCGCGCCACAGATAGGAATTGACGCCGATCGTGGTGATCTTCGAAGCGGCGAGATCGGCCCCGGGGCGCTTGTTATGACCGCCGCACGCGGTGATCGAAAGAGCGAGCGACCCCAGGATCGCGGTGCGCAACAGGCGGTTCATCGTCACATTCCTACCAGGCGAGAAAAGTCGGGGAGCATCTATAGTGGCGCATGTGGCGGGAGCAAGGCGGGAAGCATGAGCCGATTCGCGCGGTGCGAATGCGGATGGTTAACGGCTTCGCAAGCGGATTCTGTGGGTCTGGTGCAACACCGTCACGAAATTTGTGCCACCGGTGGAACCTTGGTTCCGAATCATGGTAGGCGACATCATCTAAGGATGCATGACGATGCGAGTCGGACGGACGAGAACGGGAATTGCACTGGGAGCGCTCTGCGCTGCCGGTCTCCTGCTCGCGCCGGCGATTCAGGCGCAGACCAATAGAGCCGATCGCATCGTTCCGGCCAAGCGTGCGGCGGTGCCGGCACGCGCCGGCATCGGCATCTTCACGCCCGCCGCGGCGGATCCCAAGCTCGCCGCGGTACTCGCCCGTTCGGGCCTGCCCGAGGGCAGCTTCCGTTTCACGCCGGCCGAAGCGCGCGGTACCAGCCGCGGCGTCACTGTCGCGGTCCGTGCGAGCTCGAGCCGTGCGATGCGCAGCCGCGATGTGACGCACGAAGCCGTTGCGACGGCCGCGCCGTTCAATCTGGCGCCGATCTCGTACAATCTCGGCGTCTCGGTCGGCTGGAAGCGTCTCGCCGTCTCGGGTGACGTCACGCGCGTCGAGCTGGTCGATCAGCCGGGCAGCCGCGAGCGCGCCGATATCGGGATCAGCTACACGGGCAAGCGCCTTACCGGCCGGCTGAGCGCGTCGGCGGATCGGCCGCTGGCCAACACGCCGGTGCTGATCGGCGACAAGCCGAGCTATTCCATCGACGTGGGCGGCAGCTATTCGCTCACGCGCAATCTCGATGTGACGGCGGGCGTCCGCTATCGCAGCGAGGAAGATCGCCTGCCCAAGCTCAACGAGAGCCGCCGCGACAGCCAGGCTGTCTATGTGGGCACTGCCTTCCGCTTCTGACGCCGCGAGCGTCGATCCGATGCGCGCCGGCATTTCCGGCGACTAGCCTTTCGCCTTCGTCCAGGCGTCTATCGCTGCCCAGCCGTGAATCCCGAGCCGTTCGAGGCTCCTGGCCTTGCGCGCGTCCATCCCGCCCAGTGCGATCATCGGCACGTCGAGCCCGCGTATCAGGGATCCGAAGCGCGCCCGGCCAAGCGCCGGCGCGCCGGGATGCGAGCGCGTCGGGAAGACCGGAGAGACGAACAGTGCCTGGGCGCCCGCTCGCAATGCCGCGATCGCCTCGCGGCGGTCATGCGCGGGGGCGGTGCGGATTCCCCGGCCGCGCCGCCCGTGCACGCCCGATTCGCCGCGCATCGGCTGCCCGCCGGCACGCACCAGCACCAGCCCGCGCCGCCGTGCCACCTTCAGCACCTGTGCGAAAAGGGCCCGGCGCTCGGTCGGAGTCAGGCCATGGTGCCGGAACACCACGCCGCCGCCGCGCGGCAGCCGTTCCAGCGCGTCCCACAGCGCGTCGCCCATGCGTTCGTCGGTCATCAGCCAAAGGCGCGGGAGGGGGTGGCGGTGGCGCATCGCCCTGCCTATAGCGCGAGCCATGCCGATAGACGAAGCCAGCCAGCGCCTTGCCGATGTGCGCGCCCGAATCGTGCGGGCCGCGAAGACCGCCGGACGCGCCGCCGACGCGGTGACGCTGATCGCCATCTCGAAGACGCACGATGCCGGGACGATCGCGCCGCTGATCGCCGCCGGCCAGCGCGTGTTCGGCGAGAATCGCGTGCAGGAAGCCGAAGGCAAATGGCCGAAGTTGCGCGAGGCGACTTCCGGCATCGCGCTCCACCTGGTCGGCCAGCTCCAGTCGAACAAGGCCGAGGACGCCGTCGCGCTGTTCGATGCGATTCATTCGGTCGACCGCCCGTCGCTGGTCCAGGCGCTCGCCAGGGCGATGGACAAGGCGGGCAAGCGCCCGGCCTGCTTCCTCCAGGTCAATATCGGCGACGAGGAGCAGAAGGGCGGCTGTGCCGTGGCTGAGCTTCCTGCGCTGCTGGCCGAGGCGCGTGCCGCCGATCTCCCCGTCCAGGGGCTGATGTGCGTGCCCCCGCTCGATCTCGAGGCCGCTCCCTATTTCGCGCTGCTCGCCAAGATCGCGCGCGACCATGGCCTGGGCGGGCTCTCCATGGGCATGTCGGGCGATTTCGAGACGGCAGTGACGATCGGCGCGACGCATGTCCGCGTCGGCACGGCCCTGTTCGGAGCGCGCGCGTGAAGTACGATGCCATATTGTTCGATTTCGACGGCGTGCTGCTGGAAAGCGAAGCGGCGGGCAACCGGCAGATCGCGGCCTATCTGACCAGCATCGGCCATCCGACCACGCCCGAGGATTCGATGGCGAACTTCATGGGGCTGTCGGGGACGGACTTTCTCGGTGCGATCGAGCGCTGGATCGGCCGTGCGATCCCCGAGGGCTTCCACGCCGCCCGTGCCGAAGAGGATGCGCGCGTGCTGGCGGAGGGCCTCCCCGCGGTTGCCGGCGCGATCCGCTTCGTCGAGGAACTGCCCGCCGACCTCGCGCGCGCGATCGCCTCTTCCAGCAGCACCGAATGGATCGACCGGCATTTGCGGCATCTTGGCGTCCGCGCCGCGTTCGGCGACCATATCTATAGCGGCCGCGAGCATGTGACGCGCGGCAAGCCGGCGCCCGATCTCTATCTCCATGCCGCCGCGGCGATCGGCGTGCCGATCGAACGCTGCGTGATCCTGGAGGATTCCCCGGTCGGCGTCACCGGCGCAGTCGCTTCGGGAGCGGAGGTGATCGGCCTGTGCGCCGGCTCGCACTGTGCGCCCGATCATGCCGAGCGCCTGCGCGCGCTGGGGGTGCAGCTGATCGCGCATGATTTCGACGAAGTCGCCCGGCTGATCGCCTGACTCCGCACCGGCAGCGCGATTCGCCCTAGAGTTCCTTCGCTTCCCGGGCGAGCAGATAGTTCCGCAACGCTATCGCATCGGCGAGCGCATTGTGCGGGCGGCTGCTCGCCGCCGCGCTGTCGAAGCCCAGGGGGTCGCACAGCTCGAAGCGGATGCGGTCGATCGGATGGCGGTGTCCCGGCGTCGCGATCAGCAAAGTCGCGGCATGGGCGATGTCCTCGGGCCAGTCGGCGACCAGCACCGGATCGGGATCGTCGCCCAGATAGGCGGCGAACGCCCGGCTCATCTCCGCGCGCGGGATCGGCACGGTATCGAGCGCGGGCAGGACATGCTCGGCCACCCAGGGAGTCGGATCGGGGCAGCGGAGCGCCTGGTAGAAGGGCGCCCCGCCATCCTCGGGCACCAGCGCCAGCGAAATCAGCGGCCCGCCAAAGCCGTTGAACTCGGTATCGAGGAAGTAGCGCATCAGAATTTCCGCTCGAGTTCGGCCAGCGCGGTGCCAAGGAGCCATCGATCTTCCCCGGCGACTCGCGCCAGGGCGGATTCCAGAAGCGCCCTCGTCTCTCCGGACCGTAGCAGCTGGGCGAGCGCCCGCCGCTCGATCACGTCCACGCCATTCCAGAATGGTCCGCGCACCTCGCCGTGCCGATGAAGCTGCCTTCCCTCCCGCTGGATGAACAGTGCGAGCTGAAGCGCGGCATTGGGCGAAGCTTCGGTGCACCAGGCCTCGAACAGCGGCGCTAGCGGCTCACCCAGGGTGATGAGCGCCGCCAGCCACAGGTTCGCTTGCTCGTCTTCTTCCGGATGCCGGGCCCGCGAGACCATGAACGCCGCGTGGAAGAAGCCCAGGACGGTGCGCTGCTGATCGGCCGGCCAGTCGCGCCAGCCCGCCATGGCGAGCTTGTCGGCCATGATCACGGGTTCCGCGCCCAGCCAGCCGGCGCGCGCAACCGAAAGCTCCAGGATCCGCGGCAGGAAATGGCGATATGCGCGCGCGTCGCCCATCGTGGTCATCGCCCAGCCCGAATAGGGACCGATCTGCTCGTCGCCGAGCCGCCGCAAGGGGGAGGCGGTCAGCGTGCGCAGGGTCGCGTCGGCGTCCCGCAGCGGCGATGCCTCCAGCTTTTGTGGAGCCGGAACATCCGCAAAGGCACGATACGCTTCCTCGATGGCATTGCGGAGGGCGGCTTCGGCTGCGGACATGCGCCTAGAACTGGTGCCCCGTCCGGTCGCGCTTGGTGGCGAGATAGCGGGCATTGTGCGGATTGGGCGGCAGGAAGTGCTGCACGCGCTCGGCCACCCCGATCCCCGCCGCTTCCAGCGACGCCACCTTGTCCGGATTGTTGGTCAGCAGGCGCACCCGGTGCTGGCCGAGCAGCGACAGCATCTTCGCCGCCGTGGCGAAGTTGCGTGCGTCCACTGCGAAACCGAGCCGGGTATTGGCATCGACCGTGTCGAAGCCCTGGTCCTGCAGCGCATAGGCGCGCAGCTTGTTGATCAGCCCGATCCCGCGCCCTTCCTGGCGGAGATAGAGCAGGATTCCCCAGCCGCTTTCCCGAATCGCGCGAATCGCCGCCTGAAGCTGCGGCCCGCAATCGCATTTGAGGCTGCCCAGCACGTCGCCGGTCAGGCATTCGCTGTGCAGGCGGACGAGCGGCGGCTGGCCGTTCGGCTCGCCGATCAGCAGCGCGACATGCTCGCCGGGCATCTCGTCGGTGCGGAAGGCGACGATCTCGCTGTCCTCGGCGTCCGCCACCGGCAGCCGCGCACGCGCGACGATGCGCAGGCGATCGGCATCCTCGTGCGCATCGATATCGGCGGGCGAGATCGCTTCCTCGCCGGCGGCACGGCGGACGAAGAAGGCCGGCAGCAGCCCGGCGATCCGGGCGAGGCGCAGGGCTGCGGCGGCCAGCCCGGGCTCGGCCAGCGGAAGTGCGCGGAACGGGCCCTTCAACGGCGTGGCGAGATCGAATTGCGGATCGGCCAGCGCCGTGGCGGTGTCGAAATCGAGCCAGGGCGCACGCTCGACCAGCACCGGGGCGTCCGGCGTGGCGGCATCGCGCTGGTTGGCGAGCTTGAGCGTGGCGGCGCGCCCGGCGGAAAGCAGCAGGTCGGCCCGGCCGGCCTGGTCGAACGCCGCCAGCCGCGGCGCATCGGCGGTCTCCACCGCGAGCAGGGCGAGATCGCCGATCGCGATCGGCCAGCCCCGGCGCAGCGCGTCGACGGCGCGGGCGGCGGCCTGCGCACTCAAAGGTCGAACTCGGTGATGATGGGGACGTGATCGGAAGGCTTGAGCCAGGAGCGGCAGGGTTCGCACACCTTGTGGCTGGTCGCCTTGGCGGCGACGTCGCGGCTTGCCCACATGTGATCGAGGCGGCGTCCGCGATCCGATGCCGCCCAGTCCTTCGCCCGGTAGCTCCACCAGCTGTAATAGCGCGCCGGGGCGGGGATGAAATGGCGGCCGAGATCGATCCAGTCGTTCGCCGCCTGCAACCGGGCGAGTGTCTCCACTTCGATCGGTGTGTGGCTGACCACGTCCAGCAGTTGCTTGTGGCTCCACACGTCGCTCTCCAGCGGCGCGACGTTGAAATCGCCGGTCAGGATCGAAGGGACGTCCAGTTCCTGGGACCAGCGGATCATCCGCTCGAGGAAATCGAGCTTCTGGCCGAATTTCGGGTTCACCTCCCGATCGGGAACATCGCCGCCGGCGGGGACGTAGACATTCTCCAGCCGCACGCCGCCCGGCAGCCGCACGCCAACGTGCCGGGCCTCGCCATTTGCCTGCCAGTCGAACCGGTCGTCCTCCACCACCGGCACGCGGGCGATGATCGCCACGCCGTGATGCATGCGCTGGCCGTGCTTGATGACATGGTCATAGCCCAGGGCGCGGAAGGGCGCCTCGGGGAAATCCCCGTCGATCACCTTGGTTTCCTGGAGGCAGAGGATGTCCGGCGCTTCCTCGCGCAGGAACTGCTCGACGATCTCGATGCGGAAGCGGACGGAGTTGATGTTCCAGGAAGCGATCTTCATCGGGCGGGATTTAGGGGGTGTTTCGCCTCCGCACCAGTGGGGGGCGCCAGACAAGGAAAGGCCCTCGCTCCGGGGGCAATGGAACGAGGGCCGACCTAGCGTTCGTCACGCAGGCGGGGTGTGAAGATCCCGAGCAACAGGGGGAAAATCCCGGGTACGCCCTCACATCCGCAAGACAGGTTCTAGGCTGGTCAACCTGTCGCCAGCATGAACGATGTTCAGCTTCAGCGGGGGCCCTGGCGGCGCGGATCGTTCCAGCGGAACGCTCCGTCGCTGATGTTGGTGTTGAACTGCTGGTTCGACAGGCGGATCGTCGTGCGGTTGTTCTGCGAATCGAGTGCCACCCAGCCCTGGAGCATCAGCCCGCCCGGCGCGGCGGCGTTCTTCTGGAAGACCAGCGTGATGCGGCCATATTCGGGGTGATCCGAATCATGCACTTCCACCGAGACGAGCTGGTCGCTCCCGGTGGGGATCACCTTGGCAAACCTGGCGATGTCCTTCTTGGGATTGAGCAGCACGGCGAGCGGCGAGTTGCCGATCGGCCAGCGCTCGACTTGGCGCACCTGATAGTCGATGAAATAGAGGCTGCGGCCGTCCGCCACGATCAGCTGGGGCACGCCCTTCTGATATTGGAAGCGGATCTTGCCGGGGCGCTTCAGCGTCATCGTGCCGGTGAGCGTGCGGTCGTTGCGATCGGTCTGCGCGAAGTCGGCAGTCATCGAGCTTACCGCTTCGAGATGCTGCTGCACCTGGGCGAGCACATCGGCCGGCGCAGGTGCCGCCGAGACCAGGGCCGGCGCTGCAAGGGCGAGGCTGAGGGCGAGGGGCCGTGCAAACACGTGTGATTCTCCGAAATTGCGGCCGAATGCCCTGGCGGGGCGGGCTTGAATGTCCCCTGAACCCGCCAGATGCAGTTTCCGATCCCGTCTAGAGCTGTCGGCCGTCGGTATCCATCAGCACTTCGCGCCGGCCGACATGATCGGGGCGCGAGACGAGTTCGTCCTTTTCCATGCGCTCGATCAGCCGGGCGGCGCTGTTGTAGCCGACGCGCAGCTGGCGCTGCAGCCAGGAGGTCGAGGCCTTCTGGCTCTCCGCCACCAGCTGGATCGCGCGGCGATAGAGCTGATCCTCCGGCGAATCGTCGCCCTCCGGCGCGCCGTCGAGGCTGAACCCGCCATCCTCGGGCTCCTCGGTGACGGCGGAGATGTATTCGGGCGTCCCCTGCGATCGCCAATGATCGGCCACTGCCTGCACTTCGTCGTCGCTGACGAAGGGGCCGTGGACGCGGACGATCTGCTTGCCGCCGGGCATGTAGAGCATGTCGCCCTTGCCCAGCAGCTGCTCGGCGCCCTGCTCGCCCAGGATGGTGCGCGAATCGATCTTGCTGGCGACGTAGAAGGAGAGGCGGGTCGGCAGGTTCGCCTTGATCACGCCGGTGATGACGTCGACCGAGGGGCGCTGCGTCGCCATGATCAGGTGGATGCCCGCCGCGCGCGCCTTCTGCGCCAGGCGCTGGATCAGGAATTCCACTTCCTTGCCGGCGGTCATCATCAGGTCGGCGAGCTCGTCGACGATCACCACGATCTGCGGCAGCGGATTGAGGTCGAGCGCCTCCTCCTCGTAGATCGGCTTGCCGGTGTCGGGGTCGTAGCCGACCTGCACCTTGCGGCCGAGCTTCTGGCCCTTCGCTTTCGCCTGACGCACCTTGTCGTTGAACGAAGCGAGGCTGCGGACATTGGCGTGCGCCATCATCCGGTAGCGGTCCTCCATCTGCTCGACTGCCCATTTGAGCGCGCGCACCGCCTTGGCCGGCTCGGTCACCACGTCGGCGAGCAGATGGGGGATGTCCTTGTACATGCTCAGCTCGAGCATCTTGGGATCGATCATGATCATCCGGCACTGCTCGGGCGTGAGCCGGTAGAGCAGCGAGAGGATCATGCAGTTGAGGCCCACCGACTTGCCCGAGCCGGTGGTGCCGGCGACGAGCAGGTGCGGCATCGGCGCCAGGTCGGCGATCACCGGATCGCCGGCGATGTTCTTGCCCAGCACCAGCGGCAGCGTCGCGCCCTGGTCCTCGAAGGCCTGGCTGGCGACCAGTTCGTGCAGGTTGACCGATTCGCGCGCCGCATTGGGCAGCTCGATGCCGATCACGCTGCGCCCGGGGATGGTCGCGATGCGTGCCGAAGTGGCGGACATGTTGCGCGCCACGTCGTCGGCGAGCTGGATCACCCGGCTCGCCTTGATGCCCGCGGCGGGCTCGAGCTCGTACATGGTGACGACCGGCCCCGGCCGCACTTCGACGATCTGGCCCTTCACGTTGAAATCGTCGAGCACGCTTTCGAGCAGCCGGGCGTTGCGCTCCAGCGCCGCCTTGTCGATCCCGGCATTCTTGTTGACCGGCGGTGCCTTGAGCAGCTCGATCGAGGGCAGCTGATAGCTGTCCTTGAAGTCGAGGCTGGTCTGGGTCGGCGGCTTGGTCCGCGCAGGCGAGGGGGTGAGGTTGCGGTCGGCGATCACCGGGCCGGGGCGGTTGTCGGGCACCACCGTCTTGCGCGGCTCCCGGCCCTCGCGGATCTTCGGCTCGGCGAAGTCGCGGCTTTCCTTCTCGGGCGCGCCGAGCAGCGGCGCCTTGGCCGGTCCCTTGAGGCTGGGGATGCTCGGCAGGCTCACGCGCTCGGGCAGGGAGAAATCGAGGCTGCGCCACCAGATGAACAGGCCGATCAGCCCGCAGACCAGGCCCAGGCCGCGCCCCGCCCACCAGCCGATCGCCGGATCGCCCGCAAGGCCGATCAGCCAGTTGAACAGCCCGGCGATGCTCAGGCCCGCCACGCCGCCCCAGCCGCCGGTGAGCGAGAGCACCGCGTCCGACGAGAAGAAGGCGAGCGCCGTGGCGACGAAGATCACGCCGATGCCGACGCCGCGGAACATCGTTCCCCAATTGCCCGTCGGCCGATCCTTGAGCAGGCGATAGGCGACGATCAGCCCGATCGGCAGGAACAGCCACACGGCGGGGCCGAGCAGCGCATAGAGCAGGTCGGCGATCCACGCGCCGGGCTCGCCCATCCAGTTGCGCGCGGGGCCGGCCGCCGCCGTGTTGAGCGACGGATCGGTCGGTCGATAGCTGCCCAGCGCCACGCCGAGCGCCAGTACGCCCAGGAACAGGGCGGCTCCGCCGATCACCGCGCCGCTGCGGCGCGCGCCGGCCTTCATCGTCTCGCGCCAAAGCGGCGCCTGTGCCCGGGACGCCATGCCCAGCCTCCAGATTTTCAGGGGTGCGGCCCGGTTAATCGCGCGGCGGGACTCCGCCGTCAAGCGTTCCCGCCACGTTCCACCGCATTGCCGCCAATCCTTCCCAATCGCCTCGACATGGGCCTTTCGGTTCCCCGGCGCAGACCGGGGCCCGGTCTCGACGCAATTGGTTGGGACGGTCAAACCTCTCGAACGGCATCGCAGCTGGGCCCCGGCCTGCGCCGGAACCGTGGGAATGTCGGCGCGGGCGTTGGGCGATCGTGGCTTGGTGGGGATGACGGAGCCTGTTCCACGCGCTACGGCACGCACATGGATCGCGCAGATGTCCTCATCCTCGGCGGCGGGCTGGTCGGCTCGGCGCTGGCCACCGCGCTCGCTGCGCACGGCATTTCCTCGATTGTGGTCGATCCCGCCGATCCGGCGGAGATCCTCGCCGCCCGGCACGACGGCCGCGCCTCGGCGATCGCCAGCGCGCCGATGCGCATGTTCGAGGCGATCGGCGTCGCGTCGCGCCTGGCGGGCAAGGGCTGCCCGATCGCCGGCATCCGCGTCTCGGACGGGCTCGATCCCGGCAAGCTCGATTTCGCACCCGGCGAAGGCGAGGGTGCGCTCGGCCACATGTTCGAGAACCGCATCCTGCGCACCGCCCTGTACGAAGCGGCGGTCGCCGCGCCGCTGGCGGACGTGCGGATGCAGACCCGCGCGCTGCGCGTGGAGCGGGGCGAATTCGGCGTCTCCGCCCTGCTCGACGATGGCACCACCGTCCACGCCCAGTTGCTGGTGGGGGCCGAGGGCCGCAATTCCCCGACTCGCGAAGCCGCCGGGCTCAACACCGCGCGCTGGAGCTACGACCATGCCGCGATGGTCGCCACGCTCGGCCATGCGCGCAGCCACGAGAACATCGCCTTCGAGATCTTCTATCCCACCGGCCCCTTCGCGATCCTGCCGCTGCCCGACGACGAGAATGGCCATCGCTCGGCGGTGGTGTGGACGGTTCATGCCCGCGATGCCGCCGGCATGATGAAGATCTCCGAGCGCGCCTATCTGGCCGAGGCGGAGAAGCGCATGGGCGGGTTCCTGGGCAAGCTCGGTCCGCTCACCGCGCGCTTCAGCCATCCGCTGGGCTTCCATCATGCCGCCTGGATCACCGCCGACCGGCTCGCGCTGGTCGGCGATGCGGCGCATGGCATCCATCCGATCGCCGGGCAGGGCGTGAACGTCGGCTTTCGCGACGTCGCCACGCTGGTCGAGGTGCTGGTCGACGGCAGGCGGCTGGGGCTCGACATGGGCGATCCGCAGCTGCTCGCGCGCTACCAGCGCTGGCGCGGGCTCGACACTTTCATGGTCGCCGCCGCCACCGACGGGCTCACGCGCCTGTTCGGCATCCCCGGCAAGACCGCGAGCGCGGTCCGTCGCTTCGGCCTTTCGGCGGTGGACAGGCTGCCGCCGCTCAAGCACTGGTTCATGGCCGAGGCGCGGGGCGAGAGCGGCGACGTGCCGAAGCTGCTCCAGGGGATGACGGCTTAAGTTGAGAACGCACCAAATATCTGATTTCCATGAGCCCCCAACCTAGCCCTCCGGGTTCCCCGGCGAAGGCCGGGGCCCAGTTGCGGAGGAGCCTGAAATGGAAAGACGCGGCTTCCTCTACATCATGGCGAATCGCCGTAACGGCACAATTTATCTGGGCGTCACGTCCGATCTGCCGAAGCGTGCTTGGGAACATCGCAACGGTGCCGTTCCCGGGTTCGCTCGCGAACATGGCTGCAAGTTGCTGGTCTGGTACCAGGCCTATGAAAGCCTCGACGCGGCGCGCCACCGCGAGCTGCAGATGAAGAAGTGGCAACGAGCGTGGAAGTTGCGCGAGATCGAGGGGCTCAACCCCGAATGGGAGGACCTGTTCGAGCACCTCGCGCCGTCTTGACTGGGTTGCGACTGGGCCCCGGCCTTCGCCGGGGAACACGTAGCGACTCCATGGCTGTTGCCGCGCCCCTATTGCAGCGTGCCCGCCTCATCCCCGTCGTGGCGGCCGAAGAACTGCATCAGCTGGACGATCAGCTCCGATCGCTCGGCGAGCGTGTCGGCTTCCAGCAGCGCCTGTTTCGAAGCCACGTCGAACGGCGCGATCTGGGCGATGCCGTTGACCAGCGATTCGTCGTCGAGCCGGCTCACCGCCTCCCAGTCGACCGCATAGCCCAGCCCTTCGGCGAAGCGCCGCGATTCGATCTCCAGCGCGGCGCGCTCGGCCATGGCGAGCACTTCGATGTCGCCGGCCTGCTCCAGCGCGGCCTCGACCTGGCGGAACGGCGTCGTGACGTCGAGCTCGCGCACCACGGTGAAGCGCGCCAGCCCCTCCAGCACGATGTCGAAGCGCCCGTCGTCCAGCGCCTCGACCTCGGCGATGCGGCCGACACAGCCGATCGCGAACAGCGGCGGCGAATCGCCCGAGGCGCGGGGCTGGATCATCCCGATCCGCCGGTCGCGCACGAGCGCGTCCGAGACCATCGCCCGGTAGCGCGGCTCGAAGATGTGCAGCGGCAGATGCATGCGCGGGAAAAGCAACGCGCCGCCCAGCGGAAACACCGAGAGGCGCGTTATCGGCCCGCCCGGAATCATCCGAACAGGATCGCCGAAAGCCTGCGGCGCTGCATGGCGACCCATGGGTCTTCCAGGCCCACTGCCTCGAACAGCTTGAGCAGGCGCTGGCGTGCCGCGCCTTCGTTCCAGTCGCGATCGTCGCGAATCATGCCGAGCAGCGTCGCGGCCGCGGCTTCATGGTCGCCCTTCGCCATCTGGCCGCCCGCCAGCTCGTAGCGCGCGTCCATGTCGCCGGTCGCCGCCAGCGCCTCGATGCGGCTCAGATCGTCCACCGGCCTGGCTTCCCTGGCCAGCGCGATCGCGGCGCGGGCCTGCTCTATCTCGGCGCCCTTGGCGTCCTCGGGCAGCGTGGCGAGCATCGCCTCGGCTTCGTCGACCCGTCCCAGCGCCAGGAGCGCCCGCGCGCGGCCGGCGATGATCTGGGAGTGGTCGGGCGCCAGATCGGCGATCTGCTCGAAAAGCGCGAGCGCGTGCTCGGCTTCGCCTTCGGCCAGCGCCTGCTCGGCCATCGCGATCAACGGGGCGAGCTCGGCCTCCGCCTGCGATTCGGCGCTCTGCACCGGAATCTGGCGGAGGATCTGGTCGAGCATCGTGCGCAGCTGCGATTCGGTGCGTGCCGAGGAAAGGTCGGCGACCAGCTGGCCCTGGAACATGGCATAGACGGTCGGGATCGAGCGGACCTGGAACTGGTTCGCGATGAACTGGTTCGCGTCGACATCGACCTTGGCGAGAATCACGCCCTTGCCGGCATAGTCGGCGGCGACCTTCTCGAGGATCGGTGCCAGCGCCTTGCAGGGGCCGCACCATTCCGCCCAGAAATCGATGATGACCAGGCTGGTCATCGAGGGCTCGACGACGTCGCGGCGGAATGCGTCGACGGCTTCCTTCTCCGCGGGGGTGAGTCCTAGCGTGGCCAAGGCGGGTGCTCCTGAAAAGATGCTTCGTGGTTCGCGGCGATATGTGGGCTTTCGCGCGTCAGGCGCCAAGCCTTTAAAAAAGTTGCGCGCATGGGGTTGCCGACCCCCAAAGCCGGTGCTAGTGGCCGCGCCTCACCCGCCCGGTGCGCTGATCGCCCGGGCCAAAACGCCAGAGCGGGCGTAGCTCAGGGGTAGAGCACGACCTTGCCAAGGTCGGGGTCGAGGGTTCGAATCCCTTCGCCCGCTCCAGCGTTTCCTGCCGGATTTCCGGCACTCTCCAGGAAACCGGGACCGCCTCGGCCATCGCCGATTAAGCAGGTTCGCGCCCGCCCGCCGGCGCTCACTTCAGCGCGGGTACAGGTTTCAACTCCGACAAGCGGCACCATGTTCGGTAGGTTCCTCGGGGCGATTCTGCCCGCGCTCGCATTTTCTTCGGCGTTCGCCGTGCCTGCATCGGCGGCCGCCTCATCGGACGTGCCGATCGCCAGCGTGTGGCGCAATCCCGACAACAGCGTCCATGTCCGCATCGATCAATGCGGCGGCGCGATCTGCGGGACGGTCACCTGGGCAAACGAAGAGGCGATCGCCGACGCCCGGAGCGGCGGCACCGAACAACTGGTCGGCACCCGCCTGTTCCGCGATCTCAAGCCCGCCGGCCCCGGCAAGTGGAGCGGCAAGGTCTTCGTGCCGGATCTCCGCCAGACCTTCTCGGGCACGCTCCAGTTCCAGGACGGCGACAAGATGGTCGGCAGGGGCTGCGTGCTGTTCGGGATCATCTGCAAGTCGCAGACCTGGTCACGGGTGCGCTGACCCGTTTTGGCCGCAGCCTTCGGACTGGCGGTGCGGCACGGAGCCGCTAGGGTCGGGCGCATGAGCACGGCACCCATTCGAGTCGGCATCGGCGGCTGGACCTTCGAGCCCTGGCGCGGGACTTTCTATCCGCAGGGACTCAGCCAGAAGAAGGAGTTGGAATACGCCTCGCGCCAGCTGACTGCGATCGAGATCAACGGCACCTATTATTCCAGCTTCAAGCCGGCGACGTTCGAGGGCTGGGCGAAGACCGTGCCCGACGGCTTCGTCTTTGCAGTGAAAGGCTCGCGCTTCTGCACCAATCGCAAGGTGCTGGCCGATGCCGGCGAATCGGTGGCGAAGTTCGTCGGCCAGGGCGTGGTGGCGCTGGGGGACCGGCTGGGGCCGCTGATGTGGCAGTTCATGGCCACCAAGAAATTCGATGCCGTCGATTTCGGCGCCTTTCTCGATCTGCTGCCGCGCACGCACGAGGGCGTGACGCTGCGCCACGCCGTGCAGGTCCGCCACGAGAGCTTCGCGGTTCCGGAATTCGTCGCGCTGTGCCGCAAGGCCGGCGTCGCGATCGTCTATGCCGATTCGCCGCAATATCCCGCGATCGCCGACGTGACTGGCGACTTCGTCTATGCCCGGCTCGAGGCGGGCGAGGACGACAATCCCTTCTGCTATCCCGAAGCCGCGCTTCCGCGCTGGACCGCGGCGGCCAGGACCTGGGCCTCGGGCGGGCGGCCGGAGGGCCTGCCCTATGTCGAGGACCAGGACCCGCCGACGGTGCTACGCGAAACCTTCCTATTCTTCATCCATGGCGGCAAGGTGCGGGCACCCGCCGCGGCGCGGGAACTGATCCGTCGAATCGGTTAGCGCATCCGGACGCGCACCACCGATCCGGTGGCGAGATCCTCCGAATCGGACGTAATCTGAGAGGTTCCGACACAAGTTTGCAGTCTTGCAACTTGGCAGACACATATCAGTAAAGATGCGTGCCTTTCGGGATACAGACCCAAATCAAAAGCTGATCCCGTATCTTCGGTGCTTTACGCGCGAATCCGCCGCTCTCATCCCGATGCAAGCACTTGCTGTTCAGGCATGTGCCGGCTCACACCCTGCGCAATATTTGCGCGGGGCAGGTAGGAAAAGGGTATCATGTTCACGCGTAACATCGCTCGCACGCTTCGTGCGGGGACCGCGCTCTCGGCGCTGTCCCTGGCCACCAGCCTCCTCGCCGTCCCCGCCTTCGCGCAGGACACCGCCCCCACCTCCACGCCCACTCCCAGCCAGGGCCAGGCCGCGCCGGCCGAGGACGCCGAGATCGTCGTCACCGGTTCGCTGTTCGCGACCCGCGTCACAACGTCGCCGGTGACCACCGTCACCGCGGAATCGCTCGACCAGCGCGGCATCAGCACCGTTCAGGATGGTCTGCAGCGCCTTGCCGCCAATAACGGGCCCACGCTCACCAACAGCTTCTCCGCCAATGGCGCGTTCGCCGGCGGCGCGTCGGGCATCTCGCTGCGCGGCCTGACGACCAATTCGACGCTGGTGCTGTTCGACGGCCTGCGCGCGGCCTATTATCCGCTCGCCGACGACGCGACCCGCAACTTCGTCGATCTCAACACCATTCCCGACGACATCGTCGACCGAGTCGAAGTGCTGAAGGACGGTGCGTCGTCGAGCTACGGCGCCGATGCGATCGCGGGCGTGGTGAACATCATCACCAAGCGCAGCTTCACCGGCCTCTCCGCCCGGGCCGAGGCCGGCGTCTCGCAGGACGGCATCGCGGCGACCCAGCGCCTCTCGGTCACCGCCGGTACCGGCGACCTCGATCGCGACGGGTTCAACGCCTATATCAGCGGCTTCTACTATCACGCCGATGCAGTCAGCACCCGCGACCTGCCCTATCCGTTCAACTCGGACGACCAGACCGGGATCGGCGGGCCGAACAACCTGATCAACGGCGACAATTTCGGGACGACTTCCGCCGGCTCGAACCTCTATGTCGCGCCGGGCTCGGGCGGCCGCTACCAGCTGCTCGGCGGCGGCTGCGCCAATGGCACGCTGATCCAGACCACGGCGGCGCAGCAGGCGGCCAGTGGCCTGGTGCCCACGTCGATGTGCCAGCAGGACATGACCAATCGCTACGGCGTGGTCGCGCCGCAGATCGACCGTTTCGGCGTGACGGCACATGTCGCCAAGACGTTCGGCGATTCGACCGAGGCCTATCTGGAGCTCAACTTCCAGCAGTCGCGCAGCCAATATTCGGGGCTGCCGTCGTCGATCTACGCCAATGCGCCGGCGGGCATCTATTATCCGCCCTATTCGACCCGCGGCAGCGGCCCGAGCTTCGCGCCGGGTTCGGGGGCGCTGACGCTCCCGGTCTATGTCTGCGCCGCGCGCGTGAATTGCACCGCGGCCAACGGCACGCTCAACCCGAACAATCCGTTCGCGGCTTCGGGCCAGACGGCGCTGCTGATCGGCGGCATGCCCAACATCACCCGCTATGACGAGACGCGCAGCCGCGTGTATCGCGCCGCCGCGGGCATCAAGGGCAGCTTCGGCGACGACTGGAACTACAAGATCGACGCGACGGCGATGCACACGGATCTGCGCCGTACGTCCAGCGGCTATATCTATATCCAGCACCTGCTCGACGTGATCGCCGACGGTACGTATAATTTCGTCAATCCCTCGGCCAACAGCGCGGCGATACAGAACTATCTGGCGCCGACGCTCAACACCGATGCGTCGTCGGATCTCTATCAGGTCCAGGCGAGCGTGAGCAAAGCGCTGTTCCAGCTTCCGGGCGGTCCGGTCCAGCTCGCGGTGGGCGGCTCGCTCTTCTACGAAGCGGTCGATTCGCCCTCGGCGAACAGCGACATCAACGGGCCGACCCAGCGTTACTTCACGATCAACGCGTTCGGCACCGAGGGGCACCGCACGGTCACCTCGGCGTTCGGCGAGCTGAGCGTGCCGGTGTTCGAGTTCCTCGAGCTCAACGCGTCGGGCCGCTACGACCATTATTCGACCGGCCAGAGCAATTTCTCGCCGAAGGTCGGCGCGAAGATCAAGCCCTTCGAGATGCTGACGCTGCGCGGCAACTGGTCCCGCGGTTTCCGCATCCCCAGCTTCGGCGAGGCGAACGCGTTGCCGACCACGGGCTATGTCACCAACTCGGCCGGCCTGTTCAACGATGCGTATCTGGCGCAATATGGTTGCTCGGTCGCGACCTTCAGCACCGCCTGCCCGCAATATCTGCGCACGGCGAGCTATGGCCAGACCACGCTCGCCTCGCCCGACCTGAAGCCGGAGAAGTCGCGCAGCATCACGCTGGGCGCCGTCTTCCAGCCGATCCGCAACGTCTCGCTGAGCGTCGACTATTTCAACATCAAGAAGACCGACGCGATCACGTCGCTTTCCTCCGGGCTGGCGCTTCAGGCCTATTATGCCGGCAATCCGATCCCGGCCGGCTACACGATCATCCCCGACGCGGCGGATCCGGCCCACCCGGGGGCGCTGCCGCGCGTGGCCTATGTCCAGTCGCACTATGTCAACGCCAACACGCAAAAGGCGGAAGGCATCGACTTCGCCGCGAACGGACGTTTCCGCTTCGGTGACGTGACCTGGACGAGCAATCTCGACGCGACGCTCATGCTCGAGCTCAGCACCACGCTGCCCGACGGCACGCGCCAGACCTATGTCGATACGCTCGGCAACTTCAACCTGACGGCGGGCACCGGCACGTTCCGCTGGCGGGGCAGCTGGATGAACAGCTTCGCGATCGGCGACTATGCCCTTACCGGCACGGTCAACTACACGTCGGGCTATAATCTCTCGGCGATGGACCAGGGCAATGCGTATGAGGATTGCGGCCTGGCGCCGTCGCCCGCGTACACGGGCTGCCGAGTGAAGAGCTACATCACGTTCGACCTGAACGCGACCGCCAAGGTCGCGGACCGGTTCACCATCTATGCGAACGTGCTCAACCTGTTCGATCGCCTGCCAGGCGTCGATCCGGTCACCTATGGCGCGTATCTCTACAATCCGGTCCAGGCCGGCGACAATATCTATGGCCGCCGCTTCACCGTGGGTGCCAAGGTCAACTTCTGATCCTGCCGGGGATCAGCAAGGGGGCGGTTCCGCGAGGAGCCGCCCCTTTTCCGTGGCGCGCCTATCGCGGGCGCCGGGGGCTCGCCTTGTCGGCGGCCATGCGCTCGCCGTCGATCATGATCGGCGCGGCGATGCCCGGCACGCCCTCCGGCGCGATCCGCATCCCGCGCGCCACCACCTGCGGATCCGCGAAGACTTCGTCGACCCGGTTGATCGGCCCCGCCGGCACGCCCTCGGCCTCCAGCGCCTCGTAGAGGTCCGCCTTCGCCCATTGCCGGATCGCCGCCTCGAGCGGCGGGATCAGCGCCGCGCGGTTGACCACGCGCTGGGGATTGGTCGCGAAGCGCGGATCGGCGCAATAGTCGAGCCCCAGCACCCCGCACAGCTTGCGGAACTGCGAATCATTGCCCACCGCGATGATCAGCTCGCCGTCCCGCGCCTGGAACGCCTGATAGGGCACCAGATTGGCGTGGCCGTTGCCCATCCGGTGCGGCACCTTGCCCGATGCCATCCAATTGAGCGCCTGGTTGGCGAGCACGCCCACCTGGGTGTCGAGCAGCGCCATGTCGATATGCGCGCCCGCGCCGGTCACGTCGCGCCGCCGCAGCGCCGCGAGGATCGCCACCGCCGAATAGACGCCGGTGAAGATGTCGGCATAGGCGATGCCGGCCTTTTGCGGCGCACCGTCGGGCTCGCCGGTCAGCGACATGAAGCCGCCCATGCCCTGGATGATGAAGTCATAGCCGGCGCGCGGCGCATAGGGCCCGGTCTGGCCGAAGCCGGTGATCGAGCAGACGATCAGCCGGGGATGGCGCGCCCGCAGCGACGCCGCGTCGAGCCCGTATTTCACCAGCCCGCCGACCTTGTAGTTCTCGATCACCACATCGGCGTCCGCCACCAGCGCATGCACCGCCGCCTGTCCCTCGGGCGTGGCGATGTCGATCGCCCGGCTCTCCTTGCCGCGATTGCAGGCGTGGAAATAGGCAGCGTCGCGATTTTCGCCCTCGGCATCGTGGAGGAAGGGCGGCCCCCAATGCCGGGTGTCGTCGCCTTCGCCCGGCCGTTCGATCTTCACCACTTCGGCGCCCAGATCGGCGAGCAGCTGCCCGCACCAGGGCCCGGCGAGGATCCGCGCCAGCTCAACGACCCTGATTCCGGCCAGCGGCTTCATGGACGATGGATCTCGTAGATCAGATGCGGCTTCATCTCGCCCGCCATCATCCGGTCGACCGTGCCTGGCCGCGCCACGCCGCCGATCTTCTCCATTGCCCGGCGCGAGCGCAGATTCCCCACGCCCACGGTGAACACTGCGGTGCGCACGAACCGATGGATGTGCGCCAGCATCAGCCGCTTGATCTCGCGATTATAGACGCCGCCCCAATAGGCGCGGGCCAGATAGGTCCAGCCGATCTCGATCTCGTCGGCCGCTTCGTCCCAATTGTCGAAGCGCGACGAGCCGATCACCGTGCCGGTCGCCCGGTCGAGGATGGTCAGCGCCCCGCCGCTGGCGATGCCGGCGTCGAAATAGGCGCGGAACACCGGTTCCTGCCACCGGTCATGCGCCGGATGCACTTCCCAGACGAGCGGATCGGAGGCGACTGCGTACAGCGCCTCCCAGTCCGCCGGCGTGCTGGGGCGCAGCACCACCAGCGCGCTTTCCAGCACCGGCTGCCGTTCGGGCGCCATCAGAACGCCGCGATCCCGGTGATCGCGCGGCCCAGGATCAGGCCATGGACGTCATGGGTGCCTTCATAGGTGTTGACGGTCTCGAGGTTGATCGCGTGGCGCATCACATGGAATTCGGCCGAGATGCCGTTGCCGCCATGCATGTCGCGCGCGACCCGGGCGATGTCGAGCGCCTTGCCGCAATTGTTGCGCTTGATGATGCTGATCGCTTCCGGAGCGAGTATCCCCTCGTCGAACATCCGGCCCGCGCGCAGCGCCGCCTGGAGCCCGAGCGCGATCTCGGTCTGCATGTTGGCGAGCTTGAGCTGCACCAGCTGGTTCGCCGCCAGCGGCTTGCCGAACTGGGCGCGGTCGAGCGTATATTGCCGGGCGGCGTGCATGCAGGCCTCGGCCGCGCCCATGCTGCCCCAGGCGATGCCGTAGCGCGCGCGGTTGAGGCAGCCGAACGGCCCCTTCAGTCCCTGCACCTCGGGCAGCAGCGCATCCTCGCTCACTTCCACCCCGTCCATCACGATCTCGCCGGTGATGCTGGCGCGCAGCGAGAGCTTGCCCTCGATCTTCGGCGCCGACAGTCCCTTCATGCCCTTTTCCAGCACGAAGCCCTTGATGCCGCCGCCATGCGCCTCGCTCTTCGCCCAGACGACGAACACGTCGGCGATCGGCGAATTGGTGATCCACATCTTGGAGCCGGTCAGGCGATAGCCGCCGTCGATCTTCGCCGCGCGGGTGCGCATGCCGCCGGGATCGGAGCCGGCATCGGGCTCGGTCAGGCCGAAACAGCCCACCCATTCGCCGGTGGCGAGCCTGGGGAGATATTTCCGCTTCTGCGCCTCGGTGCCATAGGCGTTGATCGGGTGCATCACGAGCGAGCTCTGCACCGACATCGCCGAGCGATAGCCCGAATCGACGCGCTCCACTTCGCGCGCGACCAGCCCGTAGGAGACATAGCCCAGCCCGGCACCGCCATAGGCTTCGGGGATCGTCGCGCCGAGCAGGCCCAGCGCGCCCATCTCGGCCATGATCTCGCGGTCGAACCGCTCCTCCAGATAGGCGCTGGTGACGCGCGGCAGCAGCTCGCCCTGCGCATAGTCGCGCGCGGCGCTCTGGACCATCCGCTCCTCGTCGGTCAGCTGCGCATCGAGCCCGAAGGGGTCCGACCAGTCGAACCGGCCCATCTCTGCCATTTCCTCGTCCTTCTCTCGTCGGCCCGGCCAGGGCCGGGCGTTGCTCCGCCGTCCCGCTTAACGGCTCCGGTTCCGGGCGCGCGTCGGGATGGCGGCATGGGGTATGCGGTGCGGCTATCCCGTCTGCCGGGCGGCCGGCGGCACGTCCATCGCGGCGCGCTCGATCTCGGCGAGCCCGGCACGGGCTGCGACATAGCGGCGGGCGGCGCCGGTCCAGCTCTCGGCGACCGCGACGCCGGGCATATGGGCGACTTCGGCGAGCGCCGCCTCGACATCGCCGCGGTCGAGCGCGCGGCGGGCGCGGCGCAGCCGCTCGGCGGGCAGCGGGCTCGGCGTGTCGGCCTGGCGCAGGACCACCAGGTCGCCCAGCATCCGGCGCACCCGGTTCCACAGGCTGTCGTTCGGATCGCTGGCAAGGCGCGGGCCCAGCGTGTCGAGCGCCAGCCGCAGGTCCTCGAGCGTAACCGGCTGGGCGGCGGCGCGCAGGATCGCGGCGACGGCGTCGCCGTCATGCTCGCCGAAACGCTGCTTGAGCTGGCCCTCGAGCGGCCCCAGCGGCTGGCCGCGCTCGAGCGCACGGCGCGTCGCGAGGACGATCATCATCCGCTCCGCCCGCGTCGCATAGGAAGCGGCGTTGCGCGCGCTGCCATCGGCGTCGCGCAGGCGCAGCTCGATCTGATCGAGCTTGCCGGCCAGCTGCGTCTCGCGGGCGCTGAGCGTGGCGAGGTCGGTGCCAGGCGGCAGCGCCGGGATCGCCGGCTGCGCGCTGGCGCTGGGAGAGGGCAGGGGCACCGGCGCGGGCGCGCGCGGCGAAAGGCCGCCGGCCAGCCCGACGGCAGCGATGGTCACGCCGATGCCGCCGGCGAAGGCGATCGTGCCGATCAGGCTGGCGCTGCGCCACCAGGGCACGCGCGGCGCCGCGGGCGCGAAGGTCTCGTCGCTCATGGGGCCCTTAATCGCCGCGCGGCCCGGCCCGGTCAATCGGCGAGCTGCACGGCGAGGGCGATCAGCGTGTCCGCCTGCATGTCCGCGGCGATCTCGACGCGGCGCCAGCCCGGGCCGGCCGCGGCGGCCGCGCGGGCGCTGATCGCGGCGATGCCGATGGTCGCGCGGCGCTCGGGCGGCACCAGCTCGGCGAGCCGGGCGCCGGCCCGGGCGGACTGGACGAGCGCGATCGCGCCGTCCAGTCGCGCCGCCTGTCCGGGGGCGACAGCCAGTGGCTCGCTGGCATAGACAGTGATCGCCTGGGTGACGATGCCGCCGGCGTCGAGCATCCGCGCACGGCCGCCGAGCAGCAGCGCCCGGTGCACGCCCATGGCTTCGGCGGCGGCCAACAGCGCGGCTGCGTCCCCGGTGCCGGCATGGGCGATGGCGAAGCCGGCGCGCCGCGCCGCCTCGGCGGTCACGCCGCCCACCGCATGCACCGGCAGGCCGCGCAGCGCCGCCAGCTGCGGCCCGCCATGGCGCAGGGCATTGGCGCTGGTCAGCAGCAGCGCGTCGAATGCCAGGGGATCGGGCGCGCGCCAGGCGACCGGCCCGGCGGCGAACAGGGGCAGGCGGATCGCCGTCCGCCCGGCCGCTTCGATCGCCGCGGCGGTCGCGCCGTTGCCGGGCTCGGGCCGGAGCACGGCGATCGGGCGGCTCACCCCTCGAACAATCGGCGCACCGCCGCCGGCGCGCGCGCCAGCAGGTCGCGGGCGAGCGCGGCGGGCAGCGCATGGTCGAGCGGCGCGCCTTCGATCGCGCCATGGACATGGGCGGCGCCGTCTTCCGAAAGCAGCTCGGCCTCGAGCGTCAGGATGCCGCCCGCGATCGTCGCCAGCGCGGCGACGGGCGAGTGGCAGCCGGCCTTGAGCGCCGCCAGCAGCGCGCGCTCGGCGGCGATGCAGCCATGGGTCTCGACATGGTCGATCGCGCGCAGCAGCTCGCGGGCACGGGCATCGTCGGCGCGGACCTCGATGCCCACGGCGCCCTGGGCTGGTGCGGGCAGGAGGATGTTGGTGGGGATCGGCGCGCCGACGTCATGACGGCCGAGCCGGATCAGCCCGGCGGCGGCGAGCAGGGTCGCATCGGCCTCGCCCTGCGCCAGCCTGGCCAGCCGGGTGTCGACATTGCCGCGGAACAGCACGGTCGACAGGTCGGGGCGCAGCCGCCGGATCTGCGCGGCCCGGCGCGGCGAACTGGTGCCCAGCACGCCGCCCTGCGGGATCGCCGCGATCGACGGGGCGCCGACCAGCCGGTCGCGCACATCGGCGCGGGGCAGCATCGCGGCGATGGCGATCATATCGGGACGCAAGGTCTCGACATCCTTCATCGAATGGACCGAAGCGTCGATCTCGCCGGCGAGCAGCGCGCGGTCGAGCTCCTTGGTCCACAGCGCCTTGCCGCCGATCTCGGCGAGCGGGCGGTCCTGCACCTTGTCGCCGGTGGTGCGGATCACGACGATCTCGAAGTCGGTCGCGGGCCGCTTGTGCGCGGCGGCGAGCGCGTCGCGCACCATCTCCGCCTGTGTCAGCGCGAGCGGCGAGCCCCGGGTACCCAGTTTGAAAACGGCCATGTCCGCTGCCTTACCGGCTTGGTCGCCGCTTGTCGAAGCGGACGCCGATGTTCGCACGGAGGCGCGGAGATGGGGCAACCGGCGGCGCAGTGGCCCTATCTCCCTCTTTTCTTCTCCGCGCCTCCGCGTCTCCGCGTGAACCAAAAGCCGCCCGAACTTCGACAATCGTCGCCCGACACCCTAGATGCGCACACAACGGAGTATGAAACGAACGACATGGCCCTGATCCTCGGCCTCGAATCGAGTTGCGACGAAACTGCCGCCGCGCTGGTCACCACCGACCGGCGGGTGCTGGCGCACAAGCTGGCGCGCCAGGAAGCTGCGCACCGGCCCTATGGCGGCGTGGTGCCCGAGATCGCGGCGCGCGCGCATGTCGAAGCGATCGGCCCGCTGATCGAAGGCGCCTTTGCCGAAGCCGGCGTGACGCTCGCCGATGTCGACGCCGTCGCCGCTACTGCCGGGCCGGGGCTGATCGGCGGCGTGATGGTCGGCCTGGTCGCCGGCAAGGCGCTGGCGCTGGCGGGGGGCAAGCCGCTGGTGGCGGTCAATCATCTCGAGGGGCATGCGCTGTCGCCGCGGCTCACCGATCCGGATCTCGCCTTTCCCTATCTGCTGCTGCTGGTCTCGGGCGGCCATTGCCAGCTGCTGCTCGTCGAGGGGGTGGGCCGCTACCGGCGCCTCGCCACCACGATCGACGATGCCGCGGGCGAAGCGTTCGACAAGACCGCCAAGATGCTGGGCCTCGGCTTTCCCGGTGGTCCCGCGGTGGAGGAAGCGGCGGCGCGCGGCGATCCCCGGGCGGTGCCGCTGCCGCGCCCGCTGCTCGGCTC
The DNA here is from genome assembly GCF_005503355.1 of Sphingomonas sp. 1F27F7B. Classification (GTDB taxonomy): domain Bacteria; phylum Pseudomonadota; class Alphaproteobacteria; order Sphingomonadales; family Sphingomonadaceae; genus Sphingomonas. The sequence goes on from NZ_SCMK01000002.1 coordinate 114,260, forward strand.
GGCGGAACCGCATTTCTCCTTCGCGGGACTGAAGAGCGACGTGGCGCGCAAGGCCGGGCTCTTCGGCGTCGAGGATATCGCGGCGTCCTTCCAGCAGGCGGTGGTCGATTGCCTGGTCGATCGCACCCGCCGGGCGATGGCGAAGGTGGAGGCGACGGCGCTGGTGGTGGCGGGCGGCGTCGCCGCGAACCGGTCGGTGCGCGGTGCTCTGGAACGATTGGCCGCGGAAGCAGGCATGCGCTTCGTCGCGCCGCCGCTCTGGCTCTGCACTGACAATGCGGCGATGATCGGCTGGGCGGGGGCCGAGCGGTTCCTGGCGGGGTTCAGCGATCCGCTCGACACGCCGGCGCGGGCGCGCTGGCCGCTCGATCCGGATGCGGAGAAGGTTCGCGGCGCGGGAGTGAAGGCATGAGGATAGGGGTGATCGGCGGCGGCGCCTGGGGCACGGCCCTGGCCCAGGTCGCGGCGCGGGGCGGCAGCGAGGAGGTGCTGCTCTGGGCGCGCGAGGCGCAGGTGGTGGAGAGCGTGAACCTCCGCCACCGGAACGATATATTCCTCCCGCAGGTATCGCTCAGCCCGAGTATCCGCGCCACGCGTGACCTTCGTGACCTTGCGGATATGGAAGCGTTGCTCGTGGTGGCCCCGGCCCAGCATGTCCGCGCCGTCCTGTCCGAGACGCCGGTCGGCGACATGCCGCTGGTCCTCTGCGCCAAGGGGATCGAGGCCGGCACCAAGCTGCTGGTGGGAGAAGTGGCGCACCAGGTCGCCCCCCGGGCGCCGCTCGCAGTGCTCTCAGGTCCCACCTTTGCCCATGAAGTCGCGGCCGGCAAACCCACCGCCGTCACCCTGGCCTGCGGGGACGAGGGGCTGCGGGCACGCCTGGCCGAGCGGCTGGCGGGGCCTGCCTTCCGCACCTATGGCTCGGCCGACCTGGTGGGGGCGGAGATCGGCGGGGCGGTCAAGAACGTCCTCGCCATCGCCTGCGGGGTGGTGGAGGGTGCCGGCCTGGGCCTCAACGCCCGCGCCGCGCTGATCGCCCGGGGCTTTGCCGAGATGACGCGCTTCGGCCTGGCCCGCGGCGCCCAGGCGGAGACGCTCACCGGCCTGTCGGGCCTGGGCGACCTGGTCCTCACCTGTTCCTCCACCAATTCGCGCAACTTCTCTCTTGGCCTGGGGCTCGGCCAGGGGAAGCCGGCCGCGGCGCTGATGGCCGACCGCAAGACGGTGGCGGAAGGCGCCTTCACTGCGCCTGTCCTGCGCGAAGCCGCGCGCGACGCCGGCGTGGACATGCCCGTCACCCGCGCGGTCAACGCGCTGCTCGAGGGCGCGCCCGTCGCCCGGGTGATCGAGGAACTGCTCAGCCGCCCCCTGCGGGAGGAACTGCAATGAAGTGGGCGGCGATGCTCCGGGGCATCAACCTGGGCAAGCGCCAGCTCAAGTCGGCGGAGCTCAAGGCCGTGGTCGAGGGCATGGGCTTTACTGCGGTCAGGCCGATCCTCGCCTCGGGCAATGTCGTGTTCGAGGCCGGCGACGCGGCGCCCGAGGCCATCGAGCGCGATCTCCACGCGGCGCTGGAGCGGGCCACCGGCCTCAAGTCTGAAGTGTTCGTGCGCAACTGCGCCGATCTCGAAACGCTGGTCGAGGCCAATCCCTTTCCCGAGGAAGCGAAGGCGCGGCCCAGTTTTCTCCTCGTCACCTTCCACCGCGCGGCGCCGGACCAAGCGGCGATCGACCGGCTGGCGGAGAGCCATGACGGCCCCGAGCGCATGGCGGTGGTCGGCCGCGAGCTGTTCACCGATTTCCCCGAGGGCCAGGGCCGCTCGACCCTGGTTCCCGCGATGCAGAAGGCCAGGCTGGCCCAGGGCAATACCGGGCGCAACTGGAACACGGTGCTCAAGCTGCTCGCGGCGTTGCGGGACTAGAAATCGACGGCGATGCCCTTGCGCTCCCAATCGCCATAGCGAGTCGGGTCGAGCGCATCGGGCTTTCCCCGGGCCGGCTCGGGCTTCGGCAGCGGCGGGCTCGGCGTCAGATACGCGGGCGGTTTCACATTTGCGGGGCGCTGGGCCATAGGCAGCAGATCGTCCTTCCCATCGCCGAGGTCAAGTGAAGCCGCCGCGCCGCCATTCCCCCCGCCAGACGCCCGATGCTCCCGGCGTGCCCACGCGCCGTGCCGCGCTCAAGCTGCTCGATGCGGTGCTCCGCCGCGGGCTGGCACTGGAACAGGCGCTCGACTCCGCCGCGCAGGGCCTTGCGCCCAATGATCGCGGCCTCGCCCATGCCATCGCCGCCGAAGTGCTGCGCCGGCTCCCCGATCTTGACGCGCTGATCGATTCGGCGACGAAGCAGCGCCTGCCCGACGACGCCAAGGCGCGCTTCGCCCTGCGCATCGCGCTCGTCCAGGCGCTCGCGCTCGGCACGCCGGGCCATGCCGCGATCGCCACCGTGCTGCCGCTCGTCGACGGCGGGCCGCGCAAGCTGGTCCATGGCGTGTTCGGCACGCTGGTCCGCCAGGGCGCGACGCTGCCCGAGCCGCCGACCCTGCCCGACGCAGTGGCGCTGCGCTGGCATGCCGCCTGGGGCGACCAGGTGATCGAGGATGCCGAGCGCGCCATCGCGGTGCCGCCGCCGCTCGACCTGACGCTGCGCGATCCCGCGATCGCGCCCGACCTGCCCGGCGCCAGCCTGATCGCCGGGCACCTCCGCCTGGACGAGAAGGGCGCGGTGGCGATGCTCCCCGGCTATGCCGAGGGCGATTGGTGGGTGCAGGATCTCGCCGCCTCGCTGCCCGCCCGGCTGGTCGGCAGGGGCGACGGCACCGTGCTCGACCTGTGCGCCGCGCCCGGGGGCAAGACGCTCCAGCTCGCCGCCGCCGGCTGGCGGGTGACTGCGGTCGACATCTCGGAAAGTCGTCTCGCGCGACTTCACGAGAATCTGGAGCGCACCGGGCTGCGCGCCGAAGTGGTCGCCGCCGACCTGCTCGGCTGGGCTCCCGATGCGCCGGTCGATGCGGTCCTGCTCGATGCGCCGTGCAGTGCCACCGGCATCTTCCGCCGCCATCCCGACGTGCTCCACCGCGTCCGGCCGCGCCTGATCGCCGAGATGGCCGAGCTGCAGGGCCGGCTGCTCGCTCGCGCGGCGGACTGGGTGCGGCCGGGCGGCACGCTCGTCTTCTCGACCTGCTCGCTCGAGCCCGAGGAAGGCGAGATGCAGCTGGCGGCGTTCCTCGCTGCGCGGCGCGACTATGCCCTCGCCCCCGTCCGGCCGGAGGAGCTGCCGCGCGGCGTCGCCCCCCGCGACGACGGGAGTCTCCGCCTGCTCCCCGGAACGCTCGGCGATGCCGGCGGGTTGGACGGGTTCTTCATCGCGAGGCTCGCCCGCAAAGCCTGAGGTTGCGCGCGAATCCCGGGGTGCCTAAGGATTCGTCATGGCCATCCGCATCGCACCTTCGATCCTCTCCGCCGATTTCGCCAGGCTGGGCGAGGAAATCCGCGCCATCGACGCGGCGGGCGCCGACTGGATCCATGTCGATGTGATGGACGGGCATTTCGTGCCCAACATCACGATCGGCCCGGGCGTGATCAAGGCGCTGCGCCCGCACACCGCCAAGCCGTTCGACGTGCACCTGATGATCGCGCCGGTCGACCCGCTGCTCGAGGCCTTTGCCGATGCCGGTGCCGACTGCATCTCGGTGCACCCGGAATCGGGCCCGCACCTCCATCGCACGCTCCAGACGATCAAGGGGCTGGGCAAGCGTGCCGGCGTGGTGCTCAATCCCTCCACGCCGGTGGATGCCGTCGACTATGTCATGGACATGGTCGATCTGATCCTGGTGATGAGCGTGAACCCGGGTTTCGGCGGGCAGAAGTTCATCGAGAGCCAGCTCGGCAAGATCGCCGAGCTGCGCAGGCGGATCGATGCCAGCGGCCGCGCGATCGACCTGGAAGTGGATGGCGGCATCGATCGCGAGACCGCGCCGCGCGCCATTGCCGCGGGTGCCGACGCGCTGGTCGCCGGCACCGCCACCTTCACCGGCGGCCCGAGCCGATATGCGGCGAACATCGCCGCGCTGCGAGGCGGGTGAGCAATGACGGCATCGACTCCGGAGCCGACGGAGTCGAGCAGGGCAAGCGGCTCATCCGCACCGGCGGAGAACGCGGCCTCAGCCTTGCCGAGCGCATCTCCGAGCGCTTCCAGCGCCTCGCCTGGCGCACGCCGCTCCACAACATGCGCCTGAAGGGCCGGCACCCGCTCAAGCTGATCGCAGTCGGCGAGGACCCGTTCTTCGGCGATGTCGAGCGCGGCAATGCGCTGCTCGACGGCTATGTGCTGTTCCGCGGCGAGCAGCGCTCGGTCACCGGGCTCGACTTTGCCCGGCCCGACTGGTCCGTGGCGATGGGCGAGTATCTCCACGGTTTCGGCTGGCTGCGCGATCTCTCCAGCGTCACCACGCGAGTAACCGCGGCGCCGATCGCCGAGGCGCTGATGCAGCGCTGGCTGGCCGTGCATGGCGACAAGGTTTCCGATCCCGCCTGGCGCGCCGATCTGGTCGGCCGGCGCATCCTGGCCTGGACGGCCCATGCGCCGCTGATCCTGTCGGCCAACGACCTGGTCTATCGCTCCTCGGTGCTCCATGCGCTGGCCAAGGGCGCGCGCCATCTCGATCGTGCCGCCGATCGCGTCCCGCTCGGCACGCCGCGTATCGCCGCCTGGTGCGGCGTGCTGGCCGCCGGGCTGATGATCCCGGGCGGCGATCCGCGCCGTTCCTTCGGCGAGACCGGGCTGCGCCGGGCGCTCGAACAGTCGATGTTCGACGATGGCGGCACGGTCGGCCGCTCGCCCTGGGGCCAGCTCGACGCGATGCAGCTGCTGACGATCCTGGCCAACGCCTATGAGGCGCGCCGGCTCGAGCCGCCGGCCTTCGTCGCCTCCGCGCTGGGCAGGATGGTCACCGCGCTGCTCGGCGTCTGCCATGGCGACAAGGGCCTGGGCAGCTGGCAGGGCAGCGCTCCCGTGCCCGGCGCACTGATCGAGCAGGCGGTGGAGGCCACCGGCGTGCGCACCCGCCCGCTCAAGCAGGCGCGCGAATGGGGCTATCAGCGGCTGAACGCGGGCGGCACGGTGCTGATCGTCGACGCGGCACCGCCGCCGCTGGCCCGGCTGGCGGCGGGCGGCTGCGCCTCGACGCTCGCTTTCGAGCTTTCGGACGGGCCGCACCGGATCGTCGTCAATTGCGGCGGCTCGAACATGGCCAATGCCGCGATGCCTGCCGCGCTGGGCGAAGGCCTGCGCACCACCGCAGCGCATTCCACGCTCGTGCTGGCCGACAGCAACTCGACGGCGATCCATCCCGACGGATCGCTCGGCCGCGGCGTCGTCGAAGTCGAGCTGGCGCGCACCGAGAGCGAGAATGGCAGCCGGATCGAAGCAAGCCATGACGGCTATGTCCGCCGCCTGGGCTTCGTCCATCGCCGGCTGATCGCGCTCGGCGGCGACGGGCGCGACGTGCGCGGCGAGGACATGCTGCTCCCCGCCGACAAGCGCAAGCGCAAGGCGAACACGCCGTTCGCGATTCGCTTCCACCTCGCTCCCCAGGTCGAGATCTCGCCCACCGCCGACGGCCAGGCGGCGATCCTGCGCCTGCCGAGCGGGCATCTCTGGCAGTTCCGCTGCAAGGGCGGGGCGCTCGCCTTCGAGGATTCGCTGTGGATCGACGGCACGGGCAGGCCGGTGCCGACCAGGCAGCTGGTGATCACCGGCGAATCGCTCGCAGGTGGTGCAAACGTCAGCTGGCTGTTCCACCGCGCGAAGTGATAGGGCTCGCCCGCCGATTCGGGGGAGGAAGCGAGATGGCGCAGGTCGAAGTGTTCGATGAGGAGGATGCGCGCGAGCCGCTGTTCGTCGGTGAGTTCGGCTTTCTGCCGCGCGCCGGTGAAAGCCTGTCGATCGAAGTCGACGGCGTCTTCAGCTATTACCGGGTGACGGAGACATGGTTCCGCCACGACGAGGAGAGCGACGCGTTCCTGCCCTGCCTGCGCGTCGAGCTCGAAGACTAGAATCGTTTTCGGTAGGGCGGCACCGGCCCGCTCCCCCACCCGGCCACCCATAGAATATACTTCCGCGGGGTGGCCGGGTGGGGGAGCGGGCCCGTGCCGACGCAGCGAAGCTGAAAAACGACTCTAGGGGTTGCGCCGGGCGCTCCGATCCGTAGAGGGGCTTGCCGCATGGATCAGGTGAAAATCAGGCGCGCACTCCTCTCGGTCTCCGACAAGACCGGGATCGTCGAACTCGCACGGGCGCTGGCGGCGCAGGGAGCCGAACTGGTCTCGACCGGAGGCACCGCCACCGCGCTCCGCGACGCCGGGCTGGAGGTGCGCGACATCTCCGACCTCACCGGCTTTCCCGAGATGATGGACGGGCGCGTGAAGACGCTTCACCCCAAGGTGCATGGCGGCCTGCTCGCGATCCGCGGCAACGATGACCATGAGGCTTCGATGGCCGAGCACGAGATCGCCCCGATCGATCTCGTCGTGGTCAATCTCTATCCCTTCGCCGAAACGGTGGCGCGGGGGGCGAGCCGCGACACGATCATCGAGAATATCGATATCGGCGGCCCCTCGATGGTGCGCTCGGCCGCGAAGAACCACGAGAGCGTCGCGATCCTGACCGATCCCGCCGACTATGCGCTGGTCCTGGGCGGCGAGACCACGCTGGCCCAGCGCCGCAAGTTCGCCGCCAAGGCCTATGCCGCCACCGCCGCCTATGACGCGATGATCGCCAGCTGGTTCGCCCTGGTCGACCAGGCCGAGGCGTTTCCCGAGACGATGCACCTCGCGCTCAAGCGCGGCCAGGAACTGCGCTATGGCGAGAACCCGCACCAGAAGGCGGCCTTCTACATCCATGGCGGCCCGCATGTGCAGGGTATCGGCCAGGCCCGGCAGGTCCAGGGCAAGGAACTGAGCTACAACAACTACAACGACGCCGACGCCGCGCTCGAACTGGTCAGCGAGTTCCGCGACGGCCCGCCGAGCGTGGTGATCGTCAAGCACGCCAATCCCTGCGGCGTGGCGAGCGCGGAGACGCTTGCGGATGCCTATGCCGCTGCCTTTGCCTGCGACACCGTCTCGGCGTTCGGCGGCATCATTGCCGTGAACCGGCCGCTGGATCGCGCCACGGCCGAGCAGATCACCTCGATCTTCACCGAAGTCGTGGTCGCCCCCGGGGCCGATGAAGAGGCGCTCGCGCTGTTCGCGGCCAAGAAGAATCTCCGCCTGCTGCTGACCGAGGGGCTGCCCGACCCGGCGCGCGGGGGGCTGGCCGCCAAGTCCTTTGCGGGCGGCTGGCTGATCCAGAGCCGCGACAACGGCATCACCGCGTGGGAGGACCTGAAGGTAGTGACGAAGCGCGCGCCGACCGAACAGGAACTGGCGGACTGCCTGTTCGCCTGGACGGTGGCGAAGCACGTCAAGTCGAACGCGATCGTCTATGCCAAGGACGGCAGCACCGCCGGCATCGGCGCGGGCCAGATGAACCGCCTGGAGAGCGCGCGCATCGCCGCCTGGAAGGCGAAGGACGCCGCCGACAAGGCCGGCTGGCCGCAGCCGCGCACGATCGGCTCGGCAGTCGCGTCCGACGCCTTCTTCCCCTTTGCCGACGGCCTGCTCGCCGCGGTGGAGGCCGGGGCGACGGCAGTGATCCAGCCCGGCGGCTCGATCCGTGACGACGAAGTGATCGCGGCGGCCGACGCGGCCGGCCTGGCGATGGTCTTCACCGGCATGCGGCACTTCCGGCACTAGGCCGAGAACGCGAGCGGATAGCTGATTTCCCTTCGTCATCCGGGCCTCGAGCCGGGACGACGAAGGAAGAATGGGCGCCGCGCAAGGGCGAGGGCTAGAGCGTCCCGTCCATCGGCAGCGTCGCCTCGCCTGCCCTGGGCATCTTGCGGAACAGCGCGCGGTCCTCCGGGCCGAAGCCGAACTTGATGATCACGAACAGATAGGTGACCAGGATCGCCGGCATGCCGATGCTGAGCTCGGCCCATTCATATTGCTTGGGCAGGCTGGTGAACGCCCCCCCGACCAGGCTGGCGATCGCGATCGCGGCGAAGAAGCTCGGCCGGATCGAGACGACCGACGCGCCGGTCAGGCGATAGAGAAGGGCGGCCTTCACTGCCGATCCGATGGTCAGCGACAGGGCGAGCGCCAGGGCCGGCCCGGCGGCCTGGACCGGCTGGGGCCAGCCCTGGGCCCGCGCGACGAAGACGAACACGAAGCTCAGCACGATCTGCAGCAGCAGCACGCATACCGAGATCGCCAGATTCTTGTGACGAGCGATATAGACCAGGCCGGTCTCGCAGACCGCGCCGGTCGAGGCGAGCACTTCGGCGACGAGCAGGATGCACAGCGCGCCGGCGCCGATCACGAACTCCTTGCCGATCAGCCCCATCACGCCTTCGGCCGGCAGCGAGAACATCACTGCCAGCGCGGCCTGGGCGCTCGTCACCCAGAAGCCGACCTGGCGCACCTGCTTGGCGACCGCGGCCCGGTCGTTCTCGGCGAGCGCCTTGGTGACGACGGGCCCCAGGATGGGATCGAAGCTCGACTTGAGCCGCTGCGGCACCGAGGCGACTTGCTGCGCCATGTAATAGATACCCACCACCGCGGGGCTGAACAGCAGGGCCAGGATGAAGCGGTCGACGTTGCGCGTCGCCCATTCGATCGCGTCGGCGCCGGCGAGCGGCGCGTTGGCGCGGGCGAGCCACCAGATCGAGCTGGGCCGCGGCCGCCAGCCATGCGGCAGGCCATATTCCTTGACGAACGGCACGATCGAAGCGGCCAGGGCGGCGATCATCGACAGCGCATAGGCGAAGATCAGCCCGTCGCGCGCCGAGACATAGGAGAAGCCCCAGGCGGCGATGCTGATCGTCCAGGGCTCGATGATCGCGCGCGCTGTCACTGCCGCGCCGATATTGTGGCGATAGGCGCAGGCGGAGAGCGCGACGTCGGACAGCGCCGGGCACAGCACCACCAGCGCGACCAGCGGCTCGAGCCCGGTCACCTGGCTGTTGGGGAACATCGCCTGGGGGAAGAGCACCAGCACGCCGCTGGCGATCAGCGAGGCGATCAGCGCCACCACCATCGCGTCCCACACGACATGCGCATGCGGCCGGTCGGTGCCCGCCAACGCCTGGGCCAGCCCGCGCTTGAGGCCGAGCGTGGCGAGCAGCGCCGCCACTTCGATCACCAGCACCGCGATCGCATAGCGGCCGACAATGTCGGGGCCATAGGCGCGGCCGGCGATGAACAGGAAGGGCAGCCGCGCGGCGAGGCGCAGGACGAAGCCCAGGATATTGGTCCGCCCGCCCTTGGCGAGCGCGTTGATGTCCTCGCCCCCCGAAGGCGCGGTCACGGTCTCGCTCAATGCGCCGCGCCCCAGCTCGGACCCACGCCAATCTCGACGCCGAGCGGCACGGTGAGCTTCACTGCCGGCTCGGCGGCGGTCGCCATCACCCGCTGGATGACCGGCCTGGCGGCCTCCACATCGGCTTCGGGCAGCTCGAACACCAGCTCGTCGTGCACCTGGAGCAGCATCTTGACGCCGGGCAGCCCGGCTTCGGCCAGCGCCGGGCCCATCCGCGCCATCGCCCGCTTGATGATGTCGGCGCTGGTGCCCTGGATCGGTGCGTTGATCGCTGCGCGCTCGCTGCCGGCGCGCTCGTTCGGGTTCGACGACTTGAGCCGTGGGAAATGCGTCTTCCGGCCGAACAGGGTGGTGGTGTAGCCGCGCTCCTTGGCCAGGTTGAGCGTGTCGGCGATATAGCGGTTGATGCCGGGGAAGCGCTCGAAATAGCGGTTGATCATCGCCTGTGCCTCGTCGGGTGTGACGTCGAGGCGGCCGGCCAGGCCCCAGCGCGAGATGCCGTAGAGGATCGCGAAATTGATCGTCTTGGCGCGGCCGCGCGTTTCGCGGTTGACTTCGCCGAACAGCTCCATCGCGGTGCGGTTGTGGATGTCCTCGCCCTGTTCGAAGGCCTCGCGCAGGGCAGGCACGTCGGCGATGTGCGCGGCCAGGCGCAGCTCGATCTGCGAATAGTCGGCCGAGAGGATCACATTGCCGGGTTCCGCCACGAACGCGTCCCGGATTTGTCTGCCGGTCTCGGTGCGGATCGGAATGTTCTGGAGATTGGGGTCGGTCGAGCTCAGCCGCCCGGTCTGCGCGCCGGTCAGGCTGTAGCTGGTGTGGACGCGGCCGGTCGCCGGGTTGATCTGCGCCTGGAGCGCATCGGTGTAAGTGGATTTGAGCTTGGTGAGCTGGCGCCAGTCGAGCACCTTCAGCACCATCTCGCGGCCCCGTTCGTTTTCGGGCGAATCCTTGTCGGCCGCGATTCGCTCCAGCTCGTTGACGTCGGTGGAATAGACGCCGGACTTGCCCTTGCGGCCGCCCTTGATCCCCATCTTGTCGAACAGCACGTCGCCCAGCTGCTTGGGGCTGCCGATGGTGAACTTGAAGCCGGCCAGCCCGTGGATCTCCTCCTCCAGCGCGGCGATCTGGTGCGAGAAGTCGGTCGAGAGCTTGTGGAGGACTTGCGCATCCACCTTGATGCCCGCGCGCTCCATGTCGGCGATCACCTTGACGAGCGGCCGGTCGACCATCTCATAGACGCGAGTCGAGCCTTCATAGGCGAGCCGCGGCTTGAAGCGGCGCCACAGCCGCAGCGTCACATCGGCATCCTCGGCGGCGTAGCGCGTGGCCGCCTTGAGATCGACTTCGCCGAAGCCGAGCTGGTTCTTGCCGGTGCCGACCACGTCCTTGTACGCGATGCAGCTGTGCGAGAGGTGGGTGGCGGCCAGCTCGTCCATGCCGTGGCCGTGCAGGCCGGCGTCGAGATCGAAGCTCATCACGATCGTGTCGTCATAAGGGACGACTTCGATGCCGCAGCCGCCGAGCACGATCAGGTCGTATTTGAGATTGTGGCCGATCTTGAGGACGGCGGGGTCCTCGAGCAGCGGCTTCAGCTTCGCGATCGCCACCGCGCGATCGATCTGCAGCGGCTTCTCGGCGAACATGTCGGTGCCGCCATGGCCGATCGGAATGTAGCAGGCCTTGTTGGGCGCCAGCGCCATCGAGACGCCGACCAGTTCGGCGCGCGTCGCGTCTACGCCGGTGGTCTCGGTGTCGACCGCCACCCAGCCCTGGTGCCGCGCCTGCGCGATCCATTGATCGAGCGCCGCTTCGTCGACGACCGTCTCGTATCCGTCATGGTCGCAGGGCGGGTCTTCCTCCAGCCCGGGCGTGTCGTGCGTCTCGACCGGCGCATCCGCCACCGCCGAAAGCCGGTTGAGCAGGGTGCGGAAGCCGTGATGCTCCAGGAACGCGCGCAGCGGCGCGTCCGGAATGCCCTTGAGCTCGAATTCCTCCAGCGGTTCGGGCAGCGGGACGTCGCTCGCCAGCTGGACCAGCTTGTGCGAGAGCCGCGCCATCTCGGCATGCTCGATCAGATTGTCGCGCATCTTCGAAGGCTTCATCGAAGGCGCCGCTTCCAGCACGCCCTCGACCGTGCCGAATTCCTGGATCAGCTTGGCGGCGGTCTTGGGGCCGACGCCCTTCACGCCCGGAACATTGTCGACGCTGTCGCCCATCAGGGCCAGCACTTCGCCCAGTTTCTCGGGGAGCACCCCGAACTTCTCTTCGGTGTCCTTGGGGCCCAGGCGGCGGTTGTTCATCGTGTCGAGCATGTCGACCGACGGATCGGTCATCAGCTGCATCAGGTCCTTGTCGGAGCTGACGATGGTCACCTGCCAGCCCTGGGCCAGCGCCGCCTTGGTATAGCTCGCGATCAGGTCGTCGGCTTCCCAGCCCGCTTCCTCGATGCAGGGCAGCGAGAAGGCGCGAGTCGCGTCGCGGATCATCGGGAACTGGGGAACCAGGTCCTCGGGCGCGGGCGGGCGGTGCGCCTTGTACTGGTCGTACAGCTCGTTGCGGAAGGTGTGCTCGCTCTTGTCGAGCACCACGGCCATGTGAGTCGGGCCATCGGCCTTGTTCAGCTCGTCGACCAGCTTCCAGAGCATGGTCGTATAGCCATAGACCGCGCCCACCGGCTCACCATGTTTGTTGGTGAGCGGCGGCAGCCGGTGATAGGCGCGGAAGATATAGCCGGAGCCGTCGACGAGATAGAGATGGGGCATCGCCGCGCCGAGATAGCCGAGCCGGTGCGCCGAACAAAGCCCCTCAGGCCATTACGACATTTTGCAGAGTGAAGCGGAAGGGATCGGGGTCGCCGCCGGTCATCACGATATCGGCGCTGGCGATGCCGAGCAGCGAGATCTCGCTATTGTCCTGCCCCATGGTGATGGAGACCGGGGAGTCCTCCGCGCTTCGTTGCGAGAGGGTGCCGATCCAGATGCTGGGCTCGAGCACGAACTCCGCCAGGCCGCCGGGGGCGATGGCGGGTGCGCTCGCATAGAGCCGGCCGTCCTTGAAGAGCTGCGCGGTGATCGTGCCTTCCCGCAGCGTGTTGGCCAGTTCGATCGCCCGCGGTGTCGCCGCGGTCCCCTTGGCCTGGATCGCGTCGCCCGCATTAGTGAAGACCGCCTCGAAGCGCTGGCCGGGCTCGGCGGGCAGGCGCTGCGTATAATTGCCGTAGCTGTCGAGATAGCCGATCATCGTCGCCATCGGATAGACGAAGGGATGGTTGCTGCCCGGCGCGCAGTTCCGGATCACCGTCCAGGCCGATGCGTCGCCAGGGCCGGGCGTCACATTCTGCGAGAAGATCAGCACCTGGGTGTTGTGGGTGTCGTTCGAGTCGTTGATGAAGTTGAGCCGGATATCCATCGAAACCCTCCCCTGAATTCGCGGCGGAGTATCCGGCGCTTTCGTTGCGTCGGCGAGTCGAGATTACACCGAATCGTGGAATATCACGCCGAGCACATGGCGTTGCCCGCTACGGACTTCGCTGACGCCGTGGCGCATCGTCACGCGATAGTCGCCGCGGCTGCCGCGCACCGGGCGCTGGTTGACCGCGAACACCACGGCATCGCCCTGGCGCAGCGGCACCACCGCCACGCGCGACTGCATGCGCGGGCGCTGCTCGGTCAGCACGAAAGCGCCGCCGGTGAAGTCCCGCTCCGGCTCGGAGAGCAGCACCGCGAGCTGGAGGGGGAAGACGTGCTCGCCGTACAGGTCCTGATGCAGGCAGTTATAGTCGCCGGGCCCGTAGCGGAGCAGCAGCGGGGTCGGGCGCAGCTGGCCCGCGGCATGGCAGCGGGCGAGGAAGTCCGCATGCGCTGGCGGGAAGCGTCGGTCGATGCCCATGCGATGGTTCCAGAGATTGGCGATGGCGGCGAGCGGCGGGTAGAGGCCGGTGCGGAGCGCGGCGACCGGCTCGGGCTGAGGATAGGCGAAATAGCGATATTCGCCGCGGCCGAACCCGTGGCGCGCCATCACCACCCGGCTGCGGAACCGCGCCTCGTCGTCATAGAGCGCGGCCGTCGCGGCGCATTGTTCGGAAGAGAGCAGGCCGGGCAGCACGGCCCATCCCTGGCTGTCGAGTGCCGCCGTGATCGCGGTCCAGTCCTGTCGGTGTGGCATGGCGACGGGCTAGCGCGCGCCATCGGCACGCGCATTCCGCCGCTTGCTCCCGAACTAGTTGCGATGGGTGACGATCGCCTGCGCCACCTGCTGCATCAGCATCTGGCGCTCGCGCACCGGGCGGTGCGTGTCGCCGATCATGATCGCCAGCGCATAGGATTTGCCGTCGGGTGCGGTGAGGATGCCGACATCGTTGAAGCCGGCCGTGCGCGCGCCCAGATCCTGGCCGGTGCCGGTCTTGTGGCCATAGGTCCAGCCCGGCGGCACTGCGCCGTGCACGCGGGCACGGCCGGTCCTGGCGCCGTCCATGGTCTGGAGCAGCCAGGCCGTTGTGGTAGCCGACAGCAGTTCGCCGCGCTTCAGCCGGGCGAGCGCCACCGAGATACCGGCGGCGGCAGCGCCGTCGGGCGGGTCCTTCACATAGGATTCGAACGCCGCGAGACGGACGGCGGGCGAGAGGCGCGACCGGGCGATGGCGAAGCTGTTGCCCATCGAATATTCGGGCTTCCACGCCAGGCCCGCGGTGCCGGCCTGGAGCAGCTTCTCGCCGGGGCCGAAGCGCACGCCGGTGATGCCCTTGCGCGCGAGAAAGGCGCGGACGGCGTCGGGCCCGCCGACCAGCCGCAGCAGCTTGTCGTTGCAGGTATTGTCGCTCATCTGCATCGCGCGGCGGATGATCTCGCCGATACTGGCGGTATAGCCGGCATCGCCCTTCACCAGCGCGGCGACCGGCTGGTGGAACAAGGTGAAATCGGCCCTGGTGATCGTGATCGGGTCTTCGAGGCGAAGCTTGCCCTGATCGACCTGGTCGAGCACCGTCATCGTCACCCAGAGCTTGGAAACGCTCTGCTGGGGCATCGGCCGCTCGCCGTTCGAGGCGACGATCCAGCCATCGTCGACGCTGGTCACCGCGACGCCGACAAGGCCGTCGAAGCTGCCGGTGATGCCGCGGATCGCCTGGTCGAGCGCGCGCGGTGCCGGCGCAGTCGGCTTCCATGTCGGCGTCGCGGCCTTGGCCGTGTCGGCCCAGGGAAAGGCGAAGCTCACGCCATAGGCGGCGGGCGCATAGGCAGCGAGCGACGGATCGCCATGCACGGTGCAGCCGACCAGCATCGCCGGGCCGAGGCCCGCGATCGTCACTGCCCGCTGAAACATCGAGAAATCCTCGAACTTAAACACTTAACACGACCCCTTGCCCGCCTCCGACCATGCGGCGGATGTGTTTCGCGGGAAAGTCCGCGCCATGCCGGGTTGCGACGAATACCCGTCTTGTAGCGGTGAAGCGTGAACGCAGCGGAAACGCGCTGCGATTTTCCCGCAGAACGCAGGGAAAGTCCGGAGGTTCAGTTGTTCGTGTCGCGCAGCCGGTCGTTGAGCGTGGGCAGCGCCGGATCGGGTGCGCAGCTGCCGGTCCGGCGCAGCACGCAGCCGGGCGCGCCGGTGAGGCCGGGCGCCGCGCAGGCCTCCAGGCGATAAGGCTTCGGCAATTCGGCGATCCGCGCACGGGGCGCCACCACCACGTCGAAGGCGCCCGCATGGCGCGCGGCTTCCTCGGGCGTCCCCAGCACATAGATCGGCGTATCGCGGCGATAGAGCGCATAGGCGCCCGCGACGGTATCGCGTGGCCGGTAGAGCGCGAGGCCGCAGGTGGCGGCCGGCCGGCCGGCCCGTTCGAGCGCGGCGGCGAGATCGGCCTCCAGCGACCAGTTGGAGCGGAAATGCCCGGCCGCCAGCGCCGCGGAGACCGTGCCCCACAGGACGAGCGTGCCCACCGTCGCCAGTGCCAGCCGCCGGTGCGGCAGCCGGCGGAGCAGCTCGGCGCTGCCGATCGCGGCGAGGATCACCAGCAGCGCGGTGCTCGCCAGCACGAAGCGATATTCCTTGTGCGCGATCAGCGAATGGAAGCCGAGATGCGCCAGTGCCACCCAGAGCAGCACCGGATAGCGTTTCGCGCCGATCCAGGCGAGCAGCAGGATCGGCGCCGTCGCCAGATACCAATACCAGGCGATCAGCGAGAGATAGCCGGTGAGCGGCATCGTGCCATAGGCATTGGCGCGCCCTTCGATCAGGTTGATCCGCGCCGCCTCGATCATCCAGCGGAAGGGCAGGGCGCCCATGGCGAGGTTGGCGGCGGCGTCGATCGCCAATGCCGCGCCGCCGCCCGCGATCATCGGCAGCCAGGCGCCGCGGCAGTCCCGCCGTGCCGTGAAGATGGCAAGGGTCAGCAGCGCGGGGGCATATTGGATGCGCGCGACGAAACAGAGCCCCATCAGCAGCCCGGCGATGGCGAATTGCCGCGGCCCCGGCCGCGCGCGCGCGCACAGCAGCCAGATCGCGCCCATCAGCAGCGCCAGCCCGATCGGCTCGGAAAGCGCGCGCGGGGCGAAATAGACAAGCTCGAACCAGGTCGCGGCGACGAATCCCGCCACGATCCCGTGCAGGCGTGATAGCCGGAGCCCCAGCGACACCGCCGCGCCCACGATTACCAGCGACAGCGCGGCCAGCGCCAGCCGCGCCAGCAGCAGGTGGAGCGTGGTATCGGGCGAAAGCGCATGGCCGAGCCCCATCGGCACGGCGAGCAGCTCGGGGATCAGCCAGCTGCGCAGGCCCGCGCGATAGTCCCAGGTTTGCACCCAGGGCCCGGCGACCAGATGCCAGGCCGGTTCCAGATATTGCCAGATCTCGTCGAACCAGCCGACCGTAAAGGGAATCGAAGCGGCGATGCGCAGCGTTGCCGCCAGGGCGATCACGCCCCAGAAGATCCGTCGGGCGCTCAGGGCACCAGCACCGTGTCGACCGCCACCGGCAGCGTCTCGGGATAGTCGAGCGTGTAGTGGAGCCCGCGGCTCTCCTTGCGGTGGAGCGCGGAGCGGACGATGAGGTCGGCGCTCTCGAGCAGGTTGCGCAGCTCGATCAGGTCGGGCGTCACGCGGAAATGGCCGTAATAGTCCGCCACTTCGTCGCGCAGCATCTTGATCCGGTGCGCCGCCCGCTCGAGCCGCTTGGTCGTGCGCACGATGCCGACATAGTTCCACATGAAGCGGCGGATCTCGGTCCAGTTCTGCTTGATCACCACTTCCTCGTCGGAATCGGCGACGCGGCTCTCGTCCCAGGGGCGGATGGCGGGGGGCGGAGCGAGCTCGCCCCAATGCGCGGTGATGTGGCGGGCCACTGCCTCGCCGAACACGAAGCATTCGAGCAGCGAGTTGGACGCCAGGCGATTGGCGCCGTGCAATCCCGATTGGCTCACTTCCCCGGCGGCATAGAGATTGGGCAGGTCGGTGCGCCCGTCGCGATCGATCACCACGCCGCCGCACGTGTAATGCTGGGCAGGAACCACGGGGATCGGCTCGCGGGTCATGTCGATGTCGAGGTCGAGCAGCCGGGCATGGATGGTCGGGAAGTGATGCTTCACGAACGCCGCGCCCATATGGCTGATGTCGAGATGGACATAGTCGAGGCCGAGCCGCTTGATCTCATGGTCGATCGCGCGCGCCACGATGTCGCGCGGCGCCAGCTCGGCCCGGGGGTCGAGATCGGGCATGAAGCGGCGGCCCGCCTCGTCGCCTGCATCCGGCGGCAGCAGCAGCCGACCGCCTTCGCCGCGCACCGCCTCGGTGATCAGGAAGTTCTTGACCTCGAGATTGTAGAGGCAGGTGGGGTGGAACTGCATCATCTCCATGTTCGAGATGCGGCAGCCGGCCCGCCATGCCATGGCGATGCCGTCGCCGGTCGCGCCGCGCGGCGCGGTGGAGAAGAGATAGGTGCGTCCCGCGCCGCCGGTTGCCAGCACGGTGGCGCGCGCGGTGAACAGCTCCACGCGGTTGGTCCGCCGGTTGAAGGCATAGACGCCCCAGACATTGCCCGCGCCCGAATAGCGTTCCTCATGCCGGCTGGTGGCGAGGTCGATCACCACCATGTCGGGCACCAGCGTGATGTTGGGATTGGCCTGGGCCGCCTTGAGCAGCGCGGTCTGCACCGCCAGGCCGGTCGCGTCGTCGACATGGACGATGCGGCGATGGCTGTGCCCGCCTTCGCGGGTGAGGTGGAGCGCGCCGCCCTCGGTGTTGAAGGGTACGCCGATCTCCGCCAGCCGGGCGATCGCGGCGGGGGCGTTCTCCACCACCCTCTCCACCGTGGCGCGGTCGTTGAGCCCGGCGCCGGCGATCATCGTGTCCTCGATATGGCTCTCGAACGTGTCGCCCGGCTCAAGCACCGCGGCGATGCCGCCCTGCGCCCAGGCGGTCGACCCCTCCGCGAAGCCCCCCTTGGCGAGCACCGTCACCTTGAAGCGCTGGGCGAGGTTGAGCGCCGCGGTCAGCCCCGCCGCGCCCGATCCGATGACGAGGATGTCGCTGCTATGGGGATCGTGCGCCATGTCTTCGCTGGATGTCTCTTCCGCTGGTTCCCGTCCGGACTAGGCGCTAGGCAGGGGTGCTGGCAACGGGAGAGAGATATGCGCCGCCAAAGCCTGGGTTTCGCAATGGCTGCGCTCGCGGCGCTCTGGGCCGCTCCCGCCGCCGCGGCCGGCTGTACGCTGGGCGCGCGCGGCGAAACGGTGCGCGTGGCAGTTGGCGCGACGGGGCGTTTCGCGATGCTGCACCTGCCCGCCGGCTTTGCGCGCGCGCGCCCCGCCCCCCTCGTCCTGCTGCTCCACGGCAGCGGCGGCTCCGGGGCGGCCATTCTCGAAAACTCGAAGCTCGCTTCGGCCGCCGATCGGCACGGCTTCATCGTCGTCGCGCCGGATGCCGGCATCCCGGTGCAGATGGGCTTTGTATGGAACATACCGGGCGTTCCCACCGTCACCGGCAAGGTGCCCACCGCGGAGGATGCCGATGACGTCGCATTCCTGAAGACCGCGATCGACTGGCTCGCGGCCAATCGCTGCGTCGACCGGACGCGCGTCTATGCCACCGGCCTTTCCGGCGGCGGGCGGATGAGCAGCTGGCTTGGCTGCGTCGCCGCCGATCGCTTCGCCGCGATCGCGCCGGTGGTCGGGCTGCGCGCCGGCAATCCGCTGGCGAGCGATCCGCGCCTGCCCGATCCCGCCACCTGCCGGCCGGACCGGCCGATGCCGGTGATCGCCTTTGCCGGCGATGCGGACAGGACCAACCCCATCCAGGGCGGCGGCGCGGGCTATTGGCAATATACCATGGCGGCGGCGCTCGCCCGCTGGGCCGATCTCGACTTGTGCCGGGCGGGGCCGGTGCAGCGCGACATCGACGCCAAACTCTACGAAGTCCGTTATTCGGACTGCCGCGCCGGCACCGAGGTGACCGGCCGGATCACTCGCGGCGCCGGCCATGTCTGGGCGGCCGACAATGACGCGATGTGGGCGTTCTTCGCCCGCCATCGGCGGCGCTAGCATCCGAGTATCCGACTGCGTGCAATATAGGGTTTGGGCGGCTTGGCTGTTTTGGCCGCGCCCCGGCGTGGCCGCTCTTTCAATGCCGCCCAGGAAGGCGGCAAAGCGAAATGATTTGCCCCGCTCCCTTCACTTTGCGGGGAGCCGCCGCCGCGTGCGTCAGCCGTTCGCCGCCCGGGTGAGGTTGAGGAACACGTCCTCCAGGTCCGCCTCGCGCGTTGAGACGTCGACGATGCCCAGGCCGGCGCCCTGCACCGCGCCCAGCACTTCGCCGGCATTGGCCTGGTCCTTGCGATAGGTGATGACCAGCGTGCGCTCGCCCTTCATCTCCACCTTCTGGAAACAGGGATTGGCCGGCGGCGTCGCCACGTCGCGATCGACGGTAACCTCGACCACCTTTTCCTGCGCCATCCCCACCAGCTCGCGCGTCGGCTTGTTGGCGATCAGCTTGCCATGGTTGATGATCGCGATCCGGTCGCACAATTGCTCGGCTTCCTCGAGATAATGAGTGGTCAGCACCACCGTCACCCCGCGCTGGTTGAGCTGGCGCACATAGGCCCAGAGCTGCTGGCGCAGCTCGACGTCCACGCCCGCGGTCGGCTCGTCGAGCACCAGCACCGGCGGCGAATGCACCATCGCCTTGGCCACCATCAGCCGGCGCTTCATGCCGCCCGAGAGCGTGCGTGAATAGGCATCGGCCTTGTCCTCCAGATGGACTGCGCGCAGCAGCTCCATCGCGTCGAACCGGTCCCTGGCCACGCCGTAGAGCCCGGCCTGGATCTCCAGCGTCTCCTTGGGCGTGAAGAAGGGATCGAAGATGATCTCCTGGTTGACGATGCCGATGCTCGCCTTGGCGTTGCGCGGATGCGCGTCGATGTCGAAGCCCCAGATCGAAACCTTGCCGCCGGTCTTGTTGACCAGCCCCGCCAGGATGTTGATCAGCGTCGACTTGCCGGCGCCGTTCGGGCCGAGCAGCCCGAAGATCTGCCCGCGCGGCACGTCGAAGGTCACCCCGTCGAGCGCGCGCTTGCCGCCCTGATAGGTCTTGGAGAGATCTTGGATCGCGATGGCAGCCTGAGTCATGCGCCCGCGCATATCGCGTTGCGGCGGTCCGGCAAAGGCCCGGCGGCATCAGGCGGCGTCGCGCAGCCCGTCGGCGGGGGAGATGGGCAGCCGGATCGTCGCGCGATAGCCCCGGTCGATCGGCCCCCCTTCCAGCGAGGCGGCATCGGCATAGACCATCTCGAGCCGGCTGCGCGTGTTGGCCAGGCCGATGCCATGGCCGTCGCGCGGGCCATGGGGCGCATTCTGCCCCTCCCAGCGATTCTCGACCGTCAGCACGAGCATGTCGTCCTCGCGCCGGGCGCGTATCGCGATCGCGCTTTCGCCCGACACGGCCTCCACGCCGTGCTTGATCGCATTCTCGACCAGGGGCTGGAGCAGGAAGCTCGGGACCGGCACGGTGCCGAGCCCCGCGGCGACGTCGATCGTGATCTCCAGCCGTTCGCCGAAGCGCGCGCCTTCGATCTCGAGATAGCGTTCCACCGTCTCCAGCTCCTCGGCAAGCGGCAGGCTCTGGGTCTCGATGTCCATCGATGCCTGGAGGAAATTGGCGAGCCCCTCGGCCATCTGGTTGGCTTCGGTGGTTCGCCCGGTCACGATCAGGCCAGAGACGACGTTGAGCGAATTGCACAGGAAATGGGGGTTGAGCTGCAGGCGCAGCATGGTGAGTTCGGTCTCCAGCCGTGCCACCCTGGCCTCGGCCAGTTCGCGCTCGCGCTCGCGGATCTTGCGGATCGTGCCGGTGATGACGAACAGCGAGAGATTGCAGGCGTCGATCATCATATAGATGGTGGTGACGACGAGCAGCGCCTGGCCGGAATGATCGGGAATGCGCGTCGGCAGGAATTCGTGCGCGGCGAACTGGCCGCCATAGTCCACCGCCATCTGGAGCGCGGCGGTGCCGATCAATACCGCCAGACCGACTGGAATGGCGACCCGCAATCGCTTGCCGACTGCCCAGCGCAGCATCGCATAGGGCAGCGCGACCAGCAGGATCGCCGTGCTGGTTCCCCAGATCAGAGTAATCCATTCGCCCAGGCCCACCACTTGGCCGGAGAGAATTTCCGCCGGCATGATCACCGACATCACCGCGCCCCACAGCACTGCGGTCAGCTGCACGGCTTGCCTGGGGGCGGGCGGAACGATGTCGAACCGGTTCGTCATGGCGCGGCAGGATACGGATACAGGGCCTGGATAAGCAAGTGTCGCGGAATCCCTCGCACGCGTTGCGGGACGCTGCCGCCCTTGCTATCGGCGACTCATGACCGCGCCCCTGCCCGAGACCATCCGCACCGCCTCCGCCCGCGTCGCCTGCGACGGCACCGGCCCCGGCCTGCCCGCTGCGCTGGGCCATCCGCGCGTGTTCCTGCAGATCGACGAGCATGGCTATGTCGATTGCGGCTATTGCGACCGCCGCTTCGTGCTGATCGGCGGCCCGGCCGACGGCGCCGACCAGGGCCGGCTGCCCGATCATCCGGCCGGCGCGAGCGTCTAGGGCCCGTCTTCGGCCAGCTTGAGCGGGAGCCGCACCGCCGCGCGGAAACCGCCCGCGACCGGGCCGGTCTCCAGCGAGGCTTCACCGGCGAACAACATCTCGAGCCGTGTGCGGGTGTTGGCCAGGCCGATGCCCAGGCCCGGCCGGGCCGGCGCCGCGACCGCCGCCGCCGCCGATCGGTTCTCCACCGTCAGCACCAGCTCCGTGCCCGCCCTGGCCGCCGCGATGTGCAGGCTCGCCGCGCCGGCACTCGTCTCGACACCGTGCTTGATCGCATTCTCGACCAGCGGCTGGAGGAGGAAGCCCGGTATCAGCGCGGCATGCAGCGCGCCGGGCGCATCGGTCGCCACCGTCAGCCGTTCGCCGAAGCGCGCCTGCTCCAGATCGAGATAGCATTCGATCAGTTCCAGCTCGCGCGCCAGCGGCACCTCGGATCCGTCCAGGTCCATCGCGGCGTGGAGAAACTCGGCCAGGCCCTCTGCCAGCCGGTTCGCCTCGTCCGCCCGGCCGAGCGCGATCAGCCCCGAAAAGGCGTTGAGCGAATTGTACAGGAAATGCGGGTTGAGCTGGAGCCGCAGGACGGTGAGCTCGGTGCGGAGCCGAGCGATCTCGGCCGCGGCCAGGGCGCGCTCGCGGCTGCGGATCCGCTGGAGCACGCCCGTCACCACGAAGACGGCGCCGGCGCAGGCATAGATCAGGAAGTAGATGATCCGGACGATCAGCGTCTCTTCGGGCGAATGCGTGGAAAGGCGGGTGGGGAGCAGGTCGTGGATGAGCGCCTGGATGCCGAAGTCGTTCGCGGTCTGCATCACGGCGGCGCCGGCGAGCGCGATCAGGCAGATCGCGAAGCCCAGCCAGAGCGGCTTGCCGTTGCTCGCCCGCAGGCCGAGATAGACCGTCAAGGTCAGCGCCGCGCCCGAGAGCATCACCCCTGCCTGCGCCAGCCATTCGGCACCGCGGAGCTGGCCGGCGGCGGCCAGGCCCGGCAGCAGGATCGCCGCGATGCCGGCCCACAGGATCGCGCCGAGCCGGGCAGCCTGTCGCGGCGGGGGAATCTGGAAATCCAGTTCGGGCATGCGCATCGGCGGCGGATGCTAGCCCCGGTATCCGCGCAAAGCCATATGGCGTCCGCCAGCGGCGCGCCTATATCTGCGGCATGTACAGCGATCCACGCAACTTCCTCTATCGCGACGGCTTCGATCCCGAGGCCGCGGCAAAGCTCACGGCCGAGGCGCTTCGCAGCGCGGAGGATGGCGAGCTCTATCTTCAATATCGCAAGACCGAGGCGTTCGGCTTCGACGACGGCCGGCTGAAGACCGCCTCGTTCGACACGCAATCGGGCTTCGGCCTGCGCGCCGTGTCGGGCGAGACGACGGCATTCGCCCATGCGAACGAGATCTCGCCCGCGGCGATCCGCCGCGCCGCCGAGACGATGGCGCTGATCGACCCGTCGAAACAGGGCAAGGCGTCGCCGCCCCAGGGCAACAACCGCCATCTCTATACGCACGAGGATCCGCTCGACCTGGTTCCCTTTGCCGACAAGGTGAACCTCTGCCAGTCGATCGACGCCGCCGCGCGCGCCCGCGATCCGCGCGTCGTGCAGGTCTCGGTCGGGCTCACCGGATCGTGGAGCGTGGTGGAGATCGTCCGGCCCGACGGCTTCATCGCCACCGACGTCCGCCCGCTGGTCCGTCTCAACGTGTCGATCGTGGTCGAGCAGAACGGGCGGCGCGAGACCGGCAGCTTCGGCCTGGGCGGCCGGACTCTCTACGACAATCTCTTCCGACCCGAGACCTGGAACCGCGCGATCGATGAGGCGCTGGCCCAGGCGCTGGTCAATCTCGACGCAGTCGATGCGCCGGCCGGCGACATGACCGTGCTGTGCGGTCCCGGCTGGCCCGGCGTGCTGCTCCACGAAGCAGTCGGCCATGGCCTCGAAGGCGATTTCAACCGCAAGGGCACCTCGGCCTTTTCGGGCCGGATCGGCGAACGCGTCGCGGCGCCGGGAGTCACCGTGGTCGATGACGGCTCGATCATGGACCGGCGCGGTTCGCTCTCGATCGACGACGAGGGCACGCCCACGCGCGAGACCATCCTGATCGAGGACGGCATCCTCAAGGGCTATATGCAGGACCGGCTCAACGCCCGGCTGATGGGCGTCGCGCCCACCGGCAACGGCCGGCGCGAATCCTTCCAGCATGCGCCGATGCCGCGCATGACCAACACCTTCATGAAGGGCGGCCAGGACGATCCCGCCGAGCTGCTGAGCCGAGTGAAGAAGGGCATCTATGCCAAATCCTTCGGCGGCGGGCAGGTCGACATCGTGTCGGGCAAGTTCGTCTTCTCCTGCACCGAGGCGTACAGGATCGAGGACGGCAAGCTCGGGGCGCCGATCAAGGGCGCCACGCTGATCGGCGACGGCCCCTCGGTGCTCACGCGCGTCACTGGTATCGGCAACGACTTCGCGCTCGACGAGGGCGTCGGCATGTGCGGCAAGGGCGGGCAGAGCGTGCCGGCCGGAGTCGGCCAGCCGACCCTGCTGGTCGAAGGGCTGACGGTGGGCGGCACCGCGGCGTGATCCGGGCCGGGCGCCGTCTCCGCGCGGCGCTCGGCACCTGACCGGGCGCGCGCGGCCGGGGGCGGGCCGCATTCGAACTCCTTTGGGGTTTGCCCCTGGTCGCGCTGCTTGCCTTCGCGGCCGGGCTCGCCAGGTTCGATCCGATGGCATTCGGCCCGCGCAATGGCTGGCATTGTTCCTACCCAGTTAGGACCGCCGCATATCCAAGATAGGCATGCCTCAGAGGGGGCCTTCGGTGACCGGACGGCTCGATTGGGTATCGAGTGATCCTTGCCGACTGTCGCGGGTTGCTGGGTCGGCCTGGCCCGAACCGAGGCGGATTCGGCGCGCCCGGACAGATCGTCGGGTGCGGCAGCTCTCAAGCGCAAGCTCAAGGAGTTCGAGCGCGTCGTCATGCGCGCCGACAAAGCCGATCACAGCTTCTCCGCCATGATCTACCTCACCGCCGCCGTCATCAATCGCGATGGATCCCCGCCACACCGTTGAGCGATGTCACTACTGCAGTCCGAGGCGGCTTGCCCCAGACTTTACCTGCCATCGGACGCCAAGCACGAATTAGGTTAATTCATGATCAAACATTCGATGCCTGGCCGATAATTTCATGACAATTCTTGCATTTCCTGGGAACATATAGAGGGTTTAACCAAGTTCCCAGAGTATCGCCTCTTTGAAAGAACAGAACACTACCGCAATTTTTGCAGGTATCAGTAAAAACCATTATAATAACCGGCATTGCCGACAGAATGGACAAATAGTAATTCGTTCTTAAGAAGGCGATGAAAATCATCCCGACAGCCAAGAGAACCAACGCCCGCCTGATCGAGACGGCCGATCTATATGAGATAATCATCATTTGCGCGGCGTCCCTGGGTTTCCAATTTTTGTGGCGCCTTCAGCGTTTGCTTCAAGCGGGGCAGCGTATGCCGTATCTCCATGCCGCCATGCGTCGCCTGCCACCTGTAGAACGTCGCACTGCTCACGCCGCGCTTGCGGTGCATATCTGCCATGGTTGCTCCGGCTTCCCGCTCCCGCAAAATCGCGATGATCTGTTCCTCGGTGAATCGGATCTTCGACAGGTCACAAGCCTTCTCGAAGCGGACTCTGCATCAAACCGGAGGATTCGCCGGGGAGCACATCACAGGCAGAGAAGCGCGTGCCCGGTGAGCCACGAGCATTCAGGGCAACGACGGAAGGGTCGCCCGCAAGGCTCAATTGGAGTTAGTTGCTATCCGTCCGGGGTCGAGGAAAGCGCAATGTAATGCAAAAGCACAAACATTACCTAATCAACAAAATCGCCATACACATATCGATTCAATAATCTATCGCTCACTTCTTCTTCCATTCCACACAACCCAAATAACTCCGAAGAAGAGTGGCGCGAATAATATTCTTGAAATAAACTCCTCATCCAATCCGAATATTTCCTTCTTGAAAAACCAAGAGTTTATTTGGCCAGCGATGGCAATCGCCATCAATACGGCCACAATAATTCTCTGCCTCAAAGGGTACATTTAAGTTACTCCGGGCAATCCACCTGACTGGGTGCCAGCCAGTTAGCCAATCCAATAAGGGCGCCGGCAACATTGCCTACCACAGTGTGAACATCTTCCGCCTTGCGCCTCGTTCCATTTTGCCATCCCCTGGGAATTGTCGCCTTCAAAGCCCGGCTGATCACAACACCGGTCGATAAGGAAGCAACCCCAGCCAGAGCATTGTGAAAATTCCCGCTACCGTACCCCTGCGCGAAGCCTCCAGCAATTTGCAAGCTCCCAGCCCCCAGGCCGAAGGCCGCACCAGTCTCAACTGTAGCCACTCCGGCTGTAATGAGCGCAGGATTGCCAATAATCACCCCAGCACCGGCCGCCATGGCACCATATTTCGTGAGACCATAGGACACATCGCCCACCTGACCCGAGAGCTTCACCACAGTGTTTCCAGCCCTGCAAACCTCCTTCTTGTACGGCCTGGCGTCGACAAATGCTTGCAGTTGAGTGATTAGCGCACGAGGGCGCAAAGCCCAGAGAGCATCCCTCCCTCCGAAGTCGTAGCGTACGCCGGAGTTCGAATCCGGGAACCGGTCACCATATTCTCGACCGCCGCCACCGCCATTCCCCGGCGTACCATGGCTATTGTAATTGCCGCAGAGCATGAAGGCCGGACAGTCTGAAGTACCTGTCGGATCGATATTGTTGATGGGATCGTTCGAAGCATAACGATACAAATTCAAGCCATCGCCATAGCCGATAGGATCCGACTGCATGAACCGCCCAAGCGTGGGCGAGTACATGCGCGCCTTGAAATCATACAGGCCGATGTTGGAAAACCACTTCTGCCCCGTGAATTGGAAGCGACCCTGATTGCCGTAACGCGGAATACCATATTCGTCGTAGCTATTCGTCGCGATGCTCGTGCCGCTGGCATCGGTTATCGCAATCACCGAACCGCGTTCATCCGTATGAAGCCAGCGAGGATTGGAAAGATCGCTTCCTTCATAGGAAATCAGCACCTCGTCACCGTTCGCATAACGACGCAGCAGCGTGCCGTTCGACTGATTTACCTCCGCGATCAGGTCGGTGCCATCATACAGAAGCGCGGTGTCCGGGCCGCCATAGTCGAGCACACCTCGATACAGTCGATCCAGCGGATCGTGCGCCAGCGGGGCCGCCGCGCCGACCATCTGATTCGCCACTGTATAGGTATATGCCTCCACTCCGGCAGGGCCGCTCGCCGAATTCAGATTGCCCCCGGCATTGTAGCCGTAGGAAGTGTATCCCGTGCTGGCGTTGCCGGCGCTGGTAATCTGATTGAGACTGTTCGCCGTATAGGTTCGGTCGATATTCGGGCTGGGGGCCGGGTACGAGGTCCAGGAATATTCCGAATTCGAAGCACGACGCTGGACTATCTGCCCCGCAGCATTGCGCGTCAGCCCGATCGTCAGATCCCTTGCGGTGCCGCCAAGGTCCTGCACCACCTCGCGAAGCTGCGACGCATCATCATAGGCATAGCCCGACTGGGTGCCGTTGGCGCGGCCGATGCCGATACGGCGTCCGAGATCATCATAAGTGAAGGACACCAGTGCGCTGCCGCCGCTGTTGCGGATCGCACTGATCTCGCCCGACGTCCGATATTCATAGCTCACGCTATTCCCATCGGCCCATGTCAGCCCGGTGCGCTGCCCGGCCGAATTATAAGCGAATGAGGCACTGCCCATCGCATAGGCATTGTCGGTCTGGCCGGTCTTCCGCCCCAAGGCATCATAGGCAAAGGTAAGCACGCGACCGGTGCTGTCTTCCGCGCGGGTCAGATTGCCGAAATTATCATAGGCATAGCCCTTGTCGGTTTCGCCACTGACCGAATTGGGCAGATCCTTGCTGACGACGCGATCGAGCGCGTCATAGCCGATCGCGGTCGTCTGGCCGTCGCGCGTGCGCTTGCTGGTGACATTGCCCGATGGGTCATATTGGAGGGATTCATAGCTTCCGTCGGGGAAGGTCGTGGTGGTGAGCCGATCGAACCCATCATAGCCATAGGCGGTGGTATTCCCCTTGGCATCGGTGACATGCGCGACCTTGCCGTTGTTGCCATAGTCCTGAGTGAGTTCGTCCACCTGCACCGAGGTGCCATATGCCGCGGTGACCTTCGTCAATCGGCCGGCGTCATCATAGGCATATTTGGTGATGCGATCCGGCCCTGCCGCGCCAGCCGTGCCCGACACGCAGGCCGATGCCGGAAGCGAGGCGAAGACGGCAGGGTTCATCCGCAGGGCAACGCAATCCAGATTGCCCGCCACATCATAGCTGTACTGCCTGACTTGCAGCGCGACGCCAGCGCCGAGTTCGGTCTCCTGAACCTTCTGGCCATTTGCATTGTAGATGGTCTGCGACGCCTGCGACGCAGTGAAGCTCGCGAGGTCGGTGGCCTGGGCCGGAACCGTGCCGAGTTCCACCTGCGTCAGCTTGCCATCCGCATCATAGCCGTAGCGCTTGGCCACCTTGCGCCGCGTACCTGTTCCGTCGGGATCGGCGCCGACCTCTCCCACGACCTTGCCGGCACGATCATATATCCACCGCGTCGTATCGGCAGCACCCGGGAGCGGACCGTCTTCGCTGGTGCGGTTGCCGAACGCATCATAGGTATTGGTAGTCGTCATCTGGATCGAGCCATCGCCCGATTGCAGGGTCGTCTGGGTCGGCTGCAGCACGTTGGCGCCGTAGCTGAGCGTCAGCCTCCGCTCGCTGGCGGTCCCCACACAGCCATGCCCACCCCCGGGGCAGGAGAATGCACGGATCGGGACCCAGGCGCCTGAAAGGAATGCATATGTAAAGTCCGTTCGAGGACCTCCCATCCCCGGCACAGCCTCGGGCCCCTCGACCGCGGCAATGCCGCCGCCGAAATTGCTATAGCTGTAGTTGGTGATCTTCCCACGCGCGTCGGTCGTCCAGAGTGGCTTGTAGCAAATCGCAATGTCCGTGCAGATGCCGCCGGGAAGCAAGCTGGTCCAATAGTCGGAGCGAGTGACGATATCCGGAGCCGGACTGGCGGGTGCTGCCTTGACCGTTACCGTTTCGAAGCGAGGACTGGCGCCACGATCCCATTTCGACGTGCTGTTCCATTGTGTGATGCCTCCGTTCGGACGGGTTTCCTGGGTCCTCCGGCCGATCGAATCATATTGCCACTGCACCTCCTTCAAATTCTCGTCGCGGAAGAGAATCAGGTTCTGCTTCGAGTCGAAGGTATACACCCGCGACTTCCCCAGCGGATTGGTGCGGGTGGTGACAAAGCCCGCAGCCACGCTGCCCGTACGCGTATAGTTCCAGTTATTACCGGCGGCATCCGTCAGCGTTACGTTGTTATATCCGCCGGTCGCGTATTGATACGTGCCAAAAGTGACCCTGACCGCATCGATGCCGGGGTTACTGGGCCGACGAACCGAAACCCAGCCGACACTCGTATTGAGCGGCATATTTCGAAGATACTGCGTGGTATTCCCAAGCGTATCCGTGAAGCTGCTCCTGTTGGTATAGGTAGCTCCACCGAGCGCATCGACATCATATGCCGGCGCCACATTGTAACCATAGGCGGCGGTTCGCGAACAAGTCACCTGGCCGCTGCACGCCCCCTGCTGGTCGGAAGAGGCGACCGCGGAGGTAACGTCATAGGACGGGGAACTGTAATGCCCGTTGTCCTTGAAGCGCGTATAGTTAAGCGCGAGCCTCAGCCCGATGCTGTTCGAGATGCTGGTGACATCGGATTCCTTGTAGCCGCCGATGAATTCGGACCGGGTAGTATAGGTAAAATTGGCATAGACGCCGCTCGCCGCCGTCCATTTGGAGATCTTCGTGCAGTTTATGTTGCCGACGGCGGCGACGCTGGCAGTGCGCCCGCAGGCCGTCGCGTTGGAGACAACGAATCGCAACTCGTCCCCGTCGCCGGAATAATAGGTGTAGACGGTAACACCGGATTCCGTTGTCTTGCGGATTTCGCCCCCGTAACCATCGGCGGCACCGTAGAATCCGTTGCCCGACCCCCCGAATCGACGCTTGATGTCGCCGAGCGTTAAGTCGAACTCATACGGGTCGCCGACAAGATTCTCCGAGCCCCCGCGCCAGGGATCAAAGAAAACCTTCAGCGACATTTCGACACTGAAACCGCGACCGCGCGACAGGCTGAGGCGCTCGGGGAACTTTCCGGTTCCGATCGACACATCCTCGGTTCGACTGACGTAATTCAGCGTCGCCATATCGATACCGTTCTCGTCGACGGTATCCACCGTGACCGGTTCCGTTGCAGTGGTTTGCGCGAGGCTCGGCGCTGCCAGTCCAGAGCAGAGTATGGTCGAGAGGATCAGCCGCGCGTGCAGAAGCCGGCGGGATTTTCTGTCGGGGCGATTGATCATCTTGATTTATCCCTGATTATCAATGCTTTAATGAATTTTCGCTGCCACATGCCCGCCAGATCCATATGTCTTTCGGGAAGCGAGGCTGGATGCGGAAAGGGCAGACCGAGCAGCGTGTGGAGGATGGGCGTCGATCGTCGCCTGCCAGACAAGGCGACGCCACGCCGCCGCCCATCAAAGCTCGCCGGACCTGATTTCACAAACCTTCTGGGTGCCGGTGACTGTCACCGTCACGGTCCCGGTCGCGGTGGCGCCAAGAGAGTCGGCAACGACGTAGGAAAAGATCAAATTACCTGGCCAGCCAGAATCAATCTGGACTGTCGTGCTGTTGACTATCGAGATACCGGGCCCTGAAACGCTCACGAGAGACAGCGGTACATTGCCGTCCGGATCATAGTCGTTCGCCAGAACGTCCAGCGTGGTGCTCATAAAGCACATCATCGATTTACTATCGGCAACTGCCACGGGCGGCGAATTCGTCGGGGTTGGCGTGGGTGTCGGGGTGGGGGTGGGTGTTGGGCTCACGGTGGGGATCGGCGTGGGCGTTGCACATGCCGGGATTGCCCCGGTTCCCTTGGCGTAATGCACCCGATTGCCTGCGGCATCGAAACAGGTGGCCATCACGACGCCCGTGTTCGGGCCGCCACCTGTCGCCGATCCCGTCAGGCGCCCCTGCGCATCATATTGATAATTGGTCGCTTCCTGCGCATGCGCAGGAAGCGTCGAGAACGCGATCGCAAGCAAGCTCGCACGCGCAAGCAAATCAAAGCGCATAGCCCATCCCCCGCTACTAGTTCCTGCGAACCATCAGCGACGCGGCCAGCCACCCCGGAACACCGGTGCGGAACGACGATTGCGACCTGAAAGCCCCCCAATGAGTTTCTAAGAAGTAAGATACATGTTTCTGAAATATTTCGAAAATCACAGATACAACCGAATCCGTGACAGCTTCTGATGCCAGATCTATTTTTTACGCCGCACCTTCGGGTGACTGCGATGCTTGATCGGGGAAATGATAACTGGCTGAATTAAATGGATTCCTTTGGCGGCAATTTCTGAGGCGGCGTTATCCGCGAAAATGCGACCTTGAGGCGCTCCTATCCGGTCCCGACATCTTCTTCGGCCTGATGCTGGTGCCGGTGCCGGGCGAGGAACTGGTATTCCGCGCGCTGTTCGTCCCTCTGCCCGATCGCCCTTTCGCGCCGTGGCAATGGGCGCTCGCGGTCAGCGCGTTCGTCCTTTGGCATCCCCTTCCGGCGCTGACCTACGGCCCGCCCTGGTCGGCGACCTTTCTCGAGCCGGGTTTCCTGGCCGTCGTGGCGGTGCTCGGCACCTTGCTCGTTCGCCTCTATCGCGCCACCGGGAGCATCTGGCCGCGCGTTCTCGTCCACTGGTCGGTCGTGGCCGGGTGGCAGCTGTTGTTCGTCGGACCGATCGGATAGAGTGGGAGCATGACCCAGGCGTTGCCCCAACTCGACTGGTCCGGCTGGCGCGAGACCGCGCAGCATCTGCACCTGATCACCCAGATGCTCGGCAAGATCCGCCTCGCGCGGACGCCCTGGCTCAACCATGGCTGGCACGTGGCGCTCTATCCGACGGCGCGCGGCCTCACCACCGGCCCGGTGCCCTGCACCGAGGCGATGCTCCAGCTCGATCTCGATCTGCAGGCCGGCGAGCTCCGCCTCTCGACGGACAGCGGCGGCGAGGCCGTTCTGCCGCTCGGCCCGGGGAGCATCGCCGATTTCCACGCGGCGCTGGTCGGCGCGCTCGTCGCGCTTGGCGTACCCGTGAAGTTCGACGGCACGCCGAGCGAGCTTCCCGATGCCGTCGCCTTTGTGCGGGACATCGCTCCCCGGCCCTGGGATGCCGAGGCGGTACGCGACTTCCACCGCGCGCTGCTCTGGGTGGACCGGGTCTTCCAGCAGTTCCGCACCGGCTTTCTCGGCAAGGCCAGCCCGGTGCATTTCTTCTGGGGCAGTTTCGATCTGGCGGTGACGCGCTTTTCCGGCCGGACGGCGCCGCTGCATCCCGGGGGCATCCCGGGACTTCCCGATGCCGTGACCTGCGAAGCCTATAGCCATGAAGAGGCGAGCGCCGGCTTCTGGCCCGGCAGCGATGCGTTCCCGAAGGCGGCCTTCTACGCCTATGGCTATCCCGCGCCCGCCGGCTATGGGGAGGCGAAGCTCCCGGCGCCCGCCTATTACGACGCCGGTCTCGGCGAATGGCTGCTCGAATATGATGCGGTGCGCGCGGCGGAAGACCCCGGGGCGTTGCTGCTGGATTTCCTCCAGGCGAGCTATGATGCCGTCGCGGACCTCGGCCATTGGGACCGCGCCCATCTCGAATGCGTGCCGGGTGTCCCCCGCCGCCCACGGCAGGTGCAATAGCCGGCATGCTCGCGCGTTCCGGCGATCGACGCGCGCCCGTCGGGCGCCGGTACCCCTTCCCGCCGACGCTTGGCAGCCACGGGCTGCCCGCTCGCAATCTCATCCGGGAGCTTCACTGATGCCGCTCGTCGAACTCGGCCGCTACGATCGGCAGGAAGCCTTCATCGTCCAGGGGCGGCTGGAGGATGAAGACATCCCCAGCTTCGTGTTCGACGCCGGGACCAGCATCGCCGATGGCTCGTACCTGCTGATCCCGGTGCGCGTGATGGTGGACGACGAGGATCTGGCGCGGGCGCGCGCGATCCTCGCCGCCGCCTAGCTCAGGTCACGATCTTGACGGGTATCGTCGCGATCGCCTTCTTGCCGCAGAGGATCACGACTTCCTTGTACTTCGGGAGCGCGCGCTTGATCTCGGCCTTCACTTCCTGCGTCGTCACGACCTGTGGAGCCGGGCCGGTCGGCGCAAATGCGACAAAGTCGAAATACTGGGTCGGCGGAAGGTTCTTGGTGGTGGCGCCCCGGTTGAGCATCAGTTTCCAGCCGCCCGTCGGCGTGGTCGCCTGCCCGGTGACGTGAAGCGTCGGTGTCATGTGGGGTCCCGGCATCTTGTCGAGCCACGCCTTCCAGCCGGCCGTCTTGACCTTCTCGCAGGCATTGACCGGTGCGGCCGCGATCTTGGCCGATGTCCCCGAAACGTTCGCCGTGGCGGCATTCGATGCCGCGTAGCCGGTGGTGAGTGTCGCAATGACGGCCAAGCAAGGCCAGGCTATGCGCTGCATGTTTCCATTCTCCCCATGAGTCGTGGTTGGGGAATGCTGCGCTCGTTGGGATAGAAGTCAAACGGGTTCGCCGCCGAAATGGACATGAACTGCAGGACGTTCGATTGCAGCTTGATAATAAAGCTATTTGACGCCTTCGCCGATGATCGCGGGGAAGTATTTGATCATGCCAGCAGCAGCGAAGTCGCTTTCTTCGCGATGGCAATCAGTTCGGCGCGCGGAGTGCCGGCGCGGGCCCGGGTGCTCAGCGAATGGATCACCGAGGATGCGATTTGCGCGTCGCCGCGCGGATCGGCGCTGCCGGCCTGTTCCATCAGCTTCTCGATCCATTCGTCCTGCAATTGCACGAAGCCGGCCAGCGCCGCGCGGATATCGGCATCGGCCACTGCCTCGGCCGCCGCGGTGTTCACCGCGATGCAGCCCGAAGGGCCGTACTCGCCGGTCAGAAAGCCTTCGATCGCGCCGAGGAACAGCGCCTTGAGCATCTTCTCCGGCGGATAGTGAACATCGTGGAGCGCGGCGAAGGTCGAATCGACAATGGCGTGCGTACGCGCGAGGCCGGCAAGGTACAGCGCCTTCTTGTCTCCGAACGTCGCATAGAGGCTCGGCCGGTTCACGCCTGTCGCCGCGGCCAGTTCGTCGAGCGAGGTATTGGCATAGCCGAGCGTGCGGAAGCGCTGGAGCGCGGCGCGCAACGCCGCCTCCTGGTCGAACTTGCGCGGCCGACCCCGCCCGCGCGGCGCTATTTTTGTATCGTTTCGCATTATATTCCTTGACGCCCCGATTTTTGTGCGAGATCGTACAAAAATCAAGGGAGACTCGTCATGAAGCTCTATTTCACGCCTTTCGCCTGTTCGCTCGCGGCGCGCATCGCGCTTGAGGAGGCCGGGCTCGACGCCGAATATGTCCAGGTGCCCAGCGACCTGCGCCTGCCGGACGGGCGCGATTTCACCGAGATCTCGCCGATGGGCTATGTTCCGGCGATCGAGACCGGTGCGGGCTTCGTCCTTACCGAAGGGCCGGCGGTGCTCACCTACATCGCCGAGCTGGCGCCCGAGGGTTCGCTCAGCTTCACCGGCTTTTCCGATGCGCATTACCGGATGCTCGCCTGGCTGAACTTCGTCAGCACCGAGCTGCACAAGGCAGTGTTCATGCCGATCCTCGGCAAGGGCTATGGTGCGGTCGAGCAGGATGCGGCGCGCGCCCGCCATGCCCGGCCCTTCGCGGTGCTGACCCGGCATCTCGAGGGTCGCGAATATCTCGACGATCGCTTCACCGTGGCCGACGCCTATCTGCTCGCGGTGCTCAACTGGTGCGAATATTCGAAGGTGCCGATCGCCGAATGGCCGGTGCTGGCGGCCTATCGCGAACGCGTGCGCGCCCGCCCGGCGGTGGCGCGCGCGATGGCCGCCGAATGGCCGTTGCTCAAGGCCGCCTGAACCTTCGTTCCGAGCTCGGGGCGTGACCGTATCGCGGTCGCTCCCGCCACGCCTGCCCCTTCCGCTCGCGCGGGAGGGGCATTTTTGTTGGAATCGCGCGAATCGCTGGGTTAGGCCTGTGCCATGCCCGCAACGATCAACTGCGACGTGGCGATTGTCGGCGGGGGTCTTGCCGGCGGGCTGATCGCGCTCGCGCTGCGCCGCAGGCGCCCGGATTGCGACGTGCGCATCGTCGAGGGCGGCAGCCGGATCGGCGGCAACCATCTCTGGTCCTTCTTCGCCACCGATGTCGCGCCGGCCGATCGCTGGCTCACCGCGCCGCTGATCGGCCATGGCTGGACGAGCTACGACGTCGCCTTCCCGGCGGTCTCACGGACCCTGCGCACCGGCTATTATTCGATCGAATCGCGCCGCCTCGACCAGGTCGTGCGTGCCGAGCTGCCCGCGCACGCAGTGATGACCCGGCGCAAGGTGCTAGCCGCCAGCCCGACCGCAGTCGTCCTTTCCGACGGCGACCGGATCGAGGCCAAGGGGGTGATCGATTGCCGCGGCCCCGCCGACCTCGCGGCGCTGCGCTGCGGCTGGCAGAAATTCCATGGCCGCGAGCTGGCGCTGGCCGAGGCACACGGGCTGGAGCGGCCGAAGCTGATGGACGCCACGGTCGAGCAGCTCGACGGCTATCGCTTCGTCTATGCGCTGCCGTTCAGCCCCACCTGCGCCTTTGTCGAGGATACTTATTACAGCGACACGCCGGAGTTCGACGCGGCGCTGCTCGGCAGGCGGATCGATGCCTATGCCGATGCGCAGGGCTGGCAAGTCGATCGCGTAGTGCGCGAGGAGGGCGGGGCGCTGCCGGTGGTGATGGGCGGCGATTTCGAAGCCTATTGGCAGGCGGGCGGCAACAAGGTGGCCAAGGCGGGCGCGCGCGCCGGCCTGTTCCACCCGCTCACCAGCTATGCGCTGCCCGATGCGGTGCGCACCGCCGTGCTCGTCGCCGCGGCGAGCGATCTCGGCGGCCCGGCGCTTCACCGCCTGCTGCACGATTTCGCCCGATCGACATGGCGCCGCCGCCATTTCTACCGCATGCTCGCCGCCATGTTGTTCAAGGCCGCCGAACCCATGGAGCGCTACCGCATCCTCCAGCGCTTCTACCGGCTCGATCCCCAGCTGATCGGGCGTTTCTATGCGGGGCATTCCACCCTGCTCGATCGCATGCGGCTGGTCTCGGGCAAGCCGCCGGTGCCGATCGGCCGCGCGCTCCTGGCGATACGGGAGTCGTTGCGGTGAAGCGCGCGGTGGTGGTCGGCGCCGGGATCGGCGGGCTCGCGCTCGCGATCCGGCTGCAATCGGCGGGCGTCGAGACAGTGGTGCTGGAGGCGCGCGACAAGCCGGGCGGGCGCGCCTATTTCTGGGAAAGGGACGGCTTCACCTTCGATGCCGGCCCCACGGTGATCACCGCGCCCGAGGCACTGCGCGAGCTCTGGCAGCTTTCCGGGCACGACATGGCCGCGGATGTGAAGCTGAAGCCGGTGACGCCCTTCTACCGCCTCTCCTGGCCCGACGGCACGCGTTTCGACTATTCGAACGACGACCATCAGCTCGCCGCCGAGATCGCGCGGCTGGAGCCGCAGGACGTCGCCGGCTATGGCCGGTTCCTCGAATATGCCGCCGGCGTGTACGAGGAAGGCTATGTGAAGCTCGGCCATGTCGCGTTCCAGGACGTCATGGCGATGGTCCGCGCCGCGCCCGCCCTCGCCAAATACGGCGCGTGGCGATCGGTCTATGCCAAGGTGGCGAGCTTCATCCGTAACGAGAAGCTGCGCCAGGCTTTCTCCTTCCACACGCTGCTGGTCGGCGGAAACCCGATGACGGCGAGCGCGATCTATGCGCTGATCCACCAGCTGGAGCGCCAGAGCGGAGTCTGGTGGGCCGAGGGCGGCACCAACCGGCTGGTCGCCGGGATGGTCCGCCATTTCGAGCGGCTGGGCGGCAGGTTGCGGCTCGGCGATCCGGTGACGGCCATCGACACGCTGGGCGATCTGGTCACCGGGGTGCGCACGGCGGGCGGCCATGAGCTGCAGGTCGATGCGGTCGCCTGCAATGCGGACGTGGTCCACAGCTATCGCGACCTGCTGAAGGGCTCGCGCTCCAGCCAGCGGGCGGCGCAGTCGCTGGTGCGCAAGCGCTTCTCGCCGTCGCTGTTCCTCGTCCATTTCGGCGTGCGCGGGACCTTTCCCGAGATCGCGCACCATTCGGTCCTGTTCGGCCCCCGCTATCAGGGGCTGCTCGCCGACATCTTCGATCATGGCGTGCTGAGCGAGGATTTCTCGCTCTATCTCCACCATCCCAGCGCCAGCGATGCCGCGATGGCGCCGGCCGGGCATGCGACCTTCTACGCGCTGGCGCCGGTGCCGCATCTCGGCAAGTTCCCGGCCGACTGGAACGAGATCGCCCCGGTGCTGGAGGCGCGCATCCTCGCCGAGATCCAGCGCCGGCTGATCCCGGACCTCCAGGATCGGATCGTGACGAAGTTCAGCTATGCCCCGCCCGATTTCCGCGACGATCTGGGCGCGCATCTGGGGTCTGCCTTCAGCCTCGAGCCGATCCTCTCCCAGAGCGCCTGGTTCCGCACCCACAATCGCGACGATGCGATCCACAACCTGTTCTTCGTCGGCGCGGGCACGCATCCCGGCGCCGGCATCCCCGGCGTGGTCGGCAGCGCGAAGGCGACCGCTGCGCTGATGCTCGGCGACGGCAAGTGAGCGGCTTGCCCCCGCGCGCATTCTGGCCGAAGGCGGGGGAAACCATGGCTATCGGGAAGATCCAATGAAGCGTGTCGCAGTCTATTGCGGTTCGGCCACGCCGGCCGACCCCATCTATATCGAGGCCGCGCGCCAGGTCGGGCGCACGCTGGCCGAGCAGGGCATCGGCGTCGTCTATGGCGGCGGCAAGCTCGGGCTGATGGGCGCGGTGGCCGATTCGGCGCTCGCCGCCGGCGGCGAAGTGATCGGCGTGATCCCCGAGCTGCTCGTCAACGCCGAAGTCGCGCATCGCGGCCTCACCGAGCTCCACGTCGTCGACACGATGCACGAGCGCAAGGCGCGCTTCACCGAACTGGCCGACGGCTTTCTCAACCTGCCCGGCGGCACCGGCACGATGGACGAATTGTGGGAGGCGCTGAGCTGGGCGCAGCTCGGCTATCACACCGATCCGGTCGGCCTGCTCAACATCGCCGGCTATTACGACCAGCTCGTCGCGTTCTGGGAGCATATGGGCAAGGTCGGCTTCGTCCGGCCGCAGCACCAGTCGATGCTGATCGTCGACACGACGCTGGACGGCCTGCTGGGCAAGATGAACGCCTATCAGCCGATCGTTCCGATCGTCCGCATGCAGCGCGACGATCTGTGAGTTCGCGCCTTCCT
This sequence comes from Sphingomonas sp. 1F27F7B, assembly GCF_005503355.1. Classification (GTDB taxonomy): domain Bacteria; phylum Pseudomonadota; class Alphaproteobacteria; order Sphingomonadales; family Sphingomonadaceae; genus Sphingomonas. Next base: position 152,270 of record NZ_SCMK01000002.1, read on the forward strand.
GGGCGTGCCGCGTTCGTCGCGACCGCGCAGGAAGCGATCGCGCGGGGCTCGGGAAGCTTCGCCGCCGCCAGCCGGCTGTTCGACCGGCGGACGCGCGAACGGGCCTGGCTGCTCTATGCCTGGTGCCGCGCCTGTGACGATCTTGCCGACGGGCAGGATCATGGCGGCGCGGCGCAGGCGGCGGATGCCCGGGCCGGCCTGGCCCGCATCCGGCTGCTCACCGAAGCGGCGCTTGCCGGGCAGCAGGTGGGCGATCCAGCCTTCGACGCGCTGCGCATCGTGGCGGCGGAGACCGGCCTGCCGCACCATTTGGTGTGGGATCTGGTCGAGGGTTTCGCGCTCGACGCGGCCGGCTGGCGTCCCCGGCACGCCGCGGATCTCCATCGCTATTGCTATCATGTCGCCGGCGCGGTCGGCTGCATGATGGCCGTGATCATGGGCATCCCGCCGGAAGATACGGCGACGCACGACCGTGCCTGCGATCTCGGCATTGCCTTCCAGCTCGCCAATATCGTCCGCGACATCGATGCGGACGACCGGATGGGCCGTTGCTACCTGCCCGACGACTGGCTGGCCGAGATGGACATCCCGCCCGGCCAGCACATGAAGCCACCCTTCCGCCAGCGGCTCACGGTTCTCGCCGGCAGGCTCGCCGGCAGCGCGGCCGACTATGCCGCGAGCGCGCGGGCCGGCACCCCGGCGCTCGGCTTTCGTTCTGCCTGGGCAGTGCTCGCCGCCGCGGGCATCTATGGCGATATCGCGCGGAAGGTTGCCGATCGCGGCGAACATGCATGGGATCGCCGCGCAGCCACTTCCGGCTTCGAGAAGATCGGCTGGATCGCCCGCGCGTGGTGGCAGGCGCTGCGCCGCCGGGACCTGTATCGCGCCGCCCCGCGCGATCCCGCGCTCTGGACGCGACCCCGCTAGCGGCCCTTGCCACCCGCCTTCGCGGCGCCCGCTCCCGCCATTTCCGGGGTCTGGCGCTGGCAGGCGCCGGCGATGACCGGGAAGTCCAGATCGGCGTTGCGCCGCAGCGCATCGGCCATCGCTTCCTGGCAGCTCGCATGGCTGGTGTAGCGCGCCGGCTCGACCCGCGCCTGCCGGCAGTCGAGATTGTCGTCGCTGCAGCCCAGGATCGCCAGCAGGTAGAAGACCTGGTCCATCGCACCTTCCTTCCGGGGCATGCAACGTGCGGGAGCGGTCGACCGTTGCATCCCGGCGCCGATCGCCCCAGATTTGGCGGCGATGGCTTCCAATCCCGATGCACCCGCCGGCGAGCGCCCGATGCTCGCCACGTTGCGGCGTTTCCTCCCCTATCTGTGGCCCAGGGATGCGCCCGGCCTGCGCGTGCGCATCGTCATCGCGCTCGGCCTGGTGGTCGTGTCCAAGCTGGTCCAGGTCTATGGCGCGCCCTTTGCCCTGCAGGGTGCGATCGACCGGATGGCGGGCGGTTCGCGCGACGCGGTGTGGCTGGTGGTCGCACTGGTCGCCGGCTATGCGCTGGCGCGCTTCGGCACCGTGCTGTTCGACAATCTCCGCAACGCCGTGTTCGAGCGGGTGGGGCAGGATGCGACGCGCCGCCTGGGGTCGGACGTGTTCCGCCACCTGCACCAGCTGAGCCTGCGCTTCCATCTCGAGCGGCGCACCGGCGCGATCACCAAGGTGGTCGAGCGCGGCACCAAGAGCATCGACACGATGCTCTATTTCCTGCTGTTCAACATCGCCCCGACGATCCTCGAGCTCGCCATGGTGCTGGGCATCTTCTGGACGCGCTACGGCGCGTGGCTGGTCGCCGGCACGATGGCGATGGTGGTGCTCTACATCGCCTTCACCCGCTGGGTGACCGACTGGCGATCGAAGCTGCGCCAGCAGATGAACGACCTCGATACCGGCGCCGTCGCGCACGCTGTCGATTCGCTGCTCAACTTCGAGACGGTGAAATATTTCAACGCCGAGGCGCGCGAGGCGCAGCGCTACGAGAATGCCGTCACCGCCTATGCCCGCGCGGCGACCGTCAGCGAGAACAGCCTGGCCTGGCTCAATATCGGCCAGGCGCTGATCACCAACTTCATGCTCGGCGCGGGCATGGCGCTGGTGGTGTTCGGCTGGAGCAGCGGCAAGTTCACAGCGGGCGACGTGGTACTCGTCTCGACGCTGCTGTCGCAGCTCTTCCGCCCGCTCGACCTGCTCGGCATGGTCTATCGCACCATCCGCCAGGGCGTGATCGACATGGGCAGCATGTTCGACCTGCTCGATACCGGCACCGAGGTGCGCGACGCGCCGGGGGCCGCCCCGCTCGTCATTGCCCAGGGCCATGTCCGGTTCGAAGGCGTGCATTTCGGCTATGATCCCGAGCGCGAGATACTGAAGGGCATCGATCTCGACATTCCGGCGGGCGCCACCGTCGCAGTGGTCGGCCCCTCCGGCGCGGGCAAGTCGACGCTGGCGCGGCTGATGTACCGCTTCTACGACGTCACCGGCGGCCGCATCACCATCGACGGGCAGGACATTCGCGACGTCACCCAGACGTCGCTGCGCGGAAGCATCGGCATCGTTCCGCAGGACACGGTGCTGTTCAACGATACGATCGGCTACAACATCGCCTATGGCCGCGAGGGCGCGAGCGACGACGAGATCGCGTCGGCGGCGCGCGGCGCGGCGATCGCCGGCTTCATCCAGTCGCTGCCCGATGGCTTCGAGACTCGGGTCGGCGAGCGCGGGCTCAAGCTTTCGGGCGGCGAGAAGCAGCGCGTCGCCATTGCGCGCACGCTGGTCAAGAACCCGCCGATCCTGATCCTCGACGAGGCGACGAGCGCGCTCGACAGCCGGACGGAGGCGGATATCCAGGCGACGCTGGAGGCGATCGAGCACGGCCGGACCACCATCGTGATCGCGCACCGGCTCTCGACGGTGGTCCATGCCGACCGGATCATCGTGCTGGAGGCCGGCCGCGTCGCCGAGCAGGGCACGCACGCCCGGCTCTTGCGCAAGAACGGTCTCTATGCCGAGATGTGGGCGCGGCAGGCGCAGGAGCGTGCGGCCGAGGGCGGAGAGGAAGTCCCCGCCGAATAGGAGGGATGATGCTCTGGTTCCTGGTGGCGCTGGCAGTGGTGGTCGGCGCGCTCGTGCTCTGGTCGGCCTGGGTCTCGCGCGGCGTCGAGCGCTGGGTGCCGATGGACGGCAGGCACGTCGAGGTGCCCGGCGTGCGGATCCACTATGTCGAGACGGGCCCTGCCGACGCGCCCGCGATCGTGATGATCCACGGCATCATGAGCCAGCTGCGTGCCTTCACCTATGCGCTGGCCGGGCGGCTGGCCACCGACCGCCGGGTGATCGTGATGGACCGCCCCGGCTGGGGCTATTCCAGGCTCACCGGCCTCCGGCTCGACATTCCCGGCCAGGCCGATGCGATTGCCGCCGCGATCCGCGCGCTGGGGCTGGAGAAGCCCTTGCTCGTCGGCCATTCGATGGGCGGTGCAGTGAGCCTGGCGCTGGCGCTGCGGCATCCCGATACGGTTCGCGGCCTGGGCCTGATCTCGCCGCTCACCCAGCCGATCGCGGAGGCGCCCGGGCCCCTCAAGGGGCTGGTCGTGCCCGCACTGCTGCGTCCGCTGATCGCCTGGACGATCGCGGTGCCGCTCGCGATGCGCAACGGCAAGGCCACGACCGTGCGGGTGTTCGCGCCCGATCCGGTGCCCGGCGATTTCCCGATCAAGGCCGGCGGCGCGCTTGCCATCCGGCCGCGGAGCTTTCTGATGGGCTGCTACGAGATCGAGATGGCGCCACAGGTGATGCAGGCCCAGGCGCCACGCTATGGCGAGATCGGCCTGCCCGTCTCGATTCTCTATGGCCGGCAGGATGCGCTGCTCGATCCCGCGCTCCATGGCGGCAAGACTGCCGCGGACATTCCGAACGGCGCGGTCGAGATGCTCGATGGCGGCCATATGCTCCCGGTGACGCATGTCGATGCCACCGCGGCCTGGCTGCGCGGGCTGTAGGGCGGTTTCAGCGTCGCCGAAGCGGCGCGGTTCCGCTTGGGGCGCCTCTAGCCGCCGATCTCCGCCGGCTGGGTCGTCCAGCCGAGCCGCGGTATCGTGATCGAGCGCTTGCCCGACAGATCGGTGCGCGTCACGAACAGCTCGCGGCTCTCGATATACTGGAGCAGCCGGCGCACTCGGCCCAGCGAGCTGGTGCCATAGGTGGCGGCGATCTCGGTGTCGCTGGGGCAGGGGGCGCCCTCGCGCGCGGCGCGGGCGACGAGCAGGAACGGTCCCAGCATGTCGTCGGGCAGCGCACGCGCCGCCTCCAGCGCCTGGGCCCAATCGTCGTCCGGATCGCCATGGATGCCCGCGCGCGCAGCCGAGAGCCGGCGGACAAAGGCGGAGAGGTCCAGCGGCGGCCGGGCCAGCCCGACCATCCGGCAGCGCACCAGGAAATCCTGATAGAGCACCGAAGGCGAGCGATAGGCGCTCTCCGCATCGGCGACGATGTCGCGCAGCACATCGGCGATCTTGGCGGCGGCTTCCTCGGGATCGACTTCGGGGACTTCCTCGCGCGCGGGCACCGAGCGGGCGAGCGCCTCGAGCAGCCGGTCGGAAGCGAGCTGCGGGGCCTGGGCCGGGGCCGGCGGGGCGGGCGGCGTCCATTCCGGCTCGGCGGGGGCGAGGAGCAGGTCCTTCAGCTCGGCCGAGGGGGCCTCGGGCAGCGGGGTGAGCTTCGGGCTGCCGCTGCGCGCACTGGTTTCCACCGGGCCGATCTGGACCGAGATCGGCCGGCGCGACACGGCGGGGCCGAGCGCGAGGAAATGGCCGCGCGCCAGGTCGCGGATCGCCTCGGCCTGGCGCCGCTCCATGCCGAGCAGATCGGCGGCGCGCGCCATGTCGATGTCGAGAAAGGTGCGCCCCATCAGGAAGTTCGAGGCCTCGGCCGCGACGTTCTTGGCCAGCTTGGCGAGGCGCTGGGTGGCGATCACCCCGGCCAGGCCGCGCTTGCGCCCGCGGCACATCAGGTTGGTCATCGCCGAGAGCGAGGCGCGGCGCACGTCCTCGGCCACTTCGCCGCCGCCCGAGGGCGCGAACAGCTGCGCCTCGTCGACCACGACGAGCGCCGGATACCAATGGTCGCGCGGCGCATCGAACATCGCGTTGAGAAAGGCTGCGGCGCATTTCATCTGCCCCTCGGCCTCCAGCCCTTCCAGGCTGAGGACCACCGAAGCCCTGTGTTCACGAATCCGAGTGGCGAAGCGCGCGATCTCGCGCTCCGAATAATCGGCCGCTTCGATGGCGATATGGCCATATCTGTCGCCGAGGGTGACGAAGTCGCCCTCGGGATCGATCACCACTTGCTGGACATGGCCGGCGCTCCGCTCGAGCAGCCGGCGCAGCAGGTGCGACTTGCCCGACCCCGAATTGCCCTGGACGAGCAATCGCGTCGCCAGCAGCTCCTCGAGATCCATGGCGACGGCATCACCCTTGCCGTCCACTCCCATGTCCACGCGCACCGTCATCGCCGCACGCTTTGGCCGATGGCGGGGGCGGGGGGAAGCTCGGTTCGCCGAAAAGCTGTGGGCGGCGGGGCCGGCGGGCCGGCCACCAGGAGTTGGAGGACGGCGTCCCCCCGCAAATGGTCTCGACTTCGCCGCCCCTCGGCCGCTAACCGGGCGCGATGGTTCCCGCGATCGAAACTCTCCGCCGCATATTCGGCTTCGACAGCTTTCGCGGCGTCCAGGCGGAAGTGGTGGATCGCGTCCTTGCCGGCCGGCGCACCCTGGCGGTGATGCCCACCGGGGCGGGCAAGTCGCTCACCTATCAGCTGCCCGCCGTGATGCTGGAGGGCACTTGCGTCGTCGTCTCGCCGCTGATCGCGCTCATGCACGATCAGCTGCGTGCCGCCGAGGCAGTCGGCATCCGCGCCGCGACGCTCACTTCGGTGGACGAGAATCGCGCCGAGACGATCGAGCGCTTCCGTGCGGGCCAGCTCGACCTGCTCTATGTCGCGCCCGAGCGCGCCTCGGGCGAAGGCTTTCGCAATCTGCTCGGCCAGGCGAAGCTGTCGCTGTTCGCGATCGACGAGGCGCATTGCGTTTCCGAATGGGGGCATGATTTCCGCCCCGATTACCGCCTGCTGCGCCCGCTGCTCGATCGCTTCCCCGACGTGCCGCGCCTCGCGCTCACCGCCACGGCGGACGCGCACACCCGCGCCGACATCCTCGAGCAGCTGGGGCTGCCGCAAGAAGGGCTGATCGTCGCCGGCTTCGACCGGCCCAATATCCGCTACGCGATCACCCCGCGCGAGAACACGACGCGGCAGGTGATCGACCTGATCGCAGAGACGCCGGGCCCCGGCATCGTCTATGCCCAGACCCGCGCCGGGGTGGAGAAGCTGGCCGAGAAGCTTGCCGCCGAGACCGGCCGGCCGGTGCTGCCCTATCATGCCGGGCTCGATCCCGAAGTCCGCCGCCGCAACCAGGCGGCGTTCGTCGCCTCGGAGGAGATGGTGATCGTCGCCACGGTCGCCTTCGGCATGGGGATCGACAAGCCCGACGTGCGCTTCGTCGCCCATGCCGGCCTCCCCAAGTCGATCGAGGCCTATTATCAGGAGACGGGCCGTGCGGGCCGCGACGGCGATCCGGCGGTGGCGCACCTCTTCTGGGGCGCCGACGATTTCGCCCGGGCGCGCCAGCGGATCGGCGAAGTCGAGCCCCAGCGCCAGCCCGGCGAGCGTGCCCGGCTGACCGCGCTCGGCGCGCTGGTCGAGACTGCGACTTGCCGGCGCCGCATCCTGCTGCGGCATTTCGGCGAGGAGCCCGCGGAGGCGTGCGGCAATTGCGACAATTGCCTGAGCCCGCCCGCCGCGATCGACGCCACGGTGACGGCGCAGAAATTCCTCTCGGCGGTGTTCCGCACCGGCATGATGTTCGGGACCGGCTATATCGAGAGCATCCTGCTGGGTCAGTCGAGCGAGCGCAGCCTGACGAATGGGCACGAGAGCCTCTCCGTCTTCGGCATCGTCGACGGCGAGGAGGCGGCGTTGATCAAGCCGGTCGCCCGCGCGCTGCTGCTGCGCGACGCGCTGCGTGCCAATGATCATGGCGGGCTGGAATTCGGGCCCGAGGCGCGCGCGATCCTGAAGGGCGGCGCCACGGTGGCGCTGGTGCTCCCGCCCAAGCGCGAGCGTCGGCGGCGCGGCGGCAAGTCGGGCGCCCCCAATCCCGTCGGCGATCCGCTGTTCGAGGCGCTGCGCGCCAAGCGCCGCGAGATCGCCCAGGAGACCGGCCTGCCGCCCTATGTGATCTTCCACGATTCGGTGCTGCGCGACATGGCCCTGCTCCGGCCCGGGAGCATCGCCGCGATGGGCAACATCTCGGGCGTTGGCGCGCGCAAGCTCGACGCCTATGGTGATGCCTTCCTGCAAGTGATCCGCGAGGCCGCATGAAGACGATCCTGCTCGCCGCCCTGGTCCTGCTCGCCGCCTGCGTGCCGCAGCGTGCACGCGTCGCGGCCCCGCCCGCGCCTTCGACCATCTCGATGGACCGCAACAGCTGGGGCCGCCTGGTCTCGCGCTGGACGATCGACGGGGCGGGCAAGGGCGAATTCACGGCCCCCGAACCCGATGTGTACAAGCCCGAGCGGCTGGTGACCCGGCGCTTCTCAGCCGGCAGCGCGGGCTTCGCCGAGATCCGCAAGCTGCTCGCCCTGGGCGAGGTGCAGGCCGGCGGCGAGCTCGACTGCGGCGATCGCATCACCGATCAATATTACGGGACGGTCCGCTGGGAGGATGCGAGCCTGACCTACGACATGGGCTGCCAGGACCCCGCCACCGAGGAAGTGCTCAAGGGCATCACTGCGGCCGAGCGCCAGGTCGCGGCCTGGGCCGCCAACCAGCCGATCACGAAAACCGAGAAAGTGGAAAAGCAATGACCAGTCCGCGCCGCGTTGACGACAGCATCTCGGTGGCCCCCCAGATCGCGGCCGAGGACATGGCCTTCCTCGCCGGGCAGGGCTTCACCTATGTGATCAACAACCGCCCCGACGAGGAGGAAGCCGGCCAGCCGGAGGGCGAGGCGATCCGCGCCGCCGCCGAGGCGGCGGGGCTCGGCTATGCCGCGATTCCCGTCACCCATGCCGGCTTCTCCTCCGCCCAGGTCGAGGCGATGGCAGCGGCGCTGGCGGAAGCGAAGGGGCCGGTGCTCGCTTATTGCCGTTCGGGCACGCGCTCGTGCAACCTCTGGGCGCTGGCCGAGGCGAGCCGCGGCGGCGACCCGGCGGAGATCACTGGCAAGGCTGCCCAGGCCGGCTATGACATCTCCGGCATCCGCCCGCTGCTCGATCAGCTTTCCGGGCGGGCGTGACGCAGCTCTACGTCTTCGGCGGCTCGATCGCCGCGGTGCTGGTGCTTGCCCTCATATCCCGGCTGCTTGGGCTGGGCGGGGGGCGCATCGCCGGCGCGGAGGAAGCGCGCGCGGCGGCGGAAGGGATGATCCCGGGTTTCGACGCCGGCGAGGCGCTGCTCGGCAGCGACGGCAAGGCCGCGCTGGTTCATGGCAAGCGGGGCGATGCCGCGCTGCTCAAGCTCCATGGCGCGCGTGTTGCGGCGCGGCATCTCCATGTTCCCCTCATCAGCGAAACGACTCCCGAAGGTCTCCGCATCGACAGCGGCGACAGGCGCTTCGGAACCGTGCTGCTGCGCGGCGTGACTCACTACTGACATTGGGGTAAGCAGGAGCCATGCCTCAGTTGCCGCTGCTCTTCGATCCGGTGAACTATGCCATTCCCGGCTTCGTGGCGCTGATCCTGGTCGAGATGCTGGTCGCCCGGTTGCGCGACCGCCACCGCTATTGTCCGCGCGACACGCTGACGTCGCTGATGCTCGGCTTCGGCAGCACGGTGGCCAGCGCGCTCACCGCCGGCGTGGTCTTCGCGCTGGCGATGTGGGTCTATCAGTACCGCCTCTTCACGATCGGCTTCGCCTGGTACTGGTTCGTCCTCGCCTTCGTGCTCGACGATTTCGCCTATTACGTCTTCCATCGCGCCGCGCATCGCGTCCGCTGGTTCTGGGCGAGCCATGTCATCCACCATTCGAGCCAGCATTATAACCTGACCACGGCGCTGCGGCAGACCTGGACCGGCTTCGTCAGCCTGGGCTTCCTGTTCCGCCTGCCGCTGTTCCTGATCGGCTTCCATCCGGCGATGGTCTTCTTCTGCGCGGGCCTGAACCTGATCTACCAGTTCTGGATCCATACCGAGGTGATCGGCCGCATGCCGCGCTGGTTCGAGGCAGTGATGAACACGCCGTCGCACCACCGCGTCCACCACGCGACCAACCCGCGCTATCTCGACAAGAACTATGCCGGGGTCTTCATCGTCTGGGACCGGATGCTCGGCACCTTCGAGCCCGAGCGCGACGACGAGCGCCCGCGCTACGGCATCGTCAAGGACCTGGGCAGCTTCAACCTGCTCTGGGCCGCCTTCCACGAATGGGTGGGCATCGCGAAGGACGTCTGGGCCGCGCCGGACCTGAAGTCCCGAATCCTGTACATGATCGCGCCGCCGGGCTGGAGCCACGACGGCAGCCGCGATACATCCGAAACCATCAAGGCGCGCTGGCAGGCGCGGCAGAACCGGGGGGTCGCGTGGAAGCAGCCGACATCGTCGTCATCGGTGGAGGATCGGGCGGGAGCGCCGTCGCAGGCCGCCTGAGCGAGGGCGGCCGGTACAGCGTCGCAGTGCTCGAGGCCGGCGGCCGCAACACCGGCATCAAGACGCGCATGCCCGGCATGCTGCCCTTTCAGGGGCCCGCGACCAACTGGGCGTTCGAGACGGTGCCGCAGCGTGGGCTGAACGGCCGGCGCGGCTATCAGCCCCGCGGCAAGGGGCTGGGCGGGTCGAGCGCGATCAACGCCATGCTCTATGTCCGCGGCCATGCCAGGGACTATGACGAATGGCGCGATCTCGGCTGCCTCGGCTGGGGCTGGGACGAGATGCTTCCCTGGTTCCGCCGTTCCGAACGCAATGTCCGCGGCGCCGATGCATATCATGGCGACAGCGGCCCGCTCTGGGTGAGCGACCAGCTCTACGCGCATGGCGGCAGCGAGGCGTTCATCGAAGCCGCAGGCGCGCTGCAGATCCCGCGCAACGACGATTTCAACGGCGCGCACCAATCGGGTGCCGGCCTCTACCAGGTGACTCAGCGCAAGGGCGAGCGCTGGACCGCCGCGCGCGCCTATCTGGAGCGCCGCGAGAGCCTCGAGATCATCACCGAGGCGAGCGTGGAGCGCGTGCTGTTCGAGGACGGCCGGGTCTGGGGCGTCGCCTATCAGCGCGATGGCGTGGCGCGCGAGATCCGGGCGCGCCGCGCGGTGGTGCTCGCCGCCGGCGCCTTCCAGACGCCGCAGCTGCTGATGCTCTCCGGCATCGGTCCGGGCGAGCATCTGCGCGAGATGGGCCTGTCGGTGCGGATCGACCGGCCGGCGGTGGGCGGCAATCTCCAGGACCATCTCGACTATGTCGCCGCTTTCGAGACGCCGGGCAGCTATTTCCTCGGCCGCTCGGGCATGGGCACGCTGAAATCGCTGGGATCGATGGCGCGCTGGATGGTCACCCGCAAGGGCGGCATGACCAGCCCCTATGCCGAGGCGGGCGCCTTTCTCCGCAGCGATCCCGCGCTGGAGCGGCCCGACATCCAGCTCCACTTCCTGATCGCCATCGTCGAGGATCATGGCCGCACGCCGGTGCAGGGGCACGGCTTCAGCTGCCATGCCTGCGTGCTGCGGCCCGAAAGCCGCGGCACCGTCCGCCTCCAGTCGCTGGACGCGCGCGTGGCGCCGCTGATCGACCCCGATTTCCTGAGCGACCCGCGCGACCTGGAGCGGCTCAAGCAGGGCGTGCGGATGATGTACCGCATCCTCGAGGCGCCGCAGCTGGCCCAGTACAAGGGCCGCGACCGCTATCCGATCGACCTGGCCGACGATGCGGCGCTCGAGCGGCTGATCCGCGCCCGGGCGGACACGATCTACCACCCTGTCGGCACTGCGCGCATGGGCTCGGACGAAGGTGCGGTGGTCACGCCGCGGCTCAAGGTGCGCGGAGTGGAGGGGCTCTACATCGCCGATGCCTCGATCATGCCGCGCCTGATCGGCGGCAACACCAACGCGCCGACCATCGTGATCGGCGAGCGCTGCGCGCAGTTCGTCCACGAAGATCCGGCGTGATCGAGACATCGAGCCAGCTCCTCTGGACCCTGCTGGCCCTGGGCCTGTTCTGCTCGGTCCAGGCGGTCCGCGATCTGCGGCGTCGCAACTATCCGATGGCCGCGCTGGCGGCACTCTGCGTGCTGCTCATCCTGCTCGTGCCGGTCCAGACCCATGCCGTGAAGGTCGATTTCCCGGCACCACCCAGCCGGTAAAAAAGGGGCCGGCGCTCTCGCACCGGCCCAAGTCGTCCGCAGGAGGAACCTCGGTTGGGTGCCGCGCGCGCAGGAGAGGCCCACGCGGCACCCGAGCTCGTCAGTAATTGTAGGCGCGCTCGCCATGGGCATTGATGTCGAGGCCCTCGACCTCGACTTCCTTGCTCGGGCGGATGCCGATCGTGAACTTGAGCAGCAGGAAGAGGACCAGCGACACGCCGCCCGACAGGACCAGCGTGGTCAGCACGCCCTGGGTCTGCACCCAGAGCTGGCTGGCCATGTCGTACTTGCCGGCGACCGCCGGGATCACGGTGAAGTCCATGAATCCCTGGCCGCCCAGCGCCGGATCGGCGACCACGCCGGTGCCGATCGCGCCGATGATGCCGCCGATGCAGTGCACGCCGAACACGTCGAGCGTGTCGTCATATTTCAGCGCGTTCTTGACGGTGGTGACGAAGAAGAAGCAGCCGGCCGAAGCGACCGCGCCGAGCACCACCGAAGTCATCGGCGCGGCGAAGCCCGCCGCCGGGGTGATCGCGACCAGGCCGGCGACCACGCCCGAGGCGGCGCCGAGCAGCGACGGCTTGCCATGGATCACCTGCTCGATGATCGCCCACATCGCGCCGGCCGCCGCGGTGGCGACCATGGTGTTGATGAAGGCGAGCGAGGCGAACTTGTTGGCTTCGAGGTTCGAGCCGGCGTTGAAGCCGAACCAGCCCACCCAGAGCAGGGAGGCGCCGATCATCGTCATGGTCAGCGAATGCGGCGGCATCGGCTCGCTCTTGTAGCCCACCCGCTTGCCGATCACGAGGCAGCCGACCAGGCCGGCGATGCCCGCATTGATGTGCACCACGGTGCCGCCTGCGAAATCGAGCGCGCCCTTGCCCCACAGATAGCCATGGTCGTCGGGCAGGCCGGCGGTGAAGTCCGGGCCCGGCCAGTACCAGACCATGTGCGCCATCGGATAATAGACCAGGATCGACCAGGCGACGACGAAGAGGATCAGCGGCGTGAACTTCACCCGCTCGGCAAAGGCGCCGACGATCAGCGCCGGCGTGATCATCGCGAAGGTCATCTGGAAGACGACGAAGGTCGTCTCGGGCAGATAGACGCCGTTCGAGAAAGTGGCGGCAAAGGTGTTGGCGTCGACGCCGTGCATCAGCGCCTTGGAGAAGCCGCCGACGAACAGGTTGAGGCTGCCGCCATTGGTGAAGGCCATCGAATAGCCGATGGTGACCCAGAGCAGCCCGGCGACGCAGACGATGGTGAGCACCTGCATCAGCACCGAGAGCATGTTCTTGGTGCGGACCAGGCCGCCATAGAAGAGCGCGAGCCCCGGCACCGACATCATCAGCACCAGCGCGGCCGAGACCAGCATCCAGCTGACATCGCCCTTGTTGACCATCGCGTCGGTCGGCACGACCGGGGCGGCTGCGGCCGGCGCCTGCGCCAGGGCCGGGATCGCGGCGAACAGGGCGCCGAGCCCCGCTCCCGCGGCAATCTTCATCGCTAGTTTCATCTGGACCCCCATCTTCACAGCGCCGTCTCGTCGGTCTCGCCCGTGCGGATGCGCACGGCCTGGCCGACATCGAGGACGAAAATCTTGCCGTCGCCGATCGCGCCGGTGCTGGCGGCGGCCTGGATCGCTTCGACGGCGCGGTCGGCCAGATCGGCCCCCACCACCACCTCGATTTTGATCTTGGGCACCATGTTGGTGCTGTATTCCGCGCCGCGATAGATTTCGGTCTGGCCCTTCTGGCGGCCGAACCCCTTGACTTCCGACACGGTCATGCCCGCGACACCCACGCCCGTGAGCGCTTCGCGGACCTCGTCCAGCTTGAACGGTTTTATGATGGCGATGATGAGTTTCATGTCGCCCCCTCGTTGGCGGTTATCCCGAGAGGTGCAGGAGCAAGGGGCGTGCCAGAGGCAAGAATCGCGCGATTCTGTGCGATTCCCGCGTAATCAAATGCTACGGTGCGGCAGATTTTTGTGCAGATGCGAAAGCATGCCTAAAAAACGGGCAGGATTCGTTGGGCAGCCGGTTCGGTTCTGCGAGCGGGCCGGCATGCGGGCGGCGCCGGATGCGGCGCAGTGCGAGATCGGCTATGGCGGCGCGGTGACGCTCGCCATCCTCCTCTCCGCGCTCGCGATGACGGCGATCGTCGGCGTCCGCTATCTGCTGGCGAGCGGGGGCTTCGCGCTGGCGACGCGGCTGCGGCATCCCGGCCTGTATCGCGGGCTTGACCGCCAGATCCGCCGCGAGATCGGCTGGAGCCTCGCCTCCGCGGCGATCTACGGCGTGCCGGCCGGCATTGTCGCCTGGGGCTGGGCCAATCGCGGCTGGACGCGGATCTACACCGATGTCCATGCCTTCCCGCTCTGGTATCTTCCCCTCTCGGTGCTGCTCTATCTGCTCGCGCATGACGCCTGGTTCTACTGGACGCATCGCTGGATGCACCGGCCCGTGCCGTTCCGCCGCATGCATGCCGTCCATCATGCCAGCCGGCCGCCCACCGCCTGGGCGGCGATGAGTTTCCACCCGCTCGAGGCAGTCACCGGCGCGGTGGTGATCCCCGGCCTCGTCTTTCTGATCCCCATTCATGCCGGCGCGCTGGCACTGGTGCTGGCGATCATGACGGTGATGGGCGTCACCAACCATATGGGCTGGGAGATCTGGCCGCGCTGGGTCTGGCGGGGACCGCTCGGCGCCTGGCTGATCACCGCCAGCCACCACCAGCGCCACCATGAACGCTATGCCAGCAATTTCGGCCTGTATTTCCGCCATTGGGACCGGCTGTGCGGCACCGATGCGGGGCTTGGCGGGTTCGCGCGGCCCGCGACGTCCAGGGGCCGCGACCGGGCCTGAGTGGCGACCGAGCGCAGGAACCGGCCTTGCACAGGCCGCGTTTCGCACCTGCAACATCGGGAAACCCAGTTCATGCGTACCCCCTGTATCGCGCTCTTCGCGGCGCTCTGTATCGTCGCCGTGCCTGCCTTCGCACAGGATGAGATCGCTCCCGTCGCGCGCGACAATCGCGACAATCGCGATTTCGCGATGATCGGCGTCGGTGCGGCGGTGCTGCCCGACTATGAAGGCTCGAACGACTATCGCTTCGCCCCCGTGCCGTTCGCCGTCGGCAAGCTTTCCGGGTTCGGCTTCGAGCTCGCGGGCACGCGGCTGAGCGTCGACCTGGTTCCCGATCGCTCGGCCAGTGGCCTCGATTTCCAGGCCGGCCCCACGGTCAACGTCAACTTCAACCGCACCAGCATCGGGGCCATCGAGGATCCGCGGATCCGGGCGCTGGGCAAGCTCGATGCGGCGATCGAAGTCGGCGGCTTCGTCGGCGTCGCCAAGACCGGCGTGTTCACCAGCGACTATGACCGGATCGCCTTTCGCGCTTCCTATCGCCACGACGTGGCCGGCGTGTCCAAGGCGGGGGTGTTCAACCCGTCGATCACCTACATGACTCCGCTCAGCCGCAAGGCGATGATGGGGCTGTTCCTTTCGGCGACGCGTGTCGAGAAAGGCTATGCCACCACTTATTTCGGCGTGACTGCCGCCGGTTCGGTCGCCAGCGGCCTGCCCGTATGGAACCCGAAGGGCGGCTGGAAGGACTGGACCGCGGGCCTGGGCGGTGCGGTCTCGCTCAACGGCGACCTCACGCACGGCCTCCAGCTCTTCGCCGGCGGCACCTATCGTCGGCTGCTCGGCGATTTCGGCGATTCGCCGATCGTGCGTACCGCCGGCGCGCGCGGTCAGTGGCTGGGCGCGGCCGGTCTTGCCTACAGCTTCTGAGCCGCTGGACCTTGCGCGCCCGAGCGCCTAAGAGTCCGGTCATCCCCGGGGGAGCGCTGATGCGCGCTTGAGAGGAAGGCAGCAGCCTTCGACCCGCTGAACCTGATCCGGTTGAGACCGGCGTAGGGAGGGAGCGGCCTTTACCCGAAGACCGTCCTCTCCCGTCATGGAGAAGACGAATGGCCGACATTCCCGCCAAGACCGAACTTGCCGTCACCACCGGCGCGATCCGTGGCTCGAAGAAGATCCATGTCGGCCCGCTCGGGGTCGCGATGCGCGAGATCCATCTCGAGCCCGGCTCGGGGGAGCCGCCGGTCCGCGTCTACGACACTTCGGGCCCCTATACCGATCCCGATGCCCGCATTGACATCATGGCCGGCCTGCCCGAGCTCCGCCGCGAATGGATCCGCGCCCGCGGCGATGTCGAGGAAGTGCCGCAGCGCGAAGTCCGTCCCGAGGACAACGGCCAGCTCGGCCCCGATCGCTCGGGCGGCGTCCAGCCTTTCCCGAACGTCCGCAAGAAGGTGCTGCGCGCGAAGCCCGGCGCCAACGTCTCGCAGATGCACTATGCCCGGCGCGGCATCGTCACGCCCGAGATGGAATATGTCGCCGAGCGCGAGAATCTCGGCCGCGCCCGCCTCGCCGAATATCAGCGCGACGGCCAGAGCTGGGGCGCCGCCATCCCCGACTATGTGACGCCCGAATTCGTCCGCGACGAAATCGCCCGTGGCCGCGCGATCATCCCCAACAACATCAACCACCCGGAATCGGAGCCGATGGCGATCGGCCGCAACTTCCTGGTCAAGATCAACGCCAATATCGGCAATTCCGCCGTCGCCTCGAACGTCGCGCAGGAAGTCGACAAGATGGTCTGGGCGATCCGCTGGGGCGCCGACACGATCATGGACCTGTCGACCGGGCGCAACATCCACGACACCCGCGAATGGATCCTGCGCAACGCGCCGGTGCCGGTGGGCACCGTGCCGATCTATCAGGCACTGGAAAAGGTCGGCGGCATTGCCGAGGATCTCACCTGGGAGATTTTCCGCGATACGCTGATCGAGCAGGCCGAGCAGGGCGTCGACTATTTCACCATCCATGCCGGCGTACGCCTGCCCTATGTGCCGCTCACCGCGAAGCGCGTCACCGGCATCGTCAGCCGTGGCGGCTCGATCATGGCGAAATGGTGCCTGGCGCACCACAAGGAGAGCTTCCTCTACGAGAAGTTCGACGAGATCACCGAGATCATGAAGGCCTATGACATCGCCTATTCGCTCGGCGACGGCCTGCGCCCCGGCTCGATCGCCGACGCCAATGACGAAGCCCAGTTCGCCGAACTCTACACTTTGGGCGAACTGACCAAGCGCGCCTGGGCGCAGGACGTGCAGGTGATGATCGAGGGCCCCGGCCATGTGCCGATGCACAAGATCAAGGAGAATATGGACAAGCAGCTGGAAGCGTGCGGCGAGGCGCCCTTCTACACGCTCGGGCCGCTGACCACCGACATCGCGCCGGGCTATGACCATATCACCAGCGGCATCGGCGCCGCGATGATCGGCTGGTACGGCACCGCGATGCTCTGCTACGTCACGCCCAAGGAGCATCTGGGCCTGCCCGACCGCGACGACGTCAAGGTCGGCGTGGTCACCTACAAGCTCGCCGCGCATGCCGCGGACCTTGCCAAGGGCCATCCGGCCGCCAAGGTCCGCGACGACGCGCTGTCCCGCGCCCGCTTCGAGTTCCGCTGGCGCGACCAGTTCAACTTGTCGCTCGATCCCGACACCGCCGAACAGTATCACGACCAGACACTGCCGGCCGAAGGCGCCAAGACTGCGCATTTCTGCTCGATGTGCGGCCCGAAATTCTGCTCGATGAAGATCACCCAGGAAGTGCGCGACTTCGCCGCGAAGCAGAACGCGCCGGTCGAGGGCTTCCTCGCGGCGGAAGATGCCGAGGCCGGCATGGCGGCGATGAGCCAGGTGTTCAAGGAAACCGGCAGCGAGCTCTACATGGGCGCGGGCGGCCGCGAGCACGACTGACCTGTTCCGCATCTGTTCCGACCTGCGGGAAAATGCTAGTCGGCATGTTCCCGCAGGAGGAGCGCCCGTGAACCGCAACGATCACTGCCCCGATTTCGATTTCCAGCAGGGGCGCTGGAACGTCCGGCATCGCCGGCTCAAGGCCCGGCTGGCGGGCTGCGCCGATTGGGAGGAATTCGCCGGCACCAGCGAGCAGCGCCCGCTGCTCGGCGGCAACGGCAATATCGAGGACAATCTCCTCCATTTGCCCGGCGGCGACTATCGCGCCGTGGCGCTGCGCTCCTTCGATCCGGCCACGGCCAGCTGGGCGATCTGGTGGCTCGACGGCCGCGCGCCTCATATGCTCGACGTGCCCGTGATCGGCCGGCTCGAGGGCGGTGTGGGCAGCTTCTACGCGGACGACCTGCTGGACGGCCGCTCGGTCCGCCTGCGGTTCCTCTGGCTCGGGGCCGACGGCGATGCCCCGCGCTGGGAACAAGCCCTGTCGCCGGACGGCGGGGCGAACTGGGAGACCAACTGGACGATGGACTTCACCCGGGCCTGATCCGGCTCCCGCCCGGGCGGAATCATCTCCGGAACGGACGAGCCTGTGTCCATTCCCGACGCGTTGCGCGCTATTTTCCCGCCATTCGCATCGAGGAGGGGGCATGACGCGCAGCGGGAAACGATGGGCGGGAGCATTGCTCCTCTTTGGCGGACTCGTCCCTGCCGCCGCCGCAGCGCAGGGGCGGATGGCGAGCGCTCCCGATTTCTCCGCGGTCACCAGCGATGCGGCGGCGCACCGGCTCGTGCGCGAGGGGAGGCTGGTGGCGATCCGCCCCTTTCCCGGCGGCCCGGACGATATCGGCTATCTCTCGCCCGCGGCGGAAGCAGCGCGGCGTCATGTCATCGGCATGCTCGGCCGTCTGCTCGAGCAGGACCTGATCGACAGCCTCGAGGTCCTGCCCGAATATCGGGGCGAGAGCATCGTTCCCGTCCGCCTCCGCTTCCGCGCCGACCATAGCCGGGGCGGAGGCGCGCCGTTCGAAGGCGTGGTCGAGATCTGGTGACCGCCCGCTCCGGTGAGGGGATCTGGCCTCCGCGTCCGTACCGGTGCAAGCTGCCGCCGGGCCGCGCCATGGGGCGAGGCACCGGACAAGGCATTGTGGAGGAGGCGGGCAATGGCATCGGGCGTGGTTCGGAACATCGGCGGAGCAGTGAAACTGCGGGGCGCGTGCCGTGCCATGGGCCTCGCCGCCGCGGCACTGGCCTGCCTGCCCGTCGCCGCCCAGGCCCAGCGCAGCGCGATGACGGTGATCATGCCGGAGGATCCCCGCGCAAGGGCGGCGCAGGAGGATTGGGGCTATGCCGAGGCAGTGGTGGCCGGCAACACCATCTATCTCTCGGGCATGGTGGTGGGGCTGCGCCCGGGTGAAACCGATCTCGACGCTGCGTTCGACCGGGTCTTTCGCAGAATCGAGGGGACGCTGAAGCGGGTCGGCGCCAGCTGGGACGACGTGGTGGACATTACCAGCTTCCACACCGACATCCTGCCTCAGATCGAGGCGATGAAGCGTGTCAAGGCCCGCTATGTCCGCGCGCCCTATCCGGCCTGGACCGCGATCGATGTCGATCGGCTGCTGCCCGATGCGGGGCTGACGGAGATCAAAATCGTGGCGGTGAAGCGATAGCCCTCCAGCGCTCCCCGGGGGGTCATTCCTCCGGGCGCAGCGAGGCTTCGATCATCGGCACCAACGCCGCCCAGTCGCCCGGAAGCCTCGTGACGAGGAAGCGCTCCACCTCCCGGCGGGGATCGGCGAGAGTTGCGTGCGGTGTGTGCACCGCGCCGTGATAGGCGCGGCAGGCGTCGGACCGGATCGCATACAGGAATCCGCGATAGCCAAGTGCGGGTGGTTCCTGCCAGTCGGCTCCCGCCGGCAGCGCATCGTGCAGCGCGAGCAGCGCCGCGGCGGCATGCGCGTCGAGCTGCCAGACCGGATTGGGCCGGCCGCTGAAGACATCGAGCTCGACGCGCATGGCCTCGTTCAGTTGATCACGACCGACTTCCCTGCATAGAAGAAGTCGCAGAAATTGGTGTAGGGTCCTCGTGCGCAGGTCTGCGGATCGGTGATCAGCACACCGTTGCTGTCATAGTTGCGCGCGGCCGTGCTGCCCGGCTTGTGGCCCCAGAAGCCGCCGCGCTGATGGCGATACCAGTGATAATCATAGCCCGGCGCGATCACCAGCGCCATCAGCCGACGCGGATATTCGCTTTGCGGCAGGCAGTTGCACCGCTTCTTGAGACCGTCGGCCATCGCCGCCGCGGTCACGGTGTTGCACGCCATGACCGAGGTGCCCGCGCCATGGGCGCGGCCCGGCTGCGCAAAGGTGTTGGTGCGCCAGTTCCGTGCGTAATTATAGCAATTATTGTAGGGCTGGGTCGCCGGATTGTTCCAGAAGGCAGGATTATACTGGCTGACTTCATATTGGCACTGGCTGCACTTGCTGTCGGATATGGTGGTGATCAGCGGATTGCTCGGCGGGGGCGGCGGGGGCGGCGGTCCGGGCGGCTTCCGCATCAGGCGCGCCGTCACCTCCATCCATTCCAGCGCAGTCTCGCGCAGCTTTGCGTCGAGCGGCGTCACGGCATGCTCGACCAACCGGACTTCGGAACGGAGCGGCATCGTCTCGATGAGCAGGCGCGCAAGCTCGCCCGCGGCATCCAGATTCTCCCTTGCGCTAGGCCCGACCGAGAATTTCTGCGGGAGCCCGCGCGGCGCCCGAACGTCGTCGAGGAGATTCTCGACGCGGACCTCGCGGAAGCCGAGCCCGTTATATCCTTCGCCCGACTTGGTTAGTGCGGCGCGCATTTCACGGGCTGCGCCGAGCAGCTTCTTGGCTGCCTCGTCCTCGGTGATCATCCAGACCGGATTTGGCCGGCCCGAAAACATGTCCACTTCAATGCGTAGCATGATCGATTCTCCCCAGTAGAAGAATTTGCGTCATGCGACCCAGCATTTATCGAAGAAATCTATTGGCAAACCCGAATTGCCACGCGGAGTTTCGTCCCAATTCATGGGCGACTCGATACGCAGGATTTCAAGATAACCACCATATTTCCGACGAGGCAATCGAATATACTGGAAGAATAGTCCATTTCGGGTATCGGCCTTCCCGGCGGGAGGCTCCGAAGGCGAGCGGGCTCGCCGCCGCCCGACAGGATCCGGAGAACAGGTGCCCCATCTCGCGCATATCGCCCTCATCGTCCGCGACTATGACGAGGCGCTTGCCTTCTACGTCGGCAAGCTGGGCTTCACGCTGGTCGAGGACAGCTACCAGCCCGAGCAGGACAAGCGCTGGGTCACCATCCGCCCGCCCGGCGCAGCGGAGGGCGCCACCACCATCCTGCTCGCCCGCGCCGCCACGCCGGAACAGGAAGCCGCGATCGGCAACCAGGCGGCGGGGCGCGTCTTCCTGTTCCTCGCCACCGACGATTTCGAGCGTGACCATGCCGCCTTCACCGAAGCCGGAGTCCGCTTCGTCCGGCCGCCCGCCCGGCAGCCCTATGGCACGGTCGCGGTGTTCGAGGATCTCTACGGCAATCGCTGGGACCTGATTGCGTTCGCCCCGCGATCCTGATGGATCCCGCGCGCCATGGGCGCCGGCAGACCATTCCATGCCGTTCGCAGAATAGGACTTCGCCTGCTCCATCCTGTCCGATGAGCAGGAAACGCGTCGCTGCCGCCTCACGCGCGGCTGTGCGTCGGGGCTGTGCGTCGGGAAGGTGGCTACAGGCCGCATCTCGATGATCCCCATGCGCTCGCGCCACGATGGCTGATCGCCCGAGAAGCAGGTCGCCTATATCGAGGCGCATAGGCCGAATGCGGCTGTGTCGACCATGCATGCCGGCGCGTCGGCATCAGCCATAATCGGCCTGTGCGCTGCGCAGGCGGATCGATGCGCAGCGCTTCCGCGTGACCCGGCACGCGGGGATCGGGGGCTCAGATGCTCCGGCGGCGCTTCCAGTCGAGCGCCACGCCGATGCGCTGGTCCCAGCTGCCGTCCCAGCGAGTCTCCAGTCCATGCGCCTCGAGCTCCGCGACGATGTCGCGCGCCACCGCCAGCGCCGCGTCCTCGCCTTCGTCGCAGGCGCCGTAATTGAGGTACAGCCCGCCGCCGTCCACCGCGCTCTCGGTGTCCTGCATGTGGTAAAACGCATAGCCGCGTGCCGCGGCCCCGGCGTCTTCCGCCGCACGCACTTCGTCCCAGATCTCGGTCGCGCCGCAATTGCCGCAGCAGCTGAAATTCTGGCGGGCGATCACGCCGCTTTCCTCCAGTGCGGCGAAGGCGGCGTCGAGCCGGTCGCAATCGGTCTCGTCGGGCCAGTGGCGCTCGGCGGCGCGCTGCTCGGCCAGTGCCTGGCGGAGCAGCTTCTGGGCGAGCGGGCGCAGTTCGTCGGGCGACATGTCGTCGGCAAAGGCGTCGGACGCGTTGGTCAGGATCGCGTCCTCGTCATAGAAGCCGCTCGCCACGTCGCGGCGGATCTGATCGCGTACCCATTCGGTCTTCTCGGCGAGCGGCGTCGCCGGGGGCGCCAGCGCCGCATCGGGCGCGGCGCGCTTGCCGAACAGGCGGCCGAACAGCGACTTCATTGCTTCCTCCATCGTCGGAAGGGGAAGATAGCAACCCCGGCGGCCCGCGCCTATGCCGCGTGCCGCAAAAACGGATCAGAACATGCCGGGCACATCGCGCTGCGGGACGCTCGGCCGGGCCGGCGCGAGCAGCTCGTGCGCCGCGGCGGCGCCTGTCTCGGTGGCATTCTTCGCCGCCGCCGTGGCGGTAACGGCGCTGATCGCGGTGCAGCTCTTGCCCTGGATGAAGTCCAGCGCGGCGCGGGTCGATGCCTCGCGCGAATCGCCCATGGGATAGGCGATGTCGTCCGATGCGCGGCAGCTCGCCTTCACCGTGCCGGCGAGCCCGGTGAAATAGGCGCCCTGATGGTCGCGATTCTCCAGCGCGAAGGCGATGATGCGGAACCGGTCGTCGCAGGCGGTCTTGTCGATCGCGATCTGGCCCACCGGCTTGCCATAGGTGTTGGTGCCGACCAGCGCGAGGCTGGTGCCGAGATAGGGGAGCATGCCGGCGACCACGAGCTCGCTGGCCGACGCGGTGCTGGAGGTGCCGATAAAGGCGATCCGGGTCGGGGCGATCGACTGGGTCTGGGACGCGAAATATGCCGTGCTGTTCTGTGCCGACTTGCTGGGACGGAAGGTCATATAGTCGAACACGTCCGCGGTCGTCCGGTTCGCGCCCATCAGGTTGCCCATCAGCTCGGCGATCGAGACGAGACCGCCGCCATTGTAGCGCACGTCAACGATCACTTCGGTCACGCCGGCGGCGCGGAACTGGGCGAAAGCGGCGCGCAGCGGCGAATCGGCGGTGTTGATGAAGGTGCGCAGATTGACGTAGCCGACCCGGTGGCCGCCATCGTCGATGATCTTGGCGCCGTAGCGCGACGAGACCGGGGTGAGCGTATAGTCGGTCTTGGAAATGGTCACCACGCGCGTGCCGGCGGCGGTGTCGTTGACGCGCATGGTGCGGCTGGTGCCCGCGGTGTTGGGGCCGAGCGCCTCGGTCAGCGCGGCGGTGCCGCCGCCGGCGAGGATGTCGCTCACGTTCCTGAGATTGGTGGAACTGGTGCCGATCGCCAGGATCTCGGTGCCGCGGTCGATCCCTGCGGTCAGCGCGCTGGTGCCCTCGAAGGTCTCGGCCGAGAAGAGCCGGTTGCCGTCCAGGTAGAGGCGGAAGCCGAAGCCCGCGCTCGAGCCCGAATTATAATAGGCATTCTCCTCGGCGATCGACGTGACATAGGTGAAATAGCGGTCGCGCCCCTGGGCCCGCGCTGTGGCGGTGAGCGCGTCGACATAGGCGCCGACGCTGGCATAGGGCGTGGGATCGAGGCTGGCGGGCAGCGTCTCGGGGAAGAGATACCATTCGTTGAGCTGCGCGGCGGCCCAGTCCTGGCGCTCGCGCAGCGTGCAACCCGCGGCAGTCGGTGTGGGCGTG
Source organism: Sphingomonas sp. 1F27F7B (assembly GCF_005503355.1). Classification (GTDB taxonomy): domain Bacteria; phylum Pseudomonadota; class Alphaproteobacteria; order Sphingomonadales; family Sphingomonadaceae; genus Sphingomonas. Next base: position 175,556 of record NZ_SCMK01000002.1, read on the forward strand.
GTCGGCGTGGGCGTCACGCTGCCGGTCGATCCGCTGCCGCCCGAGACGGATCCGCCGCCCCCGCCGCTGCAGGCGGAAAGGGAAAGCGCGATCAGGGCAGTCAGGGTACGGCGCATGCGAAGTCTCCTCGCGACCAGCCTAAGTCATGCGCGGAACCAAGTCATCCGGCTGTATTCGCGAAACTCAGTCCTGAAGCGGCGGCAATGCCCAATCGATCGGTTTCATGCCGCGGCTCTTCAGGAATTCATTGGCCTTCGAAAAGTGTCGGCTGCCGAAAAAGCCCGAATGGGCGGAGAGGGGGGAGGGATGCGGCGCCTTGAGCACGAGATGGCGGCCGCCCCGGTCGATCGAATCGACGAACGCCGCCTTCTTCTGGGCATGGCTGCCCCAGAGCAGGAAGACCACCGGCTCGGCGCGGGCGTTGACGAGGCGGATCACCGCGTCGGTGAACCGTTCCCAGCCGCGCCCCTGGTGCGATGCGGCCATGCCCATCTGCACGGTGAGCACGGCGTTGAGGAGGAGGACGCCCTGGTTCGCCCAATGTTCGAGAAAGCCGTGCCGCGCCGGGGGAACGCCGAGATCGGCCTCCATCTCCTTGTAGATATTGACCAGGCTCGGCGGGGTGCGGACGCCGGGCCGGACCGAGAAGCACAGCCCGTGCGCCTGGCCTTCGCCATGATAGGGATCCTGGCCGAGGATGACGACGCGGACGTCCTCGAGCGGGGTCAGGTCGAGGGCGCGGAACCATTCGCTGCCCGCCGGGAAGATGCGCTTGCCCGCCGTCTTCTCGGCGACAAGGAACTGGCGCAGCGCCGCCATGTACGGATCGGCGAACTCGCCCTGCAGCGGTTCGAGCCAGCTCGGATGGAGTTTCACCTCGGCCATGGCCTCCTGTCCGAGAGCCGCGCCGTCCTGTCAATTGCCTCGCGCGCGGCAATCGGTCCGCAACGGACAGCGCGCGCAATCGGCGGCGTCGAACCGGCACAGCGTCTGGCCGAGCTTCTTGGTTGCGATGTGGAAATCGAGGAAGTCGCCGCCCCGCCATTCGGGCATCGCGCGCGTCACCGCTTCGCTCGCGGCGCGGCCCTCGGCGCTTCGGCGGACGAACCCGGTGCGCCGGAGCACGCGCAGCACATGGCCGTCGACGATCAGCACCGGGCGGTCGAGCGTGCTGGCGTTGAGCGTGGCGGCGGCGACCTTGCGGCCGACGCCGGGCAGCCGCTCGAGCCAGGCCAGGGCGTCGTCGAGCGGGAGTTCGCCGAGGAAGCGGAGGTCGAAGCCCCGGCGCTCCGCCGCGATCCGCCCGAGCGCGCCGATCAGGTAGCGCGCCTTGTCCTCGGCATGGGTGACTGCGCCGATGCAGCGCAGCACTTCCGCCGGCCCGGCCGCGAGCAGGCGGGCCGGCGTGCCGAAGGCGGCGGCCAGCCGGTCATAAGCGGCGAGCGACACCGCATCCCGGGTCCGTCCGCTGATCATCGACTTGACCAGCGCGCCGATCGGCGCGCGCCGGGGTAGCGGTCCGGCCAAGGCGCGCATAGGCTCCAGCGCGCGCTGCCAGCGCTGGATGTCGTCGTGCCCATGGAAGCCGAAGCCAGATTGCATGGCGGCGAAGTAGAACATAATATGAACAAAGGCAATGGCGGTGCCCGCGCGTTGCCCGTGAGACAGGAGGAGAGAGCCGATGCCGTTCACCGGAAGCTGCCATTGCGGCGCGATCGCCTATACGGTTGCCGAGGATCCGCCCGGCCAGGCGATGCAATGCAATTGCTCGATCTGCCGCCGCAAGGCGCCGCTGCATCATTTCACCACGCCCGATCGGTTCACGCTCCACACCCCGCGCGAGGCCGTGGCGACCTATCGCTTCAACCATCATGTCATCGATCATCACTTCTGCCGGAATTGCGGCGTCGCGCCGTTCGCCGAGGGGCAGGGGCCGAACGGGCCGATGGTGGAGATCAACCTGCGTTGCGCCGACGGGGTCGACCTCGATGCCCTGAACGTGCAGCGCTATGACGGGGCGAGCCGTTGAGCGCTGGTCTCGGCGGCGCGGCGGTGGCAGAGGAGCGGCATGCACCTCTCCCACGATCCCGCCGCCCCGGCCGCCGAGAGCATCGGCTTCGACCAGTTCCTCGCCGTCGACATCCGCGTCGGCACGATCGTCGAGGCGGTGCCCTTCCCAGAGGCGCGCAAGCCCGCCTACAAGCTGCTCATCGATTTCGGCCCCACGATTGGCCGCAAGCGTTCCTCGGCGCAGATCACCGAGCATTATGCGCTCGAGGATCTGCCTGGGCGCCAGGTCGCCGCAGTGGTGAACTTCCCGCCGCGCCAGATCGGCAAGTTCATGTCCGAGGTACTGACACTCGGCTTCCCCGACGCGGCCGGCAAGGTGGTGCTGTTCCACCCCTCCGCGCCGGTGCCCGACGGCGGCCGGCTCTTCTGATCGGTAGCGTTAACATTTCCCGTTGAAACGTTCCGGACACAGGCATAGCCTCGCCGCAAAATAACGAGGGGAGGCAAATATGACCAAGCGACTGGCGCTCGCCGCCATGGCTCTGTCGATTCCGGCGGGGGCATCCGCTCCGCTCGCCGCGCAGGAAGCGGCGCCGGCGGCGGAGCCCGAAGTGCTCAACAACGCCAATCCGGACAGCTTCCAGGTCTATGGCCTGCCGGGCGGTGCCAAGCCGATGTCGATCAAGGATGCCAAGGTCCAGTTCGGCAAGGCGATCCGCGTCGAGACGCCGGGGGGCGGCAATGTGTGGAGCGTCGGAGTCAATGCGCCGCTCCAGGCGGGCGTGAAGAAGGGCGACAAGCTGCTCATCGCCTTCTACGCCCGGGTGGAGAAGCCGGCCGAAGGCGCCACCACCGCGACGATCGCCTCGGCCCAGCTCCAGCTCGCCGCGGCACCCTATACCAAGCTGTTCGGCGAAGGCGTCACCATCGGGTCCGAATGGAAGCTCTACAAGGTCACGGGCCATGCCGATCGCGACTATGCGAAGGGAGAGCTCGCCGCGGCGCTGCACATCAACACCGCCAGGCAGACGCTCGACCTTGGCGCGATGGCGGTGCTGGATTTCGGGCAGAAACCCTGAGCCGCAGTTGCGCCGCGGTCATTGATGGGCCAGTCCTTCCCGACCATGAACATCCGGAGAGCATCGTGTGGCTGACGAACCCGTCAAGGGACCGGCTTCCTATTTCCCGTCCATCGAGCAGAAATATGGGCGCCCCATCGCCGAATGGCAGGAACTGGTGCGCAAGGCCCTGCCGGCGAAGCACATGGAACTGGTCGCCATGCTGAAGAACGAGCATGGCATGGGCCATGGGCATGCCAATGCAGTGGTGGCGCATGTGCTGGCGGCGGACAAGGGCTAGGCGCGCACCACCGTCACGAGATAATTCAGCGCCTCGCCCGTGCCGGTCACGAAGCCGCGCGCGGGCGAGAAGCCCAGGCCGGTGCGGTCAATCACCTTGAGCCCGGCGGCATGCAGCAGGTCCTCCAGTTCCTCGGGGCGGAGGAACTTGCGCCAGTCGTGCGTTCCCGGCGGAATCGCGCCCGTGCCTTCGGCCAGCGTAATCATCGCCAGATGCGAGGCGAGCGTGCGGTTGGGGGTGGAGAGGACCATCAGCCCGCCCTCGGCCAGCGCCCCCGCCAGAGCGGCGACGAACGCCGCCGGATCGGTGACGTGCTCGATCACTTCCATCGACGTCACGAGATCGAAGGCCCGTCCCGGCAGATCCTCGATCCCGCCGGCGACATATTCGACGGCCAGCCCGGTGGCGGCGGCATGCGCGCGGGCGGCGCCGACATTCTCGGGCGCAGCGTCGATGCCGGTCACTCTCGCGCCCAGTCGGGCGAGCGGCTCGGCGAGCAGGCCGGCGCCGCAGCCGACGTCGATTGCCGTCTTGCCGGCCAGCGGCGCGAAGCTCGAGGAGTCGCCGCCCCAATGCGCGTCGATCGCGGCGCGGACATAGCCCAGCCGTGCCGGGTTGAGCCGGTGGAGCATCGCCGACGAACCCCTGGGGTTCCACCAGTCCGCGGCCAGCTTGCCGAAATGCTCAGCTTCACGCGGGTCAATAGTAGCTTTGGTTGCGCTTGCCATGCGCCGCTCCTATCAGGGCGCCCCATTATCGTCATCCCCGCACGGGCGGGGACCCGACGCCCGCAAAGCAGACAGGCTCCTTTCCATGGCGCGTATCGTGATGAAGTTCGGCGGCACCTCGATGGCTGGCATCGAGCGCATCCGGAGCGTCGCGGCACGAGTCAAACGCGAATGGGAAGCCGGCAACCAGGTCGCGGTGGTCGTCTCGGCCATGGCCGGCGAGACTGATCGGCTGGTGAATTTCTGCCGCGAGGCGAGCTCGCTCTACGATCCGCGCGAATATGACGTGGTCGTATCGAGCGGCGAGCAGATCACGTCGGGGCTGCTTGCAGTCGCGCTCCAGGCGATCGGCGTGCCGGCGCGTTCCTGGCTGGGCTCGCAGGTGGCGATCCACACCGATGCCGCCCATGCCAAGGCGCGCATCCGGTCGATCGACGCCGCCGGCCTGGAAGAGGGCTGGTCGCGCGGCGAGGTCGCGGTGATCCCCGGTTTCCAGGGCATCGCCAATGACGGCAGCAACCGCGTCACCACGCTCGGCCGTGGCGGCTCGGACACCTCGGCGGTGGCAGTGGCGGCTGCGGTCAACGCGGATCGCTGCGACATCTACACCGATGTGGACGGTGTCTACACCACCGATCCGCGCATCGTGCCCAGGGCCCGCAAGCTCAGGAAGGTGACGTACGAGGAGATGCTGGAGCTTGCCAGCGTCGGGGCCAAGGTGCTCCAGACGCGCTCGGTGGGCCTGGCGATGAAGGAACAGGTCCGCGTCCAGGTGCTGTCGTCGTTCACCGGCGACGACGCTCCGATGGCGGACACGCTGCCCGGAACGATGATCGTGGGCGAAGAGGAGATTCAGGACGTGGAAAGCCAGCTCATCACCGGCATCGCGCACGACAAGAACGAAGCGAAGATCACCTTGACCGCAGTGCCGGACAAGCCCGGCGCAGTGGCGACGATCTTCAATCCGCTGGCCGAGGCCAACATCAACGTCGACATGATCATCCAGAACATCGCGCATCAGAGCACGGGTTCGGCGAGCGCGACCGACGTGACCTTCACCGTGCCGGCCGCCGATCTGGCGCGCTCGATCGAGGCGCTCAACCAGGCCAAGGGCTCGATCGGCTTTGCGGACCTGCTGCAGGATACGCGCGTTGCCAAGATCTCGGTGGTGGGCGTGGGCATGCGCAGCCATGCGGGCGTGGCGGCGACGATGTTCAAGACGCTGGGCGAGCGCGGGATCAACATCCAGGCGATCACCACCTCGGAGATCAAGGTCAGCGTCCTGATCAACGAGGACGAGACCGAGCTGGCGGTGCGCATTCTCCACACCGCCTATGGCCTCGACGCGGCCGACGAAGCGGCGTGAGCCTCGCCTGACCCGTGTCCTGCACCGCGGCTGCAACGTGCCGTAACATGCGGCGCGATGCTGCCATGTTTCGGTCGCGGTGCCGCCGCGCCGCCATGGTTGGGGCGAAATCGTGATGATGTGGCTGCGCTCCCGTCTCTTCGCCGATTCGGGACTGCTTCGCAGGCGCGGCGCCGCGTTGCTGCTCGCGCTCGTCATCGAGCTGCTGCTCGTGCTGCTCCTGCTGTTCTTCGTGCCGCCGCTGCCGGGGCGGAAGCAGGCCGGGCCGACCAATGTGTTCGGGATCGAAGCGTCGAAGGGCGAGGACAGCCCTGACAAGAAGCCGGCCGAGAAGCAGCAGCGAAAGGCCGCGAAGGCGCAGCGTCCCCAGGCCCAGGCCCGGACCCAGCCGCCGCCGCCGGTGCCCGTGCCGATCGAGACGCCGGTGCCGGTCGGACCGCCGACCTTTCTCAAGCTGAGCCGCAACGACTACCGCGAGGGCGACATCGCCAAGGTGCCCAGCCATGCCGCCACGACGGACGGCGCGGACAGCGACACCGCCGATTCGGGCGGCGGGGGTGGAGCGGGCGACACGCCGACCGCCGGCCGCAAGGGACGGAACGGCGAGACGCTCTACGTCGCCGAATGGGTGCGCGAGCCGACCAACGCGGAGCTCAATCCCTATATCAACGGGAATCGCGCGCGTTTCCCGGGCTATGGCCTGGTCGCCTGCCGCACGGTGGCGCGCAACCGGGTCGAGGATTGCTATGAGCTGGAGGAGACGCGCGGCACGGGCTTTGCCGGATCGGTTCGCCAGGCCGCGTTCCAGTTCCTCGTCCGGCCGCCGCGGGTGGGCAAGAAGCTGATGGTCGGCGAATGGGTGATGATCCGCATTGATTATCGCCGGACGGTGCGCGAACCCTGACCCTTGCCGGGTAGCATGCTGCGCGGCTAGGCGGGGGGATGACCAATGCATCTTCCATCGGCGCCGAGCGCCTGGCCCGCCGCATGGCGCGCGGCTGCGCTTTCCTGGGTTCCGAAGTCGCCATCCTCGGCGGCGCCATGTCCTGGGTGTCCGAGCGCAACCTCGTCGCCGCCATCTCCAATGCCGGCGGTTTCGGCGTGATCGCCTGTGGCGCGATGACGCCCGCGCTGCTCGATGCCGAGATCGCGGGGACCAAGGCGCTCACCGCGAAGCCCTTCGGCGTCAACCTGATAACCATGCACCCCCAGCTCTTCGAGCTGATCGAGATCTGCAACAGGCACGGCGTCGGCCATGTCGTCCTCGCGGGCGGGCTGCCGCCGGCCGGTTCGCTCGATGCGATCAAGGCCAATGGCGCCAGGCTGATCTGCTTCGCACCCGCGCTCAGCTTGGCCAAGAAGCTGATCCGCAGCGGCGTCGATGCGCTGGTGGTCGAGGGCATGGAGGCCGGCGGCCATATCGGCCCGGTCTCGACCAGCGTGCTCGCGCAGGAAATCCTTCCCGAGGTGGCCGAGCAGGTGCCGGTCTTCGTCGCGGGCGGCATCGGCCGGGGCGAGGCGATCGCCGGCTATCTCGACATGGGCGCCGCCGGCGTCCAGCTCGGGACTCGCTTCGTCTGCGCGACCGAGAGCATCGCGCATGCGAACTTCAAGAAGGCGTTCATCCGTGCCTCGGCGCGCGACGCGATCGCCAGCGTGCAGATCGATCCCCGCCTGCCGGTGATCCCCGTGCGCGCGCTCAAGAATGCCGGCGGCGAGCTGTTCACCGCCAAGCAGCGCGAAGTCGCGCAGCTGCTCGACGAGGGCAAGGTCGCGATGGCCGAGGCGCAGCTCCAGATCGAGCATTACTGGGCCGGCGCGCTGCGGCGCGCAGTGATCGATGGCGATATCGAGCATGGCAGCGTGATGGCGGGCCAGTCGGTCGGCATGGTCACGAAGGAAGAGCCGGTCGCGGATGTCATCGCGACGCTGATGGCCGAGGCGGCCCATGCGCTGGAGAAGCGCGCGGCCTGAGCCTCAGCGGCGCTCCTTGTAGAGCTGGTAGAGCTCCTTCACGCATTGCCAGGCGGAGATCGCCGCGACCACCACGACGGCGATCTCGAGGCTCTTGTCGAGGCTCTGCTGGATCTTCGCGACCTTGTCTGCATCGGGGCCGGCGACGATCACGATCTGCCCCGCCGCGCGCAGTGCCGCGGCGATGGCGAGCGTGCCCGCGGTGCTGCCGAGGATCAGCGCGGCGCGCAGCGGCTTCCAGGCCGGTCGCAGGAACCCGATCAGGCTCAGCAGGATCCGCGCCCAGACCAGCACCACCACCGGCCAGTAGAGCGTGGCCCAGACCGGCGCGGCGGCGACCTTCACGCCGTCGTCGTGCGGGAAGAAGGGGATGGTGAAGCCGCCCGCCCACCAGATGAGGAAGCCGATGCCGAAGGCGATCTCGAACGCCGGCTCCCAGCGCTTGCGCAGCGGCAGCTCGAGGCGAAGCTTGCCGAGGTCGGGCAGTTCCTCGGGCTTCCAGCGGGCGAGATAGGTATCGAGCCAGCCCGTCCGCTCGATGGCGGCGAAGGCCAGGGTGATCAGCGCGCCGATGGTGAGCAGCGTATTCGCGGCGTCGCCTAGCCCGTGGGAAATAGCCTGGAAGAAGGGCTGGCTGCCCACTGCGATTCGCCCGGCGATCTTCACCGTCTCGATCACCGCGAAGACTGCCAGCATGATCCGCAGCGCGAACCAGTAGAAGGGGAACAGCTCGGCGCCGATCAGCACCTGCTGGCCATGATACTGGCCGGCGACGGCGAGCGGATGGCCGAATTCCCTAAGGATCTGGCTGACTTCGCTCTTGTCGAGCGGCCGGCCCAGCATCTCCTCGCGATCCTCGATGCGGGCAGCGATCAGGTCTGCCAGCTCGGCGACGATGTCGTCGGCCTTGGCCGAGGGCAGGTTCCAGCGCACCGCGCCGAGATAGCGTTCGATGAGGTCCATCACTTTTCTCCCTCGGTGAGGCGCAGGATCGATTCCGAAATCGCGTTCCATTCGGCGAGCAGCTGGCCGAGCACGTGCAGGCCGTTCGGCGTCAGGCGGTAGAAGCGCTTGTTCCGCTTGGCCTCCTCGCGCCATTCGCTGGTGAGCAGCCCCTGCGCTTCCAGCCGGCGGAGCAGGGGATAGAGCGCGCCTTCGTCGATCGGCAGCCCCGCCGCTTCCAGGCTGGTGCGCAGCGTGTAGCCGTAACGCTCCTCGCGCAGCGCTCCGAGCACGGCCAGCACCAGTGATCCGCGCCGCAGCTCGACGCGCAGTTTCTCGAACAGGTCTTCCTCGACCGGCATCGCCCTGTGCCTCATATCGTGTATGACGCATACTATGTAGCGCACAGTATCATGCGCCGCAAGCGGCGACCGACGGCCGCGGATGCGCGCCTCCGACTTGTTTCGCCTGCGCATGGCGCATGCGAACACAATCTGTTAGCGCGCATCCATGCCCGTTTCCGCAGCCGCCTCGGCCCGTGAGATACTGACGCGCCTCCACGATGTGATGGCGTCGCGCAACCCGGCGCAATCGAAGCTCAATTCGGTGGTCAACATCATCGGCGAGGCGCTCTCGAGCGAGGTCTGCTCCATCTATCTGCTGCGCGAGGGGCTGCTCGAGCTGTTCGCCACGCGCGGCCTAGCGCAGGAGGCGGTGCACGTCACCAAGCTGGCGCCGGGCGAGGGCCTGGTCGGCACCATCGCGCAGAATGTCGAGACGCTGAACCTCGACGAGGCCGAGCTGCATCCTGCCTTCGCCTATCGCCCGGAAACGGGGGAAGAGGCGTTCCACAGCTTCGCCGGCGTGCCGATCATCCGGCGCGAGCGGGCGGTGGGGGTGCTCGCCGTGCAGCATGCCGAATCGCGTCGCTACGAGAGCGAGGAGATCGAGGCGCTGCAGACCGTGGCGATGGTGCTCAGCGAGCTGATCGCCAATGCCGATCTGATCGATCCCGCCAGCGGCGGCGGCTCCACCCGGCTCCAGTCGACTGCGCCCGAGCTCGGGCACGGCTTCAAGCTGGTCGACGGCATGGCTGCCGGTGTCGCGGTCTTCCACCAGCCGCGCATCGTGATCGAGCACACGGTCGCCGAGGATACCGAGGCGGAGCGCCACCGCGTCTATGCCGCGTTCGACAAGATGCGCGAACAGATCGACCGCATGGCCAGCCAGGCCGAGTTCGGCGGCGGCGGCGAGCAGGACGAGATCCTCGCGACCTACAAGATGTTCGCCTATGACGAAGGCTGGTCGCGCCGGATCAACGAGGCGATCGATTCCGGCCTCACCGCGGAGGCGGCGATCGAGCGCGTCCAGCAGCGCACGCGTCAGCGCATGCGCGAGATCGACGATCCGCTGCTGCGCGACCGGATGCACGATCTGGAGGATCTGTCCAACCGGCTGCTCCGCATCGTCTCGGGCCAGCTCGGCACCGCGGCGCAGATGGGGCTGCGGCAGGATTCGATCCTGATCGCCAAGAATCTCGGCCCGGCCGAGCTGCTCGAATATGATCGCCGGCGCCTGAAGGGCGTGGTGCTGGAGGAAGGCTCGCTCACCGCGCACGTCACCATCGTCGCGCGCGCCATGGGCGTGCCGGTGCTGGGGCGCGTCCGCAACATCCGCCAGATGATCGCCGAGGGCGACATGCTGCTGCTCGACACCAGCGAGGAGAGCCTGTTCGTCCGCCCCACCCAGGCGATGCAGGAAGCGTTCGAGACCAAGCTCGAGCTGAGCCAGAAGCGCCGCGCCGCCTTTGCCCGGATGCGCGGCGTCGCCCCGGTGACGACTGACGGGCACCGCGTGACGGTGATGGTCAATGCCGGCCTGCGCGACGATATGGCGGCGCTGGACCTCACCGGCGCCGACGGCATCGGCCTGTTCCGCACCGAATTCCAGTTCCTCGTCTCGGCCACGCTCCCCCAGCGCGAAATGCAGCGCCGCCTCTACAAGGACGTGCTCGACGCCGCCGGCGACAGGTCCGTCACCTTCCGTACCGTCGATATCGGCGGCGACAAGGCGCTGCCCTATCTCAACCATGACGAGGATGGCGAGGAAGAGAATCCCGCGATGGGCTGGCGGGCGCTGCGGCTCGCGCTCGATCGCGACGGGCTGATGAAGGCGCAGGCGCGCGCGCTGATCGAGGCGGGCGCCGGCCGCACGCTCAACATCATGTTCCCGATGGTCTCCGAGCCCTGGGAGTTCGACGCGGCGCGCGACCTGTTCGAGGCCCAGCGCACCTGGCTCGCCGCGCGCGGGCGCAAGATGCCGGCCGAGATCCGCTACGGCGCGATGCTCGAGGTGCCGGCGCTGGCGGAAGTGCTCGACCTGTTGCTGCCGCGGCTCGACTTCCTCTCGATCGGCACCAATGACCTCACGCAGTTCCTCTTCGCCGCCGACCGCGCGCATCCCAAGCTGGCGCTGCGCTACGATTGGCTGAGCCCGTCGATTCTGCGCTTCCTCAAGCGCGTGGCGGATCAGTGCCGGGCGGGCGGCGTGCCGGTGGGCGTGTGCGGCGAGATGGGCGGACGGCCGCTGGAAGCGCTGGCATTGCTCGGGCTCGGCATTGATCGCCTGTCGATCACGCCGGCCGCGGTCGGGCCGATCAAGGCGATGGTGCGCTCGATCGATCGGGCCGAGCTGATGGCGGCGATGGCGCGGATGCTGGCCGATCCGGGCGGCTCGCTGCGCGACCAGCTGGAGGCCTGGGCGAGCGAACATTCCGTCGAACTGGCCTGATCCACCGGCAAAATCACCCCGGCCGGCGTTGACAGGCGCGGCTTGGTGAACGACAGCTTCAGCCGTCGGCGGGAGCAACGGGCGCAACCCTTCCGCCCGGAGAGTATGGATGGAAGGCGAAGCCGCCGAAGACCCGACCCTGTTTCCCGCCAGCGTGGGCGAGAAGCTGCGTGCCGCGCGCGAGGCGCAGGGACTCGACCTTCCCGAGATCGCCGCGCGCACCCGCATTCCGCAGCGCCATCTCGAGGCGATCGAGAAGGGCAATTATGCCGGGCTGCCGTCGATCACCTATGCGCTCGGCTTCGCCAAGGCCTATGCCCGCGCGGTCGGCGCCGACGAAGTGATGATCGCGCGCGAGCTGCGCACCGAGCTGCATCGCAATCCCGAGCGCGCCGCGCCCGTGCCCGCCTATGAGACCAGCGACCCGGCGCGCGTGCCGCCGCGCGGGATCGTCATTTTCGGCGTCGTCCTGGCGCTGCTGCTCGTGGTGGGCGGGATACTCTATTACGGCACCGACCTGTTCCGCGGCAGCGCGCCCGCGCCCGAGACGCTGGCGACCGAGGAGCCGCAGGCGAATCTGGCCGACAATGCGAGCGTCGCCAATGTCGCCACGCCGGTGGCGGCCGGCGGCGGCCAGGTCTCGCTGATCGCGCTCGACACCGTCTGGATCCGCGTCACCGATGCCAAGGGCACCAGGCTGGTCGAGAAGGAGCTCGCGCCCGGCGAGCGCTACGACGTGCCGGCCGATGCCGATCATCCGCGTATCCGCACCGGGGGCCCGGAAAAGATCCAGGTGACGCTGAACGGCTCGAACGTGGATCCGCTCGGCCGCGCCGGCACGACGGTGGACGTCGAGGTGAGCGCCGATGCGCTGCGCGCCCGCGGCCAGCCGGGCGCGTCGCCGACGCCGGCGGCCGCCGTGCCGGCCGCCGCGGCACCGGCCGCGCGTCGCGAGCGTCCGGCAGCACGCCTCTCGGCGACGCCGGCGCTGGCGCCCGTCGAGCCGGCTGCGACGAGCACTGGCAACAGCACGCCGTAAGGACTGGCGAGGCATATCGCCTCCCGGCTATAGCGGACGAATTCTCCATGTCTGACCTGCACCGGGGGGTGTGATCGATGCGTTTTCTTCTTGCCGCCACCGCAATGGCCGTCGTCTTCGGCGCCGGCACCGCCCAGGCCCAGGATTCCGCCCTGTCCGGCCGCGTCGATCGGCTGGAGCGCGAGATGCGCGCCGTGCAGCGCAAGGTGTTCCCGGGCGGCGCCGGCCAGACGGTGGAGCCGCAGATCACGCCGGAGACCAGCACCAACGTGCCCGGCACTCCTTCGAGCGCGCCGATCATCGACCTGACTCAGCGCGTCACCGCGATGGAGGAGCAGCTGCGCACGCTCACCGGCCAGGTCGAGCAGGGCCAGTATCGCGTGCGCCAGCTTGAGGATGCCTTCGCTGCCTATAAGCGGGGCACCGATGCGCGCATCAAGGGCATCGAGGACCGCGCGACCGCCAATGCGGCGCTGGGCGGCGAGGATACGACGGTGCCGGCCGATACCGCCGGCGCGACGATCCGTCCTCCGGCAACGGGCACGCGCCCGGCCACGCCGGCCCCGGCGGCGAGCGGTACGACGCCCGCCACGCCCAGGCCCGGCGGCACGCGCGCCCAGCAGGTCGCGGCGATCGAGAAGCCCAATTCGGGGGATCCCGCCGAGGACGGCTATGCCTATGGCTTCCGCCTGTGGCAGGCGAAGCTCTATCCCGAGGCTCGCCGCGAGCTCGAGGCGGTGGCGACGAAATATCCGACGCACCGCCGTGCCAGCTATGCGCAGAACCTGCTCGGCCGCGCCTATCTCGACAGCGGCGCGCCCAGCCTGGCCGCGGTGGCCTTCTACGAGAACTACAAGAAGAATCCCAAGGGCGAGCGCGCGCCCGACAGCCTCTATTATCTGGCCCAGGCGCTCATCAAGCTGAAGAAGCCGGCCGCCGAGGTTTGCAAGGTCTATACCGAGCTCGACCAGCTCTATGGCGACAAGCTCTCGGCCGAGATGAAGACGGGCGTGGCGGAGGGCCGTGCAAGCCAGAAGTGCAAGTGAGCGGCTGACGCTCGACCGGGAAAGGGTCGAGCGCTTCCGCCGCGATTGCGAGGCGCTCGCCGGCGCCGCTCCGGACGGCGAGCACAGGCTGGCACTTGCCGTCTCGGGCGGGCCGGACAGCCTTGCCTTGCTCCTCCTCGCCGATGCGGCGTTTCCGGGCGCGGTGATCGCCGCGACCGTCGATCACGGCCTGCGGCCCGAGGCGGCCGAGGAAGCGGCTCTCGTCCGGCGGCTGTGCGACCGGATCGGCGTCCCGCACGAGACGCTTGCCGGGAACGTGCCCGCCGCCGGTAATCTCCAGCAGGGCGCGCGGGCGCTGCGCTATGCGCTGCTCGCGGATTGGGCGGCGGGCCGCGCCGCCTGGCTCGCCACCGCGCACCAGCAGGACGACCTTGCCGAGACGTTGCTGATGCGCGTGCGCCGCGGCGCGGGGGTGGGCGGGCTTGCCGCGATGGCGGCGGCGCGGCCGCTCGGCGCCGTCACGCTGATCCGTCCGCTGCTCCACTGGACCCGCGCGGAGCTGGAGGCGATCGTCGCGGAGGCGGGGATCGCGCCGGTGCGCGATCCCTCCAACGCCGATCCGCGTTTCGATCGGGCTCGCATCCGCGGCTTGCTGGCGGAGACCGGGGAACTCCCCGCCGGGCGCCTCGCCGCCGCCGCGCGCAACCTGCGCGATGCCGAGGATGCGCTGGCCTGGGTTGCCGATCGCGAGTGGCTGGCGCGCGCGGCGGTCGAAGGCGGTTCGGTCTCGCTCGATCCCGCCGGCCTGCCGCGCGAACTCCGCCGCCGCCTCGTCGAGCGCGCGGTGGCGACGGTCCGTGCCGCGCACGGCCTGAGCCCCGATTGGCGGGAGACGGGGCTCGAGCCGCTGCTCGCCGCGCTCGATGCCGGCGGCTCCGGTACGATTGCGGAAGTGCTGGCGCGCACCAGGGCCGCTATCTGGCATTTCGCGCTGGCGCCGCCGCGTCGATCACACTGATCGACGCTGTTCCATTGCCATTAACTCGGCCGTGCCTATCTTGGCAGCGGAAAGGTACCGAATCCGCATGAGCGACAACGACAAGCAGCAGGGCCCCGACAATGGGGGCAGCAACCCCTGGATGAAGAGCCTGCTGATCTGGGTGGGCATTCTGGCGGCGCTCGCCCTGTTCGTGACGATCTTCGACAACCGCAACGCCGCCGCGCCGGGCGATGCCATGGCCTATTCCGATTTCATGGCCAAGGTGAACAATGGCGAGGTGAAGTCGGTCAACATATCGCGGGCCACCGGCGTGGTCAGCGGCGAGCTCTCGAACGGGGGCAAGTTCCGCACCAATGCGCCCGAGGATCCCTCGATGACCGGGACGTTGCTCGCGAAGAATGTGAAGGTCTCGGTTCGCGCCGAGGAAGGTCCGAACATCTGGATCTATCTCCTCTACCAGTCGCTGCCGTTCCTGCTGATGCTCGGCATCGCCTTTTTCGTGATCCGCCAGATGCAGAAGGGCTCGGGCTCGGGCGCGATGGGCTTTGGCAAGTCGCGCGCGCGCCTGCTTACCCAGAAGGAAGGCAAGGTCACCTTCGACGACGTGGCGGGCATCGACGAGGCGCGCGAGGAGCTGCAGGAGATCGTCGAGTTCCTGAAGGACCCGACCAAGTTCGCTCGCCTGGGCGGCAAGATTCCCAAGGGGGCGCTGCTGGTCGGCTCGCCGGGCACCGGCAAGACGCTGCTCGCCCGCGCGATCGCGGGCGAGGCGGGCGTGCCCTTCTTCACCATCTCGGGCTCGGACTTCGTCGAGATGTTCGTCGGCGTCGGCGCCAGCCGTGTGCGCGACATGTTCGAGCAGGCCAAGAAATCGGCCCCCTGCATCGTCTTCATCGACGAGATCGACGCAGTCGGCCGCTCGCGCGGCGCGGGCCTGGGCAACCAGAATGACGAGCGCGAGCAGACGCTCAACCAGCTGCTCGTCGAGATGGACGGCTTCGAGGCGAACGAGGGCATCATCATCATCGCGGCGACCAACCGCCCCGACGTGCTCGATCCCGCCCTGCTGCGCCCGGGCCGCTTCGATCGCCAGGTCCAGGTGCCGCGTCCGGACATCGAGGGCCGGGTGAAGATCCTCCAGGTCCATATGAAGAAGGTGCCGCTGGCGCCCGACGTCGAGCCGCGGGTGATCGCGCGCGGCACGCCGGGCTTCTCGGGCGCCGATCTCGCCAATCTGGTCAACGAAGCGGCGCTGCTCGCCGCCCGCCGCGGCAAGCGGCTGGTCGCGGCGCAGGAATTCGACGATGCGCGCGACAAGGTGCTGATGGGCGCCGAGCGCCGCTCGATGGTGATGACCGACGACGAGAAGCGGATGACCGCCTATCACGAGGCCGGCCACGCCCTGGTCTTCGCCCATGAGCCGACCGCGGACCCGATCCACAAGGCGACGATCATTCCGCGCGGCTTCGCGCTGGGCATGGTCCAGCCGCTGCCGGAACGGGACAGCTATTCCTATCACCGCGACAAGATGCACGCCGACATCGCCGTGGCGTTCGGCGGCCGCATCGCCGAGGAGCTGATCTTCGGCTATGACAAGGTCTCGTCGGGCGCCTCGAACGACATCATGCAGGCGACGCGCCTCGCCCGCGCGATGGTGACGAAATGGGGCCTGTCGGACGAAGTCGGCCCGCTCGATTTCTCCGAGAATGACGAGAGCTACGGCTATGCGATCGCGCGCGCCAAGCCGATGTCGGACGAGACGGCGCGGCTGATCGACATGGAAGTGAAGCGCTTCGTCGAGCGCGGCCTCGGCCGTGCCCGCCAGCTGCTCACCGATCATATCGACCAGCTCCACACCATCGCCCAGGCGCTGCTCGAATATGAGACGCTCACCGGCGAGGAGATCAAGCGGCTGATCGCGGGCGAGGATCTCGGCCGCGAGGATCCGGGCGCTGCCGCGCGCCCGGCGGCGGTGGCGGGGACTTCGATCCCCAAGATCCGCAAGCCCAAGGGACCGTTCGGCCAGCCGACGCCGCAGGGCGCCTGAGTTCCGCCATCATCGGCTGTGAAAAGCCCTCCCACGAGCCATCGCGGGAGGGTTTTTTACATGCTGCATCCGTTTCTCTTGCTGCTCCTTGCGGCGGGCGCGGCGCCGATGACCGTGGCCGAGTTCCTCGCCAAGGCGGACTCGCTCAAGGCGAAGGGAATGCTCGCCGCCTTCTCGCCCGACTACAGGCTGCTGCGCGAGGAGATGGAGCAGGTGGCCAATGGCTGGCGCGCCGAGCTGGCCGCGCAGCAGGCGGCCGGGCGCAAGCCGCACAGCTGCCCGCCGCCGAAAGGGCAGGTCAGGATGGGCGGCCCGGAGCTGCTTGCCGAATTCCAGAAGATCCCGGCGGCCCAGCGCAACGTCAGCGTGAAGACTGCCTTCTACGCGATCATGCAGCGTCGCTATCCCTGTTCCGGCTGAGCGCTCAGCCGAACAACCCGAGCGCGACCAGGACCAGCACGAACAGCACCAGGATCCAGGTGATGAAGAAGGTCAGCACCCAGGCGCGCATGAAGGCCGAGAACCAGCCGATGTCATAGGCCTGTTTCAGCTGGCGGGTGATGTGGATGAAGGGCACCAGCAGCGCCGCGAACCCCAGCCAGCCGCCGCCGAGCCCGATCGCGGCGGCGATCGTCACCACGATGTAGAAGAGCGACATGAACGCGATCGAATAGGTGATGAAGATCGTGTGGTCGTAGAGCTTGTACTGCCGCTTCCAGAAGAACAGCACCCATAGGAAGGGGAGCGAGAGCGGAATCAGCAGCCAGGAGAATTTGTAGCTCGCCGACTGGAGCTTGTAGAGCATCAGCGAGGGGTTCTTCTGCCATTTCTCGATGCCGTGATCGAGCGCGGGCCAGCCGGTGTGCGCGGCCGTCGATTCCACCGACACATTGCCGCGGCCCAGCGCGTTGGCCGCCTTGTCGAGCCCGGCAAGGTCGCTCTGCGCGTCGGCGATCCGCTCGCGATATTCCTCGCGTTCGCTGTCGTCCTCGGCCCTGGCGAGCTTGGTCTGCGCCTTTTCCAGTTTCCTCTGGGTATTTTTCTTCGCCGCGTCGATCGCGGCGACGGGCTTCAGCGATCCGATATCGAGGTCAGTCGGCGTGGAGATGCCTGTCCAGGAGAAGACCGCGAACATCGCGAAGACCGAGAAGAGGAAGATCGCCATCGGCGAGACGAAGCGCGCGCGCTCGCCGTCGATATAGCGCCGCGTCAGTTCGCCGGGCCGCCAGGCGAGCATCGGCAGGGTCCGCCACAACTTGCCTTCGAAATGGAAGACGCCGTGCAGGATATCGTGCCCGATCGCCGAAAGCGAACGGTGGACATGCCCCGCCTGTCCGCAATTATGGCAATGCGATCCGACCAGCGCGGTCCCGCAATTGAGGCAGAGCCCATGGCTGTCGCCATGGCCTTCTCCTGCACTCGGCTCCATGGCGCGGCCAAGCAGCGCCCCCGTTGCCAGTTCCCCGGCCGCTTCGATTTCCCCCGACATGGCGGCGGACCTATCAGCTTGATGTTGCGCGTGCTAGGCGCAAGCGCAGCATGACCGACACCGCAGCCTTGATCGCCGAAATGGCCGCCCGCGCCCGCCTCGCCTCGACGAAGCTCGCCGCGATGCCGACCCCGGCCAAGGCGGCTGCGCTGCGTGCCGCCGCCGCCGCGATCCGCGCCGATTCCGCGGCGATCCAGGCCGCCAATGCCGAAGACATGGCCGCCGCCGAAGCAAATGGCCTGTCCGGCGCGCTGCTCGACCGGCTGAAGCTCGATGCGGGCCGGATCGAGGCCATGGCCGCCGGGGTGGCGGCAGTGGCGGCGCTCGCCGATCCCGTCGGCGAGATGATCGACCGGGTCGAGCGGCCCAACGGCCTGGTGCTCACACGGGTGCGCGTGCCGATCGGGGTGATCGGCATCATCTATGAGAGCCGGCCCAATGTCACGGCCGATGCCGGGGCGCTCTGTGCAATGGCGGGCAATGCCGCGATCCTGCGCGGCGGCTCGGAGGCGATCCGCTCGAACCGTGCCATCCACGCCGCGCTCGCCCGCGGGCTGGCGGAAGGGGGCATGCCCGGGGATGCGGTGCAGCTTGTCCCCGTCACCGATCGTGCCGCGGTCGGCGCGATGCTCGCTGCGGAGGGGGCGATCGACATGATCGTGCCGCGTGGCGGCAAAGGCCTTGTCGCCCGCGTTCAGGCGGAGGCGCGCGTCCCCGTGCTCGCCCATCTCGACGGGCTCAACCACACTTATATCGACGCCGCCGCCGATCCGGCGATGGCACGCGATCTCGCGCGCAATGCCAAGATGCGCCGCACCGGCATCTGCGGCGCCACCGAGACATTGCTGATCGACCGCGGCTTCGCCGATCCGAAGCCGGTGCTGGCCGAGCTGGCCGATGCCGGCTGCGAGCTGCGCGGCGACGCCGAGATCCGGGCGCTCGAGCCGCGCGCGGTCGCCGCCGATGCCGAGGATTGGGATACCGAGTATCTCGATTCGATCCTGTCGGTGAAGCTGGTCGATGGCGTCGATGCGGCGATGGCGCACATCGCCGCGCACGGCTCGCATCACACCGACGCGATCGTCACGGCCGACGAAGCCACGGCCGAACGGTTCCTGGCGCAGGTCGACAGCGCGATCGTGATGTGGAACGCCTCCACGCAGTTCGCCGACGGCGGCGAGTTCGGGCTGGGCGCCGAGATCGGCATCTCGACCGGCCGTCTCCATGCCCGCGGCCCGGTCGCGCTCGAAGGGCTGACGACGTACAAATGGGTGGTGCGGGGCACGGGGCAGGCGCGGCCTTGAAGCGCATCGGCCTGCTCGGCGGCTCGTTCAATCCGGCGCACCTCGGACATCGCAAGCTCTCGCTCCACGCCATCCGGGCGCTGGGGCTCGACGAGGTGTGGTGGCTCGTCTCGCCGGGCAATCCGCTGAAGGACAAGGCCGGCATGGCGCCGTTCAAGGCGCGGATGGCCTCGGCCGGGCGGATGGCGCGGCATGCGCCGATCCGCGTGTCGGACATCGAGAAGCGGATCAAGACGCGCTACACCGCCGATACGATCCGCAAGTTGCCGCGGCTCTTCCCGCGCCATCGCTTCATCTGGCTGATGGGAGCGGACAATCTGGCCCAGTTCCACAAATGGGAGCGCTGGCGTGAGATTGCCGAGCAGGTTCCGATTGCGGTGATCGCCCGTCCGGGGTATGATCGCGACGCCCATGCAAGTCCTGCAATGGGTTGGCTGCGGCGCGCTGTGCGGCCCGCAGGCCAGGCGAAGAACTGGACGCGTTGGAGATTGCCGGCCCTCGTGCTGTTGCGCTTCCGCCCCGATCCGACTTCGGCGACGAGCCTTCGGGCCGCCGATCCCGCCTGGCACCGGCGTTATGCGGGTGCCCGTCAAAGTGTCACTTTGATGGGAGAAGCTACCGCGTCGTCTCCACAACAATTTCGCACAGACAAGTTGCAACCCTAGGAGGCCCCTTGGCCACATCGCCCAATGTTCTGCGTTCGCCCGATGCCGCTGGTGGCACCGAGGCGCTGCATCAGCTCGTGATGGCGTCGCTCGACGACGATCAGGCGGTCGAGACGGTCTCGATCCCGCTCGCCGGCAAGAGCAGCATCGCCGACTATATGGTCGTGGCATCCGGCCGCTCGACGCGCCAGGTCGCGTCGATGGCGGTGAAGCTCGCTGACAAGATCAAGGCCGAGTTCGGCCGCACGCCGCGCGTGGAGGGCCTGCCCACCGCCGATTGGGTGCTGATCGATGCGGGCGACGTGATCGTCCACCTGTTCCGGCCCGAGGTGCGCAGCTTCTATAATCTCGAGCGGATGTGGTCGTTCGGCGAAGCCGGCCAGGCGTGATCCGCTAGAAGGGAGCGGCGCGGGCAATGCAGCTCCATATCGTCGCGCGCGGCAAGATCGGGCGCAGCCCCGAGGCGGAGCTGGTCGATCGCTATCTGAAGCGCATCCAATGGCCGACGCGGGTGACCGAGCTGCCTGATACCGGCGGCCGGACGCCCGAACCCGCTCCCGCCACCAAGATCGTCCTGCTCGACGAGACCGGCGAGAACCTGCCCTCGCGGGTGCTCGCCGAGCGGCTGGGCGCCTGGCGCGACGACGGGGTGCGCGAGGCGCGGTTCCTGATCGGTGCGGCGGACGGGTTCGGCGACGCCGAGCGCGCCCAGGCCGATCTGCTGCTCAGCTTTGGCCGCGCCACCTGGCCGCACATGATGGCGCGGGTGATGCTCGCCGAGCAGCTGTGGCGCGCCACGTCGATCCTTGCCAACCACCCCTATCATCGCGAAGGCTGAGCGCATGCTCCGCCCGCTGATCCTCGGCGCCAGCCTGCTGGCGATCCTCGCCACCGGCAGCCTGGCCGGGGCGCAGGCGCCCAGCCTCGCCGAGCAGCAGGGCCGGCTGCGCGATGCCAACGCCCAGTCACGGGCGGCGCAGGCCCGCAGCGCCCAGCTCGAGCGCCAGGCGGCGTCCGAGCGCGACCAGGCGCTCCAGGCCCGCGCCCGCGAAGCCGCCGCGGCCGAACGGATCAAGGCGGCGGAAGCGGACATCGCCGCCGCGCGCGCCCGCATCTCGATCGTCGATCGCCAGCTGGCGGACCAGCGCACTCGGGTGGCCGAGCGCCAGGGCCCGATCCTCCGCCTGATCGCCGCACTCCAGTCGATGGCTCGCCGGCCGGCGGTGCTCGGCCTGGTCCAGCCCGGCTCGACCAGCGACATGGTCCATGTCCGCGCCGTGCTCGGCACCGTCATGCCGGTGGTCGAGGCGCGCACCCGCGACGTGCGGGCCGAGCTCGGCCGCATCCGCGCGCTGCGCGCCGATGCGCTTGCCGCCGTCCGCAGCTTCCGCGACGCGCGTCAGCGGATCGAGGACGAGCGGACCGCGCTCGTCAAGCTCGAGGCGGATCACCGCGCCCGCTCGCGCGCGCTTGCCTCCAGCGCGCTGGTCGAATCGGATCGCGCCATCGCCCTGGGCGAGCGCGCCCGCGAAATCGTCGACCAGATGGAGACGGCGGGCGCGGCCGCCGAGATCCAGGCCGATCTCGCCACGCTTCCCGGCCCGCTGCCTCGCCCCGGCAGCGCCGTCGCCCCGTCCCCGCACAAGGGCGGGGCGCCCTATCTGCTTCCGGTCGCCGGTGCGGTCGTCACCGGCATGGGCGAGCTTTCCGCCACCGGCGTGCGTGCCCGCGGCGTCACGCTCGCCTGCGCGGCCAATGCCGATGCCGTCGCGCCAGCGC
Organism: Sphingomonas sp. 1F27F7B; assembly: GCF_005503355.1. GTDB lineage: Bacteria > Pseudomonadota > Alphaproteobacteria > Sphingomonadales > Sphingomonadaceae > Sphingomonas. Next base: position 197,055 of record NZ_SCMK01000002.1, read on the forward strand.
CCGGCCGCATCCTGTTCGCCGGCCCGTTCCGCGACTATGGCGGCGTGGTGATCATCGATCATGGCAATGGCTGGACCAGCTCGGTCACCGGGCTCGGCACCACCACCGCCCGCGTCGGCGAGCGGGTGGCGCAGGGCGCGCCGATCGGCCGGGCGCCGGGCGGCCCCGCGCCGCGCGTCACGGTCGAGCTCCGGCGCCGCGGCGAGCCCATGGATCTTGCGCGCCTGCTCGGCTGATTGTGCCGTGCAATTGCCGCGATCCCGTCCTAGATTGATCCTCGAACGCGTTTCCGGAAAGTAACTATGCTTCGTTCGTTCCTTCAGGTCACCGCCGCGGTCGGCGCGCTGGCGCTCGTCCCCGTTGCTTCCGGCGCCATGGCCGGCGTGGATACTGCGAGCTTCAAGGAGCTCGATACCTTCATGGAAGTCTACAGCCAGGTGAAGGCGAACTATGTCGACAAGGTCGACGACAAGACGCTGATGAAGGGCGCGATCCAGGGCATGCTCGCGGCGCTCGATCCGCATTCCAGCTATGCCGACGGGCTCGATTTCGACAATCTGAAGATCCAGACCGACGGCAATTATGGCGGCCTCGGCCTGACGGTCACCCAGGAAGACGGCGCAGTGAAGGTGGTCGCCCCCACCGAAGACACGCCGGCGGCGCGCGCGGGCATGAAGTCGGGCGACTTCATCACGCATATCGACGGCAAGTTCATCGTCGGCGGCGGCCTCGACGACGCGATCCAGGCGATGCGCGGCAAGCCGGGCACCAGCGTGACGCTCACCGTCATCCGCCCGGGCGCCGACAAGCCGCTCACCTTCACCATGAAGCGCGAGATCATCGTGCAGCGGCCGGTGAAGTGGGACGTCAAGGACGGCGTCGGCATCATCAACATCAACACCTTCACGGCCCAGACCGGGGCCGACACGATCAAGGCGATCCAGGAGATCGACAAGAAGCTCGGCCACAAGCCGCTCGGCTACATCGTCGATCTGCGCGAGAATGGCGGCGGGCTGCTCAGCCAGGCGATCGAAGTGTCCGACATATTCCTGTCGCACGGCGAGATCGTCTCGCAGCGCGGCCGCGAGAAGACCGACATCGAGCGCTGGTATGCCGATGTGAGCGAACCGGGCATCGTCTCGGTCCCGGGCGACCTGGCCAAGGGCCTGCCGGTGGTCGTGCTGATCGATGCGGGCACTGCCTCGGCGTCCGAGATCGTCGCCGGTGCGCTGCAGGATCATCACCGCGCGCTCGTGATGGGCGTGCGTAGCTTCGGCAAGGGGTCGGTCCAGTCGATCCTGCCGATGGGCCCGCGCGCCGCGCTGCGCCTCACCACCGCGCGCTATTACACGCCTTCGGGCCGTTCGGTGCAGGAAGGCGGTATCAAGCCCGACCTGCTCGTGCCGCAGCTTTCCGATCCCGACTACAAGGTCCGGCCCTCGATCCGCGAGGCGGACCTGCGCGCGCACCTGATCAACAACGACAAGGTCGATGATTCGGTGCTCGAGGACGATCAGCGGACCGATCCGCGATTCGCCAAGACGGCGGAGCAGCTGAAGAAGGAGGGGATCGACGACTTCCAGCTCTATTATGCGCTGCAGACTCTCTCGCGCCTCGGGCCCAGGACCCAGGTTGCCGCAACACGGAGCAAATAAGCCATGCGCAACGACGGCCTTCGCATCGCGCGCTGGATCGCGCTCCTCCTTCCGCTGGCGCTGGTCGGCGGCGCCCATCTCTCCGAATTCTTCGGGCTGGTGCCGTGCGAGATGTGCTGGTGGCAGCGCTGGCCGCATTACGCCGCGATACTCGTCGCGCTCTCGGCCTTTTTCGTCCGGAATGGCCCGGCGCAGCGGACGATCGTGCTGCTCGCCGCCACGCTGATCGCAGTGAGCGGCGGCATCGGCGTCTTCCATGCCGGCGTCGAATATAAGTGGTGGGAGGGCATCACGGCCTGCACCGCTCAGGTGCATGGCGACAATCCGATGGACATGCTGAACGACGCGCTGCGCCGCCCGCTGATCCGCTGCGACGTGCCGCAATGGACGCTGTTCGGGATCAGCCTTGCCGGCTTCAACGCGATCCTCTCGCTGGGCGGGGCGGCGGTGATCTGCCTGCTCGCCGTGCGGCGGGGCCGGGCATGAGCTGGAAGCCCGGCGATCGGCGCGAGGGGCTGGCCTCGATGGTCCGCGTCGATCAGGCGGGCGAATATGGCGCGACGCGCATCTATGCCGGCCAGCTCGCGGTGATGGGCGATCGCACGCCGATGGCGCGGATGATCGCCGGCATGGCAAGCCAGGAAGAGCGGCACCGCGCCTTTTTCGATGCGATGATCGCGCGCCGCGGCGTGCGCCCGACTGCGCTCCAGCCCTTCTGGAACGTCGCCGGCTTCGCGCTGGGGGCCGTCACCGCGGCGATGGGCCCGGAGGCGGCGATGGCCTGCACCGCCGCGATCGAGACCGAGATCGATCTGCATTACCAGCATCAGCTCGAGGAGATCGGCGACAGCGACCCCGAGCTTGCCGAAGCCGTGGCGAAGTTCCGCGACGAGGAGCTCGAGCATCGCGATACCGCGCTGGCGCACGGCGCCGAACATGCGCCCGCCTATCCGCTGCTGTCCGGATTGATCCGTGCCGGCTGCCGCGCTGCCATTGCGATATCGAAACGGATATAAAGGCCCCATTCAGCCGTTTTGGACCAGGCACGGCACATACAGGAGTAAGCCGATGTTGAACCGGATCATGATCGCAGCCGCGCTCGCCGCCATCCCGATGCTGCTGCCCGCCGCCGCGCATGCCCAGAATGCGGCGCAGAACGGCGTGCTGGTGATCTACGGCAAGGACAAGTGCCCGACCAATTCGAACGGCGAGGAGATCGTGGTCTGCAAGCGCCTCGACGAGCGCGAGCGCTATCGCATCCCCTCGAACCTGCGCGAGGAGGCCGGTCCGCCGCAAAAGACCGAGAGCTGGGCGGTGCGTTCGCAGGACGCGCTCACCTCGGGCAATTTCGGCACCGGCAGCTGCTCGACCACTGGCGCGGGTGGCGGCACCGGCTGCTTCGTCCGCCAGGCGACGATCGCGCGCGCCGAGGCACGGGCGCGCAAGAAGGCCGAAGAGAATCTGCCGCTGCCCTGATCGCTTCAGTCGTGCGCCGGCCAGCGCCCCACCCATTCGGGCGGCGGGCGGCGCACGCAATCGACGATGATCCACAGCATCACCATCGCGCGCGCCGCCGCGGCGCAGGCGATGTCGACGCTGCTTGCCGCCGGCCAGGCGCCGTCCATCCCGGCGAAGAACCAGAATTCGGCGAAATAGGCGAAGACCCCGGTCGCGGCGAACAGCGCCACCGGCCATAGCCGCGGCGCGGTCATCACCAGCATCGGCCACAGCCACAGGTCGAACTGGGGCGAATAGACCTTGTTGGTCAGCATGAACCAGGCGAGCAGCGGCGTGAACAGCAGCCACAGCCGCGCATGGTGGCGCCGCCAGCCGAAGCCGATGATTGCCGCGCCGCCCAGCGCGAAGGCGAGCGCGGCGTAGAGATTCTTCTCCGGCGTGCCGAGCTGCAGGATGCCGAGCGCGCCGAGCACGTCCCAGGTTGCCGCCGCCGTGCCGTTGCGCGACTGCGAGAACAGATAGAATTCGCTCCAGTTGTGCGGCGCGAGCAGCGCGATCGGCAGGTTCACCGCGAGCCAGGCGCCGATCGCGGCGAGCTTCACCCAGCCGGTGCGCACCACGCGCTGCCACCAGCTGCGGCCATGCTCCAGAAAAGCCGAGAGGACCAGCAGCGGCAGCATCACGATCGGGAAGAGCTTGGCGGCGACGCCCAGCCCCGCGGCGGCGGCGGCGCCGATCAGCCGGTTCTCGCGCGCCAGCAGCATCGCCCACACCGCCAGCGTGACGGCGATCATGTCCCAATTATGCCCGACATAGAGGATGAGCGGCGGCGCCGCCGCCCACCACCAGAGCCGCCGCCCATCCATGCCGGCGCGCCGGAACATCCAGAGGATCAGAAAGGCCAGGGCGATGTTCACCGCCGTCACCACGCCCAGGAACGTCGCGTCATTGGCATGGCGGCCGAAGATCAGGTGCGTGGCAGCGCCTTCGATCCAGATCGCCGCGCCGGTCAGAACCGGATATTCGATCGGCGTCTGGAGATAGGGGATCCTGCCCTTGTCAACTTCGCGCGCGGTCCAGAAGGGCACCGCGTCGCTGTAGCAGCCGGTGACATATTGCTCGGAACCGGTCCAGCCGCCCGGCATGCAATGCTGCTTGAAGCCGAAGCCGAGCATGCAGGTGACCGCCAGCACGATCAGCAGCGCGCGAAAATGCCGGTCGATCTTCAGCTGCATCGCCGCCCCCGCAAATTCCCGCCCCGGCCTGTCTCGGGGAGGATCCGATCTCTTCCGCCAGCCTCTCTCACAAGCTGCTGGACACCGCAATATCTGGAACATAGAGTGAACATATGTCCCGGCTCGATCTTCGCGCAAAGCTCGCCATCCTTGCCGATGCCGCCAAGTATGACGCCAGCTGCGCCTCCTCGGGCACGACCCGGCGCAATTCGGCGGGCGGCAAGGGGCTCGGCTCGACCGAGGGCATGGGCATCTGCCACGCCTATGCGCCGGACGGGCGCTGCATCTCGCTGCTCAAGATCCTGCTGACCAACAGCTGCATCTTCGACTGTCACTATTGCATCAACCGCAGGAGCTCGAACGTCCGCCGTGCGCGCTTCACGCCCGAGGAAGTCGTCGATCTCACGCTCAGCTTCTATCGGCGCAACTATATCGAGGGGCTGTTCCTGTCCTCGGGCATCATCCGTTCGCCCGACTATACGATGGAGCAGATCGTCCGCGTCGCGCGCCTACTGCGCGAGGGCCATGATTTTCGCGGCTATATCCATCTGAAGGCGATTCCCGATGCCGATCCCGAGCTGGTGCGCCAGGCGGGGCTGCATGCCGATCGCGTCTCGATCAACGTCGAGCTGCCGACGGCGGCGGGGCTGACCCGGCTGGCGCCGGAGAAATCGGCGCCCCGGATCGAAGGCGCGATGCGCGACGTCCGCGCGGCGATCGACGATGGTGCCGATGCGGGCCGGCGCTACCGGTCGGCGCCCAAATTCGCGCCCGCCGGCCAGTCGACTCAGATGATCGTCGGCGCCGATGCCGCCACCGACGGCGACATCATCGGCCGCGCCGCCGGGCTCTACGACCGTTTCCAGCTGCGCCGCGTCTATTATTCGGCGTTCAGCCCGATTCCCGACGCCAGTGCCGTGCTGCCGCTGCGGCGTCCGCCGCTGATGCGCGAGCACCGGCTCTACCAGTCCGACTGGCTGATGCGCTTCTATGGCTATGCGCCGGGCGAAGTGGCCGCGGCGGCCGATTCGGCAACCGGCATGCTCCCGCTCGACATCGATCCCAAGCTCGCCTGGGCACTGAAGTTCCGCGAGCGCTTCCCGGTCGACGTGAACAACGCCCCGCGCGAAGCCCTGCTCCGCGTGCCGGGGCTCGGCGTCAAGGCGATCGACGCGATCCTCGCCGCCCGCGGCTGGCGCCGCCTTTGCCTGGCCGACATTGCCCGGCTCACGGCCTCGATCGCCAGGGTGCGTCCTTTTCTGATCGCGGAGGACTGGCGCCCGGTCGCGCTCGCCGACCGGGCCGATCTGCGCGCGCTGGTCGCGCCGAAGCAGGAGCAGCTCGAACTGTTCGCGGCCTGAGCGGTCGTGATGGCGGCGGAAGGGGTTCGGGAAGCGACGCGTGCGAATAGGCTAGTCGGCGATCGGCACGAACAGCCCGCGCTTGCCCACGCCCAGCGCGACATTGGTGGTGAAGCGGCGCACGTTCGGATTGTCCGCCATCAGCCGGCTCATCAGCGCGTCATAGGCCCCGACATCGGGCGCGACGACGACCAGCACGAAATCGGCGGTGCCGGTGACGTAATAGACCTGCTGGACCTGCTCCTCCGCCGCCAGCCATTGGCGCAGCCGGGCGACCAGCTCGGGCCGTTCGCGCTCGATCTCCAGCGCCGCCAGGAAGAAACTGGGCCTCCCCACCTTGAGCGGATCGACCATCGCGATCTCGCCCAGGATCACCCCCGTCTCGCGCAGCCGCTTGAGGCGCCGCTGCACCGCCGATGCCGAGAGTCCGATCCGTTCGGCCAGCGCCTCGGCAGTCTGCGCCGCGTCGCGCTGGACGAGGGCGAGGAGCCTGCGGTCGAAGCGGTCGAGATCGGATCGGGCCATTGGCCGCATCCTAGCGCGCATATGCACCGAAATCCCCCGATTCGATCCTCTGTTTCGCGGAAATACCGCGCAGCCGGGCCGCTATCTCCCGCCGCGAAGGAGACTGTCATGATCGACCATATCGAGATCCGCACCGCCCGCCTGGCCGAGAGCCTGGTCTTCTATGCCGACGCCCTGGCGCCGCTCGGCTATACCCAGAAGGTCGACGGCCCGGCCAAGGGCTTCGGCAACGATACCGCGCTCGACCTGTTCCTGGTCGAGGGCGAGACGCCGTCCGACCTCCACTTCGCCTTTGCGGCACCCGATCGCGCCACGGTCGACCGGGTCTACGCCGCCGGCCGCGACGCCGGCCATGTCCTCGACCGCGCGCCCGCGCTCGCCCCGCACATCCATCCGAACTATTATGCCGGATATCTTCGCGATCCCGATGGCCGGCTGGTCGAATTCGTCTGCCACGGGTCTAATTGACAGGCCTGTCAATTTCTCCCGATCGGCGTATCATCTTCAAAAATACGCAAGAGGGAGAGAGGGATGCTTCGATTCTGTGCGCTTGCCGCGACGCTGCTCGCCGCAACTCCGGCGATGGCGAGGGACCTGGTCGTCGAAGCGGGCCCCAATGCCCAGGAAAGGCTCCAGTCCGCCCTGCTCGACGCGAAACCCGGCGACACCGTCCGCATCGGCGCGGGCCGCTTCGAGCTGACCGACGGGCTCAGCCTCGACGTGAACGGCGTCACGGTGCGCGGCGCGGGCGCGGACCGGACGGTGCTCAGCTTCAAGGGGCAGCTGGGCGCGGGCGAGGGGCTGCTGGTCACGTCCGACGACGTGGTGCTGCGCGACTTCGCGGTGGAGGATTCCAAGGGCGACGGCATCAAGTCCAAGGGCGCGGACCGGATCGTCTACAAGAATGTCCGCGTCGAATGGACCGGCGGGCCCAAGGCGAGCAACGGCGCATATGGCGTCTATCCTGTCGAGAGCGAGGACGTGCTGATCGACGGCGTCACCGTGAAGGGCGCGTCGGACGCCGGCATCTATGTCGGCCAGTCGAACCGGATCGTCGTCCGCAACTCGACGGCGATGTACAATGTCGCCGGGATCGAGATCGAGAATAGCGGCCATGCGGAAGTGACGAACAACCTCGCCACCCACAATACCGGCGGCATCCTGGTGTTCGACCTGCCGGCGCTGCCCCGGCGCGGCGCGGGCTTCGTGACGGTCAGCGGCAACCGCGCGATCGACAACGACACGCCCAATTTCGCGCCCAAGGGCAACACCGTCGCTTCGGTCCCCACCGGCACCGGCGTGCTGATCATGGCCGAGAACGACGTCACTGTCCGGGACAACGAACTCTCCGGCAACGGCACCGCCAACATCATGGTGGTCGCCTATCGCCAGCCCTTCGAGGACAAGGGCTATGATCCCTATCCGCGCAACATCCACCTTGCCGGCAACAGGCATGGCCGCGCCGGCTTCGCCCCCGCCATGCCGGGCGGCGCCGAGCTGGCCAAGGCGCTGGGCGGCACGCTGCCGCCGATCTTCTGGGACGGCACCGGCGGGGACAAGGTGAAGCTCACCGGCGCCGACGCCGAGCCCATGCTCACGCTCGGCCTCGCGCTCGGCGCGGGGATCGAGACGGCGAAGCCGCAGCTGGTCAGGCTCGCCTCGGGCGGCCCGGCGCCCTGGCCCGCCGTCAAGCTCCCCGCCGCGATGGAGGCGGCGGCCAAATGAAGATGCTGCTCGGCGCGGCCGCCCTGTTCGCCGCCGCGCTGATCGGCCGCCCCGGCGGCGTGAACGACGCGGCGATCACCGGGGAAGGCTGGCCCGCGCACCTTTCGGACTATGGCTTCTTCGCCGATCTCGCCGCCCGCACGCCCGCCCGGCGGCTGGCGCGCTACGATCTGGAGACGCCGCTCTTCTCGGACTATGCCGAGAAGGAACGCTATATCTATCTGCCCCAGGGCGCCCGGGCGAAATATGATCCGGACGGGCCGCTCGACCTCCCGGTCGGCGCCGCGCTGGTCAAGACCTTCGGCTACCGCGCGAACGGGGTGTTCAAGCCGCTCGAGACGCGGGTGCTGCTCCACCGCGCGAGCGGCTGGGTGCCGATCCCCTATGTCTGGAACGCCGCGGGCACCGATGCCGATATCCGGCGCGCCGGCATGCGCATTCCGGTCCGCTTCACCGATCCTTCGGGCGAGGCGCATGCCATCAGCTATGCCGTGCCCAACCAGAACCAGTGCAAGGATTGCCACGGCCTGGCCGGCCAGGTCACGCCGATCGGCATCAAGGCGCGCTATCTCAACCATGGCGGCCAGCTGGAGAAGCTGCTGGCCGCCGGCATGCTCGACCGGCTGCCGCCCGATGCGCCGCGGGTCGCGCGCTGGGACGACCCGGCCGCGCCGCTCGACGCGCGCGCCCGCGCCTGGCTCGAGATCAATTGCGCGCATTGCCACAATCCCCGGGGCGCGGCGTCCAATTCGGGCCTGTTCCTCGATCTCGCCCGCACCGACCCCGAACAGCGGGGCGTCTTCAAGCGCCCCACCGCCGCCGGCCGCGGCGCGGGCACCCGCGATTTCGACATCGTGCCCGGCGCGCCCGACGCCTCGATCCTGCTCTATCGGATGGAATCGACCGATCCCGGCATCGCCATGCCCGAGCTCGGCCGCGCCACCGTCCACAAGGAAGGCGTGGCGCTGGTCCGCCAATGGATCGAATCGATGCCGAAATCCGCTTCCGCGCGTTAGACCGCCTTTATCATCGTCCCCGTTCGGGCGGGGACGACGGGCTTGGAGAGATGAAGCTGCGCGTCGTTGCCCTGGCGAGTGAAGATGATTTCGACGGCTGGCGCGACGCTGCGCGCGGGCTCGCCCAGGCCGGCGTCCCCGCCTCCGACATCCTCTGGCAGATCGGCGATGCCCCGGCCGACCTGTTCGCCGATGCAGCGATGCCCGCTCCGGCGGGCCAACGCCCGCTCAAGGTCCCGCGCGCGTTCCTCGATCTCGCCCAGTCGGCGATCCTGCACAGCGATCCCGAGCGCTTCGCCCTGCTCTACGCGCTGCTGGCGGACGATCCGCACCGCGTCGCCGACCGGGCCGATCCGCGCGTCCGCCGGCTGGAGGCGATGGCGCGCGAAGTCCGCCGCGACATCCACAAGATGCGCGCCTTTGTCCGCTTCCGCGAAGTCCGGGACGCGCTGCCCTTCCCCGGCACCGGCGCGCCGGACACCCGCTATGTCGCCTGGTTCGAGCCCGGCCACCACATCGTCCGCGCCAATGCCCGCTTCTTCGTCGAGCGCTTCGCCAATATGCGCTGGTCGATCCTCACCCCCGCGCTTTCGCTCCACTGGGACACCGAAACCCTGTCGGAAGGCCCGGGCGCCGTGCGTGCCGACGCGCCCGGCGAGGATCCGGTCGAGGACATCTGGAAGACCTATTACGCCTCGATCTTCAACCCGGCTCGCCTGAAGACCGGGGCGATGCGCAGGGAGATGCCGCGCAAATATTGGAAAGACATGCCCGAAACCGCGTTGGTGCGGGAACTGGTCGCCGGTGCGCGCCAGCGGGAGACGGCGATGATGGCGACGGCACGGGCCCGGCCCGGCGGCAATGTCGAGGCGGCATGGCGCGCGCTGCGCGAAGAGGCCGCCGCCTGTACCCGCTGCGATCTCCATCGCCACGCGACCCAAATGGTGTTCGGCGAGGGGCCGGCCGATGCCCGGATGATGATCGTCGGCGAGCAGCCCGGCGATCGGGAGGACCTTGCCGGCCGGCCCTTTGTCGGCCCGGCGGGGGAGATGTTCGATCAGGCGATGGCCGCGGCCGGCATCGACCGCGGCGGCGTATACCTCACCAACGCGGTCAAGCACTTCAAGTTCGAGCGCCGCGGCACCCGCCGCATCCATTCGAAGCCCGATGCCGGCGAGATCCAGGCTTGTCGCTGGTGGTACGAGCAGGAACGCTTGCTGGTGCAGCCCGGGATCACCGTCGCGCTGGGCGTGACGGCTGCCCGCCAATTGCTCGGCAAGCCCGTGACGATAGCCGCAATGCGCGGCCGGCCGATCGAGCTGGCCGAAGGCGGGCTCGGCTGGGTGACGATCCATCCCAGCTTCCTGCTGCGCCTGCCGGACCGCGGGCGGGCGGAGGATGCATTCGCCGCCTTTGTCGAGGATCTGCAGGGCGCCGCGCGAGCGCTTGCCGAATCGTGAAGCTTTCGCTATAAGTTCGTTCGAACGAACAAGGTCGGTGTGATGACCAGCCAGACGCTCATCGAAACGGCGATCGACCAGTTCGGCCGCCACGGCTTCGAAGGCGCGAGCACGCGGGAGATCGCGCGCGCCTCGGGCACGGCGATGTCCTCGATCACTTATCATTTCGGCGGCAAGCAGGGGCTGTATCTGGCCGCCGCCGATCACATCGCCGCCTGTGTCCGCGAGATTCAGGGGCCCGCGCTTGCGCTGGCCCGCGACGTCGCCGGAACGGGCACGCGCGAGCAGGCGACCGAAGCGCTGCTGGCGCTGCTCGATGGCTTCGCGATGATGATGATCCGCCCCGAATCCGAAGCCTGGGCACTGTTCATCACGCGCGAGCAGCAGGCCCCGACCGAGGCCTTTGACCGGCTGTACGCCGGCGTGATGCAGGACGTGGTCGCCGTCTTCGTCGCCCTCCTCGGCCGTATCCGCACCGATCTGCCCGAGCGTGAAGTGCTCGCGCTCGGGCTGATGCTGTTCGGCCAGACTCTGGTGCTGCGCGTCTGCCGTGCCGCCGTCACGCGGATCCTCGCGGTCGATACGATCGACGAGGATACGCGGGCGCTGCTCCGCGCGCGGTTGCGCGCCAATGCCCTCTGCATCCTGTCGGAGAAGCCCGCATGAACCGTCGCCGCATCGCGATCCTCGCCGTCGTCGCCGCGCTCGTGATCGCCGCGATCGCCACCAGCGGCTTCGGCCTGTTCAAGGCGCGGGGCGACGGTGCGCTCAAGCTGAACGGTAATGTCGACATCCGCGAAGTCGATCTCGGCTTCCGGGTGAGCGGGCGTATCTCCGGGATCGCCGTGGAGGAAGGCGCGCGCGTGAAGCAGGGCGAGCTGCTCGCCACGCTCGACGCGGCGACGCTGGACAGCCGCATTGCCCAGGCGGATGCGAAGGTCGCCCAGGCCGAGGCGCAGCTCGCCAAGCTCCGCAACGGCAACCGCGCGCAGGACGTCGCCCAGGCGCGTGCGCGGGTGGATGCCGCTGCCGCGGTCGCCCAGGATGCCGAGCGCGACTATGCCCGGCGCCAGCCGCTGGTCGAGCCCGGCGCGATCAGCCGGGACGTGTGGGAGCAGACGGTGGCGACGCGCGACAAGGCGCGTGCCGATCTGCAACAGGCCCGGCAGGCGCTGTCGCTGATGCAGGCGGGCAGCCGCGGCGAAGACGTGGCGGCGGCGGCGGCCGATGTCCGCTCGGCGGTCGCCGCGCGCCAGGGCGCCGCGACCGATCTCGGCGATGCCCGGCTGCTCGCCTCGACGGACGGCACCGTCGTAACGCGCGCGCGTGAGCCCGGTGCGATCGTCCAGCCCGGCGAGACGGTGCTGACGCTGGCGATCCTGCGGCCGCTGCGGGTGCGCGCCTATGTCGCGGAGAGCGATCTCTCGCGGATCGGCCCGGGGATGAAGGTGGTGGTCAGCGCCGACGGCAACCCGAAGAGCTATCACGGCACGATCGGCTATATCTCGCCCCGCGCCGAGTTCACGCCCAAGACGGTCGAGACCGAGAATCTGCGCACCGACCTCGTCTATCAGCTGCGCATCATCGTCGACGATCCCGACGATGCGCTGCGCCAGGGCCAGCCGGTCAGCGTCGCGGTGCCCGGCGCCCGGCCGAAGCACAAGGATTGAGGGGCGTGGCGGCCCCCACTCCCCTCGCATCGTCATCCCCGTGCAGGCGGGGATCCAGAGTCGCGAAGGACATCGCTTTGTTGCCCTGGATCCCCGCCTTCGCGGGGATGACGAACAAGGAGCAGGAGAGGGGGGAATGACCGAACCTCTCGCCCGCACCACCGACCTGGTGAAATGCTTCGGCGACAATCGCGCGCTCGACGGCGTCGCGATGGCGATCGCGCCGGGGCGGATCACCGGGCTGGTCGGGCCCGACGGCGCGGGCAAGACCACGCTGATCCGCATCCTCGCCGGGCTGATGGCGCCAAGTTCGGGGACTGTGGAGATGCTTGGCGGCAAGCCCGGGGAAAGGCTCGACGATCTCGGCTACATGCCCCAGCGCTTCGGCCTTTACGAAGACCTGTCGGTCATCGAGAATCTCCGGCTGTACGCCGAAGTTCGCGGCCTGCCGCGCGGCGAGCAGCGGGCGAGCTTCGACCGGCTGCTGGCGTTCACCGATCTGGCCCGTTTCCAGGATCGGCTGGCGGGCAAGCTCTCGGGCGGCATGAAGCAGAAGCTGGGGCTGGCCTGCGCGCTGGTGAAGACGCCCAGGGTGCTGCTGCTCGACGAGCCCGGCGTCGGCGTCGATCCGATCAGCCGGCGCGAGCTCTGGAGCATGGTGGGGGATCTGACCGGGCAGGGCATCGGCGTGCTCTGGTCCACCGCCTATCTCGACGAAGCGGAGAAGTGCGACACCGTCTATCTGCTCAACGAGGGGCAGCTGCTGTTCGACGGGCCACCGGCGGAACTGACCGGGCGGGTGCGGGACCGGGTGATCCGCGTCACCGGTTTCGCGGAGCGTCGCCGCGCCTTCCTCACCCATGCGCTCGACCGTGACGACGTGATCGACGGCACGATCCAGGGCCGCTCGGTGCGGCTGCTGGTGCGCGACGGCAAGCCGATCCCGAACGCCGCGGCGCTGGCCGCCGGTCCGGACGCTGAAGTTCACGCCGCCGATCCGCGCTTCGAGGACGGGTTCATCGAGCGGCTGGGCGGCGGGCCCAAGGGCAGCTCCGCGCTGGCGGAACGCTATCGCGCCATCCCCGAGACCGATGCCTGGGCGATCGAGGCCAACGGGCTCACCAAGGTGTTCGGCGAATTCACTGCGGCCCAGGATATGAACTTCCGCATCCCGAGGGGACAGATATTCGGACTCCTCGGCCCCAACGGCGCCGGCAAGTCGACTACCTTCAAGATGCTTTGCGGGCTGCTTTCGCCAAGCTCGGGGACTGGATCGGTAGCGGGCAAGTCGCTGCGCCACAGCCGTGCCGATGCCCGCGCCCAGCTGGGCTATATGGCCCAGAAATTCTCCCTGTATGGCGACCTCTCGGTCCGCCAGAATCTCGATTTCTTCGCAGGGGCTTACGACCTGCCGCGCGATCGGGCGCGGCGGGCGATCGCGGCGATGACCGAGATTTTCGAGCTGCAGGACAAGCTCGACGTCAACGCCGGCACCCTGCCGCTCGGCTTCAAGCAGCGCCTGGCGCTGGCCTGTGCGGTGATGCACGAGCCGCCGGTCCTGTTCCTCGACGAGCCGACCTCGGGCGTCGATCCAGTCACGCGCCGGGAATTCTGGATGCACATCAACGGCTTGGTCGAGAAGGGCGTGACCGTGCTGGTCACCACCCATTTCATGGACGAAGCCGAATATTGCGATCGCGCGACGCTGATCTACCGCGCCGAGCAGATCGCCACCGGCACGCCGGACGAGCTCAAGGCCGAGGCCGCGCGCCGCACCGGGGCGGAGGACCCGACGATGGAGGACGCCTTCATCGCCCTGATCGAGGCGTTCGACCGCAAGCGCGAAGCGAAGGAGGCGGCATGATGGAGCTAGTCGTCCAGCGGATCGAGCGCCGACACCGGCACATCGAGAGCTCGGGCGAGCGCTTGCCGCGTAGCGGGGCGGCCCAGGCGTTTGCCGCCTTCGATTTTGTTGAGCGCCGTCGCGCTCACGCCCGATATGCGCGCCAGATCGGCCTGGCTGATTCCGCGATATTCGCGCCAAGCCCGCACAGGAGCCGTGCCCGTGAGAATCGCATCTGCGATCGGTGCCGGATACCGCGCTTCGTCGCCGGCGAGCGCGCGGTCGGCCATATAGATGTCGCGCGCATCCTCATCCCATGCCGCTGCGGCCACGAGTCTGTCATAATCAACCGCCCGAAGGATCACCATTTCGGTGCCGTCCGGAGCAAGAATCCGCTGGGGCTGATACGTCATGTTCCAACCTCGTCTTCTCTAATCGTAGATCGATCCGCGCGGGCCCACCGCCACGATCAGCAATATCGTTCCGTCTGGAAGCATGATCACCCTATAGTCGCCGACCCGCAGCCGGATATAGTCCGAGCCGGTGAGCTTGGTGACGTTGTTCGCCAGGCTTTCCGGGGCAGCCGCATATTGATCGATCTTCTCTCTAACCCTCGTGGCATCGGTCGCCGGCATGCGCTTGATTGCTTTCAAGGCCGCCTTGGTGAACTGCACTGTGAAGGCCATGGCACCAGCATAGCAGCGAGCAAGTCCAAGGCAATGCCGAAATGGCATGGCCAAATCGGACATTCTTCGTGATGCGCTTCGACCTCAGGCGCCTGGCGGCGCTGGTCCGCAAGGAGGGGGCGCAGATCCTGCGCGATCCCTCGACTTTCCTGATCGCCTTCGTGCTGCCGATGATCCTGCTCTTCCTGTTCGGCTATGCCGTCTCGCTGGACAGCACCCGCACGCGGGTGGGGCTGGTGATCCAGGACAGCAGCGCCCCGGCGCTCCGCCTGGCCCAGGCCTATCGCAGCTCGCGCTATTTCGAAGTCACCGAGGCGCGCAGCGTGGCCGAGGTGCGCGACAAGCTGGTCGATGGCGAACTGCGCGCGCTGATCGTCATCCCCCAGGATTTCGGCCGGGGCGTCAAGCGTGGCCGGGTGCCGCCGATCCAGATCGTCACCGATGGTTCGCAGCCCAATACCGCCAATTTCGCAGCGGCTTACGGGGAAGGCGTCCGCGCGACCTGGGCGGCGGCGGAGGGGCTGGAACGCGACCCCGGCGCCCGCGCGGCGCCGGTCGCCGTCTCGGCGCGCTACTGGTACAATCCCGAGCTCAAGAGCCGGTTCTTTCTCGTCCCCGGCTCGATCGCCAACGTGATGACGATGGTCGGCACCCTGCTCACCGCGCTCGTCGTCGCCCGCGAATGGGAGCGAGGGACGATGGAGGCGATGATGGCCACGCCGATCTCGATGGCCGAGTTCATCGCCAGCAAGGTCATCCCCTATTTCATCCTCGCCCAGGCCTCGATGGCGCTCTGCGCGGTGATCGGCGTGTGGATATTCGGGGTGCCGTTCCGGGGCTCGATCCTTGCCCTGTTCGCCATCTCTTCGGCCTTTCTGATGCCGGCGCTCGGCCTCGGCCTGTTCATCTCGGCGGCGACCAAGAACCAGTTCGTGGCGAGCCAGGTGGCCTTGCTCTCGGCCTTTCTGCCCACTTTCCTGCTCTCCGGCTTCATCTTCGAGATCGGCTCGATGCCGTGGCCGATCCAGGCGCTGACCTATATCGTCCCCGCGCGCTACCTGATCCCCAGCCTCGAGACGGTGTTCCTCGCCGGCGACCAATGGGGGCTGATCCTCCCCAATATCGGCATCATGCTGGTCTTCGGCATGGTATTCTTCACGCTTTCCTTCCGCGTCACCCGCCGGAGCCTCGACTGATGCGCCGGCTGCTCGAAGGGTCCGGCTTGCGCCGGCTGGCTGCCATGATCGTCAAGGAGATGTGGGCGGTGCTGCGCGATCCGCAGGCTCGGCTGGTGCTGTTCGTACCGCCGCTGATGCAGCTGTTCATCTTCACCTATGCGACCACGCTCGACGTGAAGAATGTCGATATCGGCATCCTCGACCGCAGTTCGGGCGCGCATTCGGTCGAGCTGGTCCAGCGCATCGCCGGCAGCCCCAATTTCCGCCGGATCGAGCGGCTGGCGACGCCGGCCGCGCTCAAGTCGGCGATCGACAACCAGAAGGTGATCGCCGCCCTGGTGATCGACGAGGATTTCGACCGCAAGCTCGCCCGGGGCGAGAGCGCCACCATCGGGCTGGTGCTCGACGGCCGCCGCTCCAACGCGGCGCAGATCGTGGCGGGCTATGTCACCAACATCGCCGGCACCATGGGCGCCGAGCTCGCGCCCGCGCAGGTTCGCGGCGCGGCGGGCGGCAGCGTGGTGACCAACTGGTACAATCCGGCGCTCGACTATATCTGGTTCACGCTCCCCTCGCTGGTGGCGATCATCACCTCGGTGGCGGGCCTCGCCATCACTTCGCAATCGGTGGCGCGCGAGCGCGAGCTGGGGACGTTCGACCAGCTGATGGTCTCGCCCCTGCGCGTCCATGAGATACTGATCGGCAAGATGGTGCCGCCCTTCGTGATCGGCATGATCAACGGCAGCGTCTATCTGGTGGTGGCGCCACTGGTCTTCGGCGTGCCCTTCACCGGATCGCTGCTGCTCTTCTGGCTGTCGCTGGGCATGTACCTGCTCGCGCTGATCGGCATGGGCATGCTGGTCTCCGCCGCCTCGCAGACCCAGCAACAGGCATTTCTCGGTGTGTTTCTCGTCACCACGCCGCTGATCCTGCTCTCGGGCTATGCCAGCCCGATCGACAACATGCCCGACTGGCTGCAGACGATCACCTATCTCGATCCCGCCCGCTATTTCCTCGTCATCGTCCAGGGACTGTTCCTCAAGGCGATGCCGGCGGCGGCGGTGTTCCACCAGCTCTGGCCGCTCGCGCTGATCGCGTGCGTCACGCTCTCCGCCTCGGCCTGGCTCTTCCGCGCGCGCATGGAGTGATCCCGATGATCCGCTCGCTTTCCCTGGTCCTGCCGTCGCTACTGCTGGCTTCCGCCTGCACGGTCGGGCCGGATTATCACGCGCCCGAGACCAGGGCGGCCCCCGAATGGCTGGAGGCGGGCGCGCCGGGCCAGGTGGATCTGCAATGGTGGGACCGGTTCGGCGATGCGCAGCTCTCCGGGCTGGTGCGGCGCGCGGTGGCGTCCAGCCCTGACCTCAAGGAAGCCCGGGGCCGGCTGGCCGAGGCGCGGGCCAATCGCGAGGCGACCGCGGGCGGGCGGCTGCCCAGCGTCACCGCCACCGGCTCCGCGACCGAGAATGTGCTGAGCAACAACGGCCAGCTGCCGCTCGGCAGCATCCCCTTTCCCGGCTTTTCGCGCGATTTCCCGCTCTTCGACCTGGGCTTCGACGCGAGCTGGGAGGTCGATCTGTGGGGCCGCCGCACCCGCCAGATGCAGGGCGCGGCGGCCCGCGAGCAGAGCGCGGAATTCGCCCGGCGCGACGTGATGCTGACGCTGATCGCCGAAGTGGTGCGCAGCTATATGGACTTGCGCGCCGCCCAGGCCGATGCCGCCACCGCCGGGCAGCAGTCCGATTCCAATGCCGAGCTCGCCCGCCTCACGCGCCTGCGCTTCGATGCCGGCGAGGCGTCGCGCCTCGATCTCGACCGCGCCGATGCGGCGGCCCGGGCAAGCGCGGCGGCGGTGCCCAATGCCCGCGCGCAGGCGGGTGCCGCGGCCTATCGCATCGCCACGCTGGTGGGCGTGCCGCCCGAACAGCTGGTGCCCGAGCTGCAGGCGCCGGCGGCGTTGCCGGCGAGCCCCGATGCGATCCTGGTGGGGCTGCGCTCCGAACTGCTCGAGCGCCGTCCCGACGTGCGCCGCGCCGAGCGCGACCTGGCGGCGGCGACTGCGGACATCGGCGTCGCCACGGCGGATCTGTTTCCGCGCTTCAGCCTGTTCGGCAGCATCGGCCAGCAGGCGCGCAAGCCCGGCGACCTCTTCTCCGGCGATTCCACGCGCCTCCAGATCGGGCCCAGCTTCTCCTGGCCGATCTTCCAGGGCGGCACGATCCGCGCGCAGATCCGCGCCGCCGATGCGCGCGCCGATCAGGCTGCGGCGCGCTACGAGAAGGCGGTGATCGGCGCGCTTTCCGACAGCGAGGCGGCGATCAACCGCTTCCTCAACGCCCGCGCCGCCGCGGACGAGGCAGCGGCATCGCTGGAAGGCGAGCAGCGCGCCTTCGCGCTCGCGCAGAAGCGCGCGGATCGCGGCGAGGACGACCGGCTGGCGCTCGAGCGCGCGCGCCAATCCCTGCTCTCGGCCCAGCAGCGCGACCAGCAGGCACGCGCGGCCAAGGCGCAGGCGGCGACGGCACTCTACAAGGCGCTGGGCGGAGGCTGGAGCTGAGCGAGGCGGCGCACTCGCCGGAACCTTGCGATGCAGGGCTTCGCCTGCTCCATGCTGGCGGATGCAAGCCTGGTGCCCCGATCGCGCCGGCTGCGTTCGCCATCCGGCCCCGCGGGTGGGGAAGGCGGCCCCCTGGTCCGAGCTTCCTGAACTTCCGCACCGGGCCGGATCGTCAGGCGGCCGGCACGCGGATCTCGAAGCAGGTCCCGCGTTCGGCCGCCGCCAGCGCGATCGTGCCGCCATGCGAGGCAAGCAGCGAGCGGGCGATCGGCAGGCCCAGTCCCGTGCCGCCGGCGCTGCGGCGGCTGGTGAAGAACGGCTCGAAGATCCGGGCGCGATCGGCCTCCGGAATGCCGGGGCCGTCATCGGCGACGGTCAGCACGATCCGGCCGGCCGCCTCCGTCGCAGCCATCCGCACCCGGTCCGCGCCGGCCTGGCGGCTGTTCTCGACCAGGCTTCCGACGATTGCCTCCAGCATCGGCCCGGGCATGGCGGCATGGGGCAGCGCGTCGGGCACGTCGATGGCGATGGCAAGCCCGCGATCCGTCCAGGCATCGGCGATCCGGTGCAGCGCCAGCGCGATGTCGGCGGCGGCGCTTGCGTCGCTCTCGGCCATGTCGGCGCGGGCGAGTTCGAGCAGGCGGCTGACGAGCTGGGCGAGCCGATCGGCATCGGCGCCGGCGTTGGCGAGGAACCGGCGGCGATCCGCCTCGTGCATCCCGGCATGATGGTCCTCGAGTATCTCGATCGCGCCGCGAATGCCCGCCAGGGGCGTCTTGAATTCGTGGCTCACGGCATGGGCGAAGTCGCGCAGATAGCGTGAGCGCCGCTCGATCGCGCCCGCCATGGTAGCGAAATCGGCATAGAGCGCCTGGATCTCGATGGCGGCGGTGGGCGGTACCTCGGGCACGGTGCCGCCGCCGCGCGCGACGTCGCGGGTCGCCTGGCTCAGCGCCTCGATCGGCCGGGCGATCCCGCGCGAGAGCAGGCCGCTCAGCACCACCAGCGTCGCGAAGATCGCGCCGATGCCGAACAGGATCTTGCCGCGATCCTCATAGAGCCCGCGGAACAGCGCGCGCGGCGAGCGCGAGAGCAGCAGCACCGCGACGACCCTGCCGTTCGCCAGCACGGGGCGGGCATGATGGATGCGCAGGCCCGATGCGCGGCTCAGCCATTCAAAGGCATATTCGGGACGATAGTCGCCGCGGCGGCGCAGCACGGTTTCGGGCCGCCCGCGCGCCGCCGCAGCGAGTTCGGGCAAGCCGGCCAGGCGCTTCCCGGCGTCCTTGCCGATCAGGATGCGGCCGTCGGGGGCGAGCAGCAGGATCGAGGCGAGCGTCGCGTCCGCCGTTGCGTTCACCAGCGGGGCGAGCCGGCCGGCGGCGGCCCGGGCATCGGGCGCGGGGCTTCCCGGCTGGGCGACCGGCGCCGGCCGCTCGGGCAGCGGCCTGGTGCCGAGATCGATGGTCGAGAGCGGCCCGCCGGCGATCCCGTTCCCGCCGCGCGGGGGCTCGCGGACCAGCTGGGGTCCGGTCGAGCCCGGCCATTCGGCACTGGCGATCGCGGCGAGGGCGGTGCCCTGCGCGATCAGCTCGGCTTCGGTCTGGCGGACCAGCGTGTTCTCGTAGACGCGCAGGAACAGCGCGCCGACGCCGGGCAGCGCCGCCACGAACACCAAGGTGACGAGCAGGATCGTCCGCAGCCGCAGCCGGGGCCAATGGCGCCGGATCGGCGCCTTGAGCGCTTCGGTCAGCCTTCCGAGCACGGGCCGATGCGATATCCGATGCCCGGCCGCGTCTCGATCAGGTCCTGCGCGCCCGCCTGGGCGAATTTGGCGCGCAGGTTGCGGACATGGCTGTCGATCGTCCGGTCGGTGAGCGCGAAGCCGGGGCCGCGCAGCCGGTCGATCAGCGCGTCGCGGCTGAACACCTTGGACGGCATGCTCGCCAGCGTGCGCAATATGCCGAACTCGGTGACGGTCAGCGGTACCGGCGCGCCGGCCCAGTTCGCGTCCCAGCTTTCGGGATCGAGGGCGAGCCTGCCGTGACGGATTGCGCCGGCGGCGCGATCGACCGCGGGCGGGTGCGCGGCGGTGCGGCGCAGCACCGCCATTACGCGCGCCACCACTTCGCGCGGCGAAAAGGGCTTGGTGACATAGTCGTCCGCGCCCAGCTCGATGCCGAGGATCCGGTCGATCTCGTCGTCGCGCGAGGATAGGAACAGGATCGGCATCCCGCCCTCGGCGCGCAGCCGCCGGCACACTTCCAGCCCGTCCATGCGCGGCATGTTGATGTCCAGCACGATCAGATCGGGCTGGCGGCTCCCGGCGATCTTCAGCGCTTCCTCGCCGTCCGCCGCCTCGATCGTCTCCAGGCCCGCCTTGGCGAGCGCGAAGACGAGCAATTGCCGGATGTGCGGATCGTCATCGGCGACGAGGATGGTGCGGGGCATGGGGCATTGGATCATCGCGAAGGGGCTCCGGTCAACGGTGGAGTGGAGCTGGCGATGGCATTGGCGACGGCGTCGGCCGCTGGCGCGGAAGCCGGGCTCGCCGCGAGGCTGGGCGGTTCGGCGGCGATGGGACGGAGCGCTCCGTCGCAATTCCGTTCCACGCCCGGCGGTGCCGGCGCCGCGGCGGGGGGATTGCGGCCGAGCAGGCGCCGGGCCGTCTCCAGCCGATACTGTCCGCGCCAGGTCCAGCTCCGCCAGTCGGACTGGCGCCGGACGAGATCGTCCATCACTTGTCCGCGGACATGCCGCACCCGGTCGCGCAACTGGGGCGGCAACGGCCGGCGCTCGAGCGAGGCCAGGGCAAGCAGCGAGGAGGGGCCGGTATCCGCGAGATAGCAGAGGTCGAGCCCCACGCCGCGTCCGCCCACTTCGCGGGCATGGCGCACATTCCAGGCGGCGGCGCTCGCGTCGAGATCGGCCAGGCTCGCGGTGCCCAGCACCAGGGCAGCCATCAGCGCATTGGCGTTGATCAGCCAGGCGGCGCTTCTGCCCGCGAGCATCCGCCAGCAGATCAATGCCAGCCCGATCGCCACCAGCCCCATCCAGGCGAGCGCCGCGATCCGGAAGCTGGTGAGCGAATAGGCCGCGACATAATCGAGCGTGCGCAGGATCGAGGAAGCGACGAGCAGCAGGTTCTGCGCCACCCACAGCACCACCAGCCGGCGGATCGTCGGGTCGGCGGCGCTGGGCGAGCCGGGCCTCAGCGCCACCAGTACGAACAGCCCGGCGAGCAGGGCGGTGGCGATCAGCGGATAGGCGCCGCGATGGGCATAGTCGGCCAGCGTCACGCCCTGGGGCAGCGCCGCGCCGCTCCACAGAAAGGCGAGGTCGAGCCCGTTCTGGATCGCGAACACGATGTTGAACGACAGGAGGGAGAGCAGCAGCGTGGGAACCGGGATGCCGGGCAGGGCGATGTCGGCGCGCGGCAGCAGGGCCGCCGCGCGGGTGGCCCAGCGGGTGGGGCGCAGGCTCGGCCAGAGCAGGACCAGCAGCATCGCCCAGAACAGGAGTTCGGTGAAGGCGGGCAGGCGGAGCCTGGCGAGCGCCTGGGCGATGACCGGGTTGGCGCTGGCGAACAGCGCGACGAACAAGGCGGTCATCGCCAGCGGCAAGGCGAGCAGGACGGCAAGCCCCGAGGCGCTGCGCCCGCCGTGCCGCGGGCGCAGCCGCGCGAGGCGGACCAGGTCGAGCACCGGTGCGAGCGGCCCGCTCAGCCCGTGCGCGGTCAGGCGCAGGCTCCAGCGCCAGGCATCGTCGAAGCCGCCCGCGCGCGGCATCAGCGCGGCGATCGACAGCGCGCTCCAGAACAGCACCCATCCAAGCCCGCCCGGCTCCCACGCCAGCACGACGGCGAAGCCCGCCGCGATCGCCAGCGCCGCCAGGCTCGGCCGCCGGCGGAGCGCCGGGCGCGTGACCAGCAGCGCGCCGATCCAGGCAAGGGCGAAGCCGCCGATCCAGGATCCCGCCCCTCCCTCGAGGAACAGCCTGTCCATCGCGGCGATGATGGCGATCGCGGCGAGGATCTTGTGCAGGAAGCTGAAGCGTGCGGTGCGGGCCATATGGGTCTCCCAGGTTCGGGAGCGACGATGCGCCCGCGCCGTCCAGCCGAAGCGCGGAAGGCCAAGGAGAGGTTGTGCAGGATCGGTGCAGGGCGATAGAGGCGCCCGACCATGACTGCGCTCCCTGCTCTCGGCTTCGATTTCGGCACCACCAATTCGGTCGCCGCCCTGGCGGGCGACACGGGCTCCACGCTCGTCGAACTGGCGGGGCCGGCGCGCGCCGATCCCGTTTTCCGATCGGCGCTCTGCTTCTGGCAGGACGAGGCGGAGCGCGGCGGGCTGGGCGTCGCCGCCGGTCCGTGGGCGATCGCCGAATATCTCGAATTTCCCGAAGGGAGCCGCTTCCTCCAGTCGTTCAAATCGGTCGCCGCGAGCGCCAGCTTCGAGCATGCCATCGTCTTCGAGCGGCGGCTGCGCTTCGAGGAACTCGGCCGCACCTTCCTGGCGCTGATGGCGGCGCGGGCGGGCGGCGCCCTGGATGGCGGCGCGCGGCGCGTGGTGGTGGGCCGCCCGGTCGAATATGCCGGCAGCAGGCCCGACGAAGCGCTCGCCCGGCAGCGCTATGACGCGATGTTCGCCGGGTTCGGCGCCGAGATCCACTATGTCTACGAGCCGCTCGGCGCGGCGTTCAGCTATGCGACGCGGATCGAGGAGCCGGCGACTGTGCTGGTGGCGGATTTCGGGGGCGGCACCAGCGATTTCTCGGTGGTGCGGATCGAGGCGCCGGGCGCGGCGCGCCGCTGCACGCCGCTCGCCCATGCCGGCGTCGGCATCGCCGGCGACCGGTTCGACCAGCGGATCGTCGAGCATCTGATCCTGCCGCTGCTCGGCAAGGGCGGGAGCTACCGCTCGTTCGACAAGGTGCTGGACATTCCGGCGGGATGGTTCGCCGACTTTTCGGACTGGTCGCGCCTGGCGCTGATGCGCAACCGGAGGACGCTGGCCGAGCTGGAAAAGCTCAGGCGCGCGGCGCTCGATCCGGAAGCGATCGGGCGGATGATCGCAGTGATCGAGGGCGAGCTCGGCTATCAGCTCTATCATGCGGTCGGGGCCCTAAAGCGGGCGCTCTCCGCCGAGGACGCGGCGCATTTCCATTTCGACGGCGGCGACCTCGCGATCGAAGCCGATGTCACCCGCTGCGAATTCGAAGCGTGGATCGCGCCCGACATGGTGCGGATCGAGGCGGCGGTGGACCGGGCGCTGGCGCTGGCGGGCATGGAGGCGCGGGCGATCGATCGCGTCTTCCTGACCGGCGGCACGTCGCTCACGCCCCGGGTCCGCCGGCTGTTCGAGGAACGCTTCGGCGCGCTGCGGATCGCGACGGGCGGCGAGCTCACCTCGATCGCGCACGGGCTCGCGCTGATCGGCTGCCAGGAGGACGTGTCCGCCTGGAGCGCCTAGCGCCCCGGTCGCGGCTTCGCGACGCGGAATGCCTGCTTGGCGCGTGCGAGCAGGCGCCGCTCGATCGGTGCCCAGCGGTCATTGATCCGTTCGCCGGCGATCAGGTCGGTCGCGGCAACGCCTTCGCACGCCAGGTCTTCCATGTAGAACAGCAGCATCTCCTTGCGGCCCGTGCCGGTATCGCCCGCATCATCGGCCAGATGGACGAAGCGCACGTTCATCATGTCGGATGGGAAGATGTAGCCGGCCCGCGCGAGCAGACCGCGCACATGCGCCGCGTCGCTGCCGGGCTGCGGCGCGTCGGCAGTCGACCCGAAGCGCGCGCGGGTCCGGAAGGGCAGGTTCCACAGCTGTTGGCGGAGATTTAGCGGAGTCGAATAATCATATCGCACATCGGGCGCCGCGGGCAGGTATTTCTCGAACTGGATCCAGTAGAAGCGGCGGATCCGGCGATCGGCGCCGGCGTCGACAAAGACATGCACCTCGCAGTCTATCGCATCATATTGGATCCAGCGCTCTCCGCCGGCATCGCGGCGCCGGCGAGGACGATCGGCAGCAGGAAATGGGGCAACGTCGTTCCTTCCGGCGGCATCGGTCGAAGCGCGACCGTCGCGGGATCCTATTCTCCTCCGCCGGTTCGGAAATCCCGCCCCGCAGCGGAGCGCCGCAGTGGCGCCGCCATGGTCATCCCGCCGATATGATCGGCTGCAACGTCCCGAGCCATGCGACGAGTGCGAGGACGATCCCCGCGCACCCGGTTTCCAGCGCGAGGCTGACGCGCAGCGCGACGATCGCACTGCGATGGTCGCTCTGCGCGATGCGCGCGGAGAGCATCGGTGCGAGCCGATACCGGTTCATGGCCGCGCAGCCGAGCATCGCCGCGAACAGCGCAAGCTTGGCAAGAAGCAACTGCCCATAGAGTGTGCCCGGCAGCGCCCCGAGCCCGGACGGGCCGACGAGCAGCCATGCGTTCGCCAGCCCGCTGGCGACGATGACCGCCACCACGATCGTGCCGATGCGTGCGAAGCCGTCCAGCGCGCGGTGGGTGGCCCTTAGGTGGCCGGCATCCGTGCCGGCGGCGGGCCGCGCGACCAGCAGCAGGAGCGATAGGAGCGCGCCGATCCAGGCGCCGGCGGTGACGAGGTGCGCAATGTCGGCGGCCAGGTGGAACCAGCCGACAGCACCTTCGTCCATGGCGCCATGTCCCGCCCAGGCCAGGCTGGCGAGCGCGGTGGCGCCGCCGGCGGACGCGGCGACGAGTGCGGCGGCGGGCCGGCTTGCGATCAGGAACCCCGAGAGCACCAGAAGGGCAAGTCCGGCGATGCGCGCCGCCCAGGCGCTGCCCAGCGGCATGCCGGTCAATATCGCCGATATGCTTTCGGCATCCACTTGTCCGATCGGTACACCCGCCATGGCCGCCGCGATCACCACCAGGCCGAATGCCGACAGTCCCATGCCGACAAGGCCGGTTGCAATCATGATGCCGCGCAGGGGCAGCGCCGTGCGCACCCCGGCGGCGCACAGGGCGAAGAAGGGCACGCCGAACGCCGCGGCGAGGTCGGCATAAAGCGCGAACCGGACCGCGACGTCGAGCGCGGCCATGTTCACTTCACCTTGAAATTGTAGCTGCCCTGCACCCGGTGCGTGTCGTTGGAGACTGCATGCCAGTCGAGCTTGTAGGCGCCGCGGGGCAGGGGCTTGGCCAGCGTCACGACCAGGGTCTTGCCGTCCGGCGAGAGCGCGGTGGTGAGCTGCATCTTCATCGGCGCGGACATCTTCATGCCGGGCATGTCCGTCATCATCAGGTCGACGCCCGAGAATTTGTCGACCAGCGCCTCGGAGAAGACCAGTTGCAGCCTGGCCGGCGCGGCGACGAGCGAATCGGGCGCGGGCGTGGCGGACATCAGCTTCGGATGGGCCAGCGCGGGTGTGGCCATCACGAGCGCGGCGGCGGCGAGGATTGCAAGACGCATTGCGGAAACTCCGTGAACCGGCCAGGCGCCGGCAGGATCGATACGCGGCGACGGGATCGATCCCTCGCCGGGTGCGATCGCGCCGTTCCCGATCCCGGTCGAAGTTCGGCCGGCGGCGGCTTGCAATGTGGGATTCGGCTTGGTTGGCTGATGCGATCGAGCCGGGGCCGGCGACTCCTTTGGCGATCGGCGTCGCCTGTGATGTAGGATGGCGAGTCGAGCGCCGGTCTGGATGTGCGAGGGCTCTCGCGCTCGCCTGCGTATTGCAACCAAGGGAAGTGGAGCGGACTATGGAAACCGAGATCGACACCGCGCTGCGCAGGTTGGCCACCGCGGACCATCCCGGGCTCGACGGCATGGAGGATGCGGTGCTGACCGGGGTACGGGCGCGGCGGGAAGCCCGGGCGAGTGTCCGCATGGCCGCAATTGCCGGAATCGGCGCCGTGATGCTCGGCACGGTGGCCGCCGGTCCCGGCACTTCGCCGGCCGCCGCCGCGGCCCCGCTCGCACCGCTTGGCAGCGGCGCTTCGCTCGCGCCGTCGACGCTGCTGCTGGCCGAACGATGAGGCCGGGAAAGCTTGCGGCGATCGTCGCCGCCATCGCCTTTGTCGCCGCCATCGCCGGGGTCTGGGTGGGGCGCACGCTGATACCGGCGCAGGGCAGGCAGGGTTCGGAGCTTCACGAAGTCCTGCATCACCAGCTGAAGCTCGACGACGATCAGAAGGCTCGCATCGAAGCGCTCGAGCGGAACTTCGCGGTGCGCCGCCAGGCGCTGGAGCTCGAAATGAAGTCGGACAATGCCCGGCTGGCCGAAGCGATCGAAGCGGAGCATGGCATCGGCCCGGGCGTTACCGCCGCCGTCGATGCTTCGCATCGCGCGATGGGCGCGCTGCAGAAGGAAACATTGGCGCACATCTTCGCGATGCGGGCGGTCCTGCGGCCCGATCAGCAGGCCGTGTTCGATCGCGCGGTGGTGCATGCGCTCACCCCCGACGCGCGGTGAGGCCGGACTACGGTTCCCTGTCGGATGGCGATCTCGCCACGCTGGCCGTGGGGGGAGCCGATGCCGCCTATGCCGAAATCGTGCGCCGCCATCGCAGCCATGTCTATCGAGTGATCCTGGGCAATGTCGCCGATGCCGACGAGGCGCTGGACCTCACCCAGGAGACCTTCGTCTCGGCGCATGGGGCGCTGCGCCGCTACGATCCGGCCCGGCCGATGCGCGGCTGGCTGGCCGCGATCGCGCTCAACAAATGCCGGGATTGGGGCCGGCGCCGGACAGTCCGCCGGTTCTTCACTTTCGCCCGCGACATCGACGACGCGGCCGAAGCGATCGCCGATGACCGGCCCGATCCGGAAAGGGTGGCGGGCGATCGCCAGCAACTCGCCCGGCTTCGCCGCGCGATCGCCGATCTTCCCGCGGCGCTCCGCGAACCGCTCGTGCTCCATGCCGTCGAGGGCATGAGCCAGGCCGAAACCGCCTCGGTGCTGCGGATCACCGGAAAGGCAGTCGAGACGCGGCTTCGGCGCGCCCGCATCCGCCTGGAAGAGGCGCTTGGGCGGCGATCCGCGCGCGGCGGCCCCGGATCCCGGTCCGCATCCGCCGATTGACGCAAGCCGGTGAGGGCGCACCGCGCTCGCTGCGTAAGGGATAGCAAGGACATCACCCGGAGCAGGGACATAATGACGAACAGGATCGACCGGCGGGCATTGTTGCGCGGTGCCGGGCTTGGCGCCGGAGGGCTCGCGCTCGCCGCATGGATGCCGGCCTGGGCCCAGAGCGTGTCCGCCGGCCTGGCACCCGACCTGCCGACGGTCTCCGGCGAAGAGATTGCGCTCAGGATCGCCCGGCAGGCGATGGTGATCGACGGCAGGCGGTCGCGGGCGATCGGCATCAACGGCACCGTGCCGGGGCCGCTCATCCGCCTGCGCGAAGGACAGAATGTCCGCCTGCGCGTCGAGAATGCGCTCGACGAGGACAGCTCGATCCACTGGCACGGCCTGATCCTGCCGGCCCAGTTCGATGGCGTACCCGGCGTTTCCTTCCCCGGCATCGCGCCGCGCTCGACGTTCCTGTACGCGTTTCCGATCCGGCAGAACGGCACCTATTGGTATCACAGCCATTCCGGCGGCCAGGAACAGCTGGGCCTCTATGGTCCGCTGGTCATCGATCCCGCAGGGCCCGATCCGGTCGGCTATGATCGCGAGCACGTGATCGTGCTGTCGGACCACAGCCGGTCCAGCCCCGAGGCGATCCTGCGCAACCTCAAGGCGATGCCGGGCTATTACAATTATCAGCGCCAGACGCTGGCCGGGCTGCTGGCCGGGCGCGACCAGAAGGGCAAGGACCGCGCCGATTGGGGCAGGATGCGGATGGATCCGGCGGACATCTCCGACGTGACCGGTGCCGCCTATACCTATCTCGTCAACGGGCACGGTCCGTTCGACAACTGGACCGCGCTGTTCAGGCCGGGCGAGCGCGTGCGGCTGCGCATCGTCAATGCCGCGGCGATGACCGGCTTCAACGTGCGCATTCCGGGGCTGCGCCTCACCGTTGTCCAGGCGGATGGCCAGCATGTCGTCCCGGTCGAAGTCGACGAGTTCCAGATCGGCGTAGCGGAGACCTATGACGTGATCGTCACGCCGGAGGAGGACAAGGCGTTCACTCTGGTCGGCGAGGCCGTCGACCGATCGGGCATGGCGCGTGCCACGCTGGCGCCCCGGCCCGGCATGACCGCCGCGGTGCCGCCGCTGCGCCCGCGCCCGCTCGCGACCATGAAGGACATGGGAATGGACATGTCGTCGATGGGCGGCATGCAGGGGATGTCGCATGGCGCGATGTCCGGACCGCGGGGCGTCGACCCCAGCGTAGAGCGGAACGCCTCGGCGAAGCTCGGGGCCGTTGCTTCCGCGATGCCGGGCACGGATCATTCGCGGATGGATCATTCGGCGGCGGGCGGCGCGCCGGGTGCCGGCATGGACATGGCCGGCATGGACATGGGCGCGATGAAGATGCGCGACTTCTCCTATGTGCCCGAAGTGCGGAAGACCCCCGGCGTCCAGACGATCTCGCCGATGCCGATGGATCGCACCGGCGAGCCGGGCCAGGGACTGGAGGATGTCGGCCACCGGGTACTGGTCTACAAGGATCTGAGGGCGCGCGACCGGAACCCCGATGTCCGCGCGCCGTCGCGCAGCCTCGACATCCATCTCACCGGCAACATGGAGCGCTTCATGTGGGCGTTCGACGGGGTGAAGATGTCGGACACGATGGAGCCGATCCCCTTCGTCGAGGGCGAGCGCGTACGGGTCAACCTGATCAACGACACGATGATGGCGCACCCGATCCATATCCACGGGCATTTCTTCGAACTGGTCACCGGGCACGGCGATCACGCCCCGCGCAAGCATACGGTGATCGTGCAGCCGGGCGGCAAGGTGACCTGGGACTTCACTGCCGACGCCGTGGGCGACTGGGCGTTCCACTGCCATCTGCTGTACCACATGATGGCGGGGATGATGCGGACGGTGAGCGTGCGGCCGAAGGGAGGGGCGGCATGATCCGGCTCGCCGCGCTCCTCGTTGCCGGCATGGTCCTGGCGGCGAGTCCGCCCGCCGCCGCGCAGGACCATAGCATGCACGGCATGCCGATGCCGAAGGTCCCCGCGAAGCCGAAGCCCGCCGCCCCGAATGCCTCGCCGCCGCAACAGGATGCGAAGCCCGGCACGGACAAGCCCGTGCACGCCGAGCCGATCGATCATGGCGGGATGGACCATGGGACGATGCCCGCGGTGCAGCCGGCCGGCACTGCGCTCGAGGCCGGCGACGCTCCGGCTCCGGCGGCGCCGACCGACCATTATGCCGATCGCTTCTTCCCGGCATCCGCGATGGAGCGGTCGCGAAGAATGTCGATGCGCGAAATGGGCGGCCGGCCCTTTGGCTCGGTGCTGTTCAACCTCGCCGAATTCCAGCCGGGCGCGGGAGGCGATGGCTATCGCTGGGATGGCGAAGGCTGGTTCGGCGGCGACGTCAATCGCCTGACCGTCAAGAGCGAAGGCGAGGGGCGGGTCCGCGGCGGCATCGAAAGCGCCGAGGTCCAGCTGCTCTACAGCCGCGCCATCGATCCCTATTTCAACTTGCAGGCCGGCGTGCGGCACGATTTCCGGCCGGGCCCGTCGCGGACCTACGCCACGATCGGATTCGAGGGGCTGGCGCCCTATATGTTCGAAGTCGAGGGGGCGGTCTTCCTGTCGACCAGGGGCGAGCTTCTCGGCCGGCTGGGCGGCTATTACGACCAGCGCATCACCCAGCGGCTGATCCTCCAGCCGCGCGCCGAGTTCAATCTTTCGGCCCAGGACATGCCGGCGCAGCGCATCGGCGCCGGGCTGACGAGCGCGGAACTCGGCCTGCGGCTGCGCTACGAGATCACGCGGCGCTTCGCTCCCTATGCCGGCATTTCCTGGGAAGCGAAGGCGGGGCGCACGGCGGATTATGCCCGGGCCGATGGCGACAAGCCGTCCGCGTTCGGCCTGGTGGCGGGCGTCCGCTTCGGGTTCTGACCTTGCCCGATGCCCCGATCAGCGCGGCGCCGGCAGCGGGTCGGCCTTTGCCCGCTCCATATTGGGAAGCAAGGCGGTGAGGAGGCCGATCGCCGGCAGGAAGGCGCAGATCCGGTACACCGTCTCGATGCTGGTCGCATCGGCGAGCCATCCCAGCGCCGCGGCGCCGAGCCCGCCCATGCCGAAGGAGAAGCCGAAGAACAGGCCCGAGATCATGCCGACCTTGCCGGGCACCAGCTCCTGCGCGAAGACCACGATCGCCGGGAAGGCCGAGGCGAGGATCAGGCCGATCGGGAGCACCAGCAGGCCGGTCCAGAACAGGTTGGCATAGGGCAGCAGCAGCGTGAAGGGCAGGGCGCCCAGGATCGAGAACCAGATCACATATTTGCGCCCGAACCGGTCCCCCAGCGGCCCGCCCGCGATCGTGCCGATCGCCACCGCCGCGAGGAAGGCGAACAGATAGAGCTGGGCGCTCTGCACCGACACCTGGAAACGATGGATCAGATAGAAGGTGAAGTAGCTCGTGAGGCTGGCGAGATAGACATATTTGGAGAAGATCAGCGCGAGCAGGATGAGGATGCCGCGTGCCGCATGTCCCTTGGGCAGCAAGTCGGCCGTGGCGGTGCGGCGGCCCGCGTGCAGCCGCGCCAGCCCGTGATGACGATACCAGGCGGCGACGTTCCACAGCACCGCGCCCGAGAGCAATGCCAGCAGCGCGAAGAAGGCGAGGCTCGACTGGCCCCAGCGAACCACCACCAGCGCGGCGGCGAGCGGGCCGAGGGCCTGGCCGGCATTGCCGCCGACCTGGAACAGCGATTGGGACAGGCCGTGGCGCCGGCCCGCCGCCATGCGGGCGACACGAGAGGATTCAGGGTGAAACACCGAAGAGCCGATGCCGAGCAGCGCCGCCCCCGCCAGCACCATGCCGTAGCTGTGCGCGACCGACAGGATCGCCAGCCCCGCCAGCGAGAACAGCGTGCCGCCAGGGAGCGCCAGCGGCGTGGGACGCTTGTCCGCGTACAGCCCGATCGGCGGCTGCAGGATCGACGCGGTGATCTGATAGGCGAGCGTCACCAGGCCGATCTGGCCGAAGCTCAGCCCCAGGTCGGTCTTGAGATTGGGATAGATCGCCGGAAGCAGCGATTGCATCATGTCGTTCAGCAGATGGCAGAAGCTGATCGCGACGATCACCCCGAATACCGTGCCGTTCATTTCCGCCTGCGGAGTGTCCATCGCCATTGCCCGGGTGTCGCTCATCATTCGCTCCTTGTGAGCGCGGCACTAGCGGTCCAGAAAGCGTCCCGCTTCGTTGCATGGGATAAATAGTTTTGATGGTGGGACAGTCGCATTATCGCGCGCCGGACGATTATGAGGACGTGCCGCGCCCCGTTGTCGGCATCGGCAATGATTATCCCCCGGCGTTCGAACTCGCCGAGCACCGGCATCGCCGCGCCCAGTTTCTCTATGCCGCGAGCGGCGTGGTCGCGGTCAGCACGCCCGAGGGGGCATGGGTGGCGCCTCCGGAGCGCGCGGTATGGATCCCGGCCGGAACGCCGCATGCGGTGCGCATGGTGGGAGCGGTCCAGACGCGCAGCGTGCTGATCGAGGCGGGGGCCTGCCCGTCGCTCGGGCACGCCTGCCGAGTCGTCGCGGTATCGCCGTTGCTGCGCCAGCTGCTGGTCTGCGCGGCGGAAGTGCCGGTCGAATATGACGAGGCGGGACGCGATGGGCTGGTGATGCAACTGCTCGTGGCGGAGATCGACCGGGCGCCGATCATCCCCATATTGGTGCCGTTCCCGCGCCATGCCGCGCTCGCAGCGCGATGCCATGCCTTTCTCGAGGCGCCACGGGCAAGTGCCACGATCGACGAATGGGCGAACGGGCTGGCGATGAATCGCCGCCGCTTCACGCGGCTCTTTCGCCGCGAGACGGGCATGAGCTTCGCGGAATGGCGTCAGCAAGCCTGTCTCTCGGTTGCGCTGCCGAGGCTCGCCGCGGGAGAGCCGGTCACTGCTGTCGCGCTGGATCTCGGCTATGAGGGCCCGGCCAATTTCTCGACCATGTTCAAGCGCGTGCTGGGGGCGCCGCCGAGCCGCTATCGACAATGACCTTCCCTGGCGGGTTGGCGGCCGGGGCTGGCGCGGTCGGCGCGCGCGCGGCTATGAAATGGGCGGCAGGAGCTTGGGGAGGGGAGCCCGATGTGGACGAGACGATCGGTCGCCGGCGCGCTGGCGGCCACGCTTGGAATGCCGGCGCTGGCGCGGGGGACGGAGCGGAGCCGGCTGTTCTTCGACTCGCTCAGCTTTCTTCCCGAGGATCTGCGCCAGATCGCGGCCGCCGGGCTGGGCGGGATGATCGCCGACATCTCCGATCTGATCGCTTCCCGCGATCCGGATGGCGTTCCGCGCTACAGCCGCAATTTCGCGGCCAACGACCCCGCGATCGACAGGGCCGTCGAACGGTTGCGGAACACGCCCTTCGCCTATCTCGCCGAGAAGGGCAGCGATATCGGGACACGGCCCGGTTGCGCGGTGTTCCTGCAGTTCCAGTCGACCGAGATGATCGAGCGCGATCTCTCGCGGATTGCCTATTTCCATGAAAAGGGCCTGCGGGTCCTGCAATTCACGCATCACAACGATACGCCGTTCGCCGGCGGTGCGCTCGAGACGAGGCAGACCGGGCTCACGCCGCTCGGCATCGATGGCCTGGCCGAGATGAACCGGCTGCGGATATTGCCGGATGTTTCGCACGGCTCGGTTCCCACCATGATCGAGGCGGCGACGCGATCGAAGACGCCGATAGCACTGAGCCACGGCGCGGCGCGGGCGATCGTCGATCATCCGCGCTGTGCGCCGGACGAAGTGATCCGCGCGATCGCCGAACGCGGCGGCGTGATGGGGATCTTCATGATGAGCTTCTGGCTCACGCGCCGGAATCCGCCGACGGTTGCCGATTATGTGGCCCAGATCCGTCACGTCATACGGGTAGGCGGGCTGGAAGCGGTCGGTGTGGCGAACGACTTTCCGATGGCCGGCCAGCCCAACCTGATCAAGCTCGGCAACGACAATGGCAAGGGCGTGCAGGAATATCTCGATTGGTGGCTCGCCTTGCGGCGTCAGGGCGTGCCCGGGTTCGAATGGACGCCCCAGCACGTCGTCATTCCGGAGCTGAACCATATCGACCGCATGCTTCGAATCTCGCAGGCGCTGGAAAGGGCGGGCTTTCGTCCGCGTGAAGTCGACAAGATCATGGGCGGAAACTGGAAACGGCTTCTGACCGATGTCCTCGGATAGGCCGGGCAGCCACGCTTGCTGCCACCGGGGCTTGCGATCTGAGCCAGGCAGTGAAGTAATTATGGGCGATGCCCGTGGGGCTGCTGAAACGCGGCCGCAAGTGGCAGCGCATATTGTTGATTGCAAGCGTAACGTTCTCGATCTCCCCCGTAGAAAACGATTGTGGCGAGACAGGTTGCATGGACAAACGGCTGCTTTCGAGGGGCATTACCCTGCCGTGAACGTCCGATCAGGGAGCGCGTTGCCGTGCCTCAGGCTTGAAAGGCGATAGATCGGAACCTATCCGCCTGTACCTGCTCAGAACCCCCGGAACCCTCATGTCGCAGCTCCAAGATTTGCCGTCCGTAGCAGTTTCTCCGGACGCTGTGCGCCCGATGCCGCGCGCTTGGGGCGACCGGCTGCGGGGATATGCGTGGCACGCGCAGACCATCGGCTGTTCGGAAGCAGAGGTATTTCGCCTGACCGGCGATGGTCTGCCGTCGCTGTTCGTGAAATCCGAACCGATCGGTCCCTTTGCCGAGCTTCGGGGAGAGATCGACCGGCTGCGCTGGTTGGCGGGTCAGTCCCAGCTGACGCCGACCGTTGAAGCCGAGGTGGAAGAAAAAGGGCGGCTGTGGCTGCTGATGTCCGAAGTTCCGGGCCGTGACCTCGCCAGTTCCCCGGATCTTTCCCCGTTGCAGATCACCGAGATCGCTGCCGATTCGCTGCGCGAGCTCCACGCGCTCGACGTGGCACTCTGCCCATTCGATCAGCGGCTCGCGGCCAAGCTCGCCCAGGCCGAGGCCAATGTCGCAGCCGGTCGCGTGGACGAGGGGGACATGGACGAGCAACGGTTGGGGCGGACCGCAGCCAGTGTGCTCGAGGAGGCGCTTGCGCTGCGTCCCTCCAAGGAAGATCTCGTGGTCGCGCATGGCGACGCCTGCATGCCCAACCTGATGGCCGAGCGCGGGCGGTTCAGCGGCTTCATCGATTGCGGGCGTCTGGGCGTGGCCGATCGGCATCAGGATCTGGCTCTGGCCGCCTGGAGCATCGAGTGCAATTTAGGCGCCGCCTTCGTGCAACCGTTTCTCACGCGCTATGGCGGTACGGTCGATCGGGCAGGCCTGCACTATTACCGGCTTCTCGACGAACTCTTCTGAGCGCGTCGACGGATCGCGGCCAGCAGCCGGGACGCACGATCCGAACCCGAACAAACGTCAGCTTTCGGGAGCAGCCGGCGGTACACTCAATGACCGACATTGGGGCGCGTTGCCGTCGAGTCAGACCACGCGGTTCTCATCACCTCGAATGCCGCGCCGCCGCCGAGCAAGCGCTATGGCGTAGGCAAAGCCGTAACGGCATGATCCTCCATCACGTCGACGATGCGATGTGGCATTGCAATTGAACGTTCCGAGCTGACCCGAAGATCTCCTCCGCGACATCGTCCTCCGAAAGGCCGACGTGACGATCGACTTCTCCGCCAACCGCTCAAATCGGGAGGCGAGTATCCCTGAACCGACCGAAACCCCCATGTCACATCGAACGCATATGCACCTCTTCGATGGTTTCGAGTCCCGCCCATTTGAGCGCGCAACGCATTGGCCTGCTTGAATATGTGGGACGGCAGGTCCACGACTCGGCGCTCAGCGAGGACATTGTCCAGGAAGCCTATCTCCGGCTGCTGATCTTCGAAGCGAAGCCGGACAACAGCGTAAAGAATGCGCCTGCCCTGCTGCGTCGCATCTCGCTGAATCTGGTCAGGGACCATTTCCGCCGAGTCAGCCGGGCTCCGCTCGTTGAACTGTCCGACGCGATCCCCTGCCCCCAGCCGACGATAGATCAGCAATTGGCGCGCAAGCAGCTGATCGAGCTGATCGCGAACATCCTCAAGACCATGCCCTCCCTCAGACGGGAAGTCTTCATCCGGCGGCGGGTACGCGGACAATCGGCGAGCGAGGTGGCCATGGCCTTGGGCCTTTCCCCCAGCGCCGTGAGCAATCATGTTGCGCGCGCCATATTCGATCTCGATTCGGCGATCGAGAAGATCGAGAAGAGAGGCTGCCCTGTCCGAGACTAGCTCCATAAAATGGCAAGCGGCGCAGTGGATCGAGCGGCGCATGGGCGACGAGGCCTTCGATGAGGCTGCCTTCGACGCATGGCTTGCCGGCGATCCGCGTTGCCGACCTGCCTATGACACCATGTGGCGGCGCATCATGGGGTCCGACATGGACGCCGCGCTGCAAGCCTATGGGCGCCCGGGCAGATCGGGGCATGCCTGGCTGGTCGGCGGCATGACCGTCCTGCTCGTCATGCTGGGCGGCTACAAGTCGCTCCCCCTGATCGCTTTGTACCTCGCCCAGCCGCAGGACTATTCCGTGGCGGACGGCAAGGTGCGTGCAGTCACCCTTGCCGACGGTACGCAGCTGACCCTGGGAGGCAGCGCGCGGGTGAAGATCCGCTATACCCGCCATGACCGCGTGGTCGAACTGACCCAAGGCACTCTCTTCGCCAAGGTCGCACATGACGCGCAGCGTCCCTTCCGGATCGATACCGGAAACGCGCGTATCGTGGATGTCGGGACCAGCTTCGAGGTCTCGAACAAGCCGGGGAGCATCCGTGTCGCCGTCGCATCCGGCGTGGTTCGGTTCGGCAGGAACGGATGGTTTGACACGCCGATCCAGCTCCAGGCCCGGCAGGCAGCCATTCTGGACCAGGCGGGCCTCAACCGGATCGCCGACATGAAGCCGGATGAAGTCGCCCGCTGGCGCGGCGAGTGGATGGAGTATAGGGGGGCGCCGTTGCGGCAGGTGATCGCCGATCTGCAAAGCCTTTCCCCGCTGCCCATCGATATTGCCGACAAGGACCTGGCCGAGAAGCCGGTGAGTGGCCGGATAAGACTGACCGATCCGGTGGGCCAGCTCGAGAACCTGTCGATCACGCACGCATTCCGGGTTCACAAGACAGAGCGCGCATTGACGCTATCGAAGAGCTGATTGCTCTGAGCTACCCGCTCCAATCGCAACAAAACTGAAGCAAGAAACTTTGTGAAGTTTCGGCGTGCGCCGCGTCTTTCCCCTGAGGCCGCTCAATCCGAGCCCAAGGGGGGAATAGATAGTGCTGAAGTTCAAGGGGTCGCTTCGTACAGGCGTTGCCGTTTTCGCGCTCGCCATCGGCGCCATTTGCGCCGCTCCGCCAGCATTGGCGCAACATGGCATCACGCTTCCTGCAGCCAGCCTGGAGGATTCGCTGAACGTGCTGTCGCGCCAGTCCGGCGCGCAGATCCTGGTCGATCAGAATCTGGTGCGCGGCAAGAAGGCGCGCGCGATCAAGGGGGCTTCCTCCGTCGAGGTGGCGCTGATCCAGCTCCTGCACGGAACCGACCTGACCTATCAGAAGCGCGGCGATGCCTTCCTGATCATTCGGGGAGGCCATGCGCAACCTGCCGGGAAGACAGTCGCCGGTCCGCGGCCCAAGGCTGCAATCCGCGGGCAAGGCCCGGCCCTCGCGGCCGATGACGGACAGGCCTCCGAAGACGCCGGCAGCGGCAACGACATCGTCGTCACCGCGCAGAAGATGTCCGAGCGCCTGATCGATGTGCCCGCCGCGGTCTCGGCCTTCACGGCGCAGGACCTGTCGGACCAGAAGATCGAAGGCGGCCCCGAGCTGCTGCGCGCTATCCCGAACGTCTCCTTCTCGAAGGACAATTTCTCAGGCTATAACTTCACTGTCCGCGGGATCGGCACCAAGGCGATCTCCGTCACCGCCGATCCGGCGGTCGCGATCAGCTTCAACTATACGCCTTTGATCCGCAACCGACTGTTCGAGCAGGAATATTTCGATGTCGAGCGCGTCGAGGTGCTGCGTGGGCCGCAGGGCACGCTCTACGGTCGCAACGCGACGGCAGGCGTCGTCAACATGCTGCCGGCCAAGCCCAGGCTCGGCATATGGGGCGGCGAAATCCAGGGCGAGGTGGGCAATTATGCCTCCACCCGCCTGCGCGGGTTCGTCAACATTCCCCTGGGCGACACCCTGGCGTTCCGCGCGGCGGGCGCGTGGACGAAGCGCGACGGCTATGACTACAACACGGTAACGCAGAAGAATGTGAACGGCCGCAATCTCTATTCGACGCGGCTGTCGGCGCTGTGGGAGCCCGATCCGGCATTGCGCTTCAGCTTCTTCTGGGAGCATTTCAACGAGAACGACGACCGCGCACGCACCGGCAAACAGCTTTGCACGCGCGGCGAGACGCCGCAGAAGATCGATTATACCGACCGGAACGGCGTCGCCCAGTCGCAGCCCGTGGTCGGCGCGTGGAGCATTGGCGCGCTGACGCCGGGATGCCAGCAAAAGACCCTCTATTCCGATGCCGCCTATGGCGTGCCCAATGGCCGCGGATTTCCGATCGTGACGGCGCTCACCCTGGCGTTGGCCGGAAACCGGGGCCCCTATGGCAGCTACTATACCCCGATGGGTCTCGATCCGTTCGGTACCGTCAATGGGCAACAATCCCGTGACCTGCGAGAGATCGGCACCTTCTACGATCCGAAATACCGGGCACGGAACGACTTGTTCCAGTTCAACGCCGAGATCGACATCACCGATCGCCTGCATTTCACCGGTCAGCTTCTCTACACGAAGGACTATTACAGCGCTTCGCAGGACTTCTTCCGATTTCAGGCGGTGCCCTATTTCATTGCGCCGGAGCAATACGCCACCGGCGTCAAGGCAGCCTGGAAGCCATATCTCGGCTCTCGCAATGGCCTCGGCACGTTCAAGGATCCGCAGCTCGGCGAGCTGACCACCCCGGCGGCAATCGATCGCTCGGAGGCGCGCAGCGAGCAATGGGCACAAGAGGTCCGGCTGAATTCATCCTTTGACGGACCGGTCAACTTCAATCTCGGCGCCAATTACCTGTCCTACGAGACCACCGAAAACTATTACGTCTTCAGCAACCTCTTCACCATCGCCGCGCTGTCCGAGGGGCCGTATTGCGACGCCAAGGGCGTCGGCTGCGCCTATATCGACCCGAATCCCATCGACAAGATCAATGGCGAGGGACATAATTACTTCCGGAGCATTCAGCAGCTCAAGACCAAATCCTGGGCGACGTTCGGCGAAATCTACTGGAAGCCGACCGAGAATTTCAAGATCACCGGGGGCCTGCGCTACACCGACGATCAGAAGCTGATCATACCCTATGCCACCCAGTTGCTGAGCGACACCCGAGGGCTCAATAGCGGCACGGTTGATCGCGGCTATCCTGCGGATCCCGCCGAAACGATGCGATGGCGGCGCGTGACCGGCCGGCTTGCGCTGAACTGGAAGCCGCATCTGGCGTTCACCGACGAAACCGCACTCTACGCCTCCTATGCGCGCGGCTATAAGGGCGGTGGCGACAATCCCCGGGGGCAGGCCGACAAGCCCTGCGGCCCGAACGGGCTGCCGGTGGCGCCGGCGCTGGTGTGCGGAACCTATACGCGGCTTCCCACCAAATTCGAGCCGGAGGAACTCAACACCTTCGAAATTGGCATGAAGAACAAGATTGCCGGTGGCAAGATATTGCTGAACTTCTCCGCCTTCTTCAACGACTACAAGAATTACCAGATATCGCAGCTGATCAACCGGGCGATTAATACCGAGAACCTCAACGCTATCACCTATGGAGCCGAGCTGGAGGCTGCGTGGATACCCTCTCGGCACTTCAAGGTGGGTGCGACATTAGGGTATCTCAGGACCCGGATCGGCAACGGGCAAAGCTCGATCGACGTCATGGACCGCGTACAGGGCCATGACGACTGGATGACCGTCAATCCCTGGGCGCAGAGCCCGAACACCTGCATCGCGCCCAAGGCGCTGGTCGCCGCCTATCTCAAGAAGGTCAATCCCAAGGATATCAACAGCACCTCGGATTCGGGGATCAACTTCTTCTGCGAAGCGCCCCATGTATTCGGGTCCGCCGGCAATCCATTTGCACCTGGCGGGATAGGCCAGGCCCTTTACGGATTCACCTACAGCCCCACCGCGCCCTACGACCCGAGCAAGCCGGCGAACTATTACGGCCCGAACCCGTCCAACTATGGCGCGCCCAACAACGGCTATGGCTTCGCCGCCGATCTGAGCGGCCACGAACTGCCCAACGCGCCGCACCTCACCTTCAATATCGGCGCGGAATACACCCTGTTCCTCGACGATTGGCGGCTGTCGCTGCGCGGCGACTATTATCGCCAGTCGGCAAGTTTCGCCCGTGTCTACAACACCGATTATGATCGCCTGCGCGCCTGGGGCAACGCCAATCTGGCGATCACGCTCAGCCGCCCGGCCTCGAACCTGACGTACCAGTTCTACGTCAAGAACGTGTTCAACAGCACGCCGATCACCGACGCCTTCACCGGGCCGAACGAAGTCGGCACCTTCTCCAATGTATTCACACTCGACCCGCGCATCATCGGTTTCAGCGTGCGCGTGGGAATCAAATAACAATCACTAAAAATTCGAAGACGTGGTCGCACATATAACAAGAAACTACTCGTGAAGGACGTGCCTTGTTTCAAATTCATCCCAATTGAAAAGGAAACTCACGATGAATATCTTCACCAAGTCTGTCGCCGCTCTCATCAGCCTCGTTGCCTTCCAGTCGGCGGCGATGGCCCAGACCCTGTCGCCCGCCAACACGGCGGTGACCGCTTCGGGCCAGCTCACCCAGGACCTGAACGGCACCCTGACCACGGTGTGCAATGTCACGCTGAGCGGCACCACCGACTCGACGGGCATCACCTTCACCAGCTACACCGGTAGCGCCGTCAGCGGCCCGCTGGCGTGCGACGATGGCCTGGTGCTGCCGCTGCGCGTTCAGGCGAACTCCTCGACCAGCGTGACGATCAAGGACATGGCCGTCTCGACCCGCCTCGGCGACTGCGGTCCGCGCGATGTCGTCGGCCCGTGGAGCAACCTCACCTCGACCGCCGGCCCGCTCTCTGCGGCGCTGCCCGGCACCACCGGCTTCCTGGCCCTGATCGGCGGCGTCTGCAACGCCTCGGGCAGCCTCACGGTCTCGCCGGCGGTCACGATCAACTGACCCCCCAACTGGGCGATGCGGCGGCTCCACCCGCCGCATCGCTCCTTTGCTCAGCAAGGACAGCATGGATGCGCACGGGTTTTCGTATCTTGCAGCTCGCCATCGCCCTCCAGGCGATTGCCGCTCCGCTGCACGCCGTTGCCGGCCAGGACAAGCCCGCGTTCAGCACCAGGACGCCGATCGAGCAGCTCGCCGCCAATCCTGCGGCGAAGGCGGTGCTGGAACGCGAACTGCCGGGTTTCACGACCCACCCGCAATATGATCAATTCAAGGCGATGAGCCTGGAGACGCTGGAGGCGATGTTTCCCGATGCGATGCCGCATGAGCGCGTGAAGGCGATCGACGCGGCGCTGCGTGCGATCCCCGCTGCTGCGAAATCGCCCCCGGCCTCCGCCACGGCACCGTCGCCGTCGTCGTCGCCGTCGGCGCCGATCGATCCGCGATAGTCCCTCCTTTCCCGCGAGAACCGACATGACGATCATCATCGACCGCCGCAGCCTGGTCCTGGCAGGCAGTTTCGGAATCGGCGCGCTGGCGATGGGCGGTGCGGCACGTGCCCAGGCGTTGCTGACCGCGCGCGGCTTCACTCACAA
This sequence comes from Sphingomonas sp. 1F27F7B, assembly GCF_005503355.1. Classification (GTDB taxonomy): domain Bacteria; phylum Pseudomonadota; class Alphaproteobacteria; order Sphingomonadales; family Sphingomonadaceae; genus Sphingomonas. The sequence goes on from NZ_SCMK01000002.1 coordinate 238,367, forward strand.
TGTCGCCAGCGGCGAGCCGGGACCGGACTCGATCCTGCTCTGGACCCGCTATGTGCCTGCCGATGGCGGCGACGTGCAGCTGACCGCGGAACTTTCCGAAACGCCCGATTTCCGGAAGAAGACGAGCGGCGGCGGCGGGGCGAGCAGAGCCGACGACCATACCGCGCGCGTCGTCGTTGGCGGCCTGCAGCCGGGGCGGACCTATTATTACCGCTTCATCGCCCCGGACGGTGCGGTTTCGCCGGTCGGGCGGACCAGGACGCTGCCGGCCGGGCCGGTCGAGCGCTTCGGCCTTGGCGTCTTCTCCTGCGCCAACCTGCCCTATGGCTGGTTCAACGCCTATGCCCATGCGGCCGCGCGGGACGATATCGACCTGATGGTGCATCTGGGCGACTATATCTACGAATATCAGCGCGGTTATTATCCCGGGGCGGACCAGGCGATCGCCGGCCGCCTGATCGAGCCGGCCGGCGAGGCGATCCGCCTGGCCGACTACCGTCTGCGCTATTCCAGCTATCGCGCCGATCCCGATCTGCAGCGTCTGCACCAGATGTTCCCGATGATCGTCCAGCACGACGATCACGAGACGGCGAACGACGCCTGGGCACATGGGGCCGAGAACCATCAGCCCGACGAAGGCGATTATGAGGAGCGCAAGCGCGCCTCGATGAAAGCCTGGAACGAATGGCTGCCGGTATCGGGCAAGCCCTGGTCGAGCTTCGAGATCGGCGACCTGGCGACGATCTTCCGCCCGGAAACCCGGCTGACCGCCCGCAGCGAACGGCTCGATCCGGTGGCGATCATCGGTACGAGCGGCGATCCGGTCGCCAAGCTCAAGGCGCTGCGCGACGGGCCATTGGCCGACCCGAAGCGGACGTTGATGGGGCCCGAGCAGGAGCAATGGCTCCAGGACGGGATCGCGCGCTCGAAGCAGCGCGGCGCGAAATGGCAGATCCTCGCGCAGCAGGTGGTCATGGGGCAGATGCGGCTGCCCGAGCTGCCGGCCGCATTTGTCGCCAGCCTCAAATTGCCACCCGAGCAGGCTGCGTTCCTCAACGTGCTCTCGGCCGCCGGCAAGGCCGGCACGGCACCCGACTTCGATTCCTGGGACGGTTTCCCCGCAGCGCGCGCGCGCCTGCTCGGCGCCGCCCAGGCTGCCGATGCGGACCTGGTCGTGCTGTCGGGCGACAGCCATAATGGCTGGGCATTCGATCTCGCTTCGCAAGGCAAGCCGGCGGGCGTCGAGTTCGGCGGGCACAGCGTCTCGTCGCCGGGGATCGAAGCCTATCTGGCGCTGCCGCCCCAGTTGACCGCCCAGTTCATCATGCGCGCCAGCCCCGAGCTCAAATGGGCCGATACCAGCAGTCGCGGCTACATGGCCGTCCAGCTCACGCCCGAACGGGTAACGGGCGAATGGGTGTTCATGGACACGGTCAAGGCACGCTCGCTCGCCATTCGCCCCGGCAAGACGATGTCGGTGGAACGGGGCCGCCGGATTTTCAGCGCCTGACCTCCAGAAAACCCGAAGGAAGCCGATCATGGTGGATTGCAACGACCTCTCGTCCGCCGGCACGCGCCGCGACTTCCTGCAGCGGGCCGGCGCCATGGGCGTCGGCGCGTTGCTCCCCGGCGCTGCCCTGGCGGGGCCGGCTGCGGCGAGCGACCTCGCCGAGATGGACGCGACGGCGCTGGCCGAAGCGATCCGCGCGCGCCGGATCCACCCGGTAGAGGCGCTGGACGCCGCCATCGCCCGCGCGGAAGCAGTGCTGCCCGACCTCAACTGCTTCAGCGAGAAGCTCTACGAGCGCGCGCGCAAGCGAGCGCTCGCCACGAAGCACTTCTCCGCGCCCTTCGCGGGCGTGCCGTTCCTGGTCAAGGACGAAGAGGACCTTGCCAGGACGCACGTGCATTTCGGTTCGCGGCTCGACAAGGTCACACCGATCGCCAGGCAGGACGGCCCGATGGCCGCGGCAATCGGCCAGGCGGGATTCAACGCCTTTGCGCGAACGACGATGAGCGAGTTCGGGGCATTGCCCACCGTCGAGACGCTGGCCTACGGGATCACGCGCAACCCGTGGGCGCTCGACCATACGCCGGGCGGCTCGTCGGGCGGATCGGCGGCCGCCGTCGCCGCCGGCATCGTGCCGATGGCCCATGCGGCGGACGGCGCGGGCTCGATCCGCATTCCGGCGAGCAATTGCGGTCTGGTCGGCCTCAAGCCGTCGCGCGGGCGCGTGCCCGATGCGCCGGGCCATCTCGCCCAGCTCGACCTGACCGAGCCGCTATGCGTCTCGCGGACGGTACGCGACACCGCCAATTTCCTCGCGGCGGTCGAAATCCGCCGAGGTGGCATCTATCCGCCGGTGGGACGCGTCGAAGGGCCGTCGACCCGGCGGCTGCGCGTCGGGTTGCTGATCGGCGGTCTCAGCGGGGCATTGCCGGACAAGGAAGCGCTCCTGGCGCTCGATGCCGCCTACAAGGTGCTGAGCGGCCTCGGCCATCCGGTCAAGGAAGTGAAATGGCCATTCGACACCAAGGCGTTCCTGGCCGATTTCACGCAAATCTACCTGCTCGAGGGCGCGCAGCTCAAACGCTATCTGCTCTCGGCCACCAAGCTCGACCCACAGCATCTCGCGGAACTGATCGAACCCGCATCCGCGGCGATCGGCGCGATGGGGGACCTCATCCCGCCTGCCAGTGCCGACCAGGCGCTCGGGCGCGTGAACGGCTATGCCAAGGGATATTACAGTGCATTCGACAAGGTCGATGTCCTTATGTCCCCGGTCCTGCTCAAGCCGCCGGTGAAGATCGGCGAGATCAACGGCTCGCTGCCGCTCGACATGCTGGCCTCGCGGCTGAACGGCTATGCCGACTACACGATGGTGCAGAATGCATTCGGCGGACCGGCGATCAGCCTGCCAGTCCACTGGACCGCCGAAGGCCTGCCGATCGGCGTGCAGTTCGCGGGCCGGCTGGGCGACGAACGGACGCTGCTGGAACTCGCCTTCGAGCTGGAACAGGCGGCACCCTGGGCCAGGCGGCGCCCGCCGCTCTGGGCGCCGGCGCGCGTCGCATCGCGAACCTAGAGCGCCTTCGGGAAGCCGCGAAACGGGCGTGGGCCGGGATGGCAGTTCGGCAGCTTGCCGGGCACGAGGAGGATGGCGCTTGCAATGCAGTTGCTAGTCTGCGCGCTTGCGGCTCTCGCGAACGTTGGGCAATCCGCTGGCTCCGCCCCCGTGCAGGACCATGGATCCCCGGCGGGACAGGAGGTGCCTGCCTCCCTGCCCCAGCACGACCAGATCGTGGTGACGGGACGCCGCGGAGCCGCGGACATGGCACCCGAGATCGAACTGAACGCGGATGAGATCGACGCGCTGGGCGCCTATGATATCGGCGAAGTGATCCAGCGCACTGTCCAGAGCAATGCGCTGGGAGACGATCCCGTCGTCATCGTCAACGGCCAGCGCGTCGCCAATCCCGGTGTCTTCTCCCGGTTTCCGTCGGATGCGCTGGTGCGGGTCGAAGTGCTGCCGCGCGGAGCGGGCGCGCAATATGGCGGCGATTCGTCGCGGCGCGTGCTCAACATCGTGCTGCAACGACGCTTCAAGAGCCGCGACGGCCAGTTCGACGCGCAGGCGCCCGCCGCCGGCGGGATGTCGAGCCTGTCCGGAGATATTCGCCAAGGCGCCATATCCGGCAACAGCACGACTCAATTCGGCATCCGCGCCGCACGGGATACCGCGCTGCTCGGCGCGGAACGATCGCAGTATCTGGAGGATCATCCCGGCCATGAGGCGGTCAGCCTTCGCCCTTCGGTACAGACCATGGACGCCAATCTGGCGCTGACCCGCGCCCTGGGGCGCTGGTCCTCGAGCCTCAACATCCAGGGTCAGGTACGAAGCGACCGCGCCATATCCCTGTCCGGCGGCGAACCGATCGAAAGCCGGCACAGCACGCGCAACTTGCTGGTGATCGGCGGCCTGAGCGGTTCGCTCCTGGGCTGGTCCCTGCAGGCATCGCTGACCGGCCAGCTCTCGGCGAGCAGCCAGTCAGGCTTGGCGGATACTGCTTCCCGCCAGCAATCGCTGGCGACCGCCATGTCGGCCAACCGCCGCATATTCAATCTTCCCGCCGGACCGGTGACCGTCAACCTGACCATGCGGGCATCCCTGTCCCGCACGTCCATCCTTGGAGCCGGGCCCATACGCGCCTTTTCCGCCCGCGACCTCAGCCTGGGCGGCACCGTGTCGCTTCCGCTCTGGCGCACGCCCTCGCCGGGCAACGGCTCGGCGATCGAGCGCCTGCTGGGAAGCATGTCCGCGACGTTCGGCGGCACCCTGCGCCAGACGGACGCCGGCCAAGGCAAGGGATTGAGCGCCGGCCTGATCTGGATGCCCATGACCAGGCTGCGGCTGATCGGCAACTGGTCGACCTCGATCGACAGCGTACCCGATGCGCAGCGCTTTGCGCCGGCCTATTATGGCGCCCCGATCACGGTGTTCGACTTCGTCACCGGGGAATCGGCACAGGTCCTGCCGATCCTGGGCGGCACACCGGATTTGCTTCCGCCGCGCTTCGACAGGATCGCGCTATCGGCATCGGCGGGCCCATTCTCCCCCTGGAACCTGACCGGGAGCGTCAGCCTGCAACGATCGAATGCCGTCAATGGCATCGGCTCCCTGCCGGAAGTCACGCCCGAACTGGAGGCGGCATTCCCCGCGCGGTTCACGCGCGATGCCGGCGGACGGCTCACCACCATAGACCGGCGCCCGATCAATTTCCGCTCCGCGCGTGCCGAGAGCCTGGCCTCGAACCTCAGCATCACCTTCCCGCTCGGCGGGGCAAAGCCGGGTACGCTGCGGATCGCGATCAACCACAATCTGCAATTGCGCAATCTCACCATGATTCACGCGGGCCTGCCGGAAATGGACCGGCTGGTTGGTGACGGCGGTGGCGTGCCGCGCCACCAGCTGGATGTGCAGATGGACGGGCGAGACGGGCCATGGGGCGTCAACCTGGCGGCGCGCTGGCGCAGCGCCTATCGCGTGCGGCGCGACACGGGGCGCGATGGCCCCGAAGATCTGCTGGTCTCCGCGATCGGCACGGTGGATCTGAAATTCAGCTATGCGCTGGCACGCACCATCCGACCGAGCCATGATGGCGCTACGCCACGCCGCGCCGCAGGCATGCAGTTCGGGCTGGATATCGACAATCTGTTCGATACGCGGCCCAGCGCCCGCCTGGGAAGGGGCAGCCCGGCGCCAGGCTATGGTCGTGACGACCAGGATCCGGTGGGCAGAACGATCCGCCTGACTATCAGAAACCGTTTCTAGTTCATTCCTCTCAACTGGAGGGAAGCGCAGGGCCGAGCGCAAATCGGCACGGCTTCGTGCCGCAATTCCGGTCGTGCAGTTCGCCCGCGGATGCTCCGAAAGGCCACCATTTGCTCAGGCGACGATCGGTCGGCGGCCATTGGGTAGTCGGCTGCTGTCCAGATTCGCCGCGGCCCCGATGCGGGGCAGCCGGACTGCGCTGCCCCCTTCAGGTGGACCATCGAGTAGGATGGAAATCACCGGGAAGGGGACGCTGCATGCCATCGAAGAAGCACAAACCCGAAGAGATCATCGGAAATAGCAGGCGTTCGTAATAGCGGTCAGCGCGACCACAGCCGCCCTGTCGTCAATGTATCGAAGAACGATCCGATTGAGGGGCTTGGCGGCAAGATGCCGTCGGCCCATCTCACGGGAGCATCGGGTTCGAGCAGGGAGCAGAGCACAACATCGGCAGAGAAACAGACGTCGCCAAATGCAAAATCCCGGTCGAGACCGCGTTCCCTTGCGTAGGCCAGGCCTTCTGCAACGGGCCGAATGGAGAAGAAGCTATCGACTTCAAAGTCGCCCCGGTCACACCCGTCAAACGCTTGATAGAGATGGACTATGTCGGGATGCACGGTGCCTTGGTAAGCGGCACGTAGTTCGTTCAACGCCTCCGTTGAGGCGGGCGGACGAAGGTGCACATCGTGCTCGACAAGCCAATGTTTCAGGGCGCCGATATCGAAGTGAGCCATATGGCAAGCTAACATGTCAACGACCGCTTTCCACCCAATGTCGGACATTCAGCCTTCTGCACAACTGAACGAGGTCGAACGCGATGCGCATGGCGACGTCTGCGATGTAATCTGGGGAGGCGCGCGCTTAAGCTATGGTAAAATCCAGCCCAATATCGGCGGCGGGTGCCGATTGAGTCAGCCTCCCGACACTCACATAGGTTACGCCTGTTTCGGCGATGCTGCGGATATTTTCGAGCGTGACTCCACCCGATGCCTCAGTCGGCACGCGCGCCCGGACAAGAGTAACCGCACCGCGCAGCACGGCGGGTTCCATATTGTCGAGCAACAAGTGCGTCGCACCCGCCGCTATGGCTGGTTCGATCTGGTCTACCAGATCAACCTCGACGCTGATCTGCGTGATACCGGCTGCTCTCACCGCGCCCACCGCCTGCCCGATGGACTGAGCCACCGCGATATGGTTGTCCTTTATCATCACTGCATCCCACAATCCCAGGCGATAGTTCTTCGCTCCGCCTGTGCGGGTGGCATATTTCTCCAGCAGGCGCAGGCCGGGAGTGGTTTTGCGCGTGTCGAGGAGGACGGCGCCAGTTCCCTCGATCCGATGAACATACTCGCGCGTCAGGGTCGCGATGCCGGTTAGGTGCTGCACCACATTGAGGGCCGAGCGCTCGGCGGTCAGCAAGGCTCGCGCATTGCCCCTTAGCCGCATCAATTCTGTGCCGGGTGGTACCTCTTCACCTTCGGCTACCAGCAACTCGATTTTCACATCCGGGTCGAGCGCCTGAAAAAAAGCGGCTGCCATGGGCAAGCCCGCCGCTACGATCGCGTCACGGCTAACCATCACGCCAGTGAAAACGGCATCGCTGGGAATTACGCATTCGGATGTCAGGTCGTGCCCGCCAGCGCCGGGAGGCCCGCCCAGATCTTCGGAGAGTGTCGCGGCGACGAAGGCGTCAACATCGAAATCGGGAATAGAGGTCATGACAGCTCGTTGTTTCCCCAAAGCATTGATATGGATGAAGCCCTCACGCCTATCATGAAGCACTTATCGTGGCCGGCCTGATTTCCAATGGTCCCCGCTGGACAGGCCGGCCCTTGCAAGCGCCGGCAGCGTCAGGACTGTATCGCCGCCGATCGCAGCGTCCAGGATGCCCGCCAGAATGCCGACGACGAGGAGCATGCCTCACGTCCGGTATTCGGCGAACCTCGCGCCGTCCGCCTCCAGCGGGAGGTCCAGTCCATTGGCGAGGTAAGATACGGTGCGGTAGAATCCCGCCAGCATGATGATCTCGAGTATCTGGTCATCGCCATAGTGCGTGCGAAGATTCCCGAACTCCTCGTCGGTGAGCGTCGCGCGCTCGTGCAAGGCGTCCACGGTGGCGATCAGCGCGGCCTCCGCCGCTGTCCAATGGCCGGTGTTCGCGGGCACGGCCAGCAACTCGGCAACGTCGGTCGCGGTGATCCGCGCCTTCTCCGCGAACTTCGCGACGTGCACGCCCCATTCGTACTCGCAGCCGGTCCGCGCGCAGGTTCGGTCAATCACGATCTCCCGCTCGCGCAGGCTGAGGAGCCTGCCGTCCAGGAGCGATCCGGCCCTGAACTTTGACCAAGCCCGCTCGCTTGATGCCATAGTCGTGAAGAGGACGAGTGGCGCCATTCCAGCCGGCATGATGGCGTCGAACGACTGCTGGACCGGGTCGGGGTAAGGTTGTTGCAGGGGTGAGATGCGTTGCACGGCCGCCTCCGTGTGCTATCGATACGGTAGCAATCAATATATGCTACTAGAATAATAGCAATGGCTAATTTCGAGGAGTGCCGTCTTGGTCGATCAGAAACTGGACCCGACCACTCGCAGGCCGATCATGGCGCTGCTCGAGCTCCTCGGTCGACGCTGGGCACTGCGTATCTTGTGGGAACTGCGGGATCGCCCCCTCAATTCGCGCGCGCTGCGCGCGGCGGCCGAGATATCGCCCACGGTGCTGCAGTCGCGCGTAAACGAGCTGCGCGAGGCCGGAATAGTGATCCATTCGGCCGGGGAAGGCTATGCACTGACGCCGCTCGGAAAGGAGATGCTTGAGGCCTTCGCGCCGCTATATAGCTTCGCCGACAAATGGGCCTCTGCGCAGATCGGCCGCACCAAGCCGGACCTCTGATGATTGTCGGCCTTCGCCGGGATGCGGCTCGTCCGTGTTATCTAAATGGGAACATCATGCCGCCGAGATCCGTAGAGTGCCGAAATGCCGTCCGCGATCGCTTTGATGCGTTCGAGCGCCGCAGGCGCGGCGATCGAGATGTCGACGCCCCGGTTGGCGCGACCTAAGAGAGGCGGCGGCCGCTAATAAGTGTCGGCATCGCGTCCGCACTCAGCCCATGAAGGTTGGCCGCGGACGCTAGTCGCCCCCATCACAATAGACATCGACCTGGAAGCTGAACGCCGCAAGGGCCTCAAAGGAGGTTGGCTTGTCGCCATCGCCCTGCCTGCGCCGGATCCGGCTGCTTGAAGAAGCGGGCATCATTGAGCGCTATGTTGCGTTGCTCAACGCGAGCAGCATCGGGCTCGGCATGACGGTGTTCGTCCGGGTGTGGCTCAAGGGCCAGGACGAAGACACGGTGCAGCGCTTCATCGTCAGCGTGCAGCAGCTTGGCCAGGTTGTGGAGTGTCATTTGATGGCAGGCGACTGCGATTTCCTGCTGCGCGTTATCGCCGCTGATCTGGAAGCCTATCGCCGCTTCCAGGCCGAGCACCTCGCCCGTATCGATGGCGTAAGCAGCCTCAAGACCGACATCCCCATGCAGCAAGTCAAGCGCACCTCCGAACTGCCCCTCGAGGTTAGATGAGCTTGCATCGGATTGAGCTGGAACGAGGTGGTTGCACTTGCGTCTGACCCCGGGTTCGAAATTCAACGAGGCCATCGCCGACAACAGCGCAATCCCGCCATACGCCAGCAGCTTGCGCAGATGGGTGGCGAGCGCTTCGGCGGTAGCGCCGATACCCGCCACTCACCGAGCAAGCGACGAAGCTGGGCATGAAGCTGTCTAGCGCCTCGCTATGGCCCTTTCGGGCTGGCGCTCAGCTCAACATGCTGCGGTTTGTTGTGACGCGATTCATGCCCGGTTGGCCACAGCGATCCGCCCGAATCCTGCGCCGAAACCCGGGCGCGGGCTCCGGATTTCGAAATTATCCAGTGAAATCAATAGGAAATGGCGGAGCGGGAGGGATTCGAACCCTCGATACGGTTTTGCCGTATACTCACTTTCCAGGCGAGCGCCTTCGACCACTCGGCCACCGCTCCGCATGTCCCGGAAGTTGCGTGCCCTAGCGATTGGCGGGGGCCTAGGCAAGCAGCTGGTGCCGTGCCACTCTTCGCGCCATGCTGAAGCCGATCCTCGCGCTTGCCGCGTTCGCCGCCCTTCCCGCTATTGCGCAGACCGCCGCGCCGTCGCCGGCCGATCCCGCGCCCGCGGACTGGAAGGCGATACCCGACAACGAGATGCTGGTGATGACCTTGCAGGGCGGGCATCAGGTCTTCATCCGCCTGGCCCCGCGCTACGCTCCCGTGCATGTCGCCAACATCCGCAAGCTTGCCGAGGCGCATTGGTGGGACGGCACGAGCGTCTACCGCGTGCAGGACAATTACGTGACGCAGTGGGGCGGCGGCGACGATAAGACCGCGCTCCCGCCCGGCGTGATCGAGAACCCGCCCGCCGAATATGAATGGCCGGGCTTCGACGCGGCGAAGAGCGTCAGCTTCGCCAGGCCAGACAGCTATGCCGCCAAGACCGGCCTCAGCGCCGATGGCTGGCCGCTCGCCAATTACGGCGCGACCAGTTCGCTGACTCATTGCTATTCGATGGTCGGCGTCGCGCGCGATCTGGCGCCTTCCACCGGAAGCGGCGCCGAACTCTACACGGTGATCGGCCACGCTCCGCGCCCGCTCGACCGCAACATCGCGATCGTCGGCCGGATCGTGGAGGGCATGCAATGGCTCTCCAGCCTGACGCGCGGCACCGCCCAGCTCGGCGTCTATGCCAAGGACCAGGCGCCGACGCCGATCCTCTCGGTGCGTCTCGCCAGCCAGCTGCCCGAGGACGAGCGCCCGCGCTTCCAGTATCGTGTGACCGACAACCCTCGCTTCGCCGCCTGGATCAAGGCACGCGAGAATCGCGACGGGCCTTTCTTCACCGTTCCGATGGGCGGCGTCGATGTGTGCAACGCGCTGCCGGCAGTGCGGCGGGCGCAATAGGCCCTATTTCCCGATCCAGTCCGCGACTTCCACGGCGACCTGGTTCGCGGCCCGGTTGAGCGCGGCGGCGACCAGATCGGGCTTCACCTCGGCAAGCGGTGCGCGCGCCTCGAAGCGCCGCTTCTGGAACTTGGTGGCGTCGTCGCCCTGCACCAGCAGCGCGTCGAACTGGACGACCGCCTCGTTGGTGTCGGCGTCCACGCCGAACCGGCGCAGCTCGCCCGAGAGCACGGCACCGGGGTCGATCTGCGACTGGCGATAGCTCAGCACCGGCCGGCCGGCGCGCGCCGAAATGGTATCGCCGACCAGCCGGGCAAACAGGCGCGGCGGCGCTTCCACCCATTGCGCGTCCTTCACATAGGCGACCGCATTCTCGCCCGAATGGACCGGCACCCGAGTCGTCGCCAGCTCGTGCGGCACCGTCGGGAACAGCACGGTCACCGTCGTGCCCGAGGCGGGCGTCTGCACGTCGCCGGGCTTGATCTGCGCCGCCGCCTCGAGCGTGAGGAACGGCACCTTGGGCGGCTTGCCGCCGAACGAGACGCAGCCGGAGAGCGTGGCGGCGAACGGGGCGGCCAGCAGGAGCAGGGCGAGCTTCTTCATCGCGGGCCTCACTTGTTGGGCTTGTAGTCAGGGAGTTTCGGGCTGCCGACCAGGCTGGACGCGCCGCCCTGGTCGATCTTGTCGGCGACCGAGGACAGCGACTGGGCCATCTGGCGAAGATCCTGGATCAGCTGGCCGATCTCGGGCACGGTCTTCTTCGAGAAGGCCTGCACGCCCGGCCGGGCATCGCCCAGCATCGCTTCGAGCGTGTCCATGCTCTTCTTGGCCGACGCGATGGTCTGGTTGAGATTGGCGATGGTCGGCTTGACGTCGTCGGCCACCACGCCGTTGGTCGTCTTGGCCAGCTCGCCGATCTGCTCGGTGGCAGTGCCGAACTTCTGGATCGCGATCCGCGTCTCGGCCAGCGTCGCGGCGATCTCGGGCCCGCGATCGGCGAGCGCGTCGGTCAGCCGGTTGGTGTTCGCCAGGATGCCGGCGATCGAGGCCTGGTTCTTGTCGCTCATCAGCTCGGTCAGCCGCTCGGTGAGCGTGGTCAGCCGCTCGAGCAGCTTGGGCGCCGACGAGAAGATCGCGCCGAGGCCGCCGGGCTTGGTCGGGATCACCGGCACGCCGAGCGGGCATGCTGCCTCGGGATGCTCGTGCGGGCATTTGATCGGCGGGGCGCCCTTCACCGCGCCTTCGAGCTGCACGGTGCTGGGGCCGGTGAAGCTGCTCTGGATCGTCGCGGTGGTGCCTTCGAGGATCGGCACTTCGTTGCGCACCGAGACGCGCACGCGCACCAGCTGGGGATCGGGCTTCCAGAACTCGATCGACTTCACCTGCCCCGAAGGCACGCCCGAAAAGGACACCGCCGAGCCCGCGCTGAGCCCGTCGACCGACTGGCGGAAGAAGATGTCGTACTCGCGCTCGTTGCCGCCGCTCAGCCGGGCGAGCCAGACGATGAACAGGGCGAGCACCGCGAGCAGGATCAGCACGACGGCGCCGACGAGCACGTGATTCGATCGAGTTTCCATCAGCCCCTGTCCTCAGCTCGATTCGCCTTGCTGCCGGCGACTGCCGCGCGCCCGCGCGGTCCGTTGAAATATTCCTGGATCCATGGATGGTCCAAGGCGAGCAGTTCGGGAATCGTTCCGACTGCGATCACTTTCTTGTCCGCCAGCACCGCGACCCGGTCGCAGATGGCATAGAGCGTGTCGAGATCGTGCGTGATCAGGAACACGGTGAGCCCCAAGGTCTTCTGGAGCGAGGCAGTGAGCTCGTCAAAGGCTGCGGCCCCGATCGGATCGAGCCCGGCGGTGGGCTCGTCGAGGAACAGCAGCTCGGGATCGAGCGCGAGCGCGCGCGCAAGGCCGGCGCGTTTCTTCATGCCGCCCGAAAGCTCGGCGGGATATTTGGGCGCCGCTTCCGGCGGCAGGCCGGTCATCACCACCTTGTAGGCGCCGATCTCCTCGAGCAGCGCCTGATCGAGCTGCGGATAATATTCCTTGAGCGGGACCTGGACGTTTTCCGAAACGGTGAGCGTGGAGAACAGCGCGCCGCCCTGGAAGAGAATGCCCCAGCGCCGGCGGATCGCGGTCGCCTCGGTCTCCTCGCGGCCGATCGTGTTCTCGCCGAACACTTCGATCTCGCCTTCCATCGGCGTCTGCAGCCCGATGATCGAGCGCATCAGCACCGACTTGCCGGTGCCCGAGCCGCCGACCACGCCGAGGATCTCGCCGCGGCGTACGTCGAGATCCAGCCCGTCATGGACGATCTGATCGCCGAAGCCGTTCTTCAGATCGCGGACGCGGATGACGATGTCGTCGCGGCCGGCGCGCGCGGTGGAGGCGGGGTCGCTCATATCCACCCGATCTGGCTGAAAAACACAGCGAAGAAGGCGTCGAGCACGATGACCAGGAAGATCGCCTGGACCACTGCGGTGGTGGTGCGCCGGCCGACCTGCTCGGCGTCGCCCTCCACCTGCATGCCCTGGAAACAGCCGGCGATGGCGATGATCGCGCCGAACACCGGCGCCTTGATCAGCCCGACCCACAGATCGTTGAGCGGCACCACTTCGCGGATGCGCTGGACGAAAGTGATCGGCGGGATGCCGAGCTGCACCCAGCAGAGCAATCCGCCGCCGATGATCCCGATCAGCGCCGAATAGAAGCCGAGCAGCGGCAGCATCGTCACCACCGCGATGGTGCGCGGCACCACCAGCGCCTCCATCGGCGAGACGCCGATCGTGCGCATCGCGTCGATCTCCTCGGTGAGCTTCATCGTGCCGATCTGGGCGGCGAAGGCCGAGCCCGAGCGGCCGGCAACCATGATCGCGGTCATCAGCACGCCGAGCTCGCGCAAGGTGATCCGGCCGACCAGGTTGATCGTATAGACCTCCGCGCCGAACTGGCGGAGCTGCACCGCCCCCTGCTGCGCGATCACCACGCCGATCAGGAAGCTCATCAGCCCGATGATGCCGAGCGCCGAGACGCCGACCACTTCGAAGCGGTGGACGGTGGCGTGGAAGCGGAAGCGGCGCGGATGGGTGGCGACGTTCCAGAAGGCGATCACCGTGGCGCCCATGAAGCCGAGCAGGCCGTAAAGCGTGTGCATCGCGGTGAACACCGCGTCACCGATCTCGGCGAGCAGATGGACGAAGGGGCTCTCCGGCTTGGGCGGCAGCTCGATCGGATGCTCGGCGGCGACGACCTGATCGAACAGATGCTGGCTGGCGGGGGCGAGGCCCTCGACCGCCGCCTCCCTGTCGCGCGCGAAGCGATGGATCACCCAGGCGCCGACCGTGTCGATCCGCTCGACCCGTGACAGGTCGAGCCGGGCGACCTGGCCGTCGATCCGGTCGAGCCGGTCGGGAAGATCGCCCAGGCTGGCGAGCGACAAATTGCCGGTGAAGCGGAGCACCGCCCCGCCGCTGTCGGAATCAACCCGTTCGAAATCGGCCCGGACGCTCATCGCCGGCACCTTTCCGCGATTCGGGCTGGATCGGCAAGCGTTGCCGCTCGTAGATGCTTCAATGCACTTTCTCGCAATCTACGACATGGACAAGACGATCACCGCGGCGCCGACCTGGACCCGTTTCCTGGTCACGGCGGCCAAGGCGCGTGCGCCGTGGCGGCTGGCGCTGTTCCCGGCGGTGGGCCTGGCCGGGATCGGCTATCTGCTCAAGCTGATCGATCGCGCCGGCCTCAAGCAATTCTCGCAGCGGCTGCTGCTCGGCGGGGCGCTGACTCCCGGCGAGATGGCGCGCGTGGCGGACGCATTCGCCGCGCACGAAGTGACTCACGGCGTGCTGCACGGCGCGCGCGCGCAGATCGCGGCGGACCGCGCCGCAGGGTATGGCCTGGTAATGGCGACTGCCTCGCACGGCTATTACGCCGCGGCGATCGGCCGGCTGCTGGGCTTTGACGATGTGATCGCAACCGAAGCGCAACGCGATGGGCAAGGCCGGATTCTCTCCCTGATCGAAGGGGATAACTGTTACGGACCCGTAAAGCTCCATCGGATCGAGCGCTGGATGGCAGAGCATGGAATCGCACGCGGCGATGCTCGCGTGCGCGCCTATTCCGATCATGTCTCGGACGCTCCCCTGCTCGGCTGGGCGGACGAGGGATTCGCGGTCAACGCGCATGGGCCGCTGCGCAGGCTCGCCGCGGAGCGAGGCTGGCCGCTGCTCGACTGGCGCTAGGGGCGCCGGTTGGGGCGATTCGCGCCGCATCGGGTCCAGGTTGAGGACTTACACACGTATCTGATTTTGCTTCGTCATCCCCGCGCAGGCGGGGATCCAGGGCCAGGTGTGGAGCGGGGGGTGGCAGGTTCTGCCCTTTCCCGACGGCGTTCGCGCGATGGCATCGGTATCCCGCACCACCCTGGATCCCCGCCTGTGCGGGGGTGACAAGGTTTGCTGAACGAGTCCCCACCCTAGAGCAGCGCATCCACAATGTGGATCAACACCCCGACCAGCCCGCCCACCAGCGTGCCGTTGATCCGGATATATTGAAGGTCGCGGCCGACGGCATTTTCCAGCCGGCCGGTGATCGTCCGCGCGTCCCAGCCCTTGATCGTGTCGGAGACGAGCCGGACGATGCCGTCGCCATAGTCGGTCGCGGCACCGACGGCGCTGCGCCGGGCGAAGCGATTGATCGTGTCGGCGAGCTTGCGATCCTGCTGGAGCGTGACGCCGAACTGGCGCAGCGTTTCGCCCATCCGCCCGCCCAGCGCCCGGCCGGGGTCGCGCGCCAGGCGGAGCAGGGCGGTTCGGCTCGTCTCCCACAGCCCGTCGATCCAGCGCTGGAAGGCCTGGTTCTCGAGCATCTCGAGCTTGAACGCCTCCACCTTCTCGCGCAGTTCGGGCCGGTGCTGCAGGTCATATGCGAGCCGTTCCAGCCCCTCCTCGGCCTTGGCGCGGAGCGGGTGGCCGGGGTCCTCGGCCATTTCGCCGAGCAGCTTGTCGAGCCCCTCGATGATCTTGTTGGCCAAAGTCTCGTCGAGTCCGGTCCAGCGCATGACCGCGCCGGCACGATTATGGACCATCTCGCGGATCATGTGCTCGTTGGCCGCCAGCACCTTCGCTGCCCAGCGGATCATTCCGTCGAGCAGGGGCAGATGGCGGCCATTGGCAATGGCCGCGCCGAGCGCCTGGCCGAACAGGGGCGCCACGTCGATCGCCCGCAGCCGCGCCGCGATCGCGCCCTTGGCCATGCCGCCCAGGCGCTCCTGGTCGAGCGATTCGAGGAAATCGGCGGCAAGCCGGCCGGCGCTGCGCCCGATCCGGCCGTCGCCGTGCACCGGATTGGCCAGCCAGCGCCCCGCCGCGCCGGCCAGGTCCAGCCGCTGCATCCGCCGGGCGACCACCTTGGGCGTGAGGAAATTGTCGCGCAGGAACTGGGCGAGCGTGCTTGCGATCCGGTCCTTGTTGCGCGGGATGATCGCGGTGTGGGGGATGGGCAGATGGAGCGGATGGCGGAACAGCGCCGTCACCGCGAACCAGTCGGCCAGGCCGCCGACCATGGCCGCCTCGGCGAAGGCCCGGACATAGCCGATCGCCGGATGGAGATGATCGAAGGCGCGGGTGAGCAGGAAGAGGATGGCCATCGCCACCAGCAGGCCGGTCGCCACCAGCCGCATCCGGCGAAGGCCGGCGGGGGCCGGCTCAGACGAAAGGGGAGTGCGCAACATGGTCACGCACTCCCCAATACATCAGACGGGATCAAGTTCACTCCGCGGGTTGCGGCGAATCGTCCCCGGGCTTGTGCTCGATCGTTCCGCCATGGCCATGGCCGATCACGCGGCTGCCATCGTCGCCCGGCCTGAAGGTGAGCAGGCGGCGCGACAGGCGCGGTCCGAGCCATTGCTCGAGGCCGACCGCAAGGCTGAACAGCGCGGGCACCATCACCAGCGTGAGCAGCGTCGACAGGATCAGGCCGCCGATCACGGTGATGCCCATCGGCGCGCGCCACGAGCTGTCGCCGCTGAGCGAGAGTGCGGTCGGGACCATGCCCGCGACCATCGCCACCGTGGTCATCACGATCGGCTGCGCGCGCTTGTGCCCGGCGTCGACGATCGCAGTGAACTTGTCGACGCCCTTGGCCATCTCCTCCAGCGCGAAGTCGACGAGCAGGATCGAGTTCTTGGCGACGATGCCGAACAGCATCAGCGCGCCGATCAGCACCGGCATCGAGATCGGCTGGCCGGCGATCCACAGCGCAATCAGCCCGCCCAGCGGCGCGTTGAGCAGCGAACCCATGTTGACCAGCGGCGACATGAAGCGGCGATAGAGCAGCACCAGCACCGCGAAGACCAGGAACACGCCCGACATCAGCGCGACGACGAAGTTCTTCACCATCTCGCCCTGCCACTTGGCCTGGCCCACGGTCATCTCCGCCACGCCGATCGGCAGGTTCTTCATGATCGGCAGCTCGTGGATCTTCTGCAGCGCGACGCCCGAGACGACGGCCTTGCCGGTCTTGGGATCGGTCGCCAGGTCGGCGCCGACGACGACGCGCCGCTGCAGGTTCAGCCGCTCGATCTTGGTCGGCCCGGTGCCGAAGGCGATGTCGGCCACGGTGCCGAGCTGGACCGAACCGCCATTCTGCGTCTGCACCGGCAGGTTCTTGATCGTATCGAGCTTGGCGCGGGCATTCTCCTGCAGCGCCACGCGGATCGGGATCTGGCGATCGGTCAGCGAGAATTTGGCGCTGTTCTGGTCGATATCGCCCAGAGTCGCGATGCGGATCGCGCTCGAGAGCGCTGCCGTGGTGACGCCCAGATTGGCCGCCAGGTCGAGCCGCGGCTTGATCACGATCTCGGGCCGGTTGAGGTCGCCGGCGATGCGCGGCGCGACAATCTCCGGCATCTTCGACATCTGGTCGACGAGCGTGAGCGCGGTCTTGGTGAGCAGCGCGGGATCCTCGCCGCCCAGCGTGATCGTCAGCGCGCGGCCGCTCGACCCCCAGCCGCCCTGGGCGCGGAACCCGACACGGGCATCGGGGATCTTGAGCAGATCCGGAGCGAGGCGGCGGGTGAACTGGTCGCTCGTCTCGGTGCGCTTCTCCTTGAAGATGACCAGCACACGACCGTTGCCGACGCCGGCGCGCTCGTAGAGATTCTCGACGTTCGGCTCGTGACGCAGGCGCTCGGCGACCTGATGGACGACGCGGTCGGTCTGCTCGAGCGTGGTGCCGGGCACCATCTCGACGTTCACGCTCACCTGGTCCTCGTCCTGCGTCGGCTGGAAGGTCATCGGCAGGATGAAGAACATGCCGACCGTCAGCGCCAGCGAAAGGCAGAAGCCGAGAATGGCCGACCAGCGATGGTGCAGCGTCCAGCGCAGCAGCTTCACATAGGCGTCCATGATCGGGCCTTCGCCGTGCGATGCATGGCCCTTGGCCTTGAGGAAATAGGCCGCGATCATCGGCGTGACGAGGCGCGCCACGGCAAGGCTCATCAGCACCGAGGCGACGACGGTAAGGCCGAAATTCTTGAAGAACTGGCCCGAGATACCCGGCATCAGGCCGACGGGGAGGAACACCGCGACGATCGACATGGTGGTGGCGAGCACGGCGATGCCGATCTCGTCCGCCGCGTCGATCGACGCCTGATAGGCCGATTTGCCCATGCGCATGTGGCGCACGATGTTCTCGATCTCCACGATCGCGTCGTCGACGAGCACGCCCGCCACCAGCGAAAGCGCGAGCAGCGTCATCTGGTTCAGCGTGAAGCCGAGCAGGTCCATGAACCAGAAGGCCGGGATCGAGGAGAGCGGAATGGCGAGCGCGGAGATCAACGTCGCACGCCAGTCGCGCAGGAAGATGAACACCACGATGACGGCGAGCACGGCGCCCTCGATCATCGCTTCCATCGCCGAATCATATTGCTGCTCGGCGTATTTGCTCCAGTTGGCCAGCAGCTCGAAATGAACCTTGTCGTTGTTCTTCTCGAGCTGCTTCAGCTTCTTCTGGGCCTCGTGATAGATCGTCACGTCCGAGGCGCCCTTGGCGCGCTGGATGTCGAACGAAATGACCGAATGGCCGTTGAACCGCGCGGCGCTGCGCAGCTCGGCATAGCCGTCGCTCACGCTGGCGATGTCGGCGAGGCGCACGGTGCGGCCATTGCCGACCGCGATCTGGGTCTGGCCCAGCGAATATGCGTTCTTGGCGTTGCCGAGCACGCGGACCGACTGCTCATAGCCGGAGATCTCGGCCCGGCCGCCCGCCGCGTTCATGTTCACTGCGCGCAGCTGCTGGTTCACCTGGCTGGCGGTGAGGCCATAGGATTGGAGCCTGGCCGGATCGAGCTGGACGCGAATCTCGCGATTGACGCCGCCATTGCGGTTCACCGCCGACATGCCCTCGATCGAGAGCAGGCTCTTGGCGACGGTATTGTCGATGTACCAGCTCAGCTGCTCGACGGTCATGTCGGGCGCGATCGCGGTGAAGCTGGCAATGTCGTTGTCGCTCGCCGAATCGACGCGGCCGATCTGCGGCTCCAGGATGCCGTCGGGCAAGTTGCCGCGCACCTGCTGGATCGCGCTGCGCACGTCCTCCACAGCGCGGTCGATCGGCGTGCCGATCGCCAGCTGGACGACGGTCTGCGAATTGCCCTCGGTCACCGTCGAGTTGATCTCGTCGATGCCCTGCAGGCTGCGCACGGCGCTTTCCACCTGCTGGGTGATCTGCGTCTCGAGCTCGCTCGGCGCGGCGCCCGGCTGGCTGATCGAGACCCAGACGATCGGGAAATCGATGTCCGGATTGTTGTTCACGTCCATCCGCGAGAAGCTGACCAGCCCTGCGACGGTGAGGAACAGGAACAGGACGATCGGCGGAACCGGGTTCCGGATCGCCCAGGCGGAGATGTTCCGGAAGCTCATCGCGTGGATCCTACTGCTTCTTGAGGAGCTGGGGGATGACCTTCTGCCCCGGGTTCAGGAAGGCGCCGGCCGTCAGCACGACGCGCTCGCTGCCGTTCAGGCCCTGGGTGATCGAGACGCCCGCATCGGTCACCTCTCCGGTGACGACGGGCGTGCGCACGGCCTGATCCTTGGCGTCGAGCGTGTAGACGTAATTGCCCTGCGCGTCGGTCTGGATCGCCGACTGGGGCAGGATCACCGCATCCTTCGCGCCGGTGATGATCTGCGTGCTGGCGAAGCCGCCCGGGCGCAGCGCGGGATCATAGCTGAGCTGGATGCGGGCGATGCCCTGACGGGTGTTCGGATCGATCACCGGCGAGACCTGCCACACCGTGCCGCTGAACACCTGGGCGCTGCCGGTCGGCGTGACCTGCGCGGTCGAGCCGACATGGGTGCGCAGGAGATCCGCCTCGGCAAGCTGCGCGCGCAGCTCCATCTGGCCGCCCATCGCCATGCGGAAGAGCACGCCCGAGCCGCCGCTGACGATCTGGCCGGGTTCGACCTGGCGGGTGAGCACGAGGCCGGCTTCGGGCGCGCGGATGTCGAGGCGGTGATTGCGGGCCACGGTCTCCGCAAGCTGGGCGCGGGAAACGCGGACGCGTGCGGAAGCCTGGTCGCGGGCGGCGGTCAGCCGGTCGATATCCGCCTTGGAGACGAAGCCGTTCGAGACGAGGCCCTTCGCACGATCGAGGTTCGCCTGGGCGAGCTTGGCATCGGCCTCGGAAACACGCACCGAGGCGGAAAGCGAATCGGCGGTCTGCGCCTGCACCGAACGGTCGATGGTGGCGAGGACCTGCCCCTTGGCGACCCAGGTGCCCGGCTCGACGAGCACGCGCGTGACGAGGCCGCCTTCGCCGACCACGCCCACCGGCATCTCGCGCTTGGCGGCGAGGCTGCCGGTGCCGCTGATCACCGTCTGGACCGCATGGCGGCCGGGAACCGCGATCGTGACGGTGGGGATCTGGGACTGGTTGGCCTGCTGGGAGGCGCCCTTGCCCGCGGCGGCCTTGCTGGCGCTGCCGTCCTGCTTGCCCATCATGAAGAAGGCGGCAATGCCGGTCAGCACCACCACGGCCAGGGTGATCCACAGCCAGCGCCGCGACTTCGGCGCATCCTCACCACTATATTCCAGCCGCTCCTGTCGTCCGAACATCCCTGCCTCGTAATTTGTGCGACATTCCGATCCGGCCAAGATGGCCGCTGCCCCCAATGAGATCGCACTGTATTAGATGAATAAGGCACCGGCCACAAGAGCCGTTTCGCGTGGAGCGGGCAAATGCCCGTTTCGGCCGTTTTCCGCAAGCTTCCGGAATGTTTCCAGAACCATTTCCGATAAGAAACGGTTGCAATGGCGGCGTTACGGCGCGACGTTCGCGCGCGGCCCGGGGGAGACGGGCCGAATCGAGGAGGAATTCAATGCCTCATGGGATTATTGGGTGGCTGCTCATCGGCCTCGTTGCCGGTGCGCTGGGCAAGCTGATCATGCCGGGCAAGGACCCGGGCGGCGTGATCGTCACGATCCTGATCGGCATCGCCGGCGCGCTGCTGGCCTTTTACCTGACGCCGATGCTCGGCCTCGACGTGCGCGACAGCACCTGGCAGGCCTATGCAGCGGCGACTGCCGGCTCGGTGGTGCTGCTGGCGCTGTACCGGCTGGTGATGGTCCGTCGGGTCTGAGGGGCCTTATTCCGTTCAGCTTCCATTTGTCCCGCGTGCGGCAAGCCGGGCGCGGGACAAATCGTTTTTGGAGCGTATCGATGATTCGGACTGTTCTTGCCACCTCCGCCGCGCTGCTCACGGTCGCGGCGCTGCCGGCTGCCGCACAGCAGGAAATGCGCCCCGTGCTGCTCGACGGCACGGTGCTCGACGTGAGCGCCACCGGGATCAGCACGCGCGTGCCCGATCTGGCGGTGATCCAGGCGGGCGTCGTCACCCAGGCGGCGACGGCGGCGGTGGCGATGCAGCAGAACAGCGCGCAGATGGCCCGGGTGCTGGCCGCGCTGCGCAAGGCCGGTGTTGCCGAGCGCGACATCCAGACCGCGACGATCGGCCTCTCGCCGCAATATCGTTATGCGCAGAACGAGCCGCCGGTGATCACCGGCTACCAGGCGTCGAACCAGGTCTCCGTCCGCTTCCGCGAGGTGGCGAAGAGCGGCACGATCCTCGACGCGCTGGTGCGCGAGGGCGCCAACAATATCTCCGGTCCCGAACTGACGGTCGACAAGCCGGACGGCGCGCTCGACGAGGCGCGGGTGGACGCAGTGACGAAGGCACGGGCACGGGCCGAGCTCTATGCCCGGGCGGCGGGCCTCAAGGTCGATCGCATCCTGGCGATTTCCGAAGGCGGGGCGATGCCCAATCCGCCGATGCCGGTGATGATGATGCGTGCCGCGGCGGCGCCGATGGCGGACAAGACCGAAGTGGCGGCGGGCGAGCGCGAGCTCAACGTCACCGTCACGGTGCGCTTCCTGCTCAAATGACCTTCGCGGAGAAGGGGCCGTCCCTTGCGGGGCGGCCCCTTTCGCCTGCGGTCGCCGGAGTTCAGCGCAGCGAGCCGCGGCGGACGAGGTTGACCAGCGCGAGCAGGATGATCGCGCCGACCAGCGATACCAGGAACGTCATCGGCGTGATGGCGCCGTTGATGCCGCCGCCGCCGAACAGCCAGCCGCCGATGAAGGCGCCGACGATCCCGACGATGATGTTCAGGAAAATGCCCTGCTGGGCATCGGTACGCATCACGATGCTGGCAAGCCAGCCGACGACGCCGCCGATGACCAGCCAAACGATAAGACCCACCATAAGTCCCTCCGTTGTTTCGGCCCGTTGATCGGGCGACGGAGAAGAAATGAGTGGGCGGTCATGTTGGTTCCGTACCGAAATTTTCGGCCGCGTCGGAACTTTTCGCGAATCCCCGAAAGAAGACGGCCCGCCCCGGCATGCCGGAGACGGGCCGATTTGCTCCCTGAGGGAGGGACTCAATATTTCTGCTGGCGCTCGTAGAGCGAGCGATAGTGCTGGATGCGGGTGACTCGCAGGCCGGGCATGCCCGAGCGGTCGATCGCGCGCTGCCAGCCGGCGAATTCCTCGACGGTGAGGCCATAGCGTTCGCAAACTTCGTCGACGCTGAGCAGGCCGCCGTTCACGGCCGCCACCACCTCTGCCTTGCGGCGTACGACCCAGCGGGTCGTCTCCGGCGGGGGAAGCGTCTCGAGCGTGAGCGGCTCGCCGAGCGGGCCAATCACTTTCGCCGGACGGATCTTTTGATTCTCAATCATCTACTCGCCTTTCGGGGCGGGGGGCCCCCGCTACGCAAACTCTGTGAACGACCGATATTCGTTGCACTTGAACATCGGCTAAATCGCCTCGGTAAATTCGATCTTCATTCTTCCCGACGGCGGGTCAGCGCGCGCGCCGCAAGGCCGTGAAAGGCCCCGTGCACCGGCGCGAGCAGCTGTTCGACCGGCGCGATCAGCGCCAGCCGGGCCTGCGCGCGCGCCGTGGGGCTCGCCGCCTGGCGCGCCGCCACGCCGACCAGCAGCACCGCCAATTCGGTCGGCATGGCCGTGATGGCCACATCGCGTTCCAGTCTGGCGAAACTCAGGTCCACGCTCTCTTACCCATCCGACAAGTCGATTTCGGATAAGGCGTTCTAGCCAAAAGTCTTGAAGGGTCCGTAAAGCAGGTGAAAACGCGCGCTTAACCAGCGTTACCGGAATCCCACCGGGGTGGCGCGCCGCCCCATGAGCGCCTAAATGCGCGCGATCATGATCGCAGGAGACTTCCAGCTCGAAGCGCCGCTCAAGGCCAGGCGCATCGTCGTCGCCATGTCGGGCGGCGTCGATTCCTCCGTCGTCGCGGCGCTCGCCGCGGCCACCGGCGCCGAGACGATCGGCGTGACGCTCCAGCTCTACGATCATGGCGAGGCGGTGGGCCGCGCCGGCTCCTGCTGTGCCGGCCGCGACATCCGCGACGCGCGCGCCGTCTGCGACCGGCTGGGGATCGCGCATTATGTCTTCGACCATGCCTCGCGCTTCAAGACCGAGGTGATCGACGATTTCGCCGACGAATATCTCGCCGGGCGCACGCCCATCCCCTGCGTGAAGTGCAACATGGGCCCCAAGTTCACCGACCTGTTCGCGCTCGCCCGCGACCTTGGCGCCGATTGCCTCGCCACCGGCCATTATGTCCGTCGCGTCATGGGGCCGCAGGGCGCCGAGCTGCACCGCGCGCACGATCCGGCGCGCGACCAGAGCTATTTCCTGTTCGCGACCACAGCGGCGCAGCTCGATTTCCTGCGCTTCCCGCTGGGCGGCATGCCCAAGCCGCAAGTGCGCGAGCTGGCCGCCGAACTGGGCCTGGGCGTCGCCGCCAAGCCCGACAGCCAGGACATCTGCTTCGTCCCCGACGGCGACTATGCCAGCCTGGTCAAGAAGCTGCGTCCCGAGGCGGAGGCGGGCGGCGATATCGTCGACGAAGCCGGCAAGCCGCTCGGCCGCCACAAGGGGCTGATCCACTTCACCGTGGGCCAGCGCCGCGGGCTCGAGATCGGCGGGGCGCCCGAGCCCTATTATGTGCTGCGCCTCGATTCCGTGAGCCGGCAGGTCGTGGTCGGCCCCAAGCGGGCGCTGGCGGTGCGCGCGGCGCGGATCGAGGGGATCAACTGGCTGGGCGGCGAGCATGCCGGGCCGCTCACCACCAAGGTGCGCAGCCTCGCCAAGCCGGTGCCGGCGCGGCTGGAGGGTGACCGGGTGGTGTTCGAGACGCCCGAATATGGCGTGGCGCCGGGCCAGGCGGCGGTGCTCTATGCCGGCGACCGGGTGCTGGGCGGCGGCTGGATCGCCGAGACCGAGAGGGCCGAGCTGCTCCCGGCCTGAGCCGCCCCGGGGCCGTGGAAGTTTAGGACACGGGGCCCCGGCTTCCTCTCCCCGACGCAGTGCCGCTGTCGCGGCGACACGCTCGACATGCGCGCGCGGAAGGACGGGAACGGCGCGCCGGTGCCGCATCCGCCAGCATGGATCAGACGAAATCCCATATTGCCAGCCGGAACGCGCCGCTCCCGCCGCGGCGTGCCGCCCCAATTCGGGGGCAGCCTATTTCAGGAACGCCACGATCGCGTCCGACGTGGCTTCGGGCTGTTCCTCCATCAGCCAATGGCCCGATGCCGGGATCACGACCTGGGTCACGCTGGTCGCGGCGGCGCGCGCGACCGTCGCCATGGTCGGCCCGAACGACTTCTCCCCGCCGATCGCCAGCACCGGCATGGTCAGCTTGCCGCGGGCGAGCAGCGCGCGGTCGTCGATCGCGTCCTGGTCGAAGGCGGCGAACTGGCTGAACCCGGCGTGCATCGCGCCCGGCAGCGCATAGAGCGCGGCATAATGGACGCGCGAAGCTTCGTCGAACTTCGCCGGATCGGCCGAGAATTCGTTCCAGAAGCGATCGAGATAGATGCGCTCGCGCCCGGCGACGAGGCGTTCCATGTCCGGGCCGCCGAAACGGAAATGCCAGAGCAGCGGGTTCTTGAGGATCTCCTCCCAGGGGCCGATGCCCGGGATCGGCGCATCCATCAGCACGAAATGCGAGACGCGCGCCGGATAGCGGGCGACGAAGGCATAGCCGACCATGTTGCCGATATCGTGCGCCACGACGTCGACCCGGTCGACGCCGAGCGCGGCGAGCACGCCCGCGACATCCTCGGCCTGGGTCTTCTTGTCATAGCCGCCGGCCGGCTTGGCCGAGAGGCCCAGTCCGCGCAGATCGGGGACGATCACGCGGTGGTTGCGCACCAGCCGCGCGGCCAGCGGCTCCCACATGTCGCCGGTCTCGCCATAGCCGTGCAGCAGCACCACCGCCGGCCCGGTGCCGCCGACGCGGACATGGATGGTGGTGCCGTTGGTCGTGATTTCCCGCGTGGTGAAATCGGCGGGATAGGGCGCCACCTGCGCCACCGCCGGCGCGGCGCATGCGAGCGCCAGAGCTGCCAAGCCAAATTTCCACATCGCACTTCTCCTCCGCAGAGGGACGACGATTCGCCCGGGCCGCGATGATGACTCCGAAACGATCCGCGCGCCAATCTCTTCCCGCGCCGGTCCGGAGATGCTTTGCGCGGGCGGCGCCCCCCGTGCCATATGTACGTGGCACACAAGGGAGAAAGCCATGTTCCTGGCCGCCGCGCTCGCGCTGCTTGCCCCCCAGTCCGCGCCCGCTTCCCCGGACCCGGCGCTGCTCGCCGAAGTGAAGGCGGCGGATGCCGCGCTGTTCGACACATTTTTTGAGCGCTGCGATCCCACGCGGCTGGCATCGTTGGTGACGCCCGATTTCGAGATGTATCACGACAAGGACGGCGTGGTGGCGACCAGCGGCGCGGCGTTCGTCGCGCTCTATGCCAAGCAGTGCGAAGCGCGGAAGGCGCCGGGCGCCTGGCGCAGCCGCCGGGCCTTGCTGCCCGTGTCGCTGCGAGTCGATCCGGTGCCGGGCTATGGCGCGATCGAGGAAGGCGACCATTTCTTCTACGAGCGGCGCGGCGACGGGCCGGAGAAGCTGGTGGGCCGTGCGCATTTCGTCCAGCTGTGGAAGAAGGCGCCGGACGGCTGGCGCGTGGCGCGCATCCTCAGCTACGCGCACCAGGCGGTGGACTGACGCGGGTGGGAGCAGGGGTGACGGCAAATCTTGAACGCCGATCCGCCCTAGGTTGAGAACCCAAACAAGTATCTGATTTTCCGTCGTCATCCCCGCGCAGGCGGGGATCCAGGGCCAGGCGCGGAGCCGGGGTGGTGGGGTCCTGTCCTCTCCGGACAGCGTTCGCGCGGTGGCGCCGATATCCCGCATTACCCTGGATCCCCGCCTGCGCGGGGATGACGAAAGAAATCAAGGTCTTGATCGCGGTCTAACCCTAGCCCTGGAACCTAGAGCGCGAATTCTCCCACGATGACGGTTGCGCATTTGCCGCCGAGGATCACCCGGTCGCCGGCCAGCCCGCAGGCGAGATGGCCGCCACGCTTCGAAGCCTGGAAGGCGCTGAACGTATCGCGGCCGAGGCGCTTCGCCCAATAGGGCACGAGCACCGAATGCGCCGATCCGGTGACCGGATCCTCGTCGATTCCCGCAGCGGGCGCGAAGACCCGGCTGATTACGTCGGTATCGGTGCCCGGCGCCGTCACGATGTTGAGCGTATCGCCGATTGCGGCGAGCGCGGCGAAATCGGGGCGCAGTGCGAGCACTGCCTCGGCGCTTTCCAGCACGGTCAGGTCATAGCCGTTGGGATGGCGCAGCGTCTCACCCAGCCCGACGCCGAGCGCGGCGAGCAGGCCGGGTATCTCGGCCGGCGCGGGCGGATAGGCGGGCAGGGCCATCGCATAGCCGCCGGCGGCCATGTCGCGGCGCACTTCGAGGATGCCCGCCTTGCGGGTGCGGAACGTGACGCGATCGCGCGCCGGATCGGCGGAAAGGATGAAATGCCCGCTCGCCAGCGTCGCATGGCCGCACAGCGCGACTTCTATGGCGGGGGTGAACCAGCGCAGCTCGAAATCCGCCGCGCCGCTTGCATCGGGCAGGAGGAAGGCGGTTTCCGAGAGGTTGTTCTCCTCGGCGATCTGCTGGAGCACCGCATCCGCGAGCCATTCGCGCAGCGGCATCACCGCGGCGGGATTGCCGGCAAAGGGGCGGTCGGCAAAGGCGTCGATCTGGGCGAAGGGCAGGTTCACTCGGTATCCTTCAGCAAATTGGCTTCGATCATCGAATTCTCGGGTGCGTCGACATGGCCCTCCGGATCGACATGGATCAGGATCTCGGTGCCCGGAAAGGCCGCGCCCAGTTCCTTCTCCAGCACCTCGACCACGTCATGCGCCTGCCGGATCGTCATCGTCGGGTGCATCGCGATGTGGAACTGGACGAAGTCGCGCGCGCCGCTGCTGCGGGTGCGCAGGTCGTGCAGGCTCTTGAGCGCGGGGTTGCGGGCGGCGACCTCGACAAAGGCGCGGCGCTTCTCCTCGGGCCATTCCTTGTCCATCAGCTGGTCGATCGCCGCCTCGCTGGCGCGCCAGGCGCCGAACAGCAGCCAGAAGGCGATGGCGATGCCGAACAGCGGATCGGCGCCAACCATGCCCCAGGCATCGAGCACCAGCGCGACGATCACCGCGCCGTTGAGCAACAGGTCGGATGTATAGTGGATCCGGTCGGCGCCGATCGCGACCGATCCGGTCTTCGCGATGACGTGCTTCTGGTAACGGGTGAGCGCGAGCGTGACGACGATCGCGATCATGCTGACGACGATGCCCGCTTCGGGGGAGGCGGAAACGTTGCCCCCCTGCAGCCGCTCGATCGCGCGCATCAGGATGGCGAGCGCGGAGATGGCGATCACCACCACCTGGAACAGCGCGGCCAGCGCCTCGGCCTTGCCGTGCCCGAAGCGGTGCTCCTCGTCGGCCGGCTGCGCCGCCCAGTGGACGCCGCCCAGCGTGACCAGCGAGGCGAACAGGTCGAGCACCGAATCGGCCAGGCTGGCGAGCACCGCCACCGATCCGGTCTCGAACGCGGCCCAGGCCTTGAGCGCGCCGAGCAGGACCGCGCTGCACACGCTGGCGATGGCGGCGCGGCGGGCGAGGTTGGTCACGGGTACAACAGGCCCTCGGACCAGCCCGTGACGGTGTGAGTGAACAGCCGGCGCTCGTGCAGGCGATGAGCGCGGTCCTGCCAGAATTCGATCCGGCTCGGGGTGACGCGAAAGCCGCCCCAATGCGGCGGGCGGGGCACGTCCCCGCCTTCGAAGCGTGCCTTCGCCGCCTCGAACCGGGCTTTGAACGTCTCGCGATCGGCGAGTGGGCGCGACTGGTCCGAGGCCCAGGCGCCGAGCTGCGAATCGCGCCCGCGGGTGGCGAAATAGGCGTCGCTCTCGGCATCGGTGGCTAAGCCCGCGCTGCCCTCGATGCGGATCTGGCGGCGGAGCGACTTCCAGTGGAAGAGCAGGGCGACCCTGGCGCCCTCGCCCAGTTCGTGCGCCTTGCGGCTCTCGCGGTTGGTGTAGAAGACGAAACCGTCGGGGCCATGCCCCTTCAGCAGCACCATCCGGGCCGAGGGCTGGCCGGTCGAGCTTACCGTCGCCAGCGTCATCGCGTTGGAATCGTTGGGCTCGCTTTCGCGGGCCTCGCGGTACCAGCTGTCGAACAGTTCGAACGGATCGGTGCTCATGGCAGCGGCTCTAATGGCCGCCCCGACCGGTGTCGAGGAACGACTCCCCCGCTGGCACATTGAATCGGCTTCGCGGCAAGGAGGCGAGGATGGCGGCGCGTGCCTATTGGCAGGGACAGATCAGGCTGGCGCTGGTCTCGATCCCGGTCGAGATCCATGCCGCGACCAAGTCGGGCGCGCAGATCAGCTTCCACCAGATCCACGAACCGAGCGGCAAGCGGATCCGCTACGAGAAGGTCGCCCCCGGCGTGGGGCCGGTCGAGCCCGATGAGATCGTCAAGGGCTATGAAGTGGAGAAGGGCGAATATGTCCTGCTCGGCCAGGACGAGATCGATGCGGTGAAGCTCGAATCGAAGAGGACGCTCGAGCTCGCCCGGTTCGTCGGCATGGACGAGATCGACGTGCTCTATTTCGAGCGGCCCTATTTCGTGGCTGCCTTCCTCGGCCAAGGAGCGCGGCTTCCGTTCGCTGCTGCTGGGCGTGCACGGGCCGGATGGGCTGGCCTATGCGGGCAAGGTGGGCACCGGGTTCGGCAGGGTGGCGCTCCAGGACCTGCGCAGCCGCTTCGTCGGGATCGAAGCGGAGAAGCCCGCTGCCGACGTCCCCCGCGCCGAGGCGCGCGGCGCACACTGGCTGAAGCCGGAGCTGGTCGCCGAGATCGCGTTCAGCGAATTCACTGCCGACCATGTCGTGCGCCATGCCAGCTTTCTGGGCCTGCGCGAGGACAAGCCGGCGAAGGAGGTGGTCGTGGAGGAGCCCGTTCCGCTATCCGGACCGCCGGGATCGGCGGTCGAGATCAGCAGCCGCGGCCGTGTGATCTTTCCCGGCGACGGCCTGACCAAGGGCGACCTGGCCGATTATTATCGCGCCGCAGCGCCCATTCTGCTGCCCTGGCTCGCCGATCGGCCGATCAGCCTGGTCCGCTGCCCCCAGGGCCGGGCGCGCGCCTGTTTCTTCCAGAAGCACGATGCCGGCAGCTTCGGCGAGCATGTCCATCATGTCGACGTGCGCGAGAAGGACGGGTCGGTCGAACCCTATCTCTATGTCGACGATGCCGACGGCATCCTGGCCTGTGTCCAGATGGGGACGATCGAGTTCCATGGCTGGGGCAGCTCGGTCGCCGACATCGAGAAGCCCGACCGGCTGGTGTTCGATCTCGATCCCGACGAAGGGCTCGACTGGGCCGATGTGAAGAAGGCGGCGGCCGATCTGAAGGAACATCTCGCCGAGCTGGGGCTTACCAGCTGGCCGATGCTGTCGGGCGGCAAGGGTGTGCATGTGGTGGTGCCGCTGGTGCCGCGCGCCGAATGGCCCGAGGCGAAGAGCTTCTGCGAGCGCTTCGCCCGCGCGCTTTCGGAAGCCGAGCCGGGCCGCTTCACCGCCAACCTCAAAAAGGTGCATCGCAAGGGCCGGATCTTCATCGACTATATGCGCAACCAGCGCGGCAGCACTGCGGTGCTGCCCTATGTCGTCCGCGCCCGCGAAGGCGCGCCGGTGGCGGCGCCGGTCGGCTGGAGCGAGCTGCGCGACATCGACGGCCCCGGGCGCTTCACTCTGCGCGACGGTGCCCAGCTGCTGGAGCGCGCCGCCGGCCGTGCGCTGCGCGGCTGGGGCGTGGCGGATCAGGTGCTGCCCGAAATCTGATCCCGGCCCAGCCAGCCGCGCAGCCGCGCACGGATCGGCAGGTCCCACCAGGCATGGGCCGCCCAGGCAACCAGCAGCAGGAACGGCACCAGCGCCGTGCCGATCGCGACGAGCGCGGCCGGCGAGGCGCTGCCGTTCGCGACGAAGTTCATCCAGACATAGAGGAAGGGGAAATGAGTGATGTAGATCGGGTAGGAGAGGCGCCCGCTCGCCTTGCACAGCCACAGCATCCCCCGTCCGGCCTCGGAATGGCGGCCGGCGACGATGATCGCGGGGAACAGGAGGATCACGCACGCCGCCTCGTAGAGGCCGTTGAGCTTCACTCCACCCACCGCCGGCAGCGTCGGGAAGGCCATGGCACCGAGCATCGCCAGCGATAGCGGCAGCCAGCCGATCCGCACATCGGGAAGCCGGTCGCGAACCCGGTACAGCCACAGTCCGGTCAGGAACGGAAAGAACAGCCGCACCGGCGCCATCCAGAAGGTTTCCCAATACGAACCCTGGTCGAGCGTGCCCTGCATCGCCGCGCCGATCGCCAGCGCCGCGCCGCACGGCACCGCCAGCACTGCGAGCCAGCGCGCGCGCAGGCGGCGCAGCACCAGGGCATAGGCGAGATTGCCGACATATTCCTGGAACAGCGTCCAGATCGGCCCGTTCAGCGGATGCGTGTCGGTCCAGCGATTGGGCAGCGACCAGCTGGGCAGGGCGAACAGGCACAGGGCGAAGGCGCCCAGCACTGCGCGCAGCGGAACCGCCTGGGCCTGGCCGGCAAAGGGGTCGAGCAGATAGCTGGCCAGTCCGAGCAGCGCGCCGAGGATGACGAGCGGATGGAGCCGGATCAGGCGCAGCGCCAGGAAACGCCCCGTACGCATCCTGCCCCAGCGATCGTCATAGGCATAGCCGATCACGAAGCCCGACAGCGCGAAGAAGAAGTCCACGGCGAGCGGCGCATGGTGCAGCACCACCCGGGCGCCGTCCCATTTCACCGTGATGCCCTGGATGTGGAAGAGCACCACGATCAGCGCGGCGGTTCCGCGCAGGCCGTCCAGCACCTCGAAATGTGCCTTGCCGGTCGCCGTCCTGTCGGGGGCGTCCGCCTGCCCCGTCGCGGCGGGCCCGAGCGCCGCCGCCATAACCATGCTTTCCGTCACCTGGTTCCCCCGCTCTCCCGCAAGGGGTGGTGTCGAGTCCGCCGCCAAACTGCAAGGCTGATCGCGCCCGCGGACACCTGCATTGCCAGTTGCAAACGATTCTTAATATCACTAATGGCCTCGGCAAGGCGCGCGGGACGGCGCGCGGGTTCGTTCAAAGGGGTCATCGACTTGCATGTGAAGCTTTCCCTCTGCCTGGGCGCGGCGCTGGCGGCGCTGGCCACCCCTGCCTTCGCCCAGACCGATGATGCCCGGAAGCCGGCCGAGGACGGCGAGATCGTCGTCAGCGGCCGCTACACGCTGCCCGACAAGATCGACACCGCGACGGGCCTGGGCCTGACGGTGCGCGAGACGCCGCAATCGGTGAGCATCGTCACTGCGCAGCGCATCCTCGACCAGAATCTGATCAGCATCGCCGACGTGATCCAGAATGGCGTGGGCGTGACCGTCAACGAAGTCGACGACGTGCGGAACAGCTTCTACGCGCGCGGCTTCGAGATCCGGAACACACAGCTGGACGGCGTGCCGACCAACTGGACGCTGGCCGGCAGCGCGGGCGAGACCAATATCGACGTGTCGATCTTCGAGCGGGTCGAGATCGTGCGCGGCGCGACCGGCCTGCTGAGCGGCGCGGGCGACCCCTCCGCTTCGGTCAACCTGGTCCGCAAACATGCCGATGCGCGCGACTGGGGCGGCTATGCCAACGCCAGCTATGGCAGCTGGAACACCTGGCGCGTCTCGGGCGATGTCGGCGGCGCGATCACCGCGGACGGGCGCGTCCGCGTCCGCGCGGTGGGCCGCTATGAGCAAGGCGATTCCTATATCGACCTCTACCGCAACAAGAAGTTCGTGCTTTACGGCGTGATCGACGCCGATGTGACGGACGATACGCTCGTACGGGTCGGCATCAGCCACCAGGAAGCCAGGCCCGACGGCGCGACCTGGGGCGCGCTGCCGACCTTCTACAGCGACGGCAGCCTGACGAACTGGCCGCGCGACAAGACGCCGGCGGCACCGTGGACGCGCTGGGACACCACCAACCAGAACATCTTCGCCACGATCCGCCACGAGTTCAGCGACCGCTGGAGCGTCGTCGCCAACTATAACCGCGTGAAGAATGCCCAGCAGACCGAGCTGCTCTATCTGTCGGGCCTGGTCGACAAGACGACCGGCCGGATCCAGTTCGCCTTTCCCTACAAGGACCAGGGCAACAACATCCAGAACAGCTTCGACGGGCAGATCAAGGGCCTGGTCAACCTGTTCGGGCGCGATCACGAAGTCGTGCTCGGTGCGCTGCACAGCACCCAGGACCGTGACACCGCGACTTTCGCCGCGCTCACTTTCCCGCCGGGTACCGATTTCGAGCGGTTCGGCGGCAGCTCCTATCCCTATCCCGGCTTCTCGACCACGCCGGCGGTGGGCGAGAAGACCAAGATCAGGCAGGAAGGCTATTATGGCGCGGTGCGCCTGAACCTGACCGACCAGCTGAAGCTGATCGGCGGCGGGCGCCTGGCGAGCTGGAACATCACCGGCGTCCAGTTCGGCGTGACCACCGACTATGGCAACAGCAACGAATTCATCCCCTATGTCGGCGCGCTGTACGACATCGCGCCGAACCACCGGCTCTATGCGAGCTACACGCGGATCTTCCAGCCGCAGAACGCCCGCGACCGCAACTTCAACCTGCTCGCACCGCTGAACGGCAAGGCCTATGAGATCGGGCTGAAGAGTGCCTTTTTCGGCGAGGCGCTGCAGACGTCGGTCGCGCTGTTCCGCATCGAGCAGGACAATGTCGCCCAGAACGACATCGTCGTCACGCCGCCGAACGGCGGTCTGCCGCAGCAGACCTATGTCGCGGCGCAGGGCGTCATCAGTCGGGGCTTCGAAGTGGAGATCACCGGCCGGCCGCTGCCCGGCTGGAACGTCAATTTCGGCTATAGCCAGTTCAAGGCCGAGGACCGCAACGACGTGCCCGCCAACACCGATCAGCCGCGCCGGCTGCTCAAGCTGTTCACTACCTATACGGTGGACCGCCTCACCTTCGGCGGCGGCATCAACTATCGCAGCAAGGCCTATACGCCGAGCACCAACCCGGTGACGGCCGCGCCCTTCGACTTCCAGCAGGACGGCTATGCGCTGGTCAATCTGATGGCGCGCTTCGCGGTCACCGAGCGGCTCCAGCTTCAGGCCAATGTCGAGAACCTGCTCGACAAGACCTATTACAGCCAGGTCGGTTTCTTCAGCCAGTATCGCTACGGCGCGCCGCGCAATTTCACCGTGAGCGCCAATTACCGCTTCTAGGCAATCAGGACCGGAGAGATGAGATGAAGACACTGTTCCTTGCTGCCATCGCCATGCTGGCGGCCATTCCCGCGGCGGCGCACGAGGTCTGGATCGAACGCGACGGCACGGGCCCGGCGCGCATCTATCTGGGCGAGCCGGCCGAAGCGGTGCCCGCCGATGGCGACCCCGAATGGCACCATCTCCAAAAGCCGCAGCTGATCGGCGCCACCGGCACGCTGACGCGCCGCGCCAATCATATCGAGGCGGCGGTTTCGGGCGGCGGCGACCTGCGGGTGCGCGACGATGCGGTGTTCGCCCCCTGGCAGGCGGGCGAGGCGAAGCAGGGCGCGATCTTCTATGCCCGTGCCGGCCGCACCGAGACCGGGCACGCGCTCGATCTCGAGCTGGTGCCGGTGGCGGCGAATGGCGACACGTTCACACTGCTGTTCCGCGGCAAGCCGCTCGCCCATGCCAAGCTGTCGATCATCACGCCCGATCGCTGGCAGAAGCAGTTCGCCACCGATGGCGCGGGACAGGTCACCGTGCCCCGGCTGGGTGCCGGCCGCTATCTGGTGAGTGCCTCGCACGTCGAGGCGGCGCCGGCGAAGCTGGGCGGCCAGGACGTGGCGAGCGTGATGCACATTTCGACGCTCAGCTTCGTGCGCTGAAGCGAACGGGGCGCTGCGTGAGGCAGGGCCTCGCGCAGCGCATCCCATGTTGCCTCGCAGCAGCGATTGCCCCATCAGTCGGCGCGGATAGCTGGGGACGAAGCTTGGCGAGCAGCGCCGCACCTCTGTTCGACGCGCGGACGATCGCCGATCGGTGGATCGCGGACTATTGCGCGCCCGGCACGGCGGCCGACATGCTCTGCGCCCGTGCCCCGGACGATGCCGCCTGGCGTGCCGCGCTGGAGGAACTGGCCGGGCTCGCGGGCGAGAATCTGGAAGGCGCGCGCGAGCGGGCGCGCCGCCATGCCGAGGATATCGGCACCGGCTTCCGCGTCGCCGGCGAAGGCGAGGAGCGCCCCTGGCCGCTCTCCCCGGTGCCGTTGCTGATCCCCGAGGCGGAATGGCGCGGCATCGCCGCGGGCGTCGTCCAGCGCGCCGAAGTGATGGAGCGGGTGCTCGCCGATCTCTATGGCGAGGCCCGGCTGGTCGCCGACGGGCAGGTGCCCGCCGCGCTCGTCACCGGCAGCCCTTTCTTCCTGCGTCCGCTCACGCGTCTCGTGCCGCCGGGCGGCTGCCATCTCCAGGCAGTGGCGATCGATCTGGGCCGCGGACCCGACGGCACCTGGCGCGTGCTCGCCGATCATCTGCGGGCGCCGGCGGGCGCCGGCTATGCGCTCGAGAACCGGCTGGCGATGGCGCAGACGCTGGACGGGCTTCAGGTCCGGCTCAACATTGCCCGGCAGGCCCCGTTCTTCGCCGCCTTTCGCGACGGGCTGGCCGCGCGCTGCCGGCGGGCCGAGCCGCGCATCGCGCTGCTCACGCCCGGCCGGCTCGATCCGGGCTATGCCGAACAGGCGCATCTCGCCCGCTATCTCGGCTGGCTGCTCGTCGAGGGCGGCGATCTCGCGGTGCTCGACGACCGGCTCTATGTCCGCACCATCGCCGGGCTGAAGCGGGTGGACGCGCTGTGGCGCCGGCTCGATCCGCGGCTGCTCGACCCGCTGGCGCTCGACAGCCATTCGACGATCGGCGTCCCCGGGCTGGTCGACGCGATGGCGGCGGGCAATGTCGTGATTGCCAATGCGCCGGGCGCGGGACTGCTCGAGGCGCCGGCCTTCGCCGCCTTCCTCCCGCGGCTCGCCGAGCTGCTGACCGGCGCGGCGCTGACGCTGCCCGGCATCGCCACCTGGTGGTGCGGGCAGGACGACGCGCGCGCGCATGTCGAAGCGGCGCTCGACACGCTGCTGATCGCGCCCGCCTTCGGCGTCGCGCCGCTCGGCCTGCCCGAAGGCAGGCCGGTGCTCGGTGCCTCGCTCGGCGGCGCCGCGCGGGCGGCGCTGCTCGCCGATCTCGCGCGCCGGCCGCAGGACTATGTCGGTCGGGAAGTCGCCCATCTTTCGACCATGCCGGTGGTGGCGGACGGGCGGCTCGTCGCGCGACCCTTCACGCTGCGCGTGTTCGCGGCGCGCGGTGCCGATGGCGCGTGGACGGTGCTCCCCGGGGGCTTTGCCCGGATCGGCGCGCATGCCGATGCCCGCGCCGCGGCGATGGGCGAGGGCATGTGGTCGGCCGACGTCTGCGTCCATGGCGCCGAGCCGGTCGAGCCGGTCTCGCTGCTTCCCTCGGGCGATTCCACTCGGCTGCGCCGCAACCCGGGCACGCTGCCCAGTCGCGTCGCCGACAATCTGTTCTGGCTCGGCCGCTATCTGGAGCGGGGCGAGGCGCAACTGGGCGTGATCCGGGTGCTGCTCGGCAATTCGATCAGTGCGGACACCGGCGCCGCCCTCGCGGCAGACACGGTGCGCCGGCTTGCCGATATCCTGGTCGCCGGCAACGCGGCACCGGCTCCACAGGCGCTCCGCCGCGCCGACCTGATCCAGCTCGCCCATGCGGCGCTCGAGGGTGGCGAGGGCTGGTACAGCGTCGCCGCGATCAATGCCCAGGCGCGGATGATCGGCGAAGTCTCGCGCGACCGGCTGGCGGCGGACATGGTGCGGCTGCTCGACGCGCCCTTCCCGGCGCGCGGAGCGCTGCTGGACAAGGCGGGGTCGCTCCAGCGGCGCTACTCGGCGCTGGCGGGGCTTGCGGCCGAGCATATGGGGCGCAGCGATGCCTGGCGCTTCCACGACATGGGCCGGCGGATCGAGCGGGCGCTGGCGACGCTCCGCTTCCTGCGCGGCTTTGGCAGGGCAGAGGCGAACGGCGACGATCTCGGCACCCTGCTCGACCTGGCGGACAGCCAGATCAGTTATCGCCAGCGCTATCTGACCGGCATCGCCCGCGTGCCGGTGCTCGACCTGGTCACGCTCGATCCGGGCAATCCGCGCGGCATCGCCTATCAGGCGGCGGCGATCTCGGGCCATCTGAACAAGCTGCCGGTACTCTCCGACGACGGGCTGGCCGAGCCGCAGCAGGAGCAGGCGCGCGAACTGGCGGCGATCCTGGTGACCGCGCATGCGACGCGGATCGACGATGCGATGCTCGCCGACCTCGAACTGCGCCTCGCCCGGCTCTCCGACGCGATCGCTCGGCGCTATTTCCTGCAAGGCGCCGAGCCGCTGCGCGCCGCCGGGCTGGTCCTCGCCTGATGCTCTATCGCATCCGCCACGTGACTCGGTTCGACTATGCCCAGCCCGCGGCGTTCGCGCGCTGCAATCTGCGATTGAAGCCGATCCTCTGGTCGGGCCAGGAAGTGCTCGATTATGCCCTGTCGGTCGAGCCCGGCGGGCGCGTCTTCCCGGCGCGGGCCGAGGCGGGGCTCGCGAATGTCGTGCGGCTGGTGCTCGAAGCGCCGACGGGCGCGCTGACGATCGAGAGCAGCGCGCGCATCCGCGTCGACCGGCCGATCCCGGTGCCCGCGCCCGGTGATCCCAGCCTGGCCGAAATCGCCCGGCTGGCGCGCGCGAGCAGCGATGCTTCGCCCGCCAGCCCCGCCGCCTATCTCTTTCCCTCGCCGCAGATCCCGCTCGACGCGGCGATCGCCGAATGGTGCGCGGCCGATCTGGCGCCCGATCGGGGCGTGCTCGATGCCGCCCATGCGCTGGCGGCCAGGATCCAGCGCGGGTTCGACTTCGATCCCAATGCCACTTTGGTCGACACGCCGCCGCGCGCCGCCTTCGACAAGCGGCGGGGCGTTTGCCAGGATTTCGCGCAGATCATGATCTCGGGCCTGCGCGCCGCCGGCCTGCCCGCGGCCTATGTCTCCGGATATCTCCGCACGCTGCCGCCGCCGGGGCAACCGCGGCTGGTGGGGGCCGATGCGACCCATGCCTGGGTGCTGGTCTGGGCCGGGCCCGCACTGGGCTGGGTCGGCATCGATCCCACCAACGGCATCTGGATGGCGGAGGATCATGTCGTGGTCGCGATCGGCCGCGACTATGCCGAGATCGCGCCGATCGACGGCATCGTCCTGGGCGCGGGCGCGCAGGACATGCACGTCTCGGTCGATGTCGAGCCGCTGGAGGAGCCGGCGAGCTAGCTTCTCCATCCCGCCTGCTTCGGGACGGGGAGTTTGCCGGCAACCCTTGCGTTAGCAGGCGGACACGCCGAAATACGGCGCGTTCGAAGGGGTTTTGATGGCAGCTGATCCGTATTCCGTCCTGAACGTGGCGCGTGGCGCGAGCGAGGCCGATATCAAGAAGGCCTATCGCAAGCTCGCCAAGGAACTGCATCCCGACCGCAACAAGGACAATCCCAAGGCGGCGGAGAAGTTCAGCCAGGTCACCCAGGCCTATGACCTGCTGACCGACAAGGACAAGCGCGCCCGTTTCGATCGCGGCGAGATCGATGGCGACGGCAATCCCGTGAATCCGTTCGGCGGCTTCGGCTCGGGCATGGGCAGCGGCGGCCAGGGCGGTTTCCGCGCCGATTTCGGCGGCGGCGGCGAAGCGGGCGGCTTTGGCGACATTTTCGAAGGGCTGTTCGGCGGCATGGGCGCGCGGCGGGGCGGCGGGGGCTTCTCCGGAGGCTTTGGCGATTTCGGCCGCCGGGCGGCGCCCAAGGGCGCGAACATCGCCTATCGCCTCGCCGTGAGCTTCGAGGATGCGGCCACGCTGGCGGCACAGCGCATCACGCTGCGCGACGGCAAGACGATCGACCTGAAGCTTCCGGCCGGGCTCGAATCCGGCACCCAGATGCGCCTTGCCGGCAAGGGCGAGGAAGGACCCGGCGGCGCCGGCGACGCGATCGTGACGATCGAGATCCAGCCGCATCGTTTCTTCCAGCGCGAAGGCGACGATATCCGTCTCGACCTGCCGGTGACTCTGTCCGAGGCGGTGCTCGGCGCCGAGGTGCGCGTGCCGACGCCCGACGGCGCGGTGATGCTCAAGGTGCCCAAGGGCTCGTCCTCCGGCAAGACGCTGCGCCTCAAGGGGCGCGGCTTCCACAAGAAGGCCGCAGGGTCCGCTGGCGGGCGGGGCGACCTGCTCGTCACGCTGATGGTCGAGCTGCCGGTGGACGACGATGCGCTGATCGAGTTCGCCAGGGGCTGGCACGACAAGGGGAACCCGCGTGGCCGCATGGGCGTCTAACACCTTGTGACAACAGGGGAAGATTCGGGTGCCGCGGAGGCGGGGCCGGGGCTTGGGCCCCGCATCCTCGCCTTGCTCGCCCGGATCGGCCTGGGCCCGCGCTTCTGGCATGTGGTCAAGCGCGTGCTGGTCGGCACTTTCCAGGACGGCTTCACCTATGCCGGCAACCTGGCCTATCTCAGCCTGGTCACGCTCTTCCCCTTCTTCATCGTCGCCGCCGCGATCGCGCAGCTGATCGGCCGCAGCTCGGAGGGGATACATACGCTGGAGGCGTTCCTGCGCACCGTGCCGCCCGACGTGGCCGAGCTGCTGCGCAAGCCGGTGTCGGACGTGCTGATGGCGCGTACCGGCAACCTGCTCTGGTTCGGCGCGATCGTCGGCCTGTGGACCGTGGCCGGCTTCATCGAGACGATCCGCGGCATATTGCGCCAGGCTTACGGCGTCCGCTCGGGCACGCCCTTCTGGCAATATCGGCTGGGGGCGATCGGGATGATCATCGCCTCGGTGATCATCACCATGGCGGCGTTCAGCTTCCAGGTGATCCTGACCGGCGTGGAGCAGTTCCTCTACAACATCTTCCCCTGGGCATCCGAAGCGCAGCGCATCGTCTCGCTGAGCAAGATCGCCCCCGCGATCGCGCTGTTCGGCGCGCTCTACATCCTGTTCTACTCGCTCACCCCCGGCCGGTACCGGAAGAGCAAATGCCCGAAATGGCCGGGCGCGCTGTTCACTGCGGTGTGGTGGCTGCTGGTCACCGCCCTGCTACCGAAGATCCTGGGCACGCTCGGCAATTACGACCTCACCTATGGCAGCCTGGCCGGCGTGATGATCGCGCTGATCTTCTTCTTTCTCGTCGGACTGGGGCTCGTCGTCGGTGCCGAGTTGAACGCGGCTCTGGCGGAAACGCCCGAGAACGGGCTAGAGGAGCCCAGAGAAAGGGAGAATACGCCGTCGTGACCGGATTGATGCAGGGCAAGCGCGGGCTGATCATGGGCCTCGCCAATGACAAGAGCCTCGCCTGGGGCATCGCGAAGAGGCTCAGCGAACAGGGTGCCGAGCTGGCGTTCAGCTATCAGGGCGACGCGCTGCTGAAGCGGGTGAAGCCGCTCGCCGAGCAGCTGGGTTCCGACACGCTGATCGATTGCGACGTCGCCGACATGGACGCGCTCGACGCGGCGTTCGACACGCTCAAGGCGAAATGGCCGACGATCGACTTCGTCGTCCACGCGATCGGCTTTTCGGACAAGTCGCAGCTGCGCGGGCGCTATTACGACACGACGCTCGACAATTTCCTGATGACCATGAACATCTCGGCCTATTCCCTGGTCGCGGTGGCCAAGCGCGCGCGCGAGATGATGCCGGACGGCGGCTCGATCCTCACGCTGACCTATTACGGCGCCGAGAAGGTGATCCCGCATTATAACGTGATGGGCGTCGCCAAGGCTGCGCTGGAGACCAGCGTGAAGTATCTCGCCGTCGACATGGGACCGGAGAACATCCGCGTGAACGCGATCTCCGCCGGCCCGATCCAGACGCTGGCGGCGCGCGGGATCGGCGACTTCAACTACATCCTCAAGTGGAACGAGCTGAACTCGCCGCTCCGCCGCACCGTGACGATCGAGGATGTCGGCGGCGCCGGGCTCTACATGCTCTCCGATCTGGCGGCCGGCGTCACCGGCGAGATCCATCATGTCGATTCGGGCTATAACGTGATCGGCATGAAGGCCGAGGACGCGCCGGACATCGCGCTTTCGTGAGCATCGCCATTCGCCCTGCGACGGGCGGGGACGTCGCCGCGATCGACGCCCTGCTCCGCCGGGCCTTTCCGGCGGAAGACGAGGCCAGGCTCGTCCAGCGCCTCTGCATCGATGGCGACATGGTCCTCACCCTGGTGGCGGACGACGAGGAGACCGGCGCTCTCGCCGGCATGGTTGCGTTCAGCCGGATGGACGTGGCGATAGCGGGCAAGCCGATCGCAGCGGTCGCGCTTGCGCCGCTGGCAGTGGAAAGGGCGTGGCGCAAGCAGGGTGTGGGCGAGGCGCTGGTCCAGGCCGGCGTCGCCCAGCTCGGCGCGGCCGGGGCGATGCTCGTCTTCGTGTTGG
Organism: Sphingomonas sp. 1F27F7B; assembly: GCF_005503355.1. GTDB lineage: Bacteria > Pseudomonadota > Alphaproteobacteria > Sphingomonadales > Sphingomonadaceae > Sphingomonas. The sequence goes on from NZ_SCMK01000002.1 coordinate 279,206, forward strand.
GGGAGCCCGGCTATTATGAGCGCTTCGGCTTCGCGGCCGAATGGGCGCGGGGATTTGCCTCGCCCTATGCCGGCGACTATCTGATGGCGCTGCCGCTCCAGGGCGGCGCCATGCCGTGCGGAGAGCGCGGCGCCGCGACGCACGCACCGGCGTTCGCACAGCTGGGCGGGGAATAGTGAGCTTCAACACCTTTGGACGCGTCTTCCGCTTCACCACCTGGGGCGAGAGCCACGGGCCGGCGCTCGGCGCGGTCGTCGATGGCTGTCCCGCGGGCCTCACTCTGTCCGAAGGCGACATCCAGCCCTTCCTCGACAAGCGCCGCCCGGGCCAGTCGCGCTTCACGACGCAGCGCCAGGAGCCCGATCAGGTCCGCATCCTTTCCGGCATCTTCGAAGGACGCACGACGGGCACGCCGATCGCGCTTCACATCGACAATGTCGATCAGCGTTCCAAGGACTATTCGGAAGTCGCCAAGGCCTATCGTCCCGGTCATGCCGATTATGCCTATGACGCGAAATACGGCTTTCGCGACTATCGCGGCGGCGGCCGCAGCTCGGCGCGCGAGACGGCGGCGCGCGTGGCGGCGGGCGCGGTGGCGCGGCTCGTCATCCCCGAAGTGACGATCCTCGCCTGGGTCGAGGCGATCGGCGGCGACGCGATCGACCCTGCCAATTTCGATGCCGCCGAGATCGGCAACAACCCGTTCTTCTGCCCCGATGCGCAGGCGGCGAAACGCTGGGAGGCGCTGGTCGACGGCGCGCGCAAGGCAGGCTCCTCGCTCGGCGCGGTGATTGCCTGCGAGGCGTTCGGCGTGCCCGCCGGCTGGGGCGCGCCGCTCTATGCCAAGCTCGACAGCGAGCTGGCCGCCGCGTGCATGTCGATCAACGCCGTGAAGGGCGTCGAGATCGGCGACGGCTTCGCGGCGGCGGCGCTGACCGGCGAGCAGAATGCCGATGCGATGCGCCCGGGCAATGACGGCGGGCCCGTCTTCCTCGCCAATCATGCCGGCGGGATCGCGGGCGGCATTTCGACCGGCCAGCCGGTGCGCGTGCGCGTGGCGTTCAAGCCGACCAGTTCGATCCTGACGCCGGTGGAAACGGTCACCCGCGAAGGCGAGGCGACCGAGATCATGACCAAGGGGCGTCACGACCCCTGTGTCGGCATCCGCGGAGTGCCGGTGGTCGAGGCGATGGTCGCGCTGGTGCTTGCCGATCAGAAGCTGCTCCACCGCGCGCAAATGGGCTGAGCTCGTCCCGCCCGGGCCGGATCAATTCCGGATCATGTCCGTGGCGGTCGAGCCACGCGCTTCCCAGGGATCGCGCGCGCCGCCGGCAGCCGGGATTCCCGCTCCGCCGGCCCTTCGCGTTTTCGGCCCGTCCTTCGTCCGGCTCGGTTCGCTGCCCAGCCGTGCGCGGGCCGGGGTTGGCTGCAACATGGGGAAACAATCCGGACATGCGCAGGGTCTCGAAGGGTCTTCGGCAAAAACCGAAGGAGGATTGCCCAGTTATGTTGCTCAAGACCCTGATCGGCGCCGCGGCGCTGCTGGCCGCCCCGGCGGCCTTCGCCCAGACCACGTCTCCCACCGATCCGTCCGCGACATCGCCGACGGAGCACCCCGCTCCCGCGCCGGCGCCCGATCCGAGCGCCAATCCCTCGGCGCCCGCGCCGGATGCCACCACGGCCACGCCTGCGCCGGATCCGGCAACCCCCGGCCAGGATCCGGCGACGTCCGAAGATGCCGACAAGCGCGGCAAGAAGGACAAGAAGAGGCCCCATTAAGGGCTCCTGACGCAGGGGATGCGCTACCCGCTCTTGGCCGGACGGGTAGCGCATTGCCTGATCGGTCCGCGAATTGATCGCGGGCCGGGCGCGGATCAGTCCGCGAAGGGGTCGCGGACCAGAATCGTGTCCTCGCGCTCGGGGCTGGTCGAGACCAGGGTCACCGGGCAGCGGATCAGTTCCTCCACGCGGCGGATATATTTGATCGCGGCGGCCGGCAGTTCGGCCCAGCTGCGCGCGCCCGCGGTGGTTTCCTGCCAGCCGGGCATCGTCTCCCACACCGGCTCGACCGCAGCCTGGTCGGCGGCGTTCGAGGGGTAATAGTCGATCTCCTCGCCGCGCAGCCGATAGCCCACGCACACCTTGATCTCGTCGAACCCGTCGAGCACGTCGAGCTTGGTCAGCGCGATGCCGGTGATGCCGGAGACGGCGGCCGACTGGCGCAGCAGCACTGCGTCGAGCCAGCCGCAGCGGCGCTTGCGCCCGGTGACGGTGCCGAACTCGCGGCCGCGCGTGCCCAGCCGCTCGCCCACGTCATTGTCCTGCTCGGCGGGGAAGGGGCCGGAGCCGACGCGCGTGGTATAGGCCTTGGCGATCCCCAGTACGAAGCCGACCGCGCCCGGGCCCATGCCCGAGCCCGAGGCGGCGGTGCCCGCCACCGTGTTCGACGACGTGACGAACGGATAAGTGCCGTGATCGATGTCGAGCAGCACGCCCTGCGCGCCTTCGAACAGAATGCGGCGGCCCCGCTCGCGGGCGGCATTGAGCGCGCGCCACACCGGCTGGGCGAAGGGCAGGACGAAGCCGGCGATCTCGCGCAGCTGATCGATCAGCGCCGCGCGATCGATCGGCGGCTCGCCGAAGCCGGCGCGCAGCGCGTCGTGATGCGCGGTCAGGCGATCGAGCTGGGGGCCGAGATCGTCGAGATGGGCAAGGTCGCAGACGCGGATGGCGCGGCGGCCGACCTTGTCCTCATAGGCGGGGCCGATGCCGCGCCGGGTGGTGCCGATCTTGCCCGCGCCGCTCGCATCCTCGCGCAGCCCGTCCAGGTCGCGGTGGAAGGGCAGGATCAGCGGGCAATTGTCCGCGACCATCAGCGTGTCGGGGGTCACGTCCACGCCCTGGGCGCGGATCCGTTCCACTTCGTCGCGCAGCGCCCAGGGATCGAGCACCACGCCGTTGCCGATCACGCTCGGCGTACCGCGCACGATGCCCGAAGGAAGCAGCGAGAGCTTGTAGACATTCTCGCCGACCACCAGCGTGTGGCCGGCATTGTGGCCGCCCTGGAAGCGCACGACCATGTCGGCGCGCTCGGCGAGCCAGTCGACGATCTTGCCCTTGCCTTCGTCACCCCATTGGGCGCCGATAACCGCTACATTTGCCATGGATACACGTCTCCGCCTGCCGGGGCGGGCCCGAAGCCGCCCTTCGACAGGACTCGGCGGCTGGGCGGTACGAGGGCCGGGGCGCGGGGCGCCGGAGCCGCGGCGCGCATGGCCCCTGGGGGCGATTCGGTCAAGCGTTTATGCGTCGAGCGCGGCGCGGACGGCGGTGGCGAGCCGATCGAGATCGAAGGGCTTGGCGAGGATCGTCTCGCCCGCCACCCGCGCCGTCTCCGGCGCATAGCCGCTGGTCAGCAGCACCCTGAGCTCGGGCAGCTTGGCACGGGCGCGCGCGGCCAGCTCATGGCCGGTCAGCTCGGGCATCACCACGTCGCTGAACAGCAGCGAGACGTGCGGGGCCTTGTCGATCAGCCGCAGCGCCTCGGGCCCGTCGCGGGCACCGAGCACCTGATATCCAAGCTCGCGCAGCGCCTCGATCGAATAGTTGCGGACCCGCTCCTCGTCCTCGACGACGAGCACCACTTCGCCGGGCCGCCCCCCGGCGGGCGCCGATCCGGAGTGCTCGTGCCGCGCCGCGGGTGCCTCACCCTGATGGACGGGCAGGTAGAGATGGACGGTGGTGCCCTTGCCCGGTGCCGTCTCGATCCGCACCGCGCCGCCGGACTGGCGGACAAAGCCGAACACCTGGCTGAGCCCGAGGCCGGTTCCCTTGCCGACGCCCTTGGTGGTGAAGAAGGGATCGAAGGCGCGGGCGGCGACTTCGGGCGTCATGCCGGTGCCGCTGTCGGCCACGGCGATCTCGACATAGCTGCCCGGTTGCAGTTCCAGGGCCGCGGCCTCCGCCGCCGCGAACCGCGCATTGGCGGTGGTCAGCACCAGCCTGCCGCCGCCCGGCATCGCGTCGCGCGCATTGACCGAGAGGTTGAGGATCACATTCTCGAGCTGGCTGGGATCGGCCAGCAGGGGCGCGATGCCGGCGGGCAGCACCGTCTCCACCGTGACGTCGTCGCCCAGGGTGCGGACCAGCAGCTCGATCATGCCCTCGACCATCGCATTGGCGTCGATCGCCACGGGGGCGAGCGGCTGCTGGCGGGAGAAGGCGAGCAGCCGCTGGGTGAGGCCGGCGGCGCGGGTGGCGCCGTCGCGCGCGGCGGTGATGTATTTGCCGATGTCGCGATTGCCTTGCTTCAGCCGCCGCTCGAGCAGGTCGAGCGCGCCGATCACCACGGCGAGCATGTTGTTGAAGTCGTGCGCGATGCCGCCGGTGAGCTGCCCCACCGCTTCCATCTTCTGCGCCTGGCGCAGCCGTGCTTCGGCGGCCATCAGCTGCTCGGTCCGTTCGCGCACCGCCGCCTCCAGCGCCTCGCGCGAACGGGCGAGCACTTCGCGCGCGTCGATAATGTCCTGGATGTCGGTGCAGGTGCCGAACCAGCGCGTGATCTCGCCCCGCTCGCCCCGTACCGGCTGGGCGTTGCCCAGTACCCAGCGATACTGGCCGGAACGATGCCGCAGCCGATACTCGATCCGGTAGCGCTCGCCCGTCGCCAGGCTCCGGTCCCATGCTGCCCAGGCGCGTTCCCCGTCATCGGGGTGGAACACGTGCTTCCACCCTTCGCCATCGGTGCTGCCATGCGGCGCGCCGGTATATTCGTACCAGCGATCATTGTAATAATCGTGATGGCCGTCGGGCAGGCTCGACCAGACCATCTGGTCGATCGAATTGGCGATGGCGCGGAACTTGGCTTCGCTTTCCCGCAGGGCCGCCACGGCCTCGATGCGTTCCACTGCGTCCCAGGCCGTCTCCGCCACCGCTTCGATGAAGGCGACTTCCTCGGCCGACCAGCGGCGCGGCGCGGCCGTGTTGATCGACATCACCGCCACCCATTGCCCGCCGCGCAGCAGCGGCACGCCCACGCCCGCGCCGGCGAGGTGCGCCAGCCCCGGCGCTTCGCGGGCGATGTCGTGGAGCACCGCGGTGCGGCCGGTCCGATAGGCGCGGGCATTGTTCCCCAGCGCGTCGATCGCCAGCGTGCCTTCCAGCGGCGGCAGCGCGCCGCTGTTCCAATAGGGGCCGAAGCGCACGTGTTCACCCTGTACCCGATAGAAACCCACCCGGTCGAGCCCAAGCTGCTCGCCCAGCGCCGCCGCGGTGAAACGCATCACGGCATCGGCCGAATCCAGTGCACGCTGCTGATCGGCGAGCGCGCCGAGGAACGCCTGCGCCTCGTTCGCCTCGCGCAGCTCCTCGGCGGCGTCGCGCGCGGCTTCCTCGGCCAGCTTGCGCTCGGTGATATCGAAGGCGACCCCGGGGAAGCGCAACGGCCTGCCGTCCTCATCGAAGGTCGCGCGGCCTTGCGCGCTCACCCAGCGGGCCGTGCCGTCCGGCTGGATCAGCCGGTATTCCGCGCTGAACGGCATGCGCTCGTCAAGCGTGCGGGCGATGCTCGCTTCGAGCCGGGCGCGATCGTCGGGATGCACGTTGACGAAGAACTGCGCGATCGGCGTGCCCTTGCCGGCCAGCGCTTCGTCGACGCCGTAGAGGCGCAGGAAGCGAGCGTCCGCCGTGACCATGTCGCCGGGCACGTCCCATACCCAGGTGCCGACGCCGAGCGAGGCGTTGAGCGCGAGCTGCAAGCGCTCCTCGCTCAGCCGCAGCGCCTCTTCCGCCGCGGCGCGTTCGCTGACGTCGTTGACGACGACGAAGATGTCCGTGGTGTTCCCATGGGCATCCTTGACCGGCTGGTAGACGAAATCGAGGAAGCGCGTGTCGGGCAGGGCGCCGGCGCGGCGTTGCAGCAGCACCCGCATGCCGTCCGCGCGGAAGGGCTCGCCGCTCGCATAGACGCTGTCGAGCAAGGCGACGAAGCCCTGGTCGACCATTTCGGGCAGCGCTTCGGCCACTGTCTTGCCCAGCACCGGGCGTTCGCCGACCAGCGCCAGATATTCCGAATTGGCGAATTGGAAGCGATGCTCCGGGCCGTGGAGCAGGGCCACCGCGCCGGGCGCCTGCTCGAACAGGTCGCGCAGCCGCGCCGCTTCCGCCAGGCGCCCCCGTTCGGCCAGCACCGAGCGAGTCGTCTCGTTGCCCTGGTTGATCAGCCCGCGCACGCGGCCCTCGCCGTCGCGGATCGGCGTGAAGCTGTAGTTCCACCAGGTCTCCTGGCGGCGGCCGGCGCGCTCCATGGCCAGGAACTGGTCGTAGATCGCGAAGCCGCGCCCGTCGGCGATCACCTGCTTCATCTGCGGGCCCACTACGTCCCAGATCTCGCGCCACACGGCGCGCGCCGGCTGCCCCAGCACGCCGGGGTGGCGCTCGGCGGGGATCGGCGCCCAGGCATCGTTGTAGAGCAGGTGGAGATCCTCGCCCCAATAGATGGCAGTGGGGAAAGTCGAGGCAAGCGCCAGGCCGAGCGCGAATCTGAGCGGATCGGGCCAGGTCTCGGGCGGTCCGAGCGGGTGGCTTGCCCAATCGAACGCGCGGATTCGCGCCGCCATCTCGCCTTCGTGATCCAGAAAGCGCAGCGCAGCGTCCATGGCCTCACCGATGCGGGGGGCTCGCGCCCGAGTCAACCAACTGAGTCAACTCGACTTGGCCGCGCGGGCGGCTATGGATGGGGCAAAGGAGAGACTGATGAAGCTCGCAAGCCTGAAGAATGGCCGTGACGGCAAGCTGGTCGTGGTTTCCAACGACCTGGCCTGGTACGCCAGCGCCGACATGATTGCCCCGACGCTGCAGGCGGCGCTCGACAATTGGGATCGGGTCGAGACCGATCTCCGGAACCTCGCCACCGATCTCGACCATGAGGTGATCCCGCGCGAGCGCTTCCACGAGCGGCTCGCCGCCGCGCCGCTGCCCCGCGCCTATCAATGGGCCGATGGCTCGGCCTATGTGAACCATGTCGCGCTCGTCCGGCAGGCGCGCGGGGCGGAGATGCCCGAGAGCTTCTGGCATGATCCGCTGATGTATCAGGGCGGCAGCGACGGCTTTCTCGGCCCGCGCGATTCGATCCCGCTCGCCGACGCGGCCTGGGGCTGCGATCTCGAGGCCGAAGTGGTGGTCGTCACCGGCGACGTGCCGCTGGGCGCGAGCCGCGAGGAAGCGCTGGCGGCGATCCGGCTGGTCGGCCTCACCAACGACGTCTCGCTGCGCAACCTCATTCCCGGCGAACTGGCCAAGGGCTTCGGCTTCTTCCAGTCCAAGCCGGCCAGCGCCTTCTCCCCGGTGTTCGTCACGCCCGATTCGCTGGGCGACTGGTGGCGGGACGGCAAGCTGCACCGCAAGTTGATGGTCGATGTGAACGGCAAGCCGTTCGGCCGGGCCGAGGCCGGCATCGACATGACCTTCGACTTCGGCACGCTGGTCGCGCATGCGGCGAAGACGCGCAGGCTGGGTGCCGGCACGATCATCGGCTCGGGCACCGTCTCCAATCGCGGCGAGGATGGCGGGCCGGGCAAGCCGGTGAGCGAGGGCGGCGTCGGTTATTCGTGCATCGCCGAGATCCGCACGATCGAGACGATCCGCGGCGGCAAGCCCGAGACGCCCTTCCTCAAGGCCGGCGACACGGTGCGCATCTGGGCCGAGGACGACCGGCACCACCCGATCTTCGGCGTGATCGAGCAGACCGTCGGAGGATAGGTTGCGAACCTCGCCCGGCCTCCCGATCTCCGCGTCATGACCATGGAGAACGGCTATACGGTGTTCGAGACCGCCGCGGGTTTCGTCGCGATCGGCTGGAACGCCAGGGGCATCAACAGCCTGAGGCTGCCGGCGGGCACGGCGCGCGAGGCGGAACGGGCGCTGCTGCGGCGCCTGCCGGACGCGAAACCGGTATCGCCGCCGCCGCCGGTGCAGGCCGTGATCGACGACGCACTGCGCTATTTTGCCGGGGAGCGCGTCGACTTCGCCGGCGTGGCCGTCGATCTCGGCATGCAGGAGCCGTTTTTCGAACGCGTCTATGCCGCCGTGCGCCGGCTCGGCTGGGGCGAGACGGCGACCTATGGCGCGATCGCCCGGATGCTCGAGGCGGGGCCGGAATTCGCCCGCGACGTCGGCCAGGCCATGGCGGCCAATCCGGTGCCGCTGATCGTTCCCTGCCACCGGGTGACGGCGGCGAACGGGCGGATCGGCGGCTTCTCGGCGCCCGGCGGTGCGCTGCTGAAGGCGCAGATGCTCGCGATCGAGGGCGTCGAAGTGAAGGACGGCGTCGTCACGCGGGACCTGCCGCAGCTGGGGCTGGGCTTCTAGAAGCCGAAACTGCCCTGCCGGTCGACCAGCGGCCAGCGGCCCAGCTCGATGTGGCGATGCTCGCCGAGTATCGAGTGGATCAGCACGAAATCGGCGGCTTCCCAGCCGATCGGCTCTATCGTGCGCGTGAAGGGACGGCCCTTGCGATAGAGCAGGGTGACGTGCGGATGGAAGTCCCAGGCGGCGCGCAACAGCCCGGCGCGCGACAGGCCGTCCTGCAGCTTGCGGCCCAGCTCGGCCAAGGCACGGATCTTGCGGCCGGGGCGCAGCGCGATCGTCTCGTTGCTGCCGGAGACGCGGTCGAGCCTCACCGGCACCGGCGCCGACGAGACCTGGTCGCCGATCTCGATCAGCCGCTGCATCTCGGCATAGGGCCGGCGCGCGAAATCCTCGGTGATGGCCAGCGTGATGTGCAGCCGGTCGTTCTCGACCAGGCTCTCGGCCAGTCCGAGCTGGTCGCGCTGCACGCCGATCAGGTTGCGGGCGAGCGGCGAAGGACGGAGCGCGTAGAAGAAGCGGTTCCCGGGCATCAGTGAAAGTCCCTGGAGCGCACCGGGATCAGGTCCGGCGCCTTGAGGCTGCGGCGCGGCGGCCAGCTTTCGGCGGGGCGGCGGGGGGATGCCGGCCGGTCGCGCGGATCGATCTCGCCGCCATGCGTCGCCCCGTCGCCGGGCATGGTGGTGCGCGGCAGATCGAGCTCGCCCACTTCGCGCAGCCAGGGCGTGAGGTCGGTGATCCGTTCGGCGACGAGATGGATCACGATGCCTTCGCGCTGCACCCGGCCGGCGATCGCCAGCATCGTCGCCGACATCACCGTGCGGCGATTGGCTTCGAACCGGTCGGCCCAGAGCACGGCATTGGCGATGCCGGTCTCGTCCTCCAGCGTGACGAACACCACGCCCTTGGCGCTGCCCGGCCGCTGGCGGACGAGGATCAGGCCGGCGACTTCCGCCCGGGCGCCGTCCTTCATGTCCAGCAGGTCCGCGCATTTCGCGATCCGCCGGTCCGCCAGCCGGTCGCGCAGGAAGGAAAGCGGATGCGCGCGCAGGCTGAGCTGAGTCGCGCGATAATCCTCCACGACTTCGCGGCCCGCGGTGAGCGGCAGCAGCGCCACCTGCGGCTCGACCGTCTCGGCCACCGTTGGGCCTTCGCGCGCATCGGCCGCGGCGAACAGGTCGAGCGGCGCCTGGCCCAGCCCCTTGATCGCCCAGAGCGCCCGGCGCCGGTCGAGCCCCAGCGCCCGGAACGCATCCGCGCGCGCCAGCCGCTCGAGCGCGGCCGGCTTCACTCGGGAACGGCGCCAGACGTCCTCGATCGAGACGAAGGGCGCCTGGGCGCGGGCGCGCAGGATCGCTCCGGCATCGTCCTCGGATAGTCCCTGCACGATCCGCATGCCGAGGCGGATCGGCTGGAGGCTCGCCCAGTCCTGGTCGGTGCCGCGGAAGCGCGTGTCCCGGGTGCGCGGATTCGCTCCCTCGGGCACCATCCGCGTGTCCCAGTCGCTGTCGTTTATGCACACCGCGCGTGCCTCCACGCCGTGTGTGCGCGCGTCGCGGATCAACTGGGCGGGCGCGTAGAAGCCCATGGGCTGCGCATTGAGCAGCGCCGTGCAGAACACGTCGGGATGATGGCACTTCATCCAGCTCGAGGCATAGGCGATCTTGGCGAAGCTGGCGGCGTGGCTCTCGGGGAAGCCGTAATTGCTGAAGCCTTCGATCTGCGCGACCAGCCGTTCGGCGAAATCCTCGCTGATGCCGCGCTCGAGCATGCCGGCGATCAGCTTGGGACGGAATTCGCCGATGTCGCCGCTCGACTTGAACGTCGCCATTGCACGACGCAGCCGGTCCGCCTCGCCCGGCGTGAAGCCGGCGCCGACGATCGCGACTTGCATCGCCTGTTCCTGGAACAGCGGCACGCCCAGCGTCTTCCTCAGCACGTCCTCCAGGGCGGGGGACGGATAGTCGACCAGCTTCGGATTCTGGCGGCGCTTGAGATAGGGATGGACCATGTTGCCCTGGATCGGCCCCGGCCGGACGATCGCGACCTGGATCGCGATGTCGTAGAAGCAGGTCGGCTTCATCCGCGGCAGCATCGACATCTGCGCGCGGCTCTCGATCTGGAACACGCCGAGCGTGTCCGCCTGTTGGATCATCTCGAAGGTGAGGGGGTCCTCGCCCTGCATCAGGGGGGCGGCGAGCGTGAGGTGCGTCGCCTTGTGCGCGGCGAGCAGGTCGAAGGTGCGCCGCATGCAGCCGAGCATGCCGAGGCCGAGAATGTCGACCTTCATGAAGCCCAGCTCCTCGATGTCGAGCTTCTCCCATTCGACGACGTGCCGGTCGACCATCGCCGCGGGCTCGACGGGGATCAGGTCGTGCAGCCGGTCGCGCGTGAGCACGAAGCCGCCGGGATGCTGGGAAAGGTGACGCGGCGTGTCGACCAGCTGGCGCGCGAGCTCGAGCGTCAGCGCCAGGCGCGGATCGTTGCGGTCGAGGTTGAGGGCGTCGGCATGCCTGTCGTCGACGTCGTTCGACCAGCCCCAGACCTGGGAGGAGAGCGCCGCGGTCATGTCCTCGGGCAGCCCCATCGCCTTGCCGACTTCGCGCAAGGCGCTGCGCGAGCGGAAGCGGATCACCACCGCAGTGAGCGCGGCATGGTCGCGACCATAGGTGTCGTAGATCCACTGGATCACTTCCTCGCGCCGTTCATGCTCGAAATCGACGTCGATGTCGGGCGGTTCCTTGCGCTCGGTCGAGATGAAGCGCTCGAACAGCAGCTGGTGCACGATCGGATCGATCGAGGTGATGCCGAGCGCGAAGCAGATCACCGAATTGGCCGCGCTGCCCCGCCCCTGGCAGAGGATCTGCTGGCTCAGCGCGAACTGGACGATCGAATTGACCGTGAGGAAATAGGGCGCATAGCCCATCTGCTCGACCAGGCCGAGTTCGTGCGTGAGCAGGTCCCGGTGCGCCTGGGAAGGCTTGCCGGCGAATTTCTGCTTGAGCCCGTTCCAGGCGAGCGCGGCGAGCGCTTCCTGCGCGGTGCGGCCATGGATGACCTGCTCCTCGGGATATTGGTGCTCGAGGTCGCGCAGCGAGAAGGTGCAGCGCTCGGTGATCGCGGCGGAGGCATGGATGGCCTCGGGATAGGCGCGGAAGCGGCGCGCCATTTCCTCCGGCGACTTCAAATGCCGGTCGGCGCTGCGCTCGCGGCGGAAGCCGAGCGCGTCGATCGTGCATTTCTCGCGGATCGCCGTGACTATGTCCTGCAGCATCCGCCGGTCGGGCGTGTCGTAGAGCACGTCGCCGGTGGCGAGCGGGGTGAGGCCGAAGCGGCGGGCAGCCAGATCGAGCGCGTGCAGCCGCATCGCGTCCCCCGGGCGGCGATGCCAGGTGAGGCAGACATGGCCGCGCGCCTCGAACAGGTCCGCCATCCAGCGCAGCGCCTGGGGATCGCCGGTATCCGCCAGCCCGGGGACCAGCGCGCCGACCATCCCCTCCGCTGCCCCGGCCAGATCGTCCCAATGGAGGAAGCACCGGCCCTTCTCGCCCTTCTGCGCATCGGCGCGCGACTTGCCGAGCGTGAGCAGCCGGGTGAGCCGCGACCAGGCGGCCCGATCCTCGGGCCAGACCAGCACCGAGCTGCCGTCGACCAGGTCGAGCCGGCAGCCGGCGATCATCCGGATCGGGATGCCGGCTGCGGAAAGCTGCTCGGCGGCGACGAGCGCGCGCACCACGCCGCCCACCGAATTGCGATCGACGATGCCGAGCGCGGGCAGGCCGAGCGCCGCGCCCGTGCGGAACAGGTCCTCGGGCGAGGAGGCACCGCGCAGGAACGAGAAATGCGTGGTCACCTGGAGTTCGGCATAGGAAGCCTTGGGACTCATCCGAACACGCCGTGGAGATACCAGCTGAGATCGCCGGTCGCCGCGCGCTCGCCATCGCCCGAGCGGAACAGCCAATAGCGGCGGCCCGTCTCGTCCTCGACGCGGAAATAGTCGCGCACGCTCATCCGCTCGGCATCGCGCCTCCACCATTCGCCCTGGATGCGCTCGGGCCCGTCGGCGCACACCACCCGGTGCGGGCGGCCGCGCCAGGTGAAGCGGCGCGGGGCGTGGTCGGGCAGCTCGGCCATGACATGGTCGAGCCGTTCGGGCCGGGCGAGCAGCCGCGCCGGGCGCGGCCAGCCGGGATGCCAGGGCGGCAGGGGCGGGTTGCGATCGAGCTGGCGGACATCGTCCGGTTTCGCGTGCATCGTCCCGCGGACGGGCGGATCGAGCACCGGCGCGCACGCCAGGGACCGTTCAGGCACGTCGCTCTCCACTGGGCGCATCCGCCACATGGCCGCCGGGCCGATCCGCGTCGCCAGCGTATCGACCAGCGTGGCCAGGTCGGGTGCGGCTTCCGCGTCGAGCCGCTCGACGACCGGCTGCGCTTCGAGCGCGGCGGCGCGGCGGACATGGAGCGCGATCGCATCGATGCCGTAGCCGGGCTCGACATCCTCGATCCGGCGCCGGAGCAGGCGCAGGAGGTGCGCGCCGTCACGGCTCGGCCGGGCGAGGCCGATGCGGATGCGCTGCGGCACGCCGTCGACGCGCTCGGCGATGCATTCGAGCGCCTGCACGCCCAACCCTTCGGCCTCAAGCGCTGCGGCGAGGCGCGGCGTGAGCACACCCAGCCAATGTTCGATCGCCTCGGCAGTGGCGATCGGCTCGGCGAAGCGCTGGCGGACGGCGATCGCCTCGGGCGGGATCACCGGATGGAGCGGTTCGGCGACCTGGCCCAGCGCCTGGTCGAGCCGCAGCACCGTGCCGCTGCCGAAGCGCCGGGCGAGCGGAGCGCGGGGCAGGGCGGCGAGCTGGCCGATCCGGTCGATACCCAGCCGCCGGAGCAGCTCGACCGCCGCTTCGTCGATGCGCAGCGCCGCAGTGGGGAGGTCGGCGAGCGCTTCGGCCTGCGCACCCGGTGGGCAGATGCACGTGCCCCGGAACCGCGCCAGCGCCCAGGCGGCGCCCGGCGTGTCGGCGATGGCGAGCCGTACGGCGAAGCCGGCACGAGCGAGCAGGCGGACGATGCGCCGGGCCATCTGCTCCTCGCCGCCGAACAGGTGCGCGGTGCCGCTCAGGTCGAGGAACAGGCCGTCCGTGCCCGACAGTGCCACGACCGGAGACCAGCGCCGTGCGGCGAGGATGGCGAGGGTCCGCAGCGAGCCGCGATCGCCTTCGGGATCGGCCGGGCGGATATCGAGTCCCGGCACCTGCGCGCGCGCCTGGGTGACTGCCATGCCGGGCCGCAGCCCCAGCGCCTGGGCGGCGGGGCAGGCGGCGGCGATCTCGATGCGGCTGCCGTTGCGGAGGGAAGTGACGAGGGGAGCATATTCCTCTCCCAGCGCGCTGGGAGAGGGGGACCGCACCCGAAGGGCGTGGTGGAGGGGAGCGCCGGGCACCGGCGCATTTGCGCCGGCCCCTCCACCATTCGCTACGCGAATGGTCCCCCTCCCCGAGGCAAGCTCGGGAAGGATTTGAGATTCCCCGTGCGCCCATCTGGCGCCCGGCCGCCAATGGCCCTCGTGCTGCGCGGGCTTGCGGAGCGGGGCCTGCGGCGTGGGGAGAGCGCGCGCGTCAGGCCGCGCGCCGACGCGCCGTTCCGCCCGCCACAGCCTTTCGATCGGCCACAGGGGAAGGAAGAGCGCAGCGACCCGTTGCATCGCATGCCTCCACTATCGTCTCGAAACCCTCGCCCCCCTTTTGCCGCGCCAGCTCCAGCCGCCAGCGCGGCCGCCCGACGCCTTCCACCGGCAGCGGTGCCGAAGGCGCGCAGGTCACGCGCCAGCGGGTCACTGCCGCCGAAGGCATGCCGATCGGGTCGGCGCCTTCGCGTGCGGCGCGCTTCAGCAGCAGTGCGATCGTCCGTCCGCCCTCTGCCGCGAGCTGGAGCCGGCGCGTCGCGGTCATGTCCGCCCGCTTGGCTTCGCCGATCACCGCGCCCAGGCCGCGATGGCGCAAGCCCTCCTCCATGATCGCGAGCAGCTCGGCATCGTCCCTGGCCTCGGCATAGATCAGGCGCTTGTGATCGAGCCCCGACTGGGCGAGGCCGGGCGCGAACAGGTCGCGCCGCCGCACCACCCAGAGCACCGGGCCCCAGGCGCGTGCCGCGATTCCGGCAAGGAACAAAGTTGCCGCGCAATCATCGGCCATGTCGCGCGTGCCCGCCGCCACTTCGTGCAGCGCATCGAGCCTGAGGCCGCCATCGGCGAGCCGCGAATCGATCGCCTCGATCCCGAAGGGCAGCGCCGGGCGTCGGCGGAAACCGCCGGTCTCCAGACCGCTCAGGGTCTCGCGCAATTGCTTCAGGACGGCAGGATCGGCCATGCTGCTCACGACTCGGGAACAAGAATGTTCCTATTCTGTTCCTTATTGCCCGAGAGTCAATTGCCATTCCGCGGCACGTCCCTAAGCTCGGCTTGATTCACCGTTTTCCAGGGAGCCTTCGGAACTTGATCCGCAACCTTAGCCGCCGCCAGGCGCTTCTCGGCACCAGCGCCTTGCTCGCAACGCCTTTCATGGGGAGCTTCATGGCTCACGCCGCCGACACCGCAGACGCCTCGCCCCTGCTCGCGCCCTGGCCCGGCGGCTATGGCGGGATGCCGCCCTGGGACAAGTTCCGCGTCGAGATGTTCCCCGCCGCCTTCGAGGTTGCGATCGCCGAGCAGCGCCGGGAGATCCACGCGATCCGCGATGCGCGCGCCGCCCCCACCTTCCACACCGTGATCGAGCCGATGCAGAAGGCGGGCGACACGATGGACCGCGTCGAATCGGTCTGGGGCGTGTACGAAAGCAACCTCGCCGACAAGCAGGTCCAGGCGATCGATCGGGAATGGAGCCCGAAGCTCACCAAGGCGAATGACGAGCTGTTCCTCGACCCCCTGCTCTTCGCCCGGGTGAAGAGTGCGTATGACACGCGCGCCGGCCAGAAGCTCGATGCGCAGCAGCTGCGCCTGCTCGAGCGCAGCTATCGTGGCTTCGTCCGCCGTGGTGCGGCGCTGTCGGACGCCGATCGCGCCGAAGTCAGCCGGCTCAACCAGGCGCTCGCCAGCACTTTCTCCGATTTCAGCCGCAGGCTGCTGGCCGACGAGGAGACCTGGATCGTCCTCGATGGCGAAGCCCAGCTGGCGGGGCTCCCCGACAGCTTCAAGGCCTCGCTCGCCAGCGCGGCGGCGGATCGCGGGCTGGCCGGCAAATGGGCGGTGGTCAACACGCGCTCCTCGGTCTCGCCCTTCCTCACTTATTCGACCGACCGGGGGCTGCGCGAGAAGGTGTGGCGCGCCTTCGTGATGCGCGGCGACAATGGCAATGCGAACGACAACAAGGCCGGCATCGCCGAGATACTGAAGCTGCGCCAGCAGCGGGCGAAGCTGCTCGGCTTCAGGAACCATGCCTATTACCGCATGGACGACACCATGGCCGAGACTCCGGCCAATGCGCTGAAGCTGATGATGGCGGTATGGCCCGCCGCCCGCGCCCGCGTTGCCGAGGAAGTCGCCGACATGCAGGCGCTCGCCGATCGGGAAGGCGCCGGGATCACCATCGAGCCCTGGGACTATCGCTTCTATGCCGAGAAGGTCCGCAAGGCGAAGTACGACCTGGATGAGAGCGAGGTGAAGCCGTATCTCGAACTCGGCAACATCCTCCAGGGCGCCTTCTATGCCGCCGGCCGGCTCTACGATCTCGGCTTCCGGGAAGTGAAGGACGTGCCGGTGTTCGATCCCGCGGTGCGCACCTTCGAAGTGACCGATACGCGGACGGGAAAGAATGTCGGCATCTTCTATTTCGACGGCTATGCCCGGTCGGGCAAGCGCTCGGGCGCCTGGGCGACGCGCTATCGCGGCCAGCAGAAGTTCGGCGGCGTGCGAAACACACTCGCCTCGAACAACAATAATTTCGTCAAGGGCGGCGCGGGCGAGCCGACGCTGATCAGCCTCGACGACGCAACGACCCTGTTCCACGAGTTCGGCCATGCGATCCACAGCCTGCTCCAGAACGTGACCTATCCGGGGCTGGCCGGCACGCCGCGCGACTTCGTGGAATATCCCAGCCAGGTGAACGAGAACTGGCTGCTCACCCGCGACGTGCTGGACAAATACGCGAAACACTACAAGACCGGCGCGCCGATGCCGCAGGCGCTGGTCGACAAGATCGAGAAATCGTCGACCTTCAACCAGGGCTTCGGCACGGTCGAATATCTCGCCTGCGCGATCCTCGACATGCAGTTGCACGACCGCGAGGTGCCGGTGACTGACATCGCCGCCTTCGAGAAGGAAGCGCTGGCGGCGCTCGGCATGCCGAAGGAGATCGTGCTGCGCCACCGCATGCCGCAGTTCGGCCATCTCTTCTCGTCCGACGCCTATTCGGCCGGCTATTATTCGTACCTGTGGTCCGAGACGATGGACGCCGACACCTGGGCGGCGTTCCAGGAGACCGGCAATGTCTGGGACAAGCCGACCGCCGACCGTTTCCGCGCCACATTGCTCTCCACCGGCAACGAGACCGACCGCAAGCTCGCCTATCGCGCGTTCCGGGGCCGCGATCCGGACGTGTCGGCGCTGTTCAAGCGGCGCGGGTTTCCGGTGACCTAACCAAAGGCGATTTCGGTTCCCCGGCGAAGGCCGGGGTCCGGTTTCGGTGGAGTCGGTTGGGGTGGTCAAACCTCTCGAACGACATCGCAACTGGGCTCCGGCCTTCGCCGGGGATCAGCGGAGGGCGACAGATCCCTGATGCCGAGAAGCGGCTCTCACTTCGTCCCCGAATTCCCAGCATTCCACCCGGCATTTCAGGTCAGCACCGCTGACCTTCTTGCGCGAGGCTTTGAAATTTTATAACAATGGCGCGAAACGTGATTCCCGCGCGTTTGGCGACGGGAGCCTATGTCCGGAGAGCCCATGTCGATCGAGCGCGATCGCGCCAACCTGCCCCCGCTTGCGCTGCACGTGCCCGAGCCGCGATTCCGCCCGGGCGACGAAGCGGATTTCAGCGACATTGTGGTGCCGCCCGCGGGCGCCACCCGCCGCCCCGACACCGCCGACCGTGCCGACAGCTTCCACGAGCTGGCCTATGGCCTGGTCCGCGTCCTCGACGACGAGGGCAATGCGGTCGGTCCCTGGGATCCGCGGCTCGATGCCGAGGCCAAGCGCCGCATGCTCCGTTCGATGGCGCTCACCCGCGCGTTCGACGAACGCATGTTCCGCGCCCAGCGGCAGGGCAAGACCAGCTTCTACATGAAGTCCACCGGCGAGGAGGCCGTGTCGATCGGCGCGGCGATGGCGCTGGCCGGCGACGACATGTGCTTCCCTTCCTATCGCCAGCAGGGGATCCTCATCACGCGCGGCTATCCGATCGTGCAGATGATGAACCAGATCTACTCGAACAGGGCCGATCCGCTCGAGGGCCGCCAGCTGCCGATCATGTATTCGTCGAAGCAATTCGGATTCTTCTCGATTTCGGGCAACCTGGCGACGCAATATCCCCAGGCAGTGGGCTGGGCGATGGCGAGCGCGGCCAAGGGCGACACGCGCATCTCCGCCACCTGGTGCGGCGAGGGCTCGACGGCAGAGGGCGATTTCCACTCGGCGCTGACCTTCGCGACGGTCTACAAGGCGCCGGTCATCTTCAACGTCGTCAACAACCAATGGGCGATCTCGAGCTTCTCCGGTTTCGCCGGGGCCGAGGCGACCACCTTCGCCGCGCGCGCGATCGGCTATGGCATTGCCGGCCTGCGCGTCGACGGCAATGACGCGCTGGCGGTCTATGCCGCCACGGAATGGGCCGCCGAGCGCGCGCGGACCAACCAGGGTCCGACGCTGATCGAGCATTTCACTTATCGCGCCGAAGGCCATTCGACGTCGGACGATCCCACCGCCTATCGTTCGGCGGGCGAGCCCAATGCCTGGCCGCTCGGCGACCCGATCCGGCGGCTGAAGGAACATCTCATCGCCATCGGCGAATGGGACGAGGCGCGCCACGCCGCGCAGGACCTCGAGCTCGCCGAACTGGTCAAGGCGTCGCAGAAGGAAGCCGAAAAGAACGGCATCCTCGGCCACGGCATGCACCAGCCCTTCGAATCGATGTTCGAAGGCGTGTTCGAGACGATCCCCTGGCACCTGAAGGAACAGCAGCAGCAAATGCTGGACGAGCAGAAGGCGGCCGGCCTGTGAGCGACATGCATCTTCCATTCGTCATCCCCGCGCAGGCGGGGATCCAGGGTTTCTCTGTCCTGACGGTTCGCTCTTGGCTCTGGATCCCCGCCTTCGCGGGGATGACGGAGGTGGGTAATGACTGAAGAAACCACCACCCAGATGAACATGATCCAGGCGATCAACTCCGCCATGGACGTGATGATGGCGCGCGATCCGAACGTGATCGTGATGGGCGAGGATGTCGGCTATTTTGGCGGCGTGTTCCGCGCGACCGCCGGGCTCCAGGCCAAGTACGGCAAGGCCCGCGCCTTCGACACGCCGATCACCGAGATCGGCATCATGGGCGTGGCGATCGGCATGGGCGCCTATGGCCTGCGCCCGGTTCCCGAGATCCAGTTCGCCGATTACATCTATCCGGCGCTCGACCAGCTCGTCTCCGAAGCGGCGCGGCTGCGCTATCGCTCGGCGGCGGACTTCACTGCGCCGATCACGATCCGCTCGCCCTATGGCGGCGGTATCTTCGGCGGGCAGACGCACTCGCAGTCGCCCGAGGGCATCTTCACCCATGTCTCGGGCATGAAGACGGTGATTCCCTCGACGCCGTACGACGCCAAGGGCCTGCTGATCGCGGCGATCGAGGACAATGATCCCGTCCTCTTCCTCGAGCCCAAGCGCATCTACAACGGCCCGTTCCACGGCCATTATGATCGCCCGGCCAAGACCTGGGCCGATCATCCCGGCGCCCAGGTGCCCGAGGGCTATTACCGCGTCGAGCTGGGCAAGGCCGCGGTGGTCCGCCCTGGCGAGGCCGTGACGATCCTCTGCTACGGCACGATGGTCCATGTCGTCGCCAACACGGTCGAGGAACTGGGCGTCGACGCCGAGATCGTCGATCTGCGCACGCTGGTGCCGCTCGACATCGACACGATCGAAGCGTCGGTGAAGAAGACCGGCCGCTGCCTGATCGTGCACGAGGCGACCCGCACCTCGGGCTTCGGCGCCGAGCTTTCGGCCCAGGTGCAGGAGCGCTGCTTCTATCATCTCGAAGCCCCGATCGCACGGGTGACCGGCTTCGACACGCCCTATCCGCACAGCCTGGAATGGGCCTATTTCCCTGGCCCGGTCCGCATCGGCACCGCCCTCAAGAAGATCCTGAAGGACTGATCGCAATGGCTCGTTTCACGTTCCGCCTGCCGGACATCGGCGAAGGCATTGCCGAGGCCGAGATCGTCGCCTGGCACGTCAAGGTCGGCGACCGGGTGTCGGAGGACCAGCAGGTCGCCGACATGATGACCGACAAGGCCACGGTCGAGATGGAATCGCCCGTCTCCGGCGTGGTGGTCGAGCTGGCCGGCGAAGTCGGCGAGATGGTGGCGATCGGCTCGGGCCTGATGGTGATCGAAGTCGAGGGCGATGCCGCCGAGACTGCGCCGGCGGAGGAGCAGGTCGAGGCCGAGACTCCGGGCGTGGAAGAGGCTCAGATCCTCCCCGGAACGGGGAGGGGGACCGCCGACGAAGTCGGTGGTGGAGGGGGAGAGCCACAAGCGATTTCCTCTGCGGAGCCCCCCCTCCACCATCAGCCTGCGGCTGATGGTCCCCCTCCCCGTGCCGGGGAGGATCATAAAGTCCTGGCCTCCCCCGCGGTCCGTGCCCGTGCCAAGGATCTCGGCATCGATCTCGCCGTGGTGAAGTCGGACGGCAACCATATCCGCCACGCCGATCTCGACGCCTATCTGCGCTATGGCTCGGCACAGGGCTATCACGCCCCGCATGCCAGCCGCGCGCGTGACGACCAGCCGATCAAGGTCATCGGCATGCGCCGCCGCATCGCCGAGAACATGGCCGCCTCGAAGCGCGCCATCCCGCACTTCACTTATGTCGACGAAATCGACGTCACGGCGCTGGAGGACATGCGCGGCGACCTCAACGACAATCGCGGCGCGCGCCCCAAGCTGACCATGCTGCCTTTCCTGATCGTCGCGATCTGCCGGGCGCTGCCCGCTTTCCCGATGATCAATGCGCGGTATGACGACGAGGCCGGCGTGGTCACGCGCCATGGCCGCGTTCACCTCGGTATGGCGGCGCAGACCGATGCCGGGCTGATGGTGCCGGTGATCCGCGACGCGCAGGACAGGAATGTCTGGCAGCTCGCCGCCGAGATCAGCCGCCTGGCCGAGGCCGCGCGCACCGGCAAGGCCAAGTCGGAGGAGCTGTCGGGATCGACGCTCACCGTCACCTCGCTCGGCCCGCTCGGCGGCATCGCCACCACGCCGGTGATCAACCGTCCCGAAGTCGCGATCATCGGGCCGAACAAGATCGTCGAGCGCCCGATCTTCCGGGGGGACGAGATCGTCCGCGCCAAGCTGATGAACCTGTCGATCAGCTGCGACCACCGTGTCGTCGACGGCTGGGATGCGGCGAGCTTCGTCCAGGCAGTGAAGAAGCTGCTCGAGACGCCCGTACTGCTGTTCGCCGACTGAGCATGGCGGGGCGGGCCACCATCGCCGGTGCCGTCGCCGCCTCGCTCCCCGTCGCGATCGGCCTGTGGCTGGCGCTGCGTCACGGCCTGCCGCCGATTGCGGCCCAGCCGATGCTGTTCGCGCTCCAATGCTCGGGCGCGGTGGTGCTGCTCGCGCTGGTGCCCGGCATCGAAGCGGTGGCGCATGAGCGGCTGTTCCACCGCTCGATCGATCCGCTGGCCGGCGCCGATTCGCCGCGGCTGATCGTCAACCAGCGCTATATCCAGAACACGCTCGAGCAGCTGGCGGTGCTGCTGCCGGGCCTGTTCCTGCTCGCGCATTACGAGCCGGACCTGCGCCCGCTCGCCGCCACGGCGATCGTCTGGACGATCGGCCGCTGGGCATGGTGGATCGGCTATCACATCCATCCGCTGTGGCGCGGGCTCGGCGTCTATTCGATGTTCCTCGGGATGGTCGTGCTGCTCTGGGGCGTCGGCCGGTTCGGGTTCGAGCTGGCCGGCTGGGCCGGCGTGGCGGCGCTGCTCGGCCCCTTCGCGCTGATCGAGCTCTGGCTCTTCCGGGTGCTCCGCCGCTAGGGTGCGGCAATGCGAGACTCGCTTCAATGGCGGCCGATGACGGTGGAGGACCTCGACGGCGTCGTCGCGGTCGCCCGCATCGCCTTTCCCGACCATCCCGAGGGCCGCGCCTGTTTCGTCGAGCGGCTCGCGCTCGCGCCGGGCACCTGTTTCGTGCTGGCGCGCGCGGACCGGGTGGCCGGCTATCTGATCGCCTATCCCTGGCCGCTGGAGGCGATCCCCCCGCTCGACACGCTGCTGGGGGCATTGCCGGCGAATCGGGACAGCTGGTATCTTCACGACCTGGCGCTGCTTCCCGAAGCGCGCGGCGGCGGCAATGCCCGGGCGGGGCTCGACCTGCTGTTCGCCGGGATCGACGCCCCGATCGCGCTCGTATCGGTGAACGAATCCGCCGCCTTCTGGCAGGCGCAGGGCTTTGCGCCGATGGACGGCCCGGCGCTCGCGGCCAAGCTTTCCAGTTATGGTCCCCATGCACGTTACATGGTGCGGAGCGTCACGAAGCCGGTGTAAAGCCGGGACATGCACTTCGATCTCCTCCAGTCGATCAGCCTCGCCGGCGACATCTCCGTTCCCAATGACGACCGCGCCGGCAGTGCCCGCGGGCACGCCTGGGTGATCGACGGCGCCACCGATCTCGGCCCGCCCGGGCTGGTCGGCGCGCAGGGCGGGGCGGCCTGGCTGGCGAGCGTGGCGCAGGCGGCGTTCACCGGTTCCGTCGCGGACACCATCGGCACGCTCTATGCCGATGTCGCCGCGCACATCCTCGCCGCCTGGGCGCGCGACCGCACGCGCGACCCCGAGGATCGCTGGGAATATCCGCTCGCCTCATCGCTCGCGGTCCGGCTCGGCGCGGATGGGCTCGAGATCGGCTGGCTGGGCGATTGCGTCGGCTTTCTTCGCTCCGGCGACCAGGTCGTGCGGCTCGGCCCGGAACGGGAGATCCGCAATTCCGAGGCGGAGCGCGCCGCCAGCCTGGCCGAGCATGGCCTGGGCAGCCCCAAGCGCTCGGCGCCGATCCTCGCCAATCTCCGCGCGACTCGCGGCCGCCCCGGCATGCGGGTGCTCAGCGTGGATCCCGAGCACATGGCGCAAGTCGATACCGCCGCCGTCGCCTGCGCTCCCGGCGACGAGGTCTTCCTGATGAGCGACGGCTATGCCGCGCTGATCGACAGCTATGCCGCCTATGACGATGCCGCGTTGGTCGAGGCGATCCGCTCCCGCGGCCTCGCCGCCATTGCCGAGGAGCTGCGCGCGATCGAGCGCGCGGACGCCGCCTGCACCCGCTTTCCGCGCTTCAAGGCATCGGACGACGCCACGGCCCTGTGGCTCCGCATCGGAGGCTGAGATGCACTGGATCCTGCGCTACGCCATCGCGCCCGACTATCTCGAGCGCCGCACCGCCTTTCGCGACGCGCATCTGGCCCTGGCCTGGGCCAGCGCGGACGCAGGCGCGCTGATCCTGGGCGGCGCGCTCGGCGATCCGCCCGAGAGCGCCTTGCTGCTCTTCGCCAGCGAAGCGGCCGCGCGGGCCTTTGCCGGTGCCGATCCCTATGTCGCGAACGGACTGGTGACGCATTGGGAAGTGCTGCCGTGGAACACGGTGGTCGGGCGCGAGGCGGCGAACCCGGTGCGGCCCGCCGCCTGAGCCCGGCTATTCCCTGGCGTAGATCGAGCGGCTGAGCGCATCGCGCACCTGGTCGCGGCCGGCGGTGACGCGCTCGCGGCTCTCCCGGTCGATCGCACCGGCCTGTTCGGCCACTGCCCGGCGCCTGGCGCCGAGCGCGGCGAAGGTCGCCGCATCCGCGCCGTTGCGGAAGCCGAAATAGCCATTGGCATTGTACCAGCTCTTGCGGGCGAGCAGCGTGCAGAGTTCGGCGGTGGCGTCGAGCATCGCCTGCTGGTTGGCGAGCAGCGGATCGGCCTTCGCGTCGCCGGCGATCCTGGCGATGCCCAGCTTGGCCGCCCTGGGCAGGCTCGCGCTTCCGATCATTTCGGCCAGCGCCTTGTGCCGTGCCATGCGTGCCAGGCTCTGCTCGGCGGCCAGCGTCCGGATCGGCTCGATCGCCTTGCAATTGCCGATGGCATGCGGGTTCTGCTGCAGCAGATAGGGGCTGTTGAGCGCTCCGGCGCCGAACTTGTCCAACGCATCGGCAAAGGCGCGCTGCGCGGCGACATCGGCCTGCACCGCCTCGGCATAGAGTTGCGAGACCGGGCCGCGCGCGGCCGCTCCGGCGGGCAGGAGCGGGGTTCCGTCCGCCGCCAGCTCGATCTCGGCGAAGCTGCTCGCATCGGCGCGCGACTGGGTCTGGAACTGGCCGTGTGCGATTGCCGCCGCGCCGGCCCCGGCGCCGATCAGCAATGCCAGCGAGCCGAGCTTCCACACCAGGCTCGCCCGGCGCGTCGTCGCCAGAAAGCCGATCAGCCACAATACCAGCCCCGCTGCGGCGCCGCCGATCAGCAGCGCCGGAAACGGCAGCGGCGAGCCGAAGCGCGGCCCCAGCAACGCCGCGAGCACCAGCACGGCGCCCCCGGCAAGAGTCGCGATCAGCGGATGGCCGTGCGGGCCTTCCTCATCCCAATTGTCCGACATGATTTCCCCCAGTTCTTGGCGACAGCCTAGCGGCGAAGCGCTTCGGTGCAATCGCTTTGGCGGTCCCAAGCGGGCCTTGCTTGCGCCGCGCGCCCGCCCCGCGCAAGGAGCCCGGATGACCACCGCCACCGCTACCGAACGCGCATCCGGCCACAGGGGGCTTGCCCTCGCCATCGGCGCCTATGGCATCTGGGGTTTCCTGCCGCTCTATTTCCATGTCCTGGCCAGCGTGCCGGCGCTGCAGATCCTGGCCCACCGTATCGTCTGGTCGGTGCTGTTCCTCGGCGTGCTGGTCTTCGCGCTCGGCCGGGCGGGGGCGATCTGGCGTGCGGCGCGCGGGCGCACCCTGTTGCTGCTCTGCGCCAGCGCCACGCTGATCGCGATCAACTGGTTCGTCTATATCTGGTCGGTCGAGACCGGCCATGTGCTCGAAGCGAGCCTGGGCTATTTCATCAACCCGCTGGTCAATGTCGCGCTCGGCATGCTCGTACTCGGCGAGCGGCTGCGGCGTTGGCAGGGGGCGGCGATCGCGGTGGCCGGCGCGGGTGTGCTCGTGATGGCGCTCGACGGCGGCGGGGCGATCCTGATCTCGCTCGCGCTCGCCTTCAGCTTCGGCTTCTACGGGCTGGTCCGCAAGATAGTGGCGATCGATTCGCTGGGCGGGCTCACCGTCGAGACGATCCTGCTGGTTCCCTTCGCCGCCCTGTGGCTGGTCTACAGCATGGGGCAGGGGACGAGTGGCTTTGGCGTATCGACCGGGCAGAGCGCGCTGCTCCT
The DNA here is from genome assembly GCF_005503355.1 of Sphingomonas sp. 1F27F7B. Taxonomy (GTDB): domain Bacteria; phylum Pseudomonadota; class Alphaproteobacteria; order Sphingomonadales; family Sphingomonadaceae; genus Sphingomonas. Next base: position 304,183 of record NZ_SCMK01000002.1, read on the forward strand.
CGCCGCGGGCGTGATCACCGCGACGCCGCTGCTGATGTTCGCCGCCGCCGCCCGGCTGATGCCGCTCTCGATGCTCGGGCTGCTCCAATATATCGCGCCAACCATCCAGTTCTTCGTCGCGATCGCGCTGGGCGAGCCGCTGCGCACCGTGCACCTGATCACTTTTGCGCTGATCTGGACGGGCTGCGCGCTCTATGCCTGGGACAGTCTGCGCGCGGCCCGCGCCCCCCGGCCCGCGGACGTCTAGGGTGAGAACCCGATCAAGACCTTGATTTCGTTCGTCATCCCCGCGGAGGCGGGGATCCAGGGCCAAGGTTGGGGTGCGCGCGGCAGGTCCAGCCCTCTCCAGAGAGCGTTCGCGGGATGGCATCGATGTTCCATACTACCCTGGATCCCCGCCTGCGCGGGGATGACGGGGTTCGCTGAATGAGTCCTCAGCCTAGACCCCGCTTCGGATCCAGGATTTTCGCCGACGGAGCTGCCTCTGTCGGGCCCCCTGTCGCGCCCGAAGCCCGTGCCGTCGCGGAAACAGTGCAGATCCGTCGAAATATTCAACCGATCGGTTGACTATTGCCGTCGTCGATGGAATATTAAACCATATGGTTGAATATAGACTCGACGCCACGTTCCATGCGCTTGCCGATCCCACGCGGCGCGGCATGCTCGCTCATCTCTCGCTCGGCGAGAAATCGATCGGCGAGCTGGCCGAGCCCTTCTCGATGACGTTCGCCGGGGCGGCCAAGCATGTGAAGGTGCTCGAGGGCGCGGGCCTTGTCGCCCGCCGCAAGGTGGGACGCAGCTATATGTGCGCCTTGAAGCCCGATCCGCTCGCCGAGGCCGAGAAATGGCTGAAGCAATGGGAGAAGTTCTGGACCATCCGCCTCGATGCGCTCGAAGCGATCATCGCCGCGGACCAGCGGGAGAAGCCCGAATGACGCATGCCACGCCCTTTCTGATGTTCCAGGGCGGCAAGGGCCAGGCGGCGCTCGATTTCTATGTCGAGACCGTTCCCGGCAGCCGGATCGAATCGGTCGAGCGCTTCGGGCCCGACGGGCCGGGGCCGGAAGGCACGATCATCCGCGCCCATGCGGTGATCGCGGGGCAGAAGGTGATGGTCCATGACAGTTTCGTCACCCATGGCTTCGATTTCACGCCGTCCTGGTCCTTCTTCCTCGACGTGGAGGATCGCGAGACGTTCGACCGGCTGTTCGCGGCCTTGTCCGCGGAGGGCGGCGTGCTGATGCCGCCCGATGATTATGGCTGGAGCAGCCGGTTCGGCTGGGCGAACGACCGGTTCGGCATCTCCTGGCAGGTCAATCTCGCATGAGCGCGCCGGTGATCCTCACCGTAACCCGCGCATTCGCGGCACGCCCGGAGCGGGTGTTCGACGCGTGGCTCGATCCCGGGCAGGCGGCGCGCTTCCTCTTCGCCACCCCTGAGGGCGAGATGATCCGCTGCGACATCGATGCCCGTGTCGGCGGCCGGGGACTGATCGTGGAGCGGCGCGTCGGGGGCGACGCACATCACCGCATCCGGTTCGAGGCGATCGATCGTCCGCGCCGCCTCGTCTTCCTCTTCTCGGCCGATCCGGCGGAGGAAGGCGAATGGACGCGCGTCGCGATCGACATCGCGCCCACGCCCATGGGCTGCGCGCTCACTCTCACCCATGAAATGGACCCCGCCTGGGCAAGCTATGAGGAGCAGACCCGCAAGGGCTGGACGATGATCCTCGAAAGCCTGGGCCGTATCACGGAGACGGAAAATGGCTGACACACTGACTGCCGACACGATCACCCCGCAGATGCTCCGATTCGAGCGCGACCTTGCCGCGCCGATCGAGACGGTGTGGCAATATCTGGTCGATCCCGAGCTGCGCGCCCGCTGGTTCATGGGCGGCCCCACCGAGCCGCGCGTAGGCGGCAAGCTCGGCCTGACCTTCAACCATCAGGACCTGTCCGACGGCGATGTGCCCAATCCCGAGCGCTATGCCCAGCACGAGGGCAAGGCCTGGTCGGAGACGATCCTGGAGATCGAGCCGCCGCATTTCCTGGTCTTCACCTGGGACAATGGCGAGGCGGGCGAAGTGAAGATCGAGCTCTTCGCCTTCTCGCCGGAGCGCACGCGCCTCGTCCTCACGCACAACCGCCTGCGCGGGCCGGAGGATGCGCGCAACTTCGGCGGCGGCTGGGCCGCGCATCTCGCGGTGCTGCAGAAGCGCCTGGCCGGCGAGCATGTCGCCAGCTTCTGGGACCTGCACGCGGAGGCGGAGCGGCGCGCGGCGGAGGCCGTCGGGCTCGGCTGAGGCGGGGCGCGGCCGTCCGGCCTTGCAATGTAGGATTCCGCCCGCTTGGCTCGTGCGGCCGGGCCGCTCGCCCGGCCGCTCTTTCTCAATGGGAAGAATTCGGGGAAGCTCCCCGATCCGGGTGTGTCGCCGCGCGAGAAGTCGGGATCGCACACCCCATAAGTGCGTGACCTTCGCGACCTTTGGCGTCCGATAGGGACAAGTTCCGCCTCGAGTACGGACCCTAGGGCAGCTCGAACAGCCCCGCCGCGCCCATGCCGCCGGCGGTGCACATCGAGACGACGACATGGCGCACGCCGCGCTTGCGCCCCTCGATCAGCGCATGGCCGACGAGGCGCGATCCGCTCATCCCGAATGGATGCCCGATCGCGATGGCGCCGCCATTGACGTTGAGCCGCTCGGGATCGATGCCCAGCGTGTCGCGGCAATGGAGGCATTGGCTGGCGAATGCCTCGTTGATTTCCCACAGGCCAATATCCTCGACCGTGAGGCCGGCGCGCCTGAGCAGCTTGGGCACTGCGAAGACCGGGCCGATCCCCATCTCGTCGGGCTCGCAGCCGGCGACCTGGAAGCCGCGATAGATGCCGAGGATCTCCTTGCCCTCGGCCTCGGCGGTCTTGCGGTCCATCAGGATCTGGGCGGCGGCGCCGTCGGAGAGCTGGCTGGCATTGCCGGCGGTGACGTGCCGGCCCTGCGCGACGAACTGGCCATCCTTCCACACGGCCTTGAGTGCCGCGAGCACTTCGGCGGTGGTGCCGGCGCGAATGCCTTCGTCCTGGGTGACGGTAACGGTCTCGCTGCCGGTGCGGTTGCCTTCCTTGTCGAAGAGTGCCTTTTCCACGGTGATCGGCGCGATCTCCTCGGCAAAGGCGCCGTTGGCGAGGCCTGCCGCGGCGCGCTGCTGGCTCGCCGCGGCGAAGGCGTCCTGCGCCTCGCGGCTGATGCCGTAGCGCTCGGCGACGATCTCGGCGGTCTCGATCATCGGGATATAGGCGGCGGGCACGCGATCGGTGACGGACTTGTTCGGATGGCGCGGCGCGTTCTTCATGGTCAGGCTGATCGATTCCATGCCGCCCGCCAGCGCGACGTCGATCTCGTCGGTCATGATCGAGCGCGCAGCCAGGGCAATGGCGGTAAGGCCCGATCCGCATTTGCGATCGAGGCTGAAGGCGGGCACGCTGTGCGGCAGGCCGGCGGCGAACAGCGCCATCCGCGCCATGTTCGCGCCCTGCGTCCCCCATTGGTTGCCCATGCCGTAGAAGACGTCGTCGATCCGCGCGGGATCGATGCCGGCGCGCTCCACCGCCGCGTTCATCACATGCGCGGCGAGCACCGGCGCCTCGGTGTCGTTGAAATAGCCGCGCCCCGCCTTGCCGATCCCCGTTCGTGCGGTGGAGACGATCACAGCTTCACGCATTGCGGGCACTCCTCATTTTCGAAGATGCGGTATGGCCTTGGGGCGTGACGATTGCAATGGCTCCGCGCCGTCCCATATCCGCGGCCGGAGGTACGCCATGGCAAGCAGGCCGATACGGATTCCGGGGCCCGATCATCCCATCGCGATCTCGCGGTCGGATGCGCATGTGGTGGTCCGCGCAGGCGGCAAGGTGATCGCCGACACGCGCCGCGCGATCGAGCTGCGCGAGGCGAGCTATCCGCCGGTCTTCTACATCCCGCGCGCCGATGCCGACATGACGCTGCTCGAGCGGACCGATCACGCGAGCTATTGTCCCTATAAGGGCGAGGCCAGTTATTTCTCGATCCGCGGCGGGGCCGAGAATGCCGTGTGGAGCTACGAGGCGCCCTATGCGGCGGTAGCCGACATCCGGGGCCATCTGGCCTTCTATCCGGACCGGGTGGAAGCGATCGCGATCAGTCGCTGAACGCCGGCGGCCGCTTCTGCATGTTCGCCATCACTGCCTCGATCTGATTGGGGGTGCGCAGCAGCGCGGCCTGCTCCCGACTCTCGGCGAGCAAGGTATCGGCGGCGCCGGCCTCGAGATTGGCGAGCCGCTTGGCGGCGCGGATCGCATGCGGGTTGCGCCCGGCGATGGCCCGCGCCAGCGCCATCGCCTCCCGGTGCGGATCCTCGGCGATGCGCGTGACGAAGCCGAGCGCCACCGCTTCCTCCGCATCGAATTCGCGGGCGGTATAGGCGAGCTCGCGCAGCACATCGTCGCGGACATTGCCGCGCCAGAGCGCATAGCCGGCCATGTCGGGCACGATGCCCCATTTCATCTCCATCACCGAAAGCCGCGTGCCCGGCGCGGCGATCCGCACGTCTGCGCCGCTGGCGATCTGCAATCCTCCGCCGAACGCCACGCCGTGCACCGCGGCGATCACCGGCATGGGCAGGGCGCGCCAGCCCCAGGCGACCTGCTGGAAGTCATTGGCCAGCCCATGGCTGCGCCGGGCGAGGTCGATCCCCGATCCGCCGGCGGCCATGCTGGCCATGTCCAGGCCGGCGCAGAAGCCGCGCCCTTCGCCGGAGAGCACCACGGCGCGGATGCCGGCTTCGCCCTCAAGCCGGGTAATCGCCGCGATGATCGCCGTGAACATCGCCGGATCGAGCGCGTTCAGCTTGTCGGGCCGGGCCAGCCGCACGTCCGCGACTCCGTCGCCGATCTCGATCCTGACGCGCTCTTCCATGCTTCCTCTCCTTTGCGTTGCCTGCAGAATAGCGTGCAATCAGGCCACGCAAAGCCGGTAGCCGCGTCCCTTGTCGGTGCGCAGCATCGGCATGGCGAAGCCCCGGTCGAGCTTGGCGCGCAGCCGCGAGACATGCACCTCGACGACATTGGTGCCAGGATCGAAGCCCAGGCCCCAGACGGCCGCCAGCAATTCGGAGCGCCCCGCCGGGCGGTCGCCCTGGCGGACCAGGTGGAGGAGCAGCGCATATTCGCGAGGCAGCAGCGATATCGGGCGGCCGGCGCGGGTTACCCGGCGCTCGACCGGATCGATGCGAAGCTCGCCAAGCACGATCTCGGGCCGGCGGATCCGTGCGGCAAGGCGAGCCGCCACTTCCTCGGCGGTGGCGGAAGCGGGCATCGCATCGTCGGCGCCCGCGTCGAGCGCGTGCGCCACGCTGCCTTCGGCGGGCAGCAACAGCAGGAGCGGCGCTTGCCAGCCCAGCGCCCGAATCCGCGCCACGCCTTCGCCGGTGCCCGCGAACAGGCCCGCCGCCGCTGCCACGCCAGGCGCATAGGGGACGAGCCCCAGGCCGCGCGCCGCAACGGCTCGGGCAAGGTCAGGCAGGTCGACTGTGCAGGCGACACGTGCGGTCACGACACCGAGGCTAGCGGCGATGACACCATTTCGGCGGCAACCATGTCCGTTACGGAGCTAGTCTCGCCCGGGCATGGCCGGCGACGAAGCGGTCGGGGTCGCCCGTCGCGCGGGAAAGCAGCATCGGTGCCTCGCCGGGAAGTGCCGAAACGAGCGCGTCGAGCGCAGTCACGCGCATCCGGGCACAGGGATGATGCCGAACGAAGCGCTCGGCCAGGTCGAGGCCGTTGCCGACATGCACCGCGATGGCGACCAGCGCTTCCGCCGCAGTCACCGTCAGCCCCTCGGCGATCGTGCCGCGTCCGATGTCGAAGCGACGCTGGTCGAGCCAGGGTTGGGCGGGATCGGCGCCGAGGATGTTGAGCGAGACCGACATGCTGTCCGGCGGCAGCTGGACATGAACGTCGCGCCGCATCCGATAGAGCATCAGCTTGCCGGGGTCGAGCCGCGCACGCTCGACGAAGCGGAGCCCCGCATCCTCACCGGGCAGGCCGGTGAGCGGCGCGGGATCATATTCGTAATAGTCGCTCCAATAGCCCGGGCCGAGATAGCCATAAGTGAGAAAGGGGAAATTATGGTCGTGCGGCAGGTCGTAGAAGAATGCCGCCGGCCCGCTGCTGCGCGTGGCGGAATCCGCGCGCGCCGGCCAGAAATTCGCGCGCAGCACATAGCGGCCGTTCGGCGGATGCAGCAGGAAGACCTGTGCGCCATAGCTGTTGCCGGCATGCTGGGCGGCACAGCGAGTTTTGAGCTCCTCGATGGCCAGGTCGGCGAGGAAATGGGAGTTGCGCCCCAACCGGGCGAGCAGCGGGCCCCAGCTTGCGAAGGCGTCCTCGTCGTGCGCGTCGACGGGATAGGCGTCGAGCGTCTCGATCAGCTCGTCCAGTTCGATCGCGCCGCCCTGGCCGGGATCGATCAGGCGCGGCATGGTACCCCCGGCCGCAGGCGGATCGTCGCGAGGGTGCGCGCGGCCGCCTCGCGTATCTCGACATGGGGATCGGCGACCATCATGGCCTCGAGCCGCGGCATCGCGGCGCGCGCATCGAGCGCCAGCCATTCGCGCATCGCTGCCCAGCGCAGATGGAAGGCCGGATCGCGCGTCGCCGCGTCGAATTGCGGCCCCGCATCGGCGCGGCCGGCAAGGCGGAGAAAGGCGAGCAACATCTCGGCGCGCGAGGCCCGGTCGTCTCCGCTGGCGACGCGAACCAGCCTGCCGTCGCCGATCGCATGCTCGCGCATCAGCGGCGCGGCACCGGCGCGGATCGTGGCCACCAGCGTGACAACGTCACCGCCGGCATCGGCGAGCAGTTGCGCCTCGCACCGACCGTCGATCGCATGCACGTCGCCATCGGCGAGCCGCAGCATCTCCACCTCCTTGCAGGGCGGGGCCTCCGCGGCGCGGAAATCCGGCCCGGCGGCCTCGGTCCGCCAGCGCCGCAGCACTGCGTTTCCGGCGCGGACATAGCGCGTCACGGCAAGGCGGCCGGAGAAGATGCAGGTGGCCGGCGGCGGCCGCCGCCGCATCGCCGCGGCGCCGGTGACGCAGGCGGAGATCGCTGCCGCCGGGCAATCGAACAACACCGCACCGATGCGGACGCCGTCGCGACTGGCCTTGAAGGGCGGCTCGAACAGGGGTGCGGCGCCGAGCGCTTCCACCAGCGGCTCGAGCAGCGCTTCGGCCCAGCCGCTGTCGCCGAACAGCCGTGTCGCGCGATTCAAGGCTTCCTCGGCATCGTCCGGGCCGCAATCGGCGAAGGTCGCCTCCAGCGCACGATGTGCGTCGCCGCGCCGCCAATCCCGGATCGTGTCGCGCGCGCCCGCTCGCGCAGCCATGAGCGCTGCGCGTATTCCGGCGTCCATCCCGTTCATGCGAAGTCGGGCGCGATCTCGTAGATCAGGATCGCGATGCCCACGATCAGCTCGAACAGATCGTCGATATCGGTCAGGCCCATGCGCAGCGTTCCGTGCATCGCCACGCTGGTGCCCAGCTCCGGGATCTCGCCCAGATCGATCTTCAGCAATCCCATGCTTCCCTCCCGCTCGAAGGTTCCCCGATGGGGCCACGCTAGGGCGGGACGGGAATGGTGCATCTTACAACGGTGTAATTGCCGCCATTTGCGTGCTTTCCGCTGCCGCGCTAGGGGGCGGCCATGCGCCAACCGGCCCCTTCCGCCTTCGATCCGCTGCGCTTCTTCGAGCTGCGATATGCCAGCCACGGCACCCGGCTGGGCATCGGCTATCGCGCGCACGGCCCCGATTGGGCTGAGCTGGAGCTGCCCTATCGCGACGACATGATCGGCGATCCGGCCTCGGGCGTGCTGGCTTCCGGGCCGATCCTGGCGCTGATGGACATGGCCACCGCCGTCTCGGTCTGGTTGCGTGCCGGCGCCTTCGTGCCGCAGGCGACGCTCGATCTCCGGATCGACTATCTGCGTCCCGCGACGCCGGGGCGCACGGTGATCGGCCGCGGCGAATGCTATCGGCTGACCCGTTCCATCGCGTTCGTGCGGGGCCAGGCGCATGACGGCGATCCCGGCGATCCGGTCGCGCATGTGGCCGGCACCTTCATGGCGACGGAGCGCTATCGGTGATCCTGCCTCCCTATGCCGAGCTGCTCGGCCTCACGGTCGAGCCGGGCGCGCAGGCGCCGGTGCTGGTGATGCCCTTTGGCGACGGCGTGCTCGGCCGCCCCGGCTTCCTGCACGGCGGCGCGATCGGCGGGCTGCTCGAAATGGCCGCGGTGGGCGCGCTCTGGCAAGCGCTCGGCAGCGACCGGATCCAGGTCAAGCCGATCAACCTGACCGTGGACTATATGCGCGGCGGCCGGGACAAGCCCACCCGGGCCCGTGGCCTGGTGACTCGGCTCGGCACGCGCGTCGCCAATGTCGAGGCGATCGCCTGGCAGGACGAACCCGACCGGCCGATCGCCGCGGCGCGGATGAACTATCTGATCGTCCGCTAGGGTCATTTGGGCGTGAGCCTGAACAGCCGCCCGTTGGCCTTGCCGGCATCCTCGAGCAGCCACACCGCCCCGTCCGGCCCCTGCGCCACGTCGCGGATGCGCATGTCCAGGTTCCACTGCTCGGCCTTGCTCGCCTTGTCGCCGTCCAGCGCGACCCGGATCAGCGCCCGGCCCGACAGCGCGCCGATCAAGAGCGAGCCCTTCCACGCGGGGAACATGCTGCCCGAATAATAGATCATCCCGCCGGGCGAGATGGACGGGTTCCAATATGCCGCCGGCGCCTCGAAGCCGTCGCCGGGCGCATGGCGAGGTATCGGCGTGCCGTCGTAATTGTCGCCATCGGAAACCAGCGGCCAGCCATAGTTCCTGCCCCTGCGGATCAGGTTGACTTCGTCGCCGCCCTTGGGGCCCATCTCGTTCTCCCAGAGCCGGCCGCTCGCGTCGAACACCAAGCCATAGGGATTGCGATGGCCGAGCGTCCAGGTCTCGGCGGGGACGAGATTGGTGCCTTCGACCGCCTGGGTGCGCGCCGGCGCGGTCTTGGCGAGTTCGGTGTTCCGGGGAGGATCGGTGACGGTCACGGTGGCGGTGCCCGTCTTGCCCGCCCAGGGATTGCCCGGCGCCGGCTTGCCGTCGAGCGTTAGGTGCAGGATCTTGCCGAGCGCCTGGTTGGGGTCCTGCGCCGGGGTGAAGCGCTGGCGCTCGCCCGATGTCAGGAACAGCGACTTGCCGTCGGGCGCGAAGGCGATGACCGCGCCGAACTGGCCGCCCCTGCCGTCCGAGCCCGCGCGCCACAGCACTTGCGGGTTGGCGAGCATCGGTGCCGTGCCGTCCACGAAGGTGGCGCGGGCCATCGCCAGGCTGGAGCCCTGGGGCCGCGGCTCGGCATAGGTGTAATAGACTTGGCGGCTCTTCGCGAAATCGGGTGCGGGAATCACGTCGAGCAGCCCGCCCTGGCCCTGGAAGACCACGTCGACATTGGCGATCACCTGCCGCTGTCTGCCGTCCGCCGAGACGAGCAGGATCCTGCCTGCCTTCTCGGTCACCAGCATGCGTCCGTCGGGCAGAAACGCCATAGCCCAGGGGGCGTCGAAAGCGGCGACCCGGGTCATGGCGAAGGGCAGCTCGCCGTCCGCCGCCGGGGCAGCGGTCTGCCGGGCCGAGAGCTCCGAGCCGGCATTGCAGGCGGCGAGCAATGCCAGCGCGGGCAGCGCCAGGCGAAGACTTTTCTGCATCGGATCGATCCCTCTCACTTCCGTTCCCGCCGCCTCAACGCCCTGGGGCCGGCGCGGCTCCGGGCGCCGGACGGCACCAATTCCGCTTGCTTCCCGGGCATCTGCCAAGTGAAGCTGGCACGGGAAGATGCAGGGGGCAATCATGGGGGCCGGATTCTTTCGAGGGATGGCGTTCACCTGCGCAGCGGCGCTCGTCGGGGCCGTGGCCGCGGCGCATCCGGATCCCGATCCGGCGGTGCCGAGCGCTGCCGATTTCGGCGCGCTGCCGGCGATAGGTTCGCCGGTGATCGCGCCGGATGGAAAGCTGATCGCCGCCAAGGGGCTGGTCCGGGGCAAGCCGGTGATGCTGATCTTCGATGCGGCCAACGAAGGACGCGAGCTCAAGCAGATTCCGATCCCCGACAAGCATCGCATCGAATGGATTCGCTGGGCGGGCAGCCGGCGCGTCCTCGTCAGCCTGAGCACCATGGCGCGGGTGCTTGAGGAGGATGCCCGCATGACCCGGATCGTGCTGCTCGACCTCGATTCCGGCAAGCACAGCTTCGTCGGGCCGCGCGAACAGGGCGTGGACGGCGACAATGTCGTCCATGTCGACCGGGGCGGGCAGTATCTGCTGCTCAACACCCAGCCGAGCATCTATGAATGGCCCTCGGTCTATCGCGTGGATCTCGGCACCGGCAAGTCGAGCAAGATCGTCAGTGCGCGCGAGGGCGTGTGGGACTGGTATGCCGATTCCGACGGCGTGGTGCGGGTCGGCATGGGCACCCGCGACGGGCGCTACTGGACTTATTATCGCGACAAGGACGGCGAGGATTTCCGGCGCAGCCAGCGCCGCGACGTCGGCACCGGCGCGGGCGACACGCGAATCGACAGCTTCACCCTCGCGCCCGGCAGCAGCCAGGGCTATGCCGTCGCCGCCGGCAGGAGCGGCCGCTTCGGCCTCTACCATTACGATTTCGGCAAGGAAGCGCTGGGCGAGCAGATCTACGAGAACCCCCAGGTCGACATCGACGATTTCGACCTGGGGCTCGACGGCAAGGTGCGCGGCGTCTTCTTCGACGAGGACAAGCCCGGGGTCACCTGGTTCGATCCCGAGATGCAGAAGCTCCAGGCCAGGCTCGACCGCGCCGTGCCCGGCCATCTCAACCGGGTCGTCTCGTCCAGCCGCGACAAGATGCGGCTGCTGATCTGGAGCGCCTCGTCGGACGATCCCGGCACCTATTATCTCTATGACCGGCGCACCCGGCACATGGATGCCTTCGCAGCGCCCTATGACAGCCTGGTCGGCAAGCGGCTCGCGGCGATGGAGCCGGTCCGCTACCAGGCCCGGGACGGGCTCGACCTGCGCGCCTATCTGACGATGCCGCCGGGCCGCGGGGACAAGAACCTGCCGATGGTCGTCATGCCGCATGGCGGCCCCTTCGCGCGGGACAGCTGGGGCTATGATGCCTGGGTCCAGTTCCTGGCGAGCAAAGGCTATGTGGTGCTCCAGCCCAATTTCCGCGGCTCGACCGGTTTCGGCCGCGATTTCGTCGCCAAGGGCATCGGCCAATGGGGCCGCGGCATGCAGGACGATATCGACGACGGCGTGAAATGGCTGGCCGGCCGGGGAATCGTCGATCCCAAGCGCGTCTGCATCATGGGCGCTTCGTTCGGCGGCTATGCGGCGATGTGGGCGGCGGTGCGCAATCCCGAGACCTATCGCTGCGCGATCAGCTTCGCCGGCGTATCCGACGTGGCCTCGATGCTGCGCTACGACAGCCGCTCGATGACCGCGACTCGCTATTTCCGCGACTGGCGCACCCGCGTGCAGGGCGACAAGCATTTCGAGCTCGATACCGTCTCGCCCCTGAAACAGGTCGAGCGGATGCGCGTGCCGATCCTGCTCGCGCATGGCGAGGACGACGACAATGTGCCGCTCTACCAGTCGCGCCGGCTGCACGAAGCGCTGCTCAAGCTCGGGCGGGCGCATGAATATGTCGTCTATCCCAAGGAAGGCCATGGTTTCGCCGATCCGGTGCATTCGACCGATTTCCTCACTCGGGTCGGCAAGTTCCTCGACGCGCACAATCCGAGCTGAGCGGCAGCCGGGCCGGGCGGCGGATTTACCCTGAAGGGGTGAGGGGTCGTCCCTGGTGGCGAGCGCGAGCATGCGCGCACCGTGTCGGACGCGATCCTGCATCGGGAGGCCATTCGTCCCTGGCCGCGGGAAGAACCCGTCCCGGGCGGAATCCGATTGCTCTTGCCGCCGCCGCGCCGAATGCGTATATCGCCCCTGCTTTCTCGACATCGTCAAACATGCCGAGGTCGGGGCCCGCAGGGCTCCGGCGCCGAAGCTGCTTGACCAATTCCGGAGTGCCGCGTGGCGAACATTGCCGACCTCACCAAGCTGATCGAACCCGAAGCCCAGGCGCTCGGGCTCGCGCTGGTGCGCGTCAAGATGTTCGGCGGCACCAGCGATCCGACGCTGCAGGTGATGGCCGAGCGCCCCGACACTCGCCAGCTGACCATCGATGATTGCGCCGACCTGTCGCGCCGCATCTCCGATGTGTTCGACGCGCTGGAGGAGGCGGGCAAGGACCCGTTCGACCATGCCTATCGCCTGGAAGTCAGCTCGCCGGGCATCGACCGGCCGCTCACCCGGCTCCAGGACTTCGAGGACTGGAAGACGCATGAGGCGCGGCTGAACCTGGCCGAGCCGCTCGAGGACGGGCGCAAGCAATTGACCGGCGACCTGATCGGCATCGAGGGCGATCTCGTCTCGATCGACGTCCGCAAATACAAGGTGGTCAGCGTTCCGTTCGGCAGCATCGCCGACGCCAAGCTGCTGATGACCGACCGACTGATCAACGCAACCGCGCCGCTCTCCCCCGAGGGCGCGGACGAATACGAAGCAGAGGAAAACGACTGATGGCCACCGCCATTTCCGCCAACAAGGCCGAGCTGCTCGCCATCGCCGATTCGGTCGCGAAGGAGAAGCTGATCGACAAGGCCATCGTCATCGAGGCGATGGAGGACGCGATCCAGCGCGCCGCGAAGAACCGCTACGGCGTGGAGAACGACATCCGCGCGAAGCTCGATCCGAACACCGGCGACCTGCGCCTGTGGCGCGTCGTCGAAGTGGTCGAGCTGGTGGACGATTATTTCAAGCAGGTCGACGTCAACCAGGCGCAGAAGCTCCAGAAGGGCGCGGCCGTGGGCGACTATATCGTCGATCCGCTGCCTCCGATCGAGTTCGGCCGCATCCAGGCCCAGGCTTCGAAGCAGATCATCTTCCAGAAGGTCCGCGACGCCGAGCGCGAGCGCCAGTATGAAGAGTTCAAGGACCGCCAGAACGAGATCATCACCGGCGTGGTGAAGCGCGTCGAGTTCGGCCACGTGGTCGTGGACCTGGGCCGCGCCGAGGGCGTGATCCGTCGCGACCAGCAGATCCCGCGCGAAGTGGTCCGCGTCGGCGACCGCGTCCGCTCGATCATCCTCAACGTCCGCCGCGAGAACCGCGGTCCGCAGATCTTCCTGAGCCGCGCGCACCCCGAGTTCATGAAGAAGCTGTTCGCGCAGGAAGTGCCCGAGATCTACGACGGCATCATCGAGATCAAGGCCGCCGCCCGCGATCCGGGCTCGCGCGCCAAGATCGGCGTGATCAGCCATGACAGCTCGATCGATCCGGTCGGCGCCTGTGTCGGCATGAAGGGTTCGCGCGTCCAGGCCGTCGTGCAGGAGATGCAGGGCGAGAAGATCGATATCATCCCCTGGTCGCCCGACACCGCGACTTTCGTCGTCAACGCGCTGCAGCCGGCAAACGTCAGCCGCGTCGTGATCGACGAGGAAGAGGACCGTATCGAAGTCGTCGTTCCCGACGATCAGCTCAGCCTCGCCATCGGCCGCCGCGGCCAGAACGTCCGCCTGGCCAGCCAGCTGACTGCCAAGGCGATCGACATCCTGACCGAGACCGACGCCAGCGAGAAGCGCCAGGCCGAGTTCGTCGCGAACAGCGAGATGTTCCAGAACGAACTCGACGTCGACGAGACGCTGGCCCAGCTGCTGGTCGCCGAAGGTTTCTCGAGCCTGGAAGAAGTCGCCTATGTCGAGCTTGACGAGATCGCTTCGATCGAGGGCTTTGACGAGGAGCTTGGCCAGGAGCTGCAGAGCCGTGCGCAGGAAGCGCTGGAACGCCGCGAGGAAGCCAATCGCACCGAGCGCCGCGCGCTGGGCGTCGAGGACGATCTCGCCACCATGCCCTATATGACCGAGGCGATGCTGGTCACGCTCGGCAAGGCGGGCATCAAGACGCTCGACGACCTCGCCGATCTCGCCACCGACGAGCTGGTGCAGAAGAAGCGCGCCGAGCCGCGCCGCCGCAACGAGGACGCCCCGAAGCGCGAGCAGGACAAGGGCGGGATCCTCGCCGAATATGGCCTGAGCGACGAGCAGGGCAACGAGATCATCATGGCCGCCCGCGCGCACTGGTTCGCCGAGGACGATGCCGTGGCGGTCGCGCCGGCGGAGGGCGAGGCCTGATGCCCTTCATCGACATCCGCCTGGCCGGCCCGGCCACCCGCGCGCAAAAGGCCGGCATCGTCGCCGATGTCACGGCCTCGATGGTCGCGCGCCTGGGCAAGTCGGCGGGTGCCGTGCAGGTCAACATCACCGAGCTCAGCCTCGAGAATTACGGTGCGGGCGGTCAGCTGATCGCGGATCGCGATGCGCCGGTGCAGGGAGACGCGCATGCGGAACCCTCACAATGACACGGCACGGCTAACGGCCAAGGCGACCCCTCCTCCCGCTGCGCGGGAGGGGCGGGATCCCATGCGCACCTGCGTGCTGTCGCGCGAGGAAGCTCCGCGCGACGGGCTGATCCGACTCGCGCTTTCACCAGACGGCGAGGTATTGCCCGACGTCCGTGCCAAGGCGCCGGGCCGCGGCGCCTGGATCGGCGTGACGCGCGCCGAGCTGGAAGCAAGCGGCAAGAAGCTGAAGGGCGTGCTCGCCCGCGCCTTCAAGGGGGCCGAGCTGCGCATCCCCGAGGATCTGGGTGCGCGGATCGCCGAGCAGCTCCAGCGCAACGCGCTCGACCGGCTGGGCCTGGAGTTCAAGGCCGGCCACGTCGCGATCGGCGGCGACCGCATCCAGGAAGCCGCGCGCGGCGGCCGGCTCCACCTGTTGCTCCATGCGAGCGATGCCGGCGAAGACGGCGCGCGCAAGCTCGCCCAGGCCTGGCGCGTGGGCAGCGATCGCGAAGGTAGCGGCCTGCAGGGCTTAACATTGCCGATCCCGCGCACCATATTGTCCTTGGCGCTTGGCCGCGAAAATGTGGTACATGCCGGCCTGACCGACGCCAAAGCGGCCGCCCGGACGAGCGAAGCGCTCGATCGGTGGCTGCACTTTATCGGATCCGATTCCACCCCTCGCCCTTGCGAAACCGCTTCGCAGGGCGCATCGGCGCTTCCGTCGGAAGCGTCCGAAGACGAACGACAGACTGAAGGACTTTAGGCAGCCGCATGAGCGACACCGATAACGAAAAGCCGAAACTGGGCATGCGCGCACCGCTGGGGCTGAAGCGCACGGTCGAGACGGGCAAGGTGAAGCAGAGCTTCAGCCATGGCCGCTCGAACACCGTGGTCGTGGAAGTGAAGCGCCGCCGGGTCCTGGGTCCGCATGGCACCCCGCAGGACGAAGTGCAGGCCGCGCCCGAGCCGGCCCCCGCGCCCGCTGCGCCGCCGGCGCCGCCCGCGCCGCCGCGCCCGGCGGCCGCCGCACCCGCGCCGCGCCCCTCGAACGAGACGCCGCAGGAGCGCCAGACCCGCCTGCTGCGCGAAGCCGAAGAGCAGCGCATGAACGCGCTCGAGGAAGCGCGCCGCCGCGAGGAGCGCGAACGTGCCGAGGCCGCCGAGGCCGAAGCCCGCCGCGCCGAGGAGCGCGCCCGCGCCGAGGCAGAGGCCGCCAAGGCGCCGCCCGCGCCCGAGCCCGCCCCCCAGGCGGAAGCGCCCAAGGTCGAGGCCGCGCCGGCTCCCGTGCCGACGCCGGCTCCGGCTCCGGCTCCGGCGCCTGCCCCGACTCCCGCTCCGGCCCCGGTCGAGCTCACGCTCGATCCGCGCCGCCCGGCGCCGCGCCTGTTCACGCCGGTGCAGCGCCCCGAGATTCCGAAGCCGCAGCCCAAGCCCGAGCCGAAGCAGCAAGAGGCCGCCGCGCCTGCGCCTGCGCCCGCCGCGCGTCCGGCCGGCGCCGCCCCGGCCTCGCGTCCCGCGCCCACGGGCGGCGCGCCGGTGCGCCGCGGCCCCGAACCCGCGCGTCCGCAGCAGCGCGACCGCAAGGGCGACGATCGCCGCCAGTCGGGCAAGCTCACCGTCAATCGCGCCCTGGGCGGCGAGGACGGCGCGCGTGCCCGCTCGCTCGCCGCGCTGAAGCGCGCCCGCGAGAAGGAGCATCGCCGTTCGTACGGTGGTTCGTCGGCGCCGCGCGAGAAGCAGGTCCGCGACGTGGTCGTCCCCGAGGCGATCACCGTGCAGGAGCTCGCCAACCGCATGGCCGAGAAGGGCGCCGACCTGGTGAAGGCGCTGTTCAAGATGGGCATGCCGGTCACCGTCAACCAGACGATCGACCAGGATACCGCCGAACTGCTCGTCACCGAATTCGGCCACAACCTGCAGCGCGTCAGCGAGAGCGACGTCGATCTGGACGTGGCGGAGGCCGATGCCGAGGACACGCTGCAGCCGCGTGCGCCGGTGGTGACGATCATGGGTCACGTCGACCATGGCAAGACCTCGCTGCTCGATGCCCTGCGCGGTACCGACGTGGTGAAGGGCGAGGCCGGCGGCATCACCCAGCATATCGGCGCCTATCAGGTCACGCTGAAGGACAAGTCGAAGATCACCTTCCTCGACACGCCGGGCCACGAGGCGTTCACCCAGATGCGCGCCCGCGGTGCCGACATCACCGACATCGTCGTGCTGGTGGTGGCGGCGAATGACGGCCTGATGCCGCAGACGATCGAGGCGATCAACCACACCAAGGCGGCCGGGGTGCCGATGATCGTGGCGATCAACAAGGTCGATCTCGACAGCGCCAATCCGCAGCGCGTGCGCGAGCGTCTGCTCGAGCATGAGGTCATCGTGGAAGAGATGGGCGGCGAGACGCAGGACGTCGAAGTCTCCGCGCTCAAGAAGATCGGCCTCGACGCGCTGATCGAGAAGATCCAGCTCCAGGCCGAACTGCTCGACCTCAAGGCCAACCCGGACCGCGAGGCCGAAGGCACGGTGATCGAGGCGAAGCTCGACAAGGGCCGCGGCCCGGTCGCGACGATCCTCGTCAACCGCGGCACGCTCAAGGTGGGCGACGTGTTCGTCGTCGGCGCCGAGAGCGGCAAGGTCCGCGCGCTGATCAACGACAAGGGCCAGCAGGTCAAGGAAGCCGGTCCGGCCGTTCCGGTCGAAGTGCTCGGCCTCTCCGGCGTCCCGATGGCGGGCGATCCGCTCCAGGTCGTCGAGAACGAGGCGCGTGCCCGGGAAGTCGCCGAATATCGCTCGGGCGTCGCGCTGCAGAAGCGCACCACCCAGGCGCCGGCCAGCCTCGAGAGCATGTTCTCGGCGCTCAAGGAAAAGCAGGCGATGGAATATCCGCTGGTCGTCAAGGCGGATACCCAGGGCACGGTCGAGGCGATCGTCGCGGCGATCAACAAGATCAGCACCGACGACATCAAGGCGCGCGTGCTCCATTCGGGCGTGGGCGGCATCACCGAGAGCGACGTGACGCTCGCGGCCGCCGCCGGTGCGCCGATCATCGGCTTCAACGTTCGCCCGAATGCCAAGGCGCGCGAGATCGCCGAGCGGAACAAGGTGGCGTTCAAATATTATGACGTGATCTATGATCTGACCGACGAAGTCCGCGCCGGCATGGCCGGGCAGCTCGGTCCGGAAGCGTTCGAGACCGTCGTCGGTCGCGCGGAGATCAAGGAAGTCTTCTCGGCCGGCAAGCACGGCAAGGCCGCCGGTCTGCTGGTCACCGAAGGCGCGATCCGCAAGGCGCTCAAGGCGCGCATTACCCGCGACGACGTCATCATCTACCAGGGCGAGATCGCGTCGCTGCGTCGCTTCAAGGACGATGTCGCCGAAGTGCGCGCCGGCCTGGAATGCGGCGTGACGTTCAGCCAGAACTTCACCGACATCAAGGCGGGCGACTATCTCGAAACCTTCGAAGTCGAGATGCGCGAGCGCACGCTGTAATGCCTGAAAGCCGGGGGAGACGACGCAAGTCATCGCCTCCGGCGCCGCGGCGGCGGAGCCGGTGGGGCAGGGCATTGTCCTCCGCGGCGGACGGTGCGAGCATCGGATGCCTGCCGCTGTTCGCCTGTCTCGCCTCGCCGGGCTGGCTGCTGCGATGAATTCGATCTTCGACGATTTCCCGTCGCCTTCCTCGGCCCGGCTGCTCGGCTGGGAGATGCGGGGGTTCGACGCGGCGGCGCGGACGATCGAGATCGGCTTTTCGATCGACGACCGGTTCCTCAATCCGGCGGGAACGGTGCAGGGCGGCTTCCTGGCTGCGATGCTCGACGACACACAGGGGCCCTGCCTGTTCGCGGCGAGCGAAGGGCAGGTCTATGCGCCGACGATCGATTTCCATGTGGTGTGCCTCAAGCCCGCGCGGCCGGGCCGCTTCACGGGCAAGGGCCGGGTGGTGAGCCTGGGCAAGACGATTGCGGTCACCGAGGCCGAATTGTTCGACGAAGGCGGCAACATGGTCGCCCGCGGCACCTTCACGGGCCGCGTGATGCAGGGCGCGATGGCGCGCCGGGGTGAGAAATGAAGACGCAGACCAACAGTGAAGAGCGCTCGGTTCGCGTGCTGCGCGTCGGCGAGCAGGTTCGCCACATATTGAGCGAGATCCTCCAGCGCGGCGAAGTGCATGACGATGTGCTGGCCAAGCACCTCGTCTCGATCACCGAAGTGCGCATGTCGCCCGACCTGCGCCACGCCACCGTGTTCGTGAAGCCGCTGCTCGGCAAGGACGAGGAAGTGGTGATCAAGGCGCTGCGCACCAACACCGCCTATCTCCAGCGTGAGGTCGCTGCCCGCGTGAAGATGAAATACGCCGCGAAGCTCAAGTTCCTCGCGGACGAGAGCTTCGACGAGGGCAGCCATATCGACAAGCTGCTGCGCGATCCCAAGGTAGCGCGCGACCTGGGTGAGGCGGACGAGGGCAGTGATGCCTGAGGCCGGCGCGGTCGCCACATTGCGCCTGAGCAATGCGACCGCGGCGCCCCTGTTCATCTGGCTCGAGCCCTGGGTTGACGAGCTGTGGCTCCCGCCGCGTTCCGAGCTCACGCTCCACACGGTGACGCTGGGCGAGCTCCAATGGCCAGAGATCGAGGCCAATGACGACGAGGGGCTGACGATCTGGGGCGTCGGCGGCAGCACGCTGCGGGTCGAGATCGACAATGTACCCCAGGACACCTTCTCCGCCGGCTATGCCTCGCCTGACTTGGGAGCGCTGAGCCCCAAATTCTTCGTGAACACCGTCTTCGGCGCCTTTCCTCAGGCGCGGCCCGGCGGACATCCATTGCAACCGGTGCGCAGGCGCGGCTGGCTTTCGCGGCTGCTCGGACGCTAAGAAGGGCCGATATGGCCAAGCTCTATTTCTACTATGCCTCGATGAACGCGGGGAAATCGACCACGCTGCTGCAGGCCGATTTCAATTATCGAGAGCGTGGCATGCGCACCTTGTTGTTCACGGCCGGCATCCATGACCGCGGCGGCAGGGGCGTGATCGATTCGCGGCTCGGCATCAGCGCCACCGCGGTCCCGTTCGAAGAGGCGACGGATCTGCGCCGCATCGCCGAGGACGAGCATTATCAGGCGCCGCTGGCCTGCATCCTGGTCGACGAAGCGCAGTTCCTGTCGCCTGCCCAGGTCCGCCAGCTCGCTCATCTCGCCGATGAACTGGGCATCCCGGTGCTCTGCTACGGCCTGCGCACCGATTTCCAGGGCCGGCTCTTCCCCGGCTCGGCCGAGCTGCTTGCGCTTGCGGACTCGCTGGTCGAGATCAAGTCGGTCTGCGAATGCGGGCGCAAGGCGACGATGAACCTGCGCGTCGATGCCGCGGGCAATGCCGTGCGGCAGGGCGAGCAGCGCGAGGTGGGCGGCAACGAGCGCTATGTGGCGCTGTGCCGCCGGCACTTCATGCAGCGTACAGCCTGACTATGGTATCGGGGAGGGCAAGAGTGCTCCCCATGGTCTTCGAAAGGAGACGAGCCATGTTCCGCAAGGCTGTTCTCGCGCTGGCGCTGCCTGCGCTGTTCGTCACCTCCGCTGCCGCTGCGCAGCAGGCCGGTCCCACGCCGGGACCCAAATCGGGCGAACCGGCGACGATTCCGTTCCTCACCCGCAACGACATCCGCACCTTCGAATCCACCGACGATGGCGACGGCGTCTATATCCAGGATGTCCGGCGCAACTGGTATTATGTGACCTTTTTCGGCCGCTGCAACGAGCTGCCCTGGGCGATCGGCGTGGGCTTCAAGACCTTTGCCGGCGGTTTCCAGATCGATCGCGGCGACACGATCATCGCCGGACGCGAGCGGTGCCGGATCGCCGACATCGTCCATAGCGGCCCGCCCCCCGCGAAGGCGAAGAAGGCCAAGGGCGCCTGATGCTGGCTCCGGCGGCCGGCCTCGGCTAGGGGCCGCCGGATGCATGGCTGGATCATCCTCGACAAACCGCTTGGCCTCGGCTCGACCCAGGGCGTGAGCGCGGTCAAGCGCGCGCTGCGCGACGGCAAGTACGGCAAGTTCAAGGTCGGCCATGGCGGCACCCTCGACCCGCTGGCGACCGGCGTGCTGCCGGTCGCGATCGGCGAGGCGACCAAGCTGGCAGGGCGGATGCTCGACAGCGACAAGGTGTACGACTTCGAAGTCACCTTCGGCGTCGAGACCGACACGCTCGATCGTGAAGGCAAGCCGGTCGCCACCTCGGAGGTGCGCCCCGCGCTCGCGCAGGTCGAAGCGGTGCTGCCGCGCTTCACCGGCCCGATCGAGCAGGTGCCGCCCGCCTATTCGGCGCTCAAGGTCGATGGCGAGCGCGCCTATGATCTGGCGCGCGCCGGCGAGGAGGTGAAGCTGGCGAGCCGCAGCGTGGTGATACACGACCTTCAAATCCTCCCCGGAACGGGGAGGGGGACCGCCGGC
>NZ_SCMK01000030.1 GCF_005503355.1 Sphingomonas sp. 1F27F7B
GGCAATCCGCCGCCCACGAACGCGCAACAGGATCTCGCCGCCAAAGACCTCGCCGCCGCTCAGATGGCTCGGGGAACGGCTCGGATCGGCGCCCAGGCCGGTCATTCAGCCGCTATTGGCTTGACCCCGGCTGGGGGCGGGCCCAGCCCACGGACACCGCGCAATCGATGCCGCTACCCGCAAGCCTGCTGAGCGCACGCTATGCCAACAGATTGAACTTGATGCGATTTCCTCGTCTAATTCCGGGTGGCTCCTACGATCTCGCGATCGACCTCGGCACAGTCAACACCGTCATCTACCTGAAGGATCGTGGCATCGTGCTCAACGAGCCCTCGGTCGTTGCCATGGAAACGATCAGCGGCCTTTCTCGCGTGCGCGCGGTCGGTGCGGAAGCGAAACTGATGCTAGGGAAGACCCCCGACAACATCCGTACGATCCGGCCGATGCGCGACGGCGTGATCGCGGATCTGGAAGTCGCGGAGCAGATGATCAAATATTTCATCGACAAGGTACGCGGTGGCGCGAGACGGCTCGGCCGCCGTCCCGAAGTCGCCATCAGTGTCCCCAGCAGCGCGACACAGGTCGAACGGCGCGCGATCCAGCAAGCAGGCACCAATGCGGGTGCCGGCAAGGTATATCTCATCGAGGAATCCATGGCCGCGGCCATCGGTGCGGGTTTGCCAGTGACCGAGCCGGTCGGTGCCATGGTCGTGGATATCGGCGGGGGGACCACCGAGGTCGCCGTCCTTTCACTCAATGGCCTTGCCTACAGCGCCTCCGTCCGGGTTGGCGGCGACCGGATGGACGAGGCGATCGCCTCGTCCATCCGCCGCAAACACAATCTCATGATAGGGGAGGCCACCGCCGAGCATATCAAGGTCGAGATGGGCACCGCCCAGGTTCCGGAAGACGGGATCGGCCTGATCCGGAAGGTGAGGGGAAGAGACCTGGTCAAGGGGATGCCTTCGGAAGTGGAAGTCAACCAGACCGAGATCGCGCATGCGCTCGCGGAGCTTACCGCCCAGATCGTCGAGGTGGTGCACACCGCCCTGGAGAAGACCGAACCCGAGCTGGCCGCCGACATCTATGACCAGGGCATTGTGATGACCGGAGGTGGCAGCCTGCTCTCGCATCTGGATGATGTCTTGTCGAAGGCGACCGGACTGCCGGTCATGGTCGCGGAGAATGCGTTGATGTGCGTGGCGACGGGCGCCGGACGCGCGCTCGAGGATCCGATGTATCGCGGGGCAATGTCGGCCAGCTGAGATGCCTCGCCCGGAACTCGGAACGGAGCCGGATTTGACGGCTTTGCGCCCCTTCGGCCCACGGGTCGCTGCTTGATTAGCCCCGCAACCGGATGGAGTGCTGGGCTGGGAAATCGAGGATCGCGGACAATATGCCATGGGACGGGCCCCGCATATTAGGACGCCGTCTCCTCCGCTTGCCACGCGCTGAGCCCCTGCAGCGCTGCGAGGTGCATCGAGCGGCCGATCTCGATCACGCGATCGCGCCAGGCTGGGGCGGCCGGGTCGTACGCCGCCCGCAGTCTTGCCCGCAGCCGGGAGCGGAGACCGGCATCGTCGGATTCGATCCCCAGCCTTAGCCAGCGGTCGATCATCACGGCTTCGAATGCCTCGAAGTTCGAGACGGTGCCGATCTCGATCGGCGCCCCGGTGATCTCGATATGCGGAGCCAGCTTGCGTAAGCCAGGCAGCAGCAGGCCGGACCAATCCGGCGTTTCGCCGGATTCGAACGCGTCGTCCTCGGATTGCAGTTGCTGATCGGCCCACCAATCCGCCATCCGGGCCCGCGCTGCGCTGCCCGGCGCATCGAGCGCGACGACCAGCGGCCGACCATAGTCGCCGAAGCCGGTGTGCCATTCGAGATAGGCCATGCGGCGGCAGGCGGAGAGTTCGGACGCGATGATCCGTTCGAACACTCGGCGCGATGGCGAAGGGCAGGCTCCGCCGAAACCAAGGCCATCGGGATGGCTGTGCTGCCCTCCGGTAAAGGCGGTCAGTGCACGCGCCGCGCCGAGCTCATGGCTGAGCGACTGGAACAGCGCCGCGACTCGTTCCGGCAGGCCGTCGTCCCATCGGTCCGGGCAGACGATGTCGTGAATTCGCGCATAGTCGGGATTTGGTCTTGGCGGGGCATCGAAATCGCCGAAATTGCGCGAGAGATCGACATTGTCGGCGTCGACGCGATGGCCGTGCGAAAGCCCCCAGGGATTGAGCGCGTGGACCATCAGAATGTTGCGATCATCGCCAAGATCGCCGGGATCGAGCGCTGCGGCAAAGGCTCGCTGCGCGGCGGACCCGGCGTGCCCCTCCGCGCCATGAACGCCGGAGATCGAGAACAGGGTGTTCGGCGCACCGGCCGGGCCGATCACCGCCCAGTCGATCGTCAGCAGCTCGCCCAGCGCGCCCTTGCCGGGAACGGGTACGGATCCGAGGCGGCCGCCCAATGCCGTCACCGCCGCGCGAAAGGAGTCACGGGCTTGCGCGTAGCTTTCGGCGAACATCAGCGGTCCGGCGCGCGCCGGTCGGCGGCGAACAGGGGCAGGGTGAACAGGAAGCTCAGCAGGTAGAGGCCCGCCGCGAGGAAACCGATCATGTGTGCGCCATGACTGGCCAGGGTCGCGCCGATCGCCGGACCGATGGCCGAGCCCAGCGCGAGCAGGGCGGCGCCCATGCTGCTCCACCGGCCGCTGCGGTCGAGCCGCGCGAGCGCGCCGAGGATGAAGGGAAGCCCGAAGAACCAGGCGGTCTTCACGATCACCGCGCCCGCGACATAGGCCGCCATCATCGGTATCGCGAGCAGCAGCGCCGAGACGATCAGGCCGGCGAAGGCGAGGGCATTGGGCCCGCGCTGGCCGAAGCGGTGCCCGGCGGTCATCGACAGGATCGCGCCGGCGATCGCGCCCAGCACCGAGATGCCGAGCAGCACGCCCACCTGGCTGCGGTCGAGGCCAACTGCCAATCCCATCCGCTCCTGGAACGACCAGAGCGTGGTGTGGCCGGCATAGAGGCAGAGCAGCGCCAGCGCGCCGCAGATGGCGGGACGGTTGAGCGTCCAGCCGCTTCCTGCCGGCGCGCTGCGCGCCTCCTGCGCCACGGGCGGCGCCGGTGGAATCGCCCGCGTGCAGGCGAGGCCGATCAGCGCAACCCCGGCCAGAACGGCGACGATGCCGGCGAGGCCGAAATTCTGGGCGATCCACCCCGACAGGGCCAACAGCACCGCGGCATAGGTCAGGTTGACGAAGGTCGCGATCGCCCAGACGCGCTGCGGATCGGCGCGGCCGGCATAGGCGGCGAACACGGTCGACGCGGTGAACCCCATCGCCAGACCGAACGCACCGCGGATCGCCAGCAGCGGCACGAAGCCGCCCGCTCTGGCTGTCAGCAGGCTGGTAACGATCATTACCACGAGGCCGATCGCGGCGAGCATTGGCCGCGGTGCGCGGTGCAGCACCAGATAGAAGAGCAGCAATCCCAACGCATAGGCGCCGTTCTCCGCGGCGAGCGCGAGGCTGGCCTGCGACGCGGTGAGGCGAAGCTCGTCGATGAACAGGCCGAGCATCACTGGGCTCAAGGTGGCGCTGGTCATCGCGCCGGTGCCGATGACGATCAGCGCGGCCAGCGTCGTCCGCGATTCCCGTTGCAAATCAGCCTGCATGGTTGATCGCCTGTGGTGTGGTGAAGGCGGTGATGCCGGCAAGCCCGCCCTCAATCCCGAAGCCGGATTGCTTGCGCGGTTCGAACGGGGTGCCGAAAGCCAGGCCCGGCCGGGCCGCGGGCGCGGCGATCACGTCGACCGATCCCGTGGAGAGGCCGGCGACGACGCGATCGGCGGCGTCGCGGTCCGCCCCCCAGATGGTCGCGCCGAGGCCATAGGGGCTGTCGTCCGCCAGCCGGATGGCCTCGTCCAGATCGCCATATTCCTGCACCGCCAGCAACGGGCCGAAAATCTCCTGCTGAACCAGCGCCCCGTCCTGCGGAGCGCCGAGCGCCAGCTCCGGCGCGGCGTAGAAGCCGTCTGCGCCGGGCACGGCCGACAATGGCACGACCTGCGCCGTCCGCCGCGCGATCTCGCGATAGCCCTGTACCGTCTCATATTGTCGGCCGCTGGCGAGCGGCCCAAGCCGTGTCGCCGTGTCGCGCGGATCGCCGACCGGCCAGTCCGCCGCGGCTGCGCGAAGCCCCTCGACCGCTGCGTCGAGCCCACCCTTCGGCACCAGCAGCCGGGTGCGCGCCGCGCACCATTGCCCGCTGTTCCAGAAGGCGGCGTGGAACACGCCGGGCCAGATTTCGGGCTGCTCGATCATGTCGGGCAGCACCAGCTGGGGCGACTTGCCGCCGCATTCCATCGTCACCGGCTTGATCGACCGCGATGCCGAGGCCCGGATGACCGCCTGGCCGGTGCGGGTCGAGCCGGTGAAGGCGAGCATGTCGATGCCCGGATGCGCCGCGAGCGCCGCTCCGGCGGCGTGTCCGCTGCCCGGGACCATGTTGAGAACGCCCGGCGGCAGGCCCGCATCGCTCGCCAGCCGGGCGAGCAGGATCGCGGATCGCGGCGACAGCTCCGACGGCTTGAGCACGAGCGTGTTGCCCGCCGCCAGGATCGGCACCGCGCGGATCAGCACGTTGGCGGTGGGGAAATTCCACGGCGTGATCGCCCCGACCACGCCGCGTGGGCGCCGCACCGCGCCCTCGGAGCGCGCGTCGAGTGCCGGGATCAGGCTGGCATAATAGCCGATCAGCAACGGCCCCTGCGCGACCAGCGATCGGGCGTCGGCGATCGGCCGGCCGACCTCGAGCGTCTCCAGCCAGGCCAGCTGCTCGACTTCTTCGGCGATGCGCGCGGCCCAGGCGAGCAGCAGCGCGGCGCGGTCGCCGCCGCTGATCCGCCCCCACTCGCGTTGGAACGCCGATCGCGCGCTGGCCACGGCGGCGTCCACCGCCTCCTCGCCGCCTTCGTCGAATCCGCCCCAGGTGTCACCGGTCGCCGGATTGACGCTGGCGATCGGCTCTCCCCCGGACTTCCGGGTCTCGCCGTGGATCCAGGCATGGCCCAGCGCCTCCGGCAAAGGGGTATCCCATGCGGGGAGGGCGACGGCCGGAGAATTCATGGAAGCGTTCCGATCAGGTCTGCGGCCTTGTCGCCGATCATCATGGCGGCGGCCTGGGTGTTCCCGCTGATATGGCGGGGCATGATGGATGCATCGGCGACGAACAGTCCCGTAACGCCGCGAACCTTGAGCGCGGGATCGACCACCGACGCGGTGTCGGATCCCATCCGGCAGGTGCCGACAGGGTGATAGATTGGTGCCGCGACGCTGCGGATCTGGTGCTCGGCATCTCCGGCATCGAGGTCGGGCCAGCCGATCCGTTCCACGACATAGTCGCGGAAGGCCGGGGCATCGATGATCCGGCCGCACAGCTCGACCCCGCGCCGCAGCGCCGCCACATCCTCTGGCGCATCGAGCAGCCTGGGAAAGATCAGCGGCGCGGCGGCGGGATCGCCGCTCGCCAGATCGATCCGGCCCCGGCTTTGCGGATGGTTGACGCTGGCGACGACGCTGACCATCGGGAAAGGTGCCAGCTCGCCCCCGACGCGGCCGAACGGGGTGAGGTGGATCTGGACATCCGGCGAGTGCAGGCCGGGCAGGGTCCGGGCGAAGCCGACCGCCTGTGCGGTGGGATTGGCGGCCGGCCCCTTGCCCACCAGCCATTGCAGCATCGCGCGCGCCATCCCGGCGGGATTGACCTGCTGGTTGAGCGTAGGGACGTTGACCTTGAGTCCCATCCAGATGCCGGCATGTTCCATCAGGTTTCGGCCGACCTCGGGCGCATCGGCGACCACCGGGATGCCGAGTTCGCGCAACCGGGCGGCCGGGCCGACGCCCGACAGCATCAGCAGTTGCGGCGTGTGGATCGTCCCGCCCGACAGGATCACGCCGCGGCGTGCGGTGACCGTGCGGACCATGCCGTCCTGCTCGAACTCGACCCCGGTTGCGTGGCCATCCTCGAAGATCACCCGCCGCGCCCGCGCACCCTGAAGCATCCGCGTCGTGCCGTTGGCGATCGCCGGCTTGAGGAAGGCAGTGAAGCTGTCGTGCCGGCGGCCGTTACGCGCCGAACTCTGCACATAGCCGATGCCGTCCTGCCGCTCGCCGTTGACGTCGGGATTGAACGGCAGCCCGGCTTCCGCCGCCGCCGCGATGAAACGCGGCGTGAGCGCATGGACATGGGGCAGGGGAGAGACGCGGAGCGGCCCGGTGGCGCCGCGAACTTGGGATTCGCCATCGGTGCTCGTCTCGAGCCGCCGGAAATAGGGCAGCACGTCGCGATAGCCCCAGCCGATCGCTCCGAGATCGCGCCACGCGTCGAAATCCCCGGGCGCGCCGCGCACGAAGATCATCCCGTTGATCCGCGTGCTGCCGCCCGGCCCAAGCCCGCGCGGCCAATCCTCGACCCGGTCGAGCCGGGTGGGATCGGGCTGCGACACCAGCTTCCAGTCGTAGAAGGGGTGACCGTTGGTGTGAATCGTCGCGGCGGGAATCGTTTCGATCCGCAGCCGCCCGGCGCGCCCGGCTTCAAGCACCGCGACACGGACGCCGGGCATCGCCGCCAGCCGTCCGGCGACCGCACAGCCGCTCGCGCCGGCGCCGACCACGACATAGTCGAACGTCTCGATGGCGCCGCCGCTCATGCCGCGCTGCACCCCGCACCGAGCTTGAGTTCGACCATCTTGAGGAAGAAGCTCGCCCCGATCGGCAGCAGCCGGTCTTCGAAATCATAGTCGGGGCTGTGCAGCATCGGCGTGTCGTCGGCGACGCGCGTGCCGAGCAGCACATAGGCGCCGGGCAGCCGCTCGAGCATGTACGCGAAGTCCTCCGACCCGGTGACCGGCGGCATGTCGCGGGTCACCGCATCGGCGCCGAGGATCGCTTCCAGCGCACCGGCCGCGGCCCCGGCCTCGCGGGCGTCGTTGACCGTGGGCGGGAAGAGGAGTTCGAACCGCACGTCGCAGGCCACGCCGTGCGCCGCCTCGATCCCCGTGCAGCACCGGCGAAGCTCCGCTTCCAGCGCCTGCATCGTCGCCGGTGCGAAGGCGCGCGCGGTGCCGGTCAGGGTGACGCTGTCGGGCACCACGTTGAACGCGTCGCCGCCGTTGATCGAGCCGACTGTCATCACCGCCATGCCGCTGGCCGGGATCCGGCGGGCCGGGATGGCTTCGATCAGGGCGACGAGCGCTGCCGCGGCCGATACGGGGCTGGCGGTGAGGTAGGGGGTCGCGGCATGGCCGCCATGCCCGCGCACCGCGATGACGAACCGTGCCGCGCCGGCGCAGGCCGGGCCCGAATGCACCGCGGCGGTGCCGAGCCGCAGCGGCGGCGCGTTGTGCAGCGCGAACACCGTGTCGCAGGGGAATCGCTCGAACAGGCCGTCGGCGATCATTGTGCGCGCGCCGCCAAGGCCCTCCTCGGCAGGCTGGAAGATGAGGTTGACCGTTCCGGCGAAATCGCGCTGCTTCGCGAGGACGCATGCCGCGCCGAGCAGCATCGCGGTATGGCCGTCATGCCCGCAGGCGTGCATCAGGCCAGGCCGCTCCGAACGGTACGGCGCCTGCCCTTGTTCCTCGATCGGGAGCGCATCCATGTCGGCGCGCAGCCCGATTGCCGGGCCGGGCCCGCCGTCACCGTAGATCACGCCGACCACTCCGGTACCGCCGAGGCCGACATGCGTTTCGATGCCCCAGCCGCGCAGCCGCTCGGCGACGAAGGCCGATGTCTCGACTTCCTCGAACCCCAGTTCGGGGTGCTGGTGAAACCGCCGCCGCCACGCCGTCATCTCGGCGACGAGCGGGACGATCTCTCGATCCAGGGTGATGGCCGGATTCATCGGGGCTCCAGTGATCGGACGTCCGCTGACACGAACGAAGGGCACGACCCTAGCCGCTTGAGCCGGCGCGATGCTTATGCCGGCGGCAGACGGATTATGCCGTGTGCACTATTTGCGTGGCGGCACCGCGCGCGATCGACGGGCTCATCCCGAAATAGGCCTTGTAGGCGAGCGAGAAGTTGCTGAGATGGCCATAGCCGCAGCGTTCGGCGATCTCGCTGATCGACAGCGTGTCCTGGCCCAGCAGGATGCGCGCGCTTTCCATCCGTTCCTTCTGCAGCGTCTGGCCGATGGTCTCGCCATAATAGGCGCGGAATGCAGTGTTGAGCCGCGTGCGGTTGGTGCCGACCGCACGGGCCAGCTCGGCGATGCCGAGCGGCTGGTCGAGATGCTCGGCGATGATCGTGCGGACCTGGCGTACCCGGCGCACCTCGCGCTCGGTCAGCCCGTGGTCGTCGGCACGCTTGAACTGGCTGATGAAGAAATCGAGCAGCAGACAGGTCAGCTCGTCGATCTTGGCGCGCCTGAAGCGCTCCTGTGTCCATGGCGACCGGCGCGGATCGAGGATGTCGGCGGCGCACAGCGCGGCGGCGCGCGGGAGCCGGTAGCGCTGGAACAGCAGGCGTTGTGCCAGATAGTCGCTGGCCTCGCGCACCTCCGGCCCCTCGTCCTCGAAACCGGCGATGCGGCCGTTGCCGAGGCGCGGGAAGAACAGGGTGACCGAGCGCTCCTGGGTATCGTCGAGGATGATCTGGCGCTTGACCACGCCGGCCGGCTGGTGCGCGATCACGAGGCATTCGCCAGCGATGTCCGCGGTCGGCGCATCATTGAACCGATATTCGCCGGCGCCGGTCAGCTGCACCTTGAACGTCAAGCGGTCGTCGCCGACCAGCTGCTCGTCGATCCGGCCGCGTGCGCGGCCGTCGATCACCACGCCGCTGATCGCGTCGTCGTGACGGAACGGCTCGTAGCGCCCGTTCACATAGAGCGGGACCTTCCCGTGTTGTTGTCGTGGTCCGTGCGGGTCTGCTGTCGCCATGGAATGTTGCCCCGACTAGCAATGTGCGAACACCCAGCTTCGCACGGAAGCCGGTCCATGCCAAATCGCTCGCACCGGCGCGCCGCCGCTGCTGCGGTCGATTTTCTGCGCACGGCATAAACGACCCGCAGCTGCGCATAATGACGTCGCGTCGAAAGGCGTGGATGAGTGAGTGCGTTGAATTCCCATGACGGCGGCGCGACCCCCAATCAGGCGCGGCGCATGGTGCCGGCGGCATCCGCATGGGGTGGGAGGACAGGTTAGAATGCGACATCATCTCTGCGGCACCGCCCTGACGGCACTCGCGCTGGCGACGAGCGCCGCGCCGGCCCTGGCTCAGATCCAAGCTCCGGTCGCGGCATCGCCTCAGGCGGAAGAGGATGCGCCCGCGACCGAGATCATGGTGACGGCCCGCAAGCGCAACGAGCGCCTGCAGGACGCGCCGATGTCGATCTCCGCCTTCTCCGAAACCGACCTGCGCGAGGGCAACGCCCGCGACTTCAAGGACGTGCTGCGCAAGGTGCCCGGCGTGTCCTTCTCCGGTGCCGAGCTGGGCCAGAGCCGCTACAGCATCCGCGGCGTCAGCACCACGTCGCCCAGCCCGACGGTCGGCATCTATCTCGACGACATCTCGCTGCTCGGCGCGACCAATGCCTTCAGCGGCGCGGCCGATCCGGTATTCTTCGATTTCAGCCGGGTCGAGATCCTCAAGGGGCCACAGGGCACGCTCTATGGCGGCAGTGCGATGGGCGGCGCGATCAAATATGTCAGCCACGCGCCCGAGCCGGGGGCGACCACGCTCGACACCGCGGCGGGGATCGCCACCACGGCGCATGGCGGCCTGTCCTACAATGGCGAGGGGGTGCTCAACCTGCCGCTGTCCGACCAATTCACCCTGCGCGCCGGCGCGCTCTATCGTCGCAACGCCGGCTATGTGGACAATGTCGCCAACGGCAGCGTCGTCGACGTGCGCACCAGCACCACGGCCCCGCCGGCCGCGCTGACGCCGCTCGCGCGGCCATCGCTGAGCACGCGCGCCGTCGAGGACCAGAATTCCGACCATGTCCTGGCGGTCAAGGCAGCGCTGCTGTGGCAGCCCGACGCCACGCTCGACATCACGCCATCGCTGTTCCGCCAGGCCTATCGCCAGAAGAACACCGGCGCCTTCTTCACCAACCTGCCCGGGCTGCAGAGCTCGTTCCGGCTCGAGCAGCCGACCGATGACGATCTCGGCGTCTATTCGCTCGACATCGTCAAGCGGTTCGGCAGTGTCGATGTCACTTCGCTCACCGCCTATGTCGACCGCTCGGTGCGGTTCGACCGCGACTATTCCTTCTATATCGCGACGCTGGTTCCCCCGCTGTTCGCCGTCAATTCGCCCAACGCTTCCAACAGCAGCACCCGGACGTTCAGCCAGGAGCTGCGCGCGGCTTCGGCCGACCCCGCGGCGCGGCTGCGTTGGACTGCCGGGCTCTACTACGCGCACCAGCGCGACGAGCTCGACCAGACGGTCAATTCGATCGGGGTTGGCGCGCTGCTCGGGCTCGGCACCGACACGGTCTATCACGGCAATAGCGTGAGCAAGCTGCGGCAGTACGCCGCCTTCGCCGCGCTGACCTATGAGATCCTGCCACGCCTCGAAGCCACCGCCGGGCTGCGCTATTTCAACATCAAGCAGACGATCGGCACCCGCGGGAACGGCGTGCTCAACGGCGGAAACACCCAAGGCAATGCCGAGACGCGCGAAAGCGGAGTCAACCCCAAGATCGAGCTCGCCTATCGCGCCGCCCGTGACAATCTGGTCTATGCCAGCGCGGCCAAGGGTTTCCGTCCCGGCGGCGGCAATCCCTTCGCAGTGGCGCCCGGGTTATGCCAGGCCGACCTCACCAATCTCGGTCTCAGCGCGGTGCCGGTCGCCTTCAGGTCGGATCGGCTGTGGACCTACGAGATCGGCAGCAAGAACCAGTTCCTCGGCCGCCGCCTGACCGTGAACGGCGCCGCGTTCTACACCGACTGGAAGAACATTCAGCAAAACGTCTTCCTGCCCGGGTGCGGCTTCTCGTTCAGCGGCAATGTCGGCGGCGCCGAAATCAAAGGTGCCGAGCTGAGCGCTCAGCTTGCCACCGGCGGCCTGACGCTCGGCGCCGCGGCGAGCTATACCGATGCCAAGATCTCCAAGAGCGCGCCCGGGGTGTCGGCCGCGGTGGGGCAGCCGGTGCTCGACACGCCGAAATGGATCGCCAACGCCAACATCGCCTATCGCGTCGCGCTTGGTGGCGGGATGACTGCGACGGCGCGCGCCGACTATCAGTATCGCAGCTCGAGCCTCAGGATGTTCGAGAACAGCTTCACCGTCGTCACCCCGGCGGGGCCGGTGTCCGCGCCCAATCCCACGCAGCGGCAGCACGCCTATGACGTCGTCAATCTCGGTCTGACCGTCGATACCGGAACGTGGCAGGTCGATCTCTATGTCAACAACCTGACGGACGAGAGGCCGCTGCTCGACCACAATGTCGTCAGCGGGATGCAGGCCGCGGTCACGCTGCGGCCAAGGACGGTCGGTCTCGGCCTTCGTCGGCAATTCTGAGTGCGGCGGCGGGGAGTCTGGAAGAAGGCGGCGCTGCTTGCCTTCATGGGGACGGGCGCGCTCGGCCTGCTGGGCGTGTTCGGCATCGGCCCGGCGGCGACACTGGTCGCGATCTTCGAATCCCCCTCCGGGCCCTTCGATCCCGCCCGCGCCCCGCCTGCGCCCGACTATGCTCATTCGGACGCGTGGCTGGCCTTTCCCGGGCACAACGGGCTCGAGCGCTCGACGCCGCCGGGGATGACGGCGATCGACGAAGCGAAGGCGCCGGCCGACGTCTTCTTCATCCATCCGACGACCTATCAGCGAAGCAATGTGTGGAACGTCGCCTATGATCATGCG
This sequence comes from Sphingomonas sp. 1F27F7B, assembly GCF_005503355.1. GTDB lineage: Bacteria > Pseudomonadota > Alphaproteobacteria > Sphingomonadales > Sphingomonadaceae > Sphingomonas. The sequence goes on from NZ_SCMK01000030.1 coordinate 11,873, forward strand.
TCCGAATTCGATCCCGCGGTCCTGCTCGGCCAAGCCAGCGTGTTCAACGGCTGCTGCCGCATCTTCGCGCCGCATTATCGCCAGGCTTCGCTGCGTGCGCTGGATCGCAGCCGGGATGCGGTGGCGCTGGCCTATGGCGACGTTGCGCAGGCCTTCCGCCATTTCATCGAGCACGAGAATCGCGGCCGCCCGTTCCTGATCGCCGCGCACAGCCAGGGTGCGATGCACGCGGTTCGGCTGCTTCAGGCGGAGATCCTGGGCACACCGCTCCAGTCGCGGCTGGTCGCCGCGTACGTCATCGGCGCCTACGCGCCGTCCGACTTCGGCACGATCGGCCTCCCGGTCTGCGATGGTGCCCGGCAGGTTGGTTGCATCCTTTCCTGGAACACGAGTCAGTCGGGCCGCACCGGGGCGTTCCAGCTGATCCGGGACAAGACCTATTGGTGGCGCGGCGGCGAGAAGAACACGGGGCAGCCGCCGGCGATCTGCGTCAATCCGCTCACCTGGCGCCGCGAGGGCGCCGCACCCGCGACCGACAATCCCGGGAGCTTGCCCTTTCCCACCGGCAAGGCCAGCGAACCGGGCAGAACCCTCGCTGCGCTGACTCCGCATCTGACCGGCGCGGTGTGCGACGAGGGGCTGTTGAAGGTCGATATCGCCTGGTCGGCGCCAAGCGGCTTCCGTGACTCCTTGAGCCTGATCTACGGCAGCTATCATCTCGGCGACTACGGCATCTTCTATGCCGCGATCCGGCGCAATGCGCGTGAGCGGGTGCAGGCCTGGACAGCGGAAGCCAGTGAACGCGGGTCCGGTGGCCCGCGATCACCCGAGCAAGCGATCCCGATCATGAATTGAAGCGATGAGGAGCGGAGGGGAGGTTCTTGCTTGAAACGAGCCAAGCGGCCCTACTGGTTCCGACGCGTTCCTGGGGCTCGCCCCCGTCGCTTCGTGTGCCTCGGGCCTTGGCGGCAGCGTCCGATACGGTTCGGCCCTGACGGCGACGCCGCGCGGATCAGGCTCAACTCAGCGCGTGACATTCTCCAGTTTCGCGAGCTCCGCTCGTGCCCTGGCTGCCGTCAGCGGAAAATAGCCGGAGTAGCGCACCCGTTCCTGGCCTTCGCGGCTGAGGATGTAGCGGAGAAACGCAGCGACCTGCGGTGCAATCCGGCCGGGTGCCAGGCGGATGTACATGTATCGGGTCAGCGGATAGCGACCAGTTGACGCGTTGACGGCATCAAGGGGGACGGCAATGCCGTCGGCGCCCGCGACCGGCAGGGCCCGCAGCCCGGGGGCGCCTTCCTCCAGCCCGCCGAAACCGATCGCAGCCGGGTCGCCGGTCAGGGCCTTGGCCGTATCGGCGATCGGCGCCTCGACGACGGCGGGGTTCCATGCGCTTCCAGCCAGCACCTTGATCTGCATCGACATCGCATTGGGAGCGATCCGCGGAGGAATGCGGATCGTGATCGGCCGATCCGCCCATTCGCCCGTCAGGCCCAACTGGCCCCAGCGCGTGATCGTCGGATTCTCGCGGAGGATGGCGCGGAGTTGATCGAGGCGGATGCTGCCAAGCGGGTTTGACGGATGGACGAAGATCGCCTGGGCGCTCGTGCGCTGCGGGGTGTTGAAGCCGCCACGCGCCACGGCAATCTCGACCGGATGCCCGGTCCCCTCGGCAAAGGCGGCACGCCATTGTGCGAGTTCGGCCGGCCATAGCTCGCGTCCCATCGGCGCGATGTCGGTTTCGCCGACCAGCAGCGCGTGAAAGCCGTTGAGCGTCCCGAAATGCTCCCACCGCGCACCGCGCCGCATTCCCGGCTGGAGTATTTCGAAGCGGCACATCCAGCTATCCAGCAGTGCCTTCATCCCGTCGCTGCCCACGCTGCGGATGCTGCCCGACAATCCAGGTGCCGGCCGGTAGGGCGCCAGGGCCGGATCGAGCGGCGCGGCGAACCCGCGCAGCTTCGCGCGCTCGGTTTCGATCAACGCGGGCTCGAGCGCGGCAAAGCCCGGAGCATTCGCGATCGCGCGTTGCCCTTCCATGGACAGCGCAAGTTCGACGAAGCGATGCACGCGGCCCGGAAGCGGCGAGTCCGGGCGCTTGTTTACCGCGATCCAGGCGGGGCGGCCGCCGACGGACCCGATGCGGATCATCAGCGGCCGCTTCATCATGTCGCCGCGGAACTGGTGATCATAGGGCGCGACCTCGGTAGGAGCGAAGTCGCGCGCGACCGGCGCCATGTCGGCGAGTTCGAAAATCAGCGTTCCCGCCGCCGTCGCGTCGGAGCGGTGCGACCAGCGCAGCGGCGCTGCGGCTTGCGGATACCGGGATCGGTGAAGCGCGAGCAGCCCGTCCATCGCCCGTGCCATCGCGCCGTCACCCTGACTGCTCGGTATGCGATCCTGCAATTGATCGGCGGCGCATTCGGGTTGGGCGTCGGCCATGGCGGGCGGCGAAGCCAGGAACATGGCGAGGGCAGCGGGCAGGGCGGAAGGGCGCATGATAGCTCCACGAACAGATGTGCGAGACTGTCCCCTCGCCATGCGCTCCGGGCAATCCGGCGGATGTCGGAAGCCGCCGATGCATCGAGGATCGCGCGACGGATGCAAGATCGAGCCAGGAGGGTTCTGCGGGCGTGGTTCGATGGCCCGAACAAGGAGCGGCGGCGGCATTTTGCTGCGTCCGGCGGATAGTTGCGCGCGCGTCGGTCCGGCATCCGCCGGATTGCCGCTGACGGAGGCCAAACGGAAAATCCCCGAACTCAAATCCGGGAGCTTCCATGCGCCTATTCCCACTCTTTGCGGTCCTCTGCGCGGCGCTGGCTGGATGCCGGAGTGCGCCGGACTCCACCGGGAACGCGTCAGAGGCTGCGCGCGCGACCTCGTTCCAGATCGACCGGATCCATCTGCCGGGGGAAGGCCGGGGCGACTATATTCTCGCCGACCCCGACGCGCGCCGCCTCTACGTCACGCACGGGCCGGTCGTTCACATCCTCGATCTCGACAGGCTGGCACCGATCGCCCGAGTTACGGGATTCAAGAAGGCGCACGGCGTCGCGCTGTCGCATGGCAAGGGCTATGCGAGCGATGGCGACGGCAACCGGGTGCTTGTGTTCGATCCGGTCAACGGACGGGTTCTCAAGACGATCAACGCCGGCGGAAATCCAGACAGCATCCTGACCGATCCCGCTTCATCCAAGGTTTTCGTGTTCAACGGTGCGAGCAAGGACGCGACCGTCATCGACCCGGCGACCGACACGATCGCGAAGGTCATTCCGATCGGCGACAAGCCCGAATTCTCGCAGGCCGACGGCAAGGGCAGGATCTGGGTCAATCTCGAGGAATCCGCGGCGATCGCGGAGATCGATACCAAGAGCTTGACGGTGGTACGCAGGATCGCACTGCCGGATTGCGAGGGGCCCGCCGCGCTGGGCTTCGATCCCGCGAAGCGGCGTCTGTTCTCCACGTGCGGCAACGGGATGCTGAAGGTCGTCGATGCCGATAGCGGCCGGGTGGCCGCCGAACTCCCCGTGGGCGAGGATCCGGACGGCATCGCCTTCGATCCCGAGCGCGAGCGCCTCTATGTCGCCAATCGTGACGGTGGCTGGACGATCGTCGTGCGGACCGGCGACGACCGGTATCAGGTGGAGCAGAGGCTTGCGATCGATGCCTATGCGAAGACAGCCGCCTACGATCCCAAGACGCACCGGGTATTCAGTTCCACCGCCGATCTCGTCTGGCCGAAGGCGGTTCCGGGCAAGCGTCTGCTGCCCGATGCGAGGCCGGGTTCATTCCGGCTGATCGTGGTTTCCGAGAAATAACAAGGGCCTGGGGCGGCGCGCACCCAGCCGCGGCACCATCGGGCTCTCCTGAGGGGGGATATGAATATGATGTTGTCGATCCTGGCGTTCGGGATGGTCGTGGCTTTCATGACATTGATCATGACCAAGCGCGTGTCCGCGCTGATGGCGCTGATCCTGGTGCCGCTGCTTTTCGCGCTGCTCGCAACTCCCCTCACCGGCATCGATCCCGCGGGGCTGGGAAAGATGATGATGGCCGGCGTAAGGGAGCTTGCTCCGACCGGAGTGATGCTGGTCTTCGCGATCCTCTATTTTGGCTTGATGATCGACGTCGGCCTGTTCGATTCCCTCATCAAGGCGATCGTGCGCATCGTCGATGGCGATCCCGTCAAGATCCTCATCGGTACGGCGGTGCTCGCCTTGGTCGTATCGCTCGATGGGGACGGTGCGACCACCTACATGATTACGACCGCGGCCATGCTGCCGCTCTATCGTCACATGAAGATGGATGTCCGCATGATGGCGTGCATCATCATCATGGCCGGCGCGGTGATGAACGTGCTGCCCTGGGGCGGACCGACCGCGCGGGTGGTCAGCGCATTGAAGCTCGACGCCGCGGAGGTGTTCGTGCCGTTGATCGGGCCGATGATCCTTACGGCCCTGTGGGTGATCTTCGTCGCGTGGCGCTTCGGCGTCCGGGAACGCGCGCGGCTGGCGAAGCTGCCCGCGGATGCCGTGGACGAGCATGCGAGCGCGGTCGAGATCCTCGCCGAGGACAAGGACAGCCATGTCGAAGCGCGCCGGCCCGGGCTCATCTGGTTCAACTTTCTCCTCACCGCCGCACTCATGGCCGGGCTCGTCCTCGAGGTGATGCCGCTGGCGATCCTCTTCATGCTGGCTTTCGCAGTGGCGATGTCGGTGAACTATCCACGGCTGCAGGATCAGCGCGAACGCTTCTCCGCGCACGCCGGGAATGCGCTCGCCGTCGGGGGGCTCATCTTCGCGGCGGGCATCTTCACCGGCATCCTGTCTGGCACGAAGATGGTCGATGCGATGGCAGCTACCGTTACCGATGCGATTCCGCCGGCTTGGGGCCCCTATATGGCGCCGATCGCGGCGGCACTCAGCGCGCCCTTCACCTTCTTCATTTCCAACGACGCATTCTATTTCGGCATGCTGCCGATCCTGGCCGAAACCGGGAGCCACTACGGATTGAGCGCAGCGGAGATTGGGCGCGCGTCGCTGGTAGGGCAGCAGGTACATCTGCTCAGCCCACTCGTCGCCTCCACCTACCTGCTCGTCGGGTTCTCGGGAATCGAGTTCGGCGAGCACCAGCGCTTCACCCTGAAGTGGGCGGTCGGTTCGTTTTTCGTCTTCTTCCTGGCTTCGGTCGCACTCGGTGTTTTCCCATTCGCCGCGCACGTCTGAGAACGGCGACAGGCTCGTGACAGCTAACGGTCGATAGTATTTCATCAGGAGAGGCCGGTCCTCGAGAATCGGCCCTTTGCAGTGGAGAGGGCTTGCCCATGGGGGGGATTCGCGCGCCTCGCGGCGTCTGGAAAATCGCTTGTCGTTTCTGGTTGGCGTTGGTCGGATTGGTCATTGCGGCATCGCCGGTCGTTGCCAACAAGGTGCCTGCGCCCGCCAGGCTGCGCGTCGAGCGGCTTACGCTGATCGTACCGGCTGCGGTGGGAGGGGGCTGGGACCTCACCGCGAAGGCGATGAAGGTCGCTCTGGAAGACGAAGGGCTGGTCGGTGCGGTCAATATCGTCCGCTATCCAGGTGCAGGCGGGCTTGTGGGCCTCACGCAGTTCGTCAACCGCCATCGCGGATCCGGCGATGTCCTGCTGGTCGGTGGGCTTGTCCTGATGGGATCCTCGATCCGCGACGAGTCCGCGATCACGCTGCGCGACGTCACGCCGGTGGCGCGGCTTACCGGCGATTGGGGCATGCTGGTCACCAGCACCATCTCGCCGATCCAGTCGGTCCGCGACATCGTCGAGACGATGCGGGAGCGCGCCGACGGGATTCGTTGGGCCGGCGGCGCGCTGGGCGGTCCGGACCAGGGGCTGGTATGGCGTATCGCGCAGAAGACAGGTGCCTCGATCGACGAGATTCCCTATTATGGCCGCGCCGGTGGCCGGCGTGTCGCGGACGCGCTGAGCGAAGGGCGTACCGATATCGGCCTGAGCGGCTACTCCGAATTCGCGCCGTTCCTCACCGACGGGCGGTTGCGGGTTCTCGCCGTGGCGTCTCCGGAGCGGATTCCGGGCATCGATGCACCCACGCTGCGCGAGAGCGGGATCGACGTGACGATGATGAACTGGCGCGGTGTCTTCATGGCCCCGGGGGTCAGCGCCGAGCAGCAGGACCAGTTGTCGGCATTGATCGGGGCGATGGCGACCAGCGCGAGCTGGCACAAGCTCCTCCGGCAGAATCGTTGGACCGACACCTATCTCGGCAGTGAAGGCTTCTCGCAGTTCATCGAGCGCGAGCAAGCGCGTTGGCAGGAGATCATCAACCCGCCGGAGCGCGAGAATGCAGTAAAGGTGCCGCCACCCAGCATGCGGGTAGGGGCGATAACCGCGGTGATCGCGCTGCTTGTATTCGCTATCGCCTCGGTGGCCGCTGCGGTGCTCGCCTGGCGACTGCATCGCCGCCGCCAGTTCGCCACCCTGCTCGAGCGGCGCTGCCAGGAGCTTGCACAGCAGCTCGACAATGGCAATTTCGACGCGAGCAAGCTTGTGAAGGACGGCATCGACAACGATTTCGGTGAATGGAACCTCTCGCATGCGGAGGCTGACATCGCCTGGTTCATGCTCCGCGGCCTTCCGCTTCGCGAGATTGCCGCGCTGCGCGGAACCAGCGAGCGCACCGTACGGCAACAGGCTCAGGCAATCTATCGCAAGGCGGGGCTGGAGGGGCGTTCGGATCTGGCCGGTCGCGTGCTCGAACGCTTCATCTAGGTCGCTAGGCGGATGCGTTGCGCCATCGGACGGATCGATTCCGTGCGTCGTTCGCGCAGGATGGCCGCATGTTGAAACCCGAACTCCACGCCGGATCGCGCCCGGTGCGCGGCCGTAATGGGCGGGTGCCGCTGAGCGTCCTGGGGCTGGGAGGAATCGCTGTTGCGCTGTGCGCGCTCGCGGGTGGTCTCTGGGCCGCACCGATATCCTATCATGCTTCGGGGCCAGCAATGGAAGGCGAGCTCAGGATCGTCGGATCGCGGGCCACCGCCGAGCCCGTCAGGCGATGGGCAGCGATCTTCAATCGCGAGCATCCGGACGTGCGGCTTTCGGTCAATCTGTCCGGCAGCGGCACAGTCGTCGATGCGATGGCGGAAGGGCGTGCGGACCTCGCACCGCTGGTGCGCCCGCTAAAGGTGAGCGAGCGCGCGCTGGCCAGGGGGGCCGGAATCCGGCCGCGTGCCGTCACCGTCGGCATTCACAAGGAAGGCATGTGGCCCGACCAGCCCCTCTATCTCTACCTGAAGGGCGACGAGGCCAATTTCATTGCCGTCGAGTTTGTCCGCGTCGCGCTGAGCGAAGAGGGCCAGGCTGCCCTCAGTGGCAGCTACGCGCCGGTTCCCGAGGAAATTCGCACGAACGCCGACGACGTTGCCGGATCAAGTGCAAGGGCATCCACCACGCCGTGGTGGGGCGACCTACGGGGAGAGGATTGATGCGCTTCAACGGGGCAGGGAGCTTGGCCATGGCCAGCGTGGCACTGATCGCGCTGGCATCGGAAGGCGCGCGGGCGCAAGGACACGCGCCGGCTGCCGATGCGCCGCCGATAAGGGCCGGGACCACCCATTGGGCATTGCCCACCGCCGAACCGGTCTTCCCGCAAACCGACGAACAGAAGCAGAAGGCGATGCGGGAAGGCCGGATCCTGCCGGCTCCCGAAGCGCTGTGGCCGCGGCTGGATACGGGGCTGGCCTCCTATACGCCTGCCAAGGGGCTGAAGATCCACGCGACCTATCGCGCCGGGTCATCGGATGTGTTGCCGGGCCTGGTCGAAGCCTGGGTGGCGGCGTTCCGCAAATATCACCCGGGTTTCAAGCTGAAGATCGAGCGCCCGCTTGCGGGAAGCCTCGGGGCGATCGAGCTGATCAAGGGCAATCTCGACCTCGTCTTCGTCTCGCGCGAGTTGAAGCCCACCGATATCGCCACCTTCCGTGACCGGTTCGGTTATGAACCCTTCTCCGTGCCGATCTCGGGCGGGAGCTGGCGCCATTTCGGCTTTCTCGATTCGCTGGCCTTCATGGTCCATCCGGACAATCCGATCCGGCAGCTCGATTTCGCACAGCTCGATGCCGCATTCTCCTCGACCCGTCATCGCGGGGGCAAGGAGATCAGGACCTGGGGCGATCTCGGCCTCGCCGGGGAATGGGCCGACAAGCCGGTCCATCTCTACGGCATCAAGCCGTGGAACGGGTTCGAGGAATTCGTCCGTCAACGCGTCCTGTCGGTCCCTGGCAAGCGCGGGGAGTGGAACGACCACGTCACCTTCGACGCAACCTTCTTCGTAGTGGCGCGACGAGTAGCCGCGGACCCCTATGCGCTGGGCTATACCGGTATGTCGGCGATCGATTCCGAGGTGAAGATCCTGCCGGTCGGCGTCGATGGCGGTCCCGCCCTTTCGCCCAGCTACGAGAATGTCGCGACTGCCGATTATCCCCTGTCGCGCCTGATCTACCTGAATACCAACGCGCCGGCAGGCAAGCCGCTCGATCCGGTGTTGGGGGAGTTTCTGCGCTTCATCCTGAGCCGCGAGGGCCAGAAGGTCGTGCTGCGTCAGGGCATCTATCTGCCGCTGCGCGCGAAACAGGTCTCGGCCAGCCGGGCGTATATGAATGCGCCTCGCTGACTGCGACAGGCCCCTTCCCGGTGGGGACCGGGAAGGGGCCGAGCAGCCCTACATTGGTTTGTAGGTCAGCACCGCGAAGCTGTTGGGATGGAAATAGGGTGCGGGTGTCGCGCCCTTGTCGTCCGGGCCTGGGAAAGTCGCGTCGGCGTTGACGAGGTAGAGGCGCCCGTCCCGCTCGTCGATCGCCATGGTGCGGGCTTGCGGGCGGGTCTGGACGTTGCCGAGCAGGCGATAGCTGTCGGGCCCATCCTGCTGGATCACGGTCAGGCTCGCATTGCCGCCGTTGGAGGTGACGATGCGGTGGCGCTTCTCGTCCACCGCCATTCCGTCGATACCGTTGCCGATCGGGATCTTCGCCAGTTGCCTGCCGGTATCGGGGTCGAGCGCGATGAACACCGGCTTGTCACCGCGGCAGCCGATCAACACCCGATTGGTGCTGGGCTGATACTCCACCGCTACCACCTGGACGCAGTCTATCTGCCAGCGTGCCTGTTCCTCGAGCGTTTCGGCATCGAGCCGCATCAGGATGTTGTCGTAGCGCGCGGGCGCGTAGAGATGGCCCTTTCCGTCGGGCGAGGGGTCGTCCATCTTTCTGAACGGGAAGACAGTCTTGCCCAGCGGTCTTCCGGTCGCGGCATCGAGCGTGAACCAGGCGGATTCGGTTTGACGGGCACTGACCACGGCATGGATGCGCTTGGTCGCGGGATCGTGAACCACGCCGTTCAGTCCGCCGTCCTCGGCCAACCTTATCCGTTCGATCACCGCCAGGGTCTTGAGATCGAAGCTCAGCAGCGAGCCGTCGGTCATGGCGACATAGCCACGATTATATTGCGGCAAGAGCAGGGGACCATTGGCGCCGGCCGAGTTCGCGACCGTGCCGATCACCTTCCTCCTATCGACGTCATAGACGGTCAGGCCGTCCTTGCGCCGCGCGATGAACAGGCGTGAGCCATGGGGATCGAGGCGGATATAGTCCCAGTCCGTATCGGTGCTGGGCAGCATTTGCGCTGTGTCCAGCGAATATAGCGGCGTGGGGTTCGGCGCGGTTTGGGCCGAAGCCGGCAGCGCGAGGGCAGTCGCTGCGAATGCGGCGAGGCCGGTACGAAATCGCATGGTCGGAATCCTCATCCTTGGCGCGCGGACCGCGATCGGGCCGCACTGGGGCTTCGACGACAGCGCGTCGCGTTTCCGATCACAATCATACCCTTGCACCAATCCGTCCGTCGGAAGACGGATGCAGCATTGGCCCGGCGTCCGGCACAACGGACGCATGAAGATACCCCGCCTCCTCGCCCTGATCGGCTTGTCGTTGCTCGCCGCCGGCCCGGCTTCGCAGGAACTGGTTCCGCCCGACGCACGCTATCTGACGCCGGAAGGCAAGGTGCGGGTGGTCGGCTACAACGACATGGACGAGATGCTCGTCCCCTTGGCCCGCATGTTCGAGGCGCGCCACCCGGGCATCCGCTTCGAGCTGATCCTCAAGGGAACACGCACCGCACCTGCTCCCCTGATGGACGGCACCTCCGCCTTCGCGCCAATGGGCGCAGAGTTCGAGCCCGGCGATCTGGCGAACTGGCGTCGCGTCCACCGCTTCGATCCCGTGCCGGTTCCGATCGCGCACGATTCCCTGACCTCCGGGGCGCTCTCTTCGCCGACGGGAATATTCGTCCATGAAAGCAAGGCGGTGCATGGCCTCTCGGTCGCGGCGCTTCGTCGGATCATGGCGCCGCGGCCGGATGAGCGACGGATCCGCTTCTGGCGTGCGCTCGGCGTGGCCGGTCCGGAAGGAGATCGTCCGATCCGAGTGATCGGGCTCGCTCCGGACACTGCAATCGGCGCGCTGATGCTGCGGCGTATGGAGGCCCTGCGCTATGTTCCGGGCTTCGACGGACGGCCCCAATCGCGCGAGGTCGCCGCCGCGGTGGCCCATGATCGCGACGCGATCGGTATCGCCAACCTCAATCATGCGCGGCCGGGAATCCGGGCATTGCGGATCATGGATCGGACGGGTCGGGAGACCATGGGCAATGCCGCGGGAATCCGGTCCGGACACTATGCCTTCGACCGCCACCTTCTCATCTATGTCCGGCGCGATTCGCATGGCCGGATCGAGCAGCTGGCGCGTGCCTTTCTCGGTCTGGCGCTATCCCCCGAAGGGCAGAAGACCATCGCCGCCGGCCGGCGCGGATATCTCTCCCTCAACGCCCGAGAGGTAAGAAAGGCTCGTAAGTCCATAGGCTTGCCCCATTGACCCATCCGCCGCCGCACCTCTCAGTCATTTAGCGGATGGACCATGAAAGCGCGATCGCGAGGATCGCACCGAGCGCAGACCGGCAGCCAATGCGGCGCGCTCTGACGACTTAGGGGGAGGCTAAATATGTCCAAATTCTCGATCGCCCGATCGACTCTCGCGACTCTGGGCGCCGCGTCGCTGGCCGCGATCGGCACTCCCGCCGCCGCTCAGGAGGCGGATCAGGAAACACCCGAGCAGGAGGCGCAGGAAGAGGCGCGGGAAATTGTCGTCACGGGCAAGTTCCAGGATACGGGCGCGCAAAGTGCGACCAAGCTGGATATCCCGGTGCTCGACACGCCCTTCAGCACGTCGAGCTACAACGAGAACTTCCTCGACGCGATCGCCACGACCAACGTTTCCGATACCTATCGCTACATGACCGGCATCCAGCGCGCGGGAAACACGAGCTACGACATCACGTTCCGCGGCTTCAAGACATCGGGCAACGATCGAAACGCCATCCTGACCGACGGCATGCCCGGCCTCTCCGTACGCTTCGGTTCGCCGCCGACCGTCGGCACTGACCATATCGAACTGGTCAAGGGGCCGATGTCGGTGCTCTACGGCCAGGCACAGCCGGGCGGCTTCATCAACATCATCACCAAGAAGCCCAGTGCTACGCCCCATTTTGCCGTGGAGGCGCGAAGCACGCTTGGCGCCGGCACCTATCGCCGGGCGAAAGGCGGCTTGTTCTCGTTCGATCTAACCGGTCCGGTGACCGCGGACGATTCCCTCACCGCCCGTGCGGTCGGCGAATTCGGATATGGCGAGAGCTTCCGCCGGGATGCGTACGAAACGCCGGTCTATTTCGCACCGAGCGTCGCGTGGAAGCCATGGGATCGCACCACGATCACGCTGCAGGGCGAATATCGCTACGTGAAGGCCCATTACGACACCTTCCTCGTCGCGCCGTTCCGCGATGCGAGCAGGGTCGCGTCGATCGACACGACTTATCAGGAACCGGACGATTACCTGGTGGAGAAGGGATGGATCGGCAACGCGTTCGTCCGCCACGCGTTCAGCGATGCGATCACGTTCAACGCCGGCTATCGTTGGGTGGATCATTTCGACACGCAGCGCAACTACGACGTTGTCGGTTTCCGTACTGCGGCCAACGACATGGTCACACGCCGTGCGCGCGGGCAGGAGAACCGCCGGACCTACAGCTTTTTCGACGCCAACCTCACCGCCAGGTTCGAAACTCTCGGGATCGGGCACATATTGCTGGTCGGCGCCAGCGGCGGCCAGGAGACCGCAAGCCTCAACCGCCTGCAATTCTACAATCTGACGGCCGCGGACGGGCAGGATGTGAGTCTGTACAATCCGGCGATCGGCCGCGCGCCCGCGCCATGGACGTTCCCGCTGTTCAACGCCGGCCAGGCGTCGAACCTGAACTGGCGCCATACCACCCAGAATTCACTCGGCTTCTATGCATCCGACCTGATGACGCTGACCGATTGGCTGAAGGTCCTGGCCGGGGTTCGCCACGCCGACGAGACGCAGACGATCGAGGACAAGCGCATCGCGACCTTCGTTCCGGTGAAGAAGAAGGACAAGAAGTGGCTGCCACTTGCCGGCATCCTGGTTCAGCCGACGAAGAACCTCACCCTCTACACCAGCTACAGCACCTCCTTCGTGCCGGTGGCCGCATCGTCGCAGGACAATTTCGGCCTGAACCCGTTCAAGCCGACCGAAGCGGAGTCGATCGAGGGCGGCGTGAAGGCCGAGATACTCGGGGGGCGTCTGAATCTGTCTGCCGCCTATTTCGACATCACCAAGAAGAATACGCTGAACACCTTCGTCTGCCTCACGGCTGCGCAACTCGCCGCGGCGGGCATCACGATCCCGCCGGGCGCCACCATCGCGGTCGGCACCTGCTCCAATCAACTCGGCGGCGAGCGATCGCGAGGGTATGAGATCGAGTTCAACGGATCGCCGCTCCCCGGCTGGCAGGTGACCGGCGGCTATGCGCACGTCAACGCCCGTGTCACCGCTTCGAACATACCCGTGCAGAATGGCGCACGTCTGACGAATGCTCCGGGCGATGCGTTCAACATGTGGTCACGCTACGACTTCAAGGACGGTCCGCTGTCGAACGTCGGTTTCGGCGTCGGCGTGTCCTATATCGGCAAGCGGGCCGGCCTGCTGCCGACAGTATCCGTGCCGGCCGGGGCACCCGCGGGCGGCACGCTGCCGCTGGACAGCTATGTGACGGTCGATTTCGGCATCTACTATTCGCCAAGCGACAAGATCGACCTGACGCTGAAGGCAACCAACCTGCTCGACGAGCGCTACATCGAAAGCGCGGGCTTCTCGGGCGACATCCAGCTGGTGCCGGGCACGCCTCGCCAGGTCGTGCTGATGGCGCGCATCAAACTCTGATCCGAGATTGCCAGTTCCGGATCATGGGCGTCGCCCCGACGCGGTGCCCATGGCTATGGCCATGTTGGTGGAATCGAGTGATCGATTGGCTCGATCGCCTGCGATCAGACGCCGTGATGCCATCGCCTGATCGCGCGTCAGCGGCAGGAAGACGCCCTGCCGCGTGACGATCCGCTGCCCCTCCGGGCCTATGATGAATGAAGCGAATGCCGCCAGCATGGGGTCGATACAACCATCGGCCCCGCGGGCGAGCAGCAGGTCCACCGTACGCGCAAAGGGATAGCGCCGGCTCGCAATCGCCTCTCGCGTCGGCGCCACGGGCTTGCTCCCGGGTCGTGGAATGATCGCCAAGGCGCGCGTTCCCGGCAGGACGTGTCCGAACCCGGTGAAGCCGATCGCCAACGGATCCCGCGCCACCCGCTCGACATTGTCGGCCTCATCGCCGCTTCCGGACACGATCCGCCAATGCCCTCGATTGCCGGGCAAGCTCAGCACCTGACGACGCATGAAGAGCGCTCGCGCCGATTCTTCTCCAGCCCAGGCATCCCCGCCGACGATATGGATCGGCTTGCCGCGCCAATCACGGGCCCCTGCAGCACCCCAATCGATGATGTCGGCGCCCCCGCGAAGGCGAGTCGAGGAGAAGATTCCGTCGAGGCGTCGCAGGTCGATCGCGCGCAGGGGATTGGTTTCGTGGACGATGACCACGACGGGATCCACGAAGCCGAACCGGTTCCAGCTGCCGCCCGCGACCGGAACGACGACCGGGAGCGCGCCGCGATGGGTGCGGCGGAATCTCATGAGGTCCGCCTCCGCGATTTCGCGCGTCAGGAAGGCGAAATCGAGCCTGCCATCGAGAAAGGCGGCCAGCTGCGGATCGAGCGCGCCTTGTGGTGGACCATGTGGCGCGGGGAAGTCGATCGCGACATCCGGCCGGAGCCTCGAGAATCCGTCGCGCCAAGCCATTGCGAGGGAAGGGAGGATTGGCGGAATGCTGCCCTTCCTGACCGATGGCTGAGCCGTTTCGCTTGTGCATATGCCGTATGCTGGATGCCCCTGCGCGCGCACCGGAGCTAGGCCCGAGGCCAGAACGAGCGGGAGCAAAATCGCAAGCTTCACTGGATTGTCCGTTCTCGTCCCGGCGCCGCGCCGGACGTGGTCGAACCGTAATAGAAGGAGAGGGATCATGGTCAAATTCACTTCGCGCACCCCATTGGCGATTGCCGCCGTCCTCGCCGCCGCCGCGCCGGCGACTGGCTTTGCTCAGACCGCAGGCGGCGAGATTCCACGCGCCGCTTCGACGCCGGGAACGCCGAAGAACTGGATTGCCCCGAGCCACAAGATTCGCGTCCAGGCGGTGGTCGATACGCTGATCGCCACCCATCCTGAAATCATGAGCATCACCATCCATGCGCTGCCCAAGGGCCAGCCTGCGGATGCATATACGATGATCGCGGGATCGTTCCCGGACCGGGTCGGCAACACTTCGTCGCCCGGCGACATCATCACCGCCAAGAAGGGCGTCACCCAGGTCGAATCGAAATGGGGCACACCCGATTATGGCAAGAAGGTCTCGGTGGTGCTGCCGCTGAAGGACGTGTCGGGCAAGTATCTACCCGTCGCGATCGTCATTGCGTTCCACCAGTCGACCAGTTCCGGCAAGATCGATACCGATTTCATGCAGCCCGGCATCGTGATCCGTGACGGCATCGCGAAGGAGTTTCCGACGGAGGCCTCGCTGTACGATCGCGCCAACTGACGCGGCCCGACGTTTGAGGATTGTGGAGCGTGCCGGGTCAAGTGCCTGGCACGCTTTGCTTTTCGGGGAGCTATCCGTCGTGTGGCGGATACCGATCGGCGGGTCGGCGCATTGTTTGGCGAACCCGTGGGAATAGGATTTGGGCGTCGGCCAGCATTGGGCGACGGAGAGATTCAGGAGAGGAAGATGAAGGGTTTCAACGAATTCCTGCGCACGAAACGCGGGACGGTGGCGGCGGGAGGGATATTGTTGGCGGCGGTCGGTATCCTGAGCATTCCGGCCAATGCGCTCAAATATGCGAAGCCCGAGCACAAGGTGCAGCCCGACAAGCGGATTCCGTTCTGGAATCCCGGCCCGGTCGAGGTCGAGCCCGAGGAGGAGCTGAACGTCGTGGGTGCCGACGTGATGGACGAAATGACGCTCGGCTGGGTCAAGATGATGCGCAGGGCCTATCCGCGGTTGAGCGTCACCATGGAGGCGCGCGCCTCGGGCACGGGCGGGCCGGCGCTCACCAGCGGGACTGCCGAGCTGGCGCCCGTCGGCCGCGAGCTGCTGCCGGCCGAGGAGGCCGGGTTCGTTGCCAAATTCGGCTACAAGCCGACCGCGTTTCGTGTCGCGACCGGCAGCGTCGGATCGTTGGGCAAGACGGCCGCGTCGATCATCATGGTCGACAAGGACAATCCGATCAAATGCCTGAGCATGCAGCAGCTCGACAACATCTACTCGCGTACGCACAAGCGCGGCGGCACTGCGATCGCCAACTGGGGCCAGCTCGGACTCGCCGGCGCCTGGGCGAGCCGGCCGATTCATCTCTACGGTCTGAGATCGCCCAACGGCATCGAATGGTATTTCAAGCTCGAGGTGCTCCAGGGCGGCGACTATCGCGATGGCATCCGGTTCGTGAAGGGCAAGGGGTTCACCCATGCCTTCAACGTGGCCGCCGACGACATGAGGACCAATCCCGGCGGCCTGACCTATGCGCTGATGGCGAACCTCCAGCCGAACACGCGCGTCGTGCCGCTGTCGCGCGAAACCGGCGGCAAGTGCGTGCTGCCGACCACGCAGAGCGTCTATGACCACAGCTATCCGCTCAGCCGTTACGTCTATATCTACGTGAACCATAAGCCGGGCACGAAACTGCCGCCCAAGGTCAAGGAGTTCCTTCGCGCGGTGCTGAGCCGCGAAGGGCAGCAGCAGGTCTCCAACGATGCGGTCTACCTGCCGCTCCAGCCGGATGTCATACGCGAGGAACTCGCGAAGCTCGACACGATGTAGCTGTCCCGCCCGGGAGCTTGGCCGTGGCTCCGTCCCGGGGGCTGCGGCCTCGCCTTGCGCATCAATCTGGACGTAATGCTCGCGTGACGAAGGAAGCGCCTCGCCGATCCGCCGAAACCGACGAACGCGAGCGTGATCCGGCGTGAGGCGAGCGTAAAATAGGCGCGGCGCTTCAATGAAATCCGGCGGGCATGGCGACCGGGCCTATGTCCGAGATCGTCGGGCCTGGCGGAACAGCCGGGCCAGCACGATCGCGTTGTTGACGGCAATGGTGAGAAAGGCGCCGATCAGCCCGAACATCAATCCGGCTCCCAGATCGGTGGGGAGCCATAAGGACAGACCTGCAAGCGCCAGGGCACCGACGGGATAGAGCAGATCGAATGCCCGGGCGTGCCGCTTCAACAGGAAGCGCCACAGGCGATTCTCTTCCTCGACCGAGTTCCCGAACCGCGAAGTCGCATAGCGAGTGGACGCGAAGTCGAATGCCGCGAGGAGCAGGAAGAGGATTTGCGGCACACAGGTCATGGGGGGCGATCCTTCACGTGCAGAGGGACCTGCTGTCCATCCATCGCATTTCTCGCGTAACCTGCACCGGGGCCAATGGCTTGTCGTCCGGGTGCGGTCGCGCGGAAGGGGCGGGCCGGCGGAAGGCATGCCGGCCCGGAGCGGATCAGAAACGAAACCGCATGCCGCCCGACAGCTGGAGATCGTTGCGCCCATCGCGTCCGACAGTTCCTCCGGCACCGAGCTGAAACCCCATGTTTCCGGCGTCCACATCGATTCCGCCGCGAAGCATCGTCCAGTTGCGATCGATCGGCGCGGCAGCGAAGCGCATGGCGGGGCCGGCAGCGTCGAGCCGGGCGGTCCAGTCGGGGCTGCTTTCCGCTATGGTGCGGACGCGAAAAGCCTCGACGCTCGGCCGGATCATAGCCGTACCGATCGCGAATTCGCCGGCGATCGATATGCCGGCACGCGCATCCAGCCGATACGATCGCCGATCGTCGATCGAGAGGGAAAGGAGCGATCCGCTCTCCTGGAGCCGGTCCACCGCATTGCGGGTGAAACGCAGGCCGGCGATCGGAGCGACCCGCAGCTTGGTACCCAGGGCATAACCAAGGCTGCCGTCGATCACTGTGCCGAATCCGGAGCGCCGGCCTCGCGTCGTGCCCAGGTCGAGCCCGTCGATCGCAAGGTCTCGGGTCGTGCTGATTCGCTGCCGCGCGAAGGTGGCGCGAAGGTCGCCGAACAGGCCGTCGGCACCGTCATAGGCAAGCGCAAGGCCGATCTGGGGCGACGTCAGCCGTGTCGAAGCCGCGCCGCCATTGGCTTTTGCGCGTGCCTTCGCATAGCCGAATGCGATGGCTGCCCGCAGATTCTGGCCAAGCGGGCCGGCAAACCCCCAGGTCGTGGCCCAACCCGATATGTCGCCGGCCGACCCCGTCGTGCCGGCGACGGCGCGGCCACCCAGCGAACCGCCGGCGAGGAAGGCGCGCCAGCCGGCCTCGCCTCCGGCGGATCGGCCGCGCAAGGCATTGCCGCCGATCGACAGATGCATGTCGAGATGGCCCAGCATCGCTTCCATGGGTGCGGCGGACAGGCGATCGATCATCCGGCTGTCGTCGGGGGCGATCCGCTCGGCCAGTGCGGAAGATTGCGCACGGGTCAACTCTCCGAAGGTCTGGACGATCGGAGAAGCCTCGCCGTTCGCCGCGGCGCATAGCGCGTCCACCGCGCCGAAGACCGCGGCCTGGTCGCTCGAGCCCGCAACCATGACGCCGAGACGAGCCCGCTCGGCCAGCTTCATCATGAAGGCCATGTCCTGTCCTGCGCCCAGGGCTTCGAAGGGGTTGAGTGCGCTGTTCGTCGCGAGCACTGCGCCGACCCCGGCGTCGGGAACCAGGAAGGTGACGGCCGAACCGGCCGGCATGTTGCCGGTGAAGACATATGCGGTCCGAGCGCCCGCGCGAATCTTCTCGATCCCGCCAAAGCCGTACTCGCCGACCGGCTCGAAGAGGTCGCGCAGCGCGGCGTTGGAGGCAAGCGATTGCTCGAGGCCCATCGACGCGCGGAGCAACTGTTGTTCGACCCGTGCGAATGCCGGCATGCTGGCCACCATGCCGCCGCCCGAATTCACTGCCGCCGGCACGCGGATCATGGCTGCGTCCGGTACTTGGGCGGGATCGTCGATCGTGAGGATCGAGCCATCCTCCATCGGAAAATGAAGTGACGGATTGTTCGGCCCCAGGTCGAGGGCGAGACCGAACGTTGCCGAAGCGCCGACGCGACCGAAGACCGATTCCACCCCCGCCTGCTCATAGGGGCGCCCCGCCAGCCGCTCATAGATCGTGCCGAGCACGACGAAGCTGGCGTTGGAATAGAGCTGTCCCTTGCCCGGCGCATAGGCAGGTTCGTTCTGGAGGAAGAATTGCGTGATCTGGCGGCGCTGCTCGACGGCGTTGCCGTGCATCCCGTTCAGCGCATCGATCATCGCCGCGGTGGGGCCGGGGTCGGTGCCGTTGAACGAGCCGAGCCCGGCGGTCATCGTCAGGAGTTGCCGCACGGTGACATCGCGGAAGGCCGGCTGCATCGCGGACGCCATATCGGGCAGCAACGTGCCGATCTGCGCATCATAGGACAGGCGCCCCTGGTCGACCAGCTGCGCCAACGATATTGCAAGCATGTGTTTGGTGTTCGACGCGAGGTTGAAGCGATCGTCCGCCTCCAGCGGCACCTGGGTATTGAGGCTGCGCACGCCCGCGGCGGCGCTCGCGACGATGCCGTCCTTGTCGAATACCGTCGCGGCGATGCCGGGCGTGCCGTTCGTCGCGCTGGCGCTCTTCTGGAACGCGCTCACCATGCGCTCGAGGCCGCGCGTCGAGACGCATCGTCCCGTCGGATATTGTGTCCGCGCCTGTGCCTGTGCCTGTGCGAGCATGGGCATTGCCACGGCAATCGCCATGCAACTCGGTCCGAGCAGTCTGGCCCATGGTCTCGTCTTCATTCGTCATTCCCCGGAAATGGATTGGCGAATGCGGAGTCGAGCGGATGCGTCGAGTTTCAGTGCAGGTGGCGTGGACAATCGGCGATGTTCCGCCGGCGCTGGCGCCCGAGACGATCAATGCGTGTAGCGTGCCGCGCCACGCAGGCGCGCGCGGCGCGTAGCTTGCTTCCGCGATGCGGCGGACATCGCTGCGCTCGTTCGCCCCACCCAGCGAGGTCCGCCACTTCGCCGCGACTCCTTCGCGATCGCGAACCCGTGCCAATGTCCGGGCGTTCTCGGCATCCGGAGAAGCGGCAAGATCGAGCGCCAGCCGGTCGATGCCGTTCTCAATCGTCGCGCGCGGCCCATTGGCGATTCCCTCGAACGCTTCGAAGCGCCGCGCGAGCAGCGCGATATCGCCTTCATGCACTGCCGGATCCGCAGATGCGCCGGGGAAGAGAGTGGCAAGATGCCATATCGCCGCGACCTTGCCGGGCCGCCGGGATCGATGCGGATCGCACGGCCTCGCATCTGGTTCGGCAGCATGTAGGAGCCGGCATTGCCACCGACAAATGCGGAGGGACTGGTGCCCCGCGCGTCACGCGAGGGGCTGCGCCAGGCTGGACCAATCCAGTCCGAACCGTGCCAGATATTTGCGCAGGCGATCGGCATCGTTCGCCGATGTCCGCCGGGCGCGCGAGACCGCGAAGAGCACGCGGCCCGCTTCCGACAGCGAGCGGCTTTTCCGGCAGATCCGAACCGTCTCGGCAAGCTGCACGCGGTCGAAGGGATCGATTTCCGCCAGCACGTCCGGTGCCAGAATTTCCGTCAGCAGGTCGGCGCCGCCGTCACGTTGCGCGGACCACAGGTGCTTCAGACGCTCGATCTCGGCCGCGACGCACTCCATGTCGATGCGGCCCTTGGGGCTGAGAGTCGCCATGCGGGTAACGCTGGCCGCGAGATCGCGGAAATTGCCTGGCCAGGTGGCGTCCGGGCCGGTCGCGAAGGCGAGATAGCGCTGGCGCGCCTCCTTGTTGAAGCTGGCGCGATCGCCCTCGCGCTCGGCGAAGCGGTCCAGCTCGTAATCGAGATTGGGCTCGATGTCTTCGCGCCGCTCGGCGAGGCCGGGCAGCTGGAAGGTCCACAGGTTGAGCCGCGCATAGAGGTCGTCGCGGAACTGGCCGGCGGCCACTGCCTCGCCCAGGTCGCGGTTGGTGCCGGCGATCAGCTGAAACTCCGATGCCGCCTCCTTGTCCGAACCCACCGGCAGGAAGCGCTTGTCCTCGATCGCGCGCAGGATCATCGCCTGCTCGTCGAGCCCCAGCTCGCCGATCTCGTCGAGGAACAGCATTCCCGTGTCGGCTGCGCGCAGCAGCCCCGGCCGGTCGGCGACCGCACCGGTGAATGCGCCCTTGCGATGGCCGAACAGCGCGGACATCGCGCTATCGCCCTTCAGGGTCGCGCAATTCACTTCGACGAATGCGCCGGCGATCTGGTGCTTGAGGCGCTTCAGCTCATAGATGCGGCGCGCAAGCTGGCTCTTGCCCGCTCCGGTGGGGCCCATCAGCAGGATCGGCGCCTTCGAGCGCAGCGCCACCCGCTCGATCTCGTCAATCATGCGGTTGAACGTCACGCTCTGCGTCTCGATGCCGGATTTCAGGAACGAGGTACTTTCCTGCGCGGCAACGGCAAAGCGCGTGGCGATGCTGTCGTAGCGGGAAAGGTCGAGGTCGATCGCCGTCCAGCGCCCCGGCGCGCCGCCGTCCTCGCCGCGCTTGGCCGGCTGGGTCTGGAGCAGCCGCCCGGGCAGGTAGCGCGCCTCGGTAAGCAGGAAGAGGCAGATCTGCGCGACGTGCGTGCCCGTGGTGATGTGGACCAGATAGTCCTCGGCATCGGGATCGAAAGGCTCGGCCCGGGCAAAGTCGAGCAGCTTGCCATATACTTCCTCGAAGTCCCACGGATCGCGGAGATCCAGGCGGCGCAGATCGACTCGCGTCTCGGGCGACACCGACCGGATATCCTCGGCGACATATTCGGCGAGGCGGCTGTGCAGGCCGCCATGAAGCAGGATGAAGCGATCGACGCGCAGGTCTTCGTGCATGGTGAGCGCGACCGAGGGACGCCATTTGCTCCAGCGCGACGGGCCGAACTTGCTCGCATCCAGTGTCGAACCGAGGAATCCAATGACGTTGAGCGGCTTCATGCTTATACAATAGGATAAATATCGATCCGTGGCGATAGGAGAATCCCATTTCACCAGGGAGCACAGAAATCGGGCCTAGGCGGATTTCTGAATTAAAAGCTATCAATATCAGATTGTTATAAGAATCACCTTGGGTGATCCGCGAAATTGGCACGTGTCCTGCGTAGCATATGGGCGTCGGACAGGGCGGTCGAACATCCTGAGCCGGCGGCGGAATGCGGGGCGGCCGGAATGGGCTGGCCGCCCCCGGGAAATTTCACAGGGCGTAGCTCAGGCTGCGCAGAGCGCCCGCCTTGGGAGCGGGAGGTCGCGGGTTCAAATCCTGCCGCCCTGACCAGAGTTGAGGAGTTGGACGATGGCCAACAAGGGACTTTTCGCTTCGGCGATCGCAAAGCTGATGCCGGCCGCGGACACGCGGAACCGCGAGGGCGCGCCGGCCTATGCCTATGGGCCCGAGCACAAGCTCGCCCAGCTGGCGGCAACCGGCACGCTGGCCGATAACTTCTACGGCGCCGGCGAGACGCAGCTGGCCGATGTGCTGGAAGCGGCCCGCGCCTGCGATCCGTATTTCGTGGCGCAGGCGGCGGTCTATGCCCGCCGGTCGGGCGCGATGAAGGACATGCCGGCCTTGCTGGCGGCCTGGCTGACGGTTGCCGATCCCGACCTCGCGGTCGCAGTGTTCGACCGGGTGATCGACAATGGCCGCATGCTGCGCAACTTCGTGCAGATCATGCGCTCGGGCCAGGTGGGACGTTCCTCGCTCGGCTCGCGGCCGAAGCGGCTGGTTCAAGGCTGGCTGGAGCAGGCATCGATGCCGCAGCTGATGGCGGCGACGGGCAAGGATCCGAGCCTGGCGGATATCGTCCGCATGGTTCACCCCAAGCCCGCCGATGCGGCGCGGCGCGCCTTTTATGGCTGGCTGATCGGGCGTCCCTATGACGTTGCCGCGCTGCCTGCCGAGATCGTTGCGTTCGAGGCATGGAAAGCCGATCGGTCGCTGCCGTTGCCGGCGGTCCCGTTCGAGTGGCTCACTGCCTTTCCGCTCACGGCGGAGGATTGGGCGGTGCTTGCGACGCGGATCGGGTGGCAGGCGCTGCGGATGAACCTCAACACGCTGGCGCGCAACGGCGCGTTCGACGTGAAGGGAGTCACCGAAGCGGTTGCCGGACGGCTCGCCGATGCGGATGCGATCGCGAAGGTCCGGCCGATGCCCTATCAGCTGATGGTGGCGCTGGGCCAGGCCCGCGAGGGTGTGCCGTGCAAGGTCCGGGCGGCGCTGGAGGAGGCGCTCGAGCAGTCGCTCGCGCGCGTGCCGAAGGTGCCGGGCAATGTGGTCGTCTGCCCCGACGTGTCGGGGTCGATGTCCTCGCCGGCCACGGGCTATCGCAAGGGCGCCTTGTCGACGGTGCGCTGCATCGATGTCGCGGCGCTGGTCGCGGCGGCGATGCTGCGGACCAACCGCGACACCCGCGTCATCCCGTTCGAGCAGGGCGTGGTGAAGCTGAAGCTCGATCCCAGGGCCCGCGTCGCCGTCAATGCGGCGAAGCTGGCGGCGATCGGCGGCGGCGGCACCAATGTCTCGGCGCCGCTGGCGGCACTGAACCTGCTGCGCGAGCGGGTCGACCTGGTCGTCATCGTCTCGGACAATGAATCCTGGGTGGACGCCACCCGGCGAGGCGCGACCGCGACGATGCGCGAGTGGGACGAGCTGAAGCGCCGCAACCCGGCCGCCCGGCTCGTGTGCATCGACATCCAGCCCCATGGCACCAGCCAGGCGCCGCAGGGCCGGGCGGACATACTCAATGTCGGGGGCTTCTCCGACGCGGTGTTCGATACGATCGCGCGCTTCGTTTCCGGCGAGGCGCGGGATTGGGTGAGCATCGTCAAGCAGACGGAGGTCTAACGAACAGGGTCGTGGCGAATGCTGGTGGGACTACATGTCGACCATAGAAAGGCCCGACGAGTAAAGCGCTCCGGCCCCGCAAGGCCGCCGGAGAGATGCGGGTTCGAGTCCCGCCGCCGACACGTAGCTTAAGGGCCGCGTCTCGCCGATCTCGTCGCCACGACCCGACACGAACGGCACGGCGAATGCCGGGAAGGACTACATTGGTAATGCGGGTGTCGCGGGTTCGAATCCCGCCTGCGCCGAAAGGGGCAGTAGCTCAGCCTGGTTAGAGCACCGGCCCTTCGGGGTGTCCTTCCCATCCTCGTCGCCGTGACCCGTTTCAAGCTGGCGAATGCCGGCGGGACTACATGCGGACCTTGGGACGCCGGTTCGAAGCCGGCCGGGCCATCCGGCCCGTAGCTCAGATGGATAGAGCACAAGGCAGGTCTCGCCACCCACTCGTCGCCGGCACCGGATTCGAAGCTGGCGAATGCCGGCGGGACTACAAGTCAGAGCGCCCGCAGCGATGCGGGAGGTCGGCGGTCCAACTCCGCCTCCGGGCAACCGGATAGCTCAGGGAAATGTCTCGCCAGACCTTGTCGCCGGCACCATGCGTTTGATGGAGGTCGAGATGACCGAGGCTTTGTATGATTTCCAGCACGTCGAGGGCGGCGTGCCGATCAAGATGTGGACCCGGGGCGTTCCCGTCGAGGACGGTGCGCGCGCCCAGCTGGCGCGTGCGGCGCAGATGCCGTTCGTGTTCAAGCATGTCGCCGCGATGCCCGACGTCCATGTCGGCATCGGCGCAACCGTCGGCTCGGTGATCCCGACCAAGGGCGCAGTGATCCCGGCGGCGGTGGGTGTCGACATCGGCTGCGGCATGATGGCGGCGCGCACCTCGCTGGTGGCGAGCGACCTCCCCGACAATCTCGAGGGGATCCGCTCGGCGATCGAGCAGGCGGTGCCGCATGGCCGTTCGGTCGGCCGCGGCAAGCGCGACCAGGGTTCGTGGGGCGATCCGCCCGCGGCGATCGTCGAGGCCTGGGCGACGCTTGCAGCGCGCTTCGACCGGATTACCGAGAAATATCCGCGGCTCAAGAACAGCAATCACCTGGTGCACCTGGGGACGCTGGGAACGGGCAATCACTTCATCGAACTGTGCCTCGACCAGGACCAGCGCGTGTGGGTGATGCTCCATTCGGGATCGCGTGGCGTGGGGAATGCGATCGGCAGCTATTTCATCGAGCTGGCAAAGCGGGACATGCGCAAATGGCACATCAACCTGCCCGACGAGAACCTCGCCTATTTCCCGGAAGGGACCGATCACTTCGACGATTATGTCGAGGCAGTCGGCTGGGCGCAGGACTTCGCGGCGCTGAACCGGCGGATGATGATGGCCAATGTCATCCGCGCGCTGCGCGGGCAGATCGCCAAGCCGTTCGACGCGGAGATGGAGGCAGTCAACTGCCACCACAACTATGTCCAGCGCGAGAATCACTTCGGTGAGAATGTGCTGGTCACCCGCAAGGGCGCGGTGCGTGCGGCCAAGGGCGTGCTGGGGATCATCCCCGGATCGATGGGCGCCAAGTCGTTCATCGTGCGCGGCCTGGGCAACGCGGAGTCGTTCGACAGCTGCAGCCATGGCGCGGGACGCATCATGTCCCGCACCGCGGCCAAGAAGCTGGTGACGCTCGACGAGCACATCCGCGACACTGCGGGCGTCGCGTGCCGCAAGGACGAAGGCGTGATCGACGAGACGCCGAAGGCGTACAAGCCGATCGAGGCCGTGATGGCGGCGCAAGCCGACCTGGTCGAGATCGTCCATACGCTGAAGCAGGTGGTGTGCGTGAAGGGCTAAAAGCTCTCGTCAGCCCGGCACGCGCACCACCAAATCCGAAAGGGCAGGAGATGACTGCGGATGTATCCGCCTGGAAACAGGCGGGGCGGCTTCATGTCTGGCGCTATGCGGAAGCGCGCCGGGGCTGGCACGGCTGGCAATGGTCGGCCGATCCCGCCGGCGCCCGGTCGCTACGCAACCTGTTCGATCGGATGCTGGGTGGCGAGCCGTGCCATCGCACGCTCCGGCTCGCCGCACTGACCGACGCCGTCCTTTGCGTGCCCGGTGTCCGCTATGCGGTTGCCGAGCACTGCGCGAAATTGCGCGTCGACTATCGCCCGGGCCGCACCGAGTTGCAGCTCGAGCCGGACGGCGATTTGCTGGCATTGACGGTCGGTGACCGGCGTTTGCGCAGGCTGACGGCCGCGCTGGCGCAGGTCGAGGTCGGCGAAGGAGATTTCGGGATCGCGGCTTCCGATTTGCGGAGGGCGGATCCCTGGATGTTCTGGTGGATGCCGGGCATCGACTATCGTTCTGGGAAATGACTGTGACGACCAACGCTTCCATCCCCGCGCCGATACGGCAGGAGATCGAGACCCGCCTCGACCGAATCGAGGCGGAGCACGGCGTCCGCCTGTTGCTTGCGATCGAGTCCGGCTCGCGGGCCTGGGGCTTTCCCTCGCCCGACAGCGATTACGACGTGCGCTTCCTCTATGTCCGCCCGCGCGACTGGTATCTGTCGCTCGCGCCCGGCCGCGACGTGATCGAGACGGCGATCGAGGACGAGATCGACCTGAACGGCTGGGACGTGCGCAAGGCGCTCGGCCTGTTGCTCAAGTCGAACGCGGTGGTGAGCGAGTGGATGCTGTCGCCGATCCGCTACCGGCCCGCCGATCCCTTCCTCGCCCGGCTCGCCGCGCTGGCGGACGACCTGCTGAATCCGCGGGCGATCGCCTATCACTATGCGCGATCGGGCAAGCTGGCGGCGGAACGGTGGCTCGACGGCGAGGGGGAGGTGCCGGTGAAGAAGTATTTCTATGCCCTGCGCCCCGCGCTGGCGATTCGCGCGATCCGGCTGAACCCGCACGTGCGCCCGCCGATGAACCTGCGGGCGCTGGTTGCGGCCAGCGACCTGCCGCCAGCCCTGGCCGGCCAGATCGAAACGCTGGTCGAGGCCAAGGCACGTACCAACGAACGTGCCAGCGGCACGCGGCTGCCCCAGATCGACGCGCTGATCCGCGGCGAGCTGGCCCGGGCAGGCGAGCTGCCGGCGCGCAAGCTGCGCGATCGCTTCGCCGATCGGGCGAACGAACTCTTTCTGGAATTGGTGAACCCATGATCATCATCGATGGATCGGAGGGCGAAGGCGGCGGGCAGGTGGTGCGCAATTGCTGCGCGCTGTCGCTCGTCACCGGGCAGCCCTTCCGCATCGCCAATGCACGCGGCAAGCGCGAGAAACCGGGGCTGATGCGCCAGCACGTCACGGCGATCGAGGCGGCGTGCGCGATCGGCGGCGGCGCCTGCGAGGGCGTGGCGGTCGGCGCGTCGGACTTCACCTTCACGCCCGGCCGTGTCACGCCCGGCGAATATCATTTCGCGGTGGGCACCGCGGGGAGCACCGGGCTGGTCTTCCAGACCCTGCTGATGCCGCTGCTGCTGGCCGGCGGGCCCTCGCGGCTGGTCCTCGAAGGCGGCACGCACAACATGCTGGCGCCGCCGTTCGATTTCATAGCGAAGGTCTTCGCGCCGGTGGTGCGGCGCATGGGCGCGCAGATCGAGCTGCGGCTGATCCGCCACGGCTTCTATCCGCGTGGCGGAGGGCGGATCGAGGCGGATATCGTGCCGGGCACGCTGACGCCGGTCGACTGCCTCGATCGCGGCGCGCTCCGGTCCGTTTCGGCCACGGCATTGCGCGCGGCGCTGTCGCACGACATCGCCGCGCGCGAGATCGCGACTGCGCGCAAGCTGCTGCCGGACTGGCCGGAAGCGGCTTTCGCCGTCCGAGAACTGCCGGACGAGCAGGGGCCCGGCAACGCGTTGCTGCTGGAGGCAGTGTTCGAGCATGCCACCGAGATCGTCACGGGCTTCGGCAAACTGGGCTTGTCGGCGGAATCGCTCGCCAAGACGGCAGCGCATCGCATGGCCGGGTTTCTGGCCTCGGATGCGTTCGCGGGGCCGTATCTGGCGGACCAGCTTCTGCTGCCTTTCGCGCTGGCGGGCGGTGGCAGCTTCACAACGGTGAAGCCGAGCCAGCACGCGCGCACCGCGCGCGACATCATCGAGCGCTTCACGGGCCAGCGCTGGGTGTTCGAGCCGCAATCGAACGGCAGTCACCTGGTCCGGCAGCGCCGCCTGGCCTGAACCCCCGCCCGCAATGTCCGCTTCGTGCGGATGCCGCTTCAAGGCCGTCTTTCCGCCGCTGGCCCAATTTCAGGCCTTGAGCCAGCTGCGCCGGAGATCGGGCAGGATCTGCTGGCTGCGTCGCCAAGGTCCGGAGCGCGAGGTGAGGCCGCCGCCGGTCGACGATCCGCGTCCGTCCCCGGCGCCATCGCGGGTTCGTCGTTGACAGCGGCGCGCCCGCGCTGCTTTCTCCTCCGCGATGAAGCGCATTCTCCTCGCAGTCGTCGCCCTGGCCGCCATCGCGGCCGGCGTGTGGTTCTTCCTCCTGCGCACGAGCGGGATCCCGGTCTATGCCGTGGCGGTCACCGCGACGCATCCGCACGATCCGACCGCCTTCACCGAAGGGCTCTTCTTCCACGATGGCGCGCTCTATGAAGGCACCGGCGAGGCGGGCAGTTCCTATGTCCGCAAGGTCGACCCGGCGAGCGGCAAGGTGCTCCAGCAGGCCGAGCTGCCGCCGCCCTATTTCGGCGAGGGCATCATCGCGTTCGGCGACAAGCTCTATCAGGTCACCTGGCAGGACAAGACCGGCTTCACCTATAATCTCAAGGATTTCACGCTCGGCGACACCTTCAGCTACACGGGGGAGGGCTGGGGCATGACGCAGAACGGCAAGAACATCATCCTGTCGGACGGGACACCGGTGCTGCGCTTCCTCGATCCCAAGACGATGCAGCCGGTATCGACGCTGAAGGTGACGGCCAATGGCTGTCCGGTCGAGAAGCTGAACGAGCTCGAATGGATCGACGGAGAGATCTGGGCGAACATCTGGCAGACCAATCTGATCGCGCGCATCGATCCGGCGAGCGGCCAGGTGAAGAGCTTCCTCGACGTCAGCGCACTCGGCCCACGCAACCGCGACGTCGACGACGTGCCCAACGGCATCGCCTATGACGGCGCGACCAAGCGTATCTTCGTCACCGGCAAGCGGTGGCCGCAGCTCTATGAGGTCAAGCAGGGGGCCGCGACGCATGGGAACGAAGAGGCGACGAAATTGACGAACTGTGCCCGATAAGCACGACAAGGCTTTGCGACGAACCAGGACTTGACGTCGACAAAACCGGACGCCCGGCCCGCCGCATCGTGATATGAGGCGCGGATGGGGCTGAGGGATATGACGGGTCTGCTGCACAAGCGCGAAGTACGCGCGGCCACGCTCTTGGCGCTGGCCTTGTGGTCGGTGGCGCTTGTACTCTGGACGATGCCGGGACTTGCCGCGGGCGATCCGATGTCGCCCGGCCTGATATTGCTACTTGCCAAGACCTTCTTCGTCGGACTTTTCTTCTCCGGTCTGATCGCGGTGATGTTGCTGCGGGTCGAGCGTTGCGAGATGCGCCCGTCGATCCTCGCCGTCGCCGCCTTCGCGCTGGCGCTCGCGCTCGCGCATGGCTGGCTCGACGCGATCTTCATCAACGACGCGCGGGCTGCCGTCGGGCTCAAGGTCATTCCGCTCTGGCGGCAATTCGTCTTCGGCCTGATGCCCTTCGTCCTGGTCTATGGCCTCTATGCCGCCGGACTGGGGCTCGTGTTCGGCAGCATGGTCGCGCAGGAGCGCGAGCGTCAGCTCGCCGCGGCGCAGAGCGCGGCGCAGCAGGCCCAGCTCGCCGCACTGCGCTTCCAGCTCAATCCGCATTTCCTGTTCAACACCCTGAACGCCGTCTCGTCGCTCATCGTCACCCGACGCAACGACGAGGCCGAAGGGATGATCGGCAAGCTTTCCGACTTCCTGCGCGCCAGCCTGGAGGCCGATCCGGAACGCGAAGTCACGCTCGACGAGGAGTTCGCCACGCTCCAGGCCTATCTCGACATCGAGGCGGTGCGTTTCCGCGACCGGCTCGACGCCGAGTTCGTCTGCCCCGTCGAGCTGCTGGATGCGCTCGTGCCCAGCTTCATCCTCCAGCCGCTGATCGAGAATGCCGTGAAATATGCCGTGGCGCCGTCGCGCCGCCCGGTCCGGATCGTGGTGCGCGCCACTGCATCGGACGAAGATACGCTGCGCCTGTGCGTCGAGGATGACGGGGGGCAGGCGTTTGGCGGCGCGCCCAGGAGCGGCACCGGGCTGGGGCTCGCCAATGTGCGACGCCGGCTCGAGGCCTTTTACGGCATCGAGGGAGGATTGGTCGCCACGGCGCGTGAGCGCGGCTTCGTCGCGTTGATGATGCTGCCGCTCCACCGGGCGCATAGAGCGGAGGCTGCGGAATGATGCGGGTGCTGTTGGTCGACGACGAGCCTTTGGCGCTGGACCGGCTGAAAGTGGGTTTCGACGCGATCGAGGACGTCGAAGTGGCGGGCACCGCGAGCGACGGCGTCGAGGCGGTGGAGAAGATCCGTGCGCTTGAGCCGGATCTGATCATCCTCGACATCCAGATGCCCGGCCGCAGCGGGATGGAGATCGCCCGCGCGCTGCGCCCCGAAGGGCGCCGGCCCGAGATCATCTTCGTCACGGCGTTCGACCGCTTCGCCACGGATGCCTTCGAAGTGGAGGCGGCGGACTATCTGCTGAAGCCCGTCGCGTTCGATCGCCTGCGGCTCGGCGTCGAGCGTGCCCGGCGCCGGCGGGCGCTGCGCGACGCCGAGGGCCGGGTGGCCGAACTCGGCGCGACGCTGGCGGCGCTGCGCGGCGATGGACGCGCCCTGTCGGCTCCGGTGGTGGAATCGCTCTATGACCAGGGCATCTGGGTGCCGGGGCGCCAGGGCGCCGTGCTCGTGCCGATCTCGATGATCGACTGGATCGAGGCCGCGCGCGACTATGTGCTGCTCAACACGCCGCTCAAGAGTCATATCCTGCGTGCCCGCATGAACGATATTGAGCAGCGGCTCGATCCTGCGGTGATGCTCCGCATCCACCGTTCGCACATCGTGCGGATCGGCGCGGTGGTGGGGGTCGAGCGGCCGGGCAAGGGCGCGCTGCGAGTCGTGCTGTCCGACGGCGCGGTGCTGCAGGTGGGCCCCAATTACCAGGCCACCGTCGAGGCCGTGCTCAAGCTCTAGGCTGAGAACCCAAACAAGTATCTGATTTTCCATCGTCATCCCGGCTTGAGGGCGGGGAGGGCGATCCTGGCTCCCGAGGGGATCCAGGCCGCTCCCGATCGTCGCCGGCGGCTTGCAATGCGGGTTCGCCTGCTCGGCTCGCGCAGCCGGGGCCATGGTCCGGCCGCGCCTTGACGCTGTTGGAGAGACAGGACCGCGCCCGCGCAAGGATATTGCGAGATGCGGCGCATTTCCGGGAAGAGCGCGAAGCCACGCAGCCCCGAAGATTTCCGGTCGCGCAACCTTCGTGCCTCTCGGCGTCTGGTCCCGGCGGCGATGCAGGAGCAGGCCCTCGGTCGCGGAAGCGGCGGTCCCCATCGCGAAGGATGTCGAGGCCGGCGCGCGCGGCGCTACCGACAGCGGATGAAGCGGGACGAAACTGTCGTGGAGCCGAACGTGCCGAAGCCAAAGATCCGGGGGATTGCCGTCATCGCATTGCTTGCCTTGGCCAATGCACCGGCAAGCGACGATCTCGACACGCTCGTGGCCGCCGAGCGGCGCTTCGCCGCCGATGCCGCGACGCTGGGAATCACTGCGGCCTTTCGCGCGCATGTCTCGCCCGACGGATTGCTGATCTCGCCCACGCCGCGCCCGGCGCCGCCCGCGCTCGCCACGCAGACCGATACGCCGGGGGCACGGCTGGAATGGCAGCCCGAGGCGGCCGGCGTCGCCCTGTCCGGGGACCTGGGCTTCACCACCGGCCCCTATGTCATGCGGCATGGCGACCGGGTGTCGCATGGCCAGTTCTTCACCATCTGGCAGCGCAAGGGCACCGGCGACTGGCGCTGGCTGATCGATTCGGGCACCCCGCCTTTCGCCACGGGCGATGTCGCGATGCCGCTGCGCGTGGCGCGCCTCGGCGGCCCCGGCGCGACTGCGCAGGTGGAGGATCTCGCTGCGGTCGAGCGGCGGCTGGATGCCGATGTCTCGGCGCTGGGCGGGTTCCTCGCCGCCGATGGGCGCGTGCTGCGCGCAGGCGCTCCGCCGGCGATCGGGGAAGCGGGCGCCGCGCTGGCTGCACGCGGGCCGAAGGGAGCCGGCAAGCGCCTGGGCGGCGGTCGGTCCTCGGCGGGCGATCTTGCTTACAGCTATGGCCGGGTCGAGGGCGGTGACGGCCTGCTCATCGGCCATTATGTTCGCGTCTGGCAGCGCGCGGCGGCGGGGTGGCGGCTGCTCGTCGATCAACTCGCGCCGGCACCGCGCCGATCCTGACGCGTCAGGCGGGCGAAGCGATCCAGCCGACCTTCGGATCGTCGAAATTCACCACGTCGCCGAGCTCCCAGACATTCTCATAGCCATAGCCGACCAGGTTGATGAAGGTCTGGATGTTGAGGGCGAGCGGCGCGGCCTTGAGCGGCACCGGCGCGCGGTGGTTCGAGAAATTGTTGTTGCAGTAGATGAGGATCGGGCGGTTCCGGTTCGGCCCGATCGCCGCGGCGAGCGATTCCGCGGTGAAATCGGTGAGCGGCAGGTTGACCGCGCCGGCAATATGGCCGCGCGCAAAGGCATCCTTCGAGCGCGCGTCGAGCAGCAGCGCGCCCTTCTCTCCCGCCATCGCCTGGAAGCGCGCGAAGGGGAGGAGGCGCCCGGCCCGCAGCGCGCGCACGTCACGCGTCAGGGTGGCGAAAGCGGCATAGTCGATCTGCGGATTGGCGGGCGGGTCCTGCGGCGCGGCCAGGGCGAGCGCGAGGGCGGTGAGCAGCAGCACGGGCATTCTCCACGCGGGTTGGATGCGCGACAATTCACCGGCGCGGCTGGACCTGTGCTGAACGAAACAAAGTTGCGCACGCGTCGCGCGGCGCTACACCACTCTCCCAAAGAGATAGGGGAGTATCGATGGTCAGCCTGTTCCGGTTGAAGCAGATCGTCGCGGAGGAAGACCGCGCGCCCGAGCATCGGCTCGCGCGCACGCTGTCCTGGCCGCATCTCGTCGCGCTCGGCGTGGGGGCGATCGTGGGGACCGGCATCCTCACCCTGATCGGCGTCGGCGCGGATCGTGCCGGGCCGGCGGTGATCCTCTCCTTCGTCGTCGCGGGGGCGATCTGCGCCTGCGCCGCGCTCGCTTATGCCGAGATGGCGACGATGATCCCCGCCTCGGGCAGCGCCTATACCTATAGCTATGCGTCGCTCGGCGAGATCGTCGCCTGGGTGGTCGGCTGGAGCCTGCTCGCCGAATATACGCTGGTGGTGGCCACCGTGGCGGTCGGCTGGTCGGGCTATACGCATGGTTTCCTTGAGGGGATCGGCGTGCATCTGCCCGCCGCCTTGTCGCATGGGCCGAGGATGGCGGGCTGGCAGGTGGTCGAATGGGGCGTGAACGTGCCGGCGCTGTTCATCGTCGCGGTCGTCGCCGGGCTGCTCTGCGTCGGCACGCGCGAGAGCGCCACGATCAATGCCATCCTCGTGGTGGTGAAGCTGATCGCGCTCGCCGTGTTCGTCGCCGTCGCCTTGCCCTATTTCAACGCCGCCAATCTGGAGCCGTTCAGCCCGTTCGGCTTCACCAAGCATATGGGCCCCGACGGCGTGGAACGCGGCGTGA
This sequence comes from Sphingomonas sp. 1F27F7B, assembly GCF_005503355.1. Classification (GTDB taxonomy): domain Bacteria; phylum Pseudomonadota; class Alphaproteobacteria; order Sphingomonadales; family Sphingomonadaceae; genus Sphingomonas. The sequence continues at coordinate 45,122 of NZ_SCMK01000030.1, forward strand.
TGGCCGCCGCCGCGATCATCTTCTTCGCGTTCTACGGCTTCGATGCGATCTCCACCGCCGCCGAGGAAGCCAAGAACCCGGGGCGCGACCTTGCCATCGGCATCGTCGGCTCGATGGTGGTCTGCGTCGCGATCTACATGGTCGTCGCCGTCGCCGCGGTGGGCGCGCTCAGCTATACGCGCTTCACCAACAGTCCCGAGCCGCTGGCGCTGATCCTGCGCGAAGTCGGCCAGCCGGGCGTCGCGACGTTCCTGGCGGCCAGCGCGGTGATCGCGCTGCCCACGGTGATCCTCGGCTTCCTCTATGGCCAGAGCCGCATCTTCTTCGTGATGGCGCGCGATCGGATGTTGCCCGAGAGCCTGGCCAAGGTCTCGAAGCGCGGCACGCCGGTGCGCATCACGGTCTTCACCGCCTGTGTGGTGAGCTTCTTCGCTGCCTTCTTCCCGATCGACGAGATCGCCGCGCTCGCCAATGCCGGTACGCTGACTGCCTTTGCCGCAGTGGGGCTCTGCCTGCTGGTGATGCGCCGTCGCAGGCCGGATGCCGTGCGCCCGTTCCGCACGCCGGCGGCCTGGGTCGTCGGGCTCGGTGCGATCTTCGGCTGCCTCTATCTCTTCTTCAGCCTGCCGCATCAGACGCAGATCGCGTTCGGCATCTGGAACCTCTTGGGTTTGGTCGTCTACTTCGCCTATGCACGCCGCAACGCAGCAAAGGGGTAGGCGATGGGCGGCTGGACGATCGGGATCATCGGTGGATCGGGTCTCTACGATGTCGAAGGCATCGAAGGGGGCGAGTGGATTTCGAGCGAGAGCCCCTGGGGCAAGCCTTCCGACGATTGCTTCGTCGGCCATGTCGGGCATGTCCGCGTGGTGTTCCTGCCGCGCCATGGCCGCGGGCACCGCGTCTCTCCTTCCGACCTGAACGTCCGCGCCAATATCGACGTACTGAAGCGCCTGGGCGTGACCGACGTGCTCGCCATCTCGTCGGTCGGCTCGCTGGCCGAGGAGCGGGCGCCCGGCACCTTCACCATTGCCGACCAATTCATCGACCGGACCAAGGGGCGGCCCTCGAGCTTCTTCGGCGAAGGCATGGTCGCGCACGTCTCGATGGCCGATCCGGTCTGCCCGCGCCTTTCCGCGCTGGCAGCCGATGCGGCCAGGGCGGCAGGCGCGGTCACCCATGCCGGCGGCACCTATCTGGCGATGGAGGGACCGCAATTCTCGACTCGCGCCGAGAGCCATCTCTATCGCAGCTGGGGCTGCCATATCATCGGCATGACCGGCATGCCCGAGGCCAAGCTCTGCCGTGAGGCCGAGCTGCCCTATGCGCTGGTCGGCATGGTCACCGACTATGATTGCTGGCGCGAGGGCGAGGAGGCGGTCGACGTCGCCACCGTGATCGCCCAGCTCGGCACCAATGCCGACAAGGCGCGCAAGCTGGTGATGCACCTGCTCCGGAACTTGCCCGAGGAGCGGCCGGCTTCGCCGATCGATACCTGTCTGGACTATGCGCTGATCACCGCGGCGAATGCGCGCGATCCGCATTTGCTGCGCAAGCTTGACGCTGTCGCCGGACGCGCCCTCTCCAACTAAGGATCATCGCAATGTCGCTTCTCGCCGCTCTCGCCCTGCTCGCCGCGCAGGATGCCCCCGCGCCTGATCGTTCGCAGGACATGGCCTGGCAAAGCCAGCAGATGCTGGCGCTGGCCAAGCTCAACGGCGCGGACGGCTGGCACAGCACCGCGGAAGGCTTGCGCTGGCGCCGGATCAAGGGCGACGGCAAGGGCCGGCACCCGACGGTGGCCGACACGGTGACGCTCCATTATGCCGGCACCTTCATCGACGGAACCCAGTTCGACAGCTCCTATGACCGCGGCGAGCCGGCGACCTTCCCGCTCGGCATGCTGATCAAGGGCTGGCAGGTCGCCGTGCCGCTGATGGGCGTGGGCGACACGTTCGAAGTCGCGATCCCCGCCGACCTTGGCTATGGCTTCAAGGGCAAGGGGCCGATCCCTGGCGGCGCCACGCTGCTGTTCAAGATCGAGTTGCTCGGCATTCCCGCCGCCGGCTGAGCCGAAGGCATTTTCCCGGGCGGCTCGCCCGCCTGGGCGAGGCACAAAAAAGGGGCGGTACCCGAAGGTACCGCCCCAAATTTTTGCCGTGGCCGCGGTTAGAACTTGAAGTTCGCGCCGGCCCGGAACGTCCGGCCGATCAGGCCGGCCGAGTGCCACGAGGTCAGCGTGTTCACCTGGCTCGGATAGGCGGTGTTCGCGAACAGCGGCGCGCGCGCGTTCGTGACGTTGCCGACCAGGCCGAAGAAGCTGAACTGGTCGTTGACCTTCACCGTCAGATTCACGTCCGTGTAGACGAAGCTCTTGATGTGGCAGAAGTCGGCATTGCCGGTGGTCGGCTTGTAGATGGCGGCCGTGGCGCACGACGTGTCACCATTGACCGAGCTCGCCTGGTCAGCCGCAACACCCTTCATGGAGCCGACGAAATAGGTCGTCGTGCTGAGCGAGAACTGGTTGAACGTGAACGTGTTCTGCCAGTTGCCGCGCCAGCGCGGCGTGCCGCCGCCCGACGACAGATCCTCCGGACCCACCGTGCCGGCATAACGCTGCACCGGACGGCCCGCTCCCGGGTGGAGATCGTACTTCAGCGTCTCCTGCACATCGACCCGGCTCTCCCACCGGAAGTTCTCGCTGAACTTGATGCGCGCGTCGGCAGTGAACTCGAGCCCGGCGATGACCATATAGGCCGTGTTCACATAGGGCGCGTTGACCACGAGCAGGCGCGGCAGCGCGTTGGGCGCGAAGGGATCTGCCCCGTCGACCACGTTGCACGAATAGCCGGCGCCCACCGCCGCGACCTTGGCGCAGCCCGCGGCGGCGGCTGCCGCGGCGGAAGCGAAGGTCTGGCCCGCAACCGAGTAATAGGCGTTGATCGCGTCCGACGTCTGCGGGCCGGTGACGATCAGGTTCGACTTCTTCACGTTGAAATAGTCGGCCGTGAAGCTCAGCCAAGGCGTCGGCTCGAAGATCGTGCCCAGGGTGAAGCTGCGCGACGTCTCCGGCTTGATCGCGGGATTGCCGACATAGCCGCGGCCCAGGCTGTACGGAGCGATGTAGGTGGGGTTGGACGGGTGCGCGGTGAGGAACGCGCCGGTAGGCGTGTAGCCGACGAAGCCGGAATAGGAGCTGCGCGGATCCGATTCCGCGAACGTCGGTGCGCGGAAGCCTTCCGAATAAGTGCCGCGGATCGCGATCTGCTTGATCGGCTGGAACTTCGCCGTCGCCTTGGGCGAGAAGCGACCGATGCCGGTCGAGTAGTGATCGTAGCGGCCGGACAGGTCGATATCGAGCGAGTCCAGCAGCGGCACGTCAACTTCGAAATAGCCGGCCCACACCGAGCGGTCGCCATAGGCTTGCGCGGTCGAGAGGCCGGGGATGTCCAGGTTCGGGTTGGCGCTGTTGTTGGTCAGCTTCTCCTTGCGATACTGGCCGCCGACGGCCATCCGCACATCGCCGCCCGGGAGCGTGAAGAGGCTGCGGCTGAGCGACGCGTCCACGGTCAGCTCGCTCGAATTCGAACGCGCGTTGATCGGGGGAAGCACCGAATCGCGGACTGCCTGGGTGTTGAGGCTCGGGTTGACGAAATTGTACGAGCCGGTGTTGATCGCCTTGACCAGCCCGTTGAGATTGGCCCAGCCATATTGGGTGAGGCTCAGGTCGGCGCGCGAATAGCCCGCCTCGACATTCCAGTTCCAGGTGTCGGCGATGGTGCCGTGCAGGCCGCCGGTCACACGGAACACTTCGTTGACGCGGTTGCTGCCCGAACGGACGTCGCCGAACAGATAGTAGAGGCGCGCGGCGCCATTGGCCGGATCGTTGGCGTAGGCCGCCGCATAGGGGTTGTTCGGGTTGAGCTGGCGGTCCGCCGCGGTCGCGCAGTTGACGCCCGACGAGCAGATATAGACCGGCAGCACGATGCCCGGGTTGGTGGTCGAAGTCGACGGCGAGCCGCCGAATGCCTGGGTCTGGCGAATCGCACGCGGCGGCGTGATGATGTTGACCCGGCTATGCGCATAGCTGGCCGCGACATAGCCCTCGACATTCTCGGCGAGGCGGAAGCTCAGGCGCCCGACGGCGTCGTAGCGCTCCTGCAGCGGCGTGATCTGCGCATATTCCCGAGTGTTGTCGTGCTTGCAGGCCGAGCCGACGCGCTGCGCGGTGTTTTCCGAATAAGTGCCATAGGCGCAATTCGCGAGCGGCGTCAGCGAGGTGAAGATTGCCGGCGTGGTGGCGTTCGTCACCGAACCCGCGAGCGGATTGTTGAGATCGGTCTGGCGCGTGCGCGTGACGACCGCGTCCGTCGTCGCCGTGCCCAGCGTGTCGTCGGCGCGGTTGTTGTCGTTGCCGCCGATCGAACGCAGGTCGAGCGTGTTGAAGGGGAAACCACGCGAGTCGGCCGAGATCCGGCCGCCATATTCATAGTCGCCGCCGATATAGACGTTGAAGCCCTGCGTATCATAGTCGCCATAGCCGACGAGGAGCTTCGCGCGATACTTCGCGCCGTCGCCCTTCTGGGTGGCGCCGCCTTCGATGCCGGCCTCGATGCCGGTCATCTTCTTGCGGGTGATGATGTTGACCACGCCGCCGATCGCGTCCGCGCCGTACAGCGACGATGCGCCGTCCTTGAGGATCTGCACCTGCTGGACATTGACCATCGGGATGCTGTTGAGGTCGACATAGGAGTTGTGGCCGTCGTCGCTCAGCGGGAAGTTGGTCGAGCGGAGCCCGTCGACCAGCACGAGGGTGGACGACACGCCCAGGTTGCGCAGCGAAACGGCGGCGCCGCCGGCCGAGAAGCCGCTGGTGAAGCCATTGCCGATCGAGCCCGCGCCGTCGGCGGAGGCCGAACGGATGGCGTCGGTCACGTTGGTGATGCCGGCGCGCTCCAGCGTCTCGGAAGTGATGACCGTCACCGGCAACGCGGTGTGGGTATCCGATTGGCGGAAGATGGTGCCGGTGACCACGATGTCGCCGTCGTTGGACGGGGCATCCTGCTGGGCGGCGGGGGCGCTGGCCGGGGTGTCCTGTGCGAACGCAGGCGCTGCAATGAGCGAGCCCGCAAGCACAAAGGCGGACAAGGCCGCCCCAGTGCGCAGGCGCGTGATCTCAGTCTTCTTCATTTACTCTACCCTCCCTCTCCTTGGTCCCGCCAAGAGGCGGGCGGAAGAAACTCGTGCCTTCGTCGCCCCTCCCTGGGGGTGCTGGCGAAGCGGCGCGACGATGATGGCGTGTCTTACTCGTGTAAAGCATCTGGACGCCGGAAAGGATTGTTGCCTGTGTGTTTCTGGGCTGTGTGTTTCTGAAATACCACACCCGTGCGATGGGGGCTGGCGCTGCCGATGATGTCAGCCCGCCCGCCCGGCAACGGCATGCCCAAGTGTTGCGAAAAATGGCCGTCGAATTCGATGGGTCGTGTCCGGCGTGGCTGCCTATTGGGTGCGGCACATCAAGAGCATCGCGCCTGAAGAACGCGTGGGCGTTTCAGTCGCCTTGCAGCGAGTCGGCTATGCTACCTATGGAAATTGGTCGCACGCCGCCGGCAGATTCATTGGCATTGATTTGAAAGCATCGGTGGAGCTGTGGCGGTCACGCGGTCATATTCGGCAATGTCGGAAGTCTGCCCAGGCTCGCGCGGCAATGGCGCGGGCGCCGCGCTCGAGGCCGCCGAATCGCCTGATCGGCTGGTGCCGGCCCAAGAGGACTGCCGATCCTGGCGGTGGCCGGAGCGTTCGTGAAGCAGGGGCGGCGCCCTTGGCCGGCCGCCCCTGCCTAGTTCAGAAGTGGATGCCGATGCCGAGCAGCGCGCCGTCGAGATTGTCCCTCGCGCTGCTGGTGCCTCCGGCGATCGTCGCGTCCGGTCGCAGCTCGAAATCGGCATGGCCCGGTTTGCCGCAGGGCCGGGCTCGGATCGGCGGCGGCCTCCTTCCAGGGCCGCCGCCTTTCCCTTCGGGATATGAAAAGGGGCCCGGCGCCTGGCGCCGGACCCCCTATTTGCGATCGCTCCGGATCAGGCGGCGAGCTTGCGCAGCACGTACTGGAGGATGCCGCCGTTGAGGAAATATTCCAGCTCGTTGACGGTATCGATGCGGCAACGGGTGAGGAAGGTCTCCTTGGTGCCGTCCTCGCGGGTAAGTTCGACCTCGACCTCCTGCCGGGGGCGGAGGCTGCCGACGTTGCGGATCGTGAAGGTGTCGTCGCCCTTGAGCTTCAGCGTCTCGCGAGTCACGCCCTCGGCGAACTGGAGCGGCAGGATGCCCATGCCGACCAGGTTCGAGCGGTGGATGCGCTCAAAGCTCTCGGTGATGACCGCGCGCACGCCGAGCAGGTTGGTGCCCTTGGCCGCCCAGTCACGCGAGGAGCCGGTGCCGTATTCCTTGCCCGCAATGATGACAAGCGAAGTACCGTCGGCCTTGTGGCGCATTGCGGCATCGTAAATCGGCATTACCTGGCCACCATAGCGAGTCATGCCGCCTTCGATGCCGGGCACCATTTCATTGCGAATACGGATGTTCGCGAAAGTACCGCGGACCATGACTTCGTCATTGCCGCGACGTGCACCGTAGCTGTTGAAATCCTTCTTTGCAACCTGATGCTCCTGCAGGAACGTGCCTGCCGGGCTGTCGGCCTTGATCGAGCCGGCCGGGGAGATGTGGTCGGTGGTGATCGAGTCGCCGAGGATGGCGAGGGGCTTGGCCTCGATGATATCGGTGACCGGGGCGGGGGTCATGGTAAGCCCCTCGAAATAGGGCGGGTTGTGGATATAGGTCGAGCCCGCGCGCCACTGATAGGTGTCGGAGCCCTCGACCAGGATCTTCCGCCAGTGATCGTCGCCGGCATAGACGTTGGCGTAGCGCGAACGGAACATCGCGTCGTCGATGTTCGCGGTGATCAAACCGGCGACTTCCTCGTTCGTCGGCCAGATGTCCTTGAGGAACACGTCCGCGCCGTCCGAGCCCTGGCCGATCGGCGTTTCGTACATGTCCTCGGTCACCGTGCCCTTGAGCGCATAGGCAACCACCAGCGGCGGCGAGGCGAGGAAGTTCGCGCGCACGTCCGGAGAGACGCGACCCTCGAAATTGCGGTTGCCCGACAGCACCGAGGCCGCGACGATGTCGTTGCCGTTGATCGCCGCCGAGATCGGCTCCGCCAGCGGGCCCGAATTGCCGATGCAGGTCGTGCAGCCATAGCCGACCAGGTTGAACCCGATCGCGTCAAGATCGGCGGACAGACCCGTCTTGTTCAGATAGTCGGTCACCACCTGCGAGCCCGGCGCGAGCGAAGTCTTGACCCAGGGCTTGCGCGTCAGCCCCTTCTCACGCGCCTTGCGGGCGACGAGGCCGGCCGCGATCAGCACCGAGGGATTGGAGGTGTTCGTGCACGACGTGATCGCCGCGATCACCACGTCGCCGTCGCCGATGTCGTGGTCCTTGCCCGCGACCGGCACGCGCGCCGCATGATCCTTCTTGTAGACCTTGGTCAGGTCGCCGTTGAACACTTCATCGACGCTGTCGAGGCTGACGCGGTCCTGCGGGCGCTTCGGGCCGGCGAGGCTCGGGCGCACGCTGCTCATGTCGAGCTCCAGCGTGTCGGTGAAGATCGGCTCGACGCTGTCGACGTCGTGCCACATGCCCTGGGCCTTGGCATAGGCCTCGACCAGCGCGACCGTCTCGTCCGGACGGCCGGTCAGGCGCATGTAATCGAGCGTCTTGTCGTCGATCGGGAAGAAGCCGCAGGTCGCGCCATATTCGGGCGCCATGTTGGCGATCGTCGCGCGGTCAGCCAGCGTCATCGCGTGCAGGCCCGGGCCGTAGAATTCGACGAAGCGGCCGACCACGCCCTTGGCACGCAGCATCTGGGTGACGGTGAGCACCAGGTCGGTGGCGGTGATGCCTTCGCCGAGCTTGCCGGTCAGCTTGAAGCCGACGACTTCGGGGATCAGCATCGACACCGGCTGGCCGAGCATCGCCGCCTCGGCCTCGATGCCGCCCACGCCCCAGCCGAGCACGCCCAACCCGTTGACCATGGTGGTGTGGCTGTCGGTGCCGACCAGCGTGTCCGGATAGGCGATCGTCGTGCCGTCGGCATTCTTCGACGACCAGATCGACTGGGCGATATATTCGAGATTGACCTGGTGGCAGATGCCGGTGCCCGGGGGCACGACCGAGAAATTGTCGAGCGCCTTCGAGCCCCATTTCAGGAACTCGTAGCGCTCGGCATTGCGCTCATATTCGAGCGCGACGTTATCCTCGAACGCCTTGGGCGTGCCGAACTCGTCGACCATCACCGAGTGATCGATGACGAGATGGACGGGGACCTGCGGATTGATCTTCTGCGCGTCGCCGCCGAGCTTGGTGATCGCGTCGCGCATCGCGGCGAGATCGACCACGCAGGGCACGCCGGTGAAGTCCTGCATCAGCACGCGGGCCGGGCGATACTGGATCTCGCGGTTCGAGCGCGCGTCCTTCTGCCAGTCAACGATTGCCTGGGCATCGGCCTGGGTGACGGTGGTGCCGTCCTCGAAGCGCAGCATGTTCTCGAGCAGCACCTTCATCGAGAAGGGCAGGCGGCTGATGTCGCCGAGCTTCTTCGCGGCCTTGGGCAGCGAGAAATAGTCGTAGCTGGCGGTGCCGACGCTGAGCGTGTCGCGGGTGCCGAGGGTGTCGTTGCCGATCGCGGTCATGAGGCGCGGGGTCCTTTCTTTTGTCCGGCCGGGCGCTCGGGGGACGTGGCTCCATCATAGGGCCGCGCGGGCGCACCGGAGTGCTGCGAATGCGAAGATTCGCGGGTGCCGCTAGCACGCGGGAGGGG
>NZ_SCMK01000031.1 GCF_005503355.1 Sphingomonas sp. 1F27F7B
CGGTGTTGGGACTGGGTGGTGGGGCGGGAGGTGATGGCGGGGCCAGGGCGAGAGGGATGGGGTTCGCCGGATGCGCCTCGACCCTAGTTCCCCACCTCCACGCTCGCCTCCACCGACATGCCCGGCCGCAGCCGCGCCGCCGCGGCCTGGCCCGGATCGATCCGGATCCGCACCGCGATGCGCTGGGGGATCTTCACGAAGTTGCCGGTGGCATTGTCGCTGCGGATCACCGCGAACTCCGATCCCGCCGCCGGCGCCAGTTGCTCGACCACACCGGTGAGCTTCGCGCTGCCCAGCGCGTCCACCCGGAAACTCGCCTTTGCGCCCGGCCGGATCTTCGCCGTCTGCGCCTCCTTGAAATTGGCGGTTACCCAGAGCGTCGTCGGCACCAGCGCCATCAACTGGGTGCCGGCGGTGACATATTGCCCGCGCCGGCCGCCGATCTCGCCCAATTGCCCCGCCACCGGCGCACGGATCACCGTGTTCGCCAAGTCGATCTCGGCAAGGTGCAGCGCCGCCCTGGCGGCATCCACCGCGGCGACCAGCCCGTCCTTGCTCACCGTCACGCTGCGGATGTCCTCGCTCGCCACCGTCCGCGCCGCCTGGGCCTGCGCCACCGCCGACTGGGCGGTGCGCAGCGCGGCGAGCGCGGCGTCGCGATCGCGCCGGGTGATGAAGCCCTGCTTCGCCAGCGCATCGATCCGGTTGAAATCGGCCTGCGCCTTGGCGAGTTGCGCCTGGGCCGAAGCGACGGCCGCTTCCTGCGAGCCATAGGCCGCGGTCTTGGACGCCGCCTGTTGCGGGTTGTTGGCGAGCGCCGCCTGGGCGCTGGCGACGTTCGCCTTCGCCTGGTCGACGCGCTGGCGATAGATGCGGTCGTCGATCGTCGCGAGCATGTCGCCCGCCTTCACGGTCGCGAAGTCCTGCACCGGCACGTCGGTGAGATAGCCGCTCACCTGGGGGCTGATGATCGTCACCTGCCCGCGCACATAGGCGTTCTCGGTCGACTGGACGGTGCCGGCAAAGGGCCAGACCTGCCACGCCATCAGCACCGCGGCTATGCCCGCCGCGACCAGCAGCGCCGCGATCACGATGGCCGTCCAGGACAGCCTGGGCGGAATCCAGCGCCGCGCGGCGACTTCCGGCGTGGGCGGCGGGTCCGCGCCCTCGCTCGGCGCGGGGGCGGGGGCCGGGACCGGCCCGGGCTTCGCTTCCGCTTCGATCGCCGGGATGGTCGGCTCAGCCATTCTTCGCTCCTGCTTGCTGCTCGGCCGCGGCGCGCGCCAGGTTCTGGCGCCGGATCCGCAAGATGGGGATGAAGACCCAGACGATCGTTCCCGCCGCGATCGCCGCGATCAGCAGGAAAGTGTCGTTATAGGCCAGGATGTTCGCTTCGCGCGTCACGGTCTGCGAGAGGATCGTCGCGCCCTCGGCCTGGCGCAGATTGGGATCGATCAGCACGCGGCCATAGGCGGCTGCATTCTGCTGGAGCCGCTGCGCCACCAGCGGATCGCCGCTCGCCAGCTGCGCGACGATGGCATTGCTGTGCGCCCGCTCGCGGATCACCTGGAAGGTGCCGAGCATCGCCGATCCGAACAGGCCGCCCAGATTCTGGGTGATGCCGAACAGCGCCGAGAAGCTGACGAAATGAGTCGGGCCCTCGCGCAGCGCGCGCGTCAGCCCGATCAGCATCGCCGGGCCGATGAACAGCGCGCTGGCGAAGCCGAGCAGGGCCTGGCTGAAATACATGTCGTGCGGGCGGACGAGATTGGTCGAACCCGAATCGAGCCAGGCGCCCAGGCCGATCAACGCCAGCGCGATCAGGATCGGCTTGCCCAGGAACAGCGGATCGAGCGTCAATGCGCCGATCGCCACGCCGGCCAGCGTCGCGATCAGCACCACCAGATAGAGCATCCGCATCTGATCATTGCCCATGCCCAGCACGGTGAGCAGCCCGGAGGCGCCGATCGTCTGCTCCGAAAGCACCACGCGCACCAGGATCGAGACGAGGGCGAAGCGCACGATGTCGCGGCTCGCCAGCCAGCGCGTGTTGAGCAGGGGGCGTTCGCGGTGATGCTCGATCAGCCAGGCGATCGGCAGCAGCACGATCGCGCCGATCAGCGCCGGGGCGATCCACGGCGCCTCGAACCACCACAGCACCCGCCCCATGCCCAGCACTGCGCAGAGCAGGCCGATGCCCGCCGCGAAGATCGGGAAGGTCACGAAGTCGAGCGGCTCGAACACTTTCATCCGCTCGACCGGCGGCAGCACCAGCAAGCGCACCGCGGCCAGGCAGAACAGCGCCAGGCCCAGCTCGAAGAGATACATGGTCTGCCAGCGATCGGGCTCGAAGGCTTCGCTGGGGAAGAGGCGGGCGAGGGGGACGGCGATCTGCGGCAGGCTGATCGCGATCACGATGCCCTTCAGCCGGTGCTCGGGCGTCCAGGCCTGGACCATGTAGAGCAGGCCCACCGTGCTGCATGCGGCGGCCGCGATCCCGCTCAGCGCGCGCACCGCCACCGCCGTCGCGAAGCTGTGCGCGAGCAGGTGGCCCGCCGTGGTGAGCGCGAAGGCGCCGAGGAAGATCTGGGTGAACAGCCGGATGCCGAATTGCTGGCGGAACTTGATCAGCACCATGTTCGCGCAGACATTGGTCATCACATAGACGGTCGGCAGCCACTGGATCTCGGCCGAATAGAGCCCCAGCGACCCCTGCAACGTGGTAAGGTTGGCAGTGACGATCGCATTGCCCAGCGAGCCGGAGAGGATCACCAGCACCGCCACCGAGATATAGGCAGCGCGCCGGAAGGGTGGATGCCAGGGCGTGGGCGGCGATCCGGGGATGGGCGAGCGCTCGTGCGGGGCCGGTTGCCATACCGGCTGCTCCTCGGCCTTTGCCCCGTTCGTTGCCCCGTTCGTTGCCATTGCGACATAATCCCGCGCGCGGCGGAACGATCCGCCAAAGGGGTTGCCTCTAGACCCCGGCATCGTCGCATGAACATCGCGCAATCGGCAACGCCCGGTTGCGCAAACTGCAACTGGGGTGGCCGGCAGGGGGTACCCACAACCGCTTGTGGTCTACCTGAGTCCTCCACGCTAAAAAATTTACCGTTCCGCGTTCGTTCTCTTGCCTTTCGGAAACCCTAGGAAAGTCCGCGCGTCGCGGCATTGCAGCAGATATGCAGGTGCCACGAACCGAGTCATTTTAGCGACGAAACGTTGTGGAAATTAACCATTTCGGGTCTTGTGCGCGGACTCGGATTGGCACAATCTGTTGTGGTTGCACTGAGGGGCAAGCTCAAGCACTGGTGGACTCGCCGCCGCATACCCATATGCGGAGCGGGTCGATTCGTGCCTGGGACGAAGTGCGATGGACATGTTTTGTTCTTCGCACGCGGCCGTGTCGATGCTAGGATCGGCAGCCCCTTGAGTCGGGATTTGATGCCTTCCCCGCGGGAAGGCCGGTGAAGCTTTGTCAGGGGTGAGAGTCATGGAATTCAGGGACACGGAAAACAGCGTGAACGAGACCGTCGCCGAAGCCCCCGCCACTGCCGGCAAGCCGGCTGCGAGCGATGCCACCAAGACGGCGAAGGTGCGCAAGCGGAACGACAGCAAGGCCGTCGCGCCGCGTGCGTTCGACGTCGAGGTCGATCATTCGCGCGACGCGCTGCTCACCGAGTTCGGCAAGGAGACGCTGCGCGACCGCTATCTGCTGCCCGGCGAGAATTTCCAGGACCTGTTCGTGCGCGTCGCCTCGGCCTATGCCGATGACCAGCCGCACGCCCAGCGCATCTATGATTACATCTCGAAGCTGTGGTTCATGCCCGCCACTCCTGTTCTGTCGAACGGCGGCACCGGCCGCGGCCTGCCCATCTCCTGCTTCCTCAATTCGGTGCCGGACAGCCTGAACGGCATCGTCGACACCTGGAACGAGAATGTCTGGCTCGCTTCGCGCGGCGGCGGCATCGGCACCTATTGGGGCAATGTCCGCGGCATCGGCGAGCCGGTCGGTCTCAACGGCAAGACCTCGGGCATCATTCCGTTCGTCCGCGTGATGGATTCGCTGACCCTGGCGATCTCGCAGGGTTCGCTGCGCCGCGGCTCGGCGGCCTGCTATCTCGACATCTCGCACCCGGAGATCGAGGAGTTCCTCGAGATCCGCAAGCCCTCGGGCGACTTCAACCGCAAGGCGCTGAACCTGCACCACGGCGTGCTGATCCCCGACGCGTTCATGGAAGCGGTGCGCAGCGGCGGCGAATGGGAGCTCAAGAGCCCCAAGGACCAGTCGGTCCGCGGCAAGGTCGATGCGCGCGCGCTGTTCCAGAAGCTGGTCGAGACTCGCCTCGCCACCGGCGAGCCATACATCGTGTTCGCCGACCACGTGAACTCGAACATGCCCAAGCATCACCGCGACCTGGGCCTCAAGGTCTCGACGTCGAACCTCTGCTCGGAGATCACCCTGCCGACCGGCAAGGACCATCTCGGCAACGAGCGCACCGCGGTGTGCTGCCTCTCCTCGCTCAACCTCGAGACCTGGGACGAGTGGAAGGGCGAGGCCGGGATGATCGAGGACGTGATGCGTTTCCTCGACAATGTGCTGCAGGATTATATCGACCGTGCCGAGCCGGGCATGGAAAAGGCCGCTTATTCGGCCAGCCGCGAGCGCTCGGTCGGGCTGGGCGTGATGGGCTTCCACTCCTTTCTCCAGGCGCGGGGCATCCCGTTCGAAGGCGCGATGGCCAAGAGCTGGAACCTGCGCATGTTCAAGCATGTGAAGTCGCAGGTCGATCAGGCCTCGATGGCGCTGGCGGTGGAGCGCGGGCCGTGCCCGGATGCGGCCGACATGGGCGTGATGGAGCGCTTCAGCTGCAAGATGGCGATCGCGCCGACCGCGTCGATCTCGATCATCTGCGGCGGCACCAGCGCCTGTATCGAGCCGATCCCGGCGAACATCTACACGCACAAGACGCTGTCGGGCAGCTTCTCGGTCAAGAATCCCTATCTGGAGAAGCTGCTCAGCGAGAAGAGCAAGAACTCGGATGCGGTGTGGAACTCGATCCTCGAGCAGGGGGGCTCGGTCCAGCATCTCGACTTCCTCAGCCAGGAAGAGAAGGACGTCTACAAGACCTCGTTCGAGATCGACCAGCGCTGGATCCTCGAGCTGGCCGGCGATCGCTCGCCCTATATCGACCAGGCCCAGTCGCTGAACCTGTTCATCCCGGCGGACGTCGAGAAGTGGGACCTGCTGATGCTCCACTTCCGCGCCTGGGAGCTTGGCATCAAGTCGCTCTATTATCTCCGCTCCAAGTCGGTGCAGCGCGCCGGCTTCGCGGGCGGCGTGGAGGCCGACAACACGATCGAGAAGCCCCAGTTCAACCTGGGTGAGAGCACCGATTACGACGAGTGCCTGGCCTGCCAGTAATGGCGGGCGGTGGCTCCGGGCGCCGGCATACCGCAAGCGTCTGGCTCGATTCCGGGGCCGGTGAGGGTGGACCGATGAGATTGGATGCCATGAACCAGAATATGGGATGCACGCTGATGGCGGCCGGCGCTGCGGCCGTGCTGCTGCTCGTCCTGCTGATCGGCTGGCCGCAGTATCGCGTCTATTCGCAGCGGTTGGCCGGTGAGGCCGCGCTGGCCGAGGCTCAGTCCTCGCGCCAGGTCGCCATTCTCGAGGCGCGCGCCAAGAAGGAAAGCGCGACGCAGCTCGCCGAAGCCGAAGTGATCCGCGCCCGCGGTGCCGCACAGGCCAATGCCATCCTGCAGAATAGTCTGGGCGGGCCCGAGGGCTATCTTCGCTATCTGCAGATCCAGGCGCTCGAATCGAGCAAGGCCTCGCTAATCTACGTGCCGACCGAGGCGGGGCTGCCGATCACGGAATCGCGCCGGATCAAGCAGCCGGCAGAGGCGGGCGACTGATGCGCGCGCGCGGCCACCGCGTACGCGATCCGCGCCGCGCCGGCCGTGATGCGGCGGCGCGGGCCGGAGCCGCGCACCGCCTGCTGGCATCAGGCCTCTTCCTCGAAGATCTCGACGGCGTTGGCCGCGGTGGCCGACAGGCGCACCTTGTCCCCTTCCACGCCGGCGACCAGGCCGATCGAGACATAATGGTGATGCCCGGCATGGCTGCCGGTCGCGCCTGCGATTTCGGCGCCGGAATCCTTCCTGGTCAGCTTGATCCGGTTGCCCTCGACCTTGTCGACGGTGCCGACATGGACGCCGTCGGCGCCGATCACTTCCATATGTTCCTGGATTGCGCGCACATCGGTCATTCCGGGTCTCCTTGGGGGGATGGTTCACTCGCTCAACGCACGCGGCCGGGAAACGATGCGGCCGTCCGCGCCGCCTGTCGTCCATCCGAAAGGGAGATCGCATGAACCCTGTCCGCACATCCTGGCGCGCCTTGCCTCTCGCTGCTTTCCTGCTGCTCGCCGCGTGCGCCAAGCAGGTGCCGAGCGCCGTCCAGCCCGAGGCGCCGGGCTTTCTGCTCGGCCTGTGGCACGGCTTCATCTTCCCGGTCGCCTGGTTCCTTTCGCTGCTGATGCCCGAAGTCGCCGTCTATGCCGTGCCCAACAATGGCGGCTGGTATGATTTCGGCTATTTCCTCGGCATCTGCGTGTTCGGCGTCGGCGCCAATCGCGGGCACCGGGTGACGCGCATCGTCTATCGCGACCGCATCGTGCGCGAGCGCGGCGGCCGGGTGATCGACCACGAATGACGCGCAGCATCGCCTTGATGGCCGGGCTGGCCAGCGCCGCGGGCGCCGCGGGGCTGACGGTGCTCGTCCGCCCCGGCTGGGCGTGCCGCGCGCTCGGCCTGCCCGAGGCGGAGGCGACGGCCTATGCCCTGCGCATCGCCGGCATGATGCTCTTCGCGCTCGGCCTGTTCCTCGGCGGCTTCGCGGCGGTGTTCACGCTGGCGGGAGGGGTGGCATGAGCAACCCCCTGGTCGGCGCCTTCTCGTTCTTCGGGATTCTGGGCGGGGTCTTCACGCTGGCGCCACGTCTCGTCGCTGCCCGCCTGCTCGGTAATGACGATCCCGGCCCGGAAGGGCTGCGCGGCATCCGGACCGGGGGCGTGATCCTCCAGTTCGCTGCAGCGATCCTCGCTTCGATCTTCCTCTATTCTCAGTTCGTCACGGAGTAACCCCAATGCCGCTTCTCGAAGCCCGCAAGACCTATAAGCCCTTCGAATATCCCTGGGCGTTCGAGTTCTGGAAGCGCCAGCAGCAGATCCACTGGCTGCCGGAGGAAGTGCCGCTGGGCGAGGATTGCCGTGACTGGGCCCAGAAGCTCACCGATCACGAGCGCAACCTGCTCACTCAGATTTTCCGCTTCTTCACCCAGGCGGACGTGGAAGTGCAGGATTGCTACCACGAGAAATATGGCCGCGTGTTCAAGCCGACCGAGATCAAGATGATGCTGACGGCGTTCAGCAACATGGAGACGGTCCACATCGCCGCCTATTCGCACCTGCTCGACACGATCGGCATGCCCGAGACCGAATATGCCGCCTTCCTCCAGTATAAGGAGATGAAGGACAAGCACGACTATCTGAGCACCTTCGGCGTCGACACCGATGAGGATATCGCCAAGACGCTCGCCATGTTCGGCGGCTTTACCGAGGGGCTGCAGCTCTTCGCTTCGTTCGCGATGCTGATGAACTTCCCGCGCTTCAACAAGATGAAGGGCATGGGCCAGATCGTGTCCTGGTCGGTGCGCGACGAGAGCCTGCACTGCGAGGGTATCATCAAGCTGTTCCACGCCTTCTGCAAGGAGCGCAACTGCCTGACTCCGTCGGTGCGCGACGACATTCTCGACATGTGCCAGAAGACGGTGCGCATCGAGGATGCGTTCATCGACCTGGTGTTCGAGATGGGCCCGGTGAACGGGATGACGCCCAAGGAGATCAAGAAATATGTCCGCTACATCGCGGACTGGCGCCTGGGCCAGCTCGGCCTCAAGCCGATCTACATGGTCGAGGAGCACCCGCTCCCCTGGCTCGCCCCGCTGCTGAACGGCGTGGAGCACGCCAATTTCTTCGAGACCCGCGCGACGGAATATTCGAAGGCGGCGACCCGCGGTGCATGGAACGAGGTGTGGGATTCGTTCGACAAGCGCCAGAAGGCGAAGGTGACGCCGGTCGCCAACGAGGATGGCGGCGATGGCGGGCCGGACATGTTCTCCAAGGCGGGGATTGCGGCGGAGTAAAAGAGGTTGGGTGGGGTTTGGCCAAGGCCATTCCTCACCCATTACCCGATTAAAAGTTACAACCCATATTCGGGGCGAAGGTTATCCCATTCGTCCAGAATTTCTCTGTAGCGTTTAGAGAAAAGATACTCTTCGTCGCCCTTCAAAAACAAGCGGGCGCCAGAGAACGCCCGTCCTCGTAGGATATCTAATATTTCCATGTTGGAACGGCTGTGGTCGGGCAGTGCTTCAGACATTGCCCATAGGCCGACTCTCGCCCACTGTTCGTGTAGTATCGGCTTTTCCGTGAAATATGGGTATATTAACCGGTAACGGTCCGGGCCGATTTTCAAGGCAAGCATATTGTCCACCTTGAGAGTAAGGTCGAGCTCTGGGATCGAATGGTGATTATGGACGTTGCCTTCGTGCCAGCCGACTTTCTCGTTTGTGCTTCGTTTCGTCTGCTCTAGCCAGTCGAGAAAGCCATCGGCCAACTGGGGATATAGGCGCTTGCGCTGATCGCTTGCTTCAACGCGTGCCTGGGTTTGTTGAACTAAATCGGCCTTACCAATAACATGCGCCTTCGCATCCGACAAAAAAGGTACGTGGAAGTCACCGCCTTCACCTGGCCCGTTTTCGATTCTCTTTTTTTCGCCGTATAATTCGCGGCGAAGGGCGGATGTTAATTGCCTATCTTTGAGGCCAAATAGCTTTAGCAGCTTGTGAAGATTGATTGTCTTCGAAGTCACTGGGCAGACTCCATCGTCATTTAGAACGATACCAACACCCCCCAATGCAACGCTTTTAGCACTCTGGTGGTCTAAGTGCCAGGTTTCTGTTTCGTTCTATCGGAGGAGGCCGCGCGGATCGATCGCTACCGTGTCCCCAAGGCAACACCCCCGCCCCAATCCCATGCTGCAATGCAACCAGGCGGACTCCTCACGCATTCTCCCCAATGCCCCGCCGCCGGTGCCCAGGGTAACAGGGCCCAGGCGGGGTGCGTCTTGAGTTAGCGTAAGAGGTTATTCCCCCACATGCGTATCCTTCTCGCAGTCGCGGCGATCGCCGCGGCGCCCTTCGCCGTCCCCGTCGCCCAGGCGCAGGACTCCGACACCAGCGTCGCCACCCCCGCCGCAGCCCCGGCAACCGCGCCCGACGGTACCCGCGCCTTCGGGATCGAGCCCTATATCGGCATCCTGGGCGGCTATGAGCGGTTCGATCGCCAGTCCAACGCCGGCATACCGATTCCGGCGGACGGCCGCGCCTTTGACGGCGGCCTGATCCAGGGCGTCGCCGGCATCAACGTGCCGCTCGGGCCGGTCTTCGTCGGTGCCGAGGGCAATGTCGCCAAGGGCATCAAGGGCGATATCGACTGGGAATATGGCGCCGCCGGCCGCTTCGGCCTGCGCGCGGGCGAGAGCGGCCTGATCTATGGCAAGGTCGGCTATCAATGGGTCAATTTCGACGCGCTGGGCAAGGACAGCCGCGACTATCACGCGATGACCTATGGCGCCGGCGTCGAGGTCGGGCCCAAGGACATCGGCCTGGGCGGCGTCACCGGCAACAGCGGCGTGCGCCTGCGCATGGAGATCAACACGTTCAACAACGCGAAGAGCTTCCGCCCGATGGCCGGCCTGATCGCGCACTTCTGATGGAGCAGCAGCGGCGGCGCGGCTCCCCATGGGGCGCGCCGCCGCCTGCTTCGTCAGGCCGGCAAGGGCTCGATCCGGGGCTCCGGCATCCGGCATGCCTGCAGCAGCCGTCCCTGCGCCGCTCCATCGCGGCGAATGCACCCGGGGTGACGGATACGGATCGGGCTCGGGCCCGCGCTCAGGCCCGCTTGCGCTTCGGCGCCTGGCCGTGATCGCACACTGCTTCGCCGTCGCAGATCAGCCGGTCATAGCCGCTGCCGGGGCAGATGGCGTGCGCGCTCAGGATCGCCGGAGTCAGCGCCTCGAGCCCGGCGCCGCGCCGGTCGAGCAGCCTGCGCACCGGGCGGCGCGAGCCGGCCCAGGCCTGGTGGCCGGTCCTGGGCGCGGGCGGCGGCGCGACGAGCAGCCCCACGGGCTGATAATCGGCGATCGCAAGCCGGGGGAACACGCCGCGCGCGATTGCCCGGGCCCAGCCCGGCGTGGCGGGGCTCAGCGGCAGATGTGGCACCACGTCGCCGGGCATCTCGTAGCGCAGGCAGGCGATGCGGGTTTGGTCATAGCTCGCGGCGAAATCGGCATTGCCCGCGCGCGCCGCGGCGATGGTGGCGACGCTCACCGGCAGGTCGGCCCATTCCCTGACCTGTGCCGATCGCATCGCCGCGAGATTGGCGAGCGCGCCGCCCTTGGAATGGCCGGTGACGAACAGATGCGCTCGCGCCTTGCGGTCGAGCAGGCTCTGGTCGAGCATCGCCTGGATCGCGGTGCGCACGCCCGGGCCCGAGCCCGCGTCGTGCCACAGCCGGCGCATCGATTCGGCAAAGCCGAAATGCACGCCGCCGCCATAATGCGAATCCTCGACGCACAGCGAGAAGGCGTCGTTCAGCCAGTCGAGCACCACGTCCCAGCCGTCATGCGCGCCGCCGAAGAAGGGGGGAAGCGAGCCGCGGAACGCCACCACCACGCCCTGGGGCGTGCGGCCGACCAGCGCCTGGTCGATCTGGCGCTGGCCGAGCGCGCTCTCGCGGCGCACGACGAAGGGCGCTTCGATCCAGCCGACATTGCGGCCATGGACCTGCATGGCGGGCTGATAAGCCTGGCTGGACGCGTAGAGCAGGCGGCGTTTCATACAGTCGTGCATCGGCAATACTCCCCGAACCACGCAGGCTTGCCGTGCTTCATGGTGCACGGGCAATTAGGGTTAACCCCGGAGCCTGAAATCGCAAAGCCGCGCTTTCGTTGCGCTGAACCGGAACCGAAGTCGCGGGACGGCGGCTCAATGATGGTCGTCGGGCTTGCGATAGGCGTCGTGGCACGCCTTGCAGGCCTTGCCCACTTCGCCGAACTGCGCGGCGAAGCCGGGCTTGTCGCCGGCCTTGGCGAGCTCGGCGAGCTTGGCGGCCGCTGCGGCATAGCCGGCGGCGCGGGCCTCGAAGCCGGTGCGGTCGCTCCACACCGCGGGCAGCGCCTCGGAAGGGGCGCCGCTGCTGCCGGCGGGGAACATGCCGGGGATCGCCTTGGCCCAATTGGCGAGCGCGCGGGCGGCGAAGCCCAGCGCCTTGGGATCGTCGCCACGATCGATGCCCGCCTTGATCTGGCCGAACAGCGCGCCGGACATCAGGAACGCCGCCCTGCGGCCGGCGATCACGTCCGTTGTCGGATCGGCGGCTACGGCGCGGCTTGCCGGCGCAGTGGCCGCGAGGCCGGTGAACAGCGCCGCCGCGGCGCCGAGTGCGAGCATGGAAGTGCGCATCGAGTCTCTCCCCTGGCCGAAGGAGACCAGGCTAGGCCCGTCGCCCGCGATCCGCAATGGCCGGGCAACCTCCTCCATTATGGATATGGTTGCCCCCGAAACGGACCGGAGATCGCCTATCGTGCCGGGCGTGGCAGAAGGTGAAGCTCCTCGGGTCGAGTATGCATGCGAGCGTTGTGGCGGCATTGCCGTCACCCGCGACGCCTGGTCCGAATGGGACGTCAGTTCCCAGGCCTGGGTGCTCAGCGAGACGTTCGATTTCGCCTTCTGCCACCAATGCCACCGCGAGACCCGGCTGGTGGAGCGGTCGATCGGCGGGCCCCCCTAGGGGGCCGCCCCGATCGCTCGTCGGCCGGGCACGCCCGGGCGTTGGTCGGAGCCGGGGAGGGGCCTCGCCAGTGGCGGGTGCGGAGCCTTTCCCCGGCTTCGCTTGGCGGCCGGGGCCGGGCCAGACGCCGGGACTATCCGGGCCAGACGCCGGGACTATCCGGGCCAGACGCCGGGACTATCCGGGCCAGACGCCGGGACTATCCGGGCCAGACGCCGGGACTATCCGGGCCAGACGCCGGGACTATTCGGTCACACCGAGCTGCCACAGCACGAAGGCCATCTCGTCGGCGGCTTCCTTCAGGCTTTCCCACCGGCCGGACTTGCCGCCATGGCCGGCACCCATATTGGTCTTGAGGACCAGGACATTGTCGTCGGTCTTGGTCGCGCGCAGCCGGGCGGCCCATTTCGCCGGTTCCCAATATGTCACGCGCGGATCGTTGAGCCCGCCCGAGATAAACAGCGGCGGATATCCCTGCGCGGTGACGTTGTCGTATGGGCTGTACGAGCGGATCAGTTCGAACGCGGCCGCGTCTTCCACCGGATTGCCCCATTCGGGCCATTCGCCGGGCGTGAGCGGCAGGCTCTCGTCGAGCATGGTGTTGAGCACGTCGACGAACGGCACGTCGGCGACGACCGCGCCCCACAGCCCGGGATCGGAATTGACCACGGCGCCCATCAGTTCGCCACCCGCCGAGCGGCCCGCGATGGCGATGCCGCCGGCATGGGTGAAGCCCCGGTCGATCAGCCCCCGGGCCACATCGACGAAATCGTTGAACGTGTTGGTGCGCTTCTCGAGCTTGCCGTCGAGATACCATTGCTGGCCAAGATCGTCGCCGCCGCGGATATGGGCGATGGCGAAGGCGATGCCGCGATCGAGGAACGAGATGCGGCTGGTCGAGAAGCCCGGCGGGATCGCATGGCCATAGGCGCCATAGGCATAGAGATAGAGCTTGCCCGTGCCGTCCCTGGGGAAGTCCTTCGGATAGACGATGGAGACGGGCACTTCGGTGCCGTCGCGGGCGGGGATCTTCAGCCGCTCGGTACGGTATTTCGATCCGTCATAGCCCGACGGGATCTCCTGGATCTTCAACGTCTCGAGTGCGCCGGTCGCGACGGTATAGTCCTGGACCGTGCCCGGCGTGACCATCGATTCATAGCCGATGCGCAGCTTGTCCATCGCATATTCGGGATTGTCGCCCAGCCCCGCGACATAGCTCGCCTCGGGGAATTTCAGCCGCACCGGGGCGATGGCCGGATCATAGCGGTGGAGCTCGATCTGATCGAGCCCGTCCTCGCGTCCCTCGACAATGAAATAGTCGGCGAAGCACGTCACGCCGGTCATGTAGAAATGCGCCGAGGGGCCGATCCGCTCGCGCCATTCGCCGGGATTGCGCACCGGCGCGGTCACCAGCCGGAACTGCGGATCCACGTCGTTGGTGTGGATGAACAGCATGCCGTCATGCTCGTCCACGTCATATTCGCGGCCCTCCTTGCGGGGGGCGACGCAAGCCATCGGCAGCGACGGATCCTCCGGAGAGAGAAGATAGACTTCGCTGGTCACATGGTCGCCGGTCGAGATCAGCAGATAGCTGCGCGACTGGGTCTCGCCCACTGCGACCCGGTAGCCTTCATCGGCCTCCCTGAAGAGCTCGACATCGTTCGCGACCGGTTCGCCCAGCCGGTGCCAGCGCGCATTGTCGGTGCGCCAGTTCTCGTTGGCGACGCCGTAGAGAAAGCCCCTGGAGTCCGCGGTCCAGACGATCTCCGAGAGCATGCCGGGGATCAGGTCCGGCAGCAATTCGCCGGTCTCCAGGTCCTTCACGCGAACTTCGAACCGTTCCGAGCCGTTGTCGTCAAAGGCATAGGCGAGCAGCCGCCCGTCCGGGCTCACCGAGAAGGCGCCGAGCCGGAAATATTCCTTGCCCTCCGCCAGCGCGGGCTCGTCGAGGATCAGCACGTCCTCGCCGCCGTCGACATGGCGGCGCCACCAGCGCGGATATTCGCCGCCGGTCTCGTAGTCGGTCCAGTAGAGCCAGTCGCCGTCCTTTTGCGGCACGGTCGATTCGTCTTCCTTGATCCGCCCGCGCATTTCCTGGAACAGCGCTTCGGAGAGGGGCTCGAGCGGCTCCATCACTTTCTCGAAATAGCCGTTCTCTTCCTCGAGATAGGCAAGCACGTCCTTGTCGGTGACGGTGGGATAGGCCGGGTCCTTGAGCCAGGCCCAGGGGTCCTCGATGGTGACGCCGTGGCGAGTGAAGCTGTGCGGACGGATGGCGGCGACGGGCGGCGCGGGAAGATCGGTCATCGGCCTTTCCTAGGGTCCGTACTCGCTATCGGCAACGGTCGTGACGGAGCGGATTTTGGCGCACAGGTAGGAGCGAGGAGGGAGCGATGCCTTTGCATCGTGACCCCAAGGGACTCCGGCTCGCGACGCCGCTGTGCGCCAAAATCCGCCCGCTCCGAAGGGGTCGCCCTGGGAAGGCTCCTGGACTTCGTCGGACGCCGCTACGCGACTGCACGATCCTCCTCGCCAGCAGCCTTCCCAGGGCGATCACGGCCATTGCCGATAGCGAGTACGGACCCTAGCGCGCCCCTCAGCAGACCGCCACTGCCCGCCGCCGCACCAGTCGTGGCGCCAGCACCATCGCCAGCCCCGCCAGCGCCATCGCCGCGCCGGCGAGCGACACGGCCGGATAGCCCAGCCCCTGGCGGATCACTTCGCCGCCCAGCGCGGCGCCGATGGCATTGCCCAGGTTGAACGCGCCGATGTTCATCGCCGAGGCGAGGTTGGGCGCTTCGTGCGCAGCGTCCATCACGCGCATCTGCAATGGCGGCACCAGCGCGAAGCTCGCCGCGCCCCATAGCGGCAGCAGGATCATCCCCACCGGCAGCGAGAACATGCCGAAGGCGAACAGCACCAGCAGCACGGCCAGCGCCGCCGTCATCGTGATCAGCGCGGCCTCGACCGAACGGTCGGCGTAGCGCCCGCCCAGCCAGTTGCCCGCGGTAAGGCCGATGCCGAACAGCACCAGCGCCACCGTCACCTGGAAGGTCGAGGCATGGGCGGCGTCGCGCAGGATCGGCGCGATATAGGTGAACACGGTGAACATCGCGCTGAACCCCACCATGGTCAGCGCCAGCGCGAACAGCACCGGGCCGCGGCCGAGCACGCGCAGCTCCGCGCCCATATCGGCATCCGCCTGGCCGGGCAGCGCCGGCACGAACAGGCGCAGCGCCGCCATGGTCACCACGCCGATCGCCGCGATCGCGGCGAACACCGCGCGCCAGCCGAATGCCTCGCCCGCCCAGGTAGCGAGCGGCACGCCGCCGATCGTCGCGATCGTCAGCCCCATGAACATCGTCGCGATCGCTCCGGCTCGCCGCTCGGGCGGGACCAGGCCGGCCGCCACCACCGATCCCACGCCGAAGAATGCGCCGTGATTGAGTGACGTGACGATCCGTGCGGCCAGCAGCATCGCATAGCTGTCCGCCGCCGCTGCCAGCAGGTTGCCGAGCGTGAAGATGCCGGCGAGCGCGATCAGCAGCGTGCGGCGGGGCACGCGCCCGGTCGTCAGCGTCATCAGCGGCGCGCCGATCAGCACGCCGATCGCATAGGCGCTGACCAGCAGGCCGGCGGCGGGAATCGACACGCCCAGATCGCCCGCGATCACGGGCAGCAGCCCCATCGGCGTGAATTCGGTGACGCCGATGCCGAAGGCACCAATGGAAAGCGCAGTGAGGGCGAGGCGGGGACTCATGGATATGGCTCCGGATTTGTGCGGCAGCGCAAATGGACGGGCGTGCCTCCATTCGGTAGACCTACGAAAGGCGAAACATCTGTGCGCAGGAATCACGAATGACGCGGATCATGGTCGACCGCTCGGGCGAAATGGAGATCTTCGTGGCGGCAGTGCGCGAGGGCAGCCTGTCCGCCGCCGCGCGCCGGCTCGATCGCACCCCTTCGGCGGTGAGCCGCGCGCTCGCCCGGATCGAGGCGCGGCTGGGCGTCCGCCTGATTACGCGCACGACACGCCGGCTGGTGCTGACGCCCGAGGGCGATGCCTATCTCCACGCCGCGCAGCGCATCCTTGCCGACATCGCCGAAATGGAGGGCGAGCTCGCCGATCAGGCCGCGCCGCGCGGGCGCCTGCGGGTCAGTGCGGCACTCGCCCATGGCCGGCTCTCGGTGGTGCCGCTGCTCGGCGAATTCGTTGCGCGCCATCCCGGCATCCTGGTCGATATCAGCCTCAGCGATACGCTGGAAGATGTGGCCGGCGGCCGCGCCGATGTCGCGATCCGCTTCGGTCCGCTGGCGGACAGTCCGCTCACGGCCCGCAAGCTGGGCGAGACGGGCCGCACCATCGTCGCCTCGCCCGAATATCTGGCGCGCATGGGCATGCCGGCGCTGCCCGAGGACCTGCACGCCCATAATTGCCTGAACTTCAACTTCCGCCGCGCCGAACCGGTCTGGCCCTTTCGGCGCGACGGCCGCGACTATGCATTGCCCGTCGGCGGGAACATCGAAGCGAACAATGGCGAGACTTTGGTCCAGCTCGCGCTTGCCGGCGTCGGCGTCGTCCGGGTCGGGAGCTTCCATGTCGAGGACCATGTCGCCGCCGGACGGCTGGTCGCGCTGCTCGAGCCGTTCAATCCCGGCGATCGCGAGGATATCCACGCCCTGTATGTCGGCGGCGCCACCCGTCCGGCGCGCGTGCGCGCGTTCGTCGATTTCCTGGTGGAGCGATTGGTCGCGCGATCCTGACGGCGGATCGGGGCGAGGGATGCGTCAATCCTCACGGTCGCGTCCCGGCCGGTCGTACAGCTCCCACAGCTGTTCTCCGGTCACCACATCCGCATAGGGCCTGCCGTTCGCATCGCGGCTCGGCGCGTAGCGGAACCGCCGCTTGATCAGCTTGCAGGTAGTCTCGTCGAGATCCGCGTTCCCGCTCGATCGCGTCACCCGGCAATCGGTCACCCGCCCGTTCACGCCCACCGTGAAGCGCAGGCCCACCGTGCCGCTGGCGCCGGCCTCCGCCGCTGCCCGGGGATAGTCGCGCCCGGTGATGCTGCCTTCGAGCAGCCGCAATACCGTGCCGCCCCCGCCGCCCGGCCCGTTGCCGTCGCCGCCCGATCCCGAGCCGGTGCCGGATCCGCCCGCGCCGGTCCCCGGCCCGGCGACCGGCGCATTGCCCGAATGCGCATCATTGCCCTGTGCCGGGATCGTCGCGGCGGGGATCGGCTGGGGCAGCGGCGTCCTCACCGGCGCGGCCACTTCGGTGGCACGGGACACGAGGTTGGGCGGTGCGGCCTTGCCGGCTTGCCTGGGCGCGTGCGGCTTCGGCTTCGGGGCGACTTGCGGCTCCGGCGGGGGCGGCGGCGGCAGCGCGAAGGCTACCAGCCGCATCGCCGGTGCGGGGACGAGGTGGAGATTCACGCCCAGGCCGCGCATCAGCATCCAGACGAGCAGCGCCACCAGCGCGAGCGCGCCCAACGCGCTGCCGATCCGTTCGCGCGGGGTCGGGATGCCGGCGCCTGTCATGCCTCGGACAATGCGCCGGGCACTGCGAACGATCCCCATGAACGTCATGTTGTTTTCGGTTCATGCAACCGCCTGCCATCCGGCAAGTTGTTTGCGCATTGGATTCGAGGAAGGGATGGAAATCATGCGCAAGCTCATCGCGGCCACTGCCGCTCTCGCACTGGCGATGCCTGTCGCGATGGTTCCGACGGCGCCTGCCCAGGCTCAGTCGCACTACAAGGGCAAATCGTCCAAGTCGCGCACCTATTACAAGAAGTGCCGCCGCTCGTCGGGCACGGCCGGCCTGGTCGGCGGCGCCGCGGTGGGCGTGCTCGCAGGGCCCGCGATTATCGGCCATGGCCTGCTGGGTGCCGCGGTGGGCGGTGTCGGCGGTGCGCTCGGCGGCCGGGCGGTCGACCGCAGCATCACCGCGAAGAAGCGCTGCTATTATGTCCGTCGCTAGACTTTAGGTGGAGCGGCCGCGCGCGGTCACCGGCCAGGCGCCGGTCACCGTGTCGCCCGCCACCAGATGATAGGCGTCGTACAGATTCACCGTCGGGTCGCAGTGCGGCGGAACCAGCGTGACGCGTTCCGCCAGGCCCGGCAGGTCTCCGCCGATCAGCGCACCCTGCTCGTCGCCCATGAAGGCGTAGCGCGCGGTGCCCGAGGCGGGCACGGGCACCCCGGCATCGGTGGCGAAAGACTTCAATCCCGCATCGATCGTCACCATGCCGGGCGTGTTCGCGCTGACCACGGTGGAATCCACCCAGAGCGCCTGCTCGAAGCGCGGCCCCGCCAGCTCGCAGTCGCGATATTCGCGGTCGAGGAAGATGTAGCTTCCCACCTGCAACTCGGTGAGCACACCCAGTTCGGCGTCGATCGCGAAGGTGCCGGTGCCCGCGCCGGTCACCACGGGAATTGCGAAGCCCGCCGCGGCCAATGCCGCCAGCACGGTGCGCAGATAATCGGTCTTCTCCGTGATCGCCGCTTGCCGGTCCGCGAAACGGGCGATGTGCTGCTCGGATCCGCAATAATATTGCACGCCGCCCAGCGTCAGCCCGGCCTCGGCGATCGCCTGCGCCAGCGCGACCGCGGCCTGGGGCGAAGTCACGCCGGTGCGGTGCTTGCCCGGATCGACGTCGACGAAAACGGTCGCCCCACAGCCTGCCAGCGCGCGCACGATGTCCGGATGATCGGCGACCACCGAGAGCCGGATCTTCGCCGCCAGCGCGGCCAGCCGTGCGATACCGCCCCTGGTCACCACGGGCGAGGTGAGGTGGATGTCGCCCACGCCGTCCGCGGCGAGCGCTTCGGCCTCGCCCAGCTTGGCGCAGCAGATGCCCGCCGCGCCCGCCGCGATCTGCCGCCGCGCGATCTCGCCGCTCTTGTGCGTCTTGGCGTGCGGCCGCAGCGCCAGGCCGCGCGCGCCGGCGAAGGCCGCCATCGCGGCGATGTTGCGGTCCATCGCCGCCACGTCGAGCAGCAGCGCGGGGGTGGGCAGGTCGGCGCGGTGCATGGGGAAGTCGCTCATCGGCCAAGGGAGATAGCGCAAGGTGTGACTTTTGCCGAATAACGGCGCAAAGCAGCCCCATAGAGTCCAGCTAAGAGTAGAACCGATGTCCAGCTATGCCGACCGTCTCAAGGCTCTTCGCGAGCAGCTGAAGCGCGACCGTCTCGACGGTTTCGTGGTGCCGCTCACTGACGAGCACATGTCCGAATATGTCGGCGCCTATGCCCAGCGGCTCGCCTGGCTCACCGGCTTCCAGGGCTCGGCCGGCACGGCGGTGGTCCTGCCCCAGGAAGCGGCGATCTTCACCGACGGGCGCTACACGCTCCAGGTTCGCCAGCAGGTCTCGGCGGCGGATTGGGAATATGTCGGCGTGCCCGCCACCAGCGTGGCGTCGTGGCTCGGCGCGCATGCGCCGGACGGCGGCCGGATCGGCTATGATCCCTGGCTGCACACCCGCGCCTGGGTCGAGGAAGCGCGCAAGGCGCTTGCCGAGAAAGGGGCGGAGCTGGTCGCGGTGGATACCAACCCGATCGACGCCGTGTGGCCGAGCAAGCCTGCGCCCAGCGACGCAACGCTGGCGATCCAGTCCGATGCCGCCGCGGGCAAGTCCTCGCCCGCCAAGCGCGCCGAGATCGCCGACTGGCTGGCCGAGCGCAAGGCGGATGCCGTCGTGCTCTCCGCGCTCGATTCGATCGCCTGGGCGTTCAACATCCGCGGTACCGATGTCAGCCACACGCCGGTCGCGCTCGCCTATGCGATCGTCAATGCCGACGGCACCGCCGATCTGTTCGTCGCGCCGGAAAAGATGAACGACGCGGTCCGCCAGCATCTCGGCAATGCCATCCGCATCCATGACCGCGCCGCCTTCGCTCCTGCGCTCAAGGGCTTTGCCGGCAAGCGCGTTGCCGCCGATCCGGGCAGCGCGGTCGCCGCGGTGTTCGACGCGCTCGATGCCGGCGGCGCGAAGGTGCTGGCGCTGCGCGACCCGGTGATCCTTGCCAAGGCGATCAAGAATCCGGCCGAGATCGCCGGGCAGAAGGCTGCCCAGGCGCGCGACGGCGCCGCGCTCTCGCGCTTCCTGAAGTGGTTCGAGGAAACCGCCCCCCAGGGCGGCCTCACCGAGATGTCGGCCGCCGACAAGCTGCGCGAATTCCGCGAGGCGACCGGCGTGCTCAAGGACCTGAGCTTCGACACCATCTCCGCCACCGGCCCCAATGGCGCGATCCCGCACTACAAGGTCACCGATGAATCGAGCCTGCCGATCGAGCTCGGCCAGCTCTATCTCGTCGATTCGGGCGGGCAATATGCCGACGGCACCACCGATGTGACGCGGGTGATGCCGGTGGGCGAGACCGGCGACGAGATGAAGGACCGCTTCACGCGCGTGCTGAAGGGCCATATCGCCATCGCCACCGCGATCTTCCCTGACGGCACCACCGGCGCCCAGCTCGACAGCTTCGCGCGGCGCCCCTTGTGGGAAGTCGGCCTCGATTACGGCCACGGGACCGGCCATGGCGTCGGCTCGTACCTGTCGGTCCATGAAGGGCCGCAGCGCATCGCGCAGCCCTTCTATCCGGGCGGCCAGAGCCTGGAGCCGCTGCGCGAGGGCATGTTCCTGTCGAACGAGCCCGGTTACTATAAAGCGCAGGAATTCGGCATCCGGATCGAGAACCTGGTGCTGGTGGTCAAGCATTTGATTTCGGGTGCGGAACAACAAATGCTCGGCTTCGAGACGCTGACCTTCGCGCCGATTGAGCGAACGCTGATTTTACCATCTCTGCTAACCGCCCGGGAACTGGCCTGGCTCAATGCCTATCATGCTGAAGTATTGCGGGTCCTGGGCCCGCAGCTGGGCGGGGACGAGTTGGCATGGCTAGAAGCGAAGTGCGCACCTATCGGGTGATGTGGTTCCTGGCGGGTGCCGTCACGATGGCGATGTATCTCCTCGGGCCGCACGCGATCGCGCGCAACGCCTATGATGCCGCCGGCCGCGTCTCGCTCTGGGTGGCGTCGCTCTGAGAATCGGGCGCGTCGCCGGCTGCGGCCTGCGCGCGCGCCTGCGTCTTGCGTTTCCTCAGATTGGCCCGCAGCGCCTCGGCCAGGCGGGCCTTCTTTTCCGCTTCGCTCATCTTCCTGCGATAAACCGTCCCCGGGCGGGTTGACAATCGGTACTGCCCAAGCACATAGGCGCCTCCCGCTTGGGACCCGGCGCCGCCGGGCTGTTCGAGCGAGTGCTGCCGTAGCTCAGTGGTAGAGCGCATCCTTGGTAAGGCTGAGGTCGTGAGTTCAATCCTCACCGGCAGCACCACTCGTCCCTAGAAAGCGAACAGATCCCCCATGCGGGGCTCCTGCTCCAGGAATTCGGTCACAGCGGCATAGATCGCGCCGAGATCGGCATCGTCGATGCAATAGGGCGGCATCACATAGACGGTGTTGCCCAGCGGCCGGATCAGCACGCCGCGCTCCAGCGCGAAGGACCTGAGGCGCGGGCCCGCCGAATCGAGATAGGCCGATTCGCCCGTGCCGATCTCGGCCGCGACGATCGTGCCCAGCCGGCGCGGATTGCGGACCAGCGGATGCCGGGAAAGCGTGTCGAGATGGTCCTGCTGGCGGTCGCCCAGATCGGCGATGCGGGCGCGCACCGGCTCGTCGCGCCAGATCGCCAGATTGGCGTTGGCGGCCGCGCAGGCGATCGGATTGGCAGTGTAGCTCGACGAGTGGAAGAACATGCGGGCGCGGTCCTGCGAGCGATGTGCCTCGAAGATCGGCGGAGTCGCCAGCGTCACCGCGAGCGGGATCGCCCCGCCGGTCAGCCCCTTGGACAGGCAGAGGATGTCGGGCACCACCTGGGCCTGCTCGCATGCCAGCAGCGTGCCGGTGCGTCCCCAGCCGGTCATCACTTCGTCGGCGATGAACAGCACGTCGTGCGCCGCGCAGATCCGGCGCATCTCGGCCAACAGGCTGGCGGGATAGAATTTCATGCCGCCCGCGCCCAGCACCAGCGGCTCGACCAGCAGCGCGGCGGGCCGGCCACGGCACTGCGTTTCCAGCGCGTCGAGCGTCGCCCGGCTCCGGCCGGGCTCGGGGAAGGGGATGGTCGCCACGTCGAACAGCAAGGGCTGATAGGGCCGGTTGAACACGCCGCGCGCGCCGACCGACATGCCGCCGATCGTGTCACCATGATAGCCATGCTCGAGCACCACGATACGGTTCCTGGGTTCGCCGCGATTGTCCCAGAAGCCCAGCGCCATCTTCAGCGCCACTTCGACACTGGTCGAGCCGCTGTCGGAGAAGAACACGTGGCGGAGCGGATCGGGCAGGATCCGCACCAGTTCGCGGGCGAGCGCCTCGGCGGGCTCGTGCGTCCAGCCGGCAAAGATGACCTGGTCCATGCTGCCGGCCTGTTCGGCGATCGCGGCCATGATCCGCGGATGGCAATGGCCGTGCGTCGTCACCCACCAGGACGAGATCGCATCGACGAAGCGCCGCCCATCCCGCGTGTGCAGCGCCGCGCCTTCGGTGCGCACCACTTCCGGGATCGGCTCGCCGAGCCCATGCTGGGTGAAGGGGTGCCAGACGGGGGAAGTCATGCCGCGAAATCCGTGAGCGTGAACGCGCGTGCGAAGGCAGCGGCGAGGGAAGGGCGGTCGAGCGGATCGAGGATCGGCAGCCGTCCCAGCCGGCGAACCCCGCCGATCGCGGCGATGGTGGCTTCGCTGTCCTCGTTCGCCTCGCCGACGAACGCCACGCCGAGGATCGGCACGCTGCGCGCGCGGAGCGCCTCGATCGAGAGCAGGCTGTGGTTGATCGTGCCGAGCGCGGTGCGGGCGACCAGGACCGTGGGCAGCCCCCAGCGCGCGAACAGATCGGCATAGAGCAGCCGGCGCGTCACCGGCACCAGCACGCCGCCCGCCCCCTCGATCACCAGCGGATCCATCATGGGCGGATCGAGCCGGCCTGGATCGATCGTCACGCCGTCGATCTCGGCTGCCAGGTGCGGCGAGCAGGGCGTGTTGAGCCGATAGGCCTCGGGCGCTGCCGGCACCCCCGCCAGTGCGGCGACCCGCTCGGAATCGCCGCCGCCCTCGAGTCCGCTCTGCACTGGCTTCCAATAGGTTGCGCCCAGTGCCCCGGCGAGGCCGGCGGCGAACACGCTCTTGCCGATATCGGTATCGGTGCCGGTGACGACGATTCTCACGCGAGGCTCCCCAGCGCGCCGGCAAGGGCGGCGACATCGTCCTCGCCGATGTTCAGCGTCAGCGAAACGCGCAGTCGCGACGTGCCCGCCGGCACCGTGGGCGGCCTGATTCCGCGCACGTCGAAACCGAGCCGCTGCAATGCCGCCGCCATCGCCATGGTCCGCGCATCCTCCCCGATCACCAGCGGCAATATCTGCGAGCCGGTCGCCCGCACGCCCACCGGGGCCAGCAGCGCCTCCGCCCGCCGGATCAGCGCGTGCAGCCGTGCGCGCCGTCCCGGCTCGGCGATCAGCCCCAGCGCGGCGCGCACCGCCTCCGCCATCAGCGGCGAAGGCGCGGTCGAGAAGATGAAGGCCCGCCCGCGATTGACCAGGAAGTCGCGCACCACCGGCGGCCCGCACAGCAATGCGCCTTCGCAGCCGAGCGCCTTGCCGCAGGTGTGCAGCGTGATCAGGTTCTCGCGCCCTGCCAGCCCTGCTGCCAGCCCGCGCCCCTGCGGCCCGAACACGCCGGTGGCGTGCGCTTCGTCGACCAGCAGCACGGCCTCATGCCGGTCCGCCAGCGCGGCGAGCTCGTCGAGCGGCGCCTGGTCGCCGTCCATGGAATAGAGGCTCTCCACGGCGATCCAGATGCGCCCGGTGCCGCCCGCGTGCCGCCACGCCGCAATGGCGTGCTCGAACGCGGAGACATCGTTGTGCGCAGCCTCGCGCGCCTCCGCCCGGCCCAGCCGCATGCCTTCGTACGCGCTGGCATGGATCAGTGCGTCATGGACGATCAGGTCGCCGCGCTGCGGCAGCGTGGCGAGCAGCGCCGCATTGGCGGCATAGCCGGTCGAGAAATAAAGCGCGCTCCCGGCGCCGAAGAACCGTGCGGCTTCCGCTTCCAGCGCTTCATGCGCCGCATGATTGCCTCGCAGCAGCCGCGATCCGCCCGACCCGATCGGAATGCCCGCATCGATCGCCGCGCGCACTGCCGTCGCCAGCGCGGGATCGCCGGCCAGCGCCAGATAGTCGTTCGAGGAGAAATCCCGCCCCGCCCGCTGGGCCAGCCGTCGCGCACGGCTGCGTTCGGCGAGGTCGGCAAGGTCACGGTGCTGCGCTTCGAAATGGGGCATCCCCGCGCCCATAGGCGCAGCGGACGCGATCGGCCAAGCGCGGAAGCCCGCGTCCCCCGGCTCAGCCGTCCCGCGGCTCCGTCATGTCGAGCGCGTCGCGGAGCATGGACATCGGATTCACGTCGCCACTGGCGACCAGCACCGCATATTGATTGACGAGCTGCCACTTGTTGCGCTCGACCACCAGGATCAGGTCCTGGTTGAGCGGAATCTGGCTGCCGTCGATCCGGACCGCCGCGAAGAACAGGCCGTCGATCCAGAAGAGCGCGAGGCTGTTATTGCCGTTGAAGAACTTGCCCGGGCCGTCGCTCGCGTTGAGCGTCCGCGGCACGGCCTGCATGCCCGGCTGATATCGGTTGCCGCCGGATTGGCCCCAGCCCGGGATCGTGCCGCCCGAGGTTCCCAGGCCGTTGATGCTCAGGTTGAGATCCTGGCTGGTCAGGTTCATCACATAGACGTTGCCCGTCGCTGCGTTCGGAGCCTCGACCATCCTTCTCTCCCGCGATCCTGTGCGGCCGGGAAAATATCACGGGCCCCGCACGGCGTCGCCGCGGATTGCCGCCGTTTCGGCGATATCGGCCGCGCGCGACCAGCGGCTTGCGTCGCTCGCGGCGCTAGTGTATTATATAAATAATACACATGGGAGATGCGGGGTGCAGCGGTCCTTTGTCGGCGATCATGGCAGGCCCTTCGGCACGGTGGCGGCGCTGCTCTGCCTGTTGTTCACCATCGCGCTGATCGTGCTTGGCGACCTCTCGCACGATCTGGCCGGCGCCTCGGAGCCGTTCGCGGCGATCGCCCGGGGCAGTTTCGATGCTGCCCGCGCCCATTGGGGCCTGTTGCTGGCGGGCGAGATCGTCCGCTGCGTGTTCGCGGGCGCGATCCTGCTCGCGATGCTGACGCTGGCCGGGCCGATCGGGCCGCGCACGCCCGCGCGCGACCTGGCGCTGCTCGCCGGTGGCGCGGGAATCCTGTGCCTGGCCGCCGCCGCGCATTTCAACATCGAGGCGGCGGCGCTGCTCGGCATCGGCCGGGTCTCGCCCCGGGGCGATCTCGTCGCGGCGCTGACGGCGCTCGGCCATGCCGGAATCGCGCTCTGGACGGCGCTGAGCGTGCGCGAGGCGGGGGCTGCGCGCAGCCTTCCCGGCTGGGTGTTGCTCGCCGGCCTCGCCTTTGCCGGCCTTGTCCTCGCCTCCGGGTTCGCGCGCGTCCTGCTGGGAGGCGCCGCGTTTGCCGGAATCCTTTGGTGGGGTGGCATTTTCCTCACCCTGCACCGGCCGGAAGACCGCATCCGGCGCTGACTCCCATTGCAACCGGGCCGGGTTTCCCCGATCAGGCCGGCGAGCAAGGAGAAAGCCCATGAAGACCCGCGCCGCCGTCGCTTTCGCAGCGAAGCAGCCGCTCGAGATCGTCGAGCTCGATCTCGAGGGCCCCCAGGCGGGCGAAGTGCTGGTCGAGATCATGGCGACGGGCATCTGCCACACCGATGCCTATACGCTCGACGGGTTCGATTCCGAGGGCATCTTCCCCAGCGTGCTCGGCCATGAGGGGGCGGGCATCGTCCGCGAAGTGGGGGCGGGCGTCACCAGCGTGAAGCCGGGCGACCATGTGATCCCGCTCTACACCCCCGAATGCCGCCAGTGTAAGTCGTGCCTGTCCGGCAAGACCAATCTGTGCACCGCGATCCGCGCCACTCAGGGCAAGGGCCTGATGCCCGACGGCACGACCCGATTCTCGTACAAGGGCCAGCCGATCTACCATTATATGGGCTGCTCTACCTTCTCGAACTTCACCGTGCTGCCCGAGATCGCCGTGGCGAAGATCCGCGAGGACGCGCCGTTCCAGACCAGCTGCTATATCGGCTGCGGCGTCACCACCGGCGTCGGCGCGGTGGTCAACACCGCCAAGGTCCAGGTCGGCGAGAAGGTGGTGGTGTTCGGCCTGGGCGGGATCGGCCTCAACGTGATCCAGGGCGCCAGGATGGTCGGCGCGGACGTGATCGTCGGGGTCGACATCAATCCGGACCGCGAGGAATGGGGCCGCCGGTTCGGCATGACCCACTTCATCGACGGCAAGGGCAAGTCGCGCGAGGACGTGATCGCCGAGGTGCTCGCGCTCACCGACGGCGGCGCCGATTATTCGTTCGACGCCACCGGCAATACCGAAGTGATGCGTACCGCGCTCGAATGCTGCCATCGCGGCTGGGGCGAATCGATCATCATCGGCGTGGCCGAGGCGGGCAGGGAAATCGCGACGCGCCCGTTCCAGCTGGTCACCGGCCGGGTCTGGAAGGGTACGGCGTTCGGCGGTGCCAAGGGCCGGACCGACGTGCCGAAGATCGTCGACTGGTATATGAACGGCAAGATCGCGATCGATCCGATGATCACCCATGTCCTGACGCTGGACGAGATCAACAAGGGCTTCGATCTGATGCATGCGGGCGAGAGCATCCGCAGCGTCGTGGTATATTGACGGAGGAGATGCGGCGATGTTCAGCCATGTGATGGTCGGCAGCAACGACCTGGCGCGTTCCCGGAGCTTTTACGACGCGCTGTTCGGCGCGATCGGCGGCAGGCCGGCGATGGCCGATGACAAGGGCCGGCTGATCTACCTGCACAATGGCGGCCTCTTCATGGTCTCCGCGCCGCTCGACGGCGATCCTGCCTGCCATGCCAATGGCGGCACGATCGGCTTCGCGATGGACAGCGCCGAGCAGGTCGTCACCTGGCACGATGCCGGCGTCGCGGCGGGAGGCAAGTCGATCGAGGATCCGCCCGGCCTGCGCGACTTGCCCTTCGGCAAGATGCACCTTGCCTATCTCCGCGATCCCGACGGCAACAAGCTGTGCGGGGTCTGGCGCGTGCCGGCGTGAGCGGGGTCGTCAACCTGGCGGAGAAGTTCGCCGGCTTCTCGGAGCATTGGGCGCCGCGCATCGTCGCGCGCTACAACGACAATGACATCCGCATCGTGAAGGTGGAGGGCGAGTTCGTCTGGCACAGCCATCCCGAGACCGACGATTTCTTCCTCGTGCTCGAAGGCGTGCTCGACATCGAGCTGCGCGATCGCACGGTGACGCTCCAGCCGGGTGAGATCTTCGTCGTCCCGCGCGGCGTCGAGCATCGGCCGGTCGCGCGCCGGGGGGAAGTGAAGCTGATCGTCATCGAGCCGTCCGGCACGCCCAATACCGGCGACGCCGCGACGGCGACTCAGGTGGAGGCGCTTTGATGCCGCGGCGCCCGGCCTGCCGCGCATGACCGTGCCGGCCTGGATCCTGACTCTCGATTGCGAGGACCGGCCGGGCATCGTCGCGGCGGTAAGCGGATTCCTCGCCGCGCGCGACGGCTTCATCCTCGACAGCCAGCAATATGCCGATCTCGATTCGGGCCGCTTCTTCATGCGAGTCGAGTTCAAGGCGGCAGGTGCGCCGTTCGAGACCATGGCGCTGCGCGAGGCGTTCGCGCCGGTGGCCGAGCGCTTCGGCTTCGACTGGGCGATGACGGAGAGCGACAGGCTCCCGCGCATCCTGATCGCGGTGTCGAAGGGTTCGCACTGCCTCAACGACCTGCTCCATCGCTGGAAGACCGGCAGCCTGGGCGTCGAGATCGCGGGCGTGGTCTCCAACCACGGCACGCTGCGCGACCTCACCGAATGGCATGGCCTGCCCTTTGTCCTGCTGCCTGAAGGCAGGGACCTGCAGGAAGCGGCGCTGCTCGCCGAGTTCGATCGGGTCGGCGCGGACTATCTGATCCTCGCGCGCTACATGCAGATCCTGTCGCCCGCGCTCGCCGATCGACTGGCCGGGCGCTGCATCAACATCCATCACAGCTTCCTGCCGGGGTTCAAGGGCGCCAGGCCCTATCACCGGGCGCATGCGCGCGGCGTGAAGCTGATCGGCGCCACTGCGCATTTCGTCACCAGCGACCTCGACGAGGGGCCGATCATCGAGCAGGCGGTCGACCGCGTAGATCATCGTGCCTCGGTCGACGACCTGATCCGCATCGGCCGCGACATCGAGGCGCAGGTGCTCGCCCGCGCCGTGCAGTGGATCGGGGCGCGCCGCGTCTTCCGCAACGGCAACCGCACCATCGTCTTCCGCTGAAGGGCCGCCCATGGAACTGCTTTCCTCCAACAAGTCCCGGGGCGGCGTGCAGGGCGTCTATCGCCATGCCTCCGCCGCCACCGGCACCGACATGACCTTCTCTGCCTTCGTGCCAGAGCATGCCCCGGGCGCGAAGCTGCCGGTGCTGTGGTTCCTCTCCGGCCTCACCTGCACCCATGCCAATGTCACCGAGAAGGGTGAGTATCGCGCGGCCTGCGCCCGGCACGGCGTGATCCTGGTCGCGCCGGACACTTCGCCGCGCGGGCCGGGCGTGCCCGACGACGAAGCCTATGATTTCGGCCAGGGCGCCGGCTTCTATCTCGACGCGACCGAGGCGCCCTGGGCGGCGCAGTTCCGGATGCGCAGCTATGTCGAGCTGGAACTGCCCGGGTTGATCGAGGCGGAGTTCCCGGCCGACATGGCCCGCCAGGGCATCACCGGCCATTCGATGGGCGGGCACGGCGCGCTGACCATCGGCTTGCGCAATCCGGATCGCTTCCGCTCGGTTTCGGCCTTCTCGCCGATCGCGGCGCCGAGCCGGGTGCCCTGGGGCGAGAAGGCGCTTGGCGGATATCTGGGCCCGGATCGTGCGGCATGGCGCGCGCATGACGCCGTCGCGCTGATCGAGGACGGCGCACGCCTGCCCGCGCTGCTGGTCGACACCGGCGCCGACGATCCCTTCCTCGACACCCAGCTCAAGCCCGAACTGCTGGAGGCCGCCTGCGCCGAGGCGGGCATCGCGCTCACCCAGCGGCTCCAGCCGGGCTATGACCACAGCTATTATTTCGTCTCCACTTTCCTCGGCGACCATGTCGCCTGGCATGCGGAGCGGCTGAAGGCATGAGATACGACGTCCTCATCGTCGGCGCCGGCCATGGCGGAGCCCAGGCGGCGATCGCGCTTCGCCAGAACAAGTTCGAAGGCAGCATCGCGCTGCTCGGCGACGAGCCCGAGCTGCCCTATGAGCGGCCGCCGCTCTCCAAGGAATATCTCTCGGGCGAGAAGGCATTCGAGCGGCTGCTGATCCGCAACGCGGCATTCTGGGAGGAGCGCCGGGTGGTGCTGCTGCCCGGCCGCACCGTTACCGCGGTGGATCCCGTCGCGCATGCCGTCACCGCGGACGGCGAGGCGATCGGCTATGGCCAGCTGATCTGGGCGACCGGCGGCAAGCCGCGCCGGCTGGCCTGTGACGGGCATGACCTTGCCGGCATCCACACCGTGCGCACCCGCGCCGATGTCGACCGGATGATGGCCGAGCTGGACGGCGTCGCCCGCGTCGCGGTGGTCGGCGGCGGCTATATCGGGCTGGAGGCGGCCGCCGTCCTGGCCAAGCTCGGCAAGCAGGTCACCGTGATCGAGGCGCTGGATCGCGTCCTCGCCCGCGTCGCCGGCGCGCCGCTGTCGCGCTTCTTCGAAGCCGAGCACCGCGCGCACGGCGTCGAGATCCGTCTTGGCGCGCAGGTCGAGGCAATCGAAGGGGAGAGGCGAGTCACCGGCGTGCGGCTGGCGGGCGGCGAAGTGATCGCAGCCGACATGGCAATCGTCGGCATCGGCATTCTTCCCGCCGTGGAGCCGCTGCTCGCCGCCGGCGCGACCGGCGGAAACGGCGTGCTCGTCGACGAACAGTCGCGCACCAGCCTGCCGGACGTCTTCGCGATCGGCGATTGCGCGCTGCACGTGAACCATTATGCCGCCGACACTGCGATTCGCCTGGAATCGGTCCAGAACGCCAACGACCAGGGCACCGTCGCCGCGAAGACGATCTGCGGCATCGAAGCGCGTTACGACGCCGTGCCCTGGTTCTGGTCCAACCAGTACGACCTCAAGCTCCAGACCGTCGGCATCTCGGCCGGGCACGACACGCTGGTGGTCCGGGGCGATCCCGCCGCTCGCAGCTTCTCGCTGGTCTATTATCGCCAGGGCCGGGTGATCGCCCTCGACTGCGTCAACGCAGTCAAGGACTATGTCCAGGGCCGCAGGCTGGTGGTGGAGGGGATCGCCGCGGATCCCGCGCTGGTCGCCGACGCCGCGGTTCCGCTCAAGGAAATCGCAAGCTAGCCGAGCCTGACATAATGTCAGGTCTTATTGACAATCCCGTGCGACTCGCTATGTAAGGTGAACCTGACAGGATGTCAGCTAGTGGGGACATGCCGAACAAGGGATGCGGAACCGGCTGAAAGTGCTGCGCGCCGAGCGTGACTGGAGCCAGGCGGAGCTTGGCGGCCGGCTCGGCGTGTCGCGCCAGGCGGTGAACGCGATCGAAACGGGCAAGCACGATCCGTCGCTGCCGCTCGCGTTCAAGATTGCGCGCCTGTTCGGCATGCCCATCGAGGAGATATTTTTCGATGCCGAGTCGGGAAACGGGAATGACTGAGCCGATGGGCCCCGGTGAACGTGCCGAGCGCACGCGCGCGCGCCATCTCGCGATTGTCGCTGCCGGCCTGATGCTGCTGGGCGGCGGGATCGGCGCGGTGCTGTCCTATCTCCAGCATAGCGGCGCGCGCACGCTGCCGCCGAGCTGGGCGATCACGGTGGCGGCGCTCTATCTTGTCGGCACCACGATCGGCAGCTGGTATTTCTTCCGCCGCGTCGACGAGGTCGAGCGGCGCGACCATCTGCTCGTCAGCGCGGTGGGCATCTATTTCTATGCACTCGTCTACCCCGTCTGGTTCTTCCTATGGAAGGGCGGGTTGGTCGGAATGCCCGATCACGAGATTCTGTTCATCGGCACCATGGGGGTGCTGACTGTCGCCTATTACGGGAAGAAACTCCGGCCCTGACCGGCCGTGCAACATGGAGTGATTTCGAGATGTTGTTGAAGAAGAAGAAACTGCTCGCTGCCCTGGCGGGGTTTACTGCGCTTGCCTCGCTGCCGGCGGTCGCTCATGCCCAGGCGGCGCCCGCTGCCCAGGCCGCGCCCGCCGCCAAGCAGGCCGATCCGGCGCTCTGGGTGGTCAAGGATGCCGATACCACCATCTATCTGTTCGGCACGGTCCATGTGCTGAAGCCGGGCCTCAGCTGGTTCGACAAGGCAGTGAAGGCCGCGTTCGACAAGAGCGACGAAGTGGTGCTCGAAATGGTCATGCCCGATCCCGCCACGATGCAGGGCGTAGTGATGCAGGCTGCGGTCGCGCCGCAGGCCGATCCGGCGCTCACCGTCAAGCTGCCCGAGGCCACGCGCCCCGCCTATGCCGCCGCGCTCACCAGCCTCGGCATGCCCGCCACTGCGCTCGATCGCTTCGAGCCCTGGTTCGCCGCGATGACGCTCAGCATGGCCCCGCTCCCGAAGCTCGGCTATGATCCCAATAGTGGCGCCGAGATGACGATCACCGCCGCCGCGAAGGCGGCCAACAAGCCGGTGGCCGGTCTCGAGACCTTCGAGCAGCAGATCGGCTTCTTCGATACGCTGCCGGCGGATCAGCAGGTCAAGTATCTGGTCAGCACGGTCAACGAGTTCGCCAATATCGGCCCGCTGCTCGACAAGATGGTCGCGCAGTGGAGCGCCGGGGATCCCGATGGGCTGGGCAAGACGATGAACGAGGAGATGCGCAAGACGCCGGAGCTCGCCAAGGTGCTCCTCTCCGATCGCAATGCCCGCTGGGCGGAGTGGATCGGCGCGCGCATGGCCAAGCCGGGCACGGTGTTCGTCGCGGTCGGCGCGGGGCATCTCGCGGGCGGCGACAGCGTCCAGGCCTATCTCGCCAAGCACAATCTCAAGGCGGAACGCATCCAATATTGATGCCCCGATATTGATGTGACGCCGGGAGCCGGGCAGGGATGCGTGCGTTGCGCCCATCCCTGCTCCGGAGTTCCCGATGGCAAAGCCCCGCCCGTTTCTCGGTCTTCTCGCCGGTGTCGCCGCGGGGCTGGTCGCTTCCGCGGCGATGGCCGCGTTCCAGCACCGGGCAGGGAAATTGCTGCCCGAGGACGGCAAGGGCGAGGATCCGGCCACGGTGAAGGCCGCCGACCGGGCAAGCGAGGCGCTGATCGACATGCCGGTGCCCGAGCCCCTGCGTGAGCGGGCCGGGATGGCAGTCCACTATGTCACCGGCGCGGTGCTCGGCGGCATCTATGGCGTGATTACCGAATACAAGCCGGAGGCGAGCGCCGGTTTCGGCGGCGCCTATGGCATTGCCACCAGCGCGCTGCTCGACGAAGCCGCCGTGCCGGCCGCCGGCCTGGCGCCCGGGCCGGAGGACACTCCGCTCGTCCAGCATGCCTATGGCGCGGCTTCGCACCTGGTCTACGGCATCGTGCTCGAAGGAGTGCGCTGGCTGATCGCCGGGCGGCGCTAGATCAGAACAACAGCCGTTGCGGCGGAACGTCGCGCTCCACCGGCACGCCGCCGCGACGGCGCGCCAGCTCTGTCTGGGCGGTGAAGCGCACGTCCTCATCGCGATCGTTCAGGAAGACGGCGAGCGAATCGTCGTCGATCTCGCCCCATTCCTTGCCGCGATCCGGCCCGAAGCGCACGCGCGGCAGCAGGCCCGGCGATTTCGACCATTGGATCAGTTGCTCGACGCTCGCCGCGTTCAGCATGTCGCGCAGATGGTGCGCGGTCACATAGGCATCGGGAAAGGCGCGATGGGCGGGCAGGCCGCGCTCGTGCTCCAGCCCCTCGGGCTTGCGGAAATAGCGGAGGAACTGGTTCGAGAAGCCGCCGCTGTCGGGCCAGAGTCGCAGCGCACATTTCCAGGTGCAGATCCAGTCGGCGCCGCGCGTGAGGGCCGGGGTGCAATATTGCTCCTCGAAGCTCGCCCGGTGCGCCGCCAGCGCGACTCGGCGCGGCCAGGGATCGAGGATCGGGCGGGCGACGTCATGCCACCAGGGCGCATCGGCGACATCCTCGTCGCGGATATGGTGGATCGCCATGGTCAGCGGCGGGATCGGCCGGCCGGGATTGACCAGCCGGCTGCCGCCTTCGCCGTACAGCGCCCAGCGCCCGTCCTTGCCCATGGCGACGTCCTGCCAGCCGACCTCGCACACGGCATGGGCCGGCGGCTTGTCGCCCGTGGTTTCGAGATCGATGACGCGGATGATGGGCGGATGGGATGACGCCATGACCCCCAAATGGGGGGAGGGGCGCGGAATTGCGAGTCAAATCGCCCGACGGGGCATCAGGCGGTGGCGGCGATCCAGCGGCGGACGATGTC
Source organism: Sphingomonas sp. 1F27F7B (assembly GCF_005503355.1). Lineage (GTDB taxonomy): Bacteria > Pseudomonadota > Alphaproteobacteria > Sphingomonadales > Sphingomonadaceae > Sphingomonas. The sequence continues at coordinate 33,514 of NZ_SCMK01000031.1, forward strand.
GCGCAGCGCCTCGGCATGCGCGGCGACGTCGTCCGCGTCGCGCAGCTGGATCACGCCGCGATCAGGCGCCGGCCAGGTCGCGAGACCCGCGGGATCCTCGAACCGGAAGCCGGTCGCCGTCTTCGCCGTGGCGCCGCGATGCAAGACGATCCGGACACCGCCCTTGCGGTCGATGCCCAGCGTCACCTTGTGATCCTGCGCGTCGCGAAAGCTCGGCGCGTTCCACTTCAATTCCTCGACCAGCCCGGGTGCGGCTTCGACCACCAGCTCCCGCAGCGCATCGACGGCGGCGCGGTGGCCGGAGTCGAGCGCGTCGAGGAACGCGGGGATCGATCCGGCTGCCATCAATGCGCCACCGTCTCTCCGCGCACCAGGCCGCTCTTCGCCAGCTGATCGTCGATCTGGGCGAGCAGCCGGTCGAGCCCGGCCTGGTCCTTCGCCTCGGCGCGGGCGACGAGCACGTCCTGCGTGTTCGACGCGCGCAGCAGCCACCAGCCGTCGGCGGTGTTCACCCGGGCGCCGTCGGTGCGGTCGACATCGGCGCCTTCGGCTTCCAGCCGGTCGAGCACTTCGTCGACCACCGCGAACTTGCGGCTCTCGTCCACTTGGAAGCGCATCTCGGGCGTGTTGACCAGCCGGGGCATCGCGTCCCTGAGCTCGGTCAGCGACTTGCCGATCACATGCACTGCCTGGATTAGCCGGATCGCGGCATATTGTGCGTCGTCGAAGCCGTAATAATCCTGGGCGAAGAAGATGTGGCCGCTCATCTCGCCGGCGAGCGGCGCATGGGTTTCCTTCATCTTGGTCTTCACCAGGCTGTGCCCGGTCTTCCACATCAGCGGCTTGCCGCCCAGCTCCGCGATTCGGTCGAACAGCATCTGCGACGCCTTCACATCGGCGATGATCGTCGCGCCGGGCTCCACGCGGAGCACAGGTTCGGCCAGAATGGACAGAAGCTGATCGCCCCAGATCACGCGGCCTTGCCCGTCGATCGCGCCCAGCCGGTCGCCATCGCCGTCAAAGGCAAGTCCGAAATCGAGCTGCTTCTCCGCGACGAGCCTCTTCAGATCGGCGAGGTTCTTCTCGTCGGTGGGATCGGGATGATGATTGGGGAAATTGCCGTCCACATCGGTGAACAACGTGTGATGCTCACCCGGGAGCAGCTTCACCAGCTTCTCGATCACCGGGCCGGCGGCGCCATTGCCCGTATCCCATCCGACGCGATAGGCGCCGCCGGCATAGCCCGCGATCAGCCGGCCGACATACAGGTCCTCGACATCGGCGTCGGTCACCGTCTCGGTGCCGTCGCCTTCGTCCCAATCGCCTTCCGCCGCCATCTTGCCGAGCAGCTGGATCTTCTCGCCGAAGAAGCTGGCGTGCTGAAACACCATCTTGAAGCCGTTATAGTGGCCGGGATTGTGGCTGCCGGTTATCTGGATGCCGCCATCCACCTCCAGCGTTGCCTCGGCATAATATAGCATCGGGGTGGGCCCCATGCCGGTGCGCACCACCGAGCAGCCCGATTTGGTGAGCCCGTCGATCAGCGCTTCCTCCAGCGCGGGCGAGGAAAGACGGCCGTCGCGCCCCACGGCCACGCGGGTGCCGCCGGCGCGGCGCAGCAGCGTGGCGAAGCCACGGCCGATCGCGCGCGCATCATCGGGGCCGAGGGTCTGCCCCACGATCCCGCGAATGTCGTACTCGCGCAGCGAAGTGGGGTCGAAACGATGGGTCATGATGCCTCCCGGGGGAATCTCTGGCGGCCTAATTCGCGAATATCGGGGAAAGTGCAATCCGGCATCGCAAGCGCGGGCAACGGTTCAGCGGCCCTGCCGCAGCAGCGTGTCGCGGGCCGCGTTTATCCGGCGCGTGAGCTCGGCGGATCCCCCCTTGTCGGGGTGCACCGCCGAGACGAGCCGGCGATGCGCCGAGCGGATCGCCTCGTCATCGTCATCTGCCGTCACGCCCAGGATCGCGCGCGCTTCCTCCTCCGGCATGCGCGGCCCCTTGGAGCGCGGCTTCAGCACGAGCAGGTACAGCGCATAGAGGACCAGCGCCGCGAGGATAAGCTTCGCCATCAGGCGAACAGCGGCATGGTGACTTCGGGCAACGCGAGCCCGGCCATCATCTCGCGCAGTTCCTGGCGCGCGGCGACATGGGCGAGGCCCATCTCGCCGAACTCGCGGCTGTCGAGCATGGTCAGCCCCTGGGGGAAGAGCTCGCGATAGATCACGCGCTCGGAAAGCCCCGAGATCACGCGGAAGCCGACGCGTTTGGAAAGCTGGTCGATCGCTTCCGACACGCGCTTCATGTTGCGCGCCTCGATATGCTGCATGCGGTTGCGCAGCACCACCCAGTCGATCGTCTCGCCGTCCGCCTTGGCGCGGCGCTTGCGCGATTCCCAGATAAGCTCCGAATAGAAGCTGGGGCGGACGACCTTGAACGTGTCGGGGTCGACCTGGCCGATCAGGTCGAAATCGACGAAGCTGTCGTTCATCGGCGTGACCAGCGTGTCGGCATTGGTGACGGCGATGCGGGCGAACTTGTCGTCGCGGCCCGGCGTGTCGATCACCAGGAAGTCCGCGCCTTCGCCCAGCCGGTCGAGCGCTTCCGAGAAATAGGCCATGCTCTCGCCGTCATGCGTGTCGTAGACGGGCATCGGCAGCTCGCGGCCCATCCGCTTCGTCGTGGCGGCGCGATTGTCGAGATAGCGCCCCATGGTGCGCTGCCGATGATCGAGATCGAAGCACGCGACGCGCGCGCCCTTCGAAGCGAGCGCGATTGCGGTGTGGACCGCGGTGGTGGATTTTCCGGTGCCGCCCTTCTCGTTCGCGAATACGAGAACGTGCAGCCGCTTCGACCCTTCGCTCAACGTCTCAACATCCTTTATTGATCGATCGGCCCGCCCCCCATAGAAGGCCGCGCTTCCGTCTTATCGAAAGTGTTAACGCGTGCAAACAGTCCGTCAGCTCGAAGTCCTTCGCGAGGCGATTGCCGCCTGGCGCCAGGCAGGCGAGCGCATCGCCCTTGTTCCCACCATGGGGGCGCTGCATGACGGGCACATGGCGCTGGTCGATGCGGCCAGGCGCGCGGCGAACCGCGTGGTCGTCTCGATCTTCGTGAACCCGAAGCAGTTCGGCGCCGGCGAGGACCTTGCCAAATATCCCCGCAAGGAAGCTGCGGATTCGCGCATGCTCTCGGGTGCCGGCGTGGACCTGCTGTGGATGCCCCCGGTGGAAATGGTCTATCCCGACGGTTTCGCGACCAACGTCTCGGTCTCGGGCGTGAGCGAAGTGCTCGAAGGCGCGCACCGGCCCGGCCATTTCGACGGCGTGGCGACGGTGGTCGCCAAGCTGTTCAACCAGGTTCAGCCCGACATCGCGTTCTTCGGGGAGAAGGACTGGCAGCAGCTCGCGGTGATCCGCCGCATGACCCTGGACCTCAACCTGCCGGTCGAGATCCAGTCGGTGCTGACCCAGCGCGACGATGACGGCCTCGCTTTGTCGTCGCGCAACGCCTATCTGATGCCCGAGGAGCGCGCCAAGGCCGTCGCGCTGCCCCGCGCGCTCGGCGCGGCGGGCAAGGCGATCGCGGAGGGCAGCGATGTCGAGGCGGCGCTCGCCCAGGCGCGCGAGACGCTCGGCGCGGCGGGCTTCGAGATCGATTATGTCGCGCTCGCCGATGCCGGCACGCTGGAGCCGGTCACGGCCCCCGCGCCGGACCGGCCGCTCCGCCTGCTCGCCGCCGCCAGGATCGGCGCGACCCGGCTGATCGACAACATCGCGATACCCTGAACAAATACAGTTAACGTCGTTAACCATTTGTTTTGAATTCGAGTGCCAAACCCCATTCACCACGAAAGGGTGGAAAAGGGGTGAGCGACATGGGCAGCAGCCTGAAGAGTGCGCGTTTCCTCATCGAGAGCCGGCTGCGCGACGCGGCCCGCGGCGATGCCAACGCGTGTTACGATCTGGGGATGGTCTATTCGAGCGGCGCGGACGGCGTCGGCGTCGACCTCATCGAAGCGCACAAATGGTTCAACATCGCCGCCGTCACCGGGGACAGCCGCGCGCAGGAATGCCGCGCGGAGATCGCCGAGGACATGACCGCGCGCGAGATCATCGAGGCGCAGAAGGCCGCGCGTGCGTGGCTTCGCGGCTTCGAGGTGCGGGCGGCCTGATCAATCCGCGGGGCTGACGTCCAGCTCCATCTCGACTCGGTGCATGCCGGGCCCCCAGCCATTCTCGGTCCGCGCCAGCGCGCGAGCGCCGAAACGGGCAAAGAAAGGGGCCGAATGCTGGCTCGCCGCGATGTCGATCGTGGAGGCGCCCGCCATGCGGGCCGCCTCCAGCGTCGCCGCCATCATCGCGCGGCCCAGGCCGGCTCCCTGCGCATCGGGATCGACCAGGATCCAGTTGAGATGGATCCGGCCCGCGCGCCCCGGCGCGATGCCGAAGGCGGCGCGGACTGCGCCGTCCACCTCGCCGACGCGATAGTCTCGCGCCCGCGCCAGATAGTCCGCATAGTCCGCGCGCTCACCCGGCGCGAAGAAGCGCGGGCAATTGGCATCGAACAGCCCCAGGCACGCCGCCGCGTCGGACGCGGCATAGGGCCGGAAGGCCGGGCTCACTATTTCGCCGCAGCCTTCTTGGCCGGGGCCTTCTTCTTCGCAGGCGCCTTTTTCTTCCCCTTGCCCTTGGCCGGCGCGGCCGCCGCGCGCGCGTCGATCAGCTGGGCGGCTTCCTCCAGGGTCAGCTGGTCCTTGTCGATCGACTTGGGCAGCGTCGCGTTGGTCTCGCCGTCGGTCACGTACGCGCCGTAGCGGCCGTCCATCAGCTTGATCTCGGCCTCGGTGCGCGGATGCTTGCCGAGCAGCTTCAGGGGCTCGCGCGCGGCGCCCCGGGCCGGGCGGCCCGAATTCGCCGCCGCCTCGGCCAGCTTGACCACCGCGGCGTTCATGCCCGTCTCGAACACCTCCATCGTTCCCTGGAGCCGTGCGTATTTGCCGTCATGCGCCAGATAGGGCCCGTAGCGTCCGATCGAGGCAGTGATCGGGTTGCCCGTCTCGGGGTGATTGCCGATCACGCGCGGCAGCCTGAGCAGCTTGAGCGCCAGCTCCAGGTCCAGCTCGACGTCCTTGGGGATCGAGGCGCGTGCCGCTTCCTTGCCTTCGCCGAGCTGGATGTACGGCCCGAACCGGCCCGACTTGCGCTCGACGTTCAGGCCCGTCTCCGGATCCTGGCCGAGCACTTCCGGCCCGTTGTCCTCGCCATTCTCGCCGCCCGGCTGGGCGAAGCGGCGAGTATATTTGCACTCGGGATAGTTGGAGCAGGCGATGAACGCCCCGAACTTGCCGCCGCGCAGCGCAAGTCGGCCGTTGCCGCAATTCGGGCACAGCCGCGGATCGCTGCCGTCCGCCTTTTCCGGGAACAGATAGGGCGCGAGAAACTCGTCCAGCGCCGCGGTGATGTCCGATGGCTTCTGCTCCATCACGTCGGCCGTGCGCGGCTTGAAATCCTTCCAGAACGCCTCGAGCACCGCCTGCCACTGGGCGCGGCCGCCGGACACGTCGTCCAGCTCCTCCTCCAGCTCGGCGGTGAAGTCGTACGACACGTATTTCTGGAAGAAGCGCTCGAGGAACGCAGTCAGCAGCCGCCCGCTCTCCTCGGCGAAGAAGCGGTTCTTCTCGACGCGGACATAGGCGCGGTCCTTCAGCACCTGGATGATCGAGGCATAGGTGGAGGGCCGGCCGATGCCGAGCTCCTCCAGCCGCTTGACCAGCGAGGCTTCCGAGAAGCGCGGCGGCGGCTGGGTGAAGTGCTGCTCGGCATGGACCGCCTTCTTGGCCGGGGTCGCGCCCTCGCTCATCCGCGGCAGGCGGCGCGAATCTTCATCCTCGGAATCATCCCGGCCTTCCTCGTAGAGCGCAAGATAGCCGGGGAAGAGCACCACCTGGCCGGTGGCGCGCAGCCCGTGCTGGCCGGTCGCGTCCTCCAGGTCGATCGTGGTGCGCTCCAGCCGGGCGCTCGCCATCTGGCTGGCCAGCGCGCGCTTCCAGATCAGCTCGTAGAGCCGGCCATGATCCCCCGAGCCCGCCTTGTCCCTGGAGAAGTCGGTTGGGCGGATCGCCTCGTGCGCTTCCTGGGCGTTCTTCGCCTTGGTCTGATACTGGCGCGGCTTGTCGGGCACGTAGCTGCCGTCATAGCGCGTCGCCACGGCCTTGCGGGCCTCCTGGATCGCGCCGGGGTCCATCTGCACGCCGTCGGTACGCATGTAGGTGATCGCGCCGTCTTCGTACAAACCTTGGGCGATCCGCATGGTGTGGCTGGCCGAGAAGCCGAGCTTGCGCGCGGCTTCCTGCTGCAGGGTCGAAGTGGTGAAGGGCGGCGGCGGGTTGCGCATCGCCGGCTTGGTCTCGACCGAGACCACGGTGAAGCGTCCTTCCTCGACCGATTTCTTCGCCGCCTCGGCGGTCTTGCCGTCGCCGATCGACAGCCGGTCGAGCTTGTCGCCCTTCCACTTGACCAGGCGGCTGGTGAACGGCGTGCCGTCCTGCTCCATGTCGGCGGTTACCGACCAGTATTCCTGGGCGCTGAACCCCTCGATCTCGCGCTCGCGCTCGACGATCAGCCGTAGCGCGACCGACTGGACGCGGCCGGCCGACTTGGCGCCGGGCAGCTTGCGCCACAGCACTGGCGACAGCGTGAAGCCCACCAGATAATCGAGCGCGCGCCGCGCGCGATAGGCGTCGATCAGATCGGTATCCAGCTCGCGCGGCTGCTCCATCGCGGTCAGGATCGCCGGCTTGGTGATCGCGTTGAACGTGACGCGCTCGACTTCCTTGGGCAGCGCCTTCTTGTTCCGGAGCACTTCCTGCACGTGCCAGGAAATCGCCTCGCCTTCGCGATCGGGGTCGGTGGCGAGGATCAGTCGGTCGGCCTTCTTCGCTTCGTCGGCAATTGCCTTCAGCTGCTTCGACTTGTCGGCATAGGTTTCCCACTCCATCGCGAACCCTTCCTCGGGATCGACGGAGCCGTCGCGCGCCGGCAAGTCGCGGACGTGGCCGTAGGAGGCGAGGACCCGATAGTCCTTGCCGAGATATTTCTCGATGGTCTTCGCCTTGGCCGGCGATTCTACGATGACGAGCTGCATGGGGGGTAAGCGTTCCTCACGTGTACGCGTGTAAGGTGGGGAGGGGAGACGGGAGCCGTCAACCCGGTTGATCTGGAACCTCGAGCGGTTTTGCGGGTATCACTCGTCGAGGCCGAGGGGGAGCAGGATATTGCCCGAAGAGACAGTGCCGCCGCTTCGCCGCTCGCATCGGCGCCTGTGGATATTGGCAAGCGTCCTCGCCCTGCTCGCCGCGGCCGGTGGCGCCGGCTTCTTCTGGCTCCGCGCGATGCTCGACGTGAAGGCCGAGCCGCCGCCGCGCGCCGGCGACGCCATCGAGGTGCCTCGTCAGGTCTCGGCGATCGACGTACCGCTCGATGTCCATGTCTCCGTCCTCAGCCGCGCGCTCGAAAGGGCAGTGCCGCGCACGCTCTGGTCGATCAACCAGCAGATCGACAATTGCGTGCCGGCGCAGCGTGTGAAGCTGTTCAGCAGGAAGCTCAAGGTCACGCCCGATCTCGGCTGCACCGTGACCGGCACCGTCACGCGCTCCGCGATCCGGCTGCGCGGGGTGGGCGACGAGATCGTCGCCGACGTGCCGATCCGCGCGACCATCGCCGCGCGCCATGTCGGCGGCTTCCTCAAGGGGAAGACCGCGACCGGATCGGCGATGGTCCATGCCCGGGTCCGCCTGTCGATGACCGAGAACTGGCAGCCGCGCGCCACCGTCCGCCTTGCCTATGACTGGACCGCGCCGCCCGGCATCGATTTCCTCGGCCGCCGTATCACCTTCACCGACAAGGCCGACGAGAAGCTCCGCCCGGTGGTCCGCGATCTCGAACAGTCGCTGCCCCGCGAGATCGCGAAGCTCAACATCCGCGCCCGCGTCGCCGATGCCTGGCGGCAGAGCTTCACTTCGCTCCAGCTCAATGCCGAGAATCCGCCGGTCTGGATGCGGATCACGCCGCAGAAGCTCAACTATGGCGGCTATGGCCTGGCGGGCAGCCGGTTGCGTCTGCGCCTCGGCCTGTCCGCGCTCACCGAGACCTTCGTGGGGCCCCGGCCCGCGGATCCCGCGCCCACGCCGCTGCCGCCGCTCGGCCGGGATGCGCATGGCGCGAAGCTCGCCTTCTTCATCCCGGTGATCGCTGACTATGCCCAGTTGGAGCCGGTGCTCCAGAAGGCGCTCGACAAGCGCGCGAAGCGGCCCTTCGTGCTGCCGGGCATCGGCCCGGTGGTCGCGCGGTTCGACAAGGTGACCGGCTATGGCACCACCGGCGGGCGCATCGCCGTGGGACTCACCATCGCCGCTCGCCCGCAGAACGGCAAGGCCGAGACGCACGGCCTGGTCTGGCTCACCGCGAAGCCGGTCAACGCCCCCGGCTCGCAGCGCGTGTATTTCGAGCAGCTGGCCGTCTCGGGCGAGACCGATCGGATCGAGGGAGACCTGCTCGTCCGCCTCGTCCAGAGCCCCGGCGTGGCCGAGACGCTCGCCGAATCGCTCACCCAGAACTTCACGCAGGATTTCGACAAGCTGCTCGGCAAGGTCCGGCGCGCCATCGTCCAGAAGCGCGCCGGCGACTTCGTGATCCGCGCCGACATCGCCGATGTGCGCACCGGCGAGCTCAAGGCCGCGGGGCAGGGCGTGTACCTGCCCGTCTGGGCGTCCGGCACGGCGCGGGTGGAGTATCTGCCGGGCAAATAGAGCCGCCTCCTCCATTCCCTCGTCATCCTGACTTGTCCGAGGGAAATTACCCCTGTTGCGTCATCCCCGCGAAGGCGGGGACCCAGAGTCCCGGGCGACACGGCAGAGAAACCCTGGATCCCCGCCTGCGCGGGGATGACGGTCATTGGACCATCCTCGCCCAAGGGGGCCCCGGATCAAGTCCGGGGCCAGCATGACGAAGGGCATTTGGAGGGGAGGAGGCTCAGCCCTGCATCCGCGCTCGCACCGCGTCGATGTCCGCCGCCGCATGCCGTTCCGGCACGCGCTGGTCTTCCGGCCCCGTGCCGCGATTGACCAGCCGGCCGCGCTGGACGGGCTCGCGCGCGGCCACTTCGGCGGCCCAGCGGTTGAAGTGGGTATATTCGGCGGCGTTCAGGAACTCGGCCGCACCGGCATAGGCGTCGCCGCGCGCCACGCCGCCATACCAGGGCCAGATCGCCATGTCCGCGATCGTATAGTCGTCGCCCGCCATGTAGCGGTTGCGTGCCAGATGCGTGTCGAGCACGTGGAGCTGGCGCTTCACTTCCATCGCATAGCGGTTGATCGCATATTCGATCTTGTAGGGCGCATAGACGAAGAAATGGCCGAAGCCGCCGCCCAGGAAGGGCGCCGACCCCATCTGCCACATCAGCCAGCTCATCGTCGCCGCGCGCTTCGCCGGATCGGTCGGCAGGAAGGCGCCGAACTTCTCGGCGAGATAGACCAGGATCGCGCCGCTCTCGAACACGCGGATCGCCGGATCGGCCGAATGGTCGACCATCGCCGGGATCTTCGAGTTCGGGTTGATCTCGACGAAGCCGCTGCCGAACTGATCGCCTTCGCCGATGTTGATCTTCCACGCGTCATACTCGGCTCCGGCATGGCCGGCGGCGAGCAGCTCCTCGAGCAGGATCGTCACCTTCTGCCCGTTGGGGGTGCCGAGCGAATAGAGCTGGATCGGATGCCTGCCGACCGGCAGCGCCTTTTCGTGCGTCGCGCCCGAGACCGGCCGGTTGATGTTGGCGAACTGGCCGCCGCTCGGCTGCTCCCAGGTCCATATCCGGGGCGGGACATAGCCGGCGGGCAGGTTGTTCGCGGGGTCTTGGGCATCGGCCATATCGGAAGTCTCCCTGGGGAAGGCGGTTGCCGCGGCGATGTAGGAACGGCCGGAGAACTTGCCAGCCCCCCGGCGACGGCCCGCGCTCAGGCGAAGACCTCCTCAAGCTCCTGCGGCTCTTCGCGGGTCACCAGCGTGTAGATTGCAAGCGCGAGGAACCAGGTGAGCAGCATCGAGGCAAAGGCGGCCAGGTTGCTGACGAGGGATGGCATCAGCGGCGCCGGGCCGAAAGCGGTCGCGGCAATGCCATCCAGGATGAGCGAGACGATCAGTCCCGATCCCACCAGCACGAGCGCGGCGCAGGTCGGCGGGACGATATCGCGTGTCTGCTGCCAGCTCCGCCGCATCGCCTCCCGCATCGTCGCGCCCCGGACGATCACGTGCGGCACTGCGATCGACCAGCGCGCAAGCAGGTACAGGCCCGGCAGGACGAGCAGGACGAAGCCGATCGCGATGGCGAGGCCCGAGACGATGCCGAGCAGCACATAGCTGGCTGCGCGGCCGGGAACCCCCTCCGCGCGCATCACGCCGGCTCGGCGCGCCGCCCTGGACGTGACGATGAACTGGGCGAAGGTACTGATGATGCTGCCGACGAAGGCGAAATTGCCGCCGCCGGGTGCGGTGCTCAGCATGGTCATCGGCAGCGCCATGCCCAGCCAGGCGATGAGGGCCGTGACCGGCGTCAGCCGCAGCATCTCGCCCGTCCGGCGCAGGATCATGGCCGTATCGATGCGTTCCATCTTTCCCCCTCAGCTGCGCAGCGAAATCCGGCCCCCCGCGTGCCGCTCCAGCCGCCCGGCCAGTTCGAGTTCGAGCAGCGCCGTCTGCACCACCGCCGGAACCAGGCCCGATTGCCGGAGCAGCTCGTCCACGCTCACGGGTGTCGGGCCGAGCAGCCCGGCCACTGCGCGGCGATCGGCATCGCTCGCATCCTCGGGCGGCGGCGCTTGCCAGCCGCGCGCCGGCGTCCGGACCGTGCGCGGGTCGATCGGGCGGATCGATTCCAATATGTCGTCCACGCCTTGCACCAATGTCGCGCCCTCGCGGATCAGCAGGTTGCAGCCCTGCGCGCGCGGATCGAGCGGCGAGCCGGGTACCGCCATCACGTCGCGCCCCGCTTCATTGGCGATGCGCGCGGTGATCAGCGATCCCGATCGCGGTGCCGCCTCCACCACCACCGTGCCGAGCGCGAGGCCCGCGATGATCCGGTTGCGCGAGGGGAAGAAGCGAGCGAGGGGCTCGGTGCCCGGCGGCTGCTCCGCGAGCAACAGGCCTTCGCGGGCCACGCGTTCCTGCAACTCGGCATTTTCGGGCGGGAAGGCGATGTCGATCCCGCTCGCGATCACGCCCACCGTGCCCTGGCCGATCGATCCGATATGCGCGGCGGTGTCGATCCCGCGCGCCAGCCCGGAGACCACGGTCACGCCCGCCTCGCCCAGCCCGAGCGCGATCTGCCGGGCGAAACGGCAGGCCGCGGCCGAAGCATTGCGCGCGCCGACGATGGCGACGGTCGCGCGCTGCAGCAGCTCCGTTCGCCCGCGCAGGATCAGTGCCGGCGGAGCGGTTTCCAGCTCGGCGAGCAGCGGGGGATAGGCTGGCTCGCCCAGGAACAGGTAATGTGCGCCCAGCCGCTCGACGGCGGCGATCTCGCGCCGCACCGCCGCCGGATCGGCGACCACCGGCGCCCGCCCGCCGCCGCGCGCGGCCAGCATCGGCAAGGCGTCGAGCGCCGCCTCGGCGCTGCCGAAGCGGGCGATGAGCTGGGCATAGGTGACCGGGCCGATATTGGCGGAGCGCAGCAGCCTTAGCCGTGCCTCGCGCGTGTCAGTCACGTTTCTTCCCGATGCGGGGTTCGGTGCCGTTCAGCAGGCGATCGATGTTGGCGCGGTGCTTCCACAGCACGATCATCGCCAGTGCGAGCAGCATCAGCACCAGGTCGATCCGCCCGAAAAAGGCGGCGCTCACCGGCGCGCTGATCGCCGCGCTCATCCCCGCGAGCGAGGAGATGCGCAGCACCGCCAGCAGCCCGAGCCAGACGACCGCGAACACGATCGCCGAGGGCCAGTGCAGCGCGAGCACCACGCCCATCATCGTCGCCACGCCCTTGCCGCCGTTGAAGCGCAGCCACACCGGGTAGCAATGGCCGATGAACGCGGCGAGCCCGCCCAGCACGCCGCCGCCCGGCAGCAGTCGGCCGGCGATCCATACCGCGGCGGCGCCCTTGGCGAGGTCGAGCAGCAGCGTCGCCGCCGCCAGCCCCTTGCGTCCGGTGCGCAGCACGTTGGTCGCGCCGATATTGCCCGAGCCGATCTGGCGCAGGTCGCCGGCGCCGAAGAAGCGGGTGAGCAGCAGCCCGAACGGAATCGAGCCCAGCAGATAGCCGAGCAGCAGGACGCCAATCGGGGCGATGGCAGTATCGAAAGTCAAGACGGCTCCCCCATTCGGCCGCCAACATAATGGCTGGCTCCGGCCGTGCAATGTGGATGGGGTACCAATCGCTCCGACTTGGGCGAAACTTGGCCTTGGTCCAGCGTCGCGCACCGGAGCGCGGGTGGGTAGTGTGCAGGTGCCGGACGAAAGGGTGCGGGCGGCGATCGCCGCACAGCCGATCCCCCTTGGGGGCGTTTCCGAAACTCGAGCGGTTGACGCTCACCCGCCGCGGAGCCATGCCCCGCCGCGATGACCGACGATCGCCCCATCTTGTTCTTCGATTCCGGCATGGGCGGCCTTTCGGTGCTGGCGCCCACTGCCGCGCTGCTGCCGCATGCCCCGCTCGTCTATGTCGCGGATTCGGCGGGCTTTCCCTATGGCACTCGCAGCGAGGGCGAGATCGCCGCGCGCGTGCCCGCGCTGCTCGGCCGCCTCGCCGAGCGCTATGATCCGCGCCTGATCGTCATTGCCTGCAACACTGCCTCCACGATCGCGCTCCAGCATGTCCGTGCCGCGCTCGACGTGCCGATCGTCGGCACCGTGCCTGCGATCAAGCCCGCCGCCCTGCTCAGCGAGACGCGAGTGATCGGCGTGCTCGGGACCGAGGCGACCGTGCGCCAGCCTTATGTCGACGATCTTGCGGCACGCTTCGCCGGCGATTGTACCGTGCTGCGCCACGGCTCGGCCGAACTCGTCGAGATCGCGGAAGCCGCGCTGGAAGGCGTGCCCCCGATCCCGGCGCGGATGCGCGCGGTGCTCGCCGGGCTGTTCGGCCAGCCGAGTGGCGAGCGGATCGACGTGATCGTCAATGCCTGCACCCATTTCCCGCTGGTCGAGGCCGAGCTTGCCGCGGCCGCGCCGCATCCGGTGCGCTTCGTCGATGGCGGGCCCGGCATCGCCCGGCGAGTCGCGCACCTGACCCAGGGGCAGGCCTGGCCGGGGGCACCGGTGCCGGGGAGGGCGGTGTTCACGGCGCGCAGCGCGCGAACCGACATGCTGGCGCCCGCGCTGGCGCGGTACGGCCTGGTCGAGATCGAGTCGCTCTAGGCCTCAGGCCGGGATGCAGGGCGTAGCGACGACAGCGATGTCGCGCAGCCGTGCCGAATAGCGATCGGCCATTTCCAGATGGACGCGCCGCGCGGTCATGTCGTCGCTGCGTTCGGCATGCGCGCGCTCCTCGCGCTCGCGTCTGGCGAAATATTCCATGTCTCTGACGGTCATAGCCCTATGCTCCGTATTCAGGCGGGGAGCGCGCTGGGTCTCTACAGCCGCGGGCCTGCTCGACAGCCGAGTCGCCCGCGGTGATTCCTGCTTACCACAAGTCGCGCCGTTCCGGCAGCAATCCCTATCGATTCCGGACCAAATGCGTCTTGTTCCCGGTCAAACGATCGATGCGCCGTTCCGGTTAGGCAATATGTCCAACTGGAAATCGCCGGATTATGGCGATAGGAACGCAGGATGCACAGCGCAGAGAGCCACGCGCCCGTCGACTATTCCCGGGTCTTCTCGTCCGCGATCGACCGGCTGCACGCCGAGGGCCGCTACCGCGTCTTCATCGATATCCTGCGCAACAAGGGCATGTTCCCCAACGCGCGCTGCTTCGCCGGGCACAACGGCCCCAAGCCGATCACGGTCTGGTGTTCGAACGACTATCTCGCGATGGGTCAGCATCCCAAGGTGATCGCGGCGATGGAGGAGGCCCTCCATGATGTCGGCGCCGGCTCCGGCGGCACGCGCAACATCGGCGGCAACACCCATTATCATATCGAGCTGGAGCACGAGCTCGCCGATCTCCACGGCAAGCAGGGCGCGCTGCTCTTCACTTCGGGCTATGTCTCGAACGAAGCGACGCTCTCCACGCTCGCCAAGATCCTGCCGGGCTGTATCGTCTATTCGGACGAGCTCAACCACGCCTCGATGATCGCGGGCATCCGCAATTCGGGCTGCGAGAAGCGTGTCTTCCGGCACAACGACCTGGCCCATCTCGAGGAACTGCTGGCGGCTGACGATCCCGCGGTGCCGAAGCTGATCGCGTTCGAGAGCGTCTATTCGATGGACGCCGACATTGCGCCGATCGCCGCGATCTGCGACCTGGCCGACAAGTATAACGCCCTGACCTATCTCGACGAGGTCCATGCCGTCGGCATGTACGGCCTGCGCGGCGGCGGCATTTCGGAGCGCGACGGCGTGGCCGGGCGGCTGACAATCATCGAAGGCACGCTGGGCAAGGCGTTCGGCGTGATGGGCGGCTATATCGCGGCCGATCAGATGATCATCGACGTGATCCGCAGCTATGCGCCGGGCTTCATCTTCACCACCTCGCTCTCGCCCGTGCTCGTCGCCGGCGCGCTTGCCAGCGTGAAGCATCTCAAGGGCTCCACCGAGGAGCGCGAGGGCCAGCAGGCGGCAGCGGCGAAGCTCAAGGCGATGATGGCCGATGCGGGCCTGCCGGTGATGCCGTCGACAACGCATATCGTGCCGCTGATGGTCGGCGATCCGGTCAAGGCCAAGAAGATCAGCGACGTCCTGCTCGCCGAGTACGGCGTCTATGTCCAGCCGATCAACTACCCCACCGTGCCCCGCGGCACCGAGCGGCTGCGTTTCACGCCCGGCCCGGCGCATGACGAGGCCATGATGCGCGAGCTGGTCGCGGCGCTGTTCGAGATCTGGGGCCGGCTGGAACTGCGGCGCGCGGCCTGAGGTGGCGGGAGCCCGCCGCCCGCGCTGGCTCTTCGTTCTGTGCTTCGTCGCGTGGATCGCCGTCTCGATCCTCTACTACGGCTCTGCCGCCCGAGCGCTTCTCGGCGCGGCCGGGTTGCTGTGCGTCCTGACCTTCAGTGAAGATTTCGCGCCCGACATGCGTCCGGCCTGGCGAGGCTATCTCCAGGTGGCAGCGGGATCGGCGTTTCTGGGATTGCTCCTGTTCAGCCTGGCGTTCAATCTCCTCTTCCTGATTCTCTGGGCGGCCGTGACCGGCTTCGGCTTCTTCTGGTTCTGGTATTGGGGGCGGACCGAGCCGCTGCCTCCTGAGCTCTAGGGTCAGGACCCATTGATGTGAGAGGTGCGATCTGATTCAGGCTCCGCAAGGAGACTGACTGTGAGCAACCTGTACTGGCTGACGGACGAGCAAATGGCGCGGCTCGCGC
>NZ_SCMK01000032.1 GCF_005503355.1 Sphingomonas sp. 1F27F7B
GACTGGCGCCGCGTCGCTACCCGTTACGACCGCTGCCCCACCACCTTCTTCTCCGCCATCGCGCTCGCCGCCACCATCATCTTCTGGCTATGACCAATGAGTCCTGACCCTAGGTTGAGAACCCAAACAAGTATCTGATTTTCCTTCGTCATCCCCGCGCAGGCGGGGATCCAGAGTTATGCGTGGAGCAGGTGCGGCACGTTCTGCCCTCGGACGGCGTTCGCATGATGGCGCCGGTATCCCCTGCTACCCTGGATCCCCGCCTGCGCGGGGATGACGGAGTTAGCTGAATGAGTCCACAACCCAGGTTGGGGACTCATATTCCTTCAATCGTCATCCCCGCGAAGGCGGGGATCCAGGGTAGCAGGGGATACCGGCACCACCGCGCGAACGCTGTCCGGAGAGGACAGGACCCCGCCACCCCGGCTCCGCGCCTGGCCCTGGATCCCCGCCTGCGCGGGGATGACGAAGGAAAATCAGATACTTGTTTGGGTTCTCAACCTAGGCCGTAGACTCATAAAAGCGGCCTGCCGGCTAGCGCCCCAGTTGCGGATGTTCAGTCGGCATCGACATCGAAAGGTTGCGCTAGGTTTTGCACGAGCGCCTGGGCGGGCATGGAGGAGCTACCCATGCGCTCGACGAATTTGGCTGCGAGCCATTCCTCATTGCCGCCACCGCCTTCCGCCTGGATTACAAGGCTTGCGAACTCCGCAGCCGTGACGATGCCATTGGAGGGTAGCAGGTCTGTAACGTGACTCGCTGGCCCGCCACAGCATCCCCCCTTGACGCATATATCCCACAGCAGGAGATCGAATGCGTTGGGCTGCACGACTTCGACGTCGCGCATCTCGCCTTCGCACCAGAACCGAATGGTGCGCTCCCCAATGTCGGCGAACGTGCGATCGACTAGGCCCAACCCAAATGAGTATCGAACGCCAATTCGAGCGAGTGGCGGCAGTTCGTGATGCACGTCACCGGGATCCAGGATGAATGTGACAGGCTCTTCGGAGCCATTCTCGAAAACAGATATCGGCATGCGGAGCGAATATCACATGAATGGTCCGACGGAGCGGGCAATGACCGCTAGCCACCCAATGTCGGTCGTTTAGCTCTCGCGTCGACAGCGGCCGTTTATGGGTTCGCTGCCTGGGTTGGGGACTCATATTCCTTCAATCGTCATCCCCGCGCAGGCGGGGATCCAGGGCCAGGCGCGGAGCCGGGGTGGCAGGCCCCGTCCTTTCCGGACGGCGTTCGCGTGGTGGTGCCGATATCCCGCATTACCCTGGATCCCCGCCTGCGCGGGGATGACAAGGTTTGCTGAACGGGTCTTGACCCTAGTCCGCGGTCCGCGCCGGCAGGAAGCGGCTGTTGCGGAGCGTCACGGCCGAGAACAGCGACACGGCCAGCGCCACCGGGAAGATCTCCATGAAGGTCATCGGCAGCCGGAAGAAGGGGTTGTGATAGGTGGCGCGGAAGCTCTCCAGCTCGGCTTTTGCACTGGCCAGCTCAGCGCCGGTCTTGCCCTGGAGCATGTCTCCCGCGAACCTGTCGATGAATGCGTCGATCCCGATCATGTGGAGCGCCACGTCCCAGCAGAGGGCATAGACGACCCCCGCGACCAGGCTGATCGCCACGCCCAGCCCGAGCGCGGGGAAGAAGCGGATCACGCCGCCCTGTTCCACGTCGCGCTGGCGCTTGATCGCGATGAAGATCGTGCTCAGGCCGATCAGCATGATCAGATAGCCGATCGCCATGCCATAGGCGCCAATGGCGTCCTTGAAGTTGAGAACGACGATGGAGAGCAGGCCGCCGGCGATCAGTCCGCCGATCGCGCCATAAGCCAAAGCGGTGCGGAGCATGTCGATGTCCTCCTTGGGTTCAGGTTGCGCCCTGAGGAAGCGCCGGGCAAGCCCGCCCTGCAATCGCCCGAAGGGGTGATTTGCGCGAAACGCGCCTCCCGCCAAAGTTCATCCCCGCGCGGGCGGGAACCATGGGGAGGCAGCGGGCATGGATTGGGGACTCAAGCAAATATCTGATTTCCCATCGTCATCCCGGCTCAGGGCCGAGGCGACGAGGGAAGAATCTGCGTTCTCGACCCTAGCGAACGATCCCCAGTTCCCGTGCCCGCGCGACGGCGTCGCCGCGCCGCTTCGCTCCCAGCTTGTCGAGCAGCCGCGCGACATGCGTCTTCACCGTGTTGCGCGACACGCCCAGCCGCTCGGCGATCTCCTGGTTCGATCGCCCGGCGAGCAGTTCCTCCAGCACCTGCATCTCGCGCGGCGAGAGTCCGAGTGTCGCCACCGCCTGCGGATTGCCATCGAACGCGCGCGGCGCCGGCCGGGCGATCACCTTGGCGCCCAGCCAGACGCCCAGCGCCAGGAAGCCGCCCGCGATCAGGAAGGTGAAGACATCGCCGACATGGCTGTGCACCAGCCGCTGATAGTCGAGCCATTGCAGCAGCAGCGTCCCCGCGGCCAGAAGCGCGCCGTACAGGACGATGCGCTTCCACATGGCGGGCTCAATCCCGCGTCAGCGTCGCGCTCCACACATAGCCGCGCAGAGTGGAACGGAAATCGAGCCGCAGCCCCTGTTCCTCGGCAATGCGCTTCAGCACCGCCGGAAGCTCGGCGCGTGGGAACACGTGGAAGTCGTTCAGCGACTTGAAGTGCAGCTTCTTCGCGAACTTGGGCAGCCGCTCATACTGGCCGAAGTCGACGATGTGCAGGCTGCCGCCCGGCGCCAGTGCCCGGGCCCCCAGCTCGATCGCTTCCACCCAGGGCGGGATCATCGAGAGCGTGTAGCTCATGAACACGCGGTCGAGCTGCTCGACGCCGAACAGCCGTTGCACGTCGAATGCGCCGGCATCGGCCTGGGCCAGGGTGACCTTGCCCGACAGGCCGTTCTTCTCGACCGAGGCGCGTGCCGTCTCCAGCATCGCCTCGCTGATGTCGAAGCCGAAGAAGCGCGCCTCGGGGAAGCGCTTTGCCGCCACGATCAGGTTGCGCGCGGTGCCGCAGCCGATTTCCAGCACCGTCCCGCCCCTGGGCGGGTTCAGTCCGCGGATCAGCGCGTCGCGGCCGAGCAGATAGAATTTGCGCGTGAAGTCGTAGAAGTGGCGATGGAGCGCATAGGTTGCGTCCATCAGCCCCTTCTGGTCGGCGCCCCCGGTCGCGGCACTCATGCGTGCGGCTTCAGCGTCCAGACGTGCGTCGCGCCATAGACCGACGAGCGGTCGCGGCGCGTCCAGTCGTCGAGCCTGGCCTGGTCCTCATATTCCCACTGGTCCATGATCGCGTCGGGGATATGGCCCTTCACCACGTCGGGGATCGCTGCGGTGCGATAGAGCACGCGGGCGCCCGGCTTGGCGGTGCGCGTGATCTCGCTCCAGATGCGGGTGAGCTGCTCGTCGGTCATCCAGTCCTGCGCGTCGAGCAGGATGAAGCGGTCGAGCGACTGGGCGGGCATCGATTCGAGATAATCGGCGTAATTGGTGTGGCGGATATCGACCCGGTCGGCGCGCGCGCGCACCACGTCCCAGTTCCTGGCCTCGAGATAGGGCGGCAGCGGCGCGTCCGGCCCCTCGCCATAGCCGCGGCCGAACGCCTGCCAGGCGTAGAAATTGTCCTTCAGGTCGAAGTCGCAGGCCAGCTTCTTCAGCCGGCTCCTGAGCGCGCCGGTGATACCCGCCTGATCGTCGACCTTGAGCAGGTCGTATTGCGCCGGCGGGATGCCGAAGCCGAACAGGGCGGCGGGCTGGTCGACCAGCCAGCGCAGGAACTTCTTCTCGAAGAAGGGCGCGAAGCGCGTCTCGAAGATCTGGCGCTGCTCCTCGATGTTCTTCGCCGCCAGGATCTCGCGCGGATCGATGCCGTAGCGATGCGCCAGCCAGTGGACGAAGCCGATCAGCCGGCCGAGCAGGCCGTATTTGTAGAAGCCGTGCTTGAACGCATCGATGCGGCGCGTGCCGTTCAGGCCGCGGCGCTCCCAATAGTCGCGATAGGGCGCATCGAGATGCGGCGCGATATGCTGGCGATAGGCCTCGACATTCTCCGCCTTGTTCGCCTGGCCGAAGAAGCGGTGGAACGCCGCGTAATCGGGCAGGTTCAGCGCCGCCTGCTTCTTGAGGTTGTTGAGCGCGATGTGCGCCGGGTTGAGATCGACCGCGGTGATCCTGGCCGGGTTCGCGGTGAGATACGAGAAGACGTTGCAGCCGCCCGAGGCGATCGTGACCATGTGATGGTCGCTCCGGAGCTGCAGCGCCTCCATGTCGATCACCGGATCTTCCCAGATCTGCGGATAGACAAGGCCTCTGAACGCGAAGGTGAACGCGCGCTCGAGCAGGCCTTCCTTGGTCATGTGCTCGTGGCGGTGCACGGCGCCGCGGACGGCGACGTTCTTCGGCGTCTTGGTAATCGAACCCATCAGTGACTCCTGGACGCCCGGCGGACAGGCGGCGACCGCCTCGCCCTATTACCCCTTTGTGACGAACCGGCGTCACTTTAGGGGCTCGCTTGCGCACCCGCAACGCTTCGTCGCGGGTGCCCCCGGGACGCCCCTAGAGTCAGCAGCCCTGCGAAATCAATCCCGTGCAACGCCGCCGGCGCCCGGCCAGTCGCTATCGCCGATGCGCGTCAGGGTCATTTTGAAGAAGGGGCGGGGCGGCTGGCCGTCGGCGGCGAAATCGCCGGTCTCGGTCCAGGTCGTGCCGTCGAAGACGGCCTTGTACCGGACCTTGGCATTGGGCCCGGCGGGGATTTCCCAGGCATAGCCCCGTTCGGTGACCGTCATCGGGAAGCTGCCCGATCGCCCGCCGGTATAGCTCTGCATGGCATAGCTCCTGGTCCGCGCGTCGAACGAGACCACGGCAAAGGCATTGAACGGCACCTTGCCGTCCGGGCCGAACGACTTGCCCTCGATCACTGCGATCGTCCCGTCGAGCATCGTGCCGACGCGCTCGGTATGCGTCACCACGCGCTCGCCCGCGCCCGGCATCTGCATCCTGGCCTCGCCGCGCCATTTCCCGTGCATCCAGTCGAGCTTGTGCATCGCTTCGGCCTGGGCGGCCATTGCGGCGGTGTCGGCGGCCTGGGCATTTGCCGCGGCGGGCAGGGCGAGGGCGGCGAGAATCAGGCACAGGCGAAGCATCGGTGTCTCCCGTTGTGATCCGGGGCCGGGCATGGCAGCCTTTCCGCCATGCCCGCCGCCCGGTCGCTCCGCACTGGCCCCGCCGCCCTTCCGCTGCGCAAGCGCGGTTTCGCGAAGCGCGCGCTCGGCTTCGCGAAACGCGCGGTGCCCAAGGCGCCGGTGCCCGGCTTCCCGCTGTTGTGGATCGCCTGCCTCGCCGCGGCCGCGCTGATGATGGTCACCGGCGGGTTCGGCACCGGAGCGTTGCCGCCCGGCACGCGCATCGCCTTCTGGCTGCTGCTGATGGGGTGGAACGCGCTCAAATGGCAGGCGCTGTTCGCCTGGGGCGTGCGCAAGCCGAGCGACTGGCCGCGCGTCTCGCTGCTCGGCGCGATCCCGCTCAACCTGCCCCTGCCGTTCGAGATCTGGCTGTGCGGCCGGGCCGTCGGCGTCGAGATGCGGGCCGTGCCGATCGAGGTCTGGCTGGGCGCGGCGGCGATCAGCCTGGGCATCTTCGCGGTCTGCCGGGCCGTCGCCTGGCTGGTGCTGCGCCGGGCGCGGCCGGTGCGCGCCGATACCGGCCTGCTCGCCCGTGCCCGGGTCTCCGCCGGCGATATCGCGGCGATCAAGGCCGAGGACCATTATTGCCGCGTCCTCCGCCGCGACGGCCAGAGCGCGCTGATCCATTATCGCTTCGGCGACGCGCTGGCCGAAGTC
This sequence comes from Sphingomonas sp. 1F27F7B, assembly GCF_005503355.1. Classification (GTDB taxonomy): domain Bacteria; phylum Pseudomonadota; class Alphaproteobacteria; order Sphingomonadales; family Sphingomonadaceae; genus Sphingomonas. Next base: position 5,842 of record NZ_SCMK01000032.1, read on the forward strand.
GCGGGGCTCGACGGCGCGCGGGTGCACCGCGGAGCCTGGGTCTGCGCCGGCGCGGTGGAAGGCGCCGAGCGCGAGGGACGGCGCTGGCGCCTGCGCCTCGCCGGCGGCGGCACCGTCCCCGTCAGCACCACCTATGCGGCGGAAGCGCGGGCGCGCGGGTGGCTAGGCGCGCGTCAGTCGCGGCAATAGCCTTCGCCGGTCTTCACCGTCAGGCAATCCTTCTTGCCGGCCAGATACTTCAAGCCGGTCGCATCGCCGTCGCTGGCCTTCAGGACCTGCTTGCCGTCCGGTCGCTCGAAGGCGATGCCCTCGCGCGTGCCCTTGCCCTCGAAGCTGCCCTTGTCGTCGAGCGTGTACTGCATCTCGAGCGTGTAGGTGCCGGCGTCCTTGCCCTTCGAGACGGCGAGATAGGTGCCCTCGACGCCCTTCCAGCGCCCGACCCAGCCGTCGCGGTCCACGGCCTTGCCCGATACCTGGTTCTTCAGGTCGGCGGCGCCCTCGGCAACGGCATTGGCGATCGAGCCGCCCACTGCGACGGCGGCATTGCCCGCGGTTTCGGTGGCATTGGCGGTGGCATCGGCGGCCTTGTCGGCGGCGTGGCACGCGGCGAGCGCCAGCGCGGGCGCGAGGAGGAGGAGCGGCCGCATCAGCGCGTCGCCTCGTCGATCGCGTTGCCGACATGCTCGGCGCGGTTGCCGATGTCGCTGGCGGTATTGTCGATCGCGGCGCCGGCATCGTCGGCGGCATTGCCCAGCGTGTTGCCCATGTCGTTCATGCTGTTCGCCAGCGAATCGCCGGTTTCGTTCAGCGAATTGCTCAGATTGTCCTGCGCGCTCTGCGAGCAGGCCGCGAGGCCCAGGGCCAGTGCGGGAAGCAGGGTGAAAATCGTCTTGCGCATCTTTCTCTCCGAATAGTCGGTCTAGCCAGCCGGTCCCTTGCGGCGTAGGGGAGCGCGCATGCCATACACCATCGCCATCGCATCGGACCATGCCGCCTACGCCATGAAGGCAGAACTCGCCGAATGGTTGCGTAACGAAGGGCATGACGTGCTGGATCTCGGCACCAACGGACCCGAGAGCGTCGACTATCCCGACTATGGCTACCGCCTGGCGAAGGCGATCGAGGATGGCCGGGCCGCGCGCGGCGTCGCGCTGTGCGGCTCGGGCATCGGCATCTCGATCGCAGTGAACCGCAATCCCGCCGCCCGCTGCGCGCTCGTCTCCGAACCGCTCTCGGCCGGCCTCGCCCGCCAGCACAACGACGCGAACGTCGTCGCGCTCGGTGCCCGTCTCGTCGGGATCGAAATGGCCAAGGCCTGCATCACCACTTTCCTCGCAACCGAGTTCCTCGGCGATCGCCATCAGCGCCGCGTCGAGAAGCTCAGCCATCCCGAAAGGAACCCTGCATGAGCACCAACCCCGTAGAGACTGGCGTGCAGCCGGATGGCTATTTCACCCGCGGCCTGGCCGAGGCGGATCCGGCGGTTTTCGCAGGGGTCCGGCACGAGCTGACGCGCGAGCAATATCAGATCGAGCTGATCGCCTCGGAGAACATCGTCTCCAAGGCGGTGCTGGAGGCGCAGGGCTCGGTCTTCACCAACAAATATGCCGAGGGTTATCCCGGCAAGCGCTATTATCAGGGCTGCCACCCCTCGGACGAAGTCGAGCAGCTGGCGATCGACCGCGCCAAGCAGCTGTTCGGCTGCGCGTTCGCCAACGTCCAGCCGCATTCGGGCGCCCAGGCGAACGGCGCGGTGATGCTCGCGCTCGCCAAGCCGGGCGACACGATCATGGGCCTCAGCCTGGATTCGGGCGGCCACCTGACTCACGGCGCCAAGGCGGCGATGTCGGGCAAGTGGTTCAATGCGGTCCAGTACGGCGTCGATCCCGAAACCCATCTGATCGACTTCGACGAGGTCCTGGCCAAGGCCAAGGAGAGCCAGCCGCGGATCATCATCGCCGGCGGCTCGGCCTATCCGCGCCATATCGACTTCGCCCGCTTCCGCGCGATCGCCGATGAAGTCGGCGCGATCTTCATGGTCGACATGGCGCATTTCGCCGGCCTGGTCGCCGGCGGCGTCCACCCGACGCCGTTCGGCCACGCCCATGTCGTGACGACCACCACGCACAAGACGCTGCGCGGGCCGCGCGGCGGTGCGGTGTTCACCGATGACGAAGCGATCGCGAAGAAGATCAACTCGGCGGTGTTCCCCGGCCTCCAGGGCGGGCCGCTGATGCACGTCATCGCGGCCAAGGCAGTGGCGTTCGGCGAGGCGCTCGATCCCTCGTTCAAGGCCTATGCCGCCGCGATCGTCGAGAATGCCAAGATCCTGGCGGCCACGCTCAAGGAGCGCGGCGCGGCCGTGGTCTCGGGCGGCACCGACACGCATCTCGCGCTGATCGATCTCACGCCGCTGGGCGTGACCGGCAAGGACGCCGACGAGGCGCTTGAGCGCGCTGCGATCACCTGCAACAAGAACGGCATCCCCAACGATCCGCTGCCCCCGGTCAAGACCAGCGGCATCCGCGTCGGCTCGCCGGCCGGCACCACGCGCGGCTTCGGCCCCGCCGAGTTCCGCGAGATCGGCAACATGGTCGCCGACGTGCTCGACGGCCTCAAGAAGAATGGCGAGCAGGGCGACGCCCAGGTGGAAGCCAATGTCCGCGAGCGCGTCCGCACCCTGTGCGAGCGCTTTCCCATCTATCCGGAGCTCTGATTTGATGCGCGCCCGCGCGTTCGGTGCCGGCCCGCGCCCCCACCCGGCCACCCACCGGCGGGGTATTCTATGGGTGGCCGGGTGGGGGAGCGGGCTGGTACCGCTTCTCCGTCAGGAGCAATAGATGCGCTGCCCCTTCTGCGGACATGAAGACAGCCAGGTAAAGGACAGCCGCCCCACTGAAGACGGGGCGGCGATCCGGCGCCGGCGCCAGTGCGAGGCCTGTGCCGCGCGCTTCACCACGTTCGAGCGCATCCAGCTGCGCGAGTTGACCGTGCTCAAGTCCGAGGACAAGCGCGAGCCGTTCGATCGCGACAAGCTGGTCCGCTCGATCTCGGTCGCCACGCGCAAGCGGCCGGTCAATGCGATGCAGATCGAGAAGCTGGTCTCCGGCATCCAGCGCCAGCTGGAGACGATGGGCGACACCGAGATCCCGTCGCAGAAGATCGGCGAGCTGGTGATGCAAGGGCTGAAGGGCCTGGATTCGGTCGCCTATATCCGCTTCGCCAGCGTCTATAAGGACTTCCGCGAGGCGAAGGACTTCGAGGAATTTGCCGGCAATGTGAGCGAGGTGGGGAAGAGTTGAGCCAGCCCCCCGTCATCGTCCTCGTCCGCCCGCAGCTCGGGGAGAATATCGGCAAGGCAGCGCGCGCGATGCTCAATTTCGGGCTGGTCGATCTGCGCCTCGTCGCCCCGCGCGACGGCTGGCCCAATCCGAGCGCGGGCCCCGCGGCCAGCGGCGCGGATATCGTCCTCGAAGGGGCCGAGGTCTTTGAGACTGTCGCCGACGCAGTGGCCGATTGCGCGCACGTCTATGCCACCACGGTGCGCAAGCGCGGCGTCTCCAAGCCGGTGGCCACCCCTGAGGCGGCTGCCCGCGAGATGCATCGCGAGGAGGGCCGCTCGGCGATCCTGTTCGGTCCCGAGCGCTCGGGCCTGGAGACCGATGACGTGGCCGTTGCCCGCACCATCGTCACCGTGCCGATCAATCCGGAATTCGGTTCGCTCAATCTTGCCCAGGCGGTGATCCTCGTCGCTTATGAATGGTCGAAGGGCGTGCGCCTTGCCCAGCCGACGCAGGAGGAGCTCGATCCCCCGGCGCCGCAGGACGAACTCGACGGCATGATCGGCCAGCTCGATGCGATGCTCGAGGAATCGGGCTATTACTTCCCGCCCGATCGCGTGCCGTCGACGAAGCGCACATTGCGCACCCTGCTCACCAAGCCGGCCTGGTCGAGCCAGGAATTGCGCACGCTGCGCGGCGTGCTTTCGGCGCTCGAAGGAAAGAAGCGCCACCGCGGCAGCTGATACAGCGCTGCAATACACTTCTGCTTTTCGCAGATGTGAAATCCCGCTAGACTTTGCGAATCTTTCGAGTGGGGAGGGATTTTGATGCGTTTCGTACCTGTGCTTGCGTTGCTCGCTCTTGCTACCCCGGCGCTTGCCCATCAGGATGCCGATGGCGCCGCCGACAAGAAGGCCGCATCGGAGAAGAAGATCTGCCGGGCGGTCGTCGCCACCGGCTCGATCATGAGCAAGCGCGAATGTCATACCAAGGCGGAATGGGACGCGATGAGCGACCGTTCGACCAATGCGCGCACGAAGCTGGACCGCGACATGGGCGGCCGGACCGGCGGCCTGGGCATTACGCCGGGCGGCAACTGAGCGGATTTCCACGCGCCGGCTGCGTCGGCCGCCGCGCGGATGCCCGCACTCGCATTTCACGTCAGCGCCGGTCGAACGCCTCGAGCTCATAGGCGATCGAGGCTTCGACCAGCCTGTCCCAGATCTCGCCGATCGGCGCGTCGGGAATGCCGGCGGCGCGGGCATGCGCACGGGCATTGGCGATCACCTGCGTCTTGCGCGCCTCGTCGCGGACATGCGCACGCTCGGGCTTGATGCGCGCGGCGGCGTCCATATAGCCGAAGCGGCGCTTGAGGAGCTGGACCAGCGCCGCGTCCACCGCGTCGACGCCGGCGCGGACCTCGATCATGGTCGTGCAGGCTTCGGGATCGATCGTTTCTTGCATGGCGGCTCCCTTGGCCGGGCGGCGCGCCGCTGTCCAGCTTGACTCGGCGCGCGGGCGCCGCTAACCGCGCGCCTTCGCAATGGCCCCGCACCCCCGGTGAAGCGGTGGCCCTGCCCTCCCTGGCGAGATCAGCAGGCGGATACCGGGAACACCGTTGTTAGCGATTGCAAGGATTACAGAATGTCGAAGCGTTCCAGCGCGAAGTACAAGCTCGATCGCCGCATGGGCGAGAACATCTGGGGTCGTCCTAAGTCCCCGGTGAACAAGCGCGAATACGGCCCGGGCCAGCACGGCCAGCGCCGCAAGGGCAAGATGTCGGACTTCGGCATCCAGCTGCGCGCCAAGCAGAAGCTCAAGGGCTATTACGGCGACGTCACCGAGAAGCAGTTCAAGCGCGCCTATGAGGACGCGTCGAAGATGAAGGGCGATACGTCGCAGAACCTCATCGGCCTGCTCGAGCAGCGCCTCGACATGATCGTCTATCGCGCCAAGTTCGCGCCAACGATCTTCGCGGCCCGCCAGCTGGTCAACCACGGCCACGTCCTGGTCGACGGCGAGAAGTGCAACATTGGCTCGCGCCGCATCAAGCCGGGCCAGACCGTGTCGCTCCGCGCCAAGGCGCAGGAAATGGCGCTGGTGATGGAGGCGCAGAGCCTGGCCGAGCGCGACATCCCTGACTATGTGTCGCCGGACGGCGCCTCGAAGATCACCTTCACGCGCGTGCCGACCCTCGACGAGGTGCCGTATCCGGTGAAGATGGAGCCGAACCTGGTGGTCGAGTTCTACAGCCGCTGATGCCGGGCTCCGGCGCGAGCCGGAGCCGGCCATGGTCAGCGGCTCGGCCGGCGGCGGCGAAAGCGCCGACCGACGGCGCGGCTTTTGCCGCGGTGCCGATCCGGAAGGAAACGAGAAACGGGGCGGTCCTGCGGGGCCGCCCTTTTTCGTGTCGCGGGGATCGCACCGCTATGGCGGATGTCCGGTCTGGTCCGGTCCCCGGGGTTCCGGCACAGATGCCGGCATGATCGATCCGACTTCGTCCACGCCGGCAGAAGTGCTGGCCGCCGCCCGCGCGATAGTGGCGTCGCGTTATCCGGATGCCGCTTTCGCGCTCGTCGCGGGATCGCTGATGCGCGGCGAGGGCACGGCGCATTCCGACCTGGACCTGATCGTGCTGTACGACCGGATCGAATCCTCGCGGCGCGAATCCTTCGTGACGGGGGGCGTGCCGGTGGAAGCGTTCGTCCATGACGACGAGACGCTGGCCTGGGCGATCGATGTCGCCGCGACGCGCGGCCGGCCCAGCCTCCTCGCCATGATCGCCGAGGCGACGGCAATCGGTCGTGCCCCGCACCGGGCGGGGCGGCTGCGGGAAGTGGTGGCGGGCCTGCTCGCCAAGGGGCCTCCGCCGATGGCGCCGGCGCAGCTGGATGCGCTGCGCTATGCGATCACCGATGCGGTGCAGGACCTGCGGGGCGCCCGGGACGAGGCCGAGCGCGTCGGGATCGGCGTCCTGCTGTATCCGTTGCTGGCCGAGCTCGCCTTGCGCGGCCGCGGCCGGTGGAACGCGACGGGCAAATGGGTGCCGCGCGCGCTCGCCGGGATCGACGACGGGCTTGCGCGCCGGTTCGACCACGCCTTCCGGGCGCTGTTCGCGTCGAATGCGGCCGATGCCGTCGTCACGCTCGCCGAGCGGGAGCTCGCGCCGCATGGCGGGATGCGCTTCGACGGCGACGTCCAGGTCGCGCACCGCTCCTGGCGCGCATCCCCGGCTCGGTTCGGCGCCTAGCGCTCAGGGCCTGGCGGGAAGCTTCAGCGCCGTGCGCAGGAACGCGTCGCTCTTGTCGAGCATCTGGGCGCGCGCACCATTGTCTTCGAGCTGGTGGTCGAGGCCCTTGAACTCGACCAGCTCGACCGATTTGCCCGCGCCCCGCAGTTTCGATGCCATCAGCCGCGATTCGCCGATGCCCACGTTCAGGTCCCGGTCGCCATGGAACATCAGCACCGGCGCCTTGATCTTCTGGGCGTTCTGCGCCGGCGAGCCTTCCTTCACGTGCGGCCCGCTGCCGATGAACTTGCTGACCATGTCGTAGCTGGTGAAGCCCAGGGCTTCGCTCCGCAGCGTCTCCAGGTCGGTCACCGGCGCGATCGCCACGATCGCCTTGAACAGGTCGGGATCCAGGGCCGGGCTCTGCAGCGCCGCATAGCCGCCATAGGACCAGCCGACGACCGCGAGCTTGTCCGGCGTGGCGATGCCCTGCGCGACGAGCCAGCGGCCGCCGTCATTCACATCCCCAATGGCAGTGCGCCACGACTGGAAGCCGTTCTTCTGGAACCACGAGTCCCCATAGCCGGTCGATCCGCGGAAATTGGGCTGGAGCACCGCGAAGCCGCGCGCCGCGTAGAACTGGACCAGCCAGTCGAAGCCCCATTCGTCGCGCGAGCCCGGTCCGCCGTGCGGCATCACGATCGCGGGCAGATTCTTGCCGTCGCTGCCGGGCGGCAAGGTGAGATAGCCGGGGATCGAAGTGCCGTCCGCCGCCGGGAAGTTCACCGCCCGCATCGGCGAGAGGCCGGTCTTGGCGAGCTCCGGTCGCGACGGCATGATCTCGGCCAGCTGCCGGCTGGTCTTGTCATAGACATAATAGGTGCCCGGATCGGTGTCGCCGGCGGCGAACAGCAGCAGCTTCTTCTCGTCGGCGGTCGCATCGACGAAAGTGACCAGCGGCTTGCCGGGCAGCGCCTTGCCGAGCGCGACACGCAGCTTGCGCAGTTCGGGATCGAAGAATTCGGTGCTGCGCTTGTCGGTGGCGTAGCTCACGCCGACCACGCGCCGCTGCCGGCCGATGCGGACCAGGCCGTCGACATCGACCTGGGGATGCGCGAACACCAGCTTGCGGGTGAGGCTGCCGTCGAGGGCGATGCTGTACAGCGCCAGCCGCCCCTCGTTGCCGTCAAAGCCATAGACGAGATTGGCCTCGCGATCGACGGCATAGGGATTGAAGCCGGCATAGCCGCCGCCGCCGTCCGCTACGAGTTCGCCCAGCTTCTTCCACTCGCGGCTGTCCGGCGTGCGATAGCTATAGGTGTAGCGGCCGGTGTTGATCCCGCCGCCGCGCGTCTCCGCCACGCCCAGGATGCGGACATTGCCGTGCCCGTCGCTGATGAACTCGCTGGCATTGCCCCGCGGCTGCTCCACGCTCCTGCGCTTCAGCGTTGTCGTGTCGACCAGCTCCACTCCCATGCCCTCGCGTGTGTTGGCGAGGTGCGTGCCGGTGGAATGTTCGGGGACGAACATGGTGGTCATCAGCACCGATCCGTCCGATCCGTCGGGCCCCCAGTCGATGATGTCCCCGCCCGACTGCGTGATGTCGAGCGCAGTCGCGCTGGTGCGCTTGCTCAGCAGCTTGAAGTCCGATCCGTCGGCGTTGAGCGAGACCATGCGGGTGAAGGCGAGCTTCTTGTCGAGCTGCTCGATGATATAGATGTTGCAGACGATCCGGGTCGAGCTTGCCCAGCGGCAGCTTGTCAGCCGGTCTGGATCGCCGCTCGCGGTGAGCACCGCCTTGCTGGCGCCGGTCTGCAGATTGGCGACCACCAGCGCGTCGCCGCGGCCGGCCAGCGGCTCGATCATCGCCACCTGCGTGCCGTCGGGCGACAGGCTGATCTGCTGCACGAACTCGCGCGCGCCGAAATTGCGCGCGTCCTGGCTCTGCGCGGAAGCGAGCGCCGGCACGGCCGAGGCGGCGAGCAGCGCCGCGCGAACGAAGTTCTTCATGATTCCTCCCCCTGTTCCGAGGAAGCCTAGCCGATGCCCACGCTTTGGCAATCCGCCCGGCGTGTACCGGGCGGAACCTCGGGGCCGGTCGTGCCCCCATGCCCCCTGTGACAGGCTCCATGCACACCGGCAATCGCTGTCACGATTCGGAAAAAATAGCTTCATTTCGGTGTCTTCTCCGCGCCGTCCTATCGCAACAGCAGACGCCTAGCGCGCCCCGGCAGCAGCCTGCGCTGTCCATGCGAAAGGGGAATACCAATGCAGATCAGCCATATGCTGACGCGCTCCAGCTTCACCGCCCTCCTGCTGACGGCGAGCGTTCCGGCGCTCGCCCAGGCACAGGAGGCAGCGACCACCACCGATGCCGTCACGCCCGACGAGGAGATCGTCGTCACCGGCCGCGCCGGCGCTGGCGAGCGTACCAAGCTCGACACCAGCTATGCCGTCACCACCCTGTCGAACGAGATGATCCGCTCGCGCGCGCCGTCGAGCGTGACCGAGACGCTGAAGTCGGTCCCCGGCTTCTGGGTCGAGGCCTCGGGCGGCGAAGGCTCGGGCAATGTCCGCGCCCGCGGCATCCCGGTCGACGGCTTCGGCTCGATCAACCTGCTCGAGGACGGGCTGCCCGTGCAGCACGATCCGGCGCTCGGCTATCTCAACGCCGACCAGGCCTTCCGCCTCGACGAATCGATCGACCGGATCGAAGTGGTCCGCGGCGGCCCCTCGTCGGTCTTCTATTCGAACGCCCCGGGCGGCGTGGTGAACTACATCACGCGTCGCGCCGGCGATTCGATCACCGGCAACGCCCGCGTCCTTTATGGTCCCACCGCCGAGCTCTACCGCTTCGACGGCTGGATCGGCGCTCCGCTGGGCGACGGCCTCAAGCTCGGCGTCGGCGGCTTCTACCGCAGCGAGCAGGGCGTCCGCGACCCCGGCTTCACCGGCAACAAGGGCGGCCAGATCCGCGCCGACCTCGTCAAGGAATTCGACGGCGGCTCGCTGACCTTCAGCTACAAGCATCTGGACGACAACGCGATCTTCTACACCGGCATCCCGCTGACCAAGGACGGCAAGGGCAAGATCGTCGGCCTGCCGGGCTTCGATCCGCACTATGGCACCACCGCCAGCCCCGCCTCGGCCAAGCTGTCGCTGCGCAGCGCCACCGGCATCGTCAATTTCGACAATACCAAGGGCACCGATGTCCGCCTCGATCAGGGCTCGGTCCTCACCGATTACGAGTTCGCGCCGGGCTGGAAGCTCACCAACGGCATGCGCTATCGCGACAGCTACACGGTCCGCAACGGCGTCTATCCCACCTCGGTCAGCACCGCGACGGCCTTCCTCGCGGCGAACCGCGCGGCGCTGCTCGGCGCCTTCCCGGGCGCGACCGACGTGCAGATCCGCTATGCCGACAACGGCCAGGCGTTCAACGTCGCCAACCAGAACGGCAATGGCGACCTCTTCATCAACGCCGCCCGTCCGGTGACCGTCTGGGAGCGCGAGTTCCTCAACGACTTCCGTATTGCCCACAAGTTCGAAGCCGCGGGCACGCATGATTTCGCGCTCGGCTTCTATTATGCGAACATCGACGAGACCTTCAGCCGCTACTCGGCATCGACGGTGCAGGACGTGTCGAACAATTCGCGCCTGCTCGACGTGGTCGCGGTCAACGCCACCGGGGCGGTGGTCGGCTCGCTCACGCGCAACGGCGTCGCTCGCTACGGCTCGGAATTCGCCAACGGCACCGGCAGCCAGACGACGATCGCGCTCTATGCGTCGGACGAGTGGCAGATCACGCCGACGCTGCGCTTCGACGGCGGCATCCGCTGGGAGCAGATGAAGGCCCGCGGCGCGCAGGAAGGCCAGAAGACGGTCAATCTGGGCGATCCCACCACGCTGGCCGACGACAATGTGCTCACCGGCAACGGCGTGTTCACCAACTTCGATCGCAAGTTCCACGATATCGGCTATACCGCCGGCATCGACTGGCAGTTCGCCAAGGTCGGCGGCGTGTTCGCGCGCTACACCCATGCCTTCCGCATGCCGAGCGTGGGCAGCTTCATCACCAGCGCCACCGCGCAGCCGGTGATCCAGGGCATCAACATGTGGGAAGGCGGGCTCAAGCTCTCCACCCCGCTGATCAGCGTCTATGCCACAGCGTTCCTGACCGATTACGATTCCTATTCGATCGGCAACTTCGTCTTCGCGCCACCGCCGGCCACCGGCGTCATCCAGCAGACGGTCTATACCGACACGCGTGCCTATGGCGTCGAGCTCGAGGCGACGCTGCGCCCGGTCAAGTGGTTCGACTTCACTGTCCAGGCGACGGTACAGGAGCCGACCTTCCGCAACCTGCGCTACAATGAGAACACGTCGGGCGGCCTGGTCGCGCGCGACTATTCGGGCAACCAGCTGCTGCGCGTGCCCAAGCTCTCGCTGCGGGCCACGCCGGCGGTGACGCTGTTCGACGGGCGCCTGCGCGCGCAGATGGACGTCGAGCATTATGGCGATCGCTATGCCGATGCGGCGAACACTTCGAAGCTGCCGGCCTATACGGTGATCAATGCCAGCGTCAGCCTGGGCCTCACCAAGAACATCCGCCTCTGGGCCTATGGCGACAACCTGACCAACACGATCGGCCTCACCGAAGGCAATCCGCGCGCGGGCGAGCTGACCAGCGGCCAGGCCAACGACCTGCTGTTCATCGGCCGCCCGATCGTGGGCCGCAACATCCGCTTCGCGGTCGACTTCTCGTTCTGAGTATCCGGGGAAGGGGAGGCGTATCTTCCTCTTCCCCAGTTCTTCGCCCTACCTCTTCGTTCCTCACCCCTTGATCGTCATCCCCGCGCGGGCGGGGATCCAGAGCCAAAAGCGGCATTGCTCATGACCCTGGATCCCCGCCTGCGCGGGGATGACGGTCCTTCTCCAAGGGACTGCCCCATGCTCCGCTTGCTGATCGCGCTCTGCCTCCTCCTCGCCCACGCTCCCGCGCATGCGCAGCAGGCGGACCAGGTCGTCACCGGCGAGATCACCGGCGCGGATCACGAGAGCTATCGGCAGATCCCCTTCGACGTGCCGGAAGGGACCCGGCGCATCACCGTGCGCCTCGCCTATGACAAGGCGAACCGGACGGTCGTAGATCTCGGCCTGTTCGATCCCGAGCGCTTCCGCGGTTGGAGCGGCGGCACGCGCGACCGTTTCACTATTTCCGCCAGCGACGCCTCGCCCGGCTATCTGCCCGGCGCGCTGCCCGCCGGCCGCTGGCACGTCCAGCTCGGCGTGCCCAATGCCCGCAAGGATGCGCGCAGCCCCTATCGGATCGAGATATTCCTCGATCGCGGCGCCGCCCGGACCGCCAGCGCCGCCATTGCCGACGGCCCTGTCCGGGCCGGGCCGGGCTGGTTCCGCGGTGATCTCCACATGCACGATGCCCATTCGGACGGCAGCTGTGCCAGCAAGGCGGGCAGGAAGGTCCCATGCCCGCTCTTCCGCACGGTCGACGCGGCCGCCCGGGCCGGCCTCGATTTCGTCGCCGTCACCGATCACAACACCGTCTCGCATTTCGACGGGCTGCGCGAGCTCCAGCCCTATTTCGACACGATCCTGCTGATCCCGGGGACCGAGATCACCACCTTTGGCGGCCATGCCAATGCCATCGGCCTCGATCGCTGGGTCGATTTCCGCATCGGCACGCCGGGTGTCCCCAATGTCGCCGCGATGGAGAAGGCAGTGGCCGAGGCCGGGGCGATCCTCTCGATCAACCATCCCGCGCTGCCTTCGGGCGAAGCCTGCATGGGCTGCGGCTGGATCTGGCCGGATACCGACTGGGCCGGCATCGCCGCGATCGAGGCGATCAACGCCAACACGGTCGACACGCCGCTCTCGGGCATGGGCTTCTGGTACAAGCGGCTGAATGCGGGCGATCGCCTTGCCGGCATTGGCGGCAGCGACAATCACGATCCGGATGCTCAGGCCGGCCGCGCCCCGATCGGCCGCCCCACCACCGTGGTCCATGCCGCGGAGCTGTCCACGCCCGCGATCCTGGCGGGCATCCGTGCCGGCCGCGTCTTCATCGACGTCCAGGGCACGCGCGACCGGATGCTCGACGTCGCGGCCGCGTCGGGCGACAGCCGCGCGGTGATGGGCGAGGCGCTTGCCGCCGGCGCGCGGATCGACGTCACCGCGACGATCGCCGGCGTCGCGGCAGGCAAGGCGGTGCTGATCGCCAATGGCGCCGCGGTGCAGGCGCTTCCCGTCGCTCCCTTGGTCGCCTTCCGCCTCGATCGCAAGGCCGCCTGTGGCTGGATCGCAGTCAACGTCACGACCGAGGACGGCAAGCTGCTGCTGGTCGGCAACCCGATCTATGTGCGCTGCGGGCGCGGCTGAGGCATGCGCAAGGAAGGTGGGGCAGGGCGGCTTCAGGCCGAGCGCTGTGCTGCTCGCATGCTCCTCCGGGATCTGCCTTCCTTGCCGCCGCTACCCCTCTGCCGTCATCCCCGCGAAGGCGGGGATTTAGAGCCGCATGGAGCGCCGCTCTGGATCCCTCGATCCCCGCCTTCGCTAGTGGGTGGGAGCAATCGCCAACCTGCTTCAGGCGGCCCTTTCCAACCGCTGCGATCATTTCCCCAGTTCGCGCACCGCGAAGTCGATGAAGCTCGGCCAGTTGTCGCGATTATCGTGCCCGCCGCGATGCTGGCGGAAGGCCAGGGTGCCGCCCGTCACCGGCGTCAGCTCGGGCGGGAACGCCGTCGCGCTCAGCCCCTTTGCGCCCTGGATTTCCCAGGCCGGCGATGCCGCCACCGCCGCCAGGAAGCTGCCCTTGGGATCGACCCAGCCATCGCCGGTGTCGACCGTGCCCGCCCCCAGGAACAATGGCCGCGGCGCGACGAGCGCGATCAGCATGTGCGCGTCGATCGGCAAGTCGAATTCGGTCTTCGGCCCGGCATATTTCAGGAAATTGCCGGCGAACCAGTGATACTCGCCGCTCGCCGCCAGATTGCCCATCCGCTCGCCGAAATTGCGGCGATAGAGCGCGGCGCCGCCCGCGCCTGACGAGCCGACAAAGCCGATCGCGAATTGCGGGTCATAGGCCATCGCCACCAGCGCCGCCTTGCCGTAGCGCGACAGGCCCTCGATCCCGATCCGGCGCGGGTCGACTTGCGCGTCGGCGGCGATGGCCTCGCGCGCCCGGCTGGCGCCCCAGGCCCAGGCGCGCAGGACGCCCCAGTCGTCCGGCGCGCGCGGACGGCCCCTCAGCGCGATGCCGATCACGCCGGTCTTGAGCGCGCCGCCATTGTCGGCCTGGATCGAACTCGCCACCACCACGGCGTGGCCCCAGCCGCGGCGGAGCAGCTGCTCGCCAGGGGGCGGGCCGGGATCGGCGGGGCGGGGCGGCCCGGGAAATCGGAACCCCTCGGGAAAGCCGAAGGAGAGCATCACCGGCACGCGGCGGCGGCCGGCCGGCAGCGTATAGCGGACGGCAAGAGTCGCGGATGCTTGCGGCCGGGCCCGGTTGTCCGCCACGCCTTCGAGCCAGCGCTTCACCACCGGCATGCCGGCTTCGACCGCCTTTTCCTCTCTGACGAGATTCCACCTTATCTTCGGGGCGGTTAGCGGCACGCGGCCATAGATTTCGCGATCGAACCGCGCGACGATCTCGCTGCGGCGGCGGGCCCAATCCTTGCGGCTTCGGGCCGGATGGCCGTGGTCCATACGCATCAGGCTCGGAAGCTCGGGCGTGCCTGTTCTGGCCTCGTCATAATTGGCCGCATTGGAGGCCTTGGGGTCGAATCCGTCGGCGCCCGGGCGGATTTCCCTGATTCCCAGCCGGTCGAGCATTGCCTGGCGATCGGCATCGGCGGCCCGGTAATCCTGCTGCTGCGCGGCTGCGGGCAAAGCGAGCGCGAATATCGGCGCCCAAAGCGTCCACAAGCGCATGGTAACCCCTCCTATGTTATCGCTACCATGCTGCCGCGCATTGCCGGATCGCGCAACCCTTGCCAACATCGTCGCAGAGATGTTCCGGAAGGGATCCCATGCGCCACCTGCTCACTGCCGCCCTCCTGCTCGCGGGCACCGCGGCCAATGCCCAGACCATCCCGGTCGAGACGATGAAGGACGTGACGAAGGAACTGTCCTCCGATGCCTATGAGGGCCGCGCGCCGACCACGCCGGCAGAGGACAAGACGATCGCCTATATCGTCCAACGCTTTGAAAAGGCCGGGTTGAAGCCGGGCAACAAGGGGCAGTGGACCCAGGATGTGCCGCTGGTCGAACTCACCGCGGGCAATGTCCGGCCGCTGGTCTTCACCGGAGGCAAGGCGCCGGTCAGCCTCGACTATCGCAAGGACATGGTGATCGCCACCTACCGCGTGGTCCCCAAGGTCGCGATCAAGGACAGCGACGTGGTCTTTGTCGGCTATGGCATCAACGCCCCCGAGCGCGGCTGGAACGACTATGCCGGCCTGGACGTGAAGGGGAAGACGGTGGTCATCCTGGTCAATGATCCCGACTACAAATCCCCGGATACCAAGGGTTTGTTCGAGGGGCGGGCAATGACCTATTATGGCCGCTGGACCTATAAGTTCGAGGAAGCCGCCCGCCAGGGCGCGGCCGCCGCGATCATCGTGCATGACAGCTTCCCGGCCTCCTATCCCTGGGGCGTCGTCCAATCCTCCTGGACCGGCCCGCAGCTCGAGCAGGACACGCCGGGCGATCACATGGACCAGAGCCAGGCGATCGGCTGGATGCAGCTCGACAAGGCCAAGGCGCTCTTCGCCGCGGCGGGCAAGGACTTCGACACGCTCGCCGCCGCCGCGACGCAGAAGGGCTTCAAGGCCGTGCCGCTTGGAGTAAAGGCCTCTGTCAGCTGGGAAAACTCCATCAAGCGTCAGGCCTCGAAGAATGTCGTCGGCATCCTTCCCGGCACGGGCAAGCCGGATGAGGTGGTGCTCTATTCGGCCCATTGGGACCATCTCGGCCGCTGCGACGCGGTGAATGGCGACGACATCTGCAACGGTGCGGTCGACAATGCCTCGGGCATCGGCGGGCTGGTCGCGCTGGCCGAGGCGCATGCCAAGGCCGGCCCCGCCCGGCGCAGCATCGTCTTCCTGGCGGTCACGGCCGAGGAATCGGGCTTGCTGGGCAGCAAGTTCTACGCCGAGAACCCAGTCTATCCGCTCGCCAGGACAGTGGGCGGGGTGAACATGGATTCGCTCAACGTCATTGGAAAGACCCGGGATTTCGTGCTGGTCGGCGCCGGCAAGTCCGAGCTTGAGGACCTGGTGAAGCCCATCGTCGCCGCCGAGGGCCGGGTGATCGTTCCCGAGGAACGGCCCGAGGCCGGCGGCTATTACCGCTCGGACCATTTCAGCTTCGCCAAGCTGGGGGTGCCGATGCTCTATGGCGAGAGCGGCGACGACCTGGTGAACGGCGGCAAGGAAGCCGGCGAGAAGGCCGCCAAGGACTATACCCAGAACCGCTATCACAAGCCCCAGGACGAATATGATCCCAATTGGGACTGGAGCGGCGCGGTCTCTGATCTCAACGTCTATTACGGCCTTGGCCGGCAGCTGGCCGATGGCGCCGCCTGGCCCAACTGGTATCCGACCGCCGAATTCCGCGCGATCCGCGACAAGTCTCGCGCCGGGCAGTGAACGGGATTATGGGGGCGGAATGACGATTCCGCCTCCCCCCAAGCCCGAATGGGCGCACCATCACGCCGTTTGGATCGGCTTTCCCAGCCATCCCGAACTCTGGCTCGAGGACCTGGCCTCCGCCCGGCTGGAAGTCGCCGCCTTTGCCAAGGCGGTGCACGCGGACGGCAAGGGCGAGCAGGTGATCCTGGTTGCCGCCAATGAGGAGTCCGCCAAGGCGGCCCGAACCTTGGCGGGGAATTCCGCCAAGGTGGTGGTCGAGCCGTTCGGCGACATCTGGCTGCGCGACACCGCCGCGATCATCGGTGGCGACGGCACTGCCCATGACTTCCAGTTCAACGGCTGGGGCGGCAAATATGATCTCGAAGGCGATGACGATATCGGCCACCGCCTGGCCGAGCGCGCCCGGATGCGAGTCGAGGATCATGGCTGGATCCTCGAAGGCGGCGCGATCGACGGCGACGGCACCGGCCTGGTGGTCACCACCGAGCAATGCCTGCTCAATCGCAACCGCAACCCGCAGCTCGGCAAGGCCGAGATCGAGGAAATGCTGCGCAAGGACCTAGGCTATACGCAGGTGCTGTGGCTGGGCGACGGCCTGCTCAACGACCATACCGACGGCCATGTCGACAATCTCGCCCGCTTCATCGGGCCCAACCGGCTGCTGATCCCCGAGGGCGCCGAGAACGACCCCAATTGGCGCATCTATCAGGATGCCGCCGCCCGCGCCGAGCGTGCCGGCGTCGAAGTGGTGCGCTTCCCTTCGCCGGGCCGGGTGCTCAACGAGGATGAGGAGATCATCCCGGCAAGCTATATGAACTTCTATATCGGCAATGCCGCGGTGGTGGTCCCGCTCTATGGGCAGGAGAACGATCAGGCGGCGATCGAGGGGCTGGCAAGGCTCTTTCCGGGCCGGGCGATCATCGGCCAGCGCGCGGATCATATCCTGACCGGTGGCGGCAGCTTTCACTGCATCAGCCAGCAGATCCCGGCCTAGGCGCACCGGGATTGAAACAGCTTTCACTCCCGGCCGCGTGGCGGAGTGAAAGCGTCCGCGCCGGCGCCGGTCCGGCTGTCCCCGGATAGGCGTGCGGCGCGCAATTGCGCGATCCGTTTCCTGGACGATTGAAGGAGCGGCGGGCACCAGGTCGGACCGTGCGAGGCAAGCAGGCGCATCCGCATTGCAAGCCGTGACGCCGCCGCAGCTCGGACATGCGGCCGTTCTACTTGGCGGCAGGTGCTCCGGCGATCGGTGCGCCTGCGGTGCCGCTCACGCGCCAGATCATGTTGCCGACATCGTCCGCCACCAGCAGCGCGCCGCCGGCATCGGTGATCACGCCGACCGGGCGGCCGTTTACCGTCTTGCCGTCCTTGCCGAGGAAGCCGGTGAGCAGGTCGATCGGCTTGGCGCTCTTGAGCGGATAGCCATTGTCGCCAAAGGGCACGAAGACGAGCTTGTAGCCCGAGGGCGGCTCGCGGTTCCACGAGCCGTGCAGTGCCACGAAGGCGCCGTTGACGAACTTGCCGCCGAGCTTGGCGTCGGCTGCGAAGGCGAGGCCGAGCGGGGCGGTATGGGCGCCCAGCGCGAAGTCGGGCCGCTTGGTATATTCGCGCAGGTCCGGCCGCTCGGGCGTCACGCGCTTGTCGACATAGCCGCCCCAGTAATTCCACGGCCAGCCATAGAAGGCGCCGAAATCGACTTGGGTGAGATAGTCGGGCGGCATGTCCGAGCCGAGCATGTCGCGCTCGTTGACGACGGTCCACAAATTGCCCGTATGCGGCTCGAAGGCCATGCCGTTCGGGTTGCGCAGGCCCCAGGCAAAGACGCGCGACGACTTGGTTTCGGGCACCACCTCGAGGATCGCGGCGCGGGTGCGCTTGGCGGCGTCGAGCTGCTTCGCGACCTGGAAGGGCGTATCGGCGGCGTAGATGTCGCCTTCCTTGTCGAGCCCGTTCTCCGCGATGTTCGAGGAGGAGCCGACGGCGACATAGATGCGCTTGCCGTCGGGCGAGGCGAGGATGTTGCGCGCCCAGTGATTGCCGCCGCCGGCCAGGTCGACGATCTTCTCCGGCTTGGCGGTGATCTTCGTGTCGCCTGCCTTGTAGGGGAAGCGGACGAGCGCGTCGGTATTGGCGACGTAGAGCCAGTCGCCGACCAGGGCCATGCCGCTCGGCGAGTTGAGCCCTTCGAGCAGAGTCGAGCGCTGGTCGGCGATGCCGTCACCATTGGTGTCGCGCAGCAGCGTGATGCGATTGGCCGAGGGCACGCCCGCGCCGGCGCGGTTCATCAATATGCCCATGATCCAGCCGGTGATGCCGCCGCCTTCGCGCGGAGGCGAATTGGTCTCGGCGACCAGCACGTCGCCATTGGGCAGGCGATAGAGCCAGCGCGGATGATCGAGCTTGTCGGCGAAGGGCTCCACCTTGAGGCCCTCGGGAGCGTTCGGCTTGGCGCCGTTCGCCCAGCCCACCGGCTTGGCGATGCGGATCGTCGGAATATCCTGGTAGCGGGCCTCGCTCAGCTGCGGGACCACGCCGGTGACGGCCTGTTCCGGGAGTTTGGCGACATCGGGGCGCGTGGCCCAGATGAAGAGGGCGATGAGCGCCACCGCGAGGATGGCCAGGACGATGAGGATCCGCTTGAGCATGGCGGGAGGATAGGGGGCGGGCGGGCCTAAGCCAATCGCCTAATTCCTCCCCGAGACAGGCTCGGGGAGGAACCGGATGGTCATTTCAGGTCGAAGCGGTCCGCGTTCATCACCTTGGCCCAGGCGGCGACGAAGTCCTGTACGAACCGGTCGCCACCGCCGGCCTCGGCATAGACTTCCGAGATCGCGCGGAGCTGCGAGTTGGAGCCGAACACCAGATCGGTGCGCGATGCGGTCCACTTCCTGGCGCCGCTAGCGCGATCGGTGCCGGCGAATTCCTCGTCGGCGGTCTCGTCGATCTCCTTCCACACCGTCCCCATGTCGAGGATGTTGACGAAGAAGTCGTTGGTCAGCTGGCCGGGCCGATCGGTGAACTGGCCGTGCTTGCCCGCCTTGGCATGGTTGGCGCCGAGCACGCGCAGCCCGCCGACGAGCACCGTCATCTCGGGCGCCGACAGGCCGAGCAGCTGGGCGCGATCGACCATCAGCTCTTCGGTCGGCACGCTGAAGCGCACCGACAGATAGTTGCGGAAGCCGTCCGCGCGCGGCTGGAGCACGTCGAAGCTCTCGGCATCGGTCTGGGCGTCGGTCGCGTCGCCGCGGCCGGACGTGAAGGGCACCGCGACATTGTGGCCGGCAGCCTTGGCCGCCTGCTCGACGCCGAGATTGCCGCCCAGGACGATCAGGTCGGCGATGCTGACGTTGCCGCCGAAATCGGCCCGGATGCCCTCATACACCTCGAGCACCTTGGCGAGCTCGGCCGGCTCGTTGACGTCCCAGTCCTTCTGCGGGGCGAGGCGGATGCGCGCGCCATTGGCGCCGCCGCGACGGTCCGACCCGCGATAGGTCGAGGCCGAGGCCCAGGCGGTCTTGACCAGCTGCTGCACGGTCAGGCCCGAAGCGGCGATCTTGCCCTTGAGCGCGGCGACGTCGCCGCCCGAGAGCGGCGTGCCGGCCGGGATCGGGTCCTGCCAGATCAGGTCCTCCTGCGGCACCTCCGGCCCGAGATAGCGAGACTTCGGCCCCATGTCGCGGTGCGTCAGCTTGAACCAGGCGCGGGCGAAGGCGTCGGCGAAATAGGCCGGATCCCTGCGGAACTTCTCCAGGATCGCGCGGTAATCGGCGTCGTCCTTGAACGCCTTGTCCGCGGTGGTCATCATCGTCGGGACCTTCTTGCCCGGCGTGTGCGCCGCCGGTGCGAGCGTCTCCTCGGGATTGCCGACCGGCTGCCACTGCTTGGCGCCCGCCGGGCTCTTCACCAGCTCATATTCATGGTCGAGCAGCATGTCGAAATAGGTCATGTCCCATTTCGTCGGCGTAGGCGTCCAGGCGCCTTCGATGCCCGAGGTGATCGTGTGGTCGCCCATCCCGGTCTCGTGCGTCGAGATCCAGCCCAGGCCCATCGAGGCCATGCCCGCGGCCTCGGGCTCGCGGCCGACATGCTTCGCATCGCCCGCGCCATGCGCCTTGCCGAAAGTGTGGCCGCCGGCGGTGAGCGCCGCAGTCTCCTCGTCGTTCATCGCCATGTTGGCGAAGGTGCGGCGCAGGTCGCGCGCCGAGCCCTTGGTGTCGGGCTTGCCGCCCGGCCCTTCGGGATTGACGTAGATCAGGCCCATCTGGATCGCGGCGAGCGGCTCCTCGAGCGCCATCCCCGCCTCATCGTCGATGCGCGTCTTGTTGTCGGGATGGCCGACCCATTGTTCCTCGGTGCCCCAATAGATGTCGCGCTCGGGCTCGAAAATATCCTCGCGGCCGCCGGAGAAGCCGAAGGTGGGGCCGCCCATCGACTCGATCGCGACATTGCCGGTCAAGATGAACAGGTCCGCCCAGCTGATATTGGCGCCGTATTTCTGCTTGATCGGCCAAAGCAGGCGGCGGGCCTTGTCGAGATTGCCATTGTCCGGCCAGCTGTTGAGCGGGGCGAAGCGCTGCGAGCCCGAGGACGAGCCGCCACGGCCGTCGCCGGTGCGATAGGTGCCGGCCGAGTGCCAGGCCATGCGGATGAAGAAGGGGCCGTAATGCCCGTAATCGGCCGGCCACCAGGCCTGGCTGTCGGTCATCAGCGCAGTCAGGTCCTTCTTGAGCGCCCAGTAATCGAGGCTGTTGAAGGCGGCGCGATAATCGAAGTCATCGCCATAGGGATTGGACGAGACGCCGCCCTGGGTAAGGATGTCCAGGCTGAGCTGTTCGGGCCACCAATCGCGATTGGTCCGGCCCAGCAGGGTCCTGAGCGCGGCGGGCTCCTTCGACGGATCGCTTAAGGGGCTGCCGGTGGTCGGTGCGTCCATGGGGGTCGACTCCTCTCGATTGCTTGGTCGCTCTGGAAGCCAGGGGCTTGCCTGAGTCCGGAGGAAGCTAACCGGAGGGTAGTGATCGTAGAAATGGATTAGATCGCGGTCAGTGATCGACCGGGTGATTTTTACGACATGTGGTTGTCATGCGCAGCGAAGCGCGGAATGCCCGGCATGCTCTCCTCGCGGACGACGTCATGCCCGCTCCCCTCGCTGGAAGAGAGGGGAGCGCTTCGCCGGGGGGGGGGCGGCGGCTGCCTATTCCTCCACCAACGACTTCTCGGCAGGCGGATGCAGTCGCAGCCGGGTCACGCGCTTGGGATCGGCCTCGACGATCTCGAGCTTCCAGCCGCTGCCATGCTCCAGGCACTCGCCCGCTTCGGGCACATGGCCGGCGAGCACGAAGGCGAGCCCGCCCAGCGTGTCGACGTCGCCATCGACTTCGCCCAGGCGCGGATCGACCGTGTCGGCGACATCCTCCAGCTCGGCGCGGGCATCGGCGTCCCAGCCGCCGCCCTCGATCGGGACGAGCAGCGCGGTCGGCGCTTCGTCATGCTCGTCCTCGATCTCGCCGACGATTTCCTCGATCAGGTCCTCGATGGTGATCAGGCCCTCGGTGCCTGAATATTCGTCGAGCACGATGGCGAGATGGGTGCGGCGCAGGCGCATCTGGGCGAGAAGATCGAGTGCGCCCATCGACTGCGGCACGTAGAGCGGCTGGCGGATCAGGCCGGCGATGCTGGCGGGGTGCGGCGCGCCGCTGGCCAGGATGTTGAACACGTCCTTGATGTGGACCATGCCGATGATCGTATCGAGCTCTTCGCGATAGACGGGCAGGCGGCTGTGGCCGGCATCCTCGAACAGCTTCACCAGATCGGTGAAGCTGGTGCCCTCCTCGACCGCGATGATGTCCGCGCGCGGCACGCCGACATCGCCGGCGTCGCGCTCGCCGAAATGGAGCAGGTTGCGCAGCATCTGGCGCTCGATCGGGGCAAGGTCGCCCGCCGGCGCGCGACCGCCCTCGTCATGCTCGTCGATTGCGTCCTCGATGCGGTCGCGCAGCGTTTCTTCTTGGTCGTCACCGAACAGGAGGGTGCGGATGCCGCGCCATATTCCGCCACCTTCGTGGCTGTCTCCGTTGCCGTTGCTACTAGGGCCCTCGGGCATGTTCGGTGTTCAATCCTCGCGTATCAGATAGGGGTCGTGCAGGCCGAGCGTGCGAAGCGCGGCGCGCTCCATTTCCTCCATCGCCTCGGCTTCGGCATCGTCCATATGGTCATAGCCTAGCAAATGCAGCAGGCCGTGGACAATCAGGTGCGTGGCATGGTCCTCGACGGCGACCCGGCGCTCCAGCGCCTCGGCGGCGCAGATGCCGTGCGCAAGGACGATGTCGCCCAGCAGCACTTCGCCGTCATCGCTGTTCTCGGTGACTGCTTCCATCAGGTCCGGCTGGATCATCGGGAAGGAGAGCACGTTGGTCGGCTTGTCCTTGCCGCGATACTGGCGGTTGAGGACATGGACCTCGGCATCCGAGGTGAAGCGCACCGCGACTTCGATCGTCGCGGGGTGGTCCAGCCATTCGAGGAACGGCGTCTGGCGGAGCGCGGCCGCGGCGGCGCGGTTGGCGAGAGTTTCCCAGTCCGCGTCCGGCCAGGGGGATTCGACCAGGGCGGCAACGTCAAGCATCTAGATCCTCCCCGGAACGGGGAGGGGGACCGCGTCGCGAAGCGGCGTGGTGGAGGGGGGGCTCCGCAAGCGAAGTCCCTGGTGGAGAGCCCCCTCCACCAGCCTGTGGCTGGTCCCCCTCCCCGTGCCGGGGAGGATCAGGAAGGCATCACGCATTCGGCCCCTCATAGGCCTCCACGATCCGGCCGACGATCGGGTGGCGGACCACGTCTGCCGCCGAGAAGCGCGAAAAGGCGATGCCCTCCACGCCCTCGAGCCGCCGCACCGCGTCGTTCAGGCCCGAGGCGGGCGGGCCGCCGGGCAGGTCGACCTGGTTCGGGTCGCCGCAGATCACCATCCGGCTATTCTGGCCGAAGCGGGTGAGGAACATCTTCATCTGCGCCGGCGTGGTGTTCTGCGCCTCGTCGAGGATGACGAAGGCATCGGCAAGGGTGCGGCCGCGCATGAAGGCGATCGGGGCGATCTCGATCTCGCCGCTGGCGATGCGCCGTTCGACCTGCTCGGCGGGCAGGCAGTCGTAGAGCGCGTCGTAGATCGGGCGGAGATAGGGGTCGACCTTTTCCTTCATGTCGCCGGGCAGGAAGCCCAGCCGCTCGCCGGCCTCGACTGCGGGGCGCGACAGGATCAGCCGCTGGACGCTGCCGGTGATCAGCTGCGCCACCGCCTGGGCCACGGCGAGATAGGTCTTGCCGGTGCCTGCGGGCCCCAGCGCGAAGATCATGTCGTTCGAGACGAGCGCGCGCATATATTGCGTCTGCGCCACCGAGCGCGGCACGATCGTCTTCTTGCGCGTGCGGATCATGATCGGCGGCGGGGCATTGCCGTTGTCCGCCTTGATGATGCCGGTGAGCGTCGGCTCGCTCGACATGGCGATCACCGCGTCGATCAGCCCCGTATCGACTTCCTCGCCGCGGATGACGCGGGCGTGGAGCTCCTGCAGCACTTCGCGGGCATGGGCGACGGCTTCGGCCGAGCCTTCGATCTGCACGCGCTGGCCGCGGGCATGGATATAGACGCCGAGCCGCTCCTCCAGGGCAAGTATGTTGCTGTCGAACTCGCCGAAGAGCTGGGGAAGGAGCTGGGGCTTGTCGAAATTCACCTCCACGCGGGAGCGTTCGCCGGTTTGGGCGGGGACAGGCTTGCGGCTCATGCGGCTCCTTGCGGCTGAAAAATGTTGACTCTCTTGACGGTCCCGCGCGTGCGCGCGGACATCGCTCGTCCGGCGCGCGTAGAGGCGCTGCGTGTCAAAGCGAAGACGATGCGGGCGGTTCCCTGGCGCATGCGATATGGGGAGAGTGGCAGAGGAATTCCAACTTGGACAGGGGGAAAGCGGCGGCCGGGCGCTTGGCGGCCTCGCCGTGTCGCGGGCGCAACGCTTCGCCGATCCCGCTCCGCCGCGGCCGGGGCAAGCCTCATGCCGCCGGCTGTTTCTCCATGCCGCTGAGCGAATTGGCGAAGCCCTCGGCGATCTCCACGTCGACCATGTCGCCGATCCCGGCATCGGTATCCAGATATACCGACTGGAGCCAGGGCGACTTGCCGAGCATCTGGCCAGGCAGCTTGCCCTGGCGCTCGATCAGCACCTGGCAGCTCTTGCCGGCGGTCGCCCGGTTGAAGGCGAGCTGGTCGCGGTTGAGCGCGGCCTGCAGGCGCTGCAGGCGCTCGTCCATCACCGCCGCCGGCACGAACGCGTCGCTCATCTCCGCCGCCGGAGTGCCGGGACGCGGGCTGTACTTGAAGCTGAAGCATTGCGCGTAGCCCACGGCGTCGACCAGGCTCAGCGTCTCCTCGAACTCGGCGTCGGTCTCGCCCGGGAAGCCGACGATGAAGTCGCCAGACAGCGCGATGTCGGGCCGGGCGGCACGGACGCGGTCGAGGATCTTGAGATAGGAATCGCGGCTGTGGCTGCGGTTCATCGCCTTGAGGATGCGGTCGCTGCCCGCCTGCACCGGCAAGTGGAGGAAGGGCATCAGCTTTTCCACTTCGGCATGGGCGCGGATCAGGCCCTCGCGCATGTCGTTGGGGTGGCTGGTGGTGTAGCGGATGCGCGCCAGGCCCTCGATTCGGTCGAGCGCGCGGATCAGGCCGTGCAGGCCGGTGCCGGCCTCGTCGTCCCAGGCGTTGACGTTCTGGCCGAGCAAGGTGATCTCGCGCGCGCCGGCATCGACCAGCGCCCTGGCCTCGTCGACCAGCTCGGCGAAGGGGCGGCTGATCTCGGCGCCGCGAGTATAGGGCACGACGCAATAGGTGCAGAACTTGTCGCAGCCTTCCTGCACGGTGAGGAAGGCGGTGGGCCCGACCTTGCGGCGCTTCGGGAGCGCGCCGAACTTGCTGATCGCGGGCATGTCGGTGTCGAGCGCGGAGGCGCCCTCGGCCGCCTTGGCGACCAGCTCGGGGAGGTTGTGATAGGCCTGCGGGCCGACCACGACGTCGACCTTCGCGCGGCGGACGATCTCCTCGCCTTCGGCCTGGGCGACGCAGCCGGCGACTGCGATCATCGGAGCAGGCCGATCGGCTTCGGCGGCGTGCTTGCGCAGGCGGCCGATGTCCGAGAAGACTTTCTCGGTCGCCTTTTCGCGGATGTGGCAGGTGTTGAGCACGATCAGGTCGGCGCCATCCGCCTCGGCAGTCGCGGTCATGCCCTGCGCGGCCATCAACTCGGCCATGCGCTCGCCGTCATAGACGTTCATCTGGCAGCCGAACGACTTGACGTGGAAGGTCTTGGGATTGGCCTTGGGATTCCGGGGGGCGTTCATCGGGCGGGGCTATAGCTGCGAAAGTCGACAACATTAAGCCCCTCACTGGACGGGAGAGGCCGGGGCGATTCGATGCGCGCGATACGGCATGATCCCGTGCGGCTTCGGTATCGCCAGGCTCCCCCTCGATCCCTTCCCTTGCGGGAAGGATCAGGCCCCCGGCTTCGGCCGATAGCCGATCGGATCCTCGGCGAAGCGGAAGGTGCGCAGGGGGTGGCCGAGCACCTCGACCAGCGCCGTCTCGATCCGGCGGCGGCTCTCGGCGGCGATCACCTTGCGGCCGGGAAAGTCGCGCGGGTGGAAGGGCTCGAGGAAATGCACGTCCAGCCGGAAGCTGCCCTTGCGGCCCAGCACGCGCCGGGCGTTGTTGAGCCCGCGTTCCTGGCCGATCCAGCAGATGTCGTCCGCCGCCGCGCCATAATGGAGCATCACCGGCTGCACCATCACGCCGGGCGGCGGCGGCTCGAGCACGCGCAGCATCGGCGTCTTGAAGGGAAGGAGGGACTTGCCGTCGGTGGTGGTGCCTTCGGGGAATACGGTGATTGCCCAGGTCTCGGCCAGCGCGTCGCGCAGCTCGTTGATCTGCTCGGCGACGCCCAGGCGGTTCTCGCGCTTGACATAGACGGTACGGTTCAATCCGGCGAGCCAGCCGACCACTGGCGC
The DNA here is from genome assembly GCF_005503355.1 of Sphingomonas sp. 1F27F7B. Lineage (GTDB taxonomy): Bacteria > Pseudomonadota > Alphaproteobacteria > Sphingomonadales > Sphingomonadaceae > Sphingomonas. The sequence goes on from NZ_SCMK01000032.1 coordinate 32,061, forward strand.
GCGCTCGATCTCGGCCTTGGCGATGAAGGCGGTGCCGCTGGCGCCGCCCAGCGCGAGGATGTCGATCCAGCTGAGATGGTTGGAGATGTAGAAGACGTCGCGCTTCAGATGCGTGCCGACGCGGTGGATGCGCGCGCCGCAGATCCGCGCGGCCGCCGACAGGAAATAGCGCGGCCAGGGCGAGGGCAGGCGGACCAGCCGGAAAAGATAGTGCAGGGGCACGAGCAGCAGCAGCGCTACGACCAGCATCGCGACGCGCAGCCACATGCGGCAATGCTCGGCTGGCGTGAGCAGGGTGTCGTGGCCCTGGATCGCTTCCTCGCGCCGGCGCGCGGCGCGCTGCTCCCGCGTCTCGCCCGCGCCCGGCACCTCAGCTCTTGCGGTCGAGCGCGACGCCGTAGAGCTCCATGCGGTGATCGACCAGACGGAAGCCGAGTCGCTCGGCGATCTGCTTCTGCAACTGTTCCAATTCGGGATCGACGAACTCGATCACTTCGCCGGTCTCGACGTTGATCAGATGATCATGATGCGCTTCGGGCGAAGGCTCGTACCGGGCGCGGCCGTCGCCGAAATCATGGCGATCGAGGATGCCCGCTTCTTCGAACAGGCGCACGGTGCGATAGACCGTGGCGATCGAGATGCCCGGATCGATCGCCGAAGCGCGCTCATAGACTTTCTCGACGTCGGGATGATCCTCCGCATCGGAGAGGACGCGCGCAATCACCTTGCGCTGTTCGGTGATGCGCAGCCCCTTCTCGTGGCAGAGCGCTTCGAGATCGATCTTACGGCCCATGGGCGCGATGTAGCGTGGGTGCATCGAAGTTGGAAGACTGGGGCGGAGAAAACTGGGGCGGAGAAAAGGCGCGTGCAACGAAAAGACCGGCCCGGAGCGATCCGGACCGGCCCTTGCGATTTCGGTGCGTCGGGGCTCAGCGCTTGCGGCGCTTGGTGCCCAGGCCGATCTTCTTCGCCAGGCTGCGGCGCTGCTCGGCGTAATTCGGGGCGACCATCGGATAGTCGGCCGGCAGGTTCCACTTGGCGCGATACTGCTCCGGCGTCATCTGATAGTGCGTCATCAGGTGGCGCTTCAGCATCTTGAGCTTCTTGCCGTCCTCGAGGCACACGATGTAGTCGGGCTTCACCGAGGCGCGAATGGAAACGGCAGGCTCCTGCTTCACTTCCGGCTCGGCAGCAGCGCGGCCAAGACCCGAGAGCGCGCCATGCACGTTCTGGATGAGAGTCGGAAGGTCGGAAACCGACACGCTATTGTTGCTGACATGTGCTGCAACAATATCCGCCGTCAGCGTGACCAGCGTTTCATCAATCTCGGCTTGCGTTTCCATTTTTTTCCTTTCGACCCGGCGAGGACGACTATGACTCATCGCCCGGTGCCACCCTATCGGACCATTTTGGAGCAAACGCAAGACCATATTTGCAGATATCCGTAAGTCTCACGTCAGGTTCCGCGCATAGGTATGGGCATCGAACAACTGCCCGCTACGTCCTCGATAATAGTCTCTGCGTTCGGCGACCTTTTCGAAGCCTTCGCGACGGTAGAGCCAGACGGCATCGTTTCCTGAACGCACCTCCAGATGGAGGCGCGCGACACCGCGGCCACGGGCTTCCTCGATCACTGCGCGAAGCAGCGCGCCGGCCACGCCGCGACGGCGTGCGGCGGGGCGAGTGGCGAGCAGCAGCAGTTCGGCTTCGTCGACGACAGCGCGGGCAAGGGCAAAGCCGGCATCCTCTCCGTCGATGCTTGCCACCACCAGCCATACGCCGGGAAGCGAGAGCATGCCCAGGCACTGGGCACTGGTCCAGGCCTCGCCAAAGCGCGGATCGAAGGCTTCCTGCATGATGCGATTGACGCTTTGCAGATCGTGCGGCCCGCCTTCGCGCAGCTCGACCAGATTGATCGCGCCGCTCATGCCAGGCCCCGTTCGGCGAGCGTTCTGGCATCGGGCGCGCGGCCATAGACCGGGCGGGAGGGGAGCAGCGTGAAATCGCCCGGGAGCAGCCGGGCGTCGGCCGCGGCGGGCAGCGCCTCGCGCAGATCGAGCCCTTCGGCCAGCGGGATCAGGTGACGGACGCCGCTGCCAAAGGCCGGGCGCCCTTCGAGCGCGGCGAGGGCAGCGGCGGGAGGGAGCGAGCGGAACGGCCCGTCTTCGCGCAACGGCTGGGAATGGAACGCCTGCATGAATACTTCACCGTGCCCGCCTTCGAGCACCACGGCAAGGCTGGCGATCGCCGGATCGGCGGCGAAGCCCGCCGCGGCGACGAGCGCAAGCGACGAATAGCCGCGCACCTCCGCGCCCCAGCCGATCGACAGGCCGAGCGCGGCGGCGAGACCCACGCGCACGCCGGTGAAGCTGCCGGGGCCGACATCGACGAGGATCCGCGCCGCCCGGCCCTGGCCCGGCAGCGACGCGATCATCGGCACCAGTCGCTCGGCATGGCCGCGCCCCACGACCGCATGGGCGGCGGCGGCCACGCTCGCCCCGTCGAGCAGCGCGACCGAACAGGCGGCGGTCGCGGTCTCGATGACGAGAGTCAGGTCAGAGGACGCGATTGAACTGCTCGAATTCAGGTCGCGGGAGTCGATCGAAGATGGTGGAGGGGTCGCCATGTCCCAGGGTCGAGATGAAGTTGGACTTCACGCTGGGCTGGTCCGCAAAAAAGGCTTCGTCAACCTTCGCGTTGTCGAAACCCGACATCGGGCCCGTGTCGAAGCCGAGCGCGCGAGCGGCGATCAGCAGATACGCGCCCTGGAGCGACGAGTTGCGGAAGGCCGTCGTATAGCGGCTCTCCTCGGTGGGGAACCAGTCCTTGGCGGTCGGCGCGTGCGGGAAGAGCCAGGGCAGCTGCTCGTTGAAGGCGAGGTCCATGCCGATGATCACCGCGGCCGGCGCCTTGCGGATCTTGTCGGCATTGGTGCTGCTCGACAGCGCCGCGAGCCTTTCCCTGGCCTCCGGCGTGGTCAGCCACACGAAGCGCGCGGCCTGGTTGTTGGCCGAGGTGGGCCCCATCTTGAGCAGGCCGTAGATGCTGCGGATATCGGCTTCGGTCACCGGCGCGTCGGTATAGCCGTTATAGGTGCGCGCGGTACGGAAGATCGTGTCCAGCGCCGCGTCGTCGAGCGGTTGGGCCATGTTCCAGTCCTTTCTTGGGCGATTGGGCTCAGACGGCCCGGACTTCGGTGACTTCGGGGACGTAATATTTGAGCAGCTGCTCGATGCCGTTCTTGAGCGTGGCGGTCGAGGACGGGCAGCCCGAACAGGCGCCCTGCATCTGGAGATAGACCTTGCCGGCATCGAAGCCGCGATAGACGATGTCGCCGCCGTCATTGGCGACGGCGGGGCGCACGCGCGTCTCGATCAGTTCCTTGATCTGCGCGACGATTTCCGCATCTTCGGGAGCGTCGCCGAAATCCTGGCTCTCGGCCGGCACGCTGAAGCCGGCCGCTGCCGCGTGGAACAGCGGCATGTTCGCCGCGAAGTGATCGAGCAGGATGCCGAGCACGTCGGGCTTCACGTCGCGCCATTCGGCGCCGGGCGCGACGGTCACCGAAATGAAGTCGCGGCCGAAGAACACGCCGGTCACGTCGCCCAGGCCGAACAGCGCCTCGGCGAGCGGCGAAGCCTCGGCTTCCTCCGGGCTTGCGAAGTCGCGCGTGCCTGCGTCCATCACGGTGCGGCCCGGAAGGAATTTGAGCGTCGCCGGATTGGGCGTGGCTTCGGTCTCGATCAACATGGCCGCCATTTGGGCGCTCGGGCGGCGGGGATCAAGCCGGAAGGGCGAAACGAAAGGTTTCCGATGGGGAAGCGCTGCGCCTGGGCTGAGGCCTTATATTCTTCCCTCTTCACCCCGGCCTTGAGCCGGGGGCCGCCGCCTTGGCGGCAGAGGAGGAAGCGGGATCCCGGCACAAGGCGGGGATGACGGAGGAAAATCAGATACTCGCCTGGGTTCTCAACCTAGTCGTCGTCCTCGTGCCGTGTCGCGTCGGTCACGCTCTGGTCGTGGCCGCTCTTGTCACTGAAGAAGGCGGCGGCGAACAGGCCGCAGCCGAGCAGCGTGGAAAGGAACACGCCGCCGATCGTGGCGAGGACGGCCGAGGGATAGAGTGCGTCGTAGAGCGAGAGATACCAGAGCGCGCCGGCGACCATCAGCACGCCCGCAAGCGCGATCCAGGCGATCATCCGGCGGAATTCGGCCCAGGCCTTGGCGTGGTTGATAGCCATTTGCGGCAGCTCCTTCGTTCGGCCATGTGGGCCCGCGCCGCGCGCAAATCAATCGTCGAGCGCCTGCATTGCCGCGTTCCAGCGGCTCAGGTTCACGCGCGCTTCCTGTACGAAGGCGGAGCCGCGGATCCAGGCCAGGAACCGGTCGACGAACCATTTGCCCGGCTGGCGGAGCGGCCGGCGGAACTGGATGAGCAGCACGACACGGGTGCCGCTCGTGTCGTTCCAGACCTCGTGATCATAGGTGTCGTCGAACACCAATGTCTGGCCCTCCGCCCAGCGCAGGATACGATCGCCGACCCGCATGCGCACATCGCCGTCGCGCGGCACGATCAGGCCGAGATGGCAGGTGATCAGCCCCTTGGTGACGCCGCGATGCGCCGGGATGTGCGTGCCCGGCGCGAGGATCGAGAAGAAGGCACTGTTGAGGCCGGGAATCGCCTCGACCAGTCGAGTCGTCTCGGGGCAGCGATCGAGATTCTCCCGCACGAGATAGCCATAGCCGTAGAGGAAATAGCTGCGCCACTTGCCCGGCGGCGCGATCGCGCGGTGATCGGGCGAGATCACCGAGAGCGAAGGGGCAGGGTGGCGTTCGAGGGCGGCGGCGATCGCCTCGGCGCGGATCGCCTGCCAGTTGGCGCGCAGTGCCTCGGTCCAGGCGAAGTCGCGCACGTCGAGCACCGGTTCGTTCGAGGCGAGCGAGAAGCGGGCGATGAACCGGTCGAAGGCGCCGCGCAGATGCTTGCCATATTTGATCAGGAAAGGCCGGTTGCCGTCCGCCCGCAGCAGCGCATCCGGCATCGCGGCCCCGGACATGCGCGTGAGATCGGGAATCATTTCCCGTGCCGCGGCGGTTTCGACTTCGTCCGCGTCCCGCCACATTGCGCTGCCCCGCGCACTCGGCTCGACCTTCACTGCACCTGACCTTGCTGGTTACGCTGCCTATTCGACTGCGGGACTCGCCCGCTCCGCTCCGATTAGCCTTTGGATGGGTCGAAAACATGGCCCCGCTGCGGCGCGCAGGTGCCGCTTCGTGTCCGGCGCGTACATCTGGGGGAAAGGTTCGCGCTGGCATGCCCGGGCCTTCGCCCCTAGATGGACGGACTATGCATTTCTTCCTGCGCGCGCCTCTCGCGCTTCTCGCCCTTGCCTCGCTCGCTCCGGTGCTGCCGGTACAGGCCCAGCAGAATACCAATCCGCCGGGGGTGCCCGATACCAAGACGGTGGGGCGGCCGGTGCAGACCGCCAAGGATCCCTGGCTCTACGAGAAGAGCGACCTGGTCCATGACGATGCATGGAAATTCGGACGGCTTTCCAACGGGGTGCGTTATGCCGTGCGCAAGAATGGCGTGCCGCCGGGCCAGGTCTCGGTGCGGGTGCGCATGGATGTCGGCTCGCTGATGGAGCAGGATAGCGAGCGGGGCTTCGCGCACTTGCTCGAGCACCTCTCGTTCCGCGGATCGGTGCACGTGCCCGACGGCGAATCGAAGCGCATCTGGCAGCGCCTGGGCGTGACCTTCGGCTCCGACTCGAACGCAAGCACGACCTTCACTGCGACCACCTACAAGCTCGACCTGCCCATGGCGACGCCCGCCGGGCTGGACGAGAGCTTCAAGATCCTGGCCGGCATGATGTCCGGTCCGCAGATCACCCAGAAGATCCTCGATTCCGAGCGGCCGGTGGTGCTTGCCGAACAGCGCGAGCAGCCTGGGCCGCAGGTGCGCTTGCAGGACGCGATGCTCGACCTGATGTTCGCCGGCCAGCCGCTGTCGCAGCGCGAGCCGATCGGCACGGTCGAGACGCTCACCCGCGCCACGCCGGAGACGGTACAGGCCTTTCACGAGCGCTGGTATCGCCCTGAGCGCGCGACGATCATCGCGATCGGTGACGTCGATCCGGCGCTGCTAGAGCAGATGATCGTCAAGCATTTCTCGGACTGGAAGGGTACCGGCCCGGTGGTGCCGACTCCCGATTTCGGCAAGCCGGTCGAGGGCAAGCCGGTCGCCGCCAGCATCGTCGAGCCTGCGTTGCCGGTGCTCACCACCATGGCGATCGTGCGCCCCTGGACCGTCGACGGCGACACGGTGATCTTCAACCAGAAGCGGATGATCGACCTGGTCGCGATCCGCATCATCAACCGCAGGCTCGAGACGCGGGCTCGCTCCGGCGGCACCTTCATCGCGGCGGGCGCCGACCTGAGCGATATCGGCCGCTCGGCGAACATCACCACCGTGCAGGTGCTGCCGGTGGGCGACGACTGGGAAGCGGCGCTGCGCGACGTGCGCGCAGTGATTGCCGACGCCCAGGCGACGCCGCCCACCCAGGCCGAGATCGACCGCGAAGTCGCCGAGATCGAAGCGTCGATGAAGCAGCGGATCAACACCGCGCCGGTGGAAGCGGGCGCCAAGCTGGCCGATGACCTGGCCGAGGCAGTCGACATCAACGAGACAGTGACGACGCCCGAATTCTCCTACGCGATCTTCAAGGGCGCGGTGGACGGCAAGATGTTCACGCCGACCACGGTGCTGGCGTCGTCGAAGAAGGTGTTCGAAGGCACCGCGACGCGCGCGATCGTCAACCTGCACACACCCGATCCGGCGATCACCACCAAGGTGGCATCCGCGCTCGAGGCCAATGTCGCTGCGAACGGCAAGCGCAAGCTGGTCGGCAATGTCAGTTTCGCGGCGCTGCCGAAGCTCGGCGTTCCGGGCAAGGTGGCGAGCCGCGAGCAGATTCTGCCGGGCACCGGCATCGAGAAGCTCGCCTTCGCGAACGGAGTGACGCTGCTGATCCGCCAGGACCCGTCGGAAACCGGCAAGGTCTATGTCAATGTGCGCTTCGGCCGCGGGCTTTCGGGCCTGCCGAACAAGGGCCGGAATCCGGCCTGGGCCGGCGAGCCGGCGCTCGTCGCCAGCGGCATCGGCAAATATGGCCAGGAAGAGCTCGACGCGCTCACCGGCCGCCGCCAGATCGGCGCCGATTTCGACGTCGACGATGATGCCTTCGTCCTGAAGGGGCAGACCACCAAGGAGGATCTGTCCGACCAGCTCAAGCTGCTCGCCGCGAAGCTTGCCGCGCCGGGCTGGGATCCCAATCCGGTGCTGCGCGCCAAGGCGGGCATCCTGTCGGGCTATGCCGGCCTCTCGGCCTCGCCCGACGCAGTGCTGAATCGCGACCTGGAGCGGCTGCTCCACAATGGCGATCCGCGCTGGGGCGTGCCGGCCGAGGCGACGATCCGCGAGACCACGCCGGAGAGCTTCCGCAAGTTCTGGGAGCCGCTGCTGGCGACCGGTCCGATCGAAGTCGAAGTGTTCGGCGACATGGACGCCGAGGCGACGGTGAAGGCCGTGGCCGCCACTTTCGGCGCGTTGAAGCCGCGCACGGCGAGCAAGGCGCCGCTTGCGCCGGTCGAGTTCCCCGCGCACGTCGCCACGCCGGTGACGCTGTTCCACAAGGGCCAGCCCAACCAGGCCGCGGCGGTGATCGCCTGGCCGACCGGCGGCGGCACCGAGAATGGCGGCATCACCGAGAGCCGCAAGCTCGAGGTGCTGGCCGCAGTGTTCCGCGACCGGCTGCTCGACCAGCTGCGCAGCCAGGCGGGCGTGAGCTATTCGCCCCAGGTGGCGAGCCAGTGGCCCCAGGGCCTGCCGACGGGCGGCAAGATCATGGCGCTGGGCATGGTGCCCCCCGACAAGGTCGATTTCTTCTTCGAGCTGTCGCGGGCGATCGCGGCGGATCTGGTCGCCAAGCCGATCGACATGGACGAGCTCAATCGCGCGCTCACGCCGCTCAAGCAGCAGATCCTGCGCATGTCCTCGGGCAACATGTTCTGGATGCGCCTGGTCGAGGGCGGCACCCATGATCCCGCGCGGATCGCCGGCGTCGAGACGCTGGCCCAGGACTATTCGCGCGTGACGCCCCAGGACGTGCAGGGGCTGGCGATGAAGTATCTCCGCCCAGACAGGGACTGGACGCTCAAGGTGGTGCCGGAAAAGAAGTGAGGCTTCGGGCCCGCTCTATAGGAAACGGAAAAGGCCGGGGTGGCAGCCCCGGCCTTTTTGTTTGTCCGCACCGTTCCGTCCGCTTCGTCCTTCCCGCGAAGGCGGGGAAGGGGAGAGCGAAGCCGCAGCGGTGCGTTCCTTACCGGTACAACCCGTCCAGTCGCTCGCCATAGACCGCCTTCAGCACATGCCGGCGGATCTTGAGGCTCGGCGTGAGCTGCTCGTTCTCGATCGTGAACGGCTCGTCGGCGACCAGGAACTTGCGCACCCGCTCGATCACCGACAGGTCCTTGTTCACGCGCTCCACCGCCTGGCCCAGCGCCGCCTTGTAGTCGGGATCGTGCGCGAGTTCCCTGAAGTCGCACTTGGTGGCGGTTCGGGCGCACCATTCGGCGGTCCATTCCGGATCGGGGACGATCACCGCCGACATATAGGGCTTCTTGTCGCCGGCGATCATCGCCTGGACGATCTCGGGCTGCAAGGTGAGCATGCCCTCCACCTTCTGCGGCGCGACATTGTCGCCCTTGTCGTTGACGATGATGTCCTTCTTGCGGTCGGTGATCTTGATCCGGCCCTTCTCGTCGATATGGCCGATGTCGCCGGTATAGAGCCAGCCATCGCGCAGGACGCGCTTCGTCTCCGCTTCGTTGCGCCAATAGCCGTGCATCACGAGCTCGCCGCGAACCAGGATCTCGCCATCGTCGGCGATGCGCACCTCGACGCCCTCGAGCGGCGGGCCGACCGTGTCCATCTTGAGCCCGGCCTTGGGCCGGTTACACGAGATCACCGGCGCCGCCTCGGTCTGGCCATAGCCCTGGAGGAACGTGAGGCCGAGGCTCTGGAAGAAGATGCCGACTTCCGGATTGAGCGGCGCGCCGCCCGAGACCATCGCCTTGATCCGCCCGCCGAATTTCCTCGCGAGCTTTGGCTTCAAGGTGGCGCCGAGGAACAGGTTCATCGGCAGATCCGAGAAGCGGCCGGTGCCCGCCGCCTTGCGGCCGCCGATCGCCACGGCCTTGTCGAGCAGGAAATTGGCGAAATTGCCCTGCTTCTCCACCTGCTTGACGATGCGCGTGCGCAGCACCTCGAACAGGCGCGGCACGACGACCATGATCGTCGGGCGCACTTCCTCGATGTTCGAGGCGAGCTTCTCCAGCCCCTCGGAATAATAGATCTGCGCGCCGAGCCCGATCGGGAAATGCTGGCCCCCGGTATGCTCATAGGCGTGGCTGAGCGGCAGGAACGAGAGGAACACCTCGTCGTCCCAGCCGAAATCCTCGCTGATCAGCGCGCAGCACGCCTCGACATTGTGCAGGATCGCGCCGTGGTGCTGCATCACCCCGCGGGGGCTTCCCCCCGTGCCGCTGGTGTAGATGATGCAGGCCAGGTCCTCGCGGCGGAACGTACAGGAAAGGCCGCGCGGATCGGTGTCGTGCCTGGCGATCAGCCCGCGCCAGTCATGGAATTCCAGGCTGCCCTGCTGGGCGACGCGCAGTTCCTCGATGCCGATCACCATCCGGGCCGAGGAGGAGCGAATCGCGGCCGGGAGCAATGTCTTGGCCAGCTTGGTGTTCGAGACGATGATCGCGCAGGCGCCCGAATTCTCGATGATGTGCTGGTGGTCGCGCTCGGTATTGGTCGTGTAGGTGGGCACGGTCACGCACCCGGCTGCCATGATCGCCAGGTCGCTGATGCAGAATTCCGGGCGATTCTCCGAGACGAGCATCACCCGGTCGCCGCGCTTCAGGCCGAGCGCGGTGAGCGCCGCCGACAGGCTCGCCACCTGGCGGGCCGCATCGGCCCAGCTGGTCGGCTGCCATTTCCCCTCCGCCTTGTGCCAGAGGAAGGGCGCGTCGCCCTTTTCCTTCGCCCGCGCGAAGAACATCTGGACCAGGTTCTCAAACCGTTCGAGCCTACGCATTCCCTCTCCCCAGTTCGGGCGCCCCTTTCCTGGAGCGTCCCGCCTCTTCCCCGACGTTATTCCGACGGCCGGTTCGGCTGCGCGCCCACACGGCTGATAACGGTCATGTGGCCCTGTTGGTCCATCACGACGCCCTCGCTGCGCGGATCGGCGCCGCCGGTCCAGCGGCCCCCGACGCGCTCGACCGCGTTCATCTTGAGCCCCAGCGGGGCCGACTGCACCTTCTCGCCCAGCGCCTGGAGCGCCGGGACCATCGCGTCGAGCTGGGTGCCCCTTTCCGCGACTGCCATGGGGCCGGGCGCATAGAGCAGGCCGAGGCCGATCGCATCCTGCGCCGAGAGCTTCCAGTCGATCACGCCGACCAGCGCCTTGGCGACCTGGGCGATGATCGTCGAGCCGCCCGCCGCGCCGATCGCGATGCGGACCTTGCCGTCCGGGCCATAGACGATCGTCGGCGCCATCGAGCTGCGCGGGCGCTTGCCGCCCTCGACGCGATTGGCGACGAGATAGCCGTCCTTCTCCGGCACGATGTCGAAATCGGTGAGCTCGTTGTTGAGCATCGTGCCGTCCACCGACAGGCCCGAGCCGAAGGCGCCTTCGATCGTGGTGGTCACCTGGGCGACATTGCCGGCCTTGTCGACCACCGAGAGCGAGGTGGTGCCCGGCACTTCCTGCGGCTTGACCGCGATGCGCTTCGGCGCGCCCGGCGGGGTGCCGGCCCGCACCTGGGCCATGGTGCCGTCCGGATGGATCAGCGCCGAGCGGCCGGCGAGATAGCCGCGGTCGAGCAGGCCGGCGATCGGCACCTGCACATAGTCGGGATCGCCGACATAGAGGTCGCGATCGGCATAGGCGAGGCGCGAGCTCTCGGCGAACAGGTGCCAGGCGACCGGATTGTCCTTGCCGAGCTTCGCCATGTCGAACCGCTCGAGCTGGGCGAGGATCATCATCACGGTGACGCCGCCCGACGAGGGCGGGCCCATCGAGCAGATCTTGTAGGCGCGGTACTTGCTGCACAGCACCGGCCGCTCCTTGGCGTCATAGGCGGCAAGGTCGCCGACGGTCATCTTCGACGGGTTGCGCGCCGCGCCGTTGACCGTCGCGACCAGCTTCTCCGCCTGCGGGCCGACATAGAAGCTGTCGGGGCCGAACTTCGCGACGCGCTCGAGCAGCGCGGCCTGCTGCGGATTGGTCGCGTGCGCGCCGGCCGCCAGCGGCTTGCCGTCGGCCTGGTAATAGATCGCGCGGACGCCGGCATCGACGTGCGGCGCATAGTTGCGCAGCGCGTTCGCGAGCCGGGGCGAGACGTCGAAGCCCTCGCGCGCCAGCCGGATCGCCGGATCGAACAGCCGCGCCCAGGGCAGCTTGCCGGCGCGGGCATGCGCCTTCGCCATCGCGCGCAGCGTGCCCGGCACGCCGACGCTGCGCCCGCCCGGCACCGCCGCCATATGGCCGAGCGGCTGGCCGTCCGGGCCATAGAACCAGCGATCGTCCGCGGCCATCGGCGCTGCCTCGCGCCCGTCGACCGTGGCGATCTTGCCGGTCTTCACGTCATATTGAAGGAAGAAGGCGCCGCCGCCGATGCCGGCGCTCTGCGGCTCGACCACGTTCAGCGCGAGCATCGTCGCGATCGCGGCATCGGTGGCGCTGCCGCCGGCATTGAGGATCTCGGTGCCGGCGGCGGCGGCGCGGGGATCGGCCGCGCTCACCACACCCTGGGCGGAAGCCGCGGCGGGAGCGGCGAGAAGGGCGAGCAGCAGGAACAGCTTCTTCATCCGGCAAGCCGTAGCGGGCTTTGGCCGGAGCGCAAAGACGCTACGTCGGGCGGCGGATGATCGGATGATTGCGCAAGGGTATAACCAGGCGCAATCTGGCGGACGGTGCAGCGCCGGTGCCCGCCCATGCCGGACGGGTGCGCGCTCCCCATGGAGGGCTAGCATGACCGACGGCTCGACGTTCGCAACTTCCCCCTCGCTGCTTCGCGCGCTCGGCAAGCGGTGGTGGCTGTTCCTGCTGCGCGGCATCGCCGGCATCGCCTTCGGCATCCTGGCGCTGCTCTGGCCGGGAATCGCCCTGCTCACCCTGGCGCTGGTCTGGGGCGCCTATGCGCTCGTCGACGGCGCGTTTGCGCTGGCCGCGTCGCTGTCCGGCATGCGCAGCGGCGATACGCCGCGCTGGTGGCTGGCACTCACCGGTCTCGCCGGAATCGCCGCGGGCCTGCTGACGATCATCTGGCCGGGCATCACCGTGCAGGTGCTGCTGCTGCTGATCGCCGCCTGGGCAATCGTCACCGGCGTGATGGAGGCCGCCGGCGCGATCGCGCTGCGCAAGGAGATCGAAGGCGAGATCTTCCTGATCCTCGCCGGGCTGGTCTCGATCGGCTTCGGCGTGATGCTTCTCGCCTGGCCGGTCGCGGGCGCGATCGGGCTGGTCTGGCTGATCGCCTGGCTCGCGATCCTGGGCGGTGCGGCCTATGTCGCGCTCGCGCTGCGGCTCCGGAAGCTCGCCGGCTAGGGTCGCGCCTCAATCAGCAAACCCCGTCATCCCCGCCTGCGCGGGGATGACGAAGGAAAATCAGATACTTGTTTGGGTTCTCGACCTAGGCGAGCGCCCGGGCGATGGCGCGGGGCAGGCCCGGCCCCTTGAACACCAGCGCCGAATAGATCTGGACGAGCGTGGCGCCCGCGTCGATGCGGCGCTTCGCTTCGTCCGGCCCGTCGATCCCGCCCGCAGAGATTAGCGGCAGCGCGCCTGCGGCGATCTCCGCCGCCTCGGCCAGCTTCTGGCGGGCGAGCGGCGCGAGCGGCTTGCCCGACAGGCCGCCGGTCTCGCCGGCATGGCCCGAGCGGAGCGGCGGGCGCGAGATGGTGGTGTTGGCGACGATCAGCGCGTCGATCCGATTGTCGAGCGCCGCCCGGATCGCGCCCTCCAGCCCGGCGCGATCGAGATCGGGCGCGACCTTGAGGAACAGCGGCGTCTCGCCCCGCGCGGCGTGGCTCGCGGCGAGCAACTCGTCGAGCGCGGGGCGCGACTGGAGATCGCGCAGGCCCGGCGTGTTGGGCGAACTGACGTTGATCGTGATATAGTCGGCAAGATTGGCCGCCTTGCCGACGCCCAGCGCATAATCGGCGACGCGGTCCGTGCTGTCCTTGTTCGCGCCGACATTGATGCCGAGCATGCCCCGGCGTGGGCCAAGCTTCGCGATGCGCGCCAGGGCCGCGTCGATCCCGCCATTGTTGAAGCCCATGCGGTTGATCACCGCCTCGTCCTCGGGAAGGCGGAACAGGCGGGGCCGGGGAT
>NZ_SCMK01000033.1 GCF_005503355.1 Sphingomonas sp. 1F27F7B
ATCCTCGAAACCGCCGCCGAAGCCGCCGCCACCAAAATCATCGCCGCCGAAGCCATCACGCTTGTCGCGGCCACGTCCGCCGCGATCCCCACGGCGCCCTCTATCGAAACTCATGCCCTGTTCGTCTTCCCGGTTCGCCCATAAATCAAATCAAAAAGCCAAGCGCCGGACGAAAAACGCAGGTCTTCCAGCGCAAAAACTTGCGCCATGGAATCGGTCATAGCCCAAAACCGGACAGCGAGCGAACGAAATTCGACTTGAAATGGGCGAACTATCGTTAACCGCGGCGCTTGCGCCACAATCGGGGGCACGGCAGAGGTAGGCGCATGGACGCGATCGTCGAATTGCTCGCCAGTCCGGCCGCCTGGGCCGCACTCGTCACCCTGATCGTGATGGAGGTGGTGCTGGGCATCGACAATCTCATCTTCATCTCGATTCTCTCGAACAAGCTGCCCGAGGAACAGCGCCGGCGGGCGCGCCGAGTCGGCATCAGCCTGGCGCTGGCGATGCGGCTCGCCCTGCTCACCGCGATCAGCTGGATCATCAGCCTGAAGACCACTGTGTTCAGCCTCGGCATCCACGGGCCGCTCGATGCGAACGGCATGCCCACGTTCGAGACCGATTTCTCGTGGAAAGACCTGATCCTGCTGGCCGGCGGCCTGTTCCTGATGTGGAAGGCGACGACCGAGATCCATCACTCGGTCGACGGCGACGCGCCGGGCGAGGGCGACCAGCTGCTCGACAAGAAGCGAGTCGCCTCGATCACCTTCACCGCCGCGATCGTCCAGATCCTGCTGCTCGACGTCGTCTTCTCGGTCGATTCGATCCTCACCGCCGTCGGCATGACCGAGCATGTGCAGATCATGTACGTCGCCGTGATCTTCGCGGTGGCCGTGATGCTGGCCGCCGCCGATCCGCTCGCCAATTTCATCAACCGCAACCCCAGCGTCGTCATGCTCGCCCTCGGCTTCCTGCTGATGATCGGCATGGTGCTGATCGGCGAGGCGTTCGGCGCCCATATTCCCAAGGGCTATATCTACACCGCCATGGCCTTTTCGGCCGCGGTCGAGGGGCTCAACATCTGGGCGCGGACGGCGCGCGCGCGCAAACGTGCGGCCGCGCCGGAAGCGCCGCCCATTGAGCCCGGCGGCGATCGGGTCTAGGCGGCGGCCATGACTGTGCATTTCCATGAAGAAGACATTCCCGAGGACCTGTTCGCGCCGGGCGCCTCGATCGCCGTCGACACCGAGACGATGGGGCTGATCACGCCGCGCGACCGGCTGTGCGTCGTCCAACTCTCGGACGGCTCGGGCGACGAGCATCTCGTCCGCTTCGGCTCGCGCTCGGCCTATGATTCGCCGAACCTGCGCATGCTGCTCGCCGATCCGGAGCGGCTGAAGCTCTATCACTATGCCCGTTTCGACCTGGCGGCGATCCGCTTCTATCTGGGCGTCATCGCCGGCCCGGTCTATTGTACCAAGACCGCCTCGCGCCTGGTGCGCACCTATACCGATCGCCACGGCCTCAAGGATCTGGCCCGCGAGCTGGTCGGCGTCGAGATCTCGAAGCAGCAGCAATCCTCCGATTGGGGCGGCCCCGAACTTTCCGAGGCCCAGCGCGAATACGCGGCGTCCGACGTGCGTTACCTGCACGCGATGAAGGAAGAACTCGACAGGCGCCTCGAGCGCGAAGGCCGTACCGACCTCGCCCAGGCGTGCTTCGACTTCCTGCCGTGGCGCGCGGAGCTCGATCTGGCCGGCTGGCCCGAAACCGACATCTTCGCGCATATCTGATGCAGATGATGCGCCGCACCAGCCTCGCGGGGAACAACTGATGTCGGAGGTCGCCACACGCCTTCAGTCGCAGAAGCGCAGCTGGGCCCATCCCGGCAGCGCGCACGACCGGCTGATCCGCCTCTCGCTGATCTTCCTGCCGGTGGGTATCGGCGTGCTCTCCGCCTTTCTGGTGCTCGCGCCGCTCCTCACCAAGGGCGATGTCAGCTTCGTGCTCGACAAGAACAAGGTCGACATGGCCACCGAGCGGCTCCGCCTCGAATCGGCGGTGTATCGCGGCGAGGACAGCAAGGGGCAGCCGTTCCAGCTCAACGCGGGCTCGGCGATCCAGAAGAGTTCGGCCGAGCCGATCGTCCAGCTGCGCGACCTCGCCGCCGAGATCAAGCTGCCCGAGGGGCCCGCCACGCTCAAGGCGGACCGCGGCCATTACGACTTGAACAAGGAACAGGTCTCGGTCGACGGGCCGGTCAGGTTCCAGACCACCGACGGCTATATCCTCGACACCGAGAACGCGACCGTCGACCTCAAGACCCGCAAGATGGAAAGCGGCGGCGCCGTGACCGGCAAGACGCCGACGGGCGTGTTCAGCGCGAACAAGATGACCGCCGACTTGGAAAACCGCACCATCTCCCTAGATGGCAATGCACGCTTGCGGATCGTCCCCAAGCGCGCGAATAGGCGCTAGACATGATCCGTGCGACTGCCCTGCTTCCGATCGGCTTCACGCTGGCGCTCGCTGCGTCGGCGCCCGCGGCTGCGCAGCAGCGCCACGACAGCAACGCGCCGATCGATTTCGACGCCCAGCACATCGAGCTGCAGGACAAGGCGAACCGCGTCATCCTTTCGGGCGGCGTGCGCATCAAGCAGGCGGAGATGACGCTGACCGGCGCGCGCGTCACGCTGGCCTATACCGGCCAGATCACCGACGGTTCGCCCGAAGTCTCGCGGCTCGACGCGGCCGGCGGCGTCACCGTCACCCGGCCCGATCAGAGCGCGACCGGCCAGTTCGCGGTATACGACGTCAACAAGCGGATCATCACCATGGTCGGCAGCGTCACGCTGAAACAGGGCGCCAACACCGTTTCCGGCGGCCGGCTGGTGATCAATCTCGACAGCGGCCGCGCGACGATCGACGGCTCGGGCGTGGGCGGATCGACCGCAGCTCCGGGCACGCCCGGCGTGCAGAGCCGCGGCGGCCGCGTCACCGGCCGCTTCTCGGTGCCCAAGCGCGCGAACACTCCGGCCGCCACGGCTACGCCCGCGCCCGCGGCCACGCCGGCACCGAAGCAGTAATCGCCCTTTTTCCACGATACGCCGCGCGGCCCCTTTTCTTCCCGGCCGAGTTCATGCAGGAATCCTGCCAAACCGCCGGGAATGACTCGCCGGTAATGCGAACCCGCCCATGCAGGGACCGAGTATGACCGAAGTCGCCACTCTCGAAACCCCCGTCGCGGACCCGGCGCCCCTGCCCGACAAGGGGCTGGCGGTCGTCTCCATCGCCAAGTCCTACGACAAGCGCGTGGTGCTCACCGACGTATCGGTCTCCGTCGGCCGCGGCGAAGTGGTCGGACTGCTCGGCCCCAACGGCGCCGGCAAGACGACCTGCTTCTATTCGGTGATGGGGCTGGTGAAGCCCGACAGCGGCCGCATCATGCTCGACGGCGAGGACATCACGCGCCTGCCCATGTATCGCCGCGCGATCCTGGGCCTGGGCTATCTGCCGCAGGAGACGTCGATCTTCCGCGGCCTGACGGTAGAGGGCAACATCCTCGCCGTGCTCGAGCTGTCCGAGCCCGACAAGGAAGCGCGCAGGCGCCGGCTCGACGAACTGCTCGACGAATTCGGCCTCACGCGCCTGCGCGCCGCGCCGGCCATGGCGCTGTCGGGCGGCGAGCGCCGCCGCGCCGAGATCGCCCGCGCGCTGGCGGCGGATCCGACGATCATCCTGCTCGACGAGCCGTTCGCCGGCATCGACCCGATCTCGATCTCCGACATTCGCGACCTGATCATCCAGCTCAAGCAGCGCGGCATCGGCGTGCTCATCACCGACCACAATGTCCGCGAAACGCTCGACATCGTCGATCGCGGCTACATCATCTATGACGGCCGCGTGCTGTTCGCCGGCGTGCCCGCCGATCTCGTCAAGGACGAGAATGTCCGCCGCCTCTATCTGGGCGAGAGCTTCGAGCTCTGACTCATGCCGGCACCTGCCCTCCTTCCCGTTCGCGCTGAGCCTGTCGAAGGGCCGTTCTTCGTCCGCCGGGCAGAAGGAACGGTGCTTCGCCGGGCTCGGCACGAACGGATTTAGGGCCGGCGCCGATGTCCCTCGCGCCTCGCCTCGATCTGCGCCAGTCGCAATCGCTGGTGATGACGCCGCAGCTCCAGCAGGCGATCAAGCTGCTGGCGCTGTCCAATCTCGAGATCGAGACGTTCATTGCCGAGGAGCTGGAGAAGAACCCGCTGCTCGAGAGCGGCGGCACCGGCAATGACGAGGAGCGCGGCGGCGAAGCGGCCGAGGTGCCCGAGCCGGATTTCGACGCTGCGGAACGCGATGGCCCGGCGGATGCCAGCGAGCTGATCGCAGGCGGCGGCGAGGCCGCGGGCGAAGCCGCGCTCGACGTGGATTTCGCCGCGGAGACCTTCCACCACGACAGCGGCAGCGATACGATCGGCGCGGGCGGCGGGCTGGACGGCAGCCTTGGCCTCACCGGCACCGGCGGCGGCGCCACGCCCGAGGACGGGCCGGATTTCGACAATCTCGGCAGCGGCGATCTCAGCCTGGCCGATCACCTGACGGCGCAGGCCGGTGCCAGCGTGGACAGCCGCGAGCTGTTCATCGCCGCGCACCTCATCGACCAGATCGACGAGGCCGGCTATCTTACCGCGCCACTGCTCGATATCGCCAACCGGCTGAACGTGCCGCTCGTCCGCGTCGAAGCAGTGCTCGCGACGATCCAGACCTTCGATCCCACCGGCGTCGGCGCGCGCAACCTTGCCGAATGCCTCGCGCTGCAGGCGAAGGAAGCCGATCGCTACGATCCGTGCATGGCGCGGCTGATCGACAATCTCGATCTCGTGGCACGCGGCGACCTCGCCCGGCTCAAGCGCATCTGCGACGTCGATGACGAGGATCTGGCCGACATGATCCGCGAGCTGCGGGGCTACGACCCCAAGCCCGGCTGCCGCTATGGCGGGGAGCCGACGCTGGCAGTGACGCCGGACATCTTCGTCGCGCGGCGGGGCGCCGGCTGGGCAGTGGAGATCAATGCCGCCACCCTGCCCAGGCTGCTCGTCAACCGCGCCTATTATGCCGAAGTCTCGTCGGGCCCGCAGGACAAGGCGAGCAAGGCGTGGCTGTCCGACATGCTCGCCAGTGCGAACTGGCTGGTGAAGGCGCTCGACCAGCGCCAGCGCACGATCATCAAGGTCGCCAGCGAGATCGTGAAGCAGCAGGAAGCCTTTTTCCTGAAGGGCGTCGCGCATCTGAAGCCGATGACGCTGCGCCAGGTCGCCGAGGCGATCGAGATGCACGAATCGACGGTGAGCCGAGTCACTTCGAACAAATATCTAAGCTGCGCGCGCGGGCTGTTCGAACTCAAATATTTCTTCACCTCGGCGATCCAGTCGGCGGACGGCGGCGACGCGGTCTCGGCCGAAGCGGTGAAGAACGCGATCCGCACGCTGATCCAGGCCGAGGATCCCCGGAAGATCCTGTCGGACGACACGCTGGTCGAGCTGCTCAATGCCAAGGGCTTCGACATCGCCCGGCGCACCGTCGCCAAATATCGCGAGGCGATGGGGATCGGCAGCTCGGTGCAGCGCCGCCGGCAAAAGGCGCTGGAGGGCGTGGGTTGATCCGTTTCCTCGCCTTGCTGCTGGCCCTGCTCGCCCCGGCGATGGCGGATGCGCGGGACGGGCTCGTCGTGATGAGCTTCAACGTCCGCCTGCCTTCGCCTTCGGACGGCGCGAACCTCTGGGAGAATCGCCGCGATCTCTTCGTCGCGACGATCGCCGCCGCCGATCCCGACCTGATCGGCACGCAGGAGCTGTTCCAGCTCCAGGGCGACTATCTCGTGGGCAAGCTGCCGCAGTACAGCTGGTTCGGGATCGACCGGCGCGGCGGCCATGCCGACGAGCATATGGGTGTCTTCTATCGCCGCGACCGGTTGAAGCTGGTCGAGCATGGCGATTTCTGGCTGTCGGACACGCCCGAGAAGACGGGGAGCATCAGCTGGGGCAATCTCTATCCGCGCATGGTCACCTGGGGCCTGTTCGAGACGCGCGCGGGCAAGCGCTTCTATTTGCTCAACACCCATTTCCCCTATCGGGCGGAAGATGCCGCCGCGCGGGAGAAATGCGCCCGGCTGCTGCGCGCGCGGATCGCCGCGCTGCCACGCGGCGTGCCGGTGGTGCTCACCGGCGATTTCAACACCGGCCCCGATTCGGCGCCGCATGCCCTGCTGGGCGAGATGCTGTCCGATGCCCGGGACGCCACGGCGAAACCGCTGGGCCCCGAGGCGACCTTTCACGGCTTCAAGGGCGTGCCCGACCACCGGATCGACTGGATCCTGACGCGCGGCTTCGCGGCGCGCGGCTATCGGACGATCGATGCGCATCGCGGCGCGCTCTATCCCTCGGATCATTTCCCCGTGGTGGCGACGCTGGGCTGGCAGGGTACGAAACGCCCTTAGGATTTTGGTAGGCCGGGCCGCGCTATCGTCGATTCCATGTCTGCCGATTTCACCATCGACGTCGAACCGCTGCGCGATCTCGTCCGCATCCGGATGGGCGGCTTCTTCACGTCCGACGATATCGACGCCTTTCTCGCGGAGCGCACCAGGGCGCATGCCCGGCTCACCTGCGGGCCCAACCAGCATCTGACGCTCAATGACCTGCGCGAGATGAAGATACAGGCGCAGGACAGCGTCGAGATGTTCCGCGCGATGCTCGCCGATCCCGCCTATCGCTCGCGCCGGCTCGCCTTCGTGATCGGCCAGACGCTGGCGCGCACCCAGCTCCAGCGCGCGCTCGACCGGCGCACGGCGCGCTGCTTCGACGACCCCTGGGCCGCCGAGGCATGGCTGTTCGCCGGCACGGACCGCGCAGCCGCCTGAGCGCGGCCCTGCGACATTGGATCTCGCTCGCCTTCCGGCCGCTGCCTGGCAGTGTGGGCAATATGGGGTCCGTCACGCGTAAGCATGTTGCCCGAAGCGACAGGCGGCGCCCCCAGGATGCGCTACCCTTGCGACCTTGCGCAGCTGTGGGCCCGATTTCGGCCCGGCGCCATCGGCCGGTCAGCGCGCCGACCGGTTCGCGTCGGCGACCAGCTTGTCGAACTCGGCCTTGGTCAATGCGAGCAGCAGCCCCTTGTCGTTCCTGCCGAAAGCCTCGAGCGGCACTTCGACCTTGCCGTTCGCGCCGGCGACCACCGCGGCGGCCATGCGCACCGACTCGATCGTGCCGAGCACCGCGCCCTTCGCATCGCGCACCTCGCTGCCGGCCGTCACTTCGCCGGGCCTGGCCGGCACGGCGCGTGCCGCCTTGGGGCGGCCCGCCTTCTCGTGCGCTTCGCGCACGGCCTTGTCGAGGTTCGCCGCGCCGTCGTCGGGGCCCTTGAGTTCGGGCGCGTCCACCGCGCCGACCAGCACCGGATTGCCCGGCCCCTGCTGCGCATGCGCCGCGCCCGCGCCTAGCGTCAGTCCCGCGGCCAGCGCCACCAGCCTCGCTGCCTCCATGCCCGCCTCTCCCCCTGCGATCTCGTGCCCGAGATGGTATCGCTAACGGCAATGCCGGGCAATCAATCGTCCTCGTCCTCGAACCCGGCGAGATCGAGCGCACGCGCCTTGATCTGGTGCAGGCGGCACCAATGGACGAGCGCGTCCTCGCGGCCATGGGTAACCCACACCTCGCGCGGCTCCAGCTCGCGGATCGTGCGAGTCAGCTCGTCCCAATCGGCATGGT
The DNA here is from genome assembly GCF_005503355.1 of Sphingomonas sp. 1F27F7B. Taxonomy (GTDB): domain Bacteria; phylum Pseudomonadota; class Alphaproteobacteria; order Sphingomonadales; family Sphingomonadaceae; genus Sphingomonas. Next base: position 7,755 of record NZ_SCMK01000033.1, read on the forward strand.
CGGAGAGGATCAGCGGCAGCTCGACATTGCGCTGCCGGGCACGCTGGCGAATGCGCATCCAGCCCGATGCCATCGCGGTGATCGGATCGGGCAGCCGCCGCGACCAGCGATCGTTGAGCGCCCCGGGCGGACACAGGATGATCCGCCCCTGCAATTCGGCCTTGAGCACCCCGGTGGCGGGGCGCAGCTCGCCCAGGTCGATGCCCTCCTCGACATAGAGGTCGCAGAGCCGCTGGAGCGCGCCGTGGAGGTAGACGGGATCGTCGAACCCCATCACCCGCAGCTCGGATATCACCCGCTGCGCCTTGCCCAGCGCATAGGCGCCGACCAGCACGCAGCGATCAGGATTGGCCCGCAGCGCGGCGAGCAGCTTGTCGAGTTCGTCATGCGTCTCGGGATGGCGAAACACGGGCAGGCCGAAGGTGGCTTCGGTGATGAACACGTCGCAGGGCACCGGCTCGAAGGGTTCGCAGGTGGGGTCCTCGCGGCGCTTATAGTCGCCCGAGACGACGATCCGCTCGCCGCGATGTTCGAGCACGATCTGGGCGGAGCCGAGGACATGGCCGGCGGGGACGAGGCGGATGTCGATGCCGTGCAGGGTGATGCGCTCGCCATAGTCCAGGGGGTTGCCGTTCTGGGGCCCGTAGCGCGCCTCCATGATCGCCAGCGTCTGCGGCGTCGCCCATACCGCGCCATGCCCGCCCCGGGCATGATCGGCATGGCCATGCGTCACCAGCGCGCGGCGGACCGGCACGACAGGGTCGATCCAGATATCGGCCGCGGGCAGATAGATGCCCATGGGCCGCGGATCGATCCAGTCGCCGAGCTTCGTCATCCTGCCTATATGAGCGGGATGCCCTCCGGTTCCCAGTTGCCCCCGATATTGTCGGACTGGTTCGCGCGCCGCGGCTGGGCGCCGCGCCGCCACCAGCTCGAGATGCTGGCGGCGGGCCGCGCCGGCGCGCATGCGCTGCTCGTCGCGCCGACGGGTGCGGGCAAGACGCTGGCCGGCTTCCTGCCCACGCTTGCCGACCTGATCGAGAACCCGGCCGACGGGTTGCACACGCTCTACATCTCGCCGCTCAAGGCACTGGCGGTGGACGTGCAGCGCAACCTGCTCACGCCGGTCGAGGAGATGGGCGCGCCGATCCGGATCGAGACGCGCACCGGCGACACGCCATGGGACCGCAAGGTCCGCCAGCGCGCCCGCCCGCCCCAGATCCTGCTCACCACGCCCGAATCGCTCAGCCTGCTGCTTTCCTACGAAGACAGCCTGACGATGTTCGCCGGGCTGAAGACAGTGGTGATCGACGAGGTCCATGCCTTCGCCACCGGCAAGCGCGGCGACCTGCTCGCGCTCGCCATGGCCCGGCTCCAGCGCCTCGCCCCGGGCCTGCGCCGCGTCGCGCTCTCGGCGACGGTGGCGGACCCGGACGGCTATCGCGCGTGGCTCGCCCCGCATGGCGATATCGACAGCGTCACGCTGGTCCAGGGCGAGAAGGGCGCCGAGCCGAACATCGCCATCCTGCTTCCCGAGGACAAGGTGCCCTGGGCCGGCCATTCGGGCGTCTATGCGATCCCGCAGGTGATGGCCGAGATCGAGACGCACGGGACGACGATCGTCTTCTGCAACACCCGCGGCCTGGCGGAGCTGGTCTTCCAGCAGCTCTGGAAGGTCAACGAGCTGAAGCTGCCGATCGGCGTGCATCACGGCAGCCTCAGCCTCGAGGCGCGGCGGCGGGCCGAACAGGCCATGGCCGACGGCAGGCTGCGCGCGCTGGTCGCCACCGCCAGCCTCGACCTCGGCGTCGACTGGGGCGATGTCGACTGCGTGATCCAGATGGGCGCGCCCAAGGGCTCGTCGCGGCTGCTCCAGCGCATCGGCCGCGCCAATCACCGCCTGGACGAACCCAGCGAGGCCGTGCTCGTTCCCGGCAACCGCTTCGAATATCTGGAGGCGCGCGCGGCGCTCGACGCCGTCGAGCAAGGCGCGCTCGATCCCGACATCTTCCGTCCCGGTGCGCTCGACGTGCTGGCGCAGCACGTGATGGCGTGCGCCTGCGCCGCGCCTTTCGCTCGCGACGAATTGCTGCACGAGATCCGCGCAGCATTGCCCTATTCGGCGCTTGCCGACGAGACGTTCGACCGGGTGCTGAGCTTCATCGCCGATGGCGGCTATGCCCTGCGCGCCTATGACAAGTTCAAGCGGCTGACGCTCGGCAGGGACGGCCTCTGGCGCGTCACGACGCCCGCCTTTGTTGCGCAGCATCGGCTCAACGCCGGCATCATCGTCGAAGCCCCTATGCTCGAGGTGCGCTTCCGCAACGGTCGCCGGCTCGGCCGGGTCGAGGAGAATTTCGCCGCCGCCCTCTCGCCCGGCGATACTTTCTTCTTCGCCGGGCTGGCGCTGGAAGTGGAGCGCGTCGAGACCACCGACCTGGTCGTCCGCGCCACCTCGAAGACCGCGCGCATCCCCTCGTACATGGGTGCCCGCCTCGCGATCACCGCCAACCTGGCCGACCGCGTCCGCCATTTCCTGCACGACCGCGGCCAGTGGCCGCGCTTTCCCGCCGACGTCCGCGAATGGCTGGAGGTGCAGGCGCGGCGCTCCGCGATCCCCGCGCCCGGCCAGCTGCTCGTCGAGACCTTCCCGCACGAAGGCCGCCACCACATGGTGATCTACAGCTTCGAGGGCTGGAACGCGCACCAGTCGCTTGGCATGCTGATCACCCGGCGGATGGAGGCGCTGGGCCTGAAGCCGCTGGGCTTCGTCGCCAACGACTATGCGCTCGCCGTCTATGGCCTGGAGAAGATCGAGGCCCCGCGCCCTCTCTTCTCGCCCGACATCCTCGAGCACGAGTTCGTCGAATGGGTGCAGGGCTCGGCGCTGCTCAAGCGCGCCTTCCGCGAAGTGGCGATCATCGGCGGGTTGGTCGAGCGCCAGCATCCGGGGAAGAAGAAGACCGGACGCCAGGTCACCTTCTCGACCGACCTGATCTACGACGTGCTGCGCAAATATGAGCCCGACCATCTGCTGCTGCGCGCCGCCTGGGCCGACGCGCGCGCCCGCATGACCGATATCGGCCGGCTGGGCCATCTCCTCGACACCGCGGCCGACACGATGCTGCACGTCGACCTGCCCCGCGTCTCGCCCCTGGCCGTGCCGGTGCTCATCATGATCGGCCGCGAGAACGTTGCCCAGGGCGTCACCGAGGACGCGCTGCTGATGGAGGCCGAGGACATCGCGGCGGAGGCGATGCGTCTCGACTAGAGTCGTTTTCGGTAGGGCGGTGCCGGCCCGCTCCCCCACCCGGCCACCCAGCGAAAGTATATTCTATGGGTGGCCGGGTGGGAGGGCGGGCCGGTGCCGATTCAGCGAAGCTGGGAACGACGCCAGACACGATCCGGACAGATTGCTGCGCAGCATGCGAAGGTGTATCTTCATATCCATGAACAGGCTCGCCGCGCTTCTCCTGCTCCCGCTGGCCGCAACCGCCGGAGCGCATGACCGCCAGAATCCCCGCGAGGGTGCCCCGCCCCAGCCGCAGGATCCCGCCCTGACCATGCCCACGCCCGAGAATGTCGAGGCGACGTTGCTCGCGCTGGGCGAAATCGACAAGCGGCTCACCGTGCCCGTCGCGGTGGGCAATAACGGGCCCTACAACTTCATCATCGATACCGGGGCGGAGCGCACCGTGGTGTCGCGCGAGCTCGCCGGATCGCTCCGGCTGGGGCCTTCCGCGCCGGTGGTCGTCACGTCGATGAGCGGACGCGACCGTGTCGGCACCGTCGTGGTACCCGGCCTCTCGATCGAGTCGATCGGCGAGCAGCATACGATCATCGCCCCCGCGCTCGAGGCGCGCAACCTTGGCGCACTCGGCCTGCTCGGCATCGATACGCTGCGCAACCATCAGGTATCGATCGACTTCGAGAAGGGCATCATGGCGGTGCGCCCCAGCGTGAAGCGCAAGGCCTTCACCAAGCGCGACCCCAACGAGATCGTGGTCACCGCCAAGAACGTGTTCGGCCAGCTGATCGTAACCGATGCCTATTACGACAACACCCGGATCCAGGTGGTGCTCGACACCGGCAGCCAGGTGACGATGGGCAACAGCGCGCTGCGCAAGCGGGTCGGCCGGAGCGCACCCAAGGCGCAGCCGATCACCCTCACCAGCGTGATCGGCAACCACACCACCGCCGACTATACCGAAGTGCCCAACATCACGGTTGGCAAGGTGCGCTTCGGGGCGATGCCCGTGGCCTTTGCCGATGTGGCACCGTTCGAGCGGTTCGGCCTGACCCGCCGCCCGGCGCTGCTGCTCGGCATGGACGCGTTGCGCAGCTTCCGCCGCGTCGACATCGACTTCCCCAACCGCCAGGTCCGCTTCCTGATGCCGGTGGACCGCAGCCCCAAGGAACGTGCCACCGGCTCGATGATTCCCGGCGTGAGCGGCAGCTCGCCCCTCAATCGCTATTGACCCCGCGCGGCCGACGCCGGCCCATTGACTTTGCCGATGCGGGCGGGTTGGTCCCGGCGCATGACCAGCCTCTCGCGCGCCGCGCTCGCCTCGCTTCCCGCCGCCGTCGCCCGGCCGGGGCACGACCCCGCCTCGATCCGGACCGGCGTGGTCCATTTCGGCCCCGGCGCCTTTCACCGCGCGCACCAGGCGGCATATTTCGACCAGGTGCTGGACGGGGATCCGCGCTGGGGCATCGCGGCGGTCTCGCTGCGCAGCGCGGGCACCGTCGACGCGCTGAAGGCGCAGGACGGGCTCTATACGCTGGCCGTGATCGACCGCGAACCGGCCAGCCGCATCATCGCCGCGCATTCGGATGCGATCGGCCCGGGTGAGGGCGCGCAGCTGCGCACCCTGCTCGCCGACCCCGCGGTCAAGCTCGCCACCAGCACCGTGACGGAGAAGGGCTATTGCCTGGCCCCGGACGGCAGCCTCGACTTCGCCCATCCCGACATCGTCCATGATCGCGCCCGCCCCGCCGAGCCGGCCAGCGTGATCGGCTGGATCGTCTCCGGCCTCGCCGATCGTCGCGCGGCGGGCGCGCCACCCTTTGCGATGCTCTGCTGCGACAACATGACCGGCAACGGCGCTAAGCTGCGCGCGGCCTGCATCGCGCTTGCCCGCGAATGGGATGCCGGGCTGGCCGACTGGATCGCAGGCGAAGCCGCCTTCCCCGATTCGATGGTCGATTCGATCACCCCGGCGAGCGATCCCGCCTTTCTCGCCAGGGTCTCGGCGGAGCTCGGCGTCGACGATCGGGCGGCGGTCCAGCGCGAGCGCTTCGCCCAATGGGTGCTGCAACGCTTCGACCTGACCGACGGGCCGGACCTCGCCGCCGCGGGCGTGACGCTGACCAGCGACGTCCAGGGCTATGAACAGGCGAAGCTGCGCATCCTCAACGGCGCACATTCGAGCCTGGCCTATATCGGCCTGGCGCTCGGGCACGAGACGGTGTTCGAAGCAGTACGCGACCCGGCGCTGGGCGGCTTTGCGAGCCGGCTGATGCACGAGGATATCGCGGGCGCGCTCAAGCCGGTCGAGGGGCTCGATCTCCAGGGCTATGCCGATGCGGTATTGGAGCGCTTCCGCAACCCAGCGATCCGCCATCTGCTCAGCCAGATCGCCTGGGACGGCTCGCAGAAGCTGCCCTATCGCCTGCTCGACACGATCCGCGACCGGCTGGCGGCCGGGCATGACGTGGCGCGGCTGGCGGTGCCGGTGGCGGCTTGGATCGCCTTCCTGCGCCGCAAGGCTCAGGCGGGCGAGGCGATCACCGATCCGCTGGCCGAGACGCTTGCCGGCGCCGCTTCCGGCGGCGATCCCGCTGCCGCGGTGCTGGCGCTGCGCCAGGTGTTCCCGGCGCAGCTTGCCGAGGATGCACGGTTCCGCGATGCCGTGACGGCAGCAGTGCCGGCGTTCCTCGAGGGGCGGGCGACCGAGCTGCTCGCGCGCTGATTCCACAGCGACGCGGCCGGGCAACTCGGCAAACGCCGTTCCGGCGGGCGCAACGTCACGAGAATCGCGACGCTTTTTTGAGGCGCGTGGCTCCTCGAATCGCGCAACATGCCTGCGCGAAATCCTGCATTGCAAGCTGGCCGGTGGCTAGACCGCCTGCGGCGCCCCGTCGCGCAGGACGTGCGTGCAGAGCTGCGCGTCGGGCGTGTCGTCCGCCTCGAGCGCCGCGACCGTCACCCAACCCTCCTCGCGCAGCTTGGCGCCGATGCCCGCCGGCGTGCCGAGGGGCAGGAACAGCCGGCGCCGATCGCCCGCGCCGATCCCGGCAGCGAGGATCGGATCGGCATAGAGCGAGAAGCCCACCGCGGCTTCCTCGCGGCCATTGCCGTGCAGGATCGTATAGGTGCCGCCACGGCCGATCTCGCCGCGCACGCCCTTCGCGAACAGCGAGAAGCCGAGCCAGCTCTGATATTCGAAGCCGTGCCGCTCGGTGGGATCGAGCGTAAGAGCCGCCTGGCCCCGAATGCTCGCGGCGATTTCGGCCAGGCCGTCGAGCCGGGTGGCCAGCGCCTTGCCCGCGTCGATCGCCCGCAGCCGCTCGATCGCGGCGTCGAAGGGCCCGGCGGCTTCGATCAGCGGAAGATAGCGCGGCTCGATCGCGGCGACGCCGGCAGCGTCCTTGGCGTCGAGCCGGTCGCGCAGGGTTGCGAGCTGGGCGGGGGTTAGGCTGTCGCCGGCCAGGCAATCGGCCAGATCCGGCAACGTGAAGTCGAGCGCGATGCCCTCCACTCCGCCTGCCCGCAGCGCCTCGATCGCGACGCGCACCACTTCGGTGGCGGCGGCGACGGTATCGAGCCCGATCAGCTCGGCACCGATCTGCCGGGTCGCGCGCAGCGGATCGAGCTCCGAGGCCGAGAGCTTCATCACCGGGCCCGCATAGGAGAGGCGCACCGGGCGCGGATGATGGCCCATGCGCGTCGCGGCGATGCGGCCGATCTGGGCGGTGAGGTCGGGCCGGATCGCCAGCGTCCGCTGCGAGACGGGATCGACGAAGCGCACCGCATCGCGCAGGCCGCCCGCAGCCTTGAGGCGCGCGCTCAGCTCGTCGGCGAACTCGGCGAGCGGCGGATCGACCTGCTCATAGCCATAGGCACGCGCGACGCCGAGCACGCGGCCCTCCAGCCGCGACGCCGCGTCGGCCGCGGGGGGGAGGCGATCGTGAAAGCCTTCGGGTAACAGTCCGCTCATCTTTGCTTCCTCTCCCCTCCGGGGAGGGGGCTGGAGAGGGGCGCAGTCGCGGCAAGCGACGCGCCGATGATATGCGCCACCCCTTCCAGATTGCTCCCCGCGTCGTAGTTCGTGAACCGGATCACGCCATATCCTTGCCGTTCCAGCCAAGCCGTGCGTCGCGAGACGTCGCGCATAGCATGCGTGTCGCCGTCAATCTCGACACCGAGCCTGCGGGATCGTGCGACGAAATCGGCGATATACGGTGCGATGACGCGTTGGCGAGCGAATTTGACATCTTCGAACTGCGTGGCCCGGAGGATATGCCGCATCGCAGTTTCCGCGGGCATGGGATCGGCTCGCATCTGCCTTGCGCGAGCCAACAATTCCTCGTCGGCCTTGGGCACTGCCCCTCTCTCCGCCGGTGAGAGGGGCAGTGCCCTGAACCGTCAGAACGCCAGCGCCATCGCAGTCTTCACGCCCGGAAGCGCGCGGACCGTGGCCAGGAGCGCTTCGCCGACCACGCCGTCGACCGAGAGCAGCAGGATCGCCTCGCCCCCCGCCTCGCGGCGGCCGAGATGGAAGGTTCCGATGTTGACGTCCGCCTCGCCCAGCGTGGTGCCCAGCCGGCCGATGAAGCCCGGCGCGTCCTCATTGACGATGTAGAGCATGTGGCCGGCGAGATCGGCCTCCACCTTGATGCCGAACAGCTCGACCAGGCGCGGCGCGGCGTTGCCGAACAGCGTGCCCGCCACCGAGCGGTCGCCCTGCGCCGTGCCCACGGTGACGCGAACCAGCGTGTGATAGTCGCCCTCGCGATCATGGCGCACTTCGCGCACGTCGAGCCCGCGCTCCTTCGCCAGGAACGGCGCGTTGACCATGTTCACCGTATCCGAGTGGACGCGCATCAGGCCCGCGAGCACCGCGCCGACGATCGGCTTCTGATTGAGCTCGGCCGCGGCACCCTCGCTCTCGATCGCGATATTGCGCAGTTCGCCATGGGCGAGCTGGCCGACCAGCGATCCGAGCTTCTCGGCCAGCGCCATGTACGGCTTGAGGCGCGGAGCTTCCTCGGCGGAGAGGCTGGGCATGTTCAGCGCATTGGTGACGCCGCCGGAGACGAGGAAGTCGGCCATCTGCTCGGCGACCTGGATCGCGACGTTCACCTGTGCCTCGGTGGTCGAGGCGCCGAGGTGCGGCGTCGAGACGAAGTTGGGCGTGCCGAACAGCGAATGCTCCTTGGCCGGCTCCACCGCGAACACGTCGAGCGCGGCGCCGGCGATGTGGCCGCTCTCCAGTCCCTGCTTGAGCGCCGCCTCGTCGATCAGACCGCCGCGCGCGCAATTGATGATGCGCACCCCGCGCTTGGTCTTGGCGAGGTTCTCGGCCGAAAGGATGTTGCGGGTCTGATCGGTGAGCGGCGTGTGCAACGTGATGAAATCCGCGCGCAGCAGCAGGTCGTCGAGCCCCACCTTCTCCACGCCCATCTCGATCGCGCGCTCGGGCGTGAGGAAGGGATCGAAGGCGACCACCTTCATCTTCAGGCCCTGGGCGCGATCGGCGACGATCGAGCCGATATTGCCCGCGCCGATCAGGCCGAGCGTCTTGCCGGTGAGCTCGACGCCCATGAAGCGGTTCTTCTCCCACTTGCCGGCCTGAGTGGAGGCATCGGCCTCGGGCAGCTGGCGGGCGAGCGCGAACATCAGCGCGATGGCGTGCTCGGCGGTGGTGATCGAATTGCCGAAGGGCGTGTTCATGACGACGACGCCGCGTGCCGAAGCGGCGGGAATGTCGACATTGTCGACGCCGATGCCGGCGCGGCCGACCACCTTGAGATTGGTCGCGGCTTCGAGGATCTCGCCGGTCACCTTGGTCGAGCTGCGGATGGCGAGGCCGTCATACTGGCCGATGATCGCCTTGAGCTCCTCGGGGGTCTTGCCGGTGATCTCGTCGACCTCGACGCCGCGCTCGCGGAAGATCTGCGCGGCCTTGGGATCCATCTTGTCGGAAATCAGTACCTTGGGCATTTGGGTTCTCCATTCCCTCTCCCCTTTGGGAGAGAGGGCAAGCGAGCGAAGCGAAGCGCGGGAGAGGGGTGGATGCTGGAGACGAGCGGCTCGCGACAAGCCCCTCTCCCCGCCCCTCTCCCCTGAAGGAGAGAAGGGGACTCAGCCCGCCCTGGTCTCGGCATAGGCCCAGTCGAGCCAGGGGCCGAGCGCCACGATGTCGGCGGTGTCGACGGTGGCGCCGCACCAGATGCGCAGCCCCGGCGGGGCGTCGCGATAGCCAGCGACGTCATAGGCCGCGCCTTCCTTCTCGAGCAGGCCGGCGAACTTCTTGATGAAGTCCGCATCGGCGCCCTCGACGGTCAGGCACACGCTGGTCCTGGAGCGGATGCGCTCGTCCGCGGCGAGATGCCCCAGCCAGCCGCGCTCCGCCACGAGCGCGTCGAGCGCCGCGGCATTGGCGTCCGAGCGCGCGATCAGGCCCGCCGCGCCGCCCAGGCCCCGGCCCCATTCGAGCGCGAAGATCGCGTCCTCGACCGCGAGCATCGACGGCGTGTTGATCGTCTCGCCCTTGAACACGCCCTCGGCGAGCGCGCCCTTGGAGACCAGCCGGAACACCTTCGGCAGCGGCCAGGCGGGCGTATATTCGGTCAGGCGCTCGACCGCGCGAGGCCCGAGGATCAGCACGCCGTGCGCGCCCTCGCCGCCCAGCACCTTCTGCCAGGAGAAGGTGGCGACGTCGATCTTGTCCCAGGGCAGGTCATAGGCGAACACCGCCGAGGTGGCGTCGGCGAAGGTCAGCCCTGCGCGATCGGCCGGAATCCACTCGCCGTCCGGCACGCGCACGCCGGAGGTGGTTCCGTTCCAGGTGAACAGCACGTCGGTCGACCAGTCGATCTGGCCCAGGTCCGGCAGCTGGCCGTAATCGGCACGGATCACGGTGGGATCGAGCTTCAGCTGCTTGACCGCGTCGGTGACCCAACCTTCACCGAAGCTTTCCCAGGCGAGCGTGGTGACGCCGCGCGCGCCGAGCATCGTCCACATCGCCATCTCGAAAGCGCCGGTGTCCGACCCCGGCACGATGCCGATGCGGTGCGTCTCGGGCAGGCGCAGCAACTCGCGCATCAGATCGATGCAATATTGGAGACGGTTCTTGCCCAGCTTGGAGCGGTGCGAGCGGCCGAGCGACTCGGTGGCGAGCTTCTCGGGCGACCAGCCGGGAGGCTTGGCGCAGGGACCGGAGGAAAAATAGGGGCGTGCCGGCTTGGCGGCGGGCTTGGCAATAGACGCAATTCCGGCGTCGGCGGCAGTCGTGTCAGTCATATAGACTCTCCTTGCAGAGAGCACGCGCGGCGTTGGGACCGCGTGGCCCGCCGACGGCCCTAGCGGCGGCGGCGTGAAAGTCAATTGCGCGAAACGGCGAATCCGCGAACATTTGTGACGTTGACCATGTGGCGCGCCGATGATGCTATGCGCCTGCCATGCGCGTTCTTGCCCTGTCCCTGTCGCTGTCCCTGCCCCTGATCCTCGCCGGCTGCATGTTCGGCGGAGGAGGCGACCGCCCCGCCCCTTCCCCGATTCGCGAGCGGCCCGGCGGCCCGATCACACTCAACGGCCCCACCCCGCGCGAGACGCAGCAATGCTTCGCGGATCTCTCGCGCGAACGGGTGCGCTATTCCGCCTTGCCCGACCGGGACTTCGGCGGCGGCTGCGTCGTGACGGGGGCAGTGCAGCTGCTCGACATCGGCGTGCCGGTGACCGGGCTCAAATCGATGAAATGCGGACTGGCGCGCAGCTTCACCGCCTGGGTGCGATTCGCCGTGGCGCCGGCAGCGCGGCAGATGCTGGGCAGCGACCTGGTCAGGGTCGAGACCTATGGCACCTATTCGTGCCGGGGCATCATCGGCAACGGCGCGGCATCGGCACAGCGCATGTCCGAGCACGGGCTGGCCAACGCCGTCGACGTGTCGGGCTTCGTGCTGGCGGACGGGCGGCGCGTGACGATCGAGCGCGACTGGCGCAGCGGCGACCAGCAGGTGCGCGCCTTTCTCGAGACGATCCACGGATCGGCCTGCAAGCGCTTCGCCACGGTGCTGAGCCCCGACTATAATGCGGCGCACTATAATCACCTCCATCTCGACATGGGGCGGGGCCCGTTCTGCCGCTGATTGCAGCGCGTCGGCATTGGGCCTAAGCCGGGCGAAATGAGCGATACGAGAGTTCCGAGCCGCGTTTTCCGCCCTGCCCAGCAGGAAGTGCAGAACGCCAACACCGCCACCGGCACCCCGCAGACCGAGCACCCCGCCTACCGCCTCGCCTTTCAGGACATGGACTTCCTGCTGCGCGAGGATCTGCGGCCGGTGCGCTTCCAGCTCGAATTGCTGAAGCCGCAGCTGCTGCTCGACGAGGCGCACATCAAGTCGACCTTCGTCGTCTACGGATCGGCGCGCATCCCCGAGCCCAGCAAGGCAGGCGCGCTGCTCGCACTGGCCGAGACCGAGCAGCAGAAGAAGATCGCCGAGCGGCTGGTCGAGAAGTCGAAATATTACGACGTCGCCCGCGAGCTCGCCCAGCTCGCCTCCAACTTCCCGCTCGACGAAGCGGGGAACCGCCATTTCGTCGTCACTTCGGGCGGCGGCCCCTCGATCATGGAAGCCGCGAATCGCGGCGCGCGCGACGTGGGGGCGGACACGATCGGCCTCAACATCCTGCTGCCGCATGAGCAGGCGCCCAACCCCTATGTCACGCCGGGCCTGTCGATGCAGTTCCACTATTTCGCGCTCAGGAAGATGCACTTCCTGCTGCACGCGCGCGCAGTGGCGGTGTTCCCTGGCGGCTTCGGCACCTTCGACGAATCGTTCGAGCTGCTCACCCTGATCCAGACCGGCAAGATCGCGCCGATCCCGGTATTGTTCTACGGCAAGGACTTCTGGAGCCGCGTCGTCGATTTCGAGGCGCTGGTCGAGGAAGGGGTGATCTCGCCCAAGGATCTCGACCTGTTCCATTTCTGCGAGACCGCGGAAGAAGGCTGGCGAATCGTCCAGGATTTCTGGAAGGGCAAGGATCACACGGTGATCGCCCGCCCGCGCCCGGGAATCGACAAGCCGGAATAGAGTCAGGCGAGCGTGAGGTAGAGCTCGGCCTCGATCACCCATTCGCCGCCGAGGCGGCGCCATTTGGCGGTGTAGGCACCCGACGCCTGCACTGTGCCGTCCTGTGCCGAGGCGCCTTGCCAGCTGCCATGCTCGAAGGCGATCGGCGCAACCGGCGACACCGCTATCGTCTCGGGCGCACGCAGATAGATGCTGCGGTCCTTCATCGCGAACTCGCGTTTCCAGGCGAGCAGCTGCGCCTTGCGGCCCGCGATCAGCGCCGAATCGGTGCCGGCGACGAGCACCGCATCGGGCGCGAGAATCCGGCCGATCGCAGCCAGGTCGCCCTCGGCCAGCGCACGATTGAACGCCGCACGGCGCATGCGGATGTCGAGTTCGGGTGTCAGATGCTGGGCCATCGCCTTGCCTAGGGTCCGCACTCGATATCGGCAATGGCCGTGATCGAGTACGGGGCCCCTAGGTTGAGAACCCAAACAAGTATCTGATGTTCCTTCGTCATCCCCGCGCAGGCGGGGATCCAGGGTAGCAGGGGATACCGGCGCCATCATGCGAACGCTGTCCGAAGAGGGCAGGACGTGCCGCGCCCGCTCCACGCATAACTCTGGATCCCCGCCTTCGCGGGGATGACGGAGTTAGCTGAATGAGTCCCCGGCCTAGCCAGGCCGGGCCCGCCGCGTCCGGCAGCCGCTCGCGTCCGGTGAACGGAATCCCGGAGCGCCCCGTATCCAACGAAGAAGCGCCGCGGAACGAACCCGCGGCGCCTCGTTCAGTCCGTCACGGAAAAGCGCGCTTCAGGCGCCCTTCTTCTCCGCCTGGGCCTTGGCGGCGGGATCCTTGGACGGCGCGCCCTCGGCCGGGGTCGCCTCGTTCGAGAGGTTGCCGGCCGCGGCATTGTCGCCGGCCGCATTGCCTTCGGCAGGCGCGGCACCGGCGGCCGGCGCCGCCGGCAGCGGCAGGTTCGAGCCCTGCGCGTTGAGATAGGCGATCACGTTCGCGCGCTCCTGGCCGTCCGGGAGACCCGCAAAGGTCATCTTGGTGCCCGAGGCGAACTTGCGCGGGTTGGACAGCCAGGCATCCATCTTGTCGAAATCCCAGCTGCCGCCCACCGCCTTGAGCGGATCGGAGAAGGCGAAGCCGGCCTTGCCCTCGGCAATACCCTCGCCCATCGTGCCGTAGAGGTTCGGACCGATGCCGTTGGCGCCGCCCTGGTTGATCGTGTGGCAGGCCATGCACTTCTTGAACGAGGCCTCGCCCTTGGCGAGATCGGCCTTGGCCAGGCGCACCGCGATCGGCTCGACCACCGCCGCGCCGCTGTCGCCAGCTTCCTCGACACCTTCGATCACATAGCCCATGTGCTCCGGACGCTCGCCATGAAACAGCATTCCGCCGGCGATCGAAAGCCCGAGCGCGGCAATGCCGCCCGCAAGTGCCCAGCCCGCGATCATATTGAAGCGATTGTCCATGAAATGCCCCTGCGGAAAAATTGCGTTCCTTTAAAACCGGCACCGCAACTAAAGCAAGCGGGGCTTGCCGTGTGAAGTGCCGGCGGCTAGCGCCCGGCCGTTATGGAGAATTTCGCGAGCCCGGCGAGAAAGCTCGTCGCGGAGATGACCGAGGCAGCCGCCAAGACCCCCGTGCGGGCCGTCGCCTTCCAGGGCGCGCCCGGCGCCAATTCGCACATCGCAGTGCGCGAAGCCTTTGCCGAGGGACTGCCGCTTCCCTGCTTCTCGTTCGAGGATGCGATCGACGCGGTGAAGGAAGGGCGCGCCGGCTGCGCGATGATCCCGATCGAGAACTCGCTGCACGGGCGCGTCGCCGACATCCATTTCCTCCTGCCCGAATCGGGCCTGTCGATCACCGGCGAGCATTTCCTGCCGATCCGCTATGCCCTGATGGGGCTCGGGCCGGTCGAAGGCGTGCGCCAGGCAATGAGCCATCCCCAGGCGCTCGGCCAGTGCCGTCACTGGCTGAAGGCGCAGGGTATCCAGCCGCTCGCCTATCCCGACACCGCCGGCGCCGCCGCGATGGTCGCGGAAGCCGGCGATCCGGCGGTCGCGGCGCTGGCCCCTCCGGGCGCGGCCGAACTCTATGGCCTGCAGACGCTGGGCGCCGACATCGCCGATGCCGAGCACAATATGACGCGCTTCGTGATCCTGGCGCGCAAGCCGCTGGCGGCCGAAGGGAACGGCCCGTTCATGACCACCTTCGTCTTCGAAGTGAAGAACGTGCCCGCCGCACTCTACAAGGCGCTGGGCGGCTTCGCGACCAACGGCGTCAACATGACCAAGCTGGAAAGCTACCAGCGCGGCGGCAGCTTCGCGGCGACCGAATTCTATGCGGACATCGTCGGCAGCCCCGACGACGCCGCGGTCGGCCGGGCACTTGAAGAGCTGAAGTTCCACACCAAGTGGATGCGCGTGCTCGGCACCTACGCCCAGGCGCGCGAACGCGCCTAGCCAAGGCGGCATCTTGCAATCGAGCAGGGCGGCTTGCGCAAATAGCCGGTCGCCCCGGCCCTGAGCCGGGGCCGTGCCGGCTTGACCGACACCGATGGCAGCGCGCCACCGCCGAACGCGCCTTCGGTGCGATGGAGCTCGCTTGACTCACGTGATAAATTGTTGTGTATAGACAACATATCGTCCTGCGAGTCGCCGAATTGCCCCAGATCCACAACCGAATTGCCCTATTCCGCGCCGAACGCGGGATGAGCCGGCGCGAGCTCGCCGAAACAGTGGGCGTCAACCCGCAGACGATCGGCTATCTCGAGCGCGGCGACTACAGCCCCAGCCTCGAGCTCGGCATGAAGATCGCCGCGGTGTTCGACGCGCCGGTCGAGCTGCTCTTCTCCTTCGCCCCCTTCGAATCGGTCGCGTCGGCGCTGCGCCGGGCGGCCGAATGACCCCGGAGACCGACATGTCCCGATTCAACCAGCGCCTGTTCTCCCGGCTCGATGCGGCCGCCGACCGCACCGGCATCCCCGCGCTCGCCAGGACCGAGATGCGCCGGCGCCATTTGCGCTGGATACCGATCCTCGCGCTTGCCCTGGCTATCGGCGGCTGGGCCTGGGGCCTGGCCCGGCCCGACGCCATGCATCCGGGCTATGCTGTGATCAGCGCGGGGTTCGTGCTGGGCATGTTCCTGCCGATCTTCGGGCCGATCAAGCCCTGGGGCGGCCCCAGGCTGGTCGACGAGTTCGACCGGCAGCTGCGCCAGCGCGCCTTTCTGGCCGGCTTCGCGACGGTCAGCTTCACGACCTTTCTCGGCATCTGGCTGATGCTCGGCCTGGCGCTGCTCGACAATTGGAGCCGGGAGGCGCTGATCGGACAGCTCGCAAACTTCGCCTATATGCTGTTCGTGCTCTACCTTGCCGTGCCGACCCTGCACGCGAGCTGGGCCACTCGGCCGGTGGAGGAGGACTAGGAGCGCCTAGCCGCCCTCCGTCCAGGCGGTGAGCAGCGTGTGGGCGATCGCATAGGGCGGCGGCCCGGCAAAGGGCGCGGCGGGATCGCGCGCCAGCGCCAGCGCCACCTCAGCGCGCGTGAACCAGCGCGCATCCTCCAGCTCGTTCGCATCGACGCGGATATCGTCGTTCAGCGCTTCGCCGATACAGGCGACCATCAGCGATGCCGGGAAGGGCCAGGGCTGGCTGGCGACGTAGCGCACCGCACCCAGCCTGATCCCCGCTTCCTCGAAGGTCTCGCGGCGCACCGCTTCCTCGATCGCCTCGCCCACTTCGAGAAAGCCGGCCAATGCCGAATAGCGGCCGGGCGGCCAGCTCGGCTGGCGGCCGAGCAGCACCTTGTCGCCATGTTCGGCGAGCATGATCACCACCGGCTCGACGCGCGGGAAATGCTCGGCGTCGCAAGCGGGGCAATGCCGTGCCCAGCCGGCATGCGAGACTCGCGTGCGCGCACCGCAATTGGCGCAGAAACGGTGCCGGCCGTGCCAGAAGACCAGGCTGCGCGCGGCGGCATAGTTGGCCGCATCGGGCACCGCGAATCGATCGAGCAGCGCGAACATCGCGGGCGAGCGGCCCAGCGGCACGGGCATGTCGTCGGGCAGCGCCGAGACGAAGCGCGGGATACCCTGCTCATAGCCCAGGAACAGCAGCTCGCCCGGCGCCTCCGCGAGGCCGGTCCAGGTCAGGCGGCCCTCCGCATCGAGCACCGGATCGAGCGAATCGAGCACCAGCAGGCGCGCGCCCGCATCCGCCAGCGCCCCGGCTAGCAGATCGGGCTCGTGGCGGACACGGTCGGCACGATCGAGCGTGCCGCCGGTGAAACCGGGCAGGTTCACTTGGCGATGTCGGCGTAGATCGCCTTGGACACTTCGCGCTTCAGCGGCGTGTCGCCGAACAGGTTGATCATGCCGACGGCGCGCAGCTTGTGGACGGGATCGGCCCAGGCGATCGTGCCCGCGGCGCCGCCCCAGCCGAAAGTGCCCTTGCCCGGGCCACCGGCCACGTCACTCAGATAGACCGAACCGCCGGCGCCGAAGCCCATCTGGGCACCGGTGTCCTTGGCCGTCTCGTTGAGGATCGACGTGTCGGCACCCGCAGGCAGCAGGTTCGACATCGCCACCGCGACGGTGGCGGGCTTGAGGATGCGGGCGCCGTCGAGCGTGCCGCCGTTCAGCAGCATGTGGAGGAACCGGTCATAATCGCGCGCCGACATCACCAGGCCCGCGCCGCCATAGGGGAATTCGGGCTTCTTCAGATAGATCGAGCTCGCCGCCGGATCGGCCACCACCCGGGTGGCGCCCATGAAGACATAGTTGCTGGCAAAATTGGCGACCTTGTCCGCCGGCACCGTCCAGTAGCTCTGCTCCATCTTGAGCGGCTTGAAGATGCGCGTGTTGACGAACTGGTCGAACGGCATGCCGCTCGCCACCTCGATCACCCGGCCGAGGATGTCGAGGCCGATCGAATAGCTCCACTTGGTGCCCGGCTCGGCGATCAGCGGGAGCGAGGCGGTACGGTTAGCGAATTCCTCCAGACTGTCCGGGCGCAGCTGCGCCATCTGGACTTCCATCTGCGTGTTCACCTGGGCGGGGTTGATGCCCAGCTTGTTGTATTCGTCGAGCAGCGGCCCCTTGGTGATGATGTTGTAGCCCAGGCCCGCGGTGTGGGTGAGCAGGTTGCGCACCGTGATCGGGTTCTTCGCCGGGCGGGTGGTGAGGTCCTTGGACGGATCGACCAGCACCTTCATGTCCTTGAACGCCGGGATGAAGTCGCTGATCGGCTGGTCGAGCTTGAGCTTGCCTTCCTCGACCAGGATCATCGCGGCGATGCCGGTGATCGGCTTGGTCATCGAATAGACGCGCCACAGGCTGTCGATATCCGCCTTGTGCGCGGCCGGCTCGTCGGCGACGCGGCCTTCGGTGACGATCGAGACCGTGGATCCCCCGCCCGGCTCGTCGCGGCCCACCAGAATGACGATGCCCGGCACCTTGCCCTCGGCGACATAGCGCTTGGCGAGCGCGCTTTCGGCATCTGGTGCCCGGTCGAGCATGCGCTTCAGCGACGCCGGGGCCGGCGGCTTGGGAGCGGTCTGCGCGAATGCCGGTGCGGCCAGCGCCGCAATGCCAAAGCCGAACCCGATCACACCGCGCATAGCGTTCTCCTGAATTGCCGTGCCGCCTTGGCGAAGACGGTGGGCAGACCGGCCGATTCGAGATCGGCGACCGGCCACCATTCCCCTGCGACGGCAGCGCCTGCATGCGACGACAATGTTGCAGCCGCAAGTGCGACGTCGAGGTTGAAATGCGTGAAGCCGTGACTGACCCCGGCTTCGAGCGTCTCCCACGCCGCCACGGCCGGCGCGTCGGCGAGGCCCGGCGGCGAATCGGCCCAGGGCCCGGTGGGCAGCGCGCGCATGCCGCCGAGCAGCCCCCTGGCCGGGCGGCGGACCAGCAGCACCGCGCCGCCCCGCTCCAGCCAGAACATCGTGCCGAAGCGCTGCGGCTTGGGCGCCTTGACCGCCTTGACCGGGAAGCGCTCGGGCGCGCCGCCCGCAAAGCCGGCGCAATGCGCGCGCAGCGGGCAGAGCAGACAGCGCGGGCTCCGCGCGGTGCAGATGCCGCTGCCCAGGTCCATCATCGCCTGGGCGAAATCGCCCGCGCGCGTATCGGGCGTGATCGAATCGGTGTGCGCATAGATGGCCGCCTTCGCTCCCGGCAGGGGCGCCGCCGCCGCGAACAGCCGCGTGACGACTCGCTCGACATTGGCGTCGACCACCACCGCGCGCCGCCCGAACGCGATCGCCGCGATCGCCGCCGCGGTGTAGCCGCCCACGCCGGGCAGTTCGCGCAGGCCCGATTCGGTGTCCGGGAAACCGCCGCGCCGCGCCACTTCGCGGGCACAGGCGAGCAAATTGCGGGCGCGGGCATAATAGCCGAGCCCGGCCCAGGCAGCCATCAGATCGGCATCCTCTGCCGCCGCCAGCGCCTCGACGTTCGGCCAGCGCGCAGTGAATTTGTCGAAATAGGGAATGACGCTGGCGACCTGGGTCTGCTGGAGCATCACTTCCGAGAGCCAGACGCGATAGGGATCGGGGGCATTGGCGCCGGGCCGCGCGCGCCAGGGCAAGTCGCGGGCATTGCGGTCGTACCAAGGGAGCAGCGCGGAGGCGATTGCGCGGGAGGCGTTGTCGGGCACGCCCCGCCTATGGCATGGGTTGGCGGAAATGACGAAACCCCCTCGCGCCACCACTCGCCAGCCAGCCCCCGCGCCGCAGCGCGCGCTGCGCCCGCGCGCAGTATCCGAGCTGCTGCCCGATGTCGGCCGCGCCACCTTCCGCAAGTTCGGCTTCGTCCAGCATTCGATCGTCAGCCGCTGGCTCGAAATCGTCGGCGAGCGCTATGCGCGCGTCTCGATGCCCGAATCGATCCGCTTCCCCCAGGGCAAGCGCGAGCAGGGCGTGCTCCACCTCGTCGTCTCCGGCGCGCACGCCCCGACGATGCAGCACATCGCGCCCGAAATCGTCGAGCGGGTAAACCGCTTCTTCGGCTATGCGGCCGTGGCCAGGCTCGCGATTCGCCACGGCGAAGTGAAGCGCCCCGAAAAGGCGCCGCCGCCGCCCAGCCTCAAGCCCCTGTCCGAGGCGATGGGCGAGAGCCTGCGCGGCATCGGCGATCCCGAACTCAAGGCCGTGCTCGAGGCGCTGGCCGCCGGCGTCGCCGCGAGCGACGAGCGCCCCAAGATCGGCCGGATCGACTGATGCGGGCACAGCTGACGATCGCCGGCGCGCTGGCGCTGGCCCTGGCAGGCGGCGCATCGGCGCAGCAGGCCGGAAAGCCCGCGGGGAAGCCGGCGGCCACACCCGACTGGGCCGCCACAGTCGTCATCACGCCGCAGGGCGGGTTTCGCCAGGGCAACCCCGATGCGCCGGTCAAGCTGGTCGAATATGGCTCGCGCAGCTGCCCGGCCTGCGGGCGTTTCGCCACGGAGGGCGTGCCCGCGCTGCGCCGCGACTTCATCGCGAACGGCAAGGTCAGCTACGAATATCGCGACTATCTGATCCACGGCCCGCCCGATCTCGCCATGGCGCTGCTCAACCAGTGCGTCGCGCCCGCGCGCTTCTTTCCGGTGCTCGACGCGATCTACGCCAATCAGCAGCGGTTCGAGGACAAGCTCATGGCGCTGGTCAAGAACCAGCCCCAGCAGGTCGAGGCGTGGCAGAAGCTGCCGGCGCCCCAGATGGCGACGCGCCTGGCCGAGGCGCTGGGCCTGATCGCCTTCATGAAGACCCAGGGCCTGCCCGAGGCCAAGGCGCGCCAGTGCCTCGCCGACGCCAAGCTGATCGAACGCATCGCCAAGACCAATGCCGATGCCGTGAAGATCCACCAGGTACAGGGCACGCCCACTTTCATCGTCAACGGGCGCAAGGTAAGTGCCTTCAACTGGGAACGACTGCTGCCCGAGCTCTGGGCGAACGGCGCCTGACCGCAATTTTCTGGAGAAAGCAGACCTATGCGTATCAAATTGGCCCTGATCCCCGTGCTGGCGCTCGCCGGCGTCCTGGCTTCGTGCGGCGGCGGCGACAAGGGCAACAGCAGCGCGGCGGTCAGCTCCGCCACGCCGGTGCCGACCGTCCAGGCCCCTGCCGGCAAGGCCTGGGTCGACATGATCAGCAAGACCAAGGACGGCGGCTATCTCCAGGGCAACCCGAACGCACCGATCAAGCTGGTCGAATATGGCTCGCGCAACTGCCCCTATTGCGGGCTGTTCGGCCGCACCGCGCCGGAGCCGCTGCGCAAGAACTACATCTCGACCGGCAAGGTCAGCTGGGAGTTCCGCGACTTCCTGATTCACGGCGCGCCCGACCTTGCCGCCGCGCTGCTGAACCAGTGCGTGCCCGACGAGAACTTCTTCAGCATGCTCGACCAGTTCTTCGAGAATCAGGATAATTTCCTCAACCGCACCGAGCAGCTGGTAAAGACCAACCCGCAGCTCGCCCAGCAGCTCCAGCAGCTGCCGCCGCCCCAGGCCGCGGTCGGCTTTGCCGAGCAGCTCGGCATGATCGACTTCATGAAGCAGCGCGGCGTGCCCGAAGCCAAGGCGCGCCAGTGCCTGGGCGACCAGAAGAAGATCGACGAGATCGCCAAGGTGAACGCCGATGCCGCCACCGTGCACGGCGTGAGCGGCACGCCGAGCTTCTTCATCAACGGCAACAAGGTCGACGCGGGCTCGTGGGAACAGCTCGAGCCGCTGCTCAAGGCAGCGGGCGCGCGCTGACGCCCATGACGATGCGGGGGTAGACGAGCGTGCAGATCAAACGGCTGCGGCTGACGGGCTTCAAGAGCTTCGTCGACCCGGCTGACCTCCGCATCGAACCGGGGCTGACGGGAATCGTCGGCCCCAATGGTTGCGGCAAGTCGAATCTGCTCGAAGCGCTGCGCTGGGTGATGGGCGAGACCAGCGCCAAGTCGATGCGCGGCGCTGGCATGGAAGACGTGATCTTCGCCGGCACCGCGACTCGCCCCTCGCGCGATTTCGCCGAAGTCTCGGTCCAGGCCGACCAGGTGGGCGAGGATGACGAGCTGGAAGTCGTCCGCCGGATCGAGCGCGGCGCCGGCTCTGCCTATCGGATCAACGGCCGCGACGTCCGCGCCAAGGACGTCGCCCTGCTCTTCGCCGATTCGGCGACGGGGGCGCATTCCCCTGCGCTGGTCAGCCAGGGCCGGATCGGCGCGATCATCCAGGCCAAACCCGGCGAGCGCCGCGCGATGCTGGAAGAGGCCGCGGGCATCGCCGGCCTGCACGTGCGCCGCAAGGATGCCGAGCAGCGCCTGCGCGCGACCGAGGCCAATCTCGCCCGGCTCGACGAAGTGATCGGCGACCAGGAGACGCGCGCCGCCCAGCTCAAGCGCCAAGCGCGCCAGGCCGAGCGCTATCGCGAGCTTTCCGACCGGATCCGCGTCGCCGAGGCCCGGATGATCTTCGCGCGCTGGCGCGATGCGGCGGCGGCGGCGGATGCGGCCAAGAAGGAAGCGGGTGCGGCCGAGGCACTGGTCGCCGAGCGGACCCGCGCGCATGATTCGGCCGTCGCGGTGCAGCAGGCCGCCGCCGAGAAGCTCGCGACCTTGCGCGCAGAGGCGCTGGCGGTGCGCGACAGGGCGACCGAGGCAATGCACGGCCTCGCCACGCTGCGTTCGGACAAGGCGGCGGTCGAGCGGCGGATCGCCGAGTTGCAGGACGCCGCGCGCCGGCTTGAGGAAGATCGCGGCCGCGAGGGCGCGCTGGCCCGCGACGCGGCCGAGGCGCTCGCGCGGCTGGAGGAAGAGACCAGGGCACTCGACACCCGCATCGCCGAAGCGACGGCGCGCATGCCCCATCTGGACGCCGCGCTCGCCGGGGCCGAACGCGCCGCGCGCGATGCCGAAGTCGCGCTTGCCCAGGCGCTGGCGGCCCAGGCGAGCGAAGCAGCCGAGGCACGCGTCGCCGAAGCCGCGCTGGCCGCGGCCCGTACTCGGGTCGAGCGCTCGGAGCGCGACCGGGCGCGGATCGACGCCGAGCTGAAGGCCCTTCCCGATCCCGAGCCGTTGCAGGCGGAAAAGGCCCGCGCGGCAGATGCGCGCGCCCAGGCGATCCGCCAGGCCGAAAGCGCGCGTGTCGGGCTCGCCCGCGCCGACGCCGAGGAACGCGCCGCGATCGAGGCGCGCAACCATGCCCAGGCCGCGCGCGCCACCGCCCATGCCGAGCTCGCCCAGCTCGACAGCGAGGCCGCCGCGCTCGCCAAGGCCACGCGCCCGTCGGACAAGGACCGGCTGCTCGACAAGCTGAAGGTCGATGCCGGCTATGAGCGCGCGCTGGCCGCGGCGTTGGGCGACGACCTCGAAGCGGGCCTCGACATCGCCGCCGAACGCTATTGGGCCGGCGCCGAGGCGCTGCCAGGCGATCCCGCCGCGCCTTTGGGCACGACGCCGCTCGGGCGGCACGTCCAGGCGCCGCCGGGCCTCGCTCGCCGCCTGGCCCAGATTCTCGTCGCTGAAGCGGATGAGGGCCAGGCGCTGGCAGTGGGCCAGCGGCTGGTGACGCTTGCCGGCATCCTCCGCCGTTGGGACGGCTATGTCGCGAAATCGGGCGGCGCCGCCGCGGCCGAGCGCCTGGTGCGCGTGAACCGGCTTGCCGCGATCGAGAAGGCACGCCCGGCGGCAGTGCGCGCAGTCGATGCCGCCGATGCGGAACTGGCGCGGATCGAGGAGAATATCGCCGAGGCCCGGCGCGCGGCCGCGGATTGCCGCCGCGTGCTCGATCATGCCGAAAATGCCGGGCGCGAGGCCGGCCGGGCCGAGGATCGGGCAACGGCCCAGCTCGAACGGCTCGATTCGCAGCGCGCCGATCTCGATGCGCGCGTCCGCCGCATCGCCGCCGAGCAGGACGAAGCGGCGAGCGAACTGAACCGCGCCGACGCGGCGAAGGCTGCCCTGCCCGACGGCACCGAGACGCGCGCGCGCGTCGCGACACTCTCCGCCGATGCCGAGGGCAAGCGCGCCGCCTCCGCTTCGGCCCGCGCCGAACGCGGCACGCTGGAGCGCGAGATGAGCACCGCGCGCGAGCGCCACGCCGCCGCAGGTGCGGAAGCCAGGGGCTGGAAATCGCGGGCCGGCGAAGCGGCGCGGCGCGCGACGGAAATGGACAGGCGCGCCGTCCAGCTCGCGGAGGAGAGCGAGGCGCTGGCCGGGCGGCCCGGCCAGCTCGATGCCCAGCTCGCCCAGGCCGAAGCCGCGACCGAGAAGGCACGCATCGAAAGCGCCGCCGCCCAGGCGGCGGAGCGCGAGGCGGAACTGGCGGTACGCGAGACCGAGGGCGCGGTCCGCGGCGCCAACGAGATACTGGCCCAGGCGCGCGAGGAACGCGCCGGCGCCGCGGCACGCGCCGAGAACCAGGAAGCGCGCCGCATCGAGATGGGCCGCATCTCGGGCGAGCGCTTCGAATGCCCGCCGCCGCTGCTCCCCGGCAAGGCCGGGTTCGACGAAGCCACGGTGCGCACGCCCGAGGAGGAATCGGCCGCACACGAGCGGCTCAATGCGGAACGCGAGCGGATCGGCCCGGTCAACCTGGTCGCCGAGACCGAACTGGCCGAACTGGAGGCCGCCTTCACCACCAATGCCGCCGAGCGCGACGAGCTGGCCCAGGCAGTGAACCGCCTGCGCGGCTCGATCGGCACGCTCAACCGCGAAGGGCGCCAGCGGCTGCTCTCGGCCTTCGAAGCAGTCGACCAGCATTTCCGCCGGCTGTTCACTACCTTGTTCAACGGCGGCCAGGCGCATCTGGAGCTGATCGATTCGGATGATCCGCTCGAGGCCGGCCTGGAGATCATGGCGCAGCCGCCCGGCAAGAAGCTCCAGTCGCTCACCTTGCTTTCGGGCGGCGAGCAGGCGCTGACCGCCGTGGCGCTGATCTTCGCGCTTTTCCTCACCAATCCCGCGCCGATCTGCGTGCTCGACGAAGTCGACGCGCCGCTGGACGATGCCAATATCGACCGGTTCTGCGACTTGCTCGAAAAGATGACCGAGGAGACCGCGACCCGCTATCTGATCGTCACCCACAATGCCGCGACGATGAGCCGCATGCACCGGCTGTTCGGCGTGACCATGGTCGAGCGCGGCGTGAGCCGGCTGGTCTCGGTCGATCTCGGCGGCGCGGAGAGCCTGTTGGCGGCGGAGTGACCTGGTGCAGGACATGGTCGAGCTCGCGATACGAACTTTTTTCGAGGGCAGCCATTATCTTCTGAGGGCAGCCATTATCTTCTGGAGCGGCGCTATGGCGAGGCGGTCGCCTTCGCCGCGATGTTCGGCCTCGCCACGCTGATCGTCGCGGCCATTGCGCTCCTCATCTGGTGGAACTCATGATCGGCACGTGCGTCCAGCGGTTGTGTGAAGTGAACAACGGGAGGAAGAGCATGCGATCGAGCCTTTGGATCGGCCTTGCCGCGACGGCACTCGCCGCCAGCCCCGCGCTGGCGCAGGAAAAGCCGCAATCGACCACCAAACAGGCCGAGGATATCGCCACCCAGCCCGCCAAGGACGTCGGCGTGGTGAAGACCAAGATCCCGCCGGTGCTGGAGCGCGCGGCGGAGAATCCCTATGGTCTGTCCGGCCTGGCCAAATGCGCGCGGATCCGGGCCGCCTTCAACGAACTCGGCACGGCGCTCGGCCCCGATTTCGCCGCGGACAGCGATCCCAGGAAGAGCCGCAAGCTCAAGATCACCGGCGATACCGTGGCCGGGCTGATCGTGCCGTTCCGTGGGCTGGTGCGCGAAGTGAGCGGCGCGGCATCGGCGCAGCGCGAGCTCGAAGCGGCGATCGCCGCGGGCTTCGCGCGGCGCGGTTTCCTGCGCGGCGTCTACCAGACCCGTGGCTGCAAGCCGGCGCTCTGAGTGGCTGCCTCCGCCAGGCCGGCAAGGGCCGGAATCCATTCGCTGCTGCGGGCCACAGGGGATCCCCGCCTTCGCGGCGATGACGATTGGGGATATGCGTCCCTATCCTGACTGACTGGTGGTGCCTCCCATGAACCTCGACGCCTTTCCCCGCATTACCCTGTTCGACGCGCCGACTCCGATCCAGCGGCTGGACCGGATCGAAATGGCGCTTGGCCTGCGCGGCGCGCGCCTGTTCGTGAAGCGCGACGACCTGATGGGCCTGGGCGGCGGCGGCAACAAGCTGCGCAAGCTCGAATTCCTGCTGGGCGCGGCGATCGGCCAGGGCTGCGACACTTTCGTCACCACCGGCGCGCGGCAATCCAACCATGCCCGGCTGAGCGCGGCCGCGGCGGCACGGATGGGCCTCGCCGCCGAGCTGATGCTCACCGACACGGTGCCGCGTACCGACGAAGCCTATCTCCACAGCGGCAACCAGCTGCTCGACGGCCTGTTCGGCGCGACGGTGCATCACCTGCCGCGCGGCGCCGATGCCCTCGCCGCGGCGCAAATGCGGGCCGAGGAACTGCGGGCGCAGGGGCGCAATCCCTATGTCGTCGGCGCGGGCGGCTCGTCGCCGGTCGGGGCGCTCGGCTATGCGGCCTGCGCGGCGGAGATCCGGGCGCAGGAGTCCGGGCTGGGCCTCGCCTTCCGGACGATCGTCGTCGCCAATGGCAGCCATGGCACCCATGCCGGGCTCGCCGCCGGGATGGACGACCCGCGGCGGGTACTTTCCTTCACGGTGCTCGCCGAACTGGCGGAGGCCGAGCGGGGCACGCTGGCCCTGGCCAACGCGACCCGGGGTCTGCTGGGCGGTGCGGCGCTGGACGCCGGGGATATCCGGATCGACGGCTCGCAGCGCGGCGAGGCCTATGGCATCCCGACCGAGGCGATGCTGGCCGCGGTGCGGCTGATGGCGCGGCGAGAGGGGTTGCTGATCGACCCGGTCTATAGCGGCAAGGCCTTTGCCGGCGTTCTGGCGGGGCTGGCCGAAGGGCGGCTCACCGGCGACGTGCTGTTCGTGATGACCGGGGGGACGCCGGGGCTCTATGCCTATCAGCCGGCCTTCGCCTGATCCGCCCGCTCAGGACTGGCCGAGAATCCGCCGGTACAGGTCGATATAGCGATCCGCCATCGCATCGACCGAGAAGCACGCCGCCACGCGCGCCCGGCATGCGGCGCGGTCGATTCCCTCCACTTGCCCCAGCGCCGTGATCGCCGCGCCGACCGAATCGACCAGCAGCCCGGTTTCGCCATGCGCGATCAGCTCGCGCATCGAGCCGCGGTCGATCGCGATCACCGGGGTGCCGCAGGCCATTGCCTCGATCACCGACAGGCCGAACGGCTCGTCGAAGTTGATCAGGTGGAGCATCACCTGCGCGCTGCCGAGCGCGCGCAGCCGCTCGGCGCCGCCCACCGGGCCGTGATAGGCGATGCGCTCATCAAGGAACGGCGCGACTTCGCGGTCGAAATAGCCCTGGTCCTGGACGATGCCGTACAGATTGAGCCGCCGCCCGGTGGCGCGAGCGACCTGGATCGCTTCCGCGGCGCCCTTGTCCGGATGCATGCGGCCGAAGAACAGCAGGTCCTCGCTGCCATCGGGCTCGAAGGGAAATTCGTCGAGGCGGATGCCGTGATGGATGGTCGCGGCATAGCGCAATGCCGGATGCCGGTCGGCCGCGCTGATCGCGACATAGTGCACCCGGTCCTCGAACGGCTTGTACATCGGCAGGATGCGCGGGCTGGAGAAGCCGTGGATCGTCGTCACCATCGGCGTGTCGACGAGTCGCGAAAAGGCATGGGCGGGGAAATCGGCCTGGTTGTGGATCAGGTCGAAGCTGCCCGCCTGCTCGAAGAGATGCGCGAGATGGGCATATTCCCACACCTTCGCGTCGAGCTCGGGATTCTCCGCATAGCCGCCGGGCACCACGCCATCGAGCGTGCCCGCAGTGATCGAATCGCGCGTGGCGAACAGCGTCACTTCGACTCCGCGCGCGACCAGCGCCTCGGTAAGCAGGCTCGTCACCAGTTCCCAGGGCCCGTAATGGCGCGGCGGCGTGCGCCAGGCGATCGGGGCGAGCATCGCGATCCTCATCCCAGGACATAGCCTTCATTGGGAGCGAGCAGCGCCGGATCGGTGCCCCCGCGCGCGGCGGCGAGCACGGCGAAGCCCTCCGCCCATTCGGGAATGGCGAAGCCCTGGGGCCGGTCGCCGAGATTGAGCACCACCAGCAGCCGGTCGCTGCCGAGCCGGCGTTCCCAGGCGAGCAGGTCGCCGCTCGCCGCCACCGGATGATAATCGCCGAGCCTCAGCGCGGGATGCGCGTGGCGCAGGAACAGCAGCTTCTGGGTGAGCCGCCACATCGATGCCGGATCGTCGCGCTGCGCGGCGACGTTGCGCGCCAGCCAGTCGGGGTGGAGCGGCAGCCAGGGGTCGGCGGCGCTGAACCCGGCATTGGCGGAGCCGTCCCAGGCCATCGGCGTGCGCACCGGATCGCGGCCCAGCCCGATGCCGGGATCGTTCAGCTCGCGCGGGTCCTGCACCTGTTCCGGCGGGATGGCGACGTCCTCCATCCCGATCTCGTCGCCATAATAGAGCGTGGGCGTGCCGCGCAGCGTGAGCAGCAATATCATCGCGACCCGCGCCTGCTCCGGGCCGACGCGGGCGGCGATGCGCGGGCGATCGTGGTTGCCGAGCACCCAATTGGGCCAGCCGCCTGCCGGCAACGCGCCTTCATACGCGTCGATCATCGCGGCCAGGCTGCGGGCATCCCATTCCGCGCCGATCAGCTGGAAGTTGAAGGGCAGGTGCACGCCTGGCCGCTCCGCCGTGCCGTAATAGCCGACAAGCCTTGGCAGCGGCAGATAGATCTCCCCGATCAGCACACGCGCGCCATATTCGTCCGCGATCGCGCGCATCTCGGCGGCGATGTCATGGACTTCGGGCTGGTCGGCCGAGTGGAGCTGGTGCACGCGGGTATAGTCGGGCTGGCCGGGCCGCCACGCGCGGTTCACCGGATTGTCGGGCAGGTCGGCATGCTTGACCATGTGCCAGAGCACGTCGATCCGAAACCCGTCGATCCCGCGCGCGAACCAGAAGTGCAGCACGTCCATCATCGCGGCGCGCACCGCCGGGTTGCGCCAGTTCAGGTCCGGCTGCTCCTTCAGAAAGGCGTGGTAATAATATTGGCCGGTCGCCGCATCCCATTCCCAGGCCGGTCCGCCGAAATCGCTGATCCAGTTATTGGGCGGGGAACCATCGGGCTTCGCGTCGCGCCAGATGTACCAGTCGCGCCTCGGATCATCACGCGAGGAGCGGCTTTCCTTGAACCAGGGATGCTCGCTCGAACTGTGATTCGGCACCAGATCGAGCAGCAGGCGGATGCCGCGCGCATGGGCCGCCGCCAGCAGCGAATCGAAATCGGCGAGCGTGCCGAAGCGCGGATCGATCCCGCAATAATCGGCGACGTCATAGCCGAAGTCCGCCATCGGCGAGGGAAAGATCGGCGAGATCCAGATCGCATCGATGCCCAGCGCCTTCAGGTCGTCCAGCCGGTGCTCGATCCCTTTCAGGTCGCCGATCCCGTCGCCGTTCGAATCCTGGAAGGAACGCGGATAGACCTGATAGATGACCGCGGATTTCCACCATTCGCTCATGCTGCGAATCTCCCTTGTTCGTCATCCCCGCAAAGGCGGCGATCCGGAGCCGAACGGCGCTGTCCTCCGTTACCCTGGATCCCCGCCTTCGCGGGGATGACGGGTGAAGGCTTCACTTGAACCGCTCCTTCGATATTCGCGTGATCCGGCAGGCAAGGTCCGCCTCGCCGCTGGCGACGACATAATGGTCGCCGCCATCCGCCACGCCGGTGGTGAACACCACCGGGCTCGGCAGATACATCTGGTGCGCGATCGGATCGGTGAGCGCCGGATTGGCCTCGAGCAGCGGCGTCTCGTCCTCCAGCCGCAGGATCCTCGCGGGATCGTCCTTGTCGAGCAGTGCCCAGAAGCTGCGATAGACGCCGACCGCGCCCCGTTTCTCGACGCCGTGATAGATCAGCATCCAGCCCTGGGGGGTGAGCACCGGCTGGCTGCCTCCGCCGATCCGCTGCGTGGCGCTGGTGCCCTTGCGCGCGCGGATGCCCGGCGCATCGAGCGGCTTCCAGTGCAGCCCGTCGGGCGATTGCGCCAGGTTGATCGACGGGCCGCCCAGCCAGGGCGAATCCTCCGGATAGGCGAAATAGACTTCGCCGAGCGGCCGGGTGAGCGCCATGTATCGGCCGCCCGGCTTGCCCTCGAACAGGATCATGTCCTTGTTCTGATGGTCGAGCACCACGCCGAGCAGCTTGTAGTCGAGCCCGTTCACCGAATGGTACATCGCGGTGCAGTGCCGCTCGGCGGAGACGCCGCAGACGGTCATCCACCAGCGGCCGCCGACCAGGCTGATGCGGGCGTCCTCCACGCCATAGTCCAGGAAGCCGGCGCTGGGCTGGATCGCCTTGTCGTAATGGATCTTCACGATCTTCGCCCCGTCCCTGCTCAGCTCGACCGGGAGCAGCCAGGAAAGCGAAGTCAGGCCGAGCAGCCTCGGGCTGCGGTCCTTGAGCGCGAACTGCCGGGGATCGTCCATCTCGACGCCGGCAAGCGCGTGGCGATCGAGGACATAGCCGCCCGGCGTCCAGCGGATGGTGCGGGCATGGCTCCCGTCCACCGGTTTGCGCAGCGCCTCCGCCACGCGGACCATCAGCAGGATGTTGCCGTTCGGCAGCCGCGCGAAGCCGGGGTTGAAGGCGCCCAGCACATGCGTCGGCTCGCTTATGCCCCTGCGCAGGGGCGAGCGGGCCAGGTCGACATCGTCGGGGCGGAAGATCAGGAAATCGTCGTCCGCCGTCACGTCTGTCCCCTCAACAGGTCGGAATCTGGCTTTCCCCGCCTTCGCGCCGGTACTTGCCGCCACGCCAGACGTATCGCTCGGCGAAGGATCGGGTTCCCTCGAACTTGACGACGAAGCCCTGCTGCTTGCGGATCTCGACGATCTTGCCCTGGATCGACCGGGCCCCGTCCGCCACTGCGCCGCTATCGTCATAGAGCGAGGGGAAGTTCGCGACCTCCATCGGCCCGTCCGGGCGCAGCACGACCAGCGTGGTGACGCTGCACGTATAGCCCTGCCAGGTGCCGCCGCCCTCGGCATGGATCACCGGCTGGTCGAGGAATTCGCCGCTCACCGACCATTCGGCAAGATCGCCGAAGCTGCCGGTCTCCAGCGCCTTGGGAAAGGACTTGCGCACGCGGAAGCCGGCGCCGTCCGGATCCAGATAGGTCACCGCGATCGTCCCGCCATCGGCATGCGCGGCATCGGGCACATGGCCGTGGCTGACCAGCACCGGGCCGAAACCGGTGTCGATCAGCTTGTTGTCGTCGAAAGTGACCGGCCCCTGCTTCACGCCCTCCGGCCAGGCCGCATGCACCGCAGCGGCGAGACGCGCGGCCGGATCGGGTGCCGGAGCCGCGCTCGCACCGGCTTCGGGGGTGGGCGCAGGCGCGGGCTTGCGCGCCTCGTCGCCGCCGCATCCCGCCAGCGCCAGCGCCGGCATCAGGATGGCGGCGGCCCGCCTCATTGCCCGTCCCGCAGCTGCTCGTGGTGACGGATCACTTCGTCGATGATGAAGCGCAGGAACTTCTCGGAGAATTCCGGATCGAGATCCGCGGTCCTGGCCAGCTCGCGCAGCCGGGCGATCTGGCGCTCCTCGCGGCCGGGATCGGCCGGGGGCAGCCCGGACTCCGCCTTGTAGCGCCCCACCGCCTGGGTCACCTTGAACCGCTCGGCGAGCAGGAACACGAGCGCGGCATCGATATTGTCGATGCTCTGGCGATAGCGGTTGAGAGTCTCGTCGGCCATGGCCGGCCTTTTGCGCATAGCCGTAAGGTCACGCAAGCCTTGCCTTTGTGCGCCGCACCCGCCACAGGCTTGCCTATGAGCGCCACGATCCATCGCCTCGGCGGCGGCCCCGCCCCTTCGCTCGATCCGATGATGGCGCTGGTCGCCCAGGACATGAACCTCGTCAACGCGGTGATCCTCGATCGCATGCAGTCCGAGATTCCGCTGATCCCGGAGCTGGCCGGGCATCTGATCGCCGGCGGCGGCAAGCGGATGCGCCCGATGCTCACGCTGGCGAGCGCCCGGCTGCTCGGCTATTCGGGCACGCGCCACCACCGGCTCGCCGCCGCGGTCGAGTTCATCCACACCGCCACGCTGCTGCACGACGACGTGGTCGACGGATCGGACCTGCGCCGCGGCCGCCGCACCGCCAACATCATCTGGGGCAATCCGGCGAGCGTGCTGGTCGGCGATTTCCTCTTCTCGCGCTCGTTCGAGCTGATGGTCGAGGACGGCAGCCTCAAGGTGCTCAAGATCCTCAGCAACGCCTCGGCCGTGATCGCCGAGGGCGAAGTCAACCAGCTCACCGCCGTGCGCCGTATCGACCTGGCCGAGGAACGCTATCTCGACATCATCGGCGCCAAGACCGCCGCCCTGTTCGCCGCTGCCTGCAAGATCGCCGCCGTGGTGGCCGAGCGTTCGGAAGCCGAGGAAGCGGCGCTCGACGCCTATGGCCGCAATCTCGGCATCGCCTTTCAGCTCGTGGACGACGCGATCGACTATGTCTCGGATGCGAGCACGATGGGCAAGGACGCGGGCGACGATTTCCGCGAAGGCAAGATGACGCTGCCGGTCATCCTCGCCTATGCCCGCGGCGATGCGGCGGCGCGCGCCTTCTGGAAGGACGCGATCGCCGGCCATCGCACGTCGGACGAGGATTTTGCCGAGGCGATCCGGCTGGTCCAGGCGAGCCGCTCGGTCGAGGACACGCTCGCCCGCGCTCGGCATTACGGGCAGCGCGCGATCGACGCGCTGGGCGGCTTCGCGGCGGGAGCCGCCAAGGATGCGATGATCGAGGCAGTGGAGTTCGCAGTCGCCCGGGCCTATTGAGGCTCAGTCGTCCTCCGGCTCCTCGTCGTCGTCCTCGTCGGCAAGCGCATCTTCCTCGTCGCTGTCGATCACGTCCTCGATCGCTTCGACGATCAGGTCGAGCTGCTCGAAGCTGGCGGTGAACTCCAGCGTTTCGCCGTCGTCGTCCTCCAGGTGCAGCGTATAGTCGCCGTCGCTGTCGGGGGTGATGCTGAACTGTGCCAGGGTCCTCGCCATGTCCTCACTCCTCAGGCTTCGCTTGCGCCAAACCCGGCTTCGGGGAATTGGTTGCGCGTGATGCGTGAGACATTGCCGATCCAGTCCGTCCTGCCCGACCTGCTCGGCGCGCTGCGCGCCGGCAACAACGCCGTGCTGGTCGCCCCGCCGGGGGCGGGCAAGACGACGGCGGTGGCGCCGGCGCTGCTCGGCGAGGCCTGGTGCACCGGCGAAGTGCTGCTGCTCTCCCCGCGCCGGCTGGCCGCGCGGGCGGCCGGCGAGCGGATGGCGGCACTGGCGGGCGAAAGCGTCGGCCGGACCTTCGGCTATGCCACGCGCATGGACAGCAAGCGTTCGGCGGCGACGCGGGTGACGGTGGTGACGGAAGGGATCTTCGTCAACCGGATCCAGGCCGATCCCGAGCTGGCAGGCGTCTCCGCCGTGCTGTTCGACGAAGTGCACGAGCGCAGCCTCGACAGCGATTTCGGGCTGGCGCTGGCGCTCGACGCACAGGCCGCGCTGCGGCCCGACCTGCGGCTGGTCGCGATGTCGGCGACGCTCGACGGCGCGCGCTTCTCCGGCCTGATGGGCGGCGCACCGGTGGTGGAGAGCGAAGGGCGCAGCTGGCCGCTGGCGCTGCGCCATCTCGGCCGCGCCGCCGATGCCCGGATCGAGGAGGCGATGGCTGCGGCGATCCGCACGGCGCTGCGCGAGGCGGAGGGCGGCGTGCTTGCCTTCCTGCCGGGGGTTGCCGAGATCGAGCGAACGGCCGAGCGGATCGGCGAGGTGCCGGGCGCGGTGATCCACAAGCTCCATGGCAGCCTGGAACCCGGCGCCCAGCGCGCGGCGATCGCGCCGGACCGGGAGGGCCGGCGAAAGATCGTCTTGGCTACCTCCATCGCCGAAACGTCGCTGACGCTCGAGGGAATTCGTATCGTGGTCGATTCCGGGCTCGCCCGTCGCCCGCGCTACGATCGTGCCGCGGGCATGACCCGGCTGGTCACGGAACGCGCCAGCCAGGCCGCCGTCACCCAGCGCGCCGGCCGCGCCGCGCGCCAGGGGCCCGGCATGGCCTATCGGCTCTGGGAGGAAGCGGCGACCGCGGGCCTGCCGCGCTTCGATCCGCCCGAGATACTGGAAGCCGATCTCTCCGCGCTGATGCTCGATTGCGCGCTCTGGGGCGTACACGATCCGCGCGACCTGAACTGGCTCGATCCTCCGCCCGAAGCTGCACTGTCCGAGGCGCGCAGGCGGCTCGCCAGCCTCGAAGCGCTGGACCAAGACGGGCGGCCCACGGCGCATGGCAAGGCGATCGCCGGCCTGCCGCTGCCACCCCGGCTCGGCCATATGCTGGTCCGCGCCGCCGAACGCGGCATGGCGCGCACCGCAGCGGAAGTCGCGGTGCTGCTCGGCGAGCGTGGGCTGGGGGGCAGTGACGCCGATCTCGAGCTGCGCCTGCGCCGCTGGCGAAGCGAACGCGGCCCGCGCGCCGAGAATACCCGCCGGCTGGCGCAGCGCTGGGCCAGGATTCTCCCGCTCTCCCCGGCCCCCTCCGCGGAAGCGGAGACGGAGAATGCGCTTGCCGCTTGCGTCGCGCTTGCCTTTCCCGATCGCATCGCCAAGCGGCGCGATGCCTCGGGCGAAAGCTGGGCCTCGGTCGGCGGCCGCGGATTCAGGCTCGACTCCGCCGCTTCGCTCGCCCGCTCCGAATGGCTGGCGGTGGCCGAGACGCAGGGCATGGCGGCGGGCGCGCGCGTCCTTTCCGCCGCGCCCATCGACCCGGCCGCAGTGGAGTCGCTCTTCGCGGACCGGATCGAGACGCGCCGCAGCGTCCGCTTCGATCCCGCCACCGGCCGGATCGAAGCGCTCCGGGAACGCAGGCTCGGCGCGATCCGCCTCTCCAGCGGTCCTGATACGGCGGCCGCTCCCGCCGAGATCGAGAAGGCGCTGCTCGAAGGGGTGCGCGAGCATGGCCTGGCGCTGCTGCCCTGGCCCGATGCCGCCCGGGCATTGCGCACTCGCGCCGCCTATGCCGGGAACGATGCCCTCTCGGACGAGCGCCTGCTCGCCGCGCTCGACGACTGGCTGCCGGGGCTGCTCGCCGGCAAGCGCCGGCTCGACGCGGTCGACGGGCTGACCACGGCGCTGAACAACCTGCTCGGCTGGGACGGCCAGAAGGCGCTCGACCGGCTCGCCCC
This sequence comes from Sphingomonas sp. 1F27F7B, assembly GCF_005503355.1. GTDB lineage: Bacteria > Pseudomonadota > Alphaproteobacteria > Sphingomonadales > Sphingomonadaceae > Sphingomonas. The sequence goes on from NZ_SCMK01000033.1 coordinate 42,371, forward strand.
GGCGCGCTTCGAGACTCCCGAAGGCTCGACCTATGCGATCGACTATGCGGCGGAAGGCGGACCCACGGTCGAGGTCCGCGTCCAGGCGCTGTATGGGCTCGACACGCACCCCATGCTCGGCGACGGCACGCCGCTGGTGCTCAGCCTCACCTCGCCGGCCGGCCGGCCGATCCAGACCACGCGCGACTTGCCGGGCTTCTGGAAGGGCAGCTGGGCCGCCGTCGCCAAGGAAATGCGCGGCCGCTACCCCCGCCATCCCTGGCCCGAGGATCCCGCCGCCGCTTCGGCGACGCTCCGCACGAAAAAGGCAGATGCAAGGGCCGCCGGGCCGCGTTAAAGGGACTCGCCATGACCAAGATCGCCCGCATCTATCAGAAGCCCAAGAACGCCATGCAGTCGGGCCGCGCGCGCACGACGCTCTGGATCCTCGAGTTCGAGCCGGTCCGCCGGCAACAAGCCGACCCGCTCACCGGCTGGGCCGGCGGCGAAGCGACCGCGGCCCAGCTGCGCATGAGCTTCCCCACCCTGGAAGCCGCCACCGGCTATGCCGAGCGCGAGGGCCTCGCCTTCCACGTGATCGCGGCGCCCGAGCGCAAGTTGAAGCTCCAGACCTACGCCGACAATTTCCGCTGATCGGATAGCGGCACCTCCCTCGTCGTCACCCCGGCCCCGAGCCGGGGTCCGCGGTGCCATATCGGCAGCCCTTAATCCGCCAGCAAGGCGCCCGAAAGCAGCAGCAGCAGCTTTACGTCGATTGCCAGACCCTCGGCACGCTTCTCCGTGACGAAATCGGCAAGGCCGGCCAGCGGCACGCGGTGGACGATGATGTCCTCATCCTCCAGCCCGCCGCCTTCGCCCACCTTGGTCAGTCCCGTCGCGCGGACGAGCGTGAAGCCCTCGCTGACCAGGCCGGGCGAGGAATAATATTCGCCGAGGCTCTCGACGCGGGCGCAGTCATAGCCGGTCTCCTCGATCAGTTCGCGGCGCGCCGCATCGAAGGGCGAATCCCCTTCCCGCCCCGCCTCGTCGCCGACCAGCCCGGCCGGCAGCTCGAGACAGCGCTTGCCGAGCGGCACGCGATACTGGTCGACAAGCAGCACATGGCCGTCCGCGTCGATCGCCACGATCACCGCGGCACGGATGCCGCGGGCGCGCGATACATATTCCCACTTCCCCCGCCGCTTGGCCGTGATCCACTTGCCCTGCCACGCGACTTCCTCGGGCGCATCGCTCATAGTTCGATCACTCGGTCGGGGAGTTCGTTCACATCGTCCTCGCTTCTCGGGAAGTGCTCGGCCAGGACCAGGCCGATCTGCTGCACCGCCTCGACCATGCCCTTGCCCGGACGGTCGTGTTTGACGCCGCCCACCAGCGCCGCCATCGCGGCACCCCAGACATCGGCGGTGACTTTCGAATGAATCGCTTCGTCGGCGATGATTTCGGCGCGATGCTCGGCAAGGCTCAGATAGACGAGTACGCCGGTCGAGCCGCGCGTGCGCTTCTCGGCCGCCGCGCGGAACAGCTCCAGCGCGCGGCGATGGACACGGCGGGTCTTGGTCGCGCCGGGGGTGAGGAACAGCCGCAGCGCATCGAGTGCCAGCGCCACGCGCGCGACGAGGAAGGTCGCCGCCATCAGCACCAGCGCAATGGTGAGATACCAGCGCGCCGGCACCACTTGCGCCCAGCTGTCGACGAAACGGGTGTGCAGCCATTCCGCCGGCCAGGGCTGCCAGGCGAGCAGCGCGAGGACGAGGAGCATCGCCAGCACCGCCCAGTGCAGCGCCACGTCGTGATAGGGATCGGAGCGCCCCGCGACGACCGTGACGATCTCGCCATTGGTGGTCAGCTCGGCCGCGGTGACGGCCGCAGTCACGGCGTCGCGGTCCTGATCGGTCAATCGCATTTCACCAGCTCCCCGAGGCGCCGCCGCCCCCGAAC
>NZ_SCMK01000034.1 GCF_005503355.1 Sphingomonas sp. 1F27F7B
CCGTCATCCTGCCCCAACCCCGTCATCCCCGCGCAGGCGGGGATCCAGAGTCACGGGCGATGCGGCAGAGAAACCCTGGGTCCCCGCCTGCGCGGGGATGACGAAAAGGGGTATTTGTCCCAAGCGATGCGTGTCCCGAGGGGATATGAGCGCCATCGCGATCCGCCCTCCGCTTGCAGGGGGCCGCGCACGCGCTAGGCTGGCCGCGCAACGAGATTCGGGGACGGCACATGCGGACGGGAATGACGGCTCTGGCGATGGCTCTGGCATGGGCGTCGCCCGCATGGGCACAGGAAGCGGCGCCCGCTCCCCACGGTCGAGGAACAGTCGATCGACGCGCTCCGCTCGGCGCTCGCCGACGGGACCATGACCAGCGGCTATCTCGTCGATGCGTATCTCCAGCGGATCGACAAGATCGATCGGCACGGCCCGACGCTGCGCGCGGTGATCGTCACCGCACCGGCCAAGGACCTGCGCGCCGATGCCCGCGACAGCGACGACCGGCGCAAGGCCGGCAAGCCGCTCGGCCCGCTCGACGGCATCCCGGTGCTGATCAAGGACAATATCGAGACCCAGAACATGCCCACCACCGCGGGCAGCCTGGCGCTCGCCAACAACGATACCGGCCGCGACGCGCCGCTGGTCGCGCGGCTGCGGGCCCAGGGCGCGATCATCCTGGGCAAGACCAACCTCTCCGAATGGGCGAACATCCGCTCGAACCATTCGATGAGCGGGTGGAGCGCCATGGGCGGCCTGGTGAAGAATCCCTATGCGCTCGATCGCTCCGCCTGCGGCTCGTCGAGCGGATCGGGCGCGGCGGTCGCGGCGAGCCTGGCGGCGGTGGCGGTGGGCACCGAGACCGATGGTTCGGTGGTGTGCCCGGCGGCGATGAACGGACTGGTCGGGCTCAAGCCGACGCTGGGGCTGATCAGCCGCACCGGCGTGGTGCCGATCAGCCATAGCCAGGACACGCCCGGGCCGATGGCGCGATCGGTGAAGGACGCCGCGATCCTGTTCGGCGCGATGGTGGGCAGCGACCCCGCCGATCCGGCGACGCAGGATGCGGACAAATATCGCAAGGACTATGCGGCGGGGCTGTCTCCGGACGCGCTCAAGGGCATGCGGATCGGCTATTGGAAGCCCGAGATGGCGGCCGATCTCGCCGCGCGCTTCGACAAGGCGCTCGCCGAGCTCGGCGCGGCCGGCGCCGTGCTGGTCGAAGTGAAGATGCCCGAGCTGAAGGGGCTGGGCGAGGCCGAGGGGCTGGTGCTCTACACCGAGCTGAAGGCCGACATGGCCGCCTATCTCGCCACCACGCCGGCCAGCGTGGGGCCCAAGACGCTCGCCGACCTGATCGCCTTCAACGAGGCGCACAAGGAAGCGGAGATGCCGTTCTTCGGCCAGGAGACCTTCCTAAAGGCCGACAAGACCAAGGGCCTCGACGATCCCGAATATCAGGCGGCGCGCGAGAAATCGGCGCGCATGGCCGGGCCCGAGGGAATCGACGCGATGCTCAAGGCGGCGGACGCGCAGGTCCTCGTCACCCCGACCTATGGCACGCCCTGGCTGAGCGACCCGGCGCATGGCGACCAGTTCCAGGGGCCCTCGGCGAGCGAGCTGCCGGCAGTCTCGGGCTATCCGCACCTCACCGTGCCGATGGGCCTGGTGAACGGGCTGCCCGCCGGCCTTTCCTTCATCGGCACCGCCCATGCCGACGGGCTGCTGCTCAAGGCCGGCCATGCCTATGAACAGGCGACGCACGCCCGGTTGGTGCCGCAATATCTGCCGACGATCCCGGCCGACCTGGGGCCGCGGACGCCCTAGGTTGGGGACTCGTTTCTTTCCTCGTCATCCCCACCCCTTCCGTCGTCATCCCCGCGCAGGCGGGGATCCAGGGTAATGCGGGATATCGGCGCCATCGCGCGAACGCCGTCCGGAAAGGGCAGAACCTGCCACCCTCGCTCCGCACTTGGCCCTGGATCCCCGCTTTCGCGGGGATGACGGGGCTCGCTGCATGCTTCCTCGCTCAGGCCGGATCGGCGTCGGTGCCAAGCCTCCCGAGCCGCTTGCAATGTAGGATCGCGCCTGCTTGGCTCGCGCGGTCGGGGTCGCCGCCCCGCCCGCTCTTTGAAGCTGTAGGAAAGATAGGATCACGCCCGCGCAAGAATGCTGCGAGATGCGGCGCATTTCCGGGAAATGAGGGGAAATGGCAGCCGCGAGAACCCGCGCTGTGCGCAACCTTCGCAACCTTTGGCGCTTCGCCGTGGCGACGATGCAGGAAGGGCGCCGCGCCCTAGCGCTTCCCGTCCAGCTCCAGCAGTTCCTCGCGCACATGGATCGCCGCGAGCGACATGCGCACCTCGAAGAGGAAATAGACCAGCCCCGCCATCAGCAGCAGCATCGAGACGATGAAGGCGCTCGCCACCCAGATGCCCACATGCAGGTTGCTGAGCCGCGCGACGAACATCATCGCGACGACGAAGCAGATGGCGAGGGCGCTGGCCGTGCACAGGAAGATCGCGTTGTTGATCACCGAGATGCGGCGATCGATGATCCGCAGCTCCCAGACGTGGCGATCATGCTCCGGCCCGGTCGAGCGCGGGTGAAGCTGCTCGATATTGCGTGCGCGATCGACGATGCGGGCCAGCCGGCCGACCATCACGTTCAGGAACGCCCCGATGCCCGCCAACAGGAACACGGGAGCGATCGCCGCCTGAATCGTTTCGGAAACCGTGGAGAGATAGGGTCCTTCCATGCGTCATGCGTTATGACCGGGGAACCGAACGGAGTGAAGCCCATGATGCATTTCGATACCGACATGGACGCCGGCGTGATCGAATTCACCGTCGACGGCGAAGTCACCCGCGCCGAATATGATGCCGCGGCCACCGAAATGGAGGCAGTGATCGCACGCCACGGCAAGCTGTCGGCGGTCGCGGTGATACGCAGCTTCGCCGGCATGGAGCTGGCGGCGTGGTGGAAGGACATCAGCTGGGGCGTGGGCCATCTCACCAGGATCGGCCGCGTCGCGATGGTCACCGACATCGGCTGGATCGTCGCCGCCAGCCGCGCGACCGGGTGGATGGTGCCGGGCGAGCAGAAGATCTTCACGCCCGAGGAGCTTGACGTCGCCCGCGCCTGGGCCCGCGGCGGATGAGCGCCCGCGTCATCACGGCTTGGTAACGGGTGCCGCGCTAGAAACATGGCCATGTCGAAGCCGATGCTGCTCGAGGAATTCACGCGCCTGCCGCCGGCGCTCACCGTCGATTGCGTTGACGGGCTGGCCGGCGCGATCGATGCCGTGGCGGCGCGTGCGCGCCCGTCGCACCATTTCCTGCGCTATGGCTGGTTCGCCGCCGCCCTCCGCACCTATGGCGGCCATGCCCGCACGCTCACCGTGGCGCGCGAGGGCGAACCCGTCGTCGCGCTGCCGATCGTCTCGGCGGGCCCGGCCTGGGCGAAGCTGGCCGCGATTCCCGGCTGCTACTGGCCCTTCCGCAGCTTCCCCGTTCGCGAGGATGCCGGAGTCGAGGCGATCGAGGCGCTGCTCCCCCGGCTCGCCCGCGCGGCGCGCGCGCTGCGCGTCGGCCCGGTCTATGACGGCGACCCTGGGCTCGAGCTGCTCAAGGAAGCGGCACGAAACAAGGGCTGGGCAGTGCTCGACCGGTTCGTGGCGGACAGCTTCCTGCTCGACATCGCCGCCGAGCGCGCCCAGGGCACCTGGCCCCGCAACTCGACGCTGAAGAAGAACCGCTTCCACGAGAAGCATCTGGGCGGGCACGGCGAACTCGACTGGGGCTTCGTCCACGGCGCCGACTGGGACGAGGCGGCGTTCGAAGCACTCGCCGCGATTGAGGAGAAGAGCTGGATCGCCGCGCGGACTGACGGCTCGGACGCCAAGTTCACTGCGCGTGGCCATGGCCGCTTCTGGCGCGCCGCCGCCGAGGATCCCGTCATCGCCCGGATGATGTGGGCGGCGCTGCTCCGCATCGACGGCGCGCCCGCGGCCTTCTCCTTCGACCTCAATGCCGGCCCGCTGAAATATGCCGTCGCGAACAGCTATGACCCGCGCTTCGCCAAGCATTCGCCGGGCAAGCTGCTCTATTACCGCAACCTCGTCCGCGCGATCGAGGACGGCATCGCGGCCGTCGACTGGGGCGCCGGCGACAGCGGCTACAAGCAGGTGATCGGCGCAGCGAAGGGCCCGGCCATCCGCGACTGGCTGTTCGTGCGGCCGGGCCTCGACGCCCTGGGCGGCAAGCTGCTTCGCGGCGCCTGGAAGCGGACCGGCCGTGCCGAGACCGGCTCAGCGCCCGCGAAAGCGGATCGCGTCCTCGATGCTGAGGAAGGCGACCGTGACGATGAAGAACGCAAAGGCACCGGCAACCAGATAGAGATACATGGAGCGCTTCCCGCTTCGTGAGGTGCCGCCTGCCTGCCCCCTGGGACAATCCGTCGCTTTGACCTTCGTCAAGGCGGCCACGATATGCGGCGCATGACCGTCGCTCATATCTGCTCCGACTGCGCCGTGCGCGACCGGGCACTTTGCGCCAGCCTCGACGATGTCGAGCTCGACGCGCTCAATGCGCTCGGCCGGCGGCGCAAGCTGGCGCGCGGACAGACCTTGGTCTGGGCGGGCGAGGAAAGCCTGGTCTGCGCCAACCTCCTCTCGGGCGTGCTCAAGCTCAGCGCCGTCACCCCCGATGGGCGCGAGCAGGTGGTCGGGCTGCTCTATCCGGCCGATTTCGTCGGCCGCCCCTGGGCCGAGCTGGCCGATTTCACCGTCACTGCGCTCGGCGACGTCGAGCTGTGCGTCTTCCCGCGCAAGCCGTTCGAGCGCGTGCTCGAAGACCATGCCCGCATGGAGCGGCTGCTGCTCCAGCGCACGCTGGCGGCGCTCGACGAGGCGCGGGGACGGATGCTCGCCCTCGCCCGGCTTTCGGCGCGTGAGAAGCTGGCCGGCTTTCTGCTCGACCTGGCCGACCGCACGCGGGGCTGCCGCGCCACCGCTCTCGGGCCAGTGACCTTCGACCTTCCCCTGACCCGCGGCGAGATGGCGGAGGTGCTCGGGCTGACGATCGAGACGGTGAGCCGCCAGCTGAGCCGGCTGAAGGCGGAGGGTGCGATCAACCTGATGGGCGCACGCGGGATCACCATCCGCGACCGGGCGATGCTGGAAGCGGCGCAGGTGCATTCCCCGCAGCCATCGGCGACCGTGAAGGCCTAGCCGGCGATCCTGCGCGGCGCCGCGACGCAGCCGCCGGCTTCCTCGATGGCAGTCGCCTATCGCCGGATGTAGCGGAAGTACCACACTTCATGGCCCTGGCGCCGCGCCTTGCGCTCATAGCGCGTCTCCGGCCAGTCGGCGGGACGCGTGAGGAAATCCTGCGCGGTCTTCGCCTGCCATGCGAAGTCGCGGCGCTGGTCCATGATCATCATCGACCAGCGGCAATAGGTGGGATCGTCGGTGCCCAGGCGGAATTCGCAGCCGGGCTTTAGCTTCGCCGCAATGATGTCGAGCGGGCCGTGGTTCATCATCCGGCGCTTGGCGTGGCGCGCCTTCGGCCAGGGATCGGGATGAAGCAGATAGAGCCGGTCGAGGCTGGCATCGGGCAGCCGCTCCAGCACTTCCAGCGCGTCGCCCATGTGCAGGCGGACATTGCGGAGATCGCCGTCGCGGACATGGCCGAGCGCGCCGACCACGCCGTTGAGGAAGGGCTCGCAGCCGATGAAGCCGTGGTCGGGGCGCATCGCGGCCTGGCCGGCGAGATGCTCGCCCGCGCCGAAGCCGATCTCGAATTCGAGGGGGCGATCGTCGCCGAACAGCGTGGCGGCATCGAGCGGGCCCGATTCGGGCAGGCTCACCTGCGGCAGCAGCTCCTCGACAAGGGCGGACTGGCCCTGGCGGAGCTTGTGGCCCTGGCGGCGGCCATAGAGACGGCGAATGGAAACAGGATCGGACACGGGCCGCCTGTTAGCGTCCCGGACGCGGAGGACAAGCGTTAGAGCGCCTGGGCAAGCGCGGCAGGAGCCGCCGGACGTACCGTGACGATGCGCTGATGCGCGGCGAGGCGGCGATGCTGGGGCACCGTCGCGCGCGGCTCGCGGCGGGCGAGGTGCGCGCGCGGCAGCGGGCGGCTGCGGGCCGGGGCGATCCAGTCGCCCTGCATGTGGCGGATGCCCATGGTGCAGAGCAGGACCAGATCCTCGCGGCGCGCTACGCCGTTGGCGATCAGCGTCACGTCCATGTTGCGGGCGAGACGCAGCACGCCTTCGACGATCACGCGGCGCGAGCTGCTGTCGGCGATGTTGCGGACCAGACCGGCGTCGAGCTTGACGAAACGCGGCGTGAAGCGGCCGAGCAGGCGGACCGCGAGCGGGCCGACCGCGAAGCCGTCGAACGCAATGGCGATGCCGCGGTCGACGCACGCCTGGGCCAGCGCGGCGACCAGGGCCAGCTCGCCGCGCTCGTCGGCGTCGATCTCGACCACGATGCGGCCGATCGGCACGCGATGCGCGATCGCGGCACGGAAGAGATGGGCGAGCAGCGCCTCGGGCGCGCCGCTGGCGGCTCCGACGGGAACCGCGAGCAGCGCCTCGCCGTCGAGCAGCCCGGCATCGGCGGCGCCGGCGATCGCGGCGGCGATCCGCGCCATTTCGAGCCGCAGCCGGGCCTCGGCGGCGAGCCCTGCGGCGACTGGCGCGAAGCCGCTGCCCTTTACGGTGGCGATCGCGGCCCAGGCGAAGGGCTGACCCGAAATGGCGGCGATCATCGGCTGAAAGGCAAGGGCGAGACCGGACGGAGGGGCGGCTGAGGCAGGTTCGGTATGCATGGTACTTCCTTTCTGCCCTTCGTTAAAAATGGTTAACGCCATCCGCTCCATTCCGTGCCTCGCCGAAGGGGGATTCTCCCCATGGGGATTCTACCGGGGAAGCAAAGCGGCGGATTTCGCTTGCCTCACGCGAATCCGCGAGTCGCGCCGCGGCAAGCGAATCGCCGCCGAAACGACCCGATGCAGGATTACCACCGAAACGGTTATTGTTCCGAGAGCCGTAGCGCGGAGCGGGTGCGACGAAGCGCGAATCAAGCCGCGTTGCGCAGCGCCGGTTGCGGCAGGCTGCCCGTGGCGGGCGCGCCGACATGGGCACCCTGGACGAGCGGCACGCCGAAGCTGCGGATGCGCTCATAGACCGGCTCGCTGTCCACGCCCGCCGCGACGATGCGCAGGCCCAGGCTCTGCATGCGGCGGATGAGGTCCTCGATGGCGATGCGGCGCGACCAGCTGGAGGCGATGGTGCTGACCAGTTCGGGCTCGATCGTCACGGCATGGGGCGCGAACTTGCCGCAATAGGCCAGCCCCGATTCATTCGGGCCGACGCCGTGAAAGGCGACGACCGGGCCCAGCTTGTTGAAGACATGCATGACGTCGGCGAGCTCGGAACTGGTGATCGCCTGATAATGGTGGAGCGTGAACACCAGCCGCTCGGCGACGATGCCATATTGGCGCGCGGTTAGCAGTGCCGGCTGGATGTGCTCGGCAGGATCGCCGATCGCCGGTGCGCTCAGCGGAATGGCGAGCCGGCCGCCCGAACTGGCAAAGCCCGCCGTCGCCGCCCAGCGCACCGCGGCGACTGCGCAGCGACGATCGACGTCGCGGCGCTGCTCGGCCGACAGCTGGTCGAAATCGCCCGTGGCGGGCGCGCCGTCGCGCAGCGCCTGCGCCTCATAGGCATGGATGCGACCACCGGCGATCTCGGCGATGGGCTGGAAGGCGATCGCGAGTCCGGTGCCGGCGCCAGGGGACGCTCCGTTCTCCGGAACCATCATCGAATTCTCCGACTCCACCGACTCGCTCCTTTCCTGTCCTTCCTGATGAAGAATTACGGTTGCTCAGTGCTTTATAGGATGGCCCGTGCGAATACGTATCGAAGAGCCGAAACGAAAAGCCCCGCGCCGGCAGTGCGGCGCGGGGCTATCGGGTTCGGCAAGCCGAAGCGGGCGGGATCAGGCGGCCAGGGCGGCCTTCAGATCCTCGACCAGGTCGGTCTTCTCCCAGGGGAAGAAGTCGCCCTCGGCCTTGCGGCCGAAATGGCCGTAAGCCGCCGTCTTCGAATAGATCGGCTTGTTGAGCTGCAGGTGCGTGCGGATGCCGCGCGGCGTGAGGCCGCCCAGCTTCTCGATGCCTGCGATCGCCGCTTCGATCCTGTCGTCCGAGACCGTGCCGGTGCCGTGCGTGTCGACATAGAGCGACAGCGGCTTCGACACGCCGATCGCATAGGCCAGCTGGATCGTCACGCGCTTGGCCAGGCCCGCGGCGACGATGTTCTTGGCAAGATAGCGGGTGATGTACGCCGCCGAACGATCGACCTTGGTCGGGTCCTTGCCCGAAAACGCGCCGCCGCCGTGCGGCGAGGCGCCGCCATAGGTATCGACGATGATCTTGCGGCCGGTGAGACCGGCATCGCCGTCCGGACCGCCGATTTCGAACGAGCCGGTCGGATTGATGTGATATTCGGTCTCGGTCGAGAGCAGCTCGGCCGGAAGCAGATCGGCGACGACCTTCTTCACATAGGCCTTGAGCTCGGCCTCCTTGTCGCCTTCGTCATAGCCCTTGCCATGCTGGGTCGAGACGACGATCGCAGTCGCCGCGACCGGCTTGCCGTTCTCGAAGCGCAGCGTGACCTGGCTCTTGGCGTCCGGCTCGAGGAACGGCGCCGTGCCCGAATGGCGATCGGCGGCCATGCGCTCGAGGATCTTGTGGCTGTAATCAAGCGTGGCCGGCATCAGATCCGGCGTCTCGTCACAGGCGAAGCCGAACATGATGCCCTGGTCGCCAGCGCCTTCGTCCTTGTTGCCGGAGGCATCCACGCCCTGCGCGATGTGCGCCGATTGCGGGTGCAGGTTGTTCTCGAAGCGGAGCGTCTCCCAGTGGAAGCCCTCCTGCTCATAGCCGATGCGCTTCACGGTATCGCGGACGGCCTTCTCGACCTCTTCCTGCACGCCCGGGGCCCAATTGCCTTCGGTGTCCATGATGCCCTTGCCGCGGATCTCGCCGGCAAGGACGACCAGCTGGGTGGTGGTCAGCGTCTCGCAGGCGATACGGGCCTCGGGATCCTTGGACAGGAACAGGTCGACGATGGCGTCGGAAATCTGGTCCGCGACCTTGTCGGGATGGCCTTCGGAAACCGATTCGGACGTGAAGAGATAGTTGGAACGCATGGAAATTCCTCTTGTGGGGAGGAAAGCCGGGCCGTTGCCATGCCCATATAAAGCTTTCCTTATATGATCCCCCTAGCGGGCGAAGCGCCGGAACGCAATCGCGAACACCACAAAGGCCAGCGCGACGATCAGCGCCAGCCCGTTGCCGAGCCGGGCGAAGGGCGTCGGTGGCAAGGGCGCGGGGAGCGGCACTTCCACTGCCCCTTCCTGCCCCGCCGGCACCGTGCCGAGCAGGCGGCCGCGGGCATCGATCACCGCGGAAATGCCGGTAGGCGTGGCGCGCAGGATCGGCAGCCCCTCCTCGATCGCCCGCAACCGTGCCTGCGCGAGGTGCTGCACGGGCCCCCAGCTGCCGAACCAGGCATCGTTCGACGGGTTGAACAGGAAATCGGGGCGGTTGCGCTGGTCGATGATCTGGCCGGAGAAGATGATCTCGTAGCAGACCGCGACACCGGACTTGCCGAAGCCGTCGACGGCGAGCGTGCGCGGGCCCGGGCCCGGGATGAAGTCGATATCGCCCATCACCAGCCGGGCGAGGCCGAGCGGCGCCAGCAGCGTGCGCATCGGCAGATACTCGCCATAGGGGACGAGATGCGCCTTGTCGTAGCGCCCGCCGAGCATGCCGGCCGGGTCCATGGTCCACACCGAGTTGCCCGCGCCGGTTAGCCGGTCCCCGTCGAAGAACAGCGCGTTGCCGCCGATCATCGCGCGATCCCGCGGCCCGAGCAGTCCGCCGATCCGCCCGCGCACCCAGCGGGGATCGCCCTGCTGGTAGAAGCGCTGCGGATAGCCGTCCTCGACATAATAATTGACCATGCCCTCGGGCCACACCACCAGCCGCGGCACGCCGCCCGGCTGGCCGCTCCACTCGGCCAGCTTGGCGAGGACGCGCGGGGCATAGTCCGGCCGATCGACGCCTTCCTGCCCGATATTGGGCTGGACGACGCGGACGTGCGGGCGCGTGAGGTCCTCGACCGGGCGACCGGGGTTGAGCGCGAACCCGGCGACGAGGAGCAGCGCAGCGGTGGCCAGCGGTACGCGATACTGGTGCTGACTGGCGAGGTAGAGCGCGCCGGCGACGATCAGGGTGAGCCCCGACAGCGCATAGGTGCCGGAGAAGGCCACGAGCTGCGCGATCGGCGTCGGCACCCATATTGCCGCCATCGGATTCCACGGATAGCCGGTGAACAGCGTGCCGCGCAGATATTCGGTGACGATCCAGGCCGAGGCGGCGGCGAGGACGAAAGCGAGATCGGGTTCGTTCCAGCGCGCCTTCACAATGCGGGCGAAGCGCCAGGCAAGGCCCATCGCCACCGCCGGATAGACCGCCAGGTAGAGCGCGAGCAGCACCACGGCGAAATAGCCCAGCACCGGCGGCATCTTGTCCTGAAAATCGAAGGCGTGCTGGATCCAGTTGTTGCCGAGCGTGAAATGGCCGACGCCGAAGACCCAGCCGCGCAGCAGCGCCGCCTTGGCGCTTGGCGCGTGCCAGGTCAGGTGCAGCAGCACGGCGAGGCAGGCGAGCGTGATCGGCCACCAGTCGAGCGGGGCGAATCCGGTGGCGGAGAGAAAGCCGGCGAGCAGCGCCGTGAGCAGGGGGCGGGACAGCATCACCTGGGTGCTTAACCGATCCGCCGATCCAAAACACCCGTCATGCTGAACGCGTTTCAGCATCCAACGCGCAGGCGGGGATGACAAAGGAACGGCGCTTGTCGAAACGGGACGATCGCCAGGCGAGTTCAGAGTGACGAGATATCCGGCGACCGGACATGAAAGTCGCGATGCCAGGTAGCGAAAATCGCGTATCCCCCCTATGTGCCGCGCCATGACCGAGATCACCGTCGCCGCCCTGCAGCTCGCCTTTTCGAACGATATCGATGCGAACATCAAACATGTGTCGCGGCTCGTTCGCGAGGCGGCTTCGCGCGGCGCCCAGGTCGTGCTGCCGCCCGAACTGTTCGAAGGCGAGTATTTCTGCCGGGTGGAGGACGAGGGCCTGTTCGCCAATGCGAAGCCCACTGCCGAGCACAAGGCGGTGCTGGCGATGCAGGCGCTGGCCAGCGAGCTCAAGATCCACATCCCAACCAGCTTCTTCGAGCTGGACGGCCATCATTATTACAACAGCCTCGCGATGATCGATCCGGACGGCAAGATCGCCGGCGTCTATCGCAAGAGCCACATCCCCGACGGCCCGGGCTATGAGGAGAAATTCTATTTCCGCCCCGGCAACACCGGGTTCAAGGTGTGGGACGGCCCGGACAGGAGCACGCTCGGCGTCGGCGTGTGCTGGGACCAATGGTATCCCGAGACTGCCCGCGCGATGATGCTGATGGGTGCGGACATCCTCTTCTACCCCACCGCGATCGGCAGCGAGCCGCATGACGACAGCCTCGACACCGCGCGGCTGTGGCGCCGGGCGATGGTGGGCCATGCCGTATCGAACGTCGTGCCCGTAGTCGCCGCCAACCGGGTCGGCATCGAGCACGGCCAGACCTTTTACGGCACCAGCTTCATCACCGACGAGCGCGGCGACATCCGGGCCGAGCTGGACCGCGAGGAAGAGGGCGTGATCACCGCGACGCTCGACCTGGCCCTCGCCAAGCGCCACCGCGCCGCGTTCGGCTTCTTCCGCGATCGCCGGCCCGAACTCTATACCCGGCTGGTGCAGGACATCTGAGCCCGGCCGGGATCAGCGCGCCTCCGGCCGCGCCAGCGCCACGGCCCGCTCCACCACCGCCTCCAGCATCGCGGGCGTCAGCCGCCCGGTATTCTGGTTGTAGCGCGAGCAGTGATAGCTATCGACCAGCCATTGGCCGCGATGCATGCGATGCTCGGCGCCATGGGCGAAGCGCACCTTGGGCAGCTTGCCGCCCATCGCCTTGACGGCCGACTGGTGCGCGATCTGACCCAGCGCCAGCACCACCGGCGCCCGGAGCTCCGCCGCCAGGAAGGGCCGGCAGGCATGGATCTCGGCGGGCTCGGGCTTGTTCTCGGGCGGCAGGCAGCGCACTGCGTTGAGGATCACCACGCCCCTGGGCTCGCCGCTCTCGGCCAGCCCGAACTTCTCCAGCGTCGCGAACAGCAGCGCGCCGGAATCGTCGCCGGTAAAGACGCGGCCGGTGCGGTTGGCACCGTGCTTGCCGGGCGCAAGGCCCACGATCGCGATCGGCGCATCGGGATCGCCCAGCGCGGGCACCGGCGCATTCCACCAGTCGGGATGTTCGGCGCGCAATTGCGCGCGCAACGCCACGAGGCGCGGGCAGAGCGGACAATCGCGGCTTGGCTGAAGCATTCCCGCGCGATAGGCCGCCCGGCATGGCGAGGACAAGCTATGCCATCGCGATCGGATCGAACCGATGGGGCCGCCACGGGAGCCCGGCGCGCGAAGTCGCGGCGGCGATCGCGGCGTTGGGCGGCGTCACCACGGTCTCCCCGATCCTGCACACGCCGCCGCTCGGCCCTTCGAAACGCCGCTTCGCCAATGCCGTCGTGCTGATCGAGAGCGACGAGATGCCCCCTGCCCTGCTCCGGCGGCTGAAAGCCATCGAGCGCGGCTTCGGCCGGCGGCGCGGCCGGAACTGGGGGGCGCGGGTGATCGATCTCGACATCATATTATGGTCGGGCGGCAGCTGGGGCGAGCCGGCGCTCACCGTGCCGCATCGCCTGTTCCGCGGCCGCGAATTCGTGCTGGCGCCGCTCGCCCGGGTCGCGGCGGGCTGGCGCGATCCGGTGACCGGGCTTAGCGTGCGCCAGCTCGCGGCACGATTGCGGAGGAAGCGATGATCTGGATGATGCTGGCGCTGGCCGATCCCGATCCCGGCCTGGTTGCCTTTGCCGATGCGTTCGACCGGGCGCAGCTCGGCCAGGACCGCGCGGCGATGGAGACGATGATCGCGGACGACCTGGTCTATATCGACGGCTCGGGCAGGCGGCAGGGCAAGCAGGCATTCATCGACGGCTGGATGACGCCGGGCGACCGCTATGATCCGCTGGTGCTGACCGATCGGGTGATCGTGTCGCTCGGGCCGGATGCCGGCGTGGCCAATGCGGAGACGGTGCTCGGCGGCGTCTCGGGCGGGCGGCGTTTTTCCAGCCATTTCCGTTTCGCCGACACGTTCCGCCGGACGAACGGCCGCTGGCAGGTCGCCCATATTCAGGTGACGCGGATCGAAGCGCAGCGTTGACCCGCCCGGCTGGCCCGCCTAGGGGCAGGGCCGGTGTGGGTCCGTAGCTCAGTCGGTAGAGCAAGCGACTTTTAATCGAGAGGTCCCGGGTTCGAATCCCGGCGGACCCACCACCCCTCCTATGGCCACCAGTTAAGTCTGGGCCATTCCACACCTAACTCTGGGCCAATCCAGATTAGGGCGTCTGGCGACCGCGCGTCGCGACAGCAGCATCATTCTCGATGCTGCATTCTACCAAAGTGAATTGAGGAGCTTCCTTCTTTGAAAGGAACTCCGAATGAAAGAGGTCGACCTGTCGGGCATCGACCCGCTGCGCCGCGACGAGGTCCGTCGCCGCATTGGAATCCTTCAACGCTACCTCGCGCTGAAATCTCCCACCAAAGCCGATGCTGAACATCATGCGAAGCAGATCGGCATCGGCGTCCAGCAATTTTACAGGCTGGCGAAGGTTTGGAGAATCAAGGGCGAGCCCGAAGCTGTTGGCGCCGGCACCCGTGGCGGGCAGGGTGCGAGCCCCGCGTGAGGAGGGGGCCCATCCGCTGCCGGACGAGGTCTCGATCCCCTCATGATCGCAGTCGACCGTCTGCTCGGCACTCCGGCCGACGAGGTCATGCGGCTCCAGGATGCCCATCTCGACGCTCGCGGCAGGGCGAGACGCGACCGCATCACCAAGCTCCAACGCCGTCTAGGCACTGAGGCACTCGTCGGTCGGTCGTTCGCGACACTGGCGGGAGAAGCGGCCCCATGGCATCCCACCCTTCCGATCATGCTGGCCGACGGCTCGACCGAGCCGGCCTCGAAGACTCTTTGCGACCTCGTCACGGTCATCAGGGACGCCGCCATCCTGGCGCTCCTCCAGCTCACCGGGATGAGGATCGGCGAGATCGTCACCCTTCGCGCCGGCTTCGACCCGCAGACCGGCATCCCAACCTGCGTGACATCCACGAGGAGCTCCGCCGCGAGGTGGACCGTCTGACGTCGCTGTCGACCAGTCTTCAGAGCGCTCTCATCGCGAACATCGCCGCATCGCGCGGGCTGGGCATCAGCACACGCGACCGGCAACTCGCCGATCTCGAGAAGCGGCGTGCGGCGCGCGCCGCGCGCGAGGCGGCCGAGACGCCTTAGGCGAGCCACTCGAGTAGCCGTGGATCGACCTCCTCATCGCCGTCCTCCGTCCCGCGCCCGCTAACATCGTCAGCACGCATCGTCTCGGCGGCGAAGCGCAGACTCCTCGCCGCCGCGTCGACGTAGACCGATGCCGTCAGCCAGTCGTCGCCCAGGAGTTCGTCGGGCATCCCGTCCAGACGGGCGACCACGTCGCAAAGACGGTCGACGAAGGCTCCGGCCGTCGCATCGCGCATCGTCGCGCGCCGGTCGATCGCCCCGGACCGGTCCGACGCCATCACGCTCTCGGCCCGAGGAGCGAACATCGGCGGCCGCCACCGCCGCGCGGAGAGGCCTCGCCCATTCCCGTCAGCAGCCATGGCGAGTCCGCCAGTCGACCTCGACGACGACCGGCGCGTCCGTGGCGCCGTAGACCCGGATCGTCGCCCAATCGACCTCTTCGTCCCTGCGCCGGGCGTCCACCTCGATCGTCCAGCAGCGGCGACCCGGCGACCAGCGCCACCCCCTCGCCTTCAACGCGTCCGAAGCGGATCGGGGCGCCCCGTGCGCCTCCAGGCGGAAGCTCGCCCGGCGCGCATTCGCGAGCATCCTCGAGAGGACCGTGGCGCCTCCGGAAATCCCGTGGTCCAGGAGGTGGAGCAAAGCGTTCACATCCACGCTGGCCCTGTGCGCATCGTAGAACCCGCCGATCTGACAGATCAGCTGCGACTGGGTCCGGCCCTCGAAGCCGAGCTCCGACCAATCGACGTCGTTCAGGCTGCACGCCCATGCGAGGCCCGCCGCCTCAGGGAGCCTCGCCTCCACGAACGGCCGATCGAACGCCGCGTTGTGGCTGACCACGAAGTCGGCTCCCAGCAGCGTTCCGACCGCCTCGCCGTCATGGATCGCCCTGCCCTTCACGTCGGCGTCGCGGAGGCCCGTTACCTCCGTGATAGCCCCGGTGATCGGAACGCCCGGATCCTCGAGAAACGCGAGCATGGGTCCGGTCTCGACGATCCTGCCGTCCGCGTCGGCGGTGAAGCGCTGCATAGCGAGTTCGATGATGCGGTCCTGAGCAGGATCGAAGCCCGTCGTCTCGACGTCCAGCGCGACGCCCGTGACGACGCCGACTTCCAATCCCGGCAGCCCCGCGCGCTCGAAACGGCCGAGGCGGCGCTGGACACGAAAGTCGGGATGACGCCCGAGCACGCGAGCGAGCGCCTCCACCTCCACCGGAATGCTCACCATGCCCTCGACGCTCAAGCGCGCTGCTCCATGATGACCGCGAAGCCTTCCGCAGTGGGGGCGCCCGGCTCGACGGCAAGGACAGAGAGGTGATGGGCGACGTGATCGGAGATCAGCCTCGCGCTGATCGTGTCGTAGAGGTCGAATCCCTCCCGCACCTTCGCGCCGAGCGCAGCGATCGCACCGTAGCGCTCGAAGAGGCGATTGCGGAACGTGCGCTCGCTGTCGACCACGGCCGCCACGAAGACCTGGACCCGTCCGCCGGACGCGTACTGGGTGAAGCCGGTGGAGAACAGCCGATCGCCGACCGGCGGCCGGTGCGCCGCCCGGCGACGCCACGCGCGCGCTTCCGAGGACTTCTGCGGGAACGGCGGATCGTGACGAGGGCCGCCGCCTGCGACCATCTCCTCATCCGCATCGACCTCGGCCGCATGGCCGTCCGTTTCATCGGCAAGAAGCTGGTCGAGGAAACGAGGGTCCGCGTCGAGACCGAGCCCTGCGCCATCGGCGTGCAGCACCAACGCCCGCTCGAACGCCGTCTCGCCGAGGCAGGCGGTCAACGCGCTCTCGCCGTCGAACATCTCGCGCGGCGCGAGCAGCCACGCGACCGGGTCGTGCGGAATGCGCTCGCGCTCGAAGCGCGCGCCGACGCCGGCGGCGACGATGGCAAGCCGGACGAGTTCGGCCTGGCGAACCGCCATCGCGTCCTCCCCTAGCTCCGCTCGCGAGAACGGATCCGCGAGGTCCGAAGCGCGCGACGAAGTCTGGAGGACGGTAAACTGATCTGCCATGATTTTGGCCTCCCTTGATTCTGGCGGGCAGAGCTAACATCCCAGCCCTAGTCACCTATATATCAATATATCCCGATATTTGGATATTTCAAGAGCTTCTTGACCGGCTAGCGTCCGGCAGGACACAGAACCGCATGGACACAGGGCAGATCGTCGCCATCCTCGCCGCTGCAGGCCACCCGACCCGGTTCGCGGTTCTGCGACTGCTTGGAACCGAGGAGGCCGGCCTGGCGGCGGGAGAGATCGCGCGCCGGCTTGGCGTGGTGCAGAACACGATGTCCTCGCATCTTAAGAAGCTGGCTGAAGCCGGCATCGTAGACGTGGTCCGCTCGGGGACGACGATCACGTATCGCCTCAACCGCTCTGCGACGGACGCTCTTTCGAGCGCCCTTCGGAACCTCTGAAACCACGCGACGTCACATGTGCAGCGGCGGCCGGCACCGTCGAATCCTCGGCACTCGATTACACGATCACCCGCCCCGCCTGGCTCACCGACCGGAACGAGGTCGGCTACGAGCTCACCGGAAAGGGAGAGGCTTTTAAAGGGACGGAGGCAAGCATCTAGAGGCTGCCCCTCCCGCGCAAATCTCAAGTCACCGTCGCGAGTTCGCGTTCGATGCGCACGGCGGTCATCTCGCCATTGCCGCGCACCCGTCGGAGAAACGAGGCGATCCATGGAGCCATAGTCGCGTGGTCCGGGCCCGGAAAGCCCCTCCCCGCGAGGGTAATGACGATCTCGAATTCTTCATCCTGATTGACCGTGCCGATCCCCATCGACAGGAACGCGCACAACCGAGTGATCCACTGCACGTGGTAGACTAAGACCCTGATGGGTGTCGGGACGGTCTCGTCATACCCCTCGGCCAACGGCCACAGGATCTTATCGGCAAGGCTGTCGGCAGTAGATTCCAACAGGTCCGAGTTCCCCGTATGGATCGCGAGGCTGATCATCCCTCCGAGCTTCTTACAGGAGACGCGCAAGCTGTCGCGTATACGTTGCGGCTCGTTCAGGAGGTCCGCAATCCGCGCGACCACGTCCCGCAGGCCGGCTTCAATTTCCAGCCGACTCGGAAGATCGACGAGCTCGTCGAGATGAGGGACTATCAATCCCGCTTCGCCGAGAGCGTTGCTGATGAATTCCACGGCATCCAATTCGACGAAGCCAGATCCCGCAAGCCGATAAGCGTCCATCGCCGATCGCCATCTTCCACCGTCGGCCTCGCAGTTACCGATGTGATGATAGGTCGATGCGCGATTTATCGGGTCGCTCTCCCGATCCCAGACCTCGATCGCTCGCCGATAATACGGAAGCGCCGCCTCTGGATCCCCGCCGAACTCGAGCGCTCGGCCAAGCTGGAACGCCGCAAACCCGATGTTGTAGTGATTTCCTCCGAGCGCGTCATACAGCTTTAGCGCCTCTCGCGCCAACGTGGCGGCGGCGCCAAAATCCCTTTGATGCTCGGCCGCCGACGACTGCATCTGCCTCACCATGGCCAGTGCCTCGCCCTGCGCACCGCTTCCCAACCTCTCGGCCTCGTTCAAGGCGAACGTCGCCCACTGCTCGTCGCCTGAACGCTCGGCGAGCACCTGCATCTGAAGGAGCAGATGGATCGCCTCCTTCCACTGGCCGGCCTCGGACATGTCGGACGCAGCCGCTCGCATGATCTCCTGCCCCAGTCGGAAGCGACCGGACGTGAAGAGCAGCATCATGGTCGAGTTCGCCAAGCTCGACACGATGTTGAGGAAGCCGGCGTCCTCGTCGATCCGGCTGCGGGCAAGATCGAACACGGCCATCGCGTTGGGCAGCTCGCGATCCATCAGCGACAGGCCCAACCTGGCAGCTCCCTCCTTCACGAAGTTGTACTGAAGCCTCGAGATCAGGAACGAGACTTGGAACGCGAAGTCACGCTCGCGCGACAGCCGCGCCTCCCCCGGCTCGTCATCCATCTCGTCGAGGACGAACGCGCGGATCGGAGACAGCATCGTCAGCACGACGGCGGCGGGATGATCGAGATCGAAGGCCGGATCGCGCATGAGGTCTATTAGGTTCCAGCCCCGCAGATCTGCCGCGACGACAAACGGATCCCCGATGCCGACCCGGTCGATCGGATGCATGCCGCTCCGGAACCCCGCCGGGCTCATCGCGACCATCCAGAGAAGCTTCCGCTCAATCGGGCCGAGATCCTCGAACGCCACCGCAAGCGACTTCTCCAGCGATGTGGTCGCGTCGTGCCGCCGCCGCCCTGGCATCAGGACCGCCTTCGACCGAAGGTCGCCGAGGCGACGGAGGACGTCCCTACCGGAACCGAAGTGCCGCACGAGCGCGGAAAGGATCTTAAGCGTGAGCGGGTGCCCGTCGGCGAAGTCCAGGAGCGCCGACAGACTTTGTTCGTCGAGCGCCGCCTCGTCAGTCAGCCCCCTCCGCAGCACGGCCTCGGCGGCCGACCTGTCGACCGGACGGAGCCTAACATGCGCGTCTGGCACGAACGACGGCAAGGACATCTGGCTCGTTACGACGAGGATCGTGTCGGACGTGTCGGACACGAGCCGATCGATGAGGTCGGCCACAAAGTCGCGCCCGTCCGGCAGGCGCTCGACGCCGTCCAGCACCAGGCACGCCCGTCCGTCGTCAAGCATGCGCGACAGCTGGTCCGCCGGTGCGAGCCCGACCTCCGCCACCCGCTGCCTGATCGCATCCTCCAGCGCCTCAGGGCTGCCGACCGCCTCGACCCCGACCCAGACCACCGGCCGCTGCTCCTCGATGCCGCGAAGCGCGGACAGGACCAGCTGGGTCTTGCCGATGCCGCCCGCGCCCTCGACCAGGACGCTTCCGCCCATGATCAGCGCGGACGCCACCTCTCCGAGCTCGACGTCGCGGCCAACCAGGATCGCGGCGGCCGCCGGAGCGCCCGCGAACGGCCACCCGTTCGGCCGCACACCCGAGAGGCGCCGCTGGACGGTCTGCACGCAGCGCTCCTTAAGCCGCTCGACCTCCGCACGGGGAATGGCACCCTCGTCGTAGGCGCGGTGGCAGTTGCGGCACAGTCGGATGAGGTTGTGATGGTGGTGTGAACGGACAGCCTCCCACGCCTCGATGTGCGCCTCCTCGAGCGGCGCGCCCGACACGCATCGGGCGCAGCCGCCGCCCGCTTCCACCTTAAGATAGTCGCGCACAGCCCTCGGGATCGCCGGCCGGTCCGCGCCGGGCTCCGCCCAAGGCTCGCGCAGATAGGCGTCGAAGGCCTCGAGCTCGGACTCGGCGAACAAGTTGCCGGGCGCGTCGGCCACCATCAGCAGCCTCCGACCATCGCGTCCCTTCGCGCCGTGCTTCACGTAGCTGAAAAGAAGCTCCGGCGTGATCCGCAACCGGCGCGCGGCGTCCAGAACCCCAAGTCGGCCATCAGTGATATCGGCGCTCGCCATCTGCGAAGCGTAACCGCGACCGAAGTCCGCGACCAGACGCCGGAAAGGCACGCTTCGCGGAAGTGGTGTAAAAGCGAATTGATCGGACGGCGTGATGAGTGAAACTTCAGCCGACCGAGAGGAAAGAAGATGACCGAGAACGTGATGCGGTTCTCCGCAATCAGGGGCATACAGGCGGGCCGGACCTTCTACGTCGTCATGGTGCCGATGAAGTCCGTCAGCCGGCTGTTCCGCTTCGACGATCCCGAGCTTCCCGCTGACCTCAAGGCCCAACGCATGCTGAACCACTCGCGCGTGCCAGCAATCGCCCGATACATCGTCGACAATCCGGAGGATTACGTGCTCTCCGCCCTTTCGGCTACGATGGACGGTGAGTTCGAGTTCTCCCCAGTCGGCGGGTCGCGCTCCGTAGGAGAGCTCTCCATCGAGCTCGGCGCCTCGCTAGTCATCAACGACGGCCAGCACCGCCGCGCCGCGATCGAAGCCGCCATCCGCGAACGACCCTTCCTTGGCGACGAGACGATCGCCGTGGTCGTCTATCCGGACCGTGGTCTGCGACGTTCCCAGCAGATGTTCGTCGATCTCAACCAGCATGCGGTCAAACCGGCCCGGTCGCTGCGCCTGCTATACGATGGCCGGGACCCGGAAGTGATCGCCACCCGGTCGATCATCGAAAGCATCGACGCCTTCCGCAAGCTGACCGACTTCGAGCGGTCGAGCCTTCCCAACCGCTCCCGGCGACTGTTCTCTCTGAGCGGCATCCATCGGGCGAACGCGGTGCTCGCCGCGAATGGCGTCGGCGGCGACCTCCGGCTCCCCTTCTGGCGCGCGGTCGTCGCGAACATGCCGGACTGGCTAGCCTGCGCGTCAGGCGGGCTCGCCGCCGCCGACCTGCGGCGCGACATGATCCACGCGCACGGCGTCGCCTGGGAGGCGATCGCGCTGGCGGGCGCAAAATTGATCGAGGAGCAACCTTCCGATTGGCCCGAGGGCCTTGCGGCGCTAAGGTGCGTCGACTGGTCGAGATCGAGCGTGCAGGTCTGGGAGGGGGCTGCGCTGGTGGGCGGCATTATAAACAGATCCCGGGCGAGCGTGCATTCGACTGCGCTGATCATACATCGTGCCCTGACGGAAGCCTGAGCATGTTCGGAGGCGTAATGAGTGGTTCAATGATCGACGGCGACAGGATCGCCCGCCTCTCCGACGAAATCCGGGAAATCTACCAATCCGACTCACGGCCGTGGGTGGTCGGATACAGCGGCGGGAAGGATTCGACCTGCACGCTCCAGTTGGTCTGGAACGCCCTTGCAGAGCTTCCCCCGCACAAGCGGACCAAGCCGGTCTACGTGATCACCTCCGACACGCTCGTCGAGACGCCGGTGGTATCGCGATACATCGACACCTCGCTAGCCCAGATGCAGCAGGCGGCCGACGCGACCGGCATGCCGATCCAGACCTTCAAGGTCACGCCCGACGTCGACAAGAGCTTCTGGGTGAACATGATCGGCCGGGGATACCCGGCCCCGTCGCGCCGCTTCCGCTGGTGCACCGAGCGCCTGAAGATCGAACCGGCCAACGACTTCATCCGCGACCGCGTCGCCGAGTTCGGCGAGGTCGTCATGGTGCTCGGCGTCCGCAAGGCCGAGTCCGCGACGCGCGCGCAGGTTATGTCGCTGCACAAGATCAAGGGCTCCGTGCTCTCGCGACACTCGTCTCTCCTCAACGCCTTCGTCTACGGGCCCATCGAGGCGTTCAGCACCGACGACGTCTGGACCTACCTCCTCCAGTTCAAGAACCCCTGGGGAAGCGACAACCGCGACCTCGTCGCGATGTATCGCAATGCCCAGGCCGGCGAATGCCCGCTCGTCGTCGACAAGACGACGCCGTCTTGCGGCAACAGCCGCTTCGGCTGCTGGGTCTGCACCGTCGTCGAGCGCGACCGCTCGATGGAGGCGATGATCGACTCCGGCGAGGAGTGGCTGACCCCGCTTCTCGAATACCGCGACATGCTCGCGGAGACGCAGGATCCCTCCCGCAAGGAGGAGTTCCGGGACTTCCGCCGCAAGTCGGGCAAGGTCGCCTTCATCGGCGACAGCGACCGGCCCATGCCCGGTCCCTACACGCTCGACTTCTGCCGCACGCTGCTCCGCAAGCTCCTTGAGACGCAGGTCGCGATGGCCGCCGAGGCGCCTCCGGGCGAGACCGACACCCTCATCCACGAGGCGGAGCTCCACGAGATCCGCCGGATCTGGCGCACCGAGCGTGGCGACTGGCCTGACAGCGTGCCGCGCATCGTGCGCGAAACCCTGAAGCGCGATCTGGACTGGGTGGCCGACGATGCCGTCGCGTTCACCGCCGAGGACGGCCAGCTGCTCGATGATCTCTGCCGCGAGCAGGGCGTGCCGACCGAACTCGTCATGCGGCTGCTCGACATCGAGCGCTCCTCCCACGGCCTTAAGCGCCGCCACGCCGTCCACACACGGATTGAGGAGACGTTCAAGCTCGAATGGCGCGACCGCGAGGCCGTCGTCGCGGAACGGAGGGCGCGCATGGGAGACCGGGTCAGCGTCGCCGTGATCGACGACGACGACGAGGACGTCGAATGAACCCAGCCGCCGAACACGCAAGAAACAGCAAGACATGATCCTCCGCTCGATCCTCCTCCAGGACTTCGGCCTATACGCCGGCCGACAGCTCATCGACCTCGTCCCCCGCAGCGACGCCGGGGGGCCGCGCCCCGTCGTGCTCGTCGGCGGCAAGAACGGCGCGGGCAAGACCACGCTCCTCGAAGCCGTCCGCCTTGCACTCTACGGGCGGCGCGCCCTCGGGCACCGCGTCGGCCAGTCCGACTACGAGAACTACCTGCGGCGACGCATCCACGCCTCGCGCGATGGCGAGCGGGCCGACTCCTCATCCGTAGGACTCGAGTTCGACTACGCGGAGGCCGGCGAGATCCACCGCTACAAGATCACACGCTCGTGGACTGCCAAGGGGGTGAAGCTCAACGAGGACCTCCTGCTCGAGAAGGACGGCAAGACCGTCACCTCGGTCCCTCGCGACGAGTGGCAATACTTCCTCCACGACCTCATTCCGCCCGGCGTCTCGCAGCTGTTCTTCTTCGACGGCGAGAAGATCAGCGAAATCGCCGAGGGCGAGCATGACGACGGCCTGGCCGACGCGATGCGCGGCCTCCTCGGCATCGACGTCATCGCGCGTCTGCGCACCGACCTCGGCCTCTATCTCGCCCGCCAGAACCGCGCGGAGGACAGCGAGAGCGCGACGAGGCTGGACCAACTTCTCGCGCGCAAGGCCGAACTGGACTCGAAGATCGCCGAGGCGGTCGAGGACACGGCCGAGCTCCGCTCGCAGCGCGACGCTCAAAGTGCCAACGCCGAGCGCGTCCGCCGGCGTTTCGTTGCCGAAGGCGGAGACGCCGCCAACCAGCGCGCTTCGCTCGAGGCGAGCCGCGACGAGACGCGACGGCAGATCGTGCGGCGCGAGGTCGAGCTGCGGGAGCTTGCAAACGGCCTGCTCCCCCTCGCCTACGCTACGAAGCTGCTTTCGCGCGTCGAACGGCACCTGGCGGACGAGGACGCCCGAAGCCGCGTGAATTCGGACACCGCTTCGGCTCTGCTCGCCGAACTGCGCACCTGGCAGGCGAGCGTCGGAACGGCTACCTGGACCGAAGGGCACTGGACCGACCTTGAACGCTTCGCCGCCTCTCAGGGGGAAGTCCCCGTCGGAGGGCCGCTGTCCGACGCGGCCGAGCGCGACGCGCTCCGACGCCGCATCGCCCAGGTCCGCGCCTCGACGTCCAGCCACTCTGCGCTTCTCGCGCACGAGCTGGCCGAGCTCACCGGGCAGCTAAACGAGGCCGAGGCATCCCTCGTCCGTGCCGACGGCCACGCCGCCGGCGTACTGCTGGACGAGATGGCCGTGTCGGAGCAGCGCGTCGGAGCGACCGAAGCCACGCTGAAGGCTCGCGAGGAGGAGCTTCGCGGTCTAGAATACCAGCGCGCGACCCTGCTGCGCGAACAGGAGCGGCTGCTCGAATCCCAGACGGCCGTCGGAATGGCGATGGAGCGCGCGAAGCTCGCGGCCATGACGAGCCAGACCCTCGCGCGATACGAGCAGCGGCTACTCGAACTGAAGGTCGAGCAGCTGCGGCGGGAGTTCACAGTCCTCTTCAACCACCTCGCGCGCAAGGGGGACCTGGTGGCGGACGTCGCCATCGATCCCGACACCTTCGCCAGCAAGCTGATTGACGCGTCCGGACGCGAAATCCCGAAGGTCGGGCTGTCCGCCGGCGAGAAGCAGGTCTACGCGATCGCCATGCTCTGGGCGCTCGCGCGCACCAGCGGGCGCCCGCTGCCGATGATCATCGACACGCCGCTAGCCCGCCTCGACTCCGAGCACCGGGCGACGATCGTCGAGCGCTACTTCCCGTCGGCGAGCCATCAGGTCATCGTGCTCTCGACAGACACCGAGGTCGACGGTCCGCTGCTCGCCAGGCTCGACGGAAGCGTCAGCCACTCATACCGCCTCGAATACGACGGCGTGGCGGGCCGCACCGTTGCGACGCGCGGATACTTCGACGATCAGGAGGGCGACGTTGCACTTCTCCAAGGTTAGCATCTCCCTCGACGCGACCAGCAAGCTGCGGTCGCTGCGGCAGAGGACCGGCCTCACGCCGAACCTGCTCTGCCGCTTCGGCCTCATGCTCTCGCTGGAAGAGGGCCCGGTCGGCACCGTCAGGGCTCCGGACCAAGAGGGTCAGGAGTTCAACGCTTACACGCTGACGGGCGAGCTGAACGGCGTGTTCGCGTCGCTGATACGGTTCGTCGAGTGCGAGGACGAGGAGGGTGCATCGCTCGATGACGCCGAAGTGCTCGCGCGCATGCAGGCCCACATCCACCGGGGCGTCGGCACGCTGGCGGTTCGCGCCAAGTCACCGGTCGACATCGCTCGGCTGGGAATGAACGCTCTCGCCGCATGACCGACCGGCCCATCTATCTCGACCACAACGCGACCACGCCGGTCGACAAGCGCGTGCTCGACGCGATGCTGCCCTACTTCACGCAGGAGTTCGGCAACGCGTCCAGCGTCGAGCACCGGCACGGCAACGCGGCAGCCGAAGCCGTCCGGCTGGCGCGCGCGCAGGTCGCCGACGCGATCGGCGCCCGCGAGAACGAGATCATCTTCACCGGCAGCGCCACCGAAGCGTCGAACATGGCGATCCTCGGCCTCGCGAAGGCGGAGCCTGAGAAGCGTCACGCGATCACGAGCGTCATCGAGCACCCTGCCGTGCTCGAGCCATTCCGCGAGCTTGAGCGGCTTGGCTGGTCGATCACGTATCTGGATGTCGACGAGAGCGGCCAGGTCTCCCTGGACGGCCTGCGCGCCTCGCTCCGCGCCGACACGGCGCTCGTCTCCGTCATGGCAGGCAACAACGAGGTGGGGACCCTTCAGCCGTTCCGAGAGATCGGCCGAATCGCCCAGGACGCGGGTGCACTGTTCCACACCGACCTGGCGCAGGTCATGACGACGCAGCGGATCGACGTCGCCAAGGACAACGTCCACCTCGCGAGCCTGTCGGCGCACAAGGCCTACGGCCCCAAGGGGATCGGAGCCCTCTACGTCCGGTCGCGCGGCCCACGCGCGCGGATAGCGCCGCTCGTCTTCGGCGGCGGCCAGGAGCGCGGACTGCGCTCCGGAACGCTCAACGTTCCGCTCATCGTCGGAATGGGCGAGGCACTGGCGATCGCGGCCCGGGAAGCGCCCAAGCACGCAGAGCGCCTGGCCAACCTGTCCAGGATCTTCCTCGAACGGCTGACGAGGGGCGTCGCCGGCGTCCGTCTCAACGGTCATCCGACCGAGCGGCTGCCCGGAAACGTCTCGCTCTCAATCGACGGGGTCGATCCCTATGCGTTGATGCGCATGATCTCGAACGTCGTGAGCTTCTCCGCATCCAGCGCCTGCTCGACGAACTCGGTCGAGACGAGCCACGTCCTTCTGGCCATGTTCGGCGAGAGCGAGAGGGCCGCCTCGGCGTTCCGCATCGCCGCCGGGCGCATGACCACCGAGGAAGAGATGCTTTTCGCGGCGGACACGATCGTCGAAGCCTGCAATCGCCTCTCCCGGCTCGTCGCCTGAGCCGCGAACCCCCTCCGCTGGAGGGTTGAAGCGGAAAACGCCCGCTCGATCGTCTTTCATGTGGGATACGGAGAGGAGCGTCATCGTGCTTAGAAGCAGTCCGGACAGGTTCGGCGCGGTCGCCGTCACGATTCACTGGTCGACGGCGATCCTGATCGTCGCTCTTCTGGGCTCGGGCTTCCGCGCTGCGCACGCGCTCGACCCTGTGACGAAGGTTGCCATCCTGCGCTTCCACATCCCGGCAGCCCTCGCTGTGGTCTCGACCACCCTGGCGAGAGTGGTCTGGTGGATCGCCTTCGATCGAAAGCCGCTGGCGCCTCGATCATCGTCTGTCTGGGAGCGGCGTGCCGCGCGCCTCGTTCACCTGTCGCTCTACCTCGCCATTCTCGTGATGGCTTCAAGCAGCATCGCGATGCTGGTCGCGAGCGGCGCGGGAACGGCGCTCCTATCCTCTTCCGGAGGCACGCTGCCCCGCTTCACGGACTACGCTTCGAGGTCAGTCCACGGGATCGTCGCCGAGGTCCTCATCCTGCTTCTCGTCGCGCACATCGGCGCGGCTCTAAACCATCACTTCGTTCGCAGAGACCGACTGATCCGGCGGATGTGGTTCGGAAGCTGTCAGTTCAGACGCATGGAGCGTCAGACGAGGTGGTGAGCGAGGTCGTATCGTTCCAGCAGCGGCAAGAGCGCGCGCCTGGTCTCACCCACATTGGTCGCCAGCCGCGCGAACTCGGCCACGCGGTCCAGCTCCATCGCAAGAAGGCGGCGCTCGATGTCTCCCGCCTGGCCATCGACCTCGGGCAGTGCGACCATGAAGTCGTAGACCTCGGCGAACTGCTTGCCCGGAGACCGCCTTAGAATGCGGCCGCGACGCTGAACGTATTGGCGCGGATTGCGGCTGCTCGCCAGAATGAAGGCACGCCGGCACGCGGGCACGTCGATGCCCTCGTCGAGACACCTGATCGCGACCAGCGCGTCCACGTCCCCGATCCGGAATGCATCAAGTATCTCGCGACGCTCGAACTGCGATTCCTGGGCCGTGAACCTCGAACTGCGCCAGCGCCGTCGATGCAGCATGGCGGAGACGGCCTCGACCTGGCGCTGCGGCCTCTGCTGGCCCGTGTCCTCGTCGTCCACCATGACGGTGGCATCGCTGCAGTAGAACAGCGTGTGAGAGGTCGGCTCCGCGCCGAGCAACCGCTCCAGCGCAGGGATCTTGTTCGCGGCGCCGCCGAGCAGGCGCGCTCGTTCGAACATGAGCTGATCGAGCCGTGGATCGCCCTCCCCGAGATCGCCGCCGCGCTGACCCACCCTCTTGGAGATCTCGGACGTCAGCTCGAGATACTCGCCGCGCTCGCCATCCGTCAGCTCGACGACCTCGACGTTGTAGCGGTAGGGCGTCAGCACGCCCTCGTGCAGCGCATCCGCGAGTCCGAAGGTGTCGCAAACCTTGCCATACCAGCCGACGAGCCGGGCATTGGCGTCGGCGTCGAGATAGTGCTCGGGTGTCGCCGACAGCCCCATGCGGAGACCGACGTCGCCCGGCAGCGCGGCATTGGTCCCGGCGGCTCCATGGCGGTGGCACTCGTCGCCGACCCAGAAGACGTCGTCCTGCGGCAGCCCGGCAAGGACCTGCTGGAACTCAGGTCCGATCAGCGTCTTGTTGACCACCACGAGGCACAGGAAGGGCCACGCGCCCTGCGAGAAGTAGTGCGCCGCCTCCGAGACGTCGTCATGCCATGATCCCACGCCGCCGTAGCAGCGGAACGCCTGAATGGAGAAGGACCGGAGGACCTCCACCCACTGGTCCGCGAGCGCGACATAGGGGACGGCGACGATCATGCACAGCCGACGCCTGCCCTCGGACAACTTCACGGCGGCGTAGGTGGCGGTAATGGTCTTTCCCGCGCCGGTCGCAAGCGCGAGGATTCCCATCCCCCCTGCCGCTTTCCAGGCCCGCAGCGCGCGACGCTGATGCTCCATCATCTCGAACGGACGGCCGCCGAGAGTGGCCGGAAGCCTGGGCAGCGAGCGCTCGAGCGTCTTCGGCTCGTATCGCGCGAGCACCGCGTCCCGGACCGCAAGCTCCTGGTCGGGCTTGGCGATCTGGACGCGCTTCGCGGTCTCGATCAGGCGCTCCTTCGCGGCCTGGGGGAACGGGATGACGACGGCCTTCTTCGACTTGTTCTCCCATAGCCTCGCGAACGTCGCGGAGTGCTTCGCGTGGAAGCCGCCGAGCTCGGGGCGCCACGACGGGAAGACGTCCATGCTCTCGAAGTTGAAGTCGGGGAGCAACGCATAGGCCGTCTCGTTCGCCGAGCCCTGGAAGACGACGCTGTCGCCGACGGCGTCGTGCATGATCCCGATCTTGCTGTGGAACATCCCCCGCCGCTTCAACGCGACCTGGACCTCGAGACGCCCGCTGGCGACGAGCCACGAGATGAGCTCGATCCGGGTCTGGAAGAGCTCGTCATCGACGGCCTCGAGGCGCCGAACCATTTCGACGCCGAGCTTGTCGGAAATCGCGCGGAGGTCGTAGCCCTCGCCGATCGCCCGTGCATCCTCCTCGTCGATCTCACCGCCGACGATCAGCCGCATCCGCCCGTCGCCGCGCACAAACGCCGAGAGGCCCTGCGCCGCGTAGGAAAGCATTGCCCCGGAGAAGAAGCCCACCGCACGGTCGTATCGCACCGACGCCGCGAGCGCGGGAACGTAGAAGTCGGCGAGAAGATCGTCGTCCTCGGACTCGTAGACCTCCTTGAGCTCGAGCGACCGCAGCATCAGAAGTCCACGTCGTCGAGCGACTCCACTGCGGACCGGGCGTCGTCGAGATAGCCGCCCCGCTGCAGCGCCGAGCGCAGCGCCCGATCCCCGTTCGGATCTGCGGCGTCCTCGGCCAGCCATTCGGCAATCACCTCGAGCCCGCCCCGCGCATACTCCTCGAAGATCTTCGCGAGCTCGTCCTCCTCCTTCGGATCGTCGGAGAGGATCTCCTGCCGCCGTTCGGCGGCGAGGCCGATCAGATAGACCATGTCCATGGCCGTGTCGGAGCGCTCCATGATGCGGCCGTCGACGAAGACGTCGGTCGGGCCGTCCAGCGGTCGCCGACGGCTCTGCTCGAAGCCCACGGTCGCCGCGAACACGGCAAGGTCGCGGAACGTGCGGAAGATCGGGCCTCCCGTGCG
This sequence comes from Sphingomonas sp. 1F27F7B, assembly GCF_005503355.1. GTDB lineage: Bacteria > Pseudomonadota > Alphaproteobacteria > Sphingomonadales > Sphingomonadaceae > Sphingomonas. Next base: position 29,306 of record NZ_SCMK01000034.1, read on the forward strand.
CGGGTGCGGCGCCTGCGCGAGCCGGGCGCAGATGTCCTCGTCAGATACGAGGCGACGGATTGCCTTAAGTGTCATGCCACTCGCTCGATACGTGTGCGGTTGATCTCCTGGCCGAACAGCGAGCGCGCGATGCTGCGCCCGCCGACGACGATCTCGTCGTCGCTCCGCCCCTGCCGCTCCGACCGGTTCTCCGAGATCAGAACGTATTCCGCGCCGATCCTCGGCCGCAGCGCGTCCAGCACGCCGTCGCCCGTGTGAGAGCTGGAGAGCAGCAGCACGACCTGACCCGCCATTTCCGGCAGGAACTCGGCGGTCGCACGCCGATAGGACTTGTCGAGATGGCCGATCGGGGCGTCCAGCACGAGCGGCGCGACCGTCCCCGGCGTCAGGATGGCGTCCTCCATTCCGACCCGCGACTTGGCGAACGCGACCAGAGCAGCGGTGAAGGCTAGGCTCATAAGCTGGTTCTCGCCACCGCTCTTCGGGATTGGCCCGGCGAAGTCGCGATGCGACAGCGACATCGAGAAGTCCTCGGCGAAGTGGAACCTGTAGTCGCGCCGCGCGGCGATCGCGAGGATCTCATTGATCTGCCGCTCTATGTCGGCCCGCGCATCAGTCTCATACTTCTGAAGGTGCGACACGAGACGATCGGAAGCGTCCAGCGCAAGCCGCCGCTTGCCGAAGATGACCTTCGCCCGCTCGTTCTTCTTGACTCGCGTCTCGATGTCGGTCGCCAGCCGGCCGATCGTCTGGGCACGGTCCGCGACGATCCGCTCCAGCCCGCCCTTCTCCTCCGACTTGGTGCGGATCTCGGTCTCCAGCGTGATGCGGGCGGCCTCGCGCTCGCGGACCTCCTCCACCTTGTAGCCTACGAGCTTCTTGGACTCCTCGCCGATGCGATGCTCAAGGCTCCGCCGCTCCTCGATCGCCGCCGCCGCCTGCTCCTCGATCCGCCTCAGATCCTCGGGAGCCCTGCGCGCATCGTCGTGCATGGCCAGCAGGCGCGCCTTGGCCCTGACGACCTTGTTGAGTGCACCAGGCGTGCCGGCATTCTCGAGCAGCGCCGCGACCGACCGCCACTCCACCGTCTCCGGCTTGAGGTCGTGACAGCAGATGCACTTGCCCTTGGTGAGCAGCCCCTGGATGAAGGACTCGTTATACGGGCTGGGAAGCCGGTTCTCGATCTGCTCGGCGTCGATGAAGTCGAGCACCTCCTTGGCCAGCCGCCGGCCGACCAGCACCGTGCCGCGCTCGGATACCCAGCGGACGAGCGCCCCCTCGGCATCCGCGATGCGGCCCTGGACCTTCTCGAGCTGGACGTTCAGCTCGTCGCGGAGCTCCTGGATCTCCTTGGCGCCCGCCATCTGGCGGAGCTGCTCCTCGATCACGGCCTTCTGTTCCACCGCGCCCTGGATCGCCACGTCGAGATCGACGAGCTTGCGCTCGTCGCGGTCCTGATCGGCCTCGAGACCGCTCATGCGCACGCGCATCGTCTCAATCTCGGCCTCGAGCTTCATGGATCCGGCCTGGCGCGTGTAGGACGCCGCGACGTCCTTCAGATCGGCGATGGCCCGCTCGGCGAGGTCGCAGCCGAGCATGCTCCTGATCGCCGGGCCGGCGCCACGGTTGAGCTCGCCTGCGAAGGCCTCCGCGTGCTCTCCGTCGAAGAAGAAATACTCCGCCATGCGGGTCGGGATGATCGTGCCGATGAAGGTCTCCGGCGCCTGCAGGGGTGTTCCGGCGGGCTCCTGGAAGACGGTCAGCTTCGGCTCGCTCTCGCCGTTCACGTGCCGGCGCATCGCCCGATAGTCTGCTCCGTCGAACTCGAAGCTGATCTCGACCGACGCCTCCTGTCCGCCCAGCGCCTCGGTCTCGAAGTTAACGAGCCGGGAGCGCTGCTCGAAGCGCGGCGTGGTCCGGTTGTAGAGCGCCCAGAAGACCGCGTTGAGCAGCGTCGTCTTGCCCACGCCGTTCTCGGCATGGACCAGCGTCACGTTCCTCGTGTCGTCGGTCGCGAACTCGATGTGTTCATGTCCATGGAACTGGCGGAAGTCCCGGAGGTCGACGCGCTTGATCTTCACGACGCGCTCCTCACCGCAGCCGCCTCGACCGCCTCCCTGACCTTCTCCTGGCGCTCCGACTTCACGTTGCGCATCTCATGCGCATAGCGGCGCTGGACCTTCATCACGTCCAGGATCAGGGCCTCGAGCGGCCCTCCTTCTTCCTGCTGCAAACCTGCATCCCCCATGCGAATCCCGTCCTTCGATCCTAGAGCGCGAAAACCTTCACCGCCAAGTCCTTGAGATACGTCTGACGCGCATTAACCTCGGCCGGGCCCCAGGCGTTCGCCGTCGCGAGCTTCCGGTTCAACGGCGAAGGCGAGTTCGCGAGCACCGCCCTCTTGGCAGCGAACGGAAGGTTGCCGACCGCACCGTTGTCCGCCGGGCTGAGCACCGCGAGGTTGCCGAGCATGTGCACCAGGTCCGTCATCGCCGGATCGAAGTTCGGCGCGTTCTGCGCATAGACGTGCTCCAGCGTGTTCGCGGAGAAGTCCGCGACCGTCGTCTTGTTGGCGGTCGGCACGCCTGCACCGCCGGCGGCGGACCAGGGCTCGTAGGCATCGAGCGTCAGAAGCAGATACTTGAGCGGCTTGGTCGTCGCCGAGTTGGTGTATTTCTGCTCGTCGAGACGATTGCGGAACAGCGCCTCGGGCGCGTGCTGGTCCTGCAGAACCTTCAGCGCGACCGACAGGGCGGCCACCGTGAAGTTGGCCGGCTGGTCCCGTATGATCTTCGCGTGGGCGAGGAACACCTTCGCGGCGGGCTCGATGCGGGCATTCACGACTACCTTGTAGCGATACATGAAGCGCTCGAGCACGTGGACGACGTCCGCGAACACGGTCTGCGACAGCGAGGACGCCGCGATCAGCAGCGGCATGCAGATGTTGAGCTTGAGTTCCGGAATCAGAAGCCGCAGCCTGTCCCGATCCCATGCGGTGACCTGCTGCACCGGCACCGCATAGGGCCAGCGCCCCTCGAGAATCGCGGCCATGCGCTCGAAGTCGCCCTTGAGACCGATGGTCGTCGAGACGACGTCGGCGGCCTGCTGGCCCGTCAGCTGCGCGGCCGTGTGCATCGGGAAGCGCTTGTCCATGAACTCGTCGAACAGCGTGGTCTTGCCCGGGCGCTTGGCCTCGTAGGACGAATAGATCCAGCGGAGTCCCTCGCCGATGTCTTCCGGATTTCCGGCCAGGATCGCGTCCCAGGCGTCCTCGACGATCTGCGACTGGGCGTTGGTTCCCCCGTTGTCCAGGATCTCGAGCGTGCGCGCGCGCAGCAGCTCGCCCTCGGTCAGGCCGGTTCCCCGGTCGTTGAGAACCTGGAACAGCATGTAGGCCTCGCTGCGCTGATCGGTCCCCATGTGGATGACGGTCCAATCCGTCGCGAGCACCTGCATCAGGTCCGACAGCCGCTGCGCCTTTTGGACGTCGCTCCCGTTGGCGACCATCTCGGCCAGCTTCTTCGCGATCTCGTTCTTGGCCTGCAGAAGCATCTCGTGCGATCGCCGGGTCGCGGCCGGCGCCTGTTCGGCCATCATCTGCTCAAAAAAGATCTTGTCTGGCTTCGACAGCTCCAACCTCGGAATTTCTTCCACCTGCAGCGCCACCGTGTCGGGAAAGGACTCATACTGGCGCCAAAGCGCGTCTGCCGTGGTCAGCAGGAACGCCGCCGGACAGTCCGGAGCGTTTGGATCGCATGCTGCCGCCAGATTTCGCATCGCCTTCGCGAGCTCGTGCGCGAAAATCGAGAACGTCGCCAGCCGCTGCTGACCGTCGATCACCTCCACGTTCCGCCGAACGCTTCCAGGCGTCGGCGTCGAGACGGTCACGATGCCGCCGAGGAAGTGATGCTGAAGCTGCCCTATCGTCCGCTTCGCCAAGCAGACCTCGAGGTCCTTCAGAAAGTCCTCAATCTGCTCGTCGCCCCACGCGTAGTAGCGCTGATACTTCGGAACCCTGAAGATGAAGTTCTGCTGGAACAACTGACCAACCGTCAGATGCGTCGGTGTAATCGCCAAGACCGGCCCTCCCCGCCGTTATTATCATCCCCACTCGATGGGCATAGCCCAGCGTCGAAGTCGCGCAACAACCAATCTCGCCCGAATACAACCACTTTGAACCGATTCGGAATGCCTCGAAGCGAACTGTGAATTCAGCTAGAGTCGCCATGATGCAGCGCCGGCTTCGACCCTTTTAGGTTCATGAGAGCCGCTAGGCCCTTCAAAATCACAGGCGCTGGCGCCGAGCCCTCCGGACAAGGGCGATGCTCCACGCCGACGAGGCGCATCAAGGGCTCCAGGAATGCCGGCCCCGGCTCTCCGTCGACGCACTGCTCGTTTTCGCAGAACGCGACGAACGCCCTCCCTCCGGCATGCCTGGAGCTGCTGTAGACGATGCCATCTATCGTGCTTCCCTGCGCATCGCGGAAGATGCGGCCGAAGAACTCGGTCGCGATCTGGGTGGAACGTATTCGATGTGCTCGCGGCCATCCCGGCTGATCGGCTGCACGATGTCCTGCGCAAACGCGTGCAGAAACTTCAGCGGATGGATCAGATCATGGCGGTCGGGCCTGAAGACGCTCGGAACCTCGGGAAGGTCCGCCAGGTCCAACACCCGCAGCGGTCGAAGCGCGCGAAAGGTTCAGGACCGCCGGTGACGCGGCCAGCCCGCTGACGACATGAGCAGTCACATGCTGTTTTAAGGAAGACCGGTATCGGCACCGATCGTCACCAGCGCCTCGTAAAGGTGATCGGGAATCTGTTCAGAGCCCTGAAGCCCTTCAGAAAGAATAGGCCTGTTGTGAGCGTCAGCTGCCCGACGAAGCTCAGCAAGGGCTTCCTTTTCGGTCCAGGCGGTCATGTCGCCGTTCGTCGCCAGAGCTTCACCAGAGACGGTTCGGGTCGGGGTGAATACGACCCTACCCAACCTCGAACCGATAGTCTTTGTGATCAGCCTCCCATAACGCCCATCGCCACGTTCCAGGATGAAGTGGGACGCTAAGAACATGGCGTTCAATCGATGCACTACTTTGACCATGCGCTCGAAATCCTCGCCGGCCGCGATCCGCATCGACGTAAACACGTTCGCCCAACGCCAATCGTTGCATCCATCGATCGCCCGCAAGGCATCGTTGGCCGCGATCGCGTATCCGCGAGCCGCCACGTCGACTTTGCCGACAGCCACGCCTAAAACGACTCCCGTTCCGCCATCGATGCACACGAAGGCGACATGTGGCCGCCCATCCGACCTAGGCAGCGATGTCGCGACGCAATCAAACAGGATCGTCTGACCAAGCGGAGCGTACGCCAACATTCGGCGTGCTTCCGCCGAGACGATCTCCCTTAGCTTGGTCATGCCCGGCAACCTCCCTCCCGGATCCAGAGCCGCGATCCTGAGCGTGTGCGCAACCAGCGCGCTCGTCGATCCGCCACCGGACATAATCACCGCCTTGCGCGCCGCCTCCATCAAGGACGCGGAAACCTCCGGGGAGATCGTCGACGTCCTGTTGCTTCGATTAGCGAACACGCCAAGCGATTCGAACGACCGCAGCTTCCGCCACTCTGCGGCAATCCTGTAAAAGCGACTAACGCTCACGCCTGCAGCGCTAGCGGCTTTGCCTACGTCAACGTCGCGCTGACCATCGCCCCATAGCTGAAGCGCCCCGAACCTCCGCGCCGCCCGCTCCCGCTGCGACGGGGTGAGGGCGTTCCACATCGCCACGGCCCGCTCCTCGTCGAGTTCGACGGCCTCGGCCAGATCAGTCGGCATCATCTCGGACGGGCTTCCTTCCCATCTCGCCCCTTAACCATCTATTCCACGATTGTCAGATTAAAATGCGAATATCGCGTTGCCGCCGCGCATTTTCAATCTTATATGCGACTTTCGAATTAAAATGCGACTGGGTATTGGCGGTGTCGCGCGGTGCACGGGGATCACACCATGCCTTTGGCGATCGGCAAAGATAGCGTTCGCACCGAGACCATCGCCGGGTCGGAAATCCGATTGCGGCTCTTCAGCTCCCTCGACCTCGAGACTGCAGAAACGACGGACAAAGAACCGCATTGGTCGGACCTGCAGCGCAGCGTGCGCATCGCATGGACGCCGAACGGCGACCCGGTGCGTCAGATCGCTCCTCGCTCCAGGCTTTCCGTCGGCCGCTACAATTCGCGCAAGGCCGGCCGAATGCTTCCGCATCAGAGCCGTGGCCATGGCCGCATCGGCGGCGAGAAGCTGGCCCTTATGACCTGCGAGATCGATCCTGGAATCCTCGACTTCCGCTCCCAGCACATCCGCTTCGATCTGCTGTCCGGCGGTGCGGCCCGCAGTTACTTCCCCGACATCGTCGCCCTCACTCGGGACGGCGACATCCTCGTCGTCGAGGTGAAAAAGGACGCCCGCTGGCAGGCCGATGCCGACTATCGCGCCAAGATCGATACCGTGCAGGACGTGTGCGCGGATCTGGGCTGGCGCTTCGAAGTCTGGACCGATGCGGACATGGCGCCGACGAAGCGCTTCCGCGACAACGTCGTCCAGATCCAGATGCAGCGGTTCGTCGCGATCGACGACGTGCAGACCCTCCTCGTCGAACGCGCCATGCGGACGAACCGGAACCGGATGTCCATCGGCCAGATCAGGGACGTCCTCGGCGGAATGCCGGGTGCGGTCGACATGGTGCGCGGCCTCATGTGCCGTGGCGTCCTGCAGCTCCCGCTCGGCGAGATGATCTCTGACGCCACCGTGGCGGTCCTGGCCGCTCCGACCGCGACGCCTGCGCGGGAGCATGCCGCTTGAAGCTCGCTCTTCCTCGCTTCGACCGGTCGGCCATCCTGGACCACGAAGGTCTCATGCTGCGCTTGGAGCGGGAGTGGGACGATGGCACCCTGTCGATGACGCGCATTCGTTCGGACCGGCCCTTCGTCCTCGACGACGGCACCCCTCCGACGAAGTTCTGGTTCCTGACCGAATGGAGCGAGGGCCGTCTCGTCATCGCGGGAAGCAAGGTCACGGTCATCGGTGATCGCCCGAGGCCGGAGGACGACCCGACGGGCCTAGAGGGTCGACGCCTAGACGAGGCGCGCCGAGTCCAGTTCGTCCTCGTCCAGTTGGACCAGCGGGCCTGCCCGGAATCCAACGGCGCGATCAACCGGCACCTCGTCCAGATATTCACACCCGAAGTCGTTGCGGAATACGGAAGTCCGCCTCCCGGCTCCACCGTGCGCAAATGGATGAAGACGCGGGGCGGCATCGGCAACCGCACACTCGAGAACTGCGCCCCAAAGCCAGGCGCAGGGCTGCGCATAAAGCGGCTGGATCCCGAGGTCAGGAAGCTGCGCAACGACGCCGCCATCTGGTATTGGACCGACCGCGAGCACAGCCTCGAGGACGCTCATGCCGAGCACGTCGCCTGGGTGAACGGCTACAACGCCGACCGCGCGAAGGAGGGCCTAACGCCCGTCGCACCCTGCGGCATCGAATGGCTGCGCGTGCGGATCTGCGAGATCCAGGACTACGACACGTATTCGACGAAGTTCGGCAAGGCCAAGGCCGACGAGCTCTACAAACCTGACGGGCAGGGCGTCCGCGCCACGCGCTTCCTCGAGATCGGCATCATCGATCATCACACCTTCGACGCCTGGGTGGGGCTCGAGGAGATCGGCGACGAGCTGCTTCCGGCCGGTCGGCCCACGATCACCGCCGTATTCGACGTCTACACCGGATGCGTGTCGGCCGTCCTCCACTTCACCCCGCCGTCGCTCTTCAACATGCTCGACGCCATCAAGCATGCCAACCGGCCGAAGCTGAGGCCCACCCAGGTTGGCGCCAGCAAGCGCGACCTTCTCGCTTCTATCTATGGGCGCTACGACACGATCCTTCCGGATAACGCCTGGGAGTTCACCGGCACCTCAGGCCAGGACTCGCTCCAGGATCTCGGCTGCCACATCGACTGGTCGCGCGCCGGCATGCCGAAAGACAAGGCACGGCTCGAACGCTGGTGGGGAACGCTGATCTCCTATCTGGCCCGGAAGCTGCCGGCCACGGTCTTCGATCCGGCGGTGATGAAGGACCTTGGCTACGATCCCGCGAAGGACCGCGTCGTGGCGGCCTCGGACCTCCGCGCGCTCCTCGACGAGGCCATCGCCTTCTATCACGTCGAGGTGCATTCGGGCGTAAACGCTCAGCCCGCCCGTCTCTGGGAGAAGGAGCTTCGCAAGTGGGAGACGATCCCCGTCATCCACAACGACCGCCAGATCGATCAGATCATGGGCATGGTCGAGGAGAAGACCCTCACCACCGCCGGCATCAAGATGTTCAACCGGCTATGGTATGGACACCCTGAGAACCTCGCGGCGATCATCGCCCGAAACGCGCCTGACGATCCAAAGGGGCGACGCCGGCGGGGCAAAAAGGCGTCTGTCCGCCTGCGCTTCAAGGTCAAATACAATCCGGCCAACCTGACCGAGATCCACGTCTACGATCCCACACTGCGCGACTACGTCACCCTCGTCTGCAAGGAAGAGTTCCTGCACGGGCTGAGCAAGAAGCACTTCGACGTCCTCGAGCAGTGGGCCGAGCATCAGAACCTCGCGTTCAACACGCCGGAGGAGCGGAAGCTCGCCCGCGCTACCCTGAACCACGTGATCCGCGAGGCCGCTCCGCACGTGGCGCAGAAGCATCGCAACCGCTTCGCGGCGCTGGTCGAGGGTGGTGCCGGAGCCGATACCAGCGGCAGCATCGTCGTCGCGCATGTTCCCAGCAGCTACAGCGGCATGGCTCCCGTGATCGGGCACGAGACCGCCGTCGCGACGCGCAGCGACGGCGGCGTCAAACCCAAGGGTCCTCGCGCCCGCAAAGCCTCGGGCAAGCCGAAGCGTGCGGTGCACACCCCGGCCAAGAAGCTGACCGCGCCGACCACTGGGGAACCCGTCAACTTCACCCGTGCGGCCGGCCACGGCGCCCGCCCGGATCAGGATTGGAGCGGACTGTGACCAAGCGCAACGCCGGCCCTTTTCAGCTGCCTGCCGAGCAGGCACTCACGAAGGCCCTCCTAGACACCGATTCCTTGCATCCCAGGGAACTGCCTGGGTCCGATGAGGCCGTCGTCATGCCGGACCTTACGACCGGTCGCGCCGACGAGGAGAACAGCCTCGCGATGAACGACGTCCTCACCGATGTCGAGGCCGCCTTCGACGCGATCTATCTGAACTACCCCCGCCACAAGCACATGCAGCTCGCGATCGACCGCATCCGCCTTCACGGCATCAAGGTCCGTGGAACCGGCCAGCCCATGCGGGGTCTCCTCGTCACCGGCCCCACCGGCTCGGGCAAGACGACCGGCATCGAGGAATACGTCGCCCATCTCATCCGCAGCGACGCATACGCGGACGGTCGCATGCCGCTTCTCTACCTCCGTCTCCGCAAGAAGGTCACCGTCCTGAAGCTGCTGCGGGCGATCCTCGCCAAGTTCGGCGACCGGTATGCCCGCAAGCGCGACGAGGACGAACTCATCGAGCAGGTCCGCAACTGCATCGAACGCGCCGGCGTCGAGGTGATCGTCATCGACGAGGTCCAGCACCTCCGCAACCGGTCCACCGACAACCTCGAGGTCACCGACCAGCTAAAGACCTTCCTCGACGACCGCATCTGCCCGGTCGTCTTCGTCGGCGTGGAGGAGGCGAAGTCCATGTTCGCTGAAAACCTCCAGCTGGCTGGACGCTGCGGAGATCCGGTAGAGCTTACGCCGCTCGATCCGGCAAGCGATGCCGACGTCGCCCTGCTGACGAAATTCCTCGAGCTGCTCGACGCGCAGATGGTCGCCAGGAACCTGACGAAGCTGCCGAGTTCGCTGGACTCGCCCTACGTCGTGACCTGTCTGCATCTCGCCTCGAACGGCGTGATCGGACAGGCCTATCGCATCGTGCGGGCGGCTCTCCTAATCGCGACCAGCCGGGGCGCGCTCTTCGTCGAGACCTATGATCTCAGCCTGGCAGTCGAACGCTGGGCGATCGTGAATAAGGTCTGCCGCAGCAACCCCTTCCTGCGCTCAGACCTTCAGGAAGCCCTCAAGGACGCTGCATGAACACGCTTGCCGCCGTGTTCGCAGGATCTCCTTGCGCCCTGCCGCACGTGACCTGGCCGATCGAACCACATGGCGATGAGAGCCTGGCCGGTTTCATCGGGCGCACCGCCGACCACAACGGCCTTCGCGATCCATCGGCTCTGCTGGCGGACGCAGGCCTTGGACGCCCGAAGGGCTTTGGCCGCATCGCCCGGCATGCCGGCGACCTCGAGCCGCTGGCCACCCTCCTAGCCGTCCAACCGGCCTGGGTGGAAAGCCACAGGCATGACGCCTGCCGTGACGCGCACGCAAAAAACACGATCGACTTCCACGGCGCCCTTCTGCGCAAGATCCACGTGGATCACTCGGTCAGGCGCGTCGGACCGACGGCGATACGCACTCTGCCATATCACCGGGAAGTCTGGCACATCCGTACGCTCGCCGCGTGCACTCAGACCGGCGAGCTCCTGCTCGAGAACTGCCCCGAGCCTGGCTGCGGCGCATCGCTGGCGTGGAGCGGACACAAGCGCCTCGGACGATGCTCCGATCCCGAATGTCCGGGCGGCACCGCGACCTCTCCCACATCCGTCCCGGACGACCAGCGGCCGGGAATCGCGCTCGCCGCCGGTCTCCTAAGCTCCTGCACCGCGACCCGCTCACGGATCCTCAGCGGGCTTCCAGCCAGCCTGCGGCATGAGAACCGTGGACACCTGTTCGACCTCGCCTGGATTCTGGGATGCCTTGATCGGCCGGATGGTCTCTCGTCAGCACGCGATCCTTCTACCTGCGCACCTCCCGACCGTGCCGCCATGCTCGCCTGCGGCGCGCAACGTCTTGCCGCTTGGCCGGGATGCCTCACCGATCTGCTACGTCGAGGATCCCAGATCGACGATACAGACGCCCGATTGCAACGGACGGTCGAGACTATCCAGGGCATCGTGCGTCGGCGGACATCGATCGGGCGCCCAGCCGACCTTCTCGCCGATCAGCTCGAAGGCATCTCGACCAACGCCTTCTCCTCCGTCGTCGGTCGGCATCTCGGGCTACTGACAGCCACTGAATTCGCTCGCGCGGCCGGACTCAAGAACTCGCGGATGGCCGCGCTCCAGCGGTCCTCGCTCGTGCCTCGCACGCTGTTCTCCGAAGGAGGTAGGGACATCGCGCTCTTTCTTCCCGCCGATGCCGCCGACCTGCGTCATCGGATCACGAGCCGCGTGCCCGCTCAGGCGTTCGGAGGGATGTTGGGCGTCGGCACGGACGCTATCGAGCTGCTGATGAGCGAGGGAGACCTCGCGCTTGACGCCGACCCAGTCGTCCAGCTGCTCTGGCCCGAGCACCACCTCGACCCCTCGGCGGCCGAGCGACTTCGCGAACGGCTTGAAGAGGCCGTGAAGAACTCTGCGCCGCCACAAGGCTCGATCAGGCTTGCCACGGCACTACAGGGTTGCCCGGCCGGCGAGAAGCCGTGGCCGGCCATCATCAGTGCCATCCTCGCAAGGCGTCTGGCGATTCATCGGAATGAAGGACGCAGCCTCAACCTCCGGCGCTGCATGGTCTCTCCCGAGGGCGTCAGGACGATTCGCGCTTTCCCTCCTGCTAAAAGCCGCCTCGGCATTCGGTCCGAATGGCTCAGCTTCGAGGACGCCCGCGAACGACTGGCGATCGCGCCCAACCGCCTGCGCTCGCTGACCGCCGCAGGCCGCTTGCCCTCATCGGACTCTTACTCTGGCATGCGATACCGCCGGTCCGAGGTTGACGCCGTTGCCGCCACGTGGGTCACGATCACCGAGCTACGGGAAAAGCTCGGCGGGAGCACCTGGCTGATCTCAGCCGAACTGCGCAAGGCAGGCCTGAGCGTCGACGAGCAGGGCCTCGTGCCTCGCTCTGCGGCTCGAACCATGTTAGGGTTGGCGACGATCTGAACACCCGCTGCAAGCTGCGGAATCTCACGTCTGACCGCGCGATATCACGTTTCTGAGCGTTCGCCCTTCATGCGGTTCGGCCCAGACTTAGGCGGTATCATCCGGCTTTGGCCCAGGCATAACCGGTTATTCGCTCTTGGCCCAACTGGTCAGAATGGATATATCCTCTTTGCGCTTGGTCCAGAGTTGAGTGGGCGTCACACCTCCCGTGACGCTTCTGTCAGGACACGATAAGCCTGCGCTTTTCCAACCAATCTGAGCCATCTTACCCTAAGGGTGATGGGAGTTCGGGTGCTGGTGCTGTTTTTGGGCGAACAGCTCGATATCGCGCGGTCCGCCTCAGTCGCGGAGATCGCCTTCCCAGACGTGACACGGCACGCCCTTACCTTCCCACAAATCTATTTCGCTTTGCGGATAGCCATTTTCCAGAAGCCAATCGTTGATGTGTTGCCCAGGCGTCGGATTGAATGGCCTGGGGAACCCATACCGCCAACCGTCTGGAGGATCGATTGACGTGCGCCCCTGATTGTTACCACTCAGAGGTAGAGTCCGGCTCCTTCATGATGGTTGGTTGATGGGATGGCAACGTGCCTGGGGGCATGCCCCCAGGCACGTTGGCCGGC
>NZ_SCMK01000035.1 GCF_005503355.1 Sphingomonas sp. 1F27F7B
GCACCCACACCTGCTCCGACACCCACGCCTACGCCCACTCCAACGCCCACGCCCACGCCGTTCAACGGGAGCGCGCGCATCGCGCTCGAACGAACGATCGCCGCGCCGCTCGATTTCAGCCGGGTACAGGGCGACATCAGGCTCGAGAGCTGCGCACTGAGCCCGCTCCACACCCCCCCGGCGGACATGACGACTCCGGTGCTCATCGCGCCGCTTGCGACCATGCACATTGCGCGGACGACAGTGATGGGCACGGCGGAGATCGGCACCGGCGGGGACGCGCTCGATTCGCTGTTCGCGGGAACCCTGACCTGCTCCGGAACGATGAGCTTCTCCAATTGCTACGTGACCGAGCTGGGCTATCTCGCCAAGGGTGGCAGCGCTGCCGCGGTGCAGGCCGCGCTGGACGCCGCGCCGACGGCGGATCCGCCCAGCCTGATGGTGGCGCGCTGCAAGAGCTGCGGGAAGATCGCCGGCGTCGGTGGCCGCGACGTGATGCTGCGCCAACTGGTGTTCGGCACGCCGGCCGCCAATTACTGCGCCTGCACCGATGCGGCCGACATCGCGGTCACCGCATGCACTACCTGCACCGATCCCGCCTGTGCGCTGACCTGCCCGGTGCGCGCATCGGGCGCCAGCTTCCAGTTCGGCACCGCGCCGCCGGTCTTCTCGCCGGACAACGCCTATCCCCTGCCCGGCTTCGCCCGTCTCGAGCCGTTCCCGCAGAATCCGCGCGTCATCACCGAAGGCGCAACCAACCGCGACGAGCTGGGAGTCTATAATCTCGCCGTACCGACGGCGCGGTACACGGAACTGAAGATCGCGCTGGAGGACGCACTGCTTGAAGGCATGACGCTCGACATTCGCTACGAGAGCTGAGGGCGCTATTTGATCCGGATGATCGGAATGAGGGCGAGGTAACCCGGAGGGGGCACCGTGAACGCGCCCGCGGCAACGGTATGATGGTGGTTGCCGTCGTTCAGCCCGTCGTTCTTGGTCAGCTGGTACCGCCAGGAAGTCGTTGGATTCTGGTTCTGGATGATGTTGTTGAGCACGTCGTCGGACGATGATGCCGCGGTCGGCGACGTGGCGAACCCCGTATTCTGCCAGCCGCCAATGCCATATCCGCCGGTATCGCCATAGGCGATGTTGTCGCCCGAGCCGAGAATGAAGCGGTTGACGAGGTTCGGCAGCACGGCGCCGTCGAACGGGCTGTCCGGATCGTTGACCGTGCTCCCATCGCACATCCTGAAGCCGGGCGGATAGACCAGCAGCTTGGGCCCGCTCGGATCGTTCGGATTGGTTTGAAAGGCCGTCGGCGACGGATACCAGGAAATCACCGTGCCGACCGGCACCGCGTAGAGAATCTCCACGGGCGGCTGCGACGGCGTCGGCGTCGGCGCGGGGGCAGATGTCGCCATGCGCCGGAGGCTATGTGGCGGGTCGCGCCGCCGCAAGCCGAATTGCCTCCGAAAGGGCCCGATACGGCGCCGGGGGCCGATCGGTGGCGGCATGTCCTCGCCCGCCGCCATGGACAAGTCCCGGCGCGGTCCATAAAGGACTGGCATCTCCCGCATCGAAAGTTGCCCGGCTCCAATGTTCCGCCCCTTGTACGACTGGGTGTTGCGCATGGCGCACCATCGGCACGCGACGCGTGCACTGTTCGCGGTCTCCTTTGCCGAGGCGAGCTTCTTTCCGATCCCGCCCGATGCGATGATGATGCCGATGGTGCTTGCCCGCCGCGACCGCGCCTTCCTGATCGCGGGCATCTGCACCCTCGGCTCGGTGCTGGGCGGCATGTTCGGCTATGCGATCGGCTATTTCCTGACCGACTTCGCGAACCAGGTGCTCGAATTCTTCAAGCACAACGCGTTCCAGGAATTCACCGCCCAGTACAATAAATATGGCTGGGCGATCATTCTCGTGAAGGGCGTGACGCCGATCCCCTTCAAGCTGGTGACCATCGCCAGCGGCCTGTCGCATTATCCGTTCGCCCTCTTCGTACTGCTCGCCACGATCACCCGCAGCGCGCGCTTCTTCCTCGTCGCCACGCTGCTGAAGATCTACGGCGCCCCGGTGCAGGAGTTCGTCGAGAAGCGGCTCGATCTGTTCGCCTGGGGTTTCCTCGCGCTCATCGTGCTGGGTTTCGTTGCCGTGGCGCTGTTCTGAGCGGCGCCGTTTCTTTTCCTGAGCGGGCCAGCTTGCACGCCCGCTCGCAACTCGCTAGATACAGCCCCCAATCCGACAGCGTGGGTGGGTAGCGCCGGTTCCTTCGAGAAGGACCGGGCAGCGGACCCGTGCCCCGCGGCCGGCGAACTTTGAAGCGAGGGTGCCCCAGTGGCGAAGACCAGTCCGATCGAATTCGTGAAGCAGGTGCAGACCGAGGCCCGCAAGATCGTGTGGCCGACGCGCCGCGAGACCATCATGACCGGCATCATGGTGATGATCATGACGACTCTGCTCGGCGTGTTCTTCCTCGGCATCGATTCGATCTTCGATTTCATCGTCAATTCGCTGCTGCGCCTCGCGCAGTAAGCAGCACCGCAGATAACGAGAGAAAGAACGAACGCATGGCGCGCTGGTACATTATCCACGCCTATTCGGGCTTCGAGGGCAAGGTCCGCGACCAGATCCTGGCCGACGCCACCCGCATGGGCCTCGATCGCCTGGTCGAGGCCGTCGAGGTCCCGACCGAGACGGTGACCGAGGTCCGCCGCGGCAAGAAGATCCAGTCCGAGCGGAAGTTCTTCCCGGGCTATGTCCTCGCCAAGCTCGAGATGAACGACGACGTCTATCACTTGGTAAAGAACACGCCGAAGGTGACGGGCTTCCTGGGCTCGTCGGGCAAGCCGCAGCCGATCAGCGAGGCGGAAGCCGCGCGCATCCTGAACACCAAGGACGAAGCCGCAACCGCCGCACCCAAGACGAAGGTCAAGGTGGACTATGACATTGGCGACACGGTGAAGGTGACCAGCGGCAACTTCGCGACCTTCTCGGGCGTGGTCGAGGAGCTCGACTATGACAAGAGCCGCGTGAAGGTCTCGATCTCGATCTTCGGCCGCGCGACGCCGCTGGAACTGGGCTTCGAGGACGTCGAGCGAGTGAAGTAAGCAACGCTCGCCCATTGTTGGGATTTCGAAAGGGCCGGGGCGAAAGCTCCGGTCTTTTTCGTTGCGTGGCCGGCACGAACAGGAACAGGGACCGGCCGCTCCGACGCGACCGGCCCCCATCCCTTCAGATCGCGATCTCGGTCCACTCGATCGTCGAGCCGCCACCACTCTGAGCCTGGTTGCTGCTGGTGTTGTAAGCACCCATCTTCGGATAGAAATATCGCCCGCTCTTAAGGCTGCCGTCATAGACGGTGCCGGCCTTGTCCCCGTCCGGGTTCGACTTCTTGCAGACGACGCCGTTGATCCGATATTCCGGGCTCTGGCCGGTGCTCACCGATACGCTCACATCATAGGTGCTGCCCACCACCACGGTTGGCGCGCCACTGCACACCTGGCTGCCCTGCACCACGTAGAATTCGTAGTTGCCCCCCGATTTGGGGCGCACCGCAAGCTGAGTGATCGGCTCGGAAGCGCCCGAGGTCGCACCTGCGGCGACCACGTTGAGCACCTGCATCACGCTTACATATTTTCCGCCGCTCACCAGCTTGAACCGCCCGCTCGCCGAGGCGCCGGTGGTGCTGGAGGTGCCGCGCAGCTCCGCCCGGCCCGGCGTGCTGTCGGTGCGCTGCTGGATAGTGAAACGCTTGCCGCCGCTGATATTGGTGATGCTGCCGCCGGAATCGGTATCGGTCGTATAGGCCCAGGCAACGCCGGTA
This sequence comes from Sphingomonas sp. 1F27F7B, assembly GCF_005503355.1. GTDB lineage: Bacteria > Pseudomonadota > Alphaproteobacteria > Sphingomonadales > Sphingomonadaceae > Sphingomonas. Next base: position 3,827 of record NZ_SCMK01000035.1, read on the forward strand.
GTGGCGAGAATCAGGCCGGTGGCGATAAACGCGGCAGTGCGATTGCGCATGAACATGGCATCTTTCTCCTGTCGCCTCCTTGGTTGACCGGCAGGTCTCGTTGGAGCCGAAGCTCGTGCCGCCGATGGACGCAGGGTGTGCAAGGTCAGGCCAATTGGCAAGACCGTATTGGTCGGAAAGGGTTCAGTGTGGCGCGGGTGCCGACTTCACCCGACGCGCGAGCGTGGGAAGGCTCGAAACATTTGCGCCGGAGCGCATATTGCGCTAGGGGCGCGCCCTTCCAAAGCACCAGCTACGGAAAACCGCGGGAGGCCGTGTCCGCACGGCCGCTTCAACCGCTCGACTTGATCATGGGCGTCGCCTGCGCGCGGGGCCCTACGAAAGAGAGTGACATGGCAAAGAAGATTACCGGCTATATCAAGCTGCAGGTGCCTGCGGGCGCCGCCAACCCCTCGCCGCCGATCGGCCCTGCCCTGGGTCAGCGCGGCGTGAACATCATGGAATTCTGCAAGGCGTTCAACGCCCAGACCGGCGACATGGAGAAGGGCACGCCCCTCCCCACCGTCATCACCGTCTATGCGGACCGTTCGTTCTCGTTCGAGACGAAGACGCCGCCGGCGACCTATCTCATCAAGAAGGCCGCGAACCTGAAGTCGGGCTCGAAGGAGCCGGGCAAGGTCTCGGCGGGCAAGATCGCGCGCTCGAAGCTGAGCGAGATCGCCCAGATCAAGATGAAGGATCTCAACGCTAACGATATCGAGGCGGCCACCCGCATCATCGAGGGCTCGGCCCGCGCGATGGGCCTCCAGGTCGTGGAGGGCTAAGGACATGGCAAAGCTGACCAAGAAGCAGAAGACCTGGACCATCGACAGCGAGAAGCTGCACGGCGTCGACGAAGCGATCGCGCTGGTGAAGGCCAACGCCACTTCGAAGTTCGACGAGACCGTCGAAGTCGCGCTGAACCTGGGCGTCGACCCGCGTCACGCCGACCAGATGGTCCGCGGTGTCGTCACCCTGCCCAAGGGCACCGGCAAGACCGTGCGCGTCGGCGTGTTCGCCAAGGGCGCCAAGGCCGACGAGGCCCGTGAGGCCGGTGCGGACGTCGTGGGCGCCGAGGATCTGCTCGAGATCGTCCAGGGCGGCAAGATCGAGTTCGACCGCTGCATCGCGACCCCGGACATGATGGGCCTGGTCGGCCGCCTCGGCAAGGTGCTCGGCCCCAAGGGCCTGATGCCGAACCCGAAGCTCGGCACCGTGACCATGAACGTCGCACAGGCCGTGAAGGACGCCAAGGGCGGCCAGATCGAGTATCGCGTCGAGAAGGCCGGCATCATCCACTCCGGCATCGGCAAGGCGTCGTTCCCGGCGGAGGACCTGCGCGCAAACTTCGACGCGCTGGTCGATGCGATCGTCAAGGCCAAGCCGTCGGGCGCCAAGGGCAAGTACCTGAAGAAGGTCGCCCTGAGCTCGACCATGGGCCCGGGCGTGAAGGTCGACGTCGCGGAAGTCGCGACCGCCTGAACCTGACGGCGCTGCCGAACAAGAAGGGGCCGGGGGAACAATTCCCCCGGCCCTTTTCCTTTGCGCGCGCAGCCGGCACGGAAGAAGGGCCGAAGGCTCAGCCTCCGGCCCCTTTCTGCCTCCCCCAACGAAAGGGGCGGCTCAGACTACCGGATCGCCCGGCAAGGGCGTTTCCGCCTTCCACACGCTTCGCACGCGCCGTGCCCAGTCATCGACCCGGCGGATCGCCTCTTCGGTGAGCGTGACGATGCCCGCCCGATTGTCCATCGGGTTGGGCGTGCGCACCACCAGCCCGGCGCTCTCGAGCAGGGCGAGATGACGGATCGCCGTGGTCTGCGGCGCCCCGCTGCCGATACAGGCGCTGCTCACCGATACCGGACGCCCCTTGGCGGCGGCGAGGTAGAGGTCGAGCAATATGTCCCAGGTCGGCTCGCGGAACTGGCTGGCGATCGGCCCGAAGGCGTCGTCGCGCAGGCGCCGGGCACGGTAGAAGCTCTCCACCAGGTCCGCTGCCTTGCCCGTGAAGGCCACGCCTCCGGCAGCCGGCTTGGGCGGGACAACCGGCCGGTCGCGCAAGCGATAATCTGCCTCAGCCATGATGCGCCTCCTTCGTCAGGACCAGGCGGGATCCGTTCCGTAGCGCTTCAATCGCTGCCGATGCCGTGCCGCGCCGATGGCGATCAGCAGCGGACCCGGATAGTTCCACGCGGCGTTCGCCACCGCATAGGACCAGGGCATCAGCGAGGGCGTGAGCATCAGCAGATGCGTCACCACGATGTTGAGATACACCGCGGACAGCCACATCGGCCAATAGCGCTGCGCCCGCAACGACAGCAGCATGGTGCTGAGGAACATGCCCGAATCGACGGCGAGCAGCCCCACTTCCATCTTCTGGAAGCGATATTGGCCTGCCACCGGCGCGAAGTGCGATGCGACGATCGCGAGCACCAGGATCAGCACTGCGAGGCGCTCCGGCAAGCCGCCGCGCGTGACCGCGTAGAGGCAGCAAAGGAGCAGCACGACCAGATAGACGAGCACGTTCATATGGCGCGACCGCACCAACGAACCCCGGCCAAGTCAAGGCCCCCTTCATGCTGCGACGGTGAGCGGAAGAATTTCCGCTTCGCCACGGGGATCGTCATGACCCGGAGTCTCGAAGATGTCGCCCGCCCCGAGCACCTGGTGACGCATGCCGACGCCGCGCAGTTCGCCATGCGCCTTCTTGATGTCCGACATGGCGCCGAACACCTTGGCCGTCGCCGCACTGACATAATCAACGGCGTCCTGTGCCTCGAGCGGATGGAAGGTGCCGTCGGCCCGGGCGGTGAGCACGGCGGTTCCCATCGCAAGCACCTTGATCGCAGCTTCGTTAACCGCGACTTCCGCAGGCCGCAGCGAACGGGCGATGCGCACGGCGGCAATCTTCTTCGGAGACGTCATGAGTCCTCCTTCGCGCAGCGGAAGAGCTGCGACGTGGTCTAGATTGAGTTGGTTCGAGAGAGGCCGGGGTTAGCCGGTAATGCGCCAGAGCGCCCCCAGACCGTTGAGGAAATTGGCCACCGCGATCAGCATCAGCAGCGCGAGGCCGAAGATCCACATCAGCCGGTTGAATGGGTCCAGATCATTTGTTTGCTTCCCCTGTCTCAGAAACGGGACCCGGAAGCGTGGTTCGCCTTCGGACCGTTTCGGAGGCAATGGAACCCCCGAATGCACCGTTTCGGCAAGGTCCACCGGCTCGCCCCCCAAATTTTGGGGGGGCGTTTCCCCAGCCTGTACAGAGAGCTGCTCGTGCGCGGCGAGGATGCGTGCGGCTTCGCGCCGGCTCGAAACGCCCAGCGTGCGCACTGCTTCCTTGAGATAGCCGTCGACGGTGAGGGGCGAGAGGCCCAGCGCGAGGGCGATTTCCTTGGACGACATGCCGCGCGCGACAAGCCGCAGGCAATCGCGTTCGCGTGCAGTGAGTTGATCGATCGTCCCGGTCACCATCGCCGCCAGCTTTTAGCCATCGCGCGCGCGAATCCAACCGAGTTGGTGCGATTTTCAGACGTTTCCTTCGTGAAAGGCAAATAGGAAAAATTGGTCGCAGCCGGCTGGGAATCCAGCCGAAATGGCTTTCCCTTCCCCCTCCGGATCACTCGCGATTCCGGGCCTGGCCGAACCGCCATGGTGCGCTTCCTTCCCCCGACATGACGAGCATAGTAACGTACTGACAACGAAGGGGGAGAGGCGATATGCGTAATAGCCGCGATAGCTGCGTGATTTTCGCACTTGCCATGATCGCCATGCCCGTGAACGCCGTGGCGCAGAGCGCGGACCCCGCCCATCAGGACACAGCGATCGTGGTGCAGGGCCAGCGCGATCGGGCCAGCAATTGGCATCAGGCCGAGACCGATCATGTCGTGGTGATCAGCGACGGCAGCGAGAAGGAACTGGTCCGGATCGCGCACGATCTGGAACGGCTCCATTTTCTCCTGTCGGTGCTGCTGAATCGCGTCGACAAGCCGGATGTCACGCGCAAGCTCCGCGTCACGCTGGTCGGCGACGGCGCCGAGTTCGACGCCATGGACCTCAGGAATCTGCGATATTCGCCCGGCCCTTACAGCCGCGCCTTCCCCGATCCCACTTATTATGACCCGCGCGAGGATGGGGCGGTGTTCGCCGCGACTCGCTTCGATCGGAAGGCAGTGCTCGAACGCGGCACCGGCCTTGCCGGCATCCTGCCCGACCTGGTGCGTGCCACGGCACCGGCCGCCGCGGAGGCACCCGGCGCGTCGGCGGAAAATCCGGGGATGGGCGCCGCACTATCGGCCGGCCAGGCCGGCGCGATGGCGCGGTTCGGTCGCGACGATCCGTTGGCCATCGCGGTGAACGAAACGGCGATACCGATATCGGCGGAGGGGCGCATCCGTGCCGGCTATGCCCGCCATTTCCTGCTCAGCTATTTCCCCAATGCCTATCCGCGCTGGTATGTCGATGGGTTCGGCGAGATCTTCGCGACCCTCGCCACGGAAGGCGCCGCCAGGATGGAATATGGCCGGGCGCCCGAAGGCTATCGCAAGGTGCTCGATCGCTATCGGCGATATCCGGTCGCCGACATACTGACCGGCCGCTATCTGGCGGATCGCGACGCCGGCGAGCGCTGGACGCCGTTCCACGCCTGGGCGCTCACCCATATGCTGTTCTTCTCGAACGAACGGCGAGGCCAGCTCCATGCCTATCTCGCGACGATCGCCGCGGGCGGCTCGATGGAACGGGCGGCGGCAGCATTCGGCGACCTCGACAAGCTGCAGGGCGAACTGGTCGCCTATGGCCGGGGCAAGCTGCCCTATGAGCAGATGTCCTATCCCGCCGACCGCGCGGCCGAACCGATCGTCCGGCGATTGAGCGAAGGCGAAGCGGCATTCGTCAAGGGGCGGCTCCAGCTCGGTACCCGTGTCGAGATCCCGGTGGCTTCCACGGACCCGAAGGCGGGCAAGCGGCGCGCCACGGCCCTTGCGCGCCGGGAAAGCTGGCTGGGCGGCCTGCGCCGGGATGCCGCGCGCTATTCCGCCAATCTCGACGCCCAGCTCCTGCTCGCCGAAGCCGAGTGCCGCAGCGGCAACATGGCGGAATGCGGCACGGCCGCCGCCAGGGCCTTGGTCGTGGCGCCGGACAATGCCGACGCGCTCGCCTGGCAGGGTAGCGCACAAGCTGGGCTCGCGCTCGCCGGGCCGGCCAGCGAGCGTCCGAACCGGCTCAAGGCCGCGCGAAGCACGATCGCCCGCGCCAATCGCGCCGACAGCGAGAACCCGTTGCCGCTCCTCGCCTATTATCGCAGCTTCGCCGAGGCTGGCGAGCCCGCGCCCGACATAGCGATCGAAGGCTTGATGAAGGCGGCCGACACCGTTCCCGCCGCCTCGGGCTCCAGGCTGTTGCTGGGCGAGGCGTTCGCGAGACGCGGCAATGTCGGCGCGGCGCGCGGCGCGCTGATCCCGGTGGCCAACGGCCCCTATGAAACCCCCGAATCGGCGCCCGCCCGCTCGCTGCTCGCCAAGCTCGGGGAATAGAAGGGCGATCGTAGCGATTGCAGGCTTGGCCGATCCGGCCGAGCGGCCGCTGCGGAACAAACCCTTCCTCGCAGGGGAATTGCGGCAAACGCCGCGATCACCCACGGGTGCGTTTGCAATCGATACGGTCACCAAGGGAAAGGGGCCGGGGAACTGCGCCCCCGGCCCCTTTTCCGGCCTTGCTCGTCAGAAACCCGACGAGAAGGTCAGGAACCACTGGCGCGGCGGGATCGGATAGGCCGAATAGCTGTTGGTCGCCGAGCCGACCGAGAGCGTCGACACGCCCTTGATGTCGCCCAGGTTGGTGACGTTCAGGCTCAGCTGCGCCTTCTTCATGCCCAGCCGCTCGGCCGGCAGGTCCACGCCGACGCGCAGCGAGGCGAGGAAATAGGAGCCGACGCTGGCGTCGTTGGAGAAGGTCGCATAGCGCTTGCCAACATAGTCGCCGACCAGCTGCGCCTCGACCGGACCGACATTGAGCGTCGCGACGGTCTTGTTCATCCACTTCGGCGTGCCGGGCAGCTGCTTGCCGCAAGTCGGGACGACGCCGCCCGAGACCACATAGCCGCCGATGCAGCTGTTGGTCGCGCCGCCGATGCCGGTCGCCGCCGAGCTATAGTCGCTCCGGTATTTGGAGAGATTGTACGAAGTGGCGTTGTAGAAGGAGAAGGCCCGGCCGAAGCGCAGGGTGAACGCCGCGTCGACACCATTGGTACGCACGTCGCCGACATTGACCAGGATCGAAGTGCCGCCGGCGATCTGGCCGCCCGCGATACCGCCCGGGTTGGTCGAGATCGCCAGCAGACGGTCGCTGAAATCGACGCGATAATAGTTGACCTGCGCTTCGAGCCCGACGCCGCCGCCGAAGCTGCGATGCGTGCGCAGGCCGGCCTCATAGGTCCAGCTGCTTTCCGGCTTGCCGTCGGTGGCAAAGGCATTGAACGCCGCCTGGCTGCCCGTGAACCACGGGCCGCCGCCGCCGGCCAGATATGCCTGATACTGGCGCAGGTTCTTCTGGACGTTGAAATAGACTTCCTCGTGCCCGTTGAAGTCCCAGGTCGCGCCGACCGCCGGCAGGAACCATTTGAGCGTGTTGATCTTGCCCTCGGGCAAGCCGCCGGTCAGGCCCGAGAGCGAGCCCAGCCGGGGCTGCACGGGGAACCAGCCATTGGCCCATTGCGCACTGGTCTTGAAGCCGAACTGGACGAGCAGCGGCTCGAACACCTGCCAGGTATCCTGGACGTGGAGCTGCAGCTGGTTGATCCGCGCCTCGCCCTGATATTGGGTGAACAGCGGCTGCATCACTTCGAGCGGGCGGATATAGGGCGTGCTCAGCGACGGGTTGCCGGCGGGAACGGCATACCAGCGGCGCCACTGGGTGGTGCTGTTGTGCTCGAACCAGCCGCCGAGCTCGATCTTGTGATCGCCCAGTTCGGCGGTGAGCGAGGAGATCGCGCCGCCGCGGTCGATGCGATATTCGGTGGTGCGAGTGATCATGCCCGAGCCGCCGGTCGCCGCGACCAGCGCGGCGCCGGCCGCCGCCAGCTGCGCGTCGGTGCGCGCGGTGCAGGCAGCCGGACGAACGCCATTGCCGTTGGCGGCAAAGCGGCAATTGGTCGGCAGGCTGGCATAGCCCGGGTCGAGATAGGGCTGCGCGGTCGTGATCGACTGGCCGAGCGGGCCGGCGACGACACCGGCACCGTCATTGTGATGATAGTAGATCGTGTTGGTCAGGCTGACATTGTCGGCGATCTTCGCCTCATACCGCGCATAGGTCAGGTAATCCGTGCGCTGCGCGTCCGAATAATAGTTGCGGTAGTTGCCGCCCTGCGCCGCGGGCGAGTTGCCGAGCGCGTTGATGTAGCTGCGATAGCCGTCGAAGTCCGAATAGAAGAACGGCTTGGTATAGGGCGTGTAGAGCTGCACCGCGGTGGCCGTGGCAGGCGGCGTCGGCTTGAAGAAGACGGTGGCGTCCTCGTTCGGCTGGGTCATGTCGTTATAGTCGAAATAGAGCGTCAGCTTGCCGACCGAATCGTCATGGACGAACTTGGCATTGGCCTGCCAGCCGCCCTGCCAGCCGTTGAAGTCCCAGGCCTTCGCCTTCTGGCGCGTGACCGCGAGATAGCCCGCATTGGTGGCGCCCGCGCCGAAACTGCCCGTGTCGAGGCGCAGGAAGGTGCGCGAGGTGTTGTAGCTGCCCACCGTCTGGTTGGCGGTCACGCCGAACATCCGGGTGGGATCGGACGAATAGGTCTCGATCGTGCCGCCAAGATTGCTGTTCGACGCAGTGGCCAGATCGCCGGCACCCGTCGCCACGATCACGCGGGCGACATTCTCCGAGATCACGGCGCGCTGCGGCGAAAGGCCGTTGTAGTTGCCGTAGCTCTGGTCGCCGAGCGGGATGCCGTCCATCGTGTAGCCGAGCTGGTTGCCGGCGAAGCCATGGATGAAGATCTGGGCGTTCTGCTCGTTGTTCCCCCAGGGATCGGCAGTGACGTAGAGCACGCCGGGCAGCGTCTGGATCGCCTTGAGCGGCGAGACGCCGGGCAGGATCTTCTGGATCTCGCTTTGCGGAATCGCCGTCGCCGAGCGAGTCTGCTTGGCGGTGACGAGGATCGCTTCGTCGCCGGCATTCTCGGGCGCATTATCGCCGGCGGCGGGCCGAGCCTGATCCTGGGCCTGTGCAGGCGCGGCCATTGCGGCGGCAGCGAGAACGGCGGCGCAAACGGTGGCGCGAAGCATGTGGCGAACGGTCATTATACCCCCCTGGAGTCACGGCGTCGTTGCGCCGCAGCATCGCCGCCTAGGCCGGGTATGTGGCAGTCCTATTGTAGTTCGATGAAACATCCGAGAAATCCCGGAGAAATGCCGGAGACGATCCGCGTCGCGCCCGAGGCGCGGAGGATGCGTTCGGTTGACTTATCCACAAATATCGCTATTGGCGCGCCTTCCTCCTTCGGGAGGAGACCGTCCGAGACAGCAAGCGCGGGGGATTTGCCCTGCTTAATCTCTTGCCTAGACGGGGACAGATTTTCACCGGCGTCTCCGCATGCGGAGCGCGCGGGTCATGCCCAGGGATAACCGGGCACGACGATCCTTCCCCTCGGACATTTTGTAACCGGGCATTTCCCGCAAGGGAGAAGCTCATAACGAGGAGACCGGCATGGATCGTTCCCAAAAGGCTGACGCCGTTGCCGAGCTGAACCGCACCTTTGGCGAGGTCGGCGTGGTGGTCATCACCCGCAACCTCGGGATGACCGTCAAGCAGTCGACGGACCTCCGTAACAAGATGCGCGAGGCCGGCGCGAGCTACAAGGTCTCGAAGAACAAGCTTGCCAAGATCGCTGCCGACGGCACCGATTACGCGGCGATCGCCGACCTGCTGACGGGTCCGACGGCGCTCGCCACTTCGATCGACCCCGTGGCTGCGGCCAAGGTGGCGGTCGATTTCGCCAAGACGACCGACAAGCTCGAGATCGTCGGCGGCGCAATGGGCAAGCAGGTGCTCGACCAGGAAGGCATCAAGGCGCTCGCCTCGCTGCCGTCGCTGGACGAACTGCGCGGCAAGCTCGTGGGCCTCATCGCCGCTCCGGCGACCAAGCTCGCGACTGTCACCCAGGCACCGGCAGCGCAGCTCGCGCGCGTCTTCGGCGCTTATGCGGCCAAGGACGCCGCGTAAGCGGATCTTGCAAGATTATTTATCCCGAAACATCTGATTTGATTGGAGTTTATCATGGCTGACCTTAACGCGCTTGTTGACCAGCTTTCGGAGCTGACCGTTCTCGAGGCCGCTGAGCTCTCGAAGCTTCTCGAAGAGAAGTGGGGCGTCTCGGCCGCCGCTGCCGTCGCCGTTGCCGGCCCGGCCGCCGGTGGCCCGGCTGCCCCGGCCGCCGAAGAGAAGACCGAGTTCGACGTGATCCTCACCGGCGACGGTGGCAAGAAGATCAACGTCATCAAGGAAGTCCGCGCCATCACCGGCCTGGGCCTGACCGAAGCCAAGACCCTCGTGGAATCGGCTCCGAAGGCCGTCAAGGAAGGCGTCAACAAGGACGAGGCCGAGAAGATCAAGAAGCAGCTCGAGGAAGCCGGCGCGACCGTCGAGGTCAAGTAAGCTTCTCAGCTTCTCGCCACTCGGCGAACAGATCAGGGCGGTCCGGCAACGGGCCGCCCTTTTCCTTTGGGCGACTCAGGCGGCGGCCACTTGCCTGGCGAAATAGCGATTGGCCGCCAGCGGCCCGGCCGGCGCCGGCCGGTCGAGCCAGATCGGGCCGAGCTTGCCGCCCTGCCCCGCCGTGCCGAGCATGAAGTCGGCGCCGAAACGGCGGATGCTCAGGCCGCCGCGCCAGCGCAGGTCGATCAGCACGATCGGAACGAACATCGGCCGGCCGCCGAGCTGGACCACGTTCACGCTCGCACGCGGAATGGCGAGGCGCACCGGCATCTGCCCGCCGCCGCCCGCAGGCAGATCGAAGGGCGCGCCGCCCGGCTCGCCCGACGGCCCACCATGGAAGCCCGCGATCACTTCGTCCTGCCGGGCATGCGCGCTCATCGCCGCGAAGGTTGCGCGGATATTCTCCGCCGAAGCCCCGGAGACGTTGCCGATCAGGAGCTCGAACTCGAGCAGCACTTCATTCTCGCCGGCGACGATCCGATGCGGATTGAGCGCCAGCTCGAAGGGATCGGTGCCGGACAAGGAGGGCGGTGCCGGCTGCACGGGCACCGGGAGCGCCCCGGCCGGCCGCGCAGTGCGCTCCAGACCAGGCGGCGTCTGGACCGGCGGCACCGGGATCGACACCGGCTCGGCCTCGAAGACCTCTTCCTCAGCCTCTTCCCCGCGGCGGCGCAGGAGCAGCCAGCCCCCAAGGCCGAGCAGCGCGGTTCCGCCCGCGCCGGCGAGAGCCCAGATCCAGGGCGAGGCGGCAGGCGCAGCCACTGGTGCCGGCGCCATGGTCGCGGCCGGCCGAGGCGTCGGCGACGCCGCGGCCTGGGGTGACGGCGCGGCGGTCGGCAACGGCACCACGACCGCAGCCGGCGTCGGCGCGGCGGCGACGGGAGCAGTTTCATGCGGCACCGGCGTGGCGCGAGCAGCGGGGGTCGCGCGCTGGGCCGCGGGAGTGGCACGGGCAACCGGCGCGGGAGGCGGCGTCGGCGTCGGCGCGGGTACCGGCGCCGGTGTCGGGCTAGGCGCGGAGCCGATGCTGAATCGCTCCGGGATCACCCCGGGCAGCTGCTGCGGCCGGACGCTTGGCGGCGGCGTGATGATCGGAGCGGCACTGGGCCGCGGGGTCGGCGCGTCCTGCGCATGCACGATGGACGCGGCAAGCGTCGCCGTGGCGAGGCCGCACAGCAACCCGATCCTGAGCCTCCCTGCGTTCACTTCCATTTCCTGGCCCTCAGAAGATGAACGCCGGCTGCACGCGGCGCCCCGTTCGCCGCATGACGAGGGCGGATTGTCCCTGCCGGCTCCGTCCCTTACAGGGCGAGCCATCTGGGGAGACATTGGTGGTAGGCGAACGAACGGGGCACGGCCCCGGCTATATTCCGGCGATCGACGGGCTGCGCGCCATCGCCGTCACCTCGGTGATCCTCTTCCACCTCTGGCCCCGGGCACTGCCGGGCGGCTTCACCGGCGTGGACATCTTCTTCGTCATCTCCGGCTTCGTGGTGACCGGCTCGCTGCTCGGCCGCACGTTCGCCAGCTTCAAGGAGCTCGCCGGGTGGTTCTATGCGCGCCGCCTGATGCGGATCATGCCGGCGCTGATCGCGATGCTGCTCGCCACCCTGCTGGCCGCGCAGCTCTTCATCCCCGACGCCTGGCTGAGCAACAGCCTCGCCCAGGTCGGCCGATTCGCCTTTTTCGGGCTCAGCAACATCGTGCTGGCGACCGACACCGACAGCTATTTCGGCCCGCAAGCCGCCTATAATCCCTTCACCCACAGCTGGTCGCTCGGCGTGGAGGAACAGTTCTACCTGTTCTTCCCGTTCATCCTCTGGTGGCACCATCAGCTGCAGGCCGGGGCGAAGGCCGTGCGGTGGGTAGCCATACTTTCCGGCCTCTCGCTGCTGCTCTGCGCGGTGCTGGCCATCTTCGCGAACAAGTTCGCCTTCTACCTGATCTTTCCGCGCTTCTGGGAGCTGGGTGCGGGCATGCTGCTCTGCCTGACGCGCCATCGCTGGCAGGACTGGGCCGCGGGCAAGCGCTGGCCGGCGCCGCTGGGCGCGCTGCTGATCGCCGCCGGCTTCGCGCTGCCCGAAGGGCCGTTCTTCCCCTTTCCCGGCGCGCTGCTGCCGGTCGCGGGCACCGCGCTCCTCCTCGTGGCGATCCTGGGCGGCACCGCGCCCCGCGCGCTCGGCAGCCGCCCGATGGTGGCAGTGGGGCTGCTCTCCTATTCGCTCTATCTCTGGCACTGGCCGGTGTTCGTGCTGTTCCGCTGGACCATCGGCCTGCACGCGCCGAAGCTCCAGCTCGCCGCGCTGGCGATTGCAGTGACGCTGGCGATCCTCTCCTATTTCCTGGTCGAGAAGCCGCTGCGTTCGAGCCGCCGGATGGCCGGATGGCCACGCGGGCGCGTCGTCACGGCGGCGCTGGCCGCAACGCTGGCCGCCGCGCTCTGCGGGCAGCTGATGATCGCCGCACACAACCGCATCACGCTAAGCGCCACCCGCGATCGCTTCGCCTGGTATGCCGAGCCCGGCCGGCCGCTGCCGCTCGACCTTACCGGCTGCGCGCCGATCGACGGCGAGGAGCGGCTGGCAGGCGGCAAGGTGACGCTGTGGACACCGCGCTGCTCCCGCCCGGGGAGCTTCACTCTGTTCGTGCCCGCCGACTCGCACGGCCTCGCCTATGCGCCCGCGCTACGCAGGCTCGTCGCCGAGACCGGCGCGAGCGTGCGGCTCTATTTCCGGCCCGCCTGCCCCTATCTCAAGCTGATCATGAGCCATGCGGCGCGCCCGCGCTGCGCCGACTGGTACGCTGCAGTGGAACGCGACATCGTGGGCCGCTCGCGCCCGGGCGACGTGGTGTTCCTGCCCGGGCTGCGCGTCACCCGCCTCGCCAACCAGTTCGAGAGGGACCGCGACCTGACCGGGCGGCACGACGACACGGTCTCGGCCGCCGCGCTCGCCGAAGCGCAGGGAATCACCCGGCGCCTTGCGGCCGGCGGCGCGCGGCTGGTGCTCGAGGCGCCCAAGCCGGTTTTCCCCAGCCCGATCTTCCGCTGCACCGACTGGTTCAATCGCACCAATCCCGCCTGTCACGGGCTCACCGTCGAGCGCGAGGCAATGCTCCAGCGCCGCCGCCATGTGATGCAGGCGATGCGCGTGCTGGCCGCCGGCCAGCGCAGCACCATCCTGTGGGACCCGCTGCCGATCTTCTGCCCCGGCCGGACCTGCGAAGCAGTGCCGGGCGGCCGCCCGCTCTTCTTCGACGGCGACCACCCGAGCGGGCTCGGCAACGACCTGATCTATGCCGATCTGAAGCGGACGATCCTGGGAGTTCGGTGACGAACCCCCTTCCCTGAAAGGGTGCATCGCGTCTTGGCAATACGGAGAGGCCTGGCGCAACGATATCGCAGCGCCAAGCCTCTACCCACCCCTGCCCCTCCCCTCCAGGGAGGGGAAGATCCTCAAGGCACCGTCACATTGGTCATCGGCACGTTCGCCAGCTCGGGCTGGGCCTTGAGCTGGGGGACGACGGTCTTGAGATCGCCGACCACCACCAGGGTGAGCCTGCCCAGCGGATAGGAAGCCGTCGCCGAGGCCATCATCTGCTCCGGCGTCACCGCCAGCACCGCAGGCACATAGCGCTCTGTCCAGTCGCCCGGCAGGCCGAGCAGGTCGCGCGTCGCCAGCGTGCCGACCACCGCGCCCGAGGTCGAATTCGAGATGGCGAACAGCCCGGCCATATAGGTGCGGATGCCCTTGGCCTCCTCGGCCGGCACCGGCTCGGTCTGCATCCGGCGGATTTCCTTGAAGACTTCGTGCAACGAGTCGCCGGTATGCTCTGTGGTCACGTCCGCCTGGAAGCCCCACAACGCCTGTTCGGGCGTGAAGTCGACGTCCGAATAGGGCGAATAGGTATAGCCCTTGTCCTCGCGGATGTTGCGGGTGATGCGCGAGCTGAACGCCCCGCCGAGCAGCGCATTGGTCACGCGCTGCGGGATGTCCGCATCGGTGCCGGCGCGGCTGGCGTCGAAGGCAAGGCGCAGCGTGGCCTGCGGTGCGCCCGGCCGATCGACCAGCACGATCCGCGGCCCCGGCTGATGCGGACTGTCCAGCACCACGGGATCCGGACCCGCCGCCCAGCCGGCAAAGGCCTTGTCGATCGCCGCCTTCACCGCCGCCGTATCGAACCGGCCGGCGATGTAGAGATGCGCCCGCTTCGCGCCGAACTGGCCGGCGTGGAAGGCCTTCACCTGGGCAATCGTATAGCCCTGGAGCTGCGCCGCGCTCGGGATGAGGCGGCCATAGGGATGGTTGGCGCCATAGATGGTGCGGCCCAGCGCCACATCGGCCAGCGGGCCCGGCTGCGACAGCGCGATCGAGAGCTGGCGGCCGAGATTTGCCTTCACCCGGGCAAGCTCGCTCGCCGGCAGCGTCGGGCGGATCGCCACGTCGCTCACCAGCGCGACCGCGGCCGGCGCATATTCGGAGAGCACGTTCACGCCGACCGAAGTCGACTGCATGCCGGCGCTGACGTTGAGCTGCCCGCCCATCCCGGCCGCCGCGGCGGCGAGATCGGCGGCGGTCTTGCCCGCCGCGCCTTCCTTCATCAGCGCGCCGGTGACTTCGGAGAGCCACACCGCATCGCCTTCATCGACTGCGCCGGCGCGCACGCGCAGCGACACGACGGCCTTGGGCGCGATGCCATAGGGGATCAGCGTGACCTGCACGCCATTCGGCAGCGCATAGGTCTCGGTCGCCGGCAGCTTGAACGGCTTGGGATCGGCGATCGGCGGCGCCGGCGGGAAATTGTCCTGCGCCAGCGCGGGCATGGCGGCGAGCAAGGCCGAAAGGGCGAGAATCGCGCGCTTCATCACTTGCCTCCCTTGGGCTGGGCGCCGGGCTCGATGACATAGACCGAGCGGTTGGTCTTGCGGAGATATTCCTGCGCGGTCTTCTGGATCAGCGCCGGCGTGACCTTGGCGAAGCCCTCCTCGATCCGGTTCACCGCGGCGGGATCATTGTCGAACAGCGCGTAGACGGCGAGCAGATCGACCAGACCGACGCGGCCGCCGCCGTCGATCGTGCCGTACAGCTCCGAGCGCATCTTGGTGCGTGCCCGTTGCAGTTCGGCGGCGCTGACCGGCTTCGCGCGCAGTTCCTCGATCACTTCGTCGATCGCCTTGCCGATCTGCGCGGTGGAGTGCTTGGTGTCGTGGGTGAAGCTGAAGCTCCACAGCATCGGCCCGCGATAGTTGAACATGTTGCCGAGATCGCCGTTGATCCCGCCGGAAAGCTCGCCGGCGATGCCGGTGTCGGAGACCAGCTTCTTGAACAGCCGGCTGTCGTCGCCCTGGAGCAGGATCTGGTCGATCAGCCCCATCGCATACCATTCGGGCGTGCCGCGATCGGGCACGTGATAGCCCGCGGCATAGCCGGGCTTGGGCGCCAGCGCGTCGACACGGCTCTTGAACTTCTCGGCGGTCTGGCGCGGCTCGGAAATGTCCGGCTGCTTCACCGGCGCGGACGCGGGGATCGGAGTGAAATATTTCTCCACCATCGCCCGGGTCGCGGCATAGTCGATGTCGCCCGCGACCACGAGCACCGCGTTGTTCGGGCGGTAGAATTCCCTGGAGAAGGCCTGGGCGTCCGGCACCGTCGCCGCCTCGATCTCCTTCAGCTCGCCATAGAAATTATGGCTGTTGTACCAGTTGACGTTGGCCAGCATCGGCAGGTCGATCCACGGCCAGGTGCTGTAGGGCTGGTTGAGGACGTTGACCTTCACTTCATTGCCGACCACGCCC
This sequence comes from Sphingomonas sp. 1F27F7B, assembly GCF_005503355.1. GTDB lineage: Bacteria > Pseudomonadota > Alphaproteobacteria > Sphingomonadales > Sphingomonadaceae > Sphingomonas. Next base: position 19,359 of record NZ_SCMK01000035.1, read on the forward strand.
TGCTGGTTCTTCAGCACGACATCGTCGATCACCGGATTGGCCATGCGATCCGCCTCGAGCCAGAGCATCCGCCCGAGCGCGCCCGAGGGGACGATCTCGTAATAATTGGTGAAGTCGAACCGAGTCGAGCCGTTGTTTACGCCCCCCGAATTGGTGATCGTGGTGTCGAACACTCCCTTTGGCGCATGCTTCGATCCCTGGAACATCAGATGCTCGAACAGGTGCGCGAAGCCGGTGCGGTCCCTGGGCTCGACGCGGAAGCCGATGCCGTAATAGACGCCGACCGTCACCGTCGGCGCGATCGTGTCCCTGGTCAGGACCACCCGCAGACCGTTGGGCAAGGTGAAATATTGCGTGTCGACATGCAGCTTGCTCGCCGCGGCGGCGCCGGCCTGGGCATGCGCCGCAGCCGGAAGCGCGGCCACCGCAAGGGCAAGCGCGAGACTCACGAGACTCAAATGCTTCATCGTTCTGGACCCCCTGGGACTCGGGAACTGTATTGCCAGGTTAGTACGGCAAGGGGCGCCGGGCGCAAGAGCGATCAGCCCGCCAGCCAATGCACCTTCACCACCCAGAAAGACCGCATCGGTTTTCCCTGGGCGTCGAGCGCCGGCTGGAGCTTGGCCCGCCTGGCGACGTTGCGGCAAGTGATGTCGGCAAAGTCGTCCGGGCTGGTACGCGCCAGGACGAAGCAGCCCGCGACCTTGCCTTCGGGATCGACGTCGAGGCGGATTTGCACCAGGCCGTTGTGTCCGCCGAACAGCGCGCCAGCCGGATAGTCGCCGGAATTGAGCCAGCCGCCAGGCGAAGTGATCGCCGATACCGGGCGCAGCCCCGCCGCCTGCTGGGCGGCGTCATAGCCCCAACTCGTGACCAGGGCATCCATGCATTTGCGCATCTCGGCCAGCGGCTTGCCCAACGAGCCGAATTCGAGCCGCAGCGGCCGCTTGCCGCGAATGGCCAGCGTCACGCCGGTGGCGCGCGCTTCCTGCTCGGGCGCGATCCGAGGCGCCAGATCGCGCTTGCCCTTCCGCTCCCAGCCATCGAGCCGCACGCCGCTGAAGAACATCGCGCGAAGCTTGTCCACCTTGCCGGAAAGCCCGTCGATCGCGACCGGCCTTTCGCCGACGCCGAAATCGGCCGTGCCCTCCACCTTCACGGCGTCCGTCTGGAAACGGTCGCCATAGACCGAGAAATCAAAGTCGTCGCCCGGCTCGTAGCGCGTGAAACGAACGATCACGCTCGCCTTGCCCTCCCCCATCTGGGCGGCGAGGTTGCAGGCATCGCGACTATAATCGACCAGCCATTTGCCGTGCCGCGTTAACGTCTCGACCGGCCTTTCGTCAGGCGGCCCAGCCGCGAGCGCCGGTGTGCCTGCTCCGGCAAGCGCCAGGCAAAGAAGCAGTGCCCTGATCATCGACATTCCCCCGAATTGCCGGAAGATGATCTCAACAGCATGTGTCCGGAGCGTTACGACAGCCGGCAACGCCCCGGACCCGCGTCATCACTTCTGCGCGCTCGCCGACTGGTCGAGCGGCACCACCGGCAGCAGCACGCTGCTCGACTGGGCGCCGCCGTACATCAGCGTGACCGTCGCCTTCTGATAGTCGCCGGGCTTGGCGAAGAAGATGTTGGGCACGAACTTCTGCGGATTGCGGTCATAGACCGGGAACAGGCTCGACTGGACCTGCACCATGATCCGGTGCCCCGGCTGGAAGACGTGGTTCACCGTGGGCAGGCGGAACTTGTATTCCTGCACCTTGTTCGCCGGGATCGCCGTCGGATGCTCGAACGAATCGCGATAGCGGCCGCGGAAGATGTCCATCGCGATCGGCAGCTGGAACCCGCCCATCTCCTTCTTGGTGACATAGTCGTCCGGATAGACGTCGATCACCTTCACCACGAAGTCGCCGTCGGTGCCCGTCGTCTTGGCGAAGATGTCCGCCAGCGGCGCGCCGGAGACTCGAACCGGCTCGGCGAGCGGCTCGGTCATATAGGTCATCACGTCGGGCCGCCCGTCGACGAAGCGCTGGTCGGTGACGAGATAGGTGCCCCAGCGGCCGTCCTGGAAGTTGACCGGACGCGGCAGGTGCGGAACCGGCTTGGCGGGATCGGAGACGTAGCTGTCCGAACCGGCGCCCGGCTTGTCGAAGCCCAGGCCCTCTGCGGGCTTGAGATAGATCGGGGTGAGCCTGGTGCCGCACCCGTCGTCACAGGCGAGCGGCCATTTGTTCAGATAGTCCCAGCGGTTCTCGCCGGTATTGTAGAAGCTCGCCTTGGCCGGAGTGAAGGGCGGCGCCCCGTCCTTGAGATAGGCATTGAAGAACGGGAGCAGGATGTCGCGCCGGGCCTGGAGCGCGGTATCGCCCTCGAAGGCGAGTTGGCCGAGGGTGGAGCCATTATAGTTGAAGCCCGAATGGCGCCACGGACCCATCAACAGGAAGTTCTTGTCGGCCTGGGACGTCTTCTGCAGCGCCTCCCAGGCGTGGATCGCGCCGTACATGTCCTCGTGATCCCAGATGCCCTGTTCCCAGAGCGTGGGGATGTTGGAGGGGTTCTTCGCGAGCAGCTTGTCGAGCGCCTGCTCCTGCCAGAACTGGTCGTAGGCGACGTGCTGGCTCATCTTGTTCCAGGCGGGCAGCTGGTCATAGCCGAACTGCTTGGCCCAGTCGCCGGCCGAGCCGACGCGGCGGAAAGTATCGTAATCGTCCCAGTCCGGGCGCGGCGGCGCCTTGCCGGCGCCCTTGTAGCCGGTCTGGGCGCCGATCCAGCCGATATTGGCGAGGCGGAAGGCACCGTGGTGGAACCAGTCGTCGCCCATCCAGCCGTCGATCATCGGGCTCTCGGGCGCGGCGACCTTGAGCGCGGGATGCGGGCCCATCAGCGCCATCACCACGGTGAAACCCTCATAGGAGGAACCCAGCATGCCGACCTTGCCGTTGGTCTCGGGGATGTTCTTCACCATCCAGTCGATCGAATCATAGGCGTCGGTGATGTGATCGACCTTGGTCGGGTTGAGCGGGCCGACCGGCGGGCGGGTGATGACGTAATCGCCCTCCGACTTGTACTTGCCGCGAATGTCCTGGAACGCGCGGATATATCCCGCCTTGACGAACACCTCGTCGCCCTCGGGCAGGGTGTTGATCATCTTGCCGCTCTCGGTGCGGACGACGCGCCCGGCGGCGTTGTAGGGCGTGCGGGTGAACAGGATCGGCGCGTTCTTCGCGCCCTTGGGGATGATGAAGACAGTGTAGAGCTTCACACCGTCCCGCATCGGAATCATCACTTCGCGCTTGATATAGTCCGCGGGCAGCGAGGGCGGATTGAAGTTGGCGGGAATGTCGTTGAACGCGGGAGCCGGCGTCTGGGCGGCGGCGGGACTTTCCTGGGCCTGCGCGGCGGCGGTGGCGAGGATGGCCGTCCCGGCGGCCAATGCGAGCAGCGACTTGTTCATGTGACTTTATCTCCCATGGATGGGGATCGATAGGCCCAAAACCGCATGCATGGAAAGAGCCCGCCCCCTCCTTCCGGAAGAAGCGGGCTCCTGTGTCTCCGATATGTCGGCGATCACGCGTGCTCGGGCTGGCCGTAGAGCTCGGCGGCGAGATCGTCGGTCATGTGCGGGCGCGAGGCGCCGATCGCACCGATGCCGCCTTCATGGGCCGGGCGGCCGATCCTGAACGCGGCGGCAGTGCGCGCCTCGCTGCCGTCGGGCAAGGTATAGCGGGCCTCCGCGACCACCACCGGATTGAACATGCGGCCGAGATCGCCCTTGGGCACCGCGAGGTGCGCATCGACCCGGGTGCCGTCGCCCGGATCGATCGACACGGGCGCCACGATCGTCTCGCTGCGGCGCTCCATCAGCATCCGCTCCATTTCGGTGCTCCCGGCCTCGTCGGCGAGCATGAAGCTGGAGATGCGGACGTTGCGCGCCGCGGTGTCGCCCGAATTGCCGACAGTCAGCTCGAAATCGACCATCGCCTCCTCCTCGGTGGTGCCGGCACTTACCGGTCGCAGGCCCAGCTCGATCCACGGGCGATGCGCGACGGGCGCCGGCACGTCGGCGACGCCGGCAAGGTCGTCCTTGCTGGCATCGGCGATTTCCGCCTCCTCGACCTTCTCGGCGACGGCCGGGGGCATGGCGGCGATCACCGCGGCCTCGGGTGCGGCGACCGGCCGGACCATCGACGCGCGGGCCCGGGGTTCGGCAGGCACGGGCTCGACATGGGCGGGCTCGGTGGTGACCGCTTCGTCATTGCGGCGGCGGCGCGAGAACAGGAAGACGGCAAGGCCCGCAATCACGAGCGCCAGCCCGCCGAGCAGCCACGGCCAGGCAATGCCGGTGCTCGTGGTCCGGGTGACGGTGCTGTCGACCGGTGCCGGCGCGGCGGCCTCGGGCGCCGGCGCCGCATCGACCTGGGGCGGAAGCGGCTCGGGCACCGTCTGGACCGGCGGCGACGGCGGAGCGACCGAGGTCTCGGCGACCGGAGCGGCAGGCGCCGCCTGACGGGCCGGCGCGGCTTCGCGCGCGGGCGCCGGCGCGGTGCGAGTGGCGGTAGTCCGGGTCGTGGTGGTCCGGGTCGCGGTGGCGCGGCGTTCGGCCGGCGCGGGCGCATCGGCGGCGGCGCCGCCGCGCTGTTGCTCCGCGACCGAGGGGACCGGCTGGACCACCGGAGCCGAGGGCTGCATCACCACCTGCGCCTGGGGCGCCGAGGCGGGAGCGGGCGAAGGCGCCGGCGTCGTCATGATCGGCGGCGGGGTCACCTGCTGGGGAGCGTCCTGCGCATAGGCAGGCGCGACGAGGAAAGCGGCGCCGAGGAACAGCGCGGCACGGATGGTACGCATTACGATTCTCTCCTTCATATCGCAGGTTCAATGAATGGAACCCGGATTCCGTCGCGAAGGAGGCTCGAAACTGCGGCGAACGGGATCGCGGCGGCGACGAACAACGGCGTTCATTTGCAGTTAATCGCAGATTTATTCGGCACTTACGGCGAACAAAAAGGTTCCACCGCCCATTTGACAGAATCCAACACGCTACCTATATCCCGCACTCCACCACGGGCCCGGGAAATGATGCGTCGTCGCGCAACGCATCGGGCGAATTGGGTCCGTGGTCTCATAAGACGCTGAAAGCTGCCGAAACCCGCAATGGGAGTCGCGCGGCTTTTTCTGCGTCTTTCTGTGCGTCCCGGCCCCGGGCAGGGGCACCGAAATACGCCCCCGCCCCGGCAGGGGCAAACTTACGGCTGACGAGGCAAAAACACCCATGGCAACCAAGGCGATCGAAGAAGGCGCGGCGACCCGCGCAGGCTCGGGCGGCACGTTCAAGCGCCGCATCCGCAAGGTGTTCGGCGACATCCACGAAGTGGTGCAGATGCCGAACCTGATCGAGGTTCAGCGCGAATCCTACGAGCAGTTCCTGCGGTCGAACCCCTCGATCGGCTATGTCTCGGGCCTCGAGAAGACCCTGCGCTCGGTCTTCCCGATCCGCGACTTCGCCGGCACCGCCGAGCTCGACTTCGTGAACTACGAGCTCGAGAATCCGAAGTTCGACGTGGAAGAATGCCGCCAGCGCGGCATCACCTATGCGGCGCCGATGCGCGTCACGCTGCGCCTGATCGTGTTCGAGGTGGATCCGGACACGGAAGCCCGTTCGGTGCTCGATATCAAGGAGCAGGACGTCTACATGGGCGACATGCCGCTCATGACCCAGAACGGCACCTTCTTCATCAACGGCACCGAGCGCGTCATCGTCAGCCAGATGCACCGTTCGCCGGGCGTGCTGTTCGACCATGACCGCGGCAAGACCCATGCCTCGGGCAAATATCTCTTCGCCGCGCGCGTGATTCCGTATCGCGGCTCGTGGCTCGACTTCGAGTTCGACGCCAAGGACATCGTCAACGTCCGTATCGACCGCAAGCGCAAGCTGCCGGTGACGACCCTGCTCTATGCGCTGGGCCTGAACAGCGAAGAGATCCTCAACTATTTCTACAACCGCGTGACCTTCGTCCGCGGCCCGAACGGCTGGCAGATCCCATTCCAGCCCGAGAACTGGCGCAGCGCCAAGCCGATGTTCGACATCGTCGACGCCAAATCGGGCGAAGTCGTGTTCCCGGCCGGCCAGAAGATCTCGCCGCGCGCCGCCAACAAGGCGCAGAAGGACGGTCTGGAGACCCTCCTGATCCCGACCGAGGAAGTCTTCGGCCGCTATTCGGCCTATGACCTCATCAACGAGTCGACCGGCGAGATCTACATCGAGGCCGGCGACGAAGTCTCGGCCGAGAATCTCGAGAAGCTCGACAAGGCCGGCATCGACCGTCTCGAGCTGCTCGACATCGATCACATCGCCACCGGCCCCTGGATCCGCAACACCCTTGCCGCCGACAAGGCCGAGGAGCGCGAGCAGGCGCTGGCCGACATCTACCGCGTCATGCGCCCCGGCGAGCCGCCGACGCTCGAGACCGCGGAATCGCTGTTCGCCGGCCTGTTCTTCGATCCGGAGCGCTACGACCTGTCGGCCGTCGGCCGCGTGAAGCTCAACATGCGCCTGGACCTCGACGCCGAGGACACGGTGACGACGCTGCGCACCGAGGACATCCTCGCGGTGGTCAAGACGCTGGTCGACCTGAAGGACGGCAAGGGCGAAGTCGACGACATCGACAATCTCGGCAACCGCCGCGTCCGCTCGGTGGGCGAGCTGCTCGAGAACCAGTACCGCGTCGGCCTGCTCCGCATGGAGCGCGCCGTGAAGGAGCGCATGAGCTCGGTCGACGTGTCGACCGTAATGCCGAACGACCTGATCAACGCGAAGCCGGCCGTGGCCGCGGTTCGCGAGTTCTTCGGTTCGTCGCAGCTCTCGCAGTTCATGGACCAGACCAACCCGCTCTCCGAAGTGACGCACAAGCGCCGCGTCTCGGCGCTCGGGCCGGGCGGCCTCACGCGTGAACGCGCGGGCTTCGAAGTCCGCGACGTTCACCCGACGCACTATGGCCGTATCTGCCCGATCGAGACGCCGGAAGGTCCGAACATCGGCCTGATCAACTCGCTGGCGAGCTTCTCGCGCGTTAACAAGTACGGCTTCATCGAGACGCCGTACCGCAAGGTGAACAATGGCCAGGTGACCAACGAGGTCGTCTATCTCTCGGCCATGGAAGAGGCGAAGCACACGATCGCGCAGGCTTCGGCCGAAGTCGATGCCGAGCATCGCTTCACCGAGGAACTGATCTCGGCTCGCCAGGCCGGCGAATTCCTGATGGCGCTGCCGGAGACGGTGACGCTGATGGACGTGTCGCCCAAGCAGCTCGTGTCGGTCGCCGCCTCGCTCATTCCGTTCCTGGAAAACGACGACGCGAACCGCGCGCTGATGGGCTCGAACATGCAGCGCCAGGCCGTGCCGCTGGTGAAGGCGGAGGCGCCCTTCGTCGGCACCGGCATGGAAGAGACCGTCGCCCGCGACTCGGGCGCCGCGATCGCCGCCAAGCGCGCCGGCATCGTCGACCAGGTGGACGCCACCCGCATCGTCATCCGCGCGACCGGCGAGGTCTCGGCGGAAGAGAGCGGCGTCGACATCTACACGCTGATGAAGTTCGAGCGCTCGAACCAGTCGACCTGCATCAACCAGCGCCCGCTGGTGAAGGTGGGCGAGACGGTCAACGCCGGCGACATCATCGCCGACGGCCCGTCGACCGAGTTCGGCGAGCTGGCCCTGGGCCGCAACGCGCTCGTCGCGTTCATGCCCTGGAACGGCTACAACTACGAGGACTCGATCCTGATCTCCGAGCGGATCGTGAAGGACGACGTGTTCACGTCGATCCATATCGACGAGTTCGAAGTGATGGCCCGCGACACCAAGCTCGGGCCGGAGGACATCACCCGCGACATCCCGAACGTCGGCGAGGAAGCGCTGCGCAACCTCGACGAGGCCGGCATCGTCTACATCGGCGCCGAAGTGGAGCCGGGCGACATCCTGGTCGGCAAGATCACCCCCAAGGGTGAATCGCCGATGACGCCGGAAGAGAAGCTCCTGCGCGCCATCTTCGGCGAGAAGGCTTCGGACGTCCGCGACACCTCGCTCCGCCTGCCCCCGGGCGTGTCGGGCACGATCGTCGACGTGCGCGTCTTCAATCGTCACGGCATCGACAAGGACGAGCGCGCGCTGGCGATCGAGCGCGAGGAGATCGAGCGCCTGAAGAAGGACTCGGACGACGAGCGCAACATCCTCAACCGCGCGACCTGGTCGCGTCTGCGCGAGATGCTGCTCGGCCAGGTGGCCACGGCGACGCCGAAGGGCCTGAAGAAGGGCGCCCAGATCGACGCGGACACGCTCGACAGCGTGGATCGTCACGAATGGTGGAAGTTCGCCGTTCAGGACGACAAGGTCCAGGGCGACCTCGAAGCGGTGAAGGGCCAGTATGACGAGGCCGTGAAGCGCATCAAGGAGAAGTTCGAGGACCGCCGCGAGAAGCTGGAGCGCGGCGACGAGCTGCCGCCGGGCGTGCTCAAGATGGTCAAGGTCTTCGTCGCGGTGAAGCGCAAGCTGCAGCCGGGCGACAAGATGGCCGGCCGTCACGGCAACAAGGGCGTCATCTCGCGCATCCTGCCCCAGGAAGACATGCCGTTCCTCGAGGACGGCACCCCGGTCGACCTGGTGCTGAACCCGCTCGGCGTGCCTTCGCGCATGAACGTCGGCCAGATCTTCGAGACGCACCTTGGCTGGGCTGCCCGCAACCTGGGCATGCAGGTCGCCAAGGCGCTGGAAGAGTGGCGCGAGACCAATCCGGACGCGCAGCCGGGCGAGATGCCCGACGCGGTGAAGGATCGTCTCAAGACGGTCTATGGCGATCACTATGCCGACGAGATCGAGGCGCGCAGCCCCGAGCAGGTCAGCGAGCTGATCCACAACATCCGCACGGGCGTTCCGATGGGCACCCCGGTGTTCGACGGCGCGCGTGAGGCGGACGTGTCCGACATGCTCTCGCTGGCGGGCCTCGACACCTCGGGCCAGTCGGTCCTGTTCGACGGCCGCACCGGCGACGCGTTCGACCGCAAGGTGACCGTGGGCATCATCTACATGCTCAAGCTCCACCACCTCGTGGACGACAAGATCCACGCGCGCTCGATCGGCCCCTACTCGCTCGTCACCCAGCAGCCGCTGGGCGGCAAGGCGCAGTTCGGCGGCCAGCGCTTCGGCGAAATGGAGGTCTGGGCCCTGCAGGCCTATGGCGCGGCGTACACGCTGCAGGAGATGCTGACGGTGAAGTCGGACGACGTGGTCGGCCGCACCAAGGTCTACGAGGCGATCGTCAAGGGCGACGACACCTTCGAGGCCGGTATCCCCGAAAGCTTCAACGTGCTCGTCAAGGAAATGCGCTCGCTGGGCCTCAACGTCGAACTCAAGGCGCTGGAAGACGCCGAGGACGGCGAAGGCCTGGCCGAGGCGGCGGAGTAACGGGATCGGGCGCTGCCCCCGGGCGGCGCCCTCCCCTCATCGCCCAGAGATTTGTCCTCCCATGAGGAAAAAGAAATGAACGAACTGACCAACTTCGCGAACCCGCTCGCCAAGCCGGAGACCTTCGACCAGATCCAGATCGGGATCGCGTCGCCGGACCGCATCCGCAGCTGGTCCTTCGGCGAGATCAAGAAGCCGGAGACGATCAACTACCGCACGTTCAAGCCCGAGCGTGACGGCCTGTTCTGTGCGCGCATCTTCGGTCCGATCAAGGATTACGAGTGCCTGTGCGGCAAGTACAAGCGCATGAAGTACAAGGGCATCGTCTGCGAAAAGTGCGGCGTCGAGGTCACCGTCTCGAAGGTCCGCCGCGAGCGCATGGGCCATATCGAGCTGGCCGCCCCGGTCGCGCACATCTGGTTCCTGAAGTCGCTGCCGTCGCGCATCGGCCTGCTGCTCGACATGCAGCTGAAGCAGCTCGAGCGCGTGCTCTACTTCGAGAGCTACATCGTCACCGAGCCGGGCCTCACCCCGCTCGAGAAGTTCCAGCTCCTCACCGAGGACGAGCTGCTCGACGCGCAGGATGAATATGGCGAGGACGCGTTCTCGGCCGGCATCGGCGCCGAGGCGGTCAAGATCATGCTCATGGATCTCGACCTGGAAGGCGAGCGCAAGGAGCTCCTCGAGGAGCTGGCGGTCACCAAGTCGGAACTGAAGCCCAAGAAGATCATCAAGCGCCTGAAGGTCGTCGAGAGCTTCATCGAATCGGGCAACCGCCCCGAGTGGATGATCCTCGACGTCGTCCCGGTCATCCCGCCCGAGCTGCGCCCGCTGGTGCCGCTGGACGGCGGCCGCTTCGCGACTTCGGATCTCAACGATCTGTATCGCCGCGTGATCAACCGCAACAACCGCCTGAAGCGCCTGATGGAGCTGCGCGCGCCGGACATCATCGTCCGCAACGAAAAGCGCATGCTCCAGGAAGCCGTCGACGCGCTGTTCGACAATGGCCGCCGCGGCCGCACCATCACCGGCGCGAACAAGCGTCCGCTCAAGTCGCTGTCCGACATGCTCAAGGGCAAGCAGGGCCGCTTCCGTCAGAACCTGCTCGGCAAGCGCGTCGACTATTCGGGCCGTTCGGTCATCGTGACCGGGCCTGAGCTGAAACTGCACCAGTGCGGCCTGCCGAAGAAGATGGCGCTCGAGCTGTTCAAGCCGTTCATCTATGCCCGCCTGGACGCCAAGGGTCTCTCGATGACCCTGAAGCAGGCCAAGAAGTGGGTCGAGAAGGAGCGCAAGGAAGTCTGGGACATCCTGGACGAAGTGATCCGCGAGCACCCGGTTCTGCTGAACCGCGCGCCGACGCTCCACCGTCTGGGTATCCAGGCGTTCGAGCCGGTGCTGATCGAAGGCAAGGCGATCCAGCTCCACCCGCTGGTCTGCTCGGCCTTCAACGCCGACTTCGACGGTGACCAGATGGCCGTGCACGTTCCGCTGAGCCTCGAGGCCCAGCTGGAAGCGCGCGTCCTGATGATGTCGACCAACAACATCCTGTCGCCCGCGAACGGCAAGCCGATCATCGTGCCGTCGCAGGACATGGTGCTGGGTCTCTACTATCTGTCGATGCTCAAGGAAGGCGAGCCGGGCGAAGGCATGCTGCTCGGCGACATGGCCGAAGTGCACCAGGCGCTCGAGGCCGGCGCGGTCACGCTGCACACCAAGGTGATCAGCCGCGTGCCCCAGACCGACGAGGACGGCAAGCAGTACCTCAAGCGCTTCGAGACCACCCCGGGCCGCATGCTGCTCGGCGAGTGCCTCCCGAAGTCGCACAAGGTACCGTTCGACACCGTCAACCGCCTCCTCACCAAGAAGGACGTGGGCGACGTGATCGACGAGGTCTATCGCCACACCGGCCAGAAGGAGACCGTGCTGTTCGCCGACGCGATCATGGCGCTCGGCTTCCGCCACGCGTTCCGCGCGGGCATCTCGTTCGGCAAGGACGACATGATCATTCCGGACGCGAAGGAAGGCCTGGTCGACGAGACCCGCGCGCTCGTGAAGGACTATGAGCAGCAGTATCAGGACGGCCTGATCACGCAGCAGGAAAAGTACAACAAGGTGATCGACGCCTGGAGCCGTTGCGGCGACCAGGTGGCGGGCGCGATGATGGACGAGATCAAGGCGGTCAAGCGCTACGAGGACGGCCCCAACAAGGGCCGCGAGAAGCCGATCAACTCGATCTACATGATGGCGCACTCGGGTGCCCGCGGCTCGCAGGCGCAGATCAAGCAGCTCGCCGGCATGCGCGGCCTGATGGCCAAGCCTTCGGGCGAGATCATCGAGACGCCGATCATCTCGAACTTCAAGGAAGGCCTGACCGTTCTCGAGTATTTCAACTCGACGCACGGTGCCCGTAAGGGTCTCGCCGATACGGCGCTCAAGACGGCGAACTCCGGTTACCTGACCCGCCGTCTGGTCGACGTGTCGCAGGACTGCGTGATCATGGAGCTGGACTGCGGCACCGAGCGTGCGCTGGAAATGCGCGCGATCGTGCAGGGCGGCTCGACGATCGCCTCGCTCGGCGAGCGTATTCTCGGTCGCACGACCGCGGAAGACGTGGTCGACGCCAAGACCGGCGAAGTCGTCATCCCGACGGGCACGCTGCTCGACGAGGCGGCGGTCGCGAAGATCGAGGCGCTGAACATCCCGGGCATGAAGATCCGCTCGCCGCTGGTCTGCGAAGCCAAGATCGGCGTGTGCGGCAAGTGCTACGGCCGTGACCTTGCCCGCGGTACGCCGGTGAACATCGGCGAAGCCGTCGGCGTCATCGCGGCCCAGTCGATCGGCGAGCCGGGCACGCAGCTGACGATGCGTACCTTCCACATCGGCGGCGCGGCGCAGCTCAACGAGCAGTCGAACCTCGAAGCCCCCGTGGACGGCACCGTCGAGTTCCGCGACCTGCGCATCATCGAGGATCAGCGCGGCCGCCGCGTCGTGCTCAGCCGCTCGGGCGAGCTGGCGATCCTGGACATGGACGGGCGCGAGCTCGCCGTGCACAAGATCCCGTACGGCGCGTATGTGCTGTTCGATGACGGCCATGTCGTCTCGAAGGGCGATCGCATGGCCGAGTGGGATCCGTTCACCATGCCGGTGATCACCGAGACCGGCGGCGTCGTGAAGTATCAGGACCTGCTCGAGGGCAAGACGCTCACCGAGCAGACCGACGAAGCGACGGGCATCGCCCAGCGCGTCGTCACCGAATATCGCGTCGCCTCCAAGTCGAAGGAGGATCTGCGTCCCCGCCTGACTCTGACCGGCGACAACGCCGCCGAGGCCGCCCGCTACATGCTGGCCCCCGGCGCGGTGCTCTCGGTCGAGGACGGTGCGACGGTGCAGGCCGGCGACGTGCTCGCCCGTGTCGCTCGCGAGTCCGCCAAGACCCGCGACATCACCGGCGGTCTGCCGCGCGTCGCCGAGCTCTTCGAGGCGCGCAAGCCCAAGGAGAACGCGATCATCGCCAAGGTCTCGGGCCGCGTCGTGTTCGGCAAGGACTACAAGGCCAAGCGCAAGATCGGCATCCAGCCCGAGGACGGCGGCGAGGTCGTGGAGTATCTGGTTCCGAAGTCGAAGGTGATCGACGTCCAGGAAGGCGACTACGTCAAGCGTGGCGACAACCTGATCGGCGGCTCGCCCGATCCGCACGACATTCTCGAGGTGCTCGGCATCGAGCCGCTCGCGGAATATCTCGTGTCGGAAATCCAGGAAGTCTATCGACTCCAGGGCGTGAAGATCAACGACAAGCACATCGAGGTGATCGTTCGCCAGATGCTGCAGAAGGTCGAGATCACCGAAGCCGGCGACACCACCCTGCTCCCCGGCGAGCAGGTGGACCGTTCGGAGATGGACGAGACCAACGAGAAGCTGGCTCCGGGTCAGGCCCCCGCTCAGGGCAAGCCGATCCTGCTCGGCATCACCAAGGCGTCGCTGCAGACCCGCAGCTTCATCTCGGCGGCGTCGTTCCAGGAGACCACCCGCGTCCTCACCGAGGCTGCGGTCCAGGGCAAGCAGGACACGCTGATCGGCCTGAAGGAGAATGTGATCGTCGGCCGCCTCATCCCCGCCGGCACCGGCGCGGGCATGAACCGCCTGCGTGTCGCTGCGTCGAGCCGCGACGCCGCCCTCCGCGTCCAGCAGCGTGCGCTGCAGAACGCGCTGGTGGCGCCGAACTCGGCCGCCGAGGAACATGCCGCCGAGCTCGCCCGCTCGGTGCGTGACTCGGAAGGCACCGGCAGCGATCCGCTCGCTTCGGTCGTGCCCTCGGGTCATGGCACCGATGCGGATGCCGGCGAGTATCTGAACGAAGGCGAGTGATCGCCTGAGTTCGGCCTTGGCTGACACAAGAGACACCGCCGTCCGGGCAACCGGGCGGCGGTTTTCTTTTGAAGCTGTTTTGGTGCCTGCCGGCACCGATGGGACCATGGCCGGCAGGCACCAGGCTCGCCTTGGGAGCCAGGACGAGCCCGACTCGGATCAGGGCATCAGCACCGAGTCGATCACATGGATCACCCCGTTCGATTGATTGACGTCGGCGATGGTGATCTTCGCCTTGCCCCCCTTGGCATCGACAACCCACCAAGATCCGTCCGGCCCCTTGGTGACAGTGAGCTTCTCGCCCTGCACCGTCGTCAGCATGGCCTTGCCGCCATGCTTGGCGGCGTTCTTGGCCAGCATGGCCGCACTCATCTTGCCCGGCACCACATGGTAGGTGAGGATCTTGGTGAGCATCGCCTTGTTCTCGGGCTTCACCAGCGTTTCGACGGTGCCGGCGGGGAGCTTGGCAAAGGCTTCGTTGGTCGGCGCGAAAACGGTGAAGGGCCCCGGTCCCGATAGCGTGTCGACCAGCCCGGCCGCCTTCACCGCCGCGACCAACGTCGTGTGATCCTGCGAGTTTACGGCGTTCTCGACAATGTTCTTGGTAGGATACATCGCCGCGCCGCCGACCATCGGATAATCCTGGATCGCCGCCACGGCGCCCGTGGCGAGCAACACCGAACCGGCGGCGGTGAGAAACATCTGCTTAACGCTGGGCATGTTCTGGCTCCTTCTCCGGGCACCTGGAGGCGGTGCCGGAGGGAGTTACGGTGCAGGAGGCTTGGCAGATGCGCCCGCGCCTCAGATCTTCGAGATTCTTCCGGCGGCGACTGGCGAACTGCTGGGCGCCCGATGCGGAGCACCGTCACGCGGCTCCATCGTCACGGCGAGTGTCGCCCCCTCTTCCATGAAGTCGCGATGCCCCGCCGGCAGGACGATGCGGCTGCCGCCATTCGCGGCCACCAGGCCGAGCGACCGCGGCACGCCGTCGGCGGGAATGATCCAGAGTTCAGGCGCAAGCCGGGAGTCCGGCATGCGGATCGCGCGAATGCGCAGCTCACCGGACGCTTCATCATAGCTGGCGGCGAGCAATGCGCCCTTCCCGCCGCCGTCGAGCTGCGCCACCGCCATCTGCTCAGGCGCCCGGACAATGGTGACGGGAGCGGGCGCCGGCCGCAGGATCAGCACCAGCGCGAGCGATGCAGCCAGTGCGCCCGAGCCAAGAGCCGCGATCCGCCACCAATGTGACGCGGCCGCTGGCCGAGCCAGCTCGAACCCGTCGAGCCGATGCTGGATGGCGGGCCAGATATCGGGCCCTGGAATCTCCTCAAAGCCCGTACTCAGCGGCGCCAGTCGCGCCTGCCACGCCTCGACCTGCGCCGCGAACACCTTGTCCGCAAGCTGCAGGCGCAACGCCTGTGCCAGTGCTTCGCCCTCCAGCACGCCCAGAGCCAGTTCGGCCGCGAGCATGTCGTGCTCTTCGGGAGACATTACCGGTTCAACCATCGAGGCACTGCCTGAGCTGGGCAAGGCCACGACGGATCCAGCTCTTCATGGTGCCAAGCGGCACGGCCATGCGCTCGGCAAGCTGGGGATAGGTGAGTCCGTCGAAAAAGGCCGCGCGGATCGCGCCGCCCTTCTGCTGATCGAGTGCGTCGAGGCAATGGAATATCCGCGCGCGCTCTTCGGCCCCTTCGATCAGCTCGATCGCGCTCGCGGAATCATCCGCGACGCAAGCCGCCTCCTCCACGGGCAAGAAGATGGCGCCGGCGGCACGGCGGCGATCGATCGCCGTGTTGCGCGCGATCGTGCACAGCCAAGTAATCGGGCTTGCCCGCTGCGCATCGAAGCGCCCAGCGCGGCTCCAGATCTTGAGGTAGACTTCCTGCAAGATATCCTCTGCGGTTTCCCTGTCGCGGGAGATACGCAGGCAGACGCCGAACAGCTTCGCCGAAGTGGAATCATAGACACACCGCAGTGCATCGCGATCACCCTGGGCGACACGGGCCAACGCATCGACCAGCCTCGCGCGGGCAGAATCCGTCACATCGCGTCTCATCTGGATAGGCAAGCTATACGCAGCACGCGCTCGTGTCAGCCCGGCGGCAGCGTGGTCGACCCGACTCCCGGCAAGTTTTTTCGCTCCCCTGTCGATTCCGCTGAAACTCGTTCGTCGTCAGGATACGAAGCGGATGTCGCTTCGATCAGAGGAGAGGAACGATGCGCGTGCTGGTGTTCGTGAAAGCGAGCGAGGATAGCGAGAACAGCGTGCCGCCCACGGCCGAGGCCTGGGCGGCGATGGATGCCTTCACCGAGGAACTGGTCCAGGCCGGCGTGTTCGTCGCGGCCGCGGGGCTCAAGCCCAGCGCCGAGGGCAAGCGGATCGTCTACAACGGCGCGGATCGCCGGGTGATCGACGGGCCGTTCGCCGAAGCGCGCGAGCTGGTCGCCGGCTTCTCGATCTGGGAAGTCAAGGACATGGACGAAGCGGTGGCCTGGGCCAAGCGCTGCCCCAACCCGATGTCGGGCACCAGCGAAGTCGAGATCCGCCCCTTCTTCGAAGCCGCGGACCTGGCCGAATTTCTCACCAAGGAAGAGCTTTCGGCGCCCCGCGAGGGCACGCGCGGCAAGCTCGGCGTCGCCTGACGCGGCAACGAACGACATAGATCAGGAGAAGAACGATGCGTGTGATGGTTCTGGTGAAAGCGACCGAGGACAGCGAGAACGGCGTGATGCCGACGACCGAGCTGCTCGACGCGATGATGAAGTATAACGAGGAGCTGGTGAAGGCCGGCATCATGACCGGCGGCGACGGGCTCAAGCCCAGCTCCGCCGGCAAGCGGGTGGCGTTCGACGGGCCCAGCCGCACCGTGATCGATGGCCCCTTCGCCGAGACGCGCGAGCTGGTCGCCGGCTATTGGCTGTGGGAAGTCCGCGACATGGACGAAGCGGTGGAATGGGTGAAGCGCTGCCCCAATCCCATGTTCGGGCCCAGCGAGATCGAGATCCGCCCCTTCTTCGAGATGGCGGACTTCGGCGAGATGGTCACGCCCGAGATCGCCGAGCGCGAGGCGAGGCTGCGCGCCGAGACCGAAGGCCGCTGACGCCGCACCGGTCGCCGCCCGCCGCTTGCCCTCGCCGCGCGCGAAGGTCACATAGGCGGCGTGGCGGCGACCGATATCCAGCGCACGATCGAGACGGTCTTCCGGATCGAGCAGCCCCGGCTGATCGCCGGGCTGGCCCGGATGCTGCGCGATATGGACCGCGCCGAGGAACTGGCCCAGGATGCGCTGGTGATTGCGCTCGACCAATGGCCGGCGAGCGGGGTGCCGGACAATCCCGGCGCCTGGCTGATGGCCGTGGCGAAGCGCCGCGCGATCGACGGCCTGCGCCGCGACAGGATGCGCGCGCGCAAGCACGAGGAGATCGGCCGCGATCTCGATGCCGCGCGCGACACCAGCGTCGAGGACATGGAAGCCGCCATGGACGACGATGTGGGGGATCCGCTGCTCGGCCTGATCTTCACCGCCTGCCATCCGATACTCTCGCCCGATGCCCGCGCGGCGCTGACGCTGCGGCTGATCGGGGGGCTCGGCACCGACGAGATCGCCCGCGCCTTTCTCTCCTCCGAGCCCACGATCGCCCAGCGCATCGTCCGCGCGAAGAAGGTGATCGGCAAGGCGGGCATCACCTTCGAAGTGCCGCGCGGGACCGAGCGCGCCAGCCGCCTCGCCTCGGTGCTCGAAGTGGTCTACCTGATCTTCAACGAGGGCTATGCCGCCACCGCGGGCGAGGATCTGGTGCGGCCGGCGCTGTGCGACCAGGCGCGGCGCCTGGGGCGTATCCTCGCCGGCCTGGCACCCGACGAGCCCGAGGTGCACGGCCTGCTCGCCCTGATGGAGATCCAGTCCTCCCGCCTCGCCGCGCGCATTGCCCGTGACGGATCGTTCGTGCCGCTCACCGAACAGAATCGCACGCGCTGGGATCGGGGAATGATCGCCCGCGGGCTGACTGCCCTCGACAGGGCGGAAGCGCTGGGCGGCGCCGACGGCCCCTATGCGCTCCAGGCCGCACTCGCCGCCTGCCACGCCCGGGCGCTGACGCCGGAGGCGACCGACTGGCCGCGCATCGCCGGCCTGTACGACCGATTGCGCGAGATCCTCCCCTCGCCGGTGGTCGATCTCAATCGCGCGGTTGCGCATTCCATGGCATTCGGGCCCGAGGCGGGCCTCGTCATTGCCGATCGGCTCGCCGAAGCGGCGATGCTGCGCAACTACGCGCCCCTGCCCGCGGCGCGCGGCGACTTTCTGTTCCGTGCGGGGCGGCTGGCGGAAGCGAGGGCCGAGTTCGTCCGGGCAGCATCGCTCACGCGCAACGAAGGCGAGAGGCGCTTCCTGCTCGGGCGTGCGCAAACCTGCGGGGCCGCCGGCGCCGTATAGGCTTGCGGTCCTATTCCCGCTCCAGCCGCCAGGCTGCATCGAGATATCTGTCCGCCGCCGCCCTGAGCGCGGGCTCCTTCTCGAAAGCTTCGGCCGGCAGGGGCGCAATGCCGAGCCCCTCCATCAGCACCCAGAGCGCGAACTTGCGCGAAGGTTCCTGCTCCACGCCGAAATCGATACGGAGCCGCTCTTCCCCGCGCGTGCGGACGCCGTCGTCCAGCGTGCCGGGCTCGTCAGTGCCGAAATAATGTGCGAGCAGTGCATCGAGATCCATATGCCCTGTTTCGCCGCATGGACCTCGATCTGCAAGCGGCTGGCCGTTACACCGCCTCGCCGCGCGCAAGCCATGCGGCGCATTCCGGACCGAGCTCGGCCAGGGCTGCTGCTTCATAGCGGGCCACGTCTTCGGCCGTCAGCACGTTGCGCCAGCGGCCGTTGGTGCCCTTGTTGATGAAGGTGTCGGCGCCGCCATGCCAGAACGCGCCGCCCATCGGCGCAACCTGGGGGGCATTGGCCTTCATCCAGTCGAAACCGCAATGGCGCAGGATGCGCGGCCACGCCCGGGCATCGACGTCGACTTCCAGGAAATCGGCAATCCGCCGGATCTCGCCCGCCATATCGCGCTTCAGCGCTTCGAAATGGACAAGGTGGACGTTCGGCAGATCGCGAACCGCCCACCAGCTCCGGACATTTTCCCAGAAGGGCCAGAAGGGCGCGCCGTCGCCATCGAGCCATTCGCGGAAATATCCGGCGGCATCGGGATTCGCGTGCGGGACCGGCGGACCGACCCGACCCGGCGTATCGTTCAGCATCGCATACCATGTGTCGTTCGCATGGAGATGATGATGGTGCAGGCTCAATGCGACGTCGCGCCCGTCGCGCGCCACATGAATATATCTGGCCTTGGGGCTGAAACGCAGCGCATCGACCGGCAAATGCGTCTTGAGGATGCGGCGATGCTTCTGCGCGGCCAGCACTGCCAGCCGCGCCAGCACCGGGCCGGCCCGCAGATCGACCCAGGGTGAGATATCCGCGATCGAAACCTCGGGATCGCCGTTGAACACCAGCTGCGCGACGATCTGCTGCACCCAGCTGGTGCCTGACTTGGCATAGGTGGCGACCACGACATCGTCGCCCCGGAACACCAGATCGTTCCAGATGGTCGAATCGAAATGATGATTGTGCAGCTCACGCAGCTTGCGCGGAAACCTCGCCGGAACGGCCTCCGGCGCGAAGGTCACGGGCATTTTCGCTTGTCCCACTAGAGTTGAATGGTGAACTATGAATGCAACACACCACGGTCAATCAGCAAATCGCGCCACGCCTTATCAAGAACAACGCGAGGCATAGCCAAGTGTTATGCGATCTCACCTCAACTAAACCTGATCTATAGATTACCATTCTTTCATCTGTGCCGGGCCCCTCCTCTCAGAACTCCAGCGTCGTACGCAATGTGATCACGGTGACGCGCGGCGCATCCGCGTCACCGCCCCGATTCCAGATGAGCTGCAGGTCCGGCTGAAGAGTCAGGAAGCTGGTGACCCGGTCCGAATACGTCAGCTCGATCGCATTTTCCGCCGCCGCGGTGCGCGTGCCCTCTCCACGCAACAGGTCGCGATAGCCCGCCGAGAGATAGGCCTGGTTCACGCCGATCGAGAACCGGCTGTCGTCGCGGCCGGGCATGACATGGGCAGCGAGCAGGCCCGCCTGCCAGCCGCCCTTGTAGGGCGTGGTCCTGCCGTCGGAAATTCCAGCGCGGACGAAGAGGCTGGTGGCGAAGGGCCCGCCCTGCCC
>NZ_SCMK01000036.1 GCF_005503355.1 Sphingomonas sp. 1F27F7B
GTGAATTCCGCCAGCTCAACGATCCCATGTCGCGCCTCAAGCTCGCTAATTAGCCGATGTTCGCATTATGTCTGCCAAATCGTTGTCTGGCGCACAAACCTTGAGGTGACGCCGACTTGCGCTTGCACCACGCGCGCATCGACCGGCGAAGCCACATCGGCCCGCTGGGTCGCTATCGCGTCCCCCAGCGAGTCCACACGGACCACGTAAGGGATGAATTTCGACTGACTGCCAATCGCTATGATGCCGCCGACAGCGGCGAGGACGATCAGCATCGAAAGGATTGCCATAGTCTGCCACAAGCGCCGCGAGGCAGCGATGCCGCCCACATGCTCATTCCATTGCCGCCGCGCGTTCAGGTAGGGGTTGGGATCAACCGGGGCGCTTTCCGCAGCTCGCCGCCCCCGCAGCTTGTCAAACAGACTCATGCAGCTTCTCCGAGGTATAGGGGGCCGCCGCCGCGCGGCCGATATTGATGGTGGATTCGACGCCACGGATGGCCAGCCACTCGTTGACCCATGCCGGGCCATAGGCCGCTTCAAGGGCCTTAATGGTGGCGATGGATTCCTTGTCGGTCGCGCCGACGAAGGACAGGGCCACGGGGCCTAGCGCCAGCTCAAAGAGCCGCCGCCCCTGTTCCGAGAGATAGTAATATTGGCGCTTGGGGATGGCCGTCGCCAAGATTTCAATCTGGCGTGTATTGAGGCCCATGCGTCTGTAGAGTTGGGCGGTATCGTCATCGCGCGCATAGACGTTCGGCAGGAAAATCTTGGTCGCGGTGGACTCCACGATAACGTCAAGGATGCCCGAATTTGCGGCGTCAGACAGACTTTGCGTTGCCATGAGAACAAGGCAGTTGGACTTGCGCAGCACCCGGAGCCATTCGCGGATTTTTGCCCGGAAGGCGGGATGCCCCAGCATAATCCATGCTTCATCAAGGATGATCGCGGCAGGCTGACCCTTCAAAGATCGCTCGATACGCCGGAAAAGATAGAGGAGGACCGGAAGCGCGTATTTTTCACCGAGGTTCATCAGCTCCTCGACTTCAAACACGGTAAATTCCGACAGGCTAAGGCCGTCATGTTCCGCATCGAGAAGATGGCCCATAGAGCCGTCCACCGTGTAGGCGCGGATCGCCTCGCGCACTGTTTCATCCTGAATCGTGACCACAAATTCAGAGAGGGTTTTGCCTCCGCTGGCGTGCATGTTGACGATGGCGTTGCCGATTTCGTTGCGTTGCGCGGGCGTGGTCGCCACGCCATTGAGGGCTAGGATTGTGTCGATCCAATCCATAGCCCATGCGCGATCGGACTTGGTTTCGAGGAATTGAAGCGGGCAGAAGGCGAGCTTTTCGTCATCCCCGGCGACGGTGAAATGCGCCCCGCCTACCGCCTTCGCCAGCGGGTAGAGCGACAAGCCCTTGTCGAACGCGAAAATGGACATGCCGGGATAGCGGCGGAGTTGGGCGGCGAGCAGGCCGAGCAGCGTTGACTTGCCTGCACCCGTGGGGCCGAAGATGAAGCTATGTCCCACGTCGCGGACGTGGAGATTGAGCCGGAACGGCGTGGAGCCGTTGGTGACGCCAGACATGAGCGGGGGCGAGCTTGGCGGATACATCGGGCACGGCGCATGATCGAGGCCGGTCCATATCGAGCTGGTCGGCATCAGATCGGCTAGGTTCATGGTGTTGATGATCGGGCGGCGGACGTTTTCGACGCCATGCCCCGGCAGCGTGCCCAAGAACGCCTCTAGGTTGTTCACCGTTTCGATACGGGCCGCGAAACCGAGGGCGTTGATAGCCTTTTCAAGCTGGCGCGCCGCCTGTTCCACCTTATCGCGGCTTTCGTCAGTCAGGACGACGACGCCGGTATAGTATCCTTGCGCGATCAGGCCGGAGTTGACTTCCTCCAGCGCATTATCGGCATCGGCCACCATCGAAAGGGCGTCCTGATCTATCTTGCCGCTGTTGGTCTGGAAAACCTGATCGAAGAAGCCGCGAACTTTTTGCCGCCACTTTTTGCGGAAATCCTCAAGGTGTTTCACAGCTTCATGGAGGTCCATAAAAATGAACCGCGTGGACCAGCGATATTCAATCGGCAGCTCGCCCAGCGCCGAGAGGATGCCCGGCGTCGATTCCATCGGGAAACCTTCGATCGCTACCGTCTGGACGAACTTGTTGCCGATGCGCGGGATTACGCCCGTCCACATTTCGACACCGCCGATGATGGAATCGAGATACATCGGGTTCGAGGGCAGCACGACCGGATGGTTTTTGCCGGTGACGCAGAATTGCAGCCACCGCAAAAAGTCGTCGTGCGTCACGGTCGAGCCGTCCTCATTCTCGACCGTGTGACCGCGAAGGCGGGTCAGCTTCACGGCCGAGGACAGACGGCTTTCAAATGTGGTGATTTCGCGCTTGAAGCGTTCAACCAGGTCGGCCGTGCGTTGCTTGTTGTTCGGCCGCTCCCGATCGTCGTCAAACATCAGCTCGACAAACTTTTGCTCCGCTATGACCGGAGGGAAATAGGTCGCGGTAATGACGAAATAGCCCTCATACATGGTGCCGAGGGACTGGAATAATTCGCGCCTTTCCTGATCTATGGCGTCCGTCACCGGGTCAGGGAAATGCGACAGGCCCGCAGCCGAGTAGGCGGCAGCAGGGCGGCGCGGCGCGTCCACATGGATCATCCAGCCATTGCCCAGCCCGGCGAGAGCTTGGTTGATCCGAAAGCTGACCATATCGCGCTGGCGGTCGGTGGAGCTGGCGTTATCCTCGCCCTCATAAATCCACGCGGCCATGAACGAGCCGTTCTTGCCGACGATTACGCCATCATCGACCATCGCCCCATAGTTGAGCAGATCGGCAAGCCCTTCATCCTTGGAGCGATGCCGGGCCAGCTTGCGTTCGGCCGCGTTTGCGAAGGACGCGAAGGCGAGGACCGCGAGCAGAGCCGCACCGAAGATCGCTATGACGACAGCGATTGTCTGGATCATTTCTTCTTCCCCGGTTGCCGGTAGCGGCGGAATTGCAGGCGGCCGTTCTTTCGGAAGGGCGTGGAGTGGGCCGGGTAGTAGGGGCGATAGGTGCGGTGCCGCATGTAAACGAACCGCATCAGCGGGTCGGATTTCGCCATGAGACGGCAGGCCCACACGCCCGCGAACCAGATCAGCAGGCCAGCGGCCCACGCCTTCAATGAATTGATGGCCGGAACGATCAGCGCCATCGACGCTAGGCCCGTGAGCATGACCAGCTCGCGGTCCCCACCCAAAAACAGATTGTTGCGGACGCCAGAGCGGCGAATAGGCACTGATCGCAGAGCCATGTTGACCGGCCCTCCCCTTTAGCCTGCCAGCGCGAGCGAAGCGGTGCCGGTAATCACCGCACCGCCGCCCGTGATGGAGGACAGGACCGAGTTAGCGCCGACGAGCATCGAGGCGACGAGGACGATCAGCAGCAGCGTTCGCACAAAGCCGTTGAGATCGCCGCCGAAGATCAGGACGCCACCGGCAACGACGATGCCGACGAGGGCGAAGGTATAACCGACGGTGCCGGTCATCGACTGGCGAACCTTGGTCAGATAGGACTCGTAAGGCAGGCCGCCCGTGGTATCCGAAGCCCAAGCCGCGTGAGGCCAGAGCAGGAGCATGACGAGCGCCAGCCCCAGCATACCCCATATGAGCGCCTTACGGCGGGCGGCGGCGTCATTCCAAAACAACGTCATATGTCTTGCTCCTTCACAGTTTGCGCAAAATGTATTTCCCATCCACGTAGCCCCCGACTTCCAGCAGGCTTTCAATGCGGCGACCCTCTGGCGTGCGCGCGATGTGGACGATCAAATGCACCGCATCACCAATCAGCGGCTCAATCGGCCGTGGTGAATCGGGGTGCATACTGATGAGCATTTGGAGCCTGCTAAGGCCCGCTTCGGCGTTGTTGGCGTGCAGCGTGGCCGCCCCGCCCTCATGGCCGGTGTTCCACGCCATGAGCAGGTCAAGGGCTTCCGGGCCGCGCACCTCGCCCACAAGGATACGATCGGGCCGCATCCGCAGCGTGGTTTTGAGCAGCGCCGTCATGGTGATTTGCGGGGACGTGTGGAACTGGACGTAGTTTTCAGCGGCGCATTGAATCTCGCCCGTATCTTCAATGATTACGAGCCGTTCGGTAGGGTCCGCGTCCACCATCCCGTTGATAATGGCATTCACTAGCGTTGTTTTGCCGCTGCCGGTGCCGCCAATCACCAGAATGTTGCGGTGCGCGCGGATAGCCTCATGGATGAGGCGGCATTGCTCCGCCGACATAATCCCGCCCTCCACATATTGTTCGAGGGTGAAGATCGCCACGGCCCGCTTTCGGATGGCGAAGGTCGGCGCGGGCACGACCGGGGGCATCTGCCCGGCGAAGCGAGAGCCATCTATAGGAAACTCGCCTTCCAGAACTGGCGAGGCCCGCGTCACTTCCTTGTTGTGATAGCCAGCGACCGCCTTGACGATCGCCTCGGCCCGGCTTGGGGCGACCTTGCCGATGCAGATCATGCGTTCGCCAAGGCGTTCCAGCCATAGCTTGCCATCGGCGTTCAGGATCAGCTCAACGGTCTTCGGGTCGGCAAGCGCATCCAGCATAAGCGGTTGCATCGAGCGGCGAAGCATCTCCTTTGCACGCTCTTTTACCGTATCTTGAGCGGGTTCGCCCTTGGCCTCCATGAAGCACATCCCTGCCAAAACAAAATGGACGCAAGGGATATACCGGAATTTTCATGGAGGCAACCAGAACGATTGCAAAGAATTAGGTTCAGATTGGCGGGATTGTCAGGACCGACGCAACTTAGCGTGGGCAGCCTTGTGCCATTGTGCTATCTGAAACGCTTGATGATCCGTGACGATAGCGGAAACGCGCTTATAACCGGGAGGAAGCCCCAGCTTTTTATCTTCTTTTGATAAGGTATCGGCAAGGCTGGCGTCCCAGCCATCGGTCCCGATAGGAGGCGGTTCCAGCAGCGCGACAAGCGGGACTTCCAGAGCATTTGCGATGGCGGCGATTGTTTCGAGCGACGGGTTTCCCTTACCGGCTGTAACGTCAGATACGAAGGACACAGACAGCCCCGCGTTCTCCGCGAGGTCTTTTTTCTTGAGCCGTCTTAAGGCCAAGAAGCGGTTAATGTTAATCGCGAGAACCTTCCGATACACAGGTTCGGTTTCTTTCTTCCGCAAGGGGGTTGGTTTTAGCCGCTAAAATTCCGGGTAGCTGCGGAGGATATGCCGGAGCGCGCCAGAAAGGAAGCGGTATGACGCCGAATATGATTGTTTATAGCATCATTTTTGGACGAGCCGGGCAGATCGCGGGCACGCGAATGGGGGCCGCCAGCGAGCGAATAGAAAGAAGAAAGCGGCCCGCGAGAGACAAGATCAGGCTCCTATAAAATTGTCTCTGGCGTCCATTTTGTAAACGCTCGCGCCATCGAACGCAGTCCCCAAGGTTCTAGTTGTCCGATCAGCCGAGGCGGGCGAAGTTAGAAAGAATCGACCAACGGTAAGCGCGCGAGAATTTGACTCGTAGTGGCGATCCATCCGGTTCGGGGGTTGCTCTAGCCTTATCGTAACTAGGGGATTGGCCGTAAAGATCGCTCCCTTAGTTCAGCGTATCTTCCCGACACTGAAAACGCACTTAACACAAAAGTTGCTAAGTGCTTACATCGCGCCTATTACGTCGAATCATGGTTTCTAAAGCCTCCAACGATTCGACCGTGCGCGCTAGGCTCGCAATGCGTGAGCGCGCCAAGCGACAAGATGCCGCTGGCTATCGCCGCGTCACGATTGCCTTGTCGCCGCCCGCTATCGAGGTCGTGGAGAGGGTGAAGGCTAGCAAAGGTTACAAGTCCCGCGAGGCCGCCATCAACGCGATCCTAGAGCGGATCGGGGACGATATGTTTCTGCAACAGGAGTTTCTGGCCGTGAGTGGATAAGAAAATGCCCGGCTCGAAGCCGGGCACCCTCAAAACCGATATGTGGAAAGCGTTGGCGCGCTTCAAGGTCCACACCTTACGACCCCCCACATAACGGTTTTCGGACTTAGGTTCAAGGGCGCTTGATTCGCGCAACGGGATTTTTTTGCCTGTCTCCCGGCCCTTCGCAAAGGAGGGACGACGATGAGTGACACCAGAAGAAAAGGGCCGCTGGCAATCGGGGAGCTGACCCAGCAGCTTTTCGGCCGAGCCTATGGCGATCGAAGCCGGGGCGGGAAGCACATCACCAAGGCCCGCGTGCGCGGCGGCAGCAAGGAGGCTGGAAGCGAGGTAGAAAAGGGCTTCCTCGCGGCGCGGGACACCAAGACACGCAAGGGATGCTGGCGCGCTATCAATCTGGCGTTTGAAAAGGGCCGCGCCTTGCGTGCGGAGCTGCGGCGCGAACCGCGCGAGATAACGCAGTTCGAGCACTATTGCATGAGCATCACCAATTCCACGATCCGGGTCTATCAAGCCCTGTTGCGGATGGAGGAGCGTTTCAGGGGCAACGTAGTGCCCAGCTATGAAATGATAGCCGAATGGGCGACCGTCTCTAGGGCCACCGTCGCAAGGGCCTTGAACGCCCTTACCAGCATCGGCTTGCTGGCGCGCCTGCGGCGTTACGTCCACACCGTTACAGAGGACGGGGCGCGATCAGAGCAGACCTCCAATGCCTATCGGGTGGAATTGCCGAGGATGCTTCTCGAATTGCTCGACCGACGCAAGCGCCCTGCCCCGGTGCCCGACGACGAGGCCCAGCGCCTACAAGATCGGCTTGAGGACGAGGCTTGGATGCTCTCTCGGTTGAGCAAGGCCGATTACATACGGGAGACGACCACATGCAAGGCCACGGCGGAAGCCCTAATCAGCCTTTGGAACGGCATTTGCGCCCGCGATGGCGTTGAAGCCTAGCCGTGAGTCTCATAATGGTTCTGAACCTCCCCTTGAGTTTATTTATCTAAGGTGATGCGGAGTTGCGCTAGTCGCGCAACGCTTAATTGAGACTGTTTGAACACCAAAAAGGGGGTAAGGCTCCGATTTGGGGAGCTGACATGCGTGTCCATTCGGGGCGCGGATAGCGGCACTCTGTAAAACTGCGGGGCAGCGACCAAATATGCCTTGCGATGGAGGCCATTTTAGCGGCTAAAAGATTTTCATGGCGGGCGAGCGTAACTTGACAGCAACCGGGAAACTTCCATTATATCGGATATGGCCGGGCTATGGTGCCAAGGTCGAAACCGGAGAAGTCCGATGAGCAACAGAGAGAGAATTGCCGCCGTGCTGGTTGGCGAAGAAGACCGGATTATGTGCCTGCCCCGGCTGTTCGGGCTGGCGCGCATGATCGAGGTCGAGGCCGTCACCTATGGCTATATGTCCAAGCTATCCGCCGATTACACGGGCGCATATTGGCATTTCTACACCCTATCGAACGGCGGCTTCTACATGGCCCCCGGCGATCAGCCCCAATATCGTCTGGAATGGGACGGCAACGGCTTCTCTGGCGACGTTTCGGCCGACGCGGCGGGCCTCATAGCCACCCTGTTCATGCTGGGGCATATGCACGAAAAATACGGCGAGGATCAATTTGCCCAGCTCTTTGCGCGGGCATCTGCCTATGCCGCCCAACATTCGGAAGCGGGGACGATCGGTGCCGCGCTCGACTAGCACCACAGGGGGCCAGCGTGCCCCCCTTCCCTTCCCTTCCCATCGGGCATATTCCTCATTCGGCCGCCATGAGGAGCAACGCCAGCGGAGGAACAGACGCGCGCATGATTGATGTTCGGCCAGATTGCCTATTGCCCGCCGATCAGGGGTGGCAGCAGCCGACGCCGGATGAGGTAAGGGCGATCCTCAAAGCAGCGGACATGACAGGCGGCAGCGCGTCCAAGTTTCTAGGCTTGAGCAATACCCGCGTTATTCGGCGCTGGACGGGCGGCGACGATCAGATTCCCTATTCGGCATGGGCGCTGCTGTGCGCGGCTGCGGGTTTGGGAAATATTTGGGAACGCCAGAACGACGATTTTAGCGGCTAAAATTGTTGCCGTTCGGACTTTACGGGGGCTTGACACGGTTCGGGATGCTGTCATTATATCGGTTGTGACCGGGCAACCCGCCAAGGTCGAAACCGGAGTATTCCGATGAAAGCGAAAATTCCCCCGCTGCCCGCACGTTTTGCGGTCATGCGGCTTCCCAATCCTCCACCCGCATGGGAGGGCAACCGCGTGGATTACGTCATTGCGGCCGTCTGGACGTTCGGAGTCCTGATCTGGACCGTCGCGCGCTTCATCATCCCGCTTGTCGTTTTCTGGCAGTTCTGCCGGATGCTCTGGTATTGGAACACGCCAGATGTTCATGCCGGTTGGCAGTTCCTCGCCTATTACGCGGTCTATATCGCCCTCTACATCTTCCTTGGCGTCTATGAGCCGAAGCTATACCGCGAGAAGAATCGCGGCAGGCGCAATGGATAAACGCTTGAGCGCGTCGGCCTTTGAGCGAGCTGCTGGACGGCTCAATATCGCGGCGCGTCCGCTCGACATGGCGCGCGCCGTTCTGGTGGACGGTGAAGCGCAATCGGCCGTGGCGAAGCGCGAAGGCGTGTCCCGCAATGCCGTTTGTCTGGCGGTCAACCGGATTTGGAACGCGCATAGCGAGGTTCCCGAAGGTTTCGAGCGTGTGACGGCGATTTTACCGAAACATAAAGCCTTCCTTGTGCGGCAATGGCAGCGCGAGGCGGTGGAAAGATTGGACGCCAAACGATGAAAACACTTGTCATAGCGAACCAGAAAGGCGGCGTTGGTAAAACTTCAACGACCGTTCATCTTGCCTATTACTTCAAAGAACAGGGATTGAAGGTCGCAGTTATTGACTTGGACACCCAAGGAAATGCCAGCTTCACCCTTGGCGAATATGATAGCGGAGCCTTGGCGAGCGGCCTTTTCGATGCCGTGTCACAATTCGACCTGGCTAACGCCGAGGGGATCGCTGTCTTTTCCGCCGACGCGCGGTTGGCCGATCTTGAGAAACTAGATCTCGGTGCGGCTGCTGGCGCGTTCAAGCGCAGTCTGGCCGTGATCGAGGCGGAAGGCTTTGACGTGTGCCTGATAGATACCCCCCCTTCCCTTGGGGTCCGAATGGCAGCGGCGTTGCTATCGGCCGACTTCGCCGCCTCGCCCATCGAGCTTGAAGCCTACAGCTTGCAGGGCATTGAGAAGATGGTGACGACGATCGCCAATATCCGGCGCGCGAACCCGGCGCTGAAATTCCTTGGCATGATACCGAGCAAGGTTGATGGCCGGAATCCCCGTCACGGGCAGCACCTTGACGAGCTGACCCGTGCTTATCCCCAGTTGGTCATTCCGACGCCGATCGGGAACCGGAGCAGCGTTGCGGACGCGCTGGCGTCGGGCGTGCCGGTTTGGTCGATCAAGCGGACTTCGGCGCGGAAAGCGGCGCAGGAAATGCGAGCGATGGCCCGCCACATTCAGGAAAAGATGGAGATTTGACGATGGCCGACAACACCGAGGACAAGAAGCCGGGCAAATCGTCCACCAAAGCCGCGCAGAAGCCCACGCAGAACGCGGGGCTAGGGTTGGAGGGGTTGGGCGACCTTTCGAGCCTCCTAGCCTCTCCTGCGGCCCCGGAGGGCGGTTCTGGCGCTCCGCTCGAATTGGAGCTGGCGCTGATTGACGAAGACCCGAACCAGCCCCGCAAGCAGTTTGACGAAAATTCGCTGGCGGAAATGGCTGATACGATCAGGGAGCGCGGCGTGAAGACGCCTATTTCCGTTCGGCCCAATCCCAAGGTGGAGGGGCGCTATCTCATCAACCACGGCGCGCGCCGCTATCGCGCGTCCCTGTTGGCCGAGAAAGTGACAATTCCGGGCTTCATCGACCCCGATTATACCGAGGCCGATCAGGTCATTGAGAATTTGCAGCGGGACGCTCTCACGGCCCGCGAGATTGCCGACTACATCGGCCGCGAGCTGGCCAACGGGAAAAAGAAGGGCGAGATTGCCAAAGCCATCGGGAAATCCCCGGCCTTTGTCACCCAGCACGCGGCATTGCTCGATTTGCCGGAGCCGATCGCCAAGGCGTTCCAGAGCGGGCGTTGCAAGGACGTGACGTTGATCTATGACCTTGTAGGCCTCCACAAGAAGCATAGCGAGGGCGTGGCGCGCTGGCTGGCCGATGCCGATCAGGAGATTACGCGCGGATCGGTGCGGCTCTTGAAGGAGTTCCTTGAATCCGGCTTGAGCGGCGAGGACGAGGAGGAAGCGGGCGACGGCGAGGGCAGCGGCGGAGCTGGTGACGACGCCGGGGCCGGGGAGGAGAAGGAACCGAAAGAGGAAGACCCGCTAAAGCTGAAAAAGGCCATTGTGCAGGTTTCCCATAACAAGCGCCCTGCCCGTCTGATCCTGAATAAGCGGCCCTCGCGCGATGGCGTGGCGTGGATCAAGTATGAAGACAGCGGCGAGGAAACCGAGGCCGATCTTGGAAAAGTGCAGCTTCTTGCGCTTCTTGAAGGATAGGCCCCTACCCTCCCCAGCCTTACAGGCCCCGCTTGCGCGGGGCCTTTTTTATGGCGCGAGAGGTAGGAAAATCGGATATAGTGCAAGCTGGAAATTTTAGCCGCTAAAGGAACGGCCATGCAGGACACGCCGATTGCAGACCCGGACAAGTTTTCGCTGGACGAGGGAACGGGCGACCCACAGGCCGACGCCGACCGTCTGTTAGACGAGGCGCGCACGCTGGATAGTCAGGAAACGGCAGCTATCGCCACCGCGCCAACCGAGGAAACCTATAACGCCCAGCTACAGACGGTCATTGAGGAGAAGGTTGAACAGGCGAACCAGATCGAGGACCGCCTAGAAAGCATGATGGAGCAGCAAACCGCCCGTTTGCAGCAAATCCAGCAGCAGCCCCCCGGCTTCCTGTCCCTGCCCGGCAAGCGCCAAGCATGGCAGGCGCGGATTGCCAACGCGCAAGCGGCCGTGCAGCGGATCGCGGTAAGGCTGGAAGCCGTGCGCGAAATCCGCGACGGCATGGCCGTTCACGGCCCGCGCGTGGAGACGATCGCAGCGGCGAAGCTCGAATATCGAGAGCCGAAACTTGTCGATGATTTCGAGGAGCTGATGCAGGCACGCCGGTTGCATGAGCTGCACATGCGCGCGGAGCGGGAGAAGGAACAGATCAGGGAAAAGACGGTCGAGCGCGGGGCGGACGATCGGAAACCGGCAGGGCGCACGCTCGCGCGCGGATTGGCGAGAGACGGGGGATAGCGCGACATGGGGGAGGGGCCTTCGCTGGCGTCAATGATGGAACAGCGCAGCGGCCAACACTACCAGCGCCGCGATCAGCGTCAGGCCCGACGCTAGGAGATTACGGTTAGCGACGGCCCGGCCATCGTTCAGGGGCTTTTGCAGCCCCGTCCCGATATGCTCCCCCACTTCCTTGATGATCGCCTTCGCTGCGGCCTCCATACGCTCGTTCATGGCGGCTTCCGAGGCATCCAGCGCCGCGTTCAGCACCGATTCCGCCTTGTCGGTGATGGCAATCGACCAACGATTGCTCATGTCTTCCAGCTCGCTTTTGAACGCCTTTAGTTGCTCCTCCTGCGCATCGGCGCTTTCGCCCAGCAACATCGCGTTGATGGTTTGGAGGATCATCAAGGGATCATCGGCGGACAGCGTGACCCCGTGCTGGCGCGAGATTTCCGCGATCAGCGCCGCGATTTTTTCGTGATCGGCCATTACACGACCTTAGCCTTGTCGAGTTCGGCAAAGACCGCATCACGAACGCGGCCGAGGCGGTGACGCTGCATCAGGGCTATGTCGCCATCGGCAAGCGTTTCCTCAAAAGTCTTGCGCGCGGCCAGCATGTCCCGAACGTCCGCCCCGAAGGTTTCCTTTTTCAGATCGGGAAGGGTGACGATTGCGGCGACCCGATCCTTTAGCTCCCGGTAGGCTTTGAGTTGTTCAAAGCTCTTACCCTCTGCCTCCACAGGCCCATGATAAGGGTTGAGCCACACGACGATTGCAGCCGGATCGGGGAAGGCTTCGGCTACCGAGGCGAAGCCTTGAAGCGTGTCGATCAGCGATTGCCCGCCCACGATAATAGTGTGCAGGATGAGCTTATGGCCCAGATCGGCAATCACGTCTGGCGCGCCGTTGTCGAACATATAGGAGGATAGGGCGCTGTAGCTGCTCGCGCCGCTGTCAATGACCACCGATTCCTTGGAACCGGCGATCATTTCCATCATCGCGTCGAATTTGCGCGGGTTTATGTCGCCGTTTTCCAGCAGCTCGACCTTGGACACGTTGAGGGACTGGAACCCGGCGAGGGTGGCGTTGATCGGATCGGTATCAATGCAGAGCGGGCTTTCGCCCCGCTTGGTCAGATATTGGGCGAGCATCGAGGCGGCGAGCGATTTGCCGACGCCTCCCTTGCCCTGCAAAACTATGTGGACGTTGCTCATACCAAATCCTCTTTGTTCGGAGTGGCCGGGTGGTTGAAGCGCGCCGGTTTGGGCCGGGGCGGCGGATCAGCGTCGGCCGAAGCCGCCGCTGATCGGGAAGGGGAGGGGGGCGCTGGCGCTGCCTTGGGCGGTTCCCCGGTAGCTGGCGCGCGATACCGGCGAACGAATTTGGCGAACCACGCATAGCCGAAGCTAATGCGGCCTTCCTCCGTCAGCAGCTCCCATATGCCGCGCACCGGCCATCCTTCCGCAAGGGCTGCATCTATGTCCGATCGAGCCGCGAGGAATTGTGCGAGGTTCCGGTTTTTGCCCCCCGGCTCCCGTGAGGCCGCCCGTTCGCGCAATCGCTCCGTGAAGGATTTCCCGCTGTCTGTCATTTCCACCTACGATATTTTTCGGCGCACAATCGGCTATAAAGCGTTCATAAACCGGCTACGATCCGATGAACTCCCGCTATATCCTATTTTTCTGCCAGATTGGGCCGGGTGGCGCTAGATATTTTCGGGGGTGAACGATATATGATCGTTCCAGCAACAGTTTCTATTTGGCGTCTAAACGTCGAAGACGGGGCAAGATAGGTGATGGAGGCATCCACGCAAGCGCGGATACCCCCATCACTCCCCTTATTCGCGCCGGGGGCGCTCAACGGGAATCTTGCTCTGCGAGGCCGCCGCTACCGCAGCGAAGGGAAGGTGATTTGAACGACAAACCCAAGGCGAAGCGCGAGCGGCACCACGTCAAGATATGGTGCAGCGCCGAGGACAAGGCGACGATTGAAGCCGCCGCACAGGCCAGCGGGTTGAGCGCGTCGGCCTATCTGCGTGTGCTTGGGCTGGGGCATCAGCCGCGCCCCATCATCGACATAGAGCAGGGGCGGGAGCTGGTGCGCGTCAACGGCGACCTTGGCCGTCTTGGCGGCCTGTTGAAGCTATGGCTTACCGACGACGCCAAGTTGGAGGAAATGGCCCCGGAACGGATGCCGGTCATCATTCGGGGCGTGCTGTCCAAGATCGAGGCCAATCAGGACGAGCTGGCGGGGATCATCCGAAAGGTCTTGCGGTCCCGGCAAGATTTTAGCGGCTAAAAAAAGGGCCGCGCGGATGATCGCAAAACACGTCCCCATGAAGGCGACCGCTAAGAGCGATTTCGGCGGGTTGGTGCGATACATCACCAGCGCGCAGGGGCGCGATGAGCGCGTGGGCGTGGTGACTGTCACCAACTGCCAAGGCGAGACGCCAGAGGACGCCGCACAGGATGTTATGCTTGTTCAGTCGGCCAATCAGCGGGCGGCTTCGGACAAGACATATCACCTCATAATTTCGTTTCCTCCCGGCGAGAGTCCGAGCGCGGAAGCCTTGCGCGATATTGAGGAGACGATTTGCGCGGGGTTGGGCTTTGCCGAGCATCAGCGGATCAGCGCCGTTCATCACGATACCGACCACACGCATATTCATTTGGCGATCAACAAGATTCATCCGACCCGCCACACGATCCATACGCCGTTGCGGGATTACCGGACGCTTGCCGAGCTATGCGAGCTGCTAGAGGTCCGTCACGGTTTGGAGCGCGTCAACCACAACGCCCACCAGCGCGGCGGGGAAAACCGCGCGAAGGACATGGAGCAGATCGCGGGCACGGAAAGCCTGATAGGTTGGGCGCAGCGGAATTGCGCCGAGCCATTGAAGGCCGCCGCGAGTTGGGCCGAGTTGCACCAGATCGCGGCCGATTTCGGCTTGTCGGTGCAGGCGCGCGGCAACGGCCTGATATTTGCGGCGATGGATGGAACGACCGTAAAGGCCAGCTCCATCGCGCGCGAGCTGTCAAAAGGGGCGCTAGAGAAACGCTTGGGAGCCTTCCAGAGCGCACAGGGAGGGGAGGGGGCACCGAAGGTTCGTCAGACCTATGAAAAGCGCCCCGTGCCCTCCCGTATCGACACCAGCGCCCTATTCTCTGCCTACCGCGAGCAGCAGGGCACGCGCGCCACGCGCCGAAAGGTCGAGCTGGCCGAGGCCGCAGCCAAGCGCCGCGCGGCCATTGAACAGGTGAAGCGCATCGGGAGGACGAAGCGGGCGGCGATAAAGCTGCTAGGTGGCGGCCCGGCTGTTAAGCGCCTCAATTACGCATTGGCGGCCCGCTCCACCAAGGCCGCCATTGCCAAGATTGTCGCCGCCCACGGGCGGGAACGGGAGCGCATTGCGTCGCGCAATTCCCGGCGCGGGTGGAATGACTGGCTACAGGAGCAGGCCAAGGCGGGCGACCAGACCGCCCTTGAGGCCCTGCGCGCGCGCGAGGGGCGGCGCACCGCCCCCAAGGACGCGCTGCATATAGCCGCCATGCCGACCGCAGCGCATCCCGCAGCGATCAGGCAAGACCACATCACGAAGCGCGGGACGATCATCTACCGCACCGCCAATGCAGCGGTGCGCGATGATGGCCAGCGCCTGCATGTATCGCGCGGGGCGCAGATCGAGGGCGTTGTTGCTGCCTTGCGGCTTGCGCACGAACGCTATGGCGACAGGCTGGCGATCAGCGGCAGCGATCAATTCAAGGCCCTTGTGGTGGAAGCCGCCGCCCGTTCGGCCATGCCCATCACATTCGCGGACCCCGATCTAGAGGCCCGCCGTCAAAATATCAGGCAAGAGGAGCGCGCGCGTGACAGACAAATCATTGGACGAGGAGATAGAGGCGGCGCTGGCGTTGTTGGGCGAAACGCCGTCAATGGCGCTGGACGAGACGCCAGCGCCACAGCACCAGGTCGAAACGGGACATTCCGACCCGGAGCCGTCAGCGCCGGAGGAACCGACGCCGGAACCGGCCTTGCAGCCGGAGGAGCCAGCAGCGCCGCCGTTGGAGCTGGTCACGCACAGCCCGCCAGAAATGGACATTCTAGCGCCGGAGGAGCCGAGGCCCCCAGCGAGCGCGCCGTTAAGCCCAACATTGGCCGCGTTGGACGAGAACCGCCGCCCGAAAGCCGAGGTAGTTTGCGCGACCTGTCCCAACTCGGTCTGGTTCAGCACGCCGAGCGAGGTCGCTTGCTATTGCCGCGTGATGTTCATTCAGACGTGGACGACCAAAAAGCCCGGCCAGATCGTCTTGTGCGACGGGACGACGATCGGCCGCGAATGAGCGACGATCAGGGCATAGCAGCGGATAAATACATTGCGGAACGTAATGCGAAGCGTCACATTGGAATGGATATACCGGCGCATCGGCTGTTCACTGGCGATCATGGGCCGCTGATTTACGCCGGGACGCGACAAATCGAAGGGCAGAAATTGATACTCCTAAGAGATGGCGCTGACATGCTTGTGCTGCCCGTGGACGCGCGTAGCGCCGCCCGCGCGGGCAAGCTGGCGATTGGCGAGCCGATCGAGATTGCCAGCAACGGCACCGTCAAAAGCAAGGGACGCAGCCGGTAACGGCCGCGAGAAGGGCAAAGCATGGCAAAGAAGCGCAATACAGCCATCGGGCCGCAAGTGCGGGAGCGCGGAAGCAAGGGCGATAATCGCCCGTTGCTGGCGGCCCTTGTGTCCGGTTCCGCCCTTGGAGGCTTATGGAGCGCAACGCAGATGTTCGCGCACCAGATGGCCTATCAGGCTACCTTGGGGCCGAGTGCGGGCCATATCTATGCCCCGTGGCGTTTCCTGCAATGGTTCAGCAAATGGAGCGAGGTTCCGGCGCTGAAACCCGCCTTCGGGCAGGCCGTGGGCGTGGGCACCGTCGTTTTCGGCGTGGGCGTCCTGATAACCGCCGCTGTCAAACTTGCGAAATCGAACGCCGGGAAGGGCAATGCCTATCTGCATGGATCGGCCCGCTGGGCCGACATGGAGGACATTCGCGCGGCCAGCCTCGTTGAAAATGATGGGGTCTATATTGGCGCATATCAGGAGAAGAACGGGAAGACGGTCTATCTACGCCATTCCGGCCCGGAGCATTGCCTAACCTATGCCCCGACCCGATCGGGGAAAGGCGTGGGCCTTGTCATCCCGACGCTGCTTTCGTGGCCGCATAGCGCCGTCATCACTGATTTGAAGGGTGAGCTATGGGCGTTGACCGCCGGTTGGAGGAAGCAGCACGCTAACCAGATCGTCATGCGGTTTGAACCGGCCAGCTCGCGCGGCTCCGCCCACTGGAACCCGCTGGACGAAATCAGGGTAGGGACTGACAACGAAGTCGCAGACGTTCAGAATCTCGCTACGCTGATAGTGGACCCGGACGGGAAGGGGGTCGAAAGCCACTGGCAAAAGACCTCGCGGGCGCTTCTGGTAGGCGTGATCCTGCACGTCATCTACAAAGCCAAGCATGGCGGCAACGCGGCGACCTTGGCCGAAGTGGATGCCGTGTTGGCCGATCCGGTTCGGCCCGCGCAGGAAGTTTGGGAGGAAATGCTTACGTTCGGCCATTTGCCGGGCGGCAAGAATCATCCCGTTGTCGGCAAAGCCGCGCGCGCCCAGCTCAATCGCCCCGATGATGAGGGCGGATCGGTTCTATCGACCGCGCAGAGCTATCTAGAATTATATCAAGACCCGGTTGTGGCCGCGAATACTGCCACTTCCGATTTTCTCATTCGTGACCTGATGAACAGCGAGAGGCCGGTTAGCCTCTACATCATCACCCAGCCCACGGATAAGGACCGGCTGCGCCCGCTTGTCCGCGTCATGCTCAACATGATGGTGCGTATCCTCGCGCCCAAGCAGGAGTTCGAGGAGGGCCGGGTAGTTCAGAGCTACAAGCACCGCGCGCTATTTATGATTGATGAGTTTCCCAGCCTTGGGAAACTTGGAATCATTCAGGAGTCCTTGGCGTTCGCCGCAGGCTACGGCCTGAAATTCTATCTCATTTGTCAGGACACCAACCAGCTTAGGAGCCGGGAAACCGGCTATGGGCCGGATGAGCTGATAACCTCCAATGCTCATATCCAGAACGCCTATCCGCCCAACCGCGTTGAGACGGCCGAGCATCTTTCCAAACTCACCGGGCAGACCACCGTTCTTAAAGAGCAAATCACCAAAAGCACGGGACGCGGGGGCGGGGGGTTCTTTGGTGGCACCGTGTCCAAGACCGTGCAGGAAACCCAGCGTCCGCTTTTGACGCCGGATGAGTGCATGAGGATGCCGGGGCCGAAGAAGACCCCGGACGGAGATATTTCGGAAGCGGGCGACATGCTGATTTATGTCGCAGGCTATCCCATGATCTACGGTCGTCAGCCCCTCTATTTCCAAGACCCGACCTTTAGTGCCCGCGCCAAGATTCCCGCGCCGGATCGGAGCGATACGATCAGGGG
Organism: Sphingomonas sp. 1F27F7B; assembly: GCF_005503355.1. Taxonomy (GTDB): domain Bacteria; phylum Pseudomonadota; class Alphaproteobacteria; order Sphingomonadales; family Sphingomonadaceae; genus Sphingomonas. The sequence goes on from NZ_SCMK01000036.1 coordinate 17,758, forward strand.
CAAGCAAGCGCCGAAGCCGCCCGAAGGGGGCCGGAGGATCAAACTATGAAGCGGCCGAGCTTCGCCAAGGTCAGCCGCTATGCGGTTTGTGGCGTGGCGGGGGCCATGATCGCCATGCTTGGCGCGAAGGCGGCGGGCCTTCGCTTCAACGCTACGCCGAGCATCCCGCTAGGCGTCTATCGGGCGACGGGCGGGACCGCGCAAAAGGGCGATCTTGTGGCGTTCTGTCCGCCCGCAGCGCCGCCCTTTTTGGAGGCGTTGCGTAGGCGCTACATTGAACCCGGCGATTGCCCCAGCGGAAGCTATGAAATGATGAAGCGGATTTTAGCCGCTAAAGGCGACCGCGTTCAGATTGGCGGGCAGGGCGTGCGGATCAACGGCCGCCTTGTCCCCGACAGCGCCCCGCAGCTTGCCGATGGGGCAGGGCGGGCCTTGCCCCGGCTCAATGCCGATTGGACGCTAGGCGACGGGGAAATCCTTGTCCTTGGCGATGGCGCGGCCTCTTTCGACGGCCGCTATTTCGGGCCGATCAGCGCGCGGCAAGTGACCGCCCCTATCAAACCCGTAGTGACGTGGTGACGGCATGAGCGGGGAGATCATCGTCATTGCTGAAAAGCCCGAACTCGCGCGGGCCATTGCCGAGGGCCTTGGGGGAGGGGCACGACAAGACGGCTTCATAGATTGCGGCCGTCATTATGTGACATGGGCGATCGGCCACATGCTTGAGCTGGTGGACCCGCAAGACCCGTGGAACATGGCGGCGCTGCCGATCAGCTTCATCCCGTGGGAAAAGCGGCCCGTCGCCAAGACGAGCGCCCAGCTCCGCACGATCGGCAAACTCCTCAAATCGGCGCGGAGCGTCATTCACGCGGGCGACCCCGACGATGAGGGCCAGCTTATCGTTGACGAGATTCTGCAATGGGCCGGGAGCCGGTTGCCGGTCCAACGCCTGCTAATCAATGACAACAATCTAAAGGTTGTGCAGCGGGCCTTGGCGTCCATGCGGGATAACCGTGAATTTGCCGGATTGTCCGCGTCGGCCGAGGCGCGCAGCGTGGGCGACTTGCTCTATGGCGTGAACATGACCCGCGCCTATACCCTCGCGGCGCAGGCGCGGGGGTTTCAGGGCGTTCTTAGCGTCGGCCGCGTGCAGACCCCTATCTTGGGCCTTGTCGTCCGCCGTGACCGCGATTTTGAGGCGCACACCAAGAGCTATTATTACACGGTATCGGGCCAGTTCAGTTTCGCCGGGCTGACCTTTCCCGCGCGCTACCAGATCGGGGAGGGCGACCCGGTTGATGAGCAGCGCCGCTTGATCGACCGCAGTTTTGCGACGGCGGTAGCCGGGGCGGTGCAGGGGCAACCGGCTCGCATCGCCAGCGCCAAGACCACGGCGAAAGAGGCAGCGCCGCCGTTGCCTTACAACCTCTTGAAGCTGCAAACCGATGCCGCACGGAAATTCGGCTATAAGCCCAATCAGGTGAAGGACATTACGCAGGCGTTGCGGGAGAAGCATCGCCTTATCACCTACAACCGCAGCGACAGCGAATATTTGAGCGATGAGCAACACGCGGACGCCCCCGGCGTGCTGGCGGCCGTCGCCGCGACGGTCCCGATGCTGGCAGCGATCGCGCAGCGCGCGGACCCGGCGATAAAAAGCCGGGCCTTCAACTCGCAGAAGGTTTCCGCGCATCACGCCATCATTCCGACCGAAGCCACGGCCGATTTTGCCGCGCTGACAGAGCCGGAGCAGCGAATCTATATGCTGATCGCGCGCGCCTATGTCGCGCAGTTCTGGCCCGCGAACCAATATGACCAGACCGAAATCGAGATAGAGGTTGCGGGCCGCGCCTTTGCCGCGCGGGGCAAGGTTGTGACCAAGCCGGGTTGGACGGTTCTCTATAAGAACGATGTAGGCAATGAGGACATTGCCGAGGACGAGGACACCCTTGCGGCCGATTTGCGTTCGATCGCGTCGGGCATGGCCGGGCAATGCCTTTCCGCCAGCGCCGACCAGCAGGAAACCAAGCCCAAGCCGCTCTATACGATGGCCACGCTTTTGACCGACCTAACGCGGGTGGCCAAATATGTTCGGGACGAGCGGCTTAGGAAACTCCTGATCGAGAAGGACAAGGGGAAGGCGGGCGAGCATGGCGGAATTGGAACCCCGGCGACCCGCGACAGCATCATAGCCACGCTTTTCGATCGCGGTTTTTTGATCGAGAAGGGCAAGAATATCGTCAGCTCCCCGCAGGCGCGCGCCTTCTATGACGCCTTGCCGGATCAGGCGAAGTTTCCCGACATGACCGCCATTTGGCACGAACAGCAGCGCGCGATTGCCGAGGGCAAGAGCGATGCCATGACATTCGTTCGCGGATTGGCCGATTATGTCGGCCGCGAGGTCGCGCGGGTGAAAGAGCAGGGCCTTGCCATAGCGATCGACGCGCCGCCTTGCCCGTCATGTTCCAAGCCGCTGCGCCGGATCAAAGGGAGCAAGGGCTATTTTTGGTCCTGCACCGGCTATGCCGACGGCTGTAAATTCACCGCCAATGACAAGGCGGGCAAGCCGGAGCTGGTGAAGGCTCCCGCGCCCGTGCCGTCGCAGCAGCACAAATGCCAAGCGTGCGGCGCTGGCCTAGTGCGGCGTCCTTCCGCGAAAAAGAAGGGGGCCTTCTGGTGGAGTTGCAGCGCCTATCCCGGCTGCAAACAGACCTATTTCGACAACAAGGGACAGCCCGATTTCAGCAAAGGAGAACGAGCATGACGGATCAACCCAATGCGCAGGACGTGCCCACCCTTGACGAGCTGGTGACGCGCAAACTTGCCGACGCCGAGACTCCCGGCGCGGTTGTGGAGTTCGACCCGGAGGAGGCGGAGCGGGCGGGGGCCTTTGTTGAGGATGCCATGAGCGAGGCCGACGCGCGCGAGGCCGAGGAAGGGCTTGATGGTGACGCGGAGCCGATCGCCACGGCACGCGGCGAATTGATCGCGGCAGCGCGCAGCGCCGACTAATCGGGAGGAGGCGAGGATATGGCCGAGGGCAAGATACCTTTTCACCAGCGCGTTGCCGACAAGCTGATAGAGCAGTTGAAGCAGGGCACCGCCCCTTGGCAAAAGCCTTGGGAGGCGACGGGCAGCAGCGGGTTGCCGTTCAACCCGACCACGGGAAAACGCTATCGCGGCGTCAATGTCCTCAATCTCATGTCCGAGGGCCGGGCTGATAATCGCTGGCTGACATACAAGCAGGCCGCAGCCCAAGGCGCACAGGTGCGGAAGGGCGAGAAAGGCTCCCTTGTCCAATACTGGCAGTTCGAGGAGGAGCGGGTAGTTCGGGACGAGAGCGGTAAGCCCGTTCTGGATGCCGAGGGTCGCCAGAGGAAAGAGAAGGTCGAGCTTGAGCGGCCCCGTGCGTTTTATGCCGTGGTGTTCAACGCCGAGCAGATCGACGGGCTTGCCCCGATCGTGACCACTACGCACGAATGGAATCCGGTGGAGCGGGCCGAGGCCATCTTGCGGGCGTCGGGCGCGAAAATCACCGAGGAAGCGGGCGACCGCGCCTATTATCGGCCTTCGACCGATAGCATCACCTTGCCGTTGCGGAGCCAGTTTCCGAGCGCGGATCGGTTCTACGCCACGGCGCTGCACGAGCTGGGGCACTGGACTGGCCACCCCAACCGCCTTGACCGGGACTTGGCGCACCCGTTCGGTTCGGAAGGCTATGCCCGCGAAGAATTGCGGGCCGAGATTGCGAGCCTCATAACCGGGCAGGAATTGCAGATCGGCCACGACCCGGAGCAGCACGCGGCCTATGTCGGATCATGGATCAAAGTCCTTGAGGAAGACCCGCTTGAGATTGTCCGTGCCGCATCGGACGCCGAGAAGATTCACACCTACGTTCTGGCGCTGGAACAAAAGCAGGTTCAGCAGGTCGAGCAGGCACACGACTATACGCAATATTTCGTCAGCAACGAAAATACGCTTTGCTATCAGCAGCCGGGCATGGCGATGTTGGGCGTTCTTGCCAGCAATATAGACGGGCGCAACCCGATTAACGGGCCATTCTATGCCAGTCCGCTAGATCAAATCCGGCCTGCCACGCGCGAAGATTTTGACAGGTTCCGCGTTACTCTACCGCCAGACTTCCAGCAGGCGCAGGAGTATCGCCAGAATGATCTTGATGAGGGCGATCGGCTTGCGGTCGCGGACATGGCCAAGACTGTTCAAGCCTATGAGGAGTGGCAGAACGGCCCCCATTTCGAGGGGAACGAGGAAGCGGACCTAGTAATATCCGACGACCTCAATATGGAGCTGGACGAGCGTATAAAGGCCGCCTTCGCCAGACCGGGGCTTGCGGCGGCGCTCAATGCTTCCGGGTTTACGGTCGAGCGGCTGACAGACCATAGCGGCGACAGATGGGCCGCCGCAGCCGGGGCCGTTGCCGCCATAGGCGATCCTATACCGGAGCCGCAGCAGCACTATTCCGACCGCACTTTGCGCGCGCTGATCGACAAGCACGGTTGGGAGCCGGTTGATAGTGGCGGGCCGATGCACACCGTTCGACGGCAATTTGAGGGTGTCGGGCCGATCGGCACGATGATAACCCCGAACGGCGAGCGAAACCTTATGGCGGGCTATTCCGCAGATAGCGAACGCCGCCGCTATATCGCCTTGTCGCTTGGGCCGAACCAGATCACCGATTTTGACGGCCGCGACCAGAACCCGGAGGACGTTGCCCGCCTTGTCAATTTGAAGGCCGAGCAATATGCCGATGAGCGCCGCGAGCGGCAGGGCTTGGCCCCTCTCTATGCGGTCAATTCGCCGCCCTTGGGCATCGCCGCGACCGACCAGCGGGACGCCGCGCCAGAGCCTTCCACCCGCACATATCTTGCGGTCCCCTACCGGGAAAAGGACGAGGCGAAAGCCTTGGGCGCGAAATGGGATAAGGCCGAAAAGTCGTGGTATGTTCCGGCAGGCGCTAATGTCGAGCCGTTCCAGAAATGGCTTTCAAGCGCCGTAGAGGCACCCGCAGGAGATCTAGGCCAATCGCTCCCCGGCGAGCGCGCGCAGCGCCCCACGGCCCCGGAGCAGCCGCAGGAAGGGCAAACGATGAAGGAAACCCCGCGACAGGCACGCGAATATCTGGCGGTGCCTTATGGCGAACGAACCCTTGCCAAAGCCAACGGCGCGAAATGGGATGCCGCCCGCAAGAGCTGGTATGCGCCGGAGGGCGCGGACCCGGAGAAGCTGGCGCGCTGGAAAATAGACAATCAGCCGCGCCAGAAGGAGGCGAAAAGCCCGGAGGTCGAATTTGCCGACGCGATGAAATCCCTTGGCCTTGAGGTTCCCGCAGGGCACCCGATGATGGACGGCAAGACCCACCGCGTTCCGGCGCAGGGCGATGGAAAGGGCGAGGCGGCGGGTTTCTATGTCGCCTTCACCGATGGCCACCCAGCGGGCTACATCAAGAACAACCGTTCGGGGCTGGATATGCGATGGAAAAGCACCGGCTACACGTTGAGCGAGGAGGAAAAGGCCCGGTTGAACGCCGAGGCCGCCACCAAGCGAGAGGAGCGCGAGCGGGAGCGGGCGGCGACCTATGATGCGACGGCCGAGCGCGTGCAGCAGCGCGCCGCGCAATGCCGTCAGATCGAGCAGGCAACGCCCTACATGGAGAGGAAGGGCATTGCGCCGACGATCGGCGCGCTCGCCAGCGGCAGCGATAATACAATCCACCTTCCGGCGATCGACACCAGCGGCAAGCACTGGACGACGCAATATATTCAGGAAGACGGCACGAAGCGTTTTGCGAAGGAGAGCCACAAGGAAAGCTGTTTCCATGTGGTCAACGGGGGCGTGACGCCGCAGGCCGCACTAGCCGCGCTCGACAAGGCCCCGCGCATTATGATTGGCGAAGGCTACGCGACGATGGCGACCGTCTCTAGCGTGGTGGACCATGCGACCGTCGCGGCGTTCGATTCCGGCAACCTTCCCGCCGTCGCCGCTGCATTGCGCGAGCGTTACCCCGACAAGCCGATTTTCATCATGGGCGAGGACGATCAGCGCGTCTTGGAGAAATTCGGTTACAATCCCGGCAAGGAGAAGGCGACCCAAGCGGCGCAGGCCGTGAACGGCGTTCCGGTCTTCCCGACCTTCGCCCCCGGCGAGCAGCAGGCCGACCCGGCACGCTTCACCGACTTCAACGACTTGCAGCAGAACAGCCGCTTGGGCCGTGAAGGCGTGGTGCGCCAGATCAGGGCGGCGATCGAGAACCCGCGTCAGCAGGAGCGGGAGGCTCCCCGGATCGAGCTGGACGACGAACGCGAAAGGAAGCGTTCCGGGCCGGTTATCGGAGACGATCAACCGGCCCAGCGCCGCAGCGTTCGACGCTAGATCAAGCGGAAACCAACTTCCTAGAATAGTCGAGGGAACGGAGCGCGGTTTTGAGATGGAAGGCGGTTATGTCGTCGTCCATCTCCACCGCGATAACGAGGCTTTCCCGCGCAAGGTCTATAGCGTGGAGGAGGCGGCGATATTGTTCATCGCTCAGGTCCGTGTCTCGCATTGTTCTCGCAGTTCGCGGGGCCTCCGCTTCGTCCACGGTCAGGGTGACAGGCTCCCGATCGTCATGGCCTTCGGCCTCTAGCTCGCTAATGTAATGCAGCGAATGGAGCGCGTGTTTCAGTTGGAAGGCTGATAGATCGTCGCCCAGCTCCGCCGCGATAGCGAGGCTTTCGCGCGTGAGGGCTATAGCATGTTGGAGGCGGTGATATTGTTCGCCGTTCAAGTCCATCATCAGACGACTCCGAAGCAGGTTCCAGAATGGCAATATACCTACGTTTGGACGATATGGCGCACCCGTTGAGCAAATTGTTCGGGAAGCGGTTGAAGGCGCGGAGGCAGGCCCTCAAAATGTCGCAAGCGATGCTGCATGAGCAAACCGGCGTCACGGCCTCCTACATTTCGTTTATCGAGAACGGGAAGGCCAATCCGACCTTGGACGTTATGGCGCAGCTCGCGGACGCGATCGGGTGCCCTGTCTCGGAAATGTTGGCCGCTGAAGCATAGTCGCCGCTGTCTATGCGCTGCAGCATAGCCGCCCGCGTCTATGTCGCCGGTGGCATAGACGTTCCCGTCTATGATGCTGGCCGGTGAAGGCCCCTTGCTGGCTTAGGAGGTTGCAGCATCGAGCCGGAGCCGTAATCATCCGGTGCCATGAAGGACTGGCCCGATCCGAACGACGATTCCGGCAGCGACGTGCTTATCCACATCGAGTTTTGGGGATTGCTGGCGCTTACCGGGCTTGCCTTCCTCGCGGGTGTTGGGCCGCCGATCGTCCGCTTTGTCCGTTCAATCATCGGATAGGCTCGCGCGCCTATGATGCTGTCCCGTGACGGGGAACAATGTAGGCCCATATGCCGCCTTGGCTCGCCCACTCTGGATGCCGATAGTTATAGGCCATCATGGCGAGCGTGAACAGCAGCAGCAGAAGCGCCGACAAATCGCCGCGCGAAAAGGGCCTGTTGTTGTCGCCGTTCATCGCCTCTTTTGACACAAGGGCGGTAATCGGACTCTTGCCCGCCTTGGTTAAATGTTGGTGGACGAGCTGGCGGCGCTGACCTGTTCAAGCCCTATGAGTCCACTTCCAACAGCGCGGCGAGGATCGCAATTCGCTCGCCCGCAGGCAGCTCGCTAAACATGCGTTTCCAGCGTGCCGCCTTGCGCTTGATCCTCTGGCGATCGGTGAAATCCACCCCGGCATGGGTGGCCCAATGCGCCGCGTCGGGCGCATAGTTCATCCATAGACATTCGGTGCGCGGCCCGCCTCGCGTCATGGCCTGATAGGACAGGACGCGCCAGCGCGGCGCGGGTAGCAGCTCGCTATACAGGGCCGAGGGATAGCCTGAAATCATCACCGAGGCGGGCAGCGCATCGAGGACGGCCAGCAGCTCCCTATGATCCGCGTCCGTATAGTCATAGCGGTAGCGCGTGCCCGGATGGGAGCGCGTGGCGAGGACATAGGGTGGATCAGCATAGATCAGCACGCGCCCAGCGGCCGAAAAGTCAAAATCGCGGAGGAAGGCGAGGCAATCGACGTTGTAGGTTTCAACGGCCGCGCCATCGAACGCGCTCGATTCCTCTGCCGCGATCGAGCCGAAGCACTCAAAGGTAGCCGGATCAATTTCGAGGCCGATCGAGCGGGCAGCGGGAGGCTTGCGCCGAAGGACGATGCCGGAGCCTAGATGCGTCTCAATGTAGGTATCGTGCGGCGGCATATTGGCAATCACAGCCTGATATGCGCCCGAAACCTGTTTCGAGCCGAGATAGCCGGTCATGGCACCTACTGGAAAAGAAGGGGCAGGCGGGGGAAGCGTCCCCCTGCGATCGGGCCGCCCAGCGTCCTGATCGACCCCCACAGCAAGGGGCCAGCCCCTCGCAACGCTCCCCGGCTAACACCAAGCGGAAGGTTAGGGCTGGGGGCGTTCATCTGGAACGCCGGGGCGACGGCGGCTTAGGCAGGCCGTGGCCGATTTCGTTGGATTTGGTTTTGCCGTCGCTTTCGCTCTGGCCTGTCTTGAGGGCGTCGGAGAGTCCGGCGAGCGAGCTTCCCCGCGCCGCGTTCAGGAGAGACGTTCGGCCACTTTCCGGCGTAGCTTTTCGTCCGTCGCCATGTGCGAGGCTCCCACTAACATCAGGGCCTCCAATCGCGTAAAGTTGCCCGTGGGGAGACTGTCCTTTGAATTGGAGAGCGCAATCGGCGCTGACGCGGCCGAGCTGGTTGAGCCGGTCGAACTCTCTTTCAAGCCTTTCTTGGACAGGTCCATTTTCCAATTCCTTCCGCCAGATATTTACACCGTCCATGCCTTCTAGGCGATGAACATTCGCACGATCGCGCACGTCATGGACCGCAACCGAAATCTGATCGCCAAAGCGACCTAGAAGGGCCTCTAGGCCGTCAGGCGTGCCCTCCTGAATACGCACCATCACGGCCGCGCTCGCACCCCGGCCCAGCTCCTCAAAGCGTTGGAACGTGTGGGCAAGCGCCTCCTCTGGCCGAGGCAGCACCGCTATTACCCCGACCCTGCATCCGGCGCTCAATGCCTGTTCGACCTTGGCCATGCTCGCTTGCGGATCGACAAGCTGGCCCTCAAAGATCGCGCGCACGTCACGGCCGAGCCGGTTTCCTTCATGCAGCGCCGCATACTGGATTTCAGAGGTTTTCCCGGCCCCCGGCATCCCGGTTACGAACAGCACCAGGTTGCGGGCCGGATCGGAGCTATCGGCCACTACGCGCCGGTATTGTTCGGCCGCCAGAACGGCCGCGGCATTGTGGACGGGCGCGTTGTATCGGCCGCGGGCCTCTCTTGAGGCGGTATATTCGGGAAGCAGCTCTTTCATGGCGTCCGCACAGACGTAGCGCCCCCCGAAAGTGCCGGGTCGGGCCGCATAGTCCGTCAGGAACCGTTCGGGCGCAGCTTGCACGGCATCGACCACGCGCCGTTGCACGTCCGCGCGATCGGCGTCCGCGAACTCCAATACCCTGATAGGTTCCAATGCCATCCCGCTTCCTCTGTCAGATCCGGCATAGACGCAGGCGTCTATGAGAACCAGAACTATTTGTTGGAGGGTGGTCTAGCACGAATATAAGAAAGCCCGACACAGGGCCGGGCTTTCGCACTTTCGGACACAACGGGGGGTTGTGCGCGACCCGAAAGCAGAGTTGTTGCAGAACCGTATCGGGCACGCACGGCGCTGGCAAGGCGAAGGAGCTGCGCCAGCGCGATATGCCCGGCCTTTATCGTCGGCAGGCTGTTAATCATGGTGTGCAACGGAAACTTACCATTCATCGTGCAGCGCGAGATTCATGGATAGCGACCCCGGAGAAGCGCGAAGGCTGCACGCGGTTGAGAACCGCGCAATGGCGCGCCGCATTGAGGCGGAGCGTTGGAAAGCTCTATGGGATGATGCTCACCCCGCCGCGACGGAGGCCACGGCCCCGGACCATGCAGCTCCCGACAAACCGAGCCGCTTGCGCTCGATATTAACGCTATTCCGAAGGGATGGCCTCTAGTCTCGCTTTGGACGCTGTTCAGGCTGGCCTAAAATGTGATCGTTGATGGTCACAACGGCGAGCGGGATCAGGTTGAATAGCTGGTAGGCGAAGATCGCGCCGACAAAGAACACCAGAAGCGGGTGTGCCTCAACCAGATCATAGTTGGCCCGGACAAAAACTGTCCCCGCTGCGAAGGCGAGGACATAGAGGATCATCGTCAAAGCCCCGTCGAATAGGCTGCGCATCGTCATGGCCTGATCCTAGCTCCTTTATTCGACGGGGGCGAGGGGCGCGCTGGCGCTGGCGCCGGCGTCGATCGCCGGCGCCAGCGCTGCCAAATGCAGTTGCCGCCGCGCTGGGCTTCGGGCAACCTCGCCAGATGACAACTCGGTATCTCACTGTTGCGACAATAATTGCCCTACTCATTGCCGCCTGTTGGCTCGCGCGCCAGATTTATCGGGTTACGGTTGCCGTGCGGCAGGCGCGATGCAACATGATGGACGCGAAACGCTCAGACCGCCACCAAACTGAAATCCGAATGTTCCTTGAAACGCAAAGCAAGATTACGCGCTTGGATATTCAGATGGGCGTGATGTTTGGGATTATACTTATCATGTTTCTTGGGGTCGCGGGCTATTTGCTGGTTGGCCTTCAAACGCAACCTTAGTCATCGGTTGGCTCCCTGTTCAGCGAGGCGGGCCATGACGCGCACCATATTGTCAGAAAGCGATTTGGCCGAGCCTAGAGCGTCCTCGCGGTCATCCGTGTAGTAGGCGACCCGTTCGGCATGGTCCCGGTGCCAATCGGCATCATGGCGGCCTTGATCGGCCTCCACGATCGAGGTGCGCCGGAACGTCACCCGATACTCACTTTCCTTTTTGGTGATCGCCATATGAGGCAGCGCCCGAACGGCGGTGAACAACTGGCGGTCGGTTGTAACCGTCAGCGCCGCGCGCTCTTTCTTGCACTCCTCGCACACGCGGGATTTGAGATTGGCGGTTGGCTTTCCGCACTGGTTGCATGGCGGCAGCGGTTTGACGAGACGGAACAATCCGACCTCCTTCATTTGTGTGGTGCGATACAATCTAGTGGCGTTCCCTCTGTCCGTCAAACGGTCCTTTTACGGACAACCGCATTTTGTCCGCTTTTTATCGCTTGCAATGAGTTTGCGGACACATTAGATTTACGGACAGAAAACGGACACAAGAGGCACGCAACCATGACCGCGCTTATCGTGATGGCCTGTTCATCGACCAAACGCCCCGGCGAGGAGGCGATGCCCGCCATAGATCGCTATGATGGTCCGATGTGGCGCACGCTGCGCGCGGCGCTGGCCGAGCTGGGGGAAGATTGCCGCCCCGAAGTCTGGTTCCTGTCCGCCCGCTATGGCTTTCATCCGGCAGATATGCCGATCGCTGATTATGAGCAGCGCATGACGCCGAGCCGGGCCGCTGAATTGCTCCGGCTCCCAACGTCCAATCATGCGGCCTTCGCGGAAGCGGCGCGCGGCGCTGATAGAATCCTTCTCGCAGGGGGTGCCATTTACCGGGACGCGATGCGGCGCGCGATCGGCCAGCATCCGAGCATCGCAGAGACGGACGGCGGGGGTATCGGCATCCACCGGCAGCAGTTGCGGCGCTGGCTTGCCGTGGACCGCGACACGACCGGGGCCGCTCCCGTCCAGAGCCTTGATGCCTTTGCCCGCGAGCGCGGCTTGGTGACGATGGCCGAGGCGCGCGGCCATATCCACGCCGGGTTGCGTTCAGCGCCGACGACCAAGACTTTCCGCAGATGGTATGAGAGCGAAACGCGCCGCCTGTTGATCGAGGCAGGCAGGACCGCGAGCCTCTATCAAGCGGCGATCGACGCGGGAACGATCATCGCGCCGCCTCGCGCGACCCTTGAGGAAATCGCAAACGGCCACCCCGATCTAGAGTCGACGCGCGCCGCGCGCCGCGTGCTGGAAAAGCGCCGCGCCCGTCGCGAGCTGGCGGAACGGGAAGCCGCGTGACGGCCCGCCCGCCTTTCCGCCACAACGGAGGCCCGGCGCTGGACGATACCCCGCCAGCTCCGCCGCGCCTGCCCCATGATGCCGCCTGCGTGCGCTGCGCCCACTGGACGCCGCCCAGCGAGCGGGAGGAATCCGATTATCGCTATTGGGCAATGACGGGGCGCGGGCGGCGCGTGAAGGAGCCGAGCGGCCATTGCTTCCGCGTGATGCACAGGCCCGGAGGCCCGCTTTCATTTTCGGGCACGATGGGCCGGAGCAGTTGCTATAACTACGAGGCGAAGCCGCCGCCTGCCTATCGACCCAGCGGGCAAGGCTTTGTCACCATTTGGGGGCCGGGTGACAAGATTCTCTGGCAGGGGCGCGAGGGCGAGGAACCCGCCGAGTTCCGGCAAGGCGAGCTGGACCTATAGACAGGGCGAAGGAAGGTAGAGCGATGAAGGTTGAGACGCGGCAGACGATCGAGCGCCAGATTGCGCGCAAAGCGGCCGAGGGGCTGATTGCGGGCGGCTATGCCGTGTCGGTCTATGACGGCGAGGAAATCGCCTTGGAGGCGTCCACGGACGTTAAGGCGATCATGGCCGCCATGTTCGCCACCGACGAGGATTATCTATTCGCCATGAAGCCCGACGAGGCCGGGAAGATGGAGCGGCAGGGCTATGCCCGCTTCATCTACGGCAACGAAGGTTGGGACGTGATGAGCGACTACACCACCAATCTTGAAAGCGAGCTGGCGGGGGCGAAGGCCGAAGCCGACAAGCTGGAAACGCGGCACGGATAAGGAGCGCCTGCTATGGAAACCATCGACTTGACGCCGACATGGGGCGAAATCGGCTTGCTGTATGTCCGTCTTGCGGAATCTGGCGAGACGAAGGCCCTTACGGAAATGCGGGGCGAGGTCGCGCGGGCCTTTGCCGCCTCGCAAGCCCTCACGGCGATTATGGGCGACTTGCCCGCCGAGCTGCGCGACCGCGCCCGCATCATCATAGGCGAGGAGCTGGCGAAGCAGGGTTTCCCCGGCGATCGGCCGCGTTCCGATTCTGGCGAAGCCGGGGCCGTCGATCGAGGCACCGCCACCAAGGCTATCGAGCAAGCCTTTGGGGGCAAGCCCGCCCCGATTATGCTTGATGAAGCGTGGGAGTGGGATCGCGCGGCGAAGAAGCAGGCCGGAGAGAATGGCGAGCAATGAAGTTCCGAAGGGGATCAGGGGATGAATGACGCTATGGGCCACACGGCCGTTTTCGGCGCGACGGGCGGGGGTAAGTCTAGCTTTCCTCCCATGCTGCAATTCGAGTTCCATGCCTATGCCGGGGACGAATCCGGCGTGATCGCGGCGCAACCGACGATTACGACCGAGCGCATGGCGAGCCATAGCGCCGCGCGGGCGAAGGCGGGCCGTATCGCCAAGCAGATCGGGGGGCCGGTCGATTTGGCGCTGGCAGGGGCCGCGCCGTGGGATGATCGCTACATCACCACGGCCAGCCCCAGCGAACATCATGCCTCTGGCTATCGGTTGGAGAGGCTGACTTGATGCCCTTGGTGTTCATCGCCGCCGCCGCGCTGGCGGGTTGTTCCGTGACCGATGGCGACACGATCAGATGCGGGGACGAGCGTATCCGGTTTCTTGGCGTGGACGCGCCCGACGATCCGAGCAACAGCCGGTGCAGGCCGGTGCCCAAGCCCGGCGCGATTTGCGACCGGCAGCGGGCCGAGGCGAGCAAAGAGGCGTTGCAGCGGACCATGACAGGGCCGCTTTCGATCGAGCGCGTAGGGGTCGACCCCTACGGGCGCACGCTGGCGTTGGTCTATGTGCAGGGGCGCAGCCTCTCATGCCGCCAGATCGAGGCCGGGCAGGCTGTCTATGTGGCGCGTTGGGATCAGGACGGGCGGGTTGCGCGTGAGTGCCCCCGTGCGGTTGCGAGCTGGCAGGGGTGGCGATGATGGGCGCGCCAGACCCCGGAACGCTCAATAGGCGCAGCGCCGAGGGCGGGGCGTTGATCGGCTATGCGCGGGTATCGACGCCCGAACAGGACATGGGCTTGCAGATCGACGCGCTAGAGAAGGCGGGTTGTGCCCGCATCTTCACGGACGTTGCAGGCGGTGCGAAGGCAGAGCGGGCCGGGCTGGCCGAGGCGCTGGCCTATCTTCGCCCGTCAGACACGCTTGTCGTGTGGAAGATCGACCGGCTAGGCCGCTCGCTTCCCCATCTGGTCGGGCTTGTCGAAAATCTGCGTGATCGGGGCATAGGCTTCCGATCGCTGACAGATGCCGGGATGGACACGACGACGCCCAGCGGCGCGTTGATCTTCCATATATTCGCGGCGCTGGCCGACTTTGAGCGGTCGCTGATCCGCGAGCGGACAAAGGCCGGATTGGAGGTCGCCGCCGCGCGCGGCCGAAAGGGCGGCCGTAGGTCGGTTGTCACGCCGGGAGTGCTGAAACGCGCGCGCGACATGATGGATAAGGGGTTGACGGTGCGGCAGGCCGCCGCCGCGCTCAAGATCGGCAAGACGCCGCTCTATGAGGCGCTACGTGCAGCGGACGAGGCCGCAGGCAGCGGATCGGGGGACGAAGAAAATGGCGTATGACGATTACCGGGAAGGCGACCGCTTTTCGGTGGACTTCCGCATGGCGGGCCAAATGAAAGGCTGTTGGCACCTGATAGGCGAAACTACCACGCTGGACGAGGCGTGCGCGATGTTCGACGGCATTGTTGCTTCCGATCGCGCGGAAGGTGCAACGCCGGGGGCACGCTGGCGCATGTGTCATATGCGCGGTTCCGAAATTCTCCGCGTCATTGAGGATATGACGCTTACGAGGGACGGGTTGGCCACGACGCCCGCCGACGCTGACTGATAGCGCGCTGTCCGTCCCTCTAGCGTAACGATTCATTGCTTTTCGAGGCACTTTCGGCCTATTCACGCACTACCTACGGAGACGTGGGCGGGGGCGTGGAAACCCTCTGATAATCGAGCCGGTCGAGCTTAACGACCGGGTGGCGGACGCGCATGTCCAGAAGCCACCCGGCTTTAAAGGCGTTCGCGCCTGACGATTATCAGGTTTCCAACACCCGGTTCCAAGCGGGCACGCCTCCAAAATGGGGGCGTGCCGCTGGCTTTCCGGCCTACTCCCGACAGCACAGTTTCGGAAATGGCGCGAGATCGCTGCCATCGGTTTTGCTTGTTGGGGGGGTAAGTGACCAATTCGGAAAATTCTTCTGGCTCGATACTGGAATGGCTTGGCTTTCGCGGCGCGCGCGGGGGGCGCAGCGTGGACGGGAAACCGGCGTTCGCAAACGGCGCTGGCAATGTCTTCCAGCAGGCACGCCGCCATCTGCTCGATGAAATCGCGGCCTTCCTGCTCACCTATGAGCTGGACGTGACGCCTAATAATCTTCTCACGGCGCACGGGGCCTTTTCCGGGTCCAATCCCGCCCTCGCGCGCAAGATCGCCCAGCATGTGACCGCTGGCCTAGCCGTGACACAGGAATGGCTGGACGAAATCACGGCGGCAGACGAGACGATCGACAAGCACGATGGCATCCAGCACCTCATGGCGAGGTTGGAAACGACGCTCGAAAGTTTCTCGAAGAACGCCAACGACACGCGCAGCGCGACGGCCGACTATACCGACGAGCTGGAACAGCATGTGGCCGAGCTGGATCAGGTTCAGGGAACGGGGCAAATCCTTTCCAGCCTAGCCGATTTGGCGAAGGCGATGCTTGAGCGAACCCGCAAGCTGGAAACCGACATGCGGCGCAGCGAGGAGGAGGCCAAGGCGCTTCGCCGTAGTCTGGAAAAGGCGCGGCGCGAGGCAGAGATTGACCACATGACCGGCCTTCCCAATCGCCGGGCTTTCGAGGCGGTCCTAGAGCGGGAATATCGTGACGCCAGAGCGAGCTTTGACCCGCTGACCGTAGCTTTCTGCGATATAGACCATTTTAAGCGCATCAATGATACGCACGGCCATGATGCAGGCGATCGGGTCATTCGACTTATCGCGGAAATGCTCGCTACAATTTCGGACGATAATTGTCATGTAGCGCGCCACGGTGGAGAGGAGTTTGTTATGCTGTTCCGAGGCGTCAGCCTGTCCGAAGCGCATAAGAAACTTGACGGCTTGCGGGAACAGATGGCCGAACGTCGCTTACGAAACCGCAAGACCGATGAACCCTTGGGGCAAATCACCTTCTCCGCCGGTATCGCGGACGTGTTTGATTTTCCTGATCCAAGGGCGGCCCTCAAAGCGGCCGATGAAGCCCTTTACGCCGCAAAGCAGGCTGGTCGAAACCAAGTGATGATCGCTCCCAAGGGAGGCGCGCAGGCCGCATGAATGAGGGGACGCCAGATGAAGACGTATTCCCCGGCGCGAAGCTCTCCGATCCGGCAATGGTGCGGGCGATGGGCGGGGCGCTGGCGGTCCTCGCCGGGTTGCTGGAAGGGAAAGGCGTCGCATCGGTGGAGGAAACCTCCAACGTGCTGGGGATTTACGCTGTCATCACCGGAGAAACCGCACCCGATGAAGGTTTGATCCTCGCTTGTTGGGCAGGGATTTTGCGTGATGCGGCACAGGAGAAGACCAAAAAAGAACGGGGAGCCGGGAAAATGGGTGTAGGATCGGGCAGCGCGGCCGTGCTGGTTGTGGAGGATGAACCCCTAGTCAGGACGATGGCGGCCGACATTCTCATGGACGCGGGCTATCGCGTCTTTGAGGCGTGCGAGGCGGCCGATGCTCTGGCGATCCTTGACGGCCGCGATGATATTGGCGCGGTGTTCACCGATATTGAAATGCCCGGAATGACCGGCCTCGCCTTGGCCGCTACCGTCCGCGACCGATGGCCATCCATGCCGGTCCTCGTTACCTCTGGCCGCGTGCGACCAGGTGCAGGCGAATTGCCGAACGGAGCTGCCTTTATCGCCAAGCCCTACATGCCCGGTGAATTGGTCGCCACGCTCGGCAAGATACTCCCTCCCCCCGATTCCGGCGATTAATGTTCCATCAGGCTGAATGAGCCGCGAACAAGGGCAAGCCCAACGGAAAGCCGTTCGGCCGCCTCTTTCTGCTCGATGCCTAGTCGCTTGGCGATTTGCTCGATCGAAAGCCCGTTTTGCCGATGCAGGAACAAGGCGCGATCGGTCAAATGCGGCAATTCATCAACACAATCCCAAAATTCATCTTCGGGAAATGTCATGCGCGGTGACGCCATGCACGTATCTATTGATTGTTGCAGATAACAATCGGCGGCTGAATCATCGACCTCAACGAGTATCGCAAGAGCTTTTTCCATGAACTCTAGGGCAACCGCTTTCCGTTGCTCTCGATAGATATTGGAAGAATCAACCATAGCCTAGTCCTCCTTTCGGTCGCTGTAGGGGGACAATGACTCGACAATAGGGCAATTGCACGCGCAACTAGGGCCAGATTGAACAGTAATTTTATTACAACGATAAGCACCCCTCGCCTGCCCGGACAGGGGCGGCGCGTGGCATCGGCTAGATTGTTTGTTGGTCTTCCGACGATGGCGATTCCTTGCGGGCCATCGTCGGAAGTGGACGGCCGCACAAATTGGGGGGCGTGGGCCGCGCCGGGCCTCTAGCATAAAATTACGGCCCTGCATCCCCGGCGTTGATACATTCGTCGCGCAGGACGCTCGATTGAGCCGCCCCGATCGCGGCGGCCGACAATCGTTCGGCTGATAGCATCGAGCCGCACGCAGTATGCACATACGCGCATAATTTCCGCTTGCGAGCTATGTATATTTGTGCATAATAGCCGCGATGGATACTGAACGGCCGGTTCGATGGGTGGCATCGTCAAAGCGCGATTTTCGGGAGTTCCCGGACGATGTGCAGGACGTAATGGGCTATGCCCTGCACCTCGCGCAGCAAGGCGGGCAGCACCCCAGCACTAAGCCGTTGAAGGGCTTTGGCGGCGCTGGCGTGGTCGAGATCATAGACGACCACCAAGGCGATACGTTCCGCACGGTCTATACGGTCAAATTCGCGGAGGCGGTCTATGTCCTGCACGCCTTCCAGAAGAAATCCAAGCAGGGCAAGGCCACGCCGCAGGCCGATATGGATTTGATCCGAACGCGGCTGAAATCCGCCGAGGAGCATCACCGGCAACACCAGACCCCGCGAGGCACAGCATGAGCGCACAGGACGAAATCATTGAGGAAGGCAGCGGCAATGTCTTTGCCGATCTAGGCTTTGCCGACCCCGACACCCACCTTTTGAAAGCCCAGCTCGTTACCCGTGTGGCCGAGGCCATGCAGGAGCGGAAGTTGACGCAGATCGCCGCCGCCAAGGTTACGGGATCTACTCAACCGGAATTGTCGCGCATCCTGCGAGGCCAGTTCCGCAGCGTCTCGGTTGAGCGGCTTCTAGCCATGCTCACCCGGCTTGGCTGCAAGGTCGATATTGTCGTGCGCCCGCAGGGGCGGACCACTGAATCGGCCGTGATCCACTTCGCCTAATGTGCGATGATTTCGCGCAAGCCCGGCTCGATATGTTCGAGGCCGGGCTATTCGGCCAAGGGCCTGCCTTCTGGCGCTGGATCGAAACCGACGCGGCGCAACCCTATCTTGCCGCTTTCGCCGCCGATCGACGGCCGCCCGAACCCGGCGAACCCTTCGCTATCGACCTAGCGGCCGACGACTTGCTTGCTCCCGATCGCCTCGCCCAGCTCGCCCTACAGATCGAGGCCGACCATGCTTGATCCCAATCCGTCCATAGCCGACCTTGACGCATTGCTAGATCGCCACCGCAACGACGATGCGGCTATGGAAAAGATCGTTCGCGGGTATCTCCGTTGCGCGATCTACAGCTATCAGAAGCATTGCGTTTGGCGCGCCCTGCGCCACATCGGCAAGGACGATTGGAGTTTCAAAGAGGAAGACGTTGCCGCCTTGAGGGCCGAAGGCGCGAAATCCATTTCGGACTTTCGAGACTGGCTCATTGAGGAGCTGGCCGGGATGGGGATCAGCGCCCACACCGGCTTGCCGAATTGAGCGCCTAGCGCGCCGTCGCTTCAATTGCTGGCGGTGATTGTGCGCGGAATAAATCGCGGGTCCGCCGTGGGATCGGTAGGCGAAGGATGCAGCATGTCGCGCCGGAAATTCACCGCAACGGAAATAGGCGCGGCGTTCGGCCGAGCCGCCATGACGCGGGCTTGTGGAGCTGGCGCAGCCTCATAGCTGGCCATCGGCTGCACGGCCGCCGAGGTTAGGCCCCCTACCCCGCGTTCCGCTCTGGCGACGACAATTTGAGCGCGATCGAGCGGCCGAGTCTGATCGCCGGTATAGAACGCCAGATGCCAATGATCGGCATGGCCCCGGTCCCCCGGCCCCAGCAGCTCCGCCACGCGAATACCATGTTGCGCCATCACGGCGCGGATTTGCTCGCGCGTGATCGTGTGCAGCCCGGCACGCGGCACGAAATCCACCGCCTGCCCATATTTGTGAAAGCTGTTGGCGGCCCCGTAATTGGCTTCCAGCGCCCGCCACGTATCGGTTATGCGAGCATTGAACGCAGCGGCCAAGATCGAGGCGACATAGCCCGCCGAGGCGTCGGCGCTGCCTTCGGGCTGGACGATCGCGGGTTGCGCCGCGAGCTGGCCCCCGCCCGTCGCGTCGGCCGCCGTGATCGTGAGTGGGATCGAGGTCGATCGCGCAGCAGGAGCGCCGCCGCTTACCGGCACGCCGTTCACGCTGTAGGTATTATAGCGCGAGGAAAGCCACGCCTCCCAGCGCGCGCCTTTCGCCATAATCAGCGCCCGATAGCGGGCATTATGGACCGGCGTTCGGGAATGATAATTGGCAACCCGCGTCCACAGATCGCCCTTGTCATCCCGGATATGGTTTCTGATACGCCATGCAGCGAGGTTGTAGGGATAGCACCCCGGCGCAAGCACATATTCGGGCCGGATGCCGTAGCGTGCCAGCGATTGAATATAGCTGGAATTGAGCTGCATCGAGCCAAGATCGGCGGTGTTATTGGTGTTCTGGACGCGCGCACCGGGCCGCCCGTTCTCTTGCTCCGCGACCGCCAACATGACGTTCGCCGGAATGTTATAGCGCAGCGCCGCCGCGATCGAGCATTGCACCCGTTCTTCTATGACAACCGGAGGCAGATCAGCGGCCATGATTAGCTGTCCCCCCTTCTCTGGACGAACGCCGCAACTTCATCCTCTGGCGTCTCCATGTCGCCCGCATCACGGGCGGCCGAAATGGTATCTCCCGCAAATTGCGCCGTGGGCGGCGGCGATGAATCGGACGAGCTGGCGGGACTGCCCGCGCCGGTCGCGGGAGCGAGCGTTTCACTTCCCGACGATGCCGAGGCGGCCGACGCGCGGATATTGGCCGCCAATCGGCCCCCCACCGTATTGCCCACCCGCTCTTTCAAAGCACCCACCGCCATGCCAGCGGCAGCGCCGCCGAGGATGCTCGCGGTTTTCGCCGCCCGGCTAAGGCCGGTGCGTTGCGTGCCGCCAGTATCGCCACTTGCGGGCGTGCCTTCACCTTGCGAGCTGGCGGAGCTGGCCTCCCCCTCCCCCGCAGGCGACCCACCGGCAGCGCCGCCGCCGTTGCTGTCTTCACGATCGGCCGCCTCGCTGCCCGCAGCGGCGCTTGCAGCCGTGCCGCCGCCCGCGCTGGCGGCTTCCGAGCCGCCTTGAAGGCCGCTGTTGTCATTGGCCGGGGGTGAACCGCCATCACCGCCCATAGCCATGCTAAGGGG
>NZ_SCMK01000037.1 GCF_005503355.1 Sphingomonas sp. 1F27F7B
TTCAAGATCGCGATGATCTGCTCTTCGCTGAACCTGCTGCGCTTCATTCTCGTCCGACTCCTTTGCGTCGGACTCTACTCAAAATCGGTCACATTCCAGGGGCGCACGTCAATGGGAAATCCGTTTCCATTATCGGCGCGAAGATTTCGGTGTTCCCACGAAAACGACATTCCGACCTCCTTCCAATAGAAGATCGATTGTTTATCACGCCGCTATTAAAGTATGGCGGCAGAGTTCGGGGATCGAAGTGCGCGTGGATCCAGAACAGTCAGCACCGACGCGTGCCGCGCAATATGTGCGGATGTCGACGGATCATCAGCGTTACTCGACCGAGAACCAAGCCGAGGTCATCGCCAGCTACGCCGCGCGCCGGAACTTCGAGATCGTCCGCAGCTACGCAGACGAGGGGCGCAGCGGTCTCAACATCGCAGGGCGGGACTCGCTCCGGCGTCTAATATCGGACGTGCAGAGCGGCGAGGCGGACTACGAGGCTGTGCTCGTATACGATATCAGCCGGTGGGGCCGCTTTCAGGACGCCGACGAGAGCGCCTACTACGAGTTCATCTGTCGCGAGCGTGGCATCAATATACACTATTGCGCCGAGCAGTTCGATAACGACGGCAGCCTGCCCTCCAACGTCATGAAGAGCATCAAGCGCGTCATGGCTGGCGAATATAGCCGGGAGCTTTCGAGCAAGGTCCCGTCCGCGGCATCGATGTTCCCGCGGTTGGCCGCCTTCTCGAAACGGAGCGGGTGGCTGCGTTTGCCATTGCCTCAAGCTTCAACAATCCGCTCGGCTCGATGATGGCCGAAGCCGACAAGCGGGCGCTGCTCGATCTCCTGCAACGGCATGACATCCCGCTCATCGAGGACGATGTCTATGGCGATCTCTATTTCGGCCTGGAGCGGCCTAAGCCATTCATCGCGCTCGATGGGGGTGCCAATACGATCTATTGCAGCTCGTTCTCGAAGAGCCTGGCGCCCGGCTACCGGATTGGCTGGATCGCGGCGGGCGGCCGCTCCCACGAGGTGATGGAGCGCAAGCTTGCCTTCAGCCTGTGCGGCGCTGTCCTGCCACAGGTCGCGCTCGCCGAATTTCTCGCGAGCGGCGGCTATGACGCCCATCTGCGCCGTGTCCGCCAGTTGCTGCAGGGAACGCTCGCGAGCATGGCAGATGGGATCGAGGCAAGTTTTCCGCCGGAAACGAAGATGAGTCGTCCTTCCGGTGGTTTTGTTCTGTGGCTCGAATTGCCGAAGCCTTTCGATTCACGCGCGCTCTTCGACCAGGCGCTCGAACAAGGCATCTGTTTCGCGCCCGGCGACGTGTTCTCGGCCAGCCGGCGGTTCAGGAATTGCCTCCGCCTGAGCGCCGGACATGGCTGGGACGAGCGGATCGCGGATGGAGTGCGCCGTCTGGGCTTGCTCGCCCACGGATTGCTCTCGGCCGGATAGCTCGATCCACACGAACTCGGAGCTTTGCTCTCGCGCCGCTGAGCCCATAATCCAGGCCCGCGCGAACGGGCACGACATGGCTCGAAACAGGCTCTAAGAGCGCAACGTGCCCAGGCTGCACCCCAACAGCCGATGGCCCTCTTTCAAAGCAGCCATGATCCTGTGGTTCACCCGTCGCAGTTGGGCCTTGCGGCACTAATGGGTTGGACCGCACCGTTCCAGAGCAGCGCGGTCGAAACCACATAGAGGACCAGGAAACCGAGGTTGAAGGCCGCGCCGGCCAGCCAAGTCGCAACTGGTTCGGGCGCTACGAACGCAAGTCCGGTCCCGATGCCGACCAGCGATACCGGATTCGCGATCAGCGCAAACCAACGCGGCCAGGCCGTCATGCCCAACATGATCGCAGCGCCAAGCCCGAGAAGCGCCAGTCCGAGCGTGGCTACCGGCAGCAACCAGGCGACGCGCAGCACCGTGTCGAACTGCGCACCCAGGCCGAGCATCGCGGGATGCGCCTCTGGCGGCATCGCAAGCATGGTCTTGTAGACCATCGCAACATAATAGAAGCCGGCATGGCCCAATGGCGACCACGCGTTGCCGCAGACGAATAGCGCGAAGATCGTCCAGGACCAGGCCCTTCCCGCCGGACGCAGACCCTGAAGCAAGTGCCAACATCCGGCGAGATAGAAAACTATCCCGACATCTGCGACCAGCGCTCCCGCCGCCAACCGCTGTTCGGAGGAAGGCAGCATGCGATCAAGGCCATTGAACGGTATCTGGTCCGTATAGGTGCCGAGCAGCAGTTGGTACGTACCGGGCGCTGCATGCGCGCCCAGAAGCAGTGCATCGCCCAAGGTCCAAAGGATGGCGCCGAGAATCCCGGCCGCGCCCGCACTCCGAACGGCAAGAAAATCCCTTGTCACGCGCACTCCCTTCGATCAGCGGGCTTCCCGTATGCCAAGCATGCCGAGTGTGGTTCCATGATCGGTAGCTACGGAAGCGTTCGCGCCAAGTCCGCTGTCTAGTGCTTGTCCGCTTCGCCAAAGAGCCAATCGAGAACGTCCTTGTCGGTGGGCCACCACCATAGCAGCGCGCCAGCAAGCGCGATTCCCGAAATCGCCGCGATGGGACGTGCACCGTCGATCCAAACAATGCGGAGCCACAGGTTCATCAGCGCCAGCCCGAAACCCGATCCTGCAACTAGGACTCCGATGAACCGGAGGATCCTCGGCGTGTTCTTCAATTTTCGCATCTCCGACCCGCACATTCAAAATGGAAGATCGCCACCCGCAATTGCTCCGGACCTCGCCCCAACGTCCTCGGTGAGCGGCCAGTCTCGCGATGCCAGGTTGAGCATGATCCGCACCGAGCAGACCGCGCAGTGGAGGTTGCGGGCGGCAGCGGGATTGCAGGACAGACAAGCTGCTCTCGTCCTCGCGCCAGCGAGCAACGACAGCAGCAGGTGTTCGTCCGCGCTCTCATGATCCAGCCCACCTCCGATCATGGGGCGACCGAGCGCGATCTCGAATAGCCGCAGGAGACTGTCGAACACCGGCGCGAGAATGGCGAGGTTCGACGGTGCGAGAAGCCGGAATAACGCTGCTTGCAGCGGGCGCTCCTGCAACCTCGCCTGGTGCCAGGAACGCGCAGACCGAAGCACGAGTCGAGCATGGATGCCAAGGGCATCAGCATTGTCCACGAGCAATCTTCCATATTGCAACTAATTATCATTATTATCTCAAGGGCGTTAGTGCAAGCGTGGTTCGTCCGGCGCGGGCGAAGTCTGCGAACGATTTCGCATTATCCAGCACTCGGCCCGATATCCGGTGGAGGGGTTAGGAAGCTCGCCCCCCGGGGGCAGCGTCCGCGCACCGAGGCACGGCGCCTTATTGCGAATAGATCGCAATATCTCTAGGTGCTCGGCATGCCGACCAATGCGCGCGCTATTTCAAGGCTGATCGTCGCCGAGCGGCCGTCGCTGCTCCGTTTCGTCCAGCGCATCGTGGGAAGCGGAGCCAACGCCGAGGATGTGACGCAGAGCCTGTGGCTGCGTGCACAACGAATCGCGGACGTTCCCCCGATCGCCAACCCGCGCGCCTATCTCTACAGGCTGGCCGCAAACCTCGCGATCGACCATCTGAAGAGCGAAACGCGGAGATCGCAGGTCGACATCGAGGCGCAGGCATTGCTCTGGGGCTGTGATGAAATATTGGCGGCGGACCGAGTGATGATCGCCGGCGACACGCTGGTACGAGTGGAGGCCGCGGCCCGCGCGTTGCCCGAGCGGACGCGGCGCATCTTCGAACTCCATCGCTATGAAGGCCTCTCGCAGCGGGCCGTCGCCGAACGGCTGGGCGTTTCGACCACTACAGTCGAGAAGCATATGCGACGGGCGATGCGGTTGCTTGCGGCGGCACGTGATGGAGAATGACGAAGATACGCATCCGGAGGTTGGGCATTTGCACGCACGAATAGTCATCGTTGTGGAGAGACACCGATGAAGCAATCCCAGGACAATGAAGATGCGGTCAACGCACGCGCGCGCGACTATGTGCTGCTACTCGCTTCCGGAAAGGCCGGAAACGCCGATCTGCGCGCGATCCGGCACTGGCTCACCGATACCGCCCATGCGTTCGCGTTCGAACGCGAGCGTGCCTTCTGGCAGGACCTGGAATTGCATCGCGGCCTCTTTGCCGAACAGACCGTCATCGCACCACCCGCACGGCGTGGACGGCGGCGAATCGCCGGCCGATGGCGCGCCCAGTTCGGCAAGCGCGCCGCTGCGGGTGCCGCGGTCGCATGCCTCGCACTCGCGCTGGCCGGGCCGGATCTCGCGCTACGCCTGCAAGCGGATCACATGACGGGGACCGGTGCGATCCGTACCGTCACGCTTGCCGACGGGTCGACGGCGGTGCTCGACAGCCGTTCGGCCATCGCGGTTGACTACCGGAGCGGCGAACGACGCGTGACGCTGTTACGCGGTCGTGCTTGGTTCAACGTCTCGCACGGCGACACGCGGCCGTTCCGCGTTATTGCGGCGGGCGGCATGACTGAGGATATCAGCACGGCATTCGAAGTCGCGCGTGAGGATACGGATGCAGTGGAGGTCGCCGTGAGCGAGGGCGCCGTGCGTGTCGCTGGAACCGAGGGCGGAGCGGCGCTTCGCCTCGGAGCGGGCGATCGCGTCAGGTACGCCGACGGCACGGCTGCGCGGATCGCGACGGTGCGGACCGATCGCGTTGCCGCCTGGCGTCACGGCGAGTTGCTGATCGACCGTCAGCCCCTGGCCGAAGCGATCGCCGAAGTGAAACGCTATCGCACCGGGCCCGTCCTCGTCCTCGCCAACCTCGACACGGCGAAGCCGGTCAGCGCGGTGTTCCGCACCGATCGCCCTGACGACGCGCTTGCTGCGCTTGCCGCGGGCGCGGGCCTCCGGCTCACCCGCCTCCCCGCCGGAACCATCATCATTCGCTGAAAAATAATACGCCCCGGGGTTGGGCATTCACCACCGGCATCGGTCTTTCATGCGACAAAGATGCAAATGCATCTCAAGTGCATTAACCGGCGCCGCATTGTGTGGCGCCGCCGAACCAGGGGGAATCATGCTTCGTTCGCATTCCGCGCTTTCCAGTGCCGTTCGCTGCCTGTGCGGTGTCAGCCTGTTCACGCTGCTGCCCGCAACCGCAGCCTTTGCGCAGGATGGCGGCACCGCGACTTCTTCCGCACGCGATTTCGATATTCCGGCAGGTACGCTTGATGACGCGCTACGCCTGTTCGCTCGCCAGTCGGGCGTGCAGGTGTCGTGGAGCGGGATCGACGGCACCGCGATCCGCACTGCCACGGTGCGCGGCCGCCTGCCCGCAGCTTCGGCGCTGAGCCGCCTGCTCGAGGGCACCGGCCTCACCTATCGGTTCACCGCGCCAACATCGGCGATCCTCGAGCGCGCGCCGCAGGCGACCGCGGGAACGATCCAGCTCGGCACGCTGCGCGTCGAGGGCGCGGCCGGCGGCGGCAGCGCGTTACCGCGCGCCGGCGGAATCCCGGATTTTGCTCCGGCCGATCGCAATTTCCGCGGGGCGCAATCGACCGCCTATCGCGGGCAGGAGCAGATCGAGCGTTTTCGCGGCACATCGCCCGGCGACTTCCTGTCCGGTATCCCCGGCGTGCTCAATGGCGACAACCGCAATTCAGGCGCGCTCGACGTCAATATCCGCGGCATGCAGGGCATGGATCGCGTGCCTGTAGTCATCGACGGGTCGCTTCAACAATCGACCGTCTATCGCGGCTATTCCGGCGTCGCCGGGCGCACCTATCTCGACCCCGACCTGATCGGCGAAGTGACGATCGAGAAGGGGCCGAGCGCATCGGCCGACGGCGTCGGCGCGACCGGCGGGCTGGTCCGCGTCGAGACCGTCGGAGCGAAGGATCTGATCGCGCCCGGCGGGACCTTCGGCATCCAACTGCGCGGCGGCCTTACCGGCAACAATGTCGATCCGCCCGCGACTGCCACGCTCGGCACCGGCAACGGTACGCGCGAGCGGTTCGACCGCCCTGGCCTGCTCGAACTCAACGGCTTCAACCTCAGCGTCGCGGCAGCGGGACGGGTCGGCGATTTCGAGCTGGTCGGCGCAGTCGCGCGGCGCAAGACCGGCAATTATTTCGGCGGCGAGCACGGCACCGTTCCGCCCGGCGGCATCAGCGTCACCGGCGGCGTGCTCCACCGCTACAATCTCGGCGAGGAGGCACTCAGCACCTCGCAGGACAACACCTCCATGCTGCTACGCGGCGTCTGGCGCTTCGGCGACGGCATGGGGCTCGATCTTTCCTACATGCGCTATGAGAGCGATTTCGGCGAGATGATGCCGTCGCAGATCCTGCGGTTCGGCGGGGCAATGCAGGCGCCGCTGAGCCGGACCGAGGTGGATACCTATACCGCGCGCTTCCGCTGGGATCCGGCGGACAACGACCTCGTCAACTTCAAGGCCGATCTCTGGGCGACCAGCAACTTCACCAGCATCGAGACGCTCTATCGCTACATGTTCCCCGATGGCACGGTGCGGATCGACGACGCCGCCTATCAGAGCCAGTCGGACCGCTGGGGCGTCAACCTGTCCAACCTGTCCGCGATCGAGGGCGGGTTCGGCCGGGTCGAACTGAATTACGGCGCATCCTACACCCGCGAGCGCCTGACCCCGCCCAAGGGCTGGAAAGACTATAAGAGCAACTCGGGCTACACCGCATTCGTCGAACCGCGCGACGGCTGGCGCGACGAGTATAGCGCGTTCATCGCGGCGCAGTGGAAGCCGAACGCCTGGGTCACCTTCGACGCCGCGCTGCGCTACACCAACACCGAATCGCACGACAACAACCTGGTCGACATCTCGACCGGTTCGGGCACGCGCGCGACCGGCTATAATCACGAGAAGAATGCCGGGTTGGCGCCGATCCTCGCACTCCTGATCGAGCCGCTGTCCGGGTTGCAATTCTATGCCCGCTATGCCGAGGCGATCCGCAATCCAAGCCTGTTCGAATCCACCACCGGCTTCTCGTTCTTCCCCGATCCGCGCAATCCGGTGCGGCCCGAACGCGCGCGCACGACCGAGCTGGGCATCAACCTCCAGCAAGCGTCGCTGATCGCCCGCGACGACCTGCTGCAGGCCAAGCTCGCCTATTTCACTAACGACATCGACGACTATCTCACGCGCGGCATCAGCGACGGGCTGACCTCGGTGGTCAATATCGAGAGCGCCCGCTTCCAGGGGATCGAGGGCTCGCTGCGCTACGACAGCGGCGGCTTCTTCCTTGACGCGGGCGCGACCTGGTACACGTTCCGCGAATTCTGCGCGATGGACGGCCTGTGCCGCGAGGGCGGCACGGTGAACAGCTATGTCCCCGCGCACCTGACGCCCAAGTTCAGCGCGACCGTCAATGCCGGGGTGCGCGCGTTCGACGAGCGGCTGGAACTCGGCGCGCGCTACACGCATGTCGGATCGCGCGACGCCCCGGTCATCACCTGGGGCGGCAGCCTGTCCACGGTCGAATGGACGCCGTATGACCTATTCGACCTGTACGGCAGCTTCGTGATCGCCCCCCAACTGAAGCTCAATCTCGCCGTCGATAACCTGACCGACCGCTATTATATGGACGCGCTGACGCTGGGGCTGATGCCGTCGCCGGGACGCACCGTCCGGCTCGGAATTACGGCGGGCTTTGGCGGCCCCAAGCGCACGCGCTCCGCAGAGGCGCGGCATATGGCAGCGGGGGCGCTTGAAGCCAATTCGATCCTGCCCGAATTCAATGGCGACTGGTCCGGCCCCTATGCCGGACTTCAGGCCGGGCATGCCTTCCTCGGCACCAGGGGCGCCACGACCGCGGGTAATGGCACGGCTGGCGGCATCCCGGCGACCGAATCCGCGCGGACGCGCCTCAACGGCGCCACCGCAGGCGCCTTTGCCGGCTATAACTGGCAGACGAACGGCGCACTGGTGTTCGGTGTGGAAGGCGATTTCGATCTGACCCGCGCGTCCAAGCGGCAATATGCCGTGTCGACAGAGCTTCTGATCCCCTATTCGTGCCGCACGCTCGGCGTGTGCGACATCCGCAACCAAGCCGATACGCATTACGATTTCGACTGGATGGCCAGCCTGCGCGGCAGGATCGGCTATGCGACCGGTCGCGCGCTGCTCTTCGTGACCGGCGGCCTCGCCCTGCTGAAGGAAAATCAGACCCGCACGCAATATCGCGATCTCGCCGACCCCCAGAATATCCGCCCAAACAATCCCTATGGTTCCACTTCGGCCGCGACCTTCTCCGAAACCGACAGCGCGACAC
The DNA here is from genome assembly GCF_005503355.1 of Sphingomonas sp. 1F27F7B. Lineage (GTDB taxonomy): Bacteria > Pseudomonadota > Alphaproteobacteria > Sphingomonadales > Sphingomonadaceae > Sphingomonas. The sequence continues at coordinate 8,281 of NZ_SCMK01000037.1, forward strand.
GCAAGGGCTGGACCGCGGGAGCAGGCATGGAAATCGCGCTGGGCGACAGCTGGTCGCTACGGGGCAGCTACAGCTACAGCCGCTTCGGCGAGAGCGAGTTCCGCTTCGACGATGCCCGCGCCGGCGTGGGCATTCCGCAGATCCTCCGCCAGTATATCTACACCGATCCGGTGACCGGCCTCCCGGCGATCAACCCGGCGACGGGGACGCTCTGGGCGTATGAGAAGCGCCCCGGCACCTATGACAGCGTCAATGGCCGCCGCGCGCGCAACAGCGCCGAATTTCACGCCATCCGCCTCGGCATCGGCTTCCGCTTCTGATGGAGATTGCATGACCTGCGCTTCCGAACCTTCGCGCGCAAGGCGTCTCAAGCAACTCACCCACGAGGTGCATGAGACGCTCGACCGCTCGATCATGGCTGCGGCCTCATTCGATACGCTGCCCGGCTATGTCCGGTTCGTCGAAGTCCAATACCGGTTCCATCGCGACATCGCTGCGATCTATGCCGATCCGGCGCTGTCGACATTGCTGCCCGGGTTGGCGGCACGGTGCCGGCTCGAGCTGATCGAGACGGATCTTGCCGACCTCGGACGCGGGCTTCCCGCAACCGAGCACCCGGCCTTTATCCCCGGCGCGGTGAAGATCCCTGCCGCGCTTGGCTGGCTCTACGTCGCCGAGGGATCGAGCATGGGGGCAGCGCTGCTGCGCAAGGCCGCGGCTAAGCTCGACCTTTCCGATACCCATGGTGCCCGGCACCTGGCGCCTGCGCCCGAAGGACCGGCGGCGCACTGGCGCACTTTCACGGCAGCACTCGACGCCGTGACGCTGTCCGATGCTGAGGAGGCACAAGTGGTCGCGGGTGCGAAAGCGGCCTTTGCTCAGGTACAACGCCATGCCGACCTCGCATTTGCCTGAGGCGCCCGAGCGCGCGGCGCTGGCCGGCTCTGCATTCTGGATCGTCCGGCAAGCGGCACCGGCGAGCGAAGGGACAGACGCGTGATGACGCTCGCCAATATCGTTTCGAGGGACGTCCCCTCCACTCCGGGTGCGTTGTCGGCCGAAACCTATCCCATGCCGCCGATCCCCGCACCGGATCCTGCCACCTCGCGATACAGTGACCGACCCCTCGGCTGGCGCATCCGCGCGTCAGGTGCGGGCGGCGCGACAATGGTGCTGCTGACGATGGTCGCTGCGGCGCTGGTGTCCTGGAACATTGCCGCTCTACCCACCGCCAAACCCGCGCCGCTTGTCATGGAACTCCTTCCCCTCGCCGCTCCGCCCGAACCAGTCCATGAGGTGCCCGAAGGGCCGGCACAGGTGGAACAGGCGGCCCGCAAGCCCGTGAAGGCGGAACTGCCGGAAATTCCGGTCATCGTCCCTCAACTCGCACCCCCGCCGTCACCCACCCAACCGCCGGCGGAATCCTTGGCCCAAGTCGATCCGATACCCGAGACCACAGCGCCCAAATCGCACCCCGCCCCGCCTGCGAGCAGCGTATCGAGCGATCAGCCCGTAAGCTGGGAGGCGAAGCTGCTCGCGCATCTCGAAAGGCATCGGCGCTATCCCGCGACATCACGGGCGCGCAGGGATCAGGGCGTTGCGCATGTCCGGTTTCGCATGAACCGGGCGGGACGCGTGCTGGAGGTCGCGCTGATCCGTTCATCGGGCATTCCCGAACTCGATCGCGCAGCGCTGGCGACGATCCGCCGCGCACAGCCATTACCGGCAATCCCTGACGACCGGCCGGATCCGCTCGACCTATCGGTACCGGTCGAATTCTTCCTACGATAGGAATTTGTCCGCTTTGGGCGGCTATCGTTCCGAAGGGAGGGACCGCGATTGGGGCGCGTTGCGGTCAGTCGCCGAGTATCTCTGGCACAAGCACCCCAGGCTTGAAGGGCGATGGATCGGAACCTATTTGGCAGCCGGCTCAGAACCCCGGAACCCCATGTCGCCGCTCCAAGATACGCCGTCCGTAGCGGATGCAATACGTCCGATGTCGCGTGCTTGGAGCCACCGGCTGCAGGGGTATGCATGGCACGCTCAGACCATTGGCTGTTCGGAAGCAGAGGTGTTTCGCCTGACCGGCGAAGGCTTGCCCCCCTTGTTCGTGAAATCCGAACCGATCAGCCCCTTTGCCGAGCTTCCGGGAGAGATCGACAGGCTGCGTTGGCTCACCGGCCAGTCCCAGCTTGCGCCGAGCGTCGAAGCCGAGGCGGAAGAGGACGGGCGCCTGTGGCTGCTGATGTCCGAAGTGCCGGGCCGTGACCTCGCCAGTTCCCCCGATCTTTCCCCGTTGCAGATCGCCGAGATTGCTGCAGATGCGCTGCGCGAGCTCCATGCGCTCGACGTCGCGCTCTGCCCGTTCGATCAGCGGCTCGCCGCCAAGCTCGCTCAGGCCGAGGCCAATGTCGCAGCCGGGCGCGTGGACGAGGAGGACATGGACGACGAACGGCTTGGACGGACTGCAGCGAGTGTCCTCGAAGAGGCGCTTGCACTACGTCCCGCCACGGAAGACCTCGTGGTCGCGCACGGAGACGCCAGCATGCCCAACCTGATGGCCGAACATGGGCGCTTCACCGGCTTCATCGATTGCGGCCGTCCCGGCGTGGCCGATCGGCATCAGGATCTGGCGCTGGCCGCCTGGAGCATCGAGTTCAATCTCGGAGCCTCCTTCGTCCGACCATTTCTCGCGCGCTATGGCGGTCCGGTCGACCGGGCGCGCCTGCACTATTACCGGCTTCTCGACGTGCTCTTCTGATCTCATCGACAGCCCACCGCCACCATGACCCGCTTCAAATGTTGCATTAGAACGAGGCGGAGATTGAGGCTCCAATCGTCCTTGGCTGAAGGATGCCGGCGGCATAGGGGATCAGCCCGATGGCGGCGGGACTTGGTGCGTTCGCCAGCGGCGCGATGCCAAGCACAGCGCGTTCGTTCGTGACGTTTTTCGCGAAGAGATTGAGCGACCATCCGCCCTTCGTAACGCCAGCCCTCAGATCGAGTATGTTGTAAGATGGAAGCGTGGCGCGGTTCGTGACGGGCCCCGCCGGGGTGGGCACGAATTCCGCCTTGCGGTCGCCCTGGTAGTGGTAATTCGCCCCCACGAAGGCATTCAAGGTGCCAAGTGTCCATTCATAACCAACATCGGCATTGCCAGCCCAGCGCGAAACGTTCGGTAGTCTTTCACCGGCGAAGCCGCCGATGGACGTTGGCGCATCCTGCCGCAGTTCGGCATCCGTATAGGTGCCACTTAGCGATACATTCAGTCCCTTCGTTGGCCGGAGCGAGAAGGTCGCCTCGACGCCTTGGCTCCGCGCCTTTGGGCCGTTCACGACGTAGATGAAGCCGTTGAGCTGCTGGGTCACCTGAATGTCCTTCCAGTCGATCCGGAAGGCCGCGACATCGAACGACAACCGACGGGCGAGGAGATCCCCCTTCGTGCCGATTTCGTAGCTGGTGACCGTGTCCGGACCAAAGGTCGGCGGCTTGCTGGCCGCAGGTAACCCGATGTTTGGCCCGCCGGGGCGATAGCCCGTGCTGATGCGGCTGTAGGCAATCATGTTGGGTGCAAGTCTCAATCTCGGATTGATGAGGTAGGTCCAGCTGTCATCGGCCGACCTGTTCCGAAAATCGATGGATGCCCCGCCCAACAGAAACCCGGCTTGAATCTCATGGAAGCGCTGATTGTTCTTGCTGTAGCGGCCTCCCACCGTGACATCGAAGCTCTGCGTGAAATGGTAGGTGAGGTCGCCGAAACCCGCGATCTCGGTGTAGTGCGACGGCCCGCGATAGAAGAAGATATCTTCCGTTGGCCCCGTCTTGCCGGTCAGCGGGTTGTAATAGCCGCCGGTGGCGGGATCGAACGGCAATAACCGCTGCTCGGTGCGCGCGTACTCGCGGGTATAGTAGAGTCCCGCTCGCCATTCGAGCGACCGACCCGATGGGGATTGCAGCCGGATCTCCTGGGTGAATTTGTTCTGGTGAATGCGCTGCTCCAATGCCGCGCCAAGCGGCACGCCGAAGGCGGCCGAGAAGGCGGCGCCATAAGTGTAGCTGAGATCCCCAAGGTTAACCGAGTCGAGAGTCGAGTAACTGGTCGCCGATATGAGATCGGCCCAGCCCAGGTCCCAGTTCACCGTGCCGCTGTATAGCCGGTAACGGGAATCGATCGGCGAGTTGATGAAACGCTGCTGCCGCAGGTCGCCGTAGATTGGCTTGAGAGCGTAATAGTCGACATCCTCGGTCGCGAGATTTCGCGTCTTCAGGTTCTGCACGACGGCCGACAACCTGACTTGCAAGCCGGAGCTGGGCTTCCAGAGCAGCGTTGCCCGTCCGCCATAGACGTCCGATTCGTTGATATCGTGCAGACCTCGCCGAACATCGTCGATATAGCCGGGATCGAGCCGGCTGTAGCCCGTGATGCGTAGCGCAAGCTTGTCAGAAACAATCGGCACGTTGAGCATGCCACTGACGTCATAGCCCGTTCCACCGTCTGCCACGCCGACTATGCCCGCCTGGATGCGCCCTTCCATGCGGGAGAGGTTCGGAGGCGTTGTGACATATTTGAGCACGCCTCCCAGCGAGTCGGCTCCGTAGAGCGTGCCCTGGGGGCCGCGCAGAACCTCGACCCTGTCGAGGTCGCGCGGATCGAAGTCCGGGGTGTTCGTCGCGCCGGTGGTAAAGATCGTGCTGGAGCCATAGGGAACTTCGTCGACATAGGTGGCAACGGTCGAACTGAGCTGGCCAGCGCCCGTGGTCAGCCCGCGAAAGATGATCTGCGTGTTCCCTTGCGCGAAGGACACAATGTCCACGCCGGGGACCTTGTTGAGATAGTCGGTGAAGCGAACATCCTGCGCGCGCCGGAACTGTTCCCCGGTCCGTACGCTGATCGACTGCGGGACATCGTTGGCACGCTCCGACCGCTTCGTCGCGGTGACGACGATGTCGGCGGTATCTGTCGCGTCCGCAGTCTGTTCGTCGCGCGCAGAATCCGTGCCGGTCTCCTTCCCCATGCTAATGATGAGCGCGCCGGTGGAGTCGATTCTCACCGAGAGACCCGAATTCACCAGCAGGCGCTGGGCGGCCTCCTTAGCCGTCAAGGTTCCGCTTACTGCGGGCGCCGCGCGCCCGCGCATGGACTCGGGTCGGAAGAGGATGTTCGCGCCGGTCTGACGCGCCAGTTGGCGGAGCGAGTCGGCGAGCGACTGCGCCGGAATGTCTATGCGGTGCGCGCCTTGCTGTGCCGCAGCCGGCGTGGCGGCCGCCGCGATCGCGATACCGGAGATTCCGATAGCCCAGTTCCAATGACGGGTGTTGAATACCATTATCGCCCCTCCCCGCAGCATTGTCGCCGCGAAGAAAGGAGACGGATGACCTCGGTGTTTTCCTCAGTTGCGCTCAGCGGCGGCTTACAACAATGCCCTGCTCGGTCTCGCTGACCCGGACGGGAAGCAGTTCCGCGATCGACCGCGCGAACGCTTCGGAGTCTCCAGTCTGGTAGCTTCCGCTTATTCGAAGCGCTCCCACTCCCGGATCCCTTATGATCAGTTGGCGCGGCTGATAGCGATTGAGTTCAGTGACCGCATCCTCGAGCGTGTCGTTGTCGAACACCGCTCTCCCGGTCTGCCAGGCGGTGGCCGCCACAATCTCCGGCCGGTCCGCCACATAGCTGGTTGCCGCCTCAGCCATGCGCAGCCGGTCTCCGGCCACCAGCATTCGGTCCGCGTCCGGGGCACCCGGGCGCCGCACCAGCACCTTGCCTTCCACCATGGTCACCGAGACCAAATCTCCTTGTCGGGCTACGTCGAACGCGGTGCCAACCGCAATGACCTCGCGTGACCCCGCCGCAACCACGAACGGCCGCAGCGGATCCTTGCTGACAATGAAATTGGCTCGTCCCCGGATGAGATTAATCGAGCGGCGCTGTTCGCCCATCGAAACCGCGACCTGCGTGTCCGCATCGAGCATAAGGCGCGACCCGTCGCTTAACACGAGCCTTTCCTGCTCGCCGATCGCGGTCTCGAAGCGTTGTGTTCCAGGGCGGTTCAGCAGGATGATCCCGCCAGCGATCGAGGCCATTGCGACCGCACATCCGCCCGCAATGATTGCGCGTCGCGAGATCGCGGGACGCGCAGCGTGGACCTCAGCCTCGCCAGACGCGTCCCACAAAGCCGTCAGGCTCTCAAACGTCTCCTGGTGGCGCGCGTCCTCGGCGAGCCAGACCTGGAAGCCCTGGACGTCGGCCGGAGTGCGATCCTCCGAGTGAAGGCGCGCTAGCCAGGCGGCGGCCTGGGCGTTGATCTCCTGGCGTGTCGAACCTGTCACCGCGATGCGCCCTCAATCTTCGGCGTGCTCAAGGAGATGAAGTGCGGCTTTCGCAATATGTTTCTCGACAGCGCTCACCGTGATGCCGAGCTGAGCGGCGATCTCGCGATACTTCATGCCTTCGGCGCGATGCATCATGAAAATCTCACTGGTCCTCGGGCTTAGCTCCTTGAGCAGACGCTGAACCCTTTCAAGACGTATGCGGGCGGCAATTACCTCATCTTGCAACGGATGATCATTCGGGACGTCGGCGAGATCGAACAAACCCACCTGCAATTCATGTCGGTTGTCATGGCGCCGTCTTACGTCGACGGACACGTTCACGGCGGTCCGAATGAGGAAGGCCGTCGGATTCTCCACTGGATGTCGTCGCGCATATTCGCTGAGCTTCACGAACGCCGAGTGGAGATGGTCCTCGGCCCGTTCGGGGTCGCGGGTGGCACGCGCGATGCGGCGAAGCAGAGCGCGCCAGCCCGATCGATCCTTCGGTAGTTCCGCCATCGCCTCTCCACCTCGATCGTCGGCCAGGCCCCGCTGAATAGGGGAGAAAAAGCGACGGCGGCAACAAGTTCCTAGTTCCGTGGCGTGCTGAGGGTTTCAGGCCCTGAAACGTCGAAGGTTCGAATGAAGACTGGCGATCGGAGCGGATTATGGCGGAGCGGGTTGGAATATTGAGGGCCTGGCGTCGGATGCCGATACTCGGACTGGTCGCGATGGCGGCAACCGCATCCGCCGGCAGCGCCCGTCAGGCGCATGCAACTTCCGCGGCGAACAACGTCGAGATTACCTGGACCGCGCATGGCATCCCGCACATCGTCGGGCGAGACTTCTTCGGGCTCGGCTATGGCTATGGCTACGCCGCAGCGAAGCTCGACATCTGTGGGCTGGCCGATGCGTTCGCGACATTCTCCGGCAGGCGCAGCGCCAAATCCGGGGGGCAGGCGCGGGACGTTGTCCGGATCCTGGGGCGACGGCCGATCACCAATGATGCCAGCGACGCGACGCGCCACCTGATCAACGACGAGGGCGTACCGGCGACCGCCGGAGGGCAGATGAGCCCAAGAGCGCGCGCGCTGGCGAAAGGGTTCGCCGCCGGATTCAATCGCTATGTCCGGGAGATTCCTCGCGCCAAGCTGCCAGCGGCATGTCGAGAGAGCGGCGTGGTCGGGCCGATCACCGCCACTGATGTCCTGAACCGGTCGCTCGGCGTCGCGACCCTTTTGAGTTCCGGCCTCCTGCAGAACGAGATGTTCAATGCGGCTCCGCCGGGGCGAGCTCCAGATGACACGCCATCTTCAGGAGGGCCACCCGCCGCAGCGACCCCTGCGGGCAGTAACGCCTACGCCTTCGGTAGGGAACGCACAGGCGGAAGTGGACTGCTACTCGGCAATCCACATTTTTTCTGGGACGGGCCCGACCGCTTCATGCAGGTCCACCTGACAATTCCAGGGCAGTATGACGCGATGGGCGTCACGCTACTTGGCGTGCCGGTGGTCATGATTGGCTTCAATGCTTCGCTCGCCTGGACTCACACCGTCTCGTCGGACGTGAGGGGTGTTGTCTACGAACTAAAGCTCGATCCTGCGGACCCCACGCGCTATCTCGTCGATGGCCGGTCGGAGCCGATGCAGCGGCGCACGGTCTCGTTTCCATCGCGTGACCCCGACGGGCGGCGTGCAACCCTCAGCCACGACTTCTGGATGACCCGCTTCGGCCCCGTGGTCGTCGGTCCCGCGACACCCTGGAACCGGGAACGGGCCTATGCGCTGGCGGACGCGAACGGTCGCAACGATCGTCTGCTCGACCAATGGATCGATATCGGGCGAAGCAAGACGGTGGGCGAGCTCAAGGCCGTCCTCGACCAGGTCAATGGGCTGCCATGGGTCAATACCATCGCGGCGGACCGCGACGGGAACGCTCTCTATGCCGACGTCTCGGTGACTCCGGACATTGATGCCGGGAGGGCTGAGACATGCCGTCCGAAAGGCGGTTTCCCGCTTGCCACCTATCTGATGCTTCTTGATGGAAGCCGCAGTGCGTGTGCCCGACCTGACATGGCGGCGCCACCGCTCCCTCCCGCGGCCAAGCCCTGGCTGATTACGCGGGACTATGTCGAGAACTCGAACGCAAGCCACTGGCTCGTAAATCCGCGTCATCCGCTGGAGGGGTTCTCGCCCGCCATTGGCATGGAACGGACGCCGCTCAATTTCCGCACCCGGCAGGGTCATGTCCAGGTCGCAGGCATCGACCCCATCACTCCCGCTATCGTGAAAGGAATGCTGTTCGAGGGAGCATCCCTGCAGGCCGACCTTGTCGTCCCCGGCGTGCTCGAGGCTTGCCGCCGGACGTCGGCGGTCACGCTCGGCGACGGAACGCGGGTCGATCTGGCCGATGCCTGCCGCACGCTGTCGGCATGGAATCGTCGCTACGACCTCGACAGCGAGGGCGCCCATCTCTTCTCGATGTTCGTCGCACGCCTTCGCAGGCCGGGAGCGGAAGATCTCGCAGGCGACGCGGCGTTGTGGCGGGTTCCGTTCGACCATCGCTCGCCACTGGATACGCCGCGCGACTTCGACTCAGATAATGCGCGCGTTCCAATGGCGCTCGGGGAGGCAGTACGCGCGCTCACCGATGCGAAGATTCCTCTCTCGGCGCGCCTCGGCGATGTCCAGTTCGTCGTGCGCGATGGCATTCGCGTGCCCCTCCATGGAGGGGCGACGTTCAGTGCGCTGTCTGCCACGCTCATTCCGGGTGTTGGCTTCACCGATCCGGTCAACCCCTCGAACTCCTACATCCAGGTCGTCACTTTCGACGCAAGCGGCCCCGTCGCCGACGCGGTCCTCGCCAGTTCCCAGAGCGCCGATCCGGCATCTCCATTCTTCGCCGACCAGACCTGGCTCTACTCGCGCAAACAATGGCTCCGCCTACCGTTCAGTCACCGTGACGTTGCGCGAGCCGCGATCGGACCCAAGACCGTGCTGCGAATCGAGAGGGATGGCGGGGCTACCCCCTCCCTTGCGCGAACACCGCATTCAGAGGACGTCAGTCTTCAGCGATAGCCCGGGAAACGATCAGCAGGGCGTCCGCGATATGCCGCCCGAACAGTAATCCGATCAGGACGGCGAAATGACCGAGAGACCACCAATGGGTACGACCACCAAGCCGCAAAGACTATGGCGCTGGCTGAAGCGGCTGGGCATCGGGATCGGCGCACTGCTGATCGGGTCGCTCGTCGTCGGCGTCGTCTATGAACAACTCGCGCGTTACCGCGCCGCGCGGGACTATCCACCACCAGGACGGCTGGTCGATATCGGCGGGCGCAGAATCCATATCGATTGCCGTGGTACGGGATCGCCCACCGTCATCTTCGAGAGCGGACTCGATCCGACCGGGTCACTGAGCTGGGATCGAGTGCATGACGTGATCGCGCAATCCACGCGCGCCTGCGTCTATGATCGGGCCGGAGTGATGTGGAGCGATCCGACCCCCGGCAGGCAGGACGGCGAGACGGTAGCGGACGATCTTCATGCGACGCTGACCGGCGCCGGGATCACGAGTCCGCTGGTGATGGTCGGGCACTCGCTCGGCGGCGCCTATGTCATGAATTACATCCGCAGATATGGCGCACAGGTCAAAGGGGTGGTGTTCGTCGATGCCTCGCATCCCGATCAGGCGACGCGGATGAGCAATCCCAAGATGGAGAAGGCGACGGCGAACGCTGCCTGGGTACAAAATGTGCTGGTCGCGACGACCTGGACCGGGCTGGTGCGCGCGATTTCGCCCGAACTGAAAATCCCGGGGATCTCCGCGCGGACCAAAACAATCGGCGCTGCATATCAGCCGCAGACGATTGCTGGATCGATGAAGGAGTTCGCTTCGCTCAACACGATTCTCGCGCAGGCGGGCAAGCTGCGCACTCTGGGTGACCGACCGCTGGTGGTACTGACGGCCTTGGAACCCTATCCAAGGGAGATACTCGCCGCGACAGGCCTCACCCCGGCCGAAGCGGCGCAAATGCAAACGATCTGGCGCGAACTGCATGCCGAGGAAGCGCGCTGGTCAACGCGGTCGCAGCAGGAATTGGTGCCGGATTCAGGTCATTTCATTCAGGACAAGCGCCCCGATTTGGTGATCCGAGCCGTACGCGATGTGGTGGCAATGGTCCGCGCCGATGTCGTCGATCAGGCGAAGAGCCAATAGCAAGGCCGCGCAATAGCTGCTGACAGATCATCGGCTGAACGAATGGCAGGTTTCGGGATCGACCGCGCGATCGTTGAACGACAACAAAGAGGGCGCAAAGCCGACAGGTCCAGGCACATCAAACATCCACCTCATCGATCACATTCTCCGTCGGGATGTCGGAATCACTCTCGGGGCCGTCTTCAGGCGAACGCACTGTTGTAGGCTTCGCCTTCGGGGCCAGTGCATCTGTACGCCGTTGCAATGCCTCAAGGCGCTTATCGGCGTCCTCGGCCGCCTCGCCGGCCTTTGTCGCCAACGCGAGATAGCGCCCGGCTGCCGCCTCCGAGCCAAAATATTCGATTTCCGTGTTCAGGCCCGCGGTGTCGACGCCGTCGGCTGCCTTTACAGCCAGCATGTCGAAACCGCCGCACAAGTCGAGCTTGGCCCAGTTGAAGGCGCGGCTCAGCGCGTCATAGCAATTCTGGCTGTAGATCATTGCCCCCGATAGACCCTCGGCCTGCAGGACCGCGCTCAAGTGCTGGCGGCCCTTACGCATGCTAGCTGCGTCAAGCGGCGCGACCGACGCAGAGGCGGAAAGCTCCATCGCCTCAATCTGGTTGCTGAGCGACGGGGAGACGAAAGACTGCGCAGTCTTGTCCTTGGACGATGAACACATTCCGATCATCAGCAGCAATCCGAGCACTGCAAGGACAGCAATCCAGCCATTAGAAGCAGTGTTCGAGTTTGCTGCGGCCATGCCTATCCCCCAGGAAACTAGCCTATGGCAGCGACTTCGAAGCTTCAACCTGCAAGTCAAAGCAGCGATTCTGTCCATAATGGATGTTTTGCTTCCACATCAGACACAAGTGCTTGTTGCCCTTGATTCTTGTGGCTAACCTCTTGTTTGGGGGAGAGAAGCATGGTGGTTTCGATACAGCTGAGGATCGACGACGCGTGGCGTGACGCGGCGGGTTCGGCCGTGCATTGGCTGCCGGGCTTCTATCCGCATGTGGAAGTGACACTCGAAAACGATTTGGTCGAGCTCCGCTCAGACGATCATAATAGCGCTGGCCTCGCGGCAATCTGGGCGGCAGCGCTCGCCAATGAGCTGCTGCTCGCCCGCGGCAATACCCGGCGCGCAGCGGCCTTCTCGACATTGGCAACATGAGCTTCATACCGCTCCGCACGCGACACTTGGGCGAAGAGCAGGTGCTGTGTGTCCAGGACACAGGGCAGTTCTTTCGCACAGCGCCGCCATTCCTAGCTCGGCTGGTTGATGAGCAACTGTCCGCCAACGACGATGCGTTTCTCACTGGCGAGGGCCATTTCCTCCACGACGGTGATGCTCTTGGGCAGGCCGCCTACCTTTATGGGCTGGCTGAACGCGCCGACCATGCCGGGCCGCTCGACTATCTGATTCTGGTGCCGACGCTGCGCTGCAATCTCAGCTGCAGCTATTGCCAGGTATCACGCGCAGGCATCCATCAGCCCGGCTTCGATTGGAGCGACGCCACCCTCGAGGCGGTACTGGCACTCCTCGACGGCCTGCCGGGCGAACGGATCAAGATCGAATTCCAGGGCGGCGAGCCGACGCTCCGCCCCGACCTGCTGCGCATGGTGATCCAACGCTGTCAGCGCTTCGGCGAACGCCAATTCGTCATCTGCACCAACCTCCAGACCGTCGACGACGAGATTCTCGCGCTATTCGACCACCCCGAGCTCTATATCAGCACGTCGCTCGACGGGGACCTGCTCACCCATCGGCGCCAGCGCACCGCCACCACGGCGGCGACCGATCAGTTCCTCGCCAATCTCGAGCGCGTCATCACGCGCTACGGCGCCGAGAAGATCTCGGCGCTGCCGACGGTAGATCCGCTCGCGCCGCCGCCCATCGATACGCTGATCGACAGCTATGCGGGCCTCGGGCTCAACAGCATCTTCCTGCGCCCGATCAACTATCAGGGTTTTGCGCGAAAGCGCCACCGGGACTCGCGCGAGCAGTCGGAAAGCTGGCGGGCCTATCATGAGGCGTTCGTCCGCGCGCTCATCGCGCGCAACTGGGCCGATCGCAGCCGCGTGATCGAGGAAACCTATACCAGCATCTGCCTGCGCCGGATTTTCCAGCCCGGCACCGACCGCCATGTCGACCTGCGCAATCCCAACCCCCTGGGACAGGACTATGTGGTGATCGACCATGACGGGCTGGTCTACCCAACCGACGAAGCACGGATGCTTTCGCGCTCCGGCGTGATCGACCTAGCGATCGGCGACGTCCGCTCGGGCTGGACCGGCGAGCGGCGCGATCTGCTCAATGCCCATAGCTCGAACTTCGACGATCCCGCCTGCCAGCGCTGCGCCTATCAGCCATATTGCGGACGCGACATCGTCGATGATCTAGCCCGCTATGGCCGTATCGATGTGCCGCGGCTCGACACCGAATTCTGCCGGCGACACCGGCATCTATTCGACCTGCTGTTCCGGCTGATTTACGAGGATGATCCCACGGTTCGCTATTCGCTGAGCCGCTGGCTACGCCTCGACGGCACGCCGCCGGCACTCGGAATCTCGCACCTGTGATCGAGCTCACGCTTCCCGCGCTTGCCGAAGCCGAACACCCCTTCATCGCCCGGCTGCGCACGCGCCGCAATGCCATGACCGGTCCGGATGACGCGATCCTGTGCGACGAAGACGACACCGGCGCGACCTTCGCCGGGGCGCACGGCCTGCTGGCGATCGACGGCCTGTCGGCGCAAGCCCTGGACGGTGATGTGGTCCTCGTCCAACCGGATGGGGGCCGCATCGAGCGGCTACTGCGCGCGGGCTCCCCGCACAACACCCTGCTCGTCACCGAGCGTTGCGACCAGCTCTGCGTGATGTGTTCGCAGCCGCCCAAGAAGACTCATGTCGATCGCTTTGCCCTGTTCGAGCAAGCCTGCCTGCTCGCCGAGCCCGACAGCGTCATCGGCATCTCGGGCGGCGAACCGACACTCTACAAGGCAGAACTGCTCGGCATGATCGAGCGGGTGCTCACCGCGCGACCCGACCTTGCTTTCCACGTCCTGACCAACGGCCAGCATTTCCAGAGCGAGGATATCGCCAGGCTGCGCGCGCCGCTCTTCCGCCGCATCCTGTGGGGCATCCCGCTCTATGCGCACGACGCGGCGCTGCACGATCATATCGTCGGAAAGCAAGGCGCCTTCACCCGCTTGGAGGAGAGCCTTGCGCACCTGTTGCTGAGCGGTGCGCGCGTCGAACTGCGCACCGTGCTCGTCCGCGATAATTTCGAGGTGCTGCCCGAACTCGCCCGCTATCTCGCCACGCGGCTGCGCTTCATCCACGCCTGGTCGATCATGCAGCTCGAGCATGTCGGCTTCGCCCGCAACCGCTGGCGCGAACTCTATGTCGAGCATGCCCAGGATTTCAGACCCATCGCCGCGGCCCTCGACCACGCGAAACTGCACGGCGTGCCGGCACACCTGTTCAACTTCCCGCGCTGCACCGTTCCCGCGCCCTATCGCTATCTCGCTGCCGCCTCGATCTCCGACTGGAAGCGCAAATATGTCGAGGCCTGTGATGGTTGCCGCGAACGCGAGGCCTGCACGGGTTTTTTCGAATGGCATCCCGATGCCGCGACTGAGGGAGTTCATCCTCTATGAAGCGCACGCGGTTCCTGATCCCCAGCTTGTTTGCCGCCGGTTTCGGCGCGCACGATCAGGCCTCCGCCGTCACTGTCCAGTTAAACACGGGCGGCAATGGCGATCCCGACCGCGCGACCTTGTTCGACATCTTCAAGCAGGGCCATATGGTCACGCTCGCCCAGCATCGCAGCCATTCGAGCCATCGCAGCCATAGCAGCCACCGCTCCGGCAGCGGCGGCCACTACAGCCATACAAGCCACACCAGCCATCGCTCGAGCACGGGAGGAGGTTATGGTGGCAGCTATGGCGCGCCGACCTATACCACGCCTGCACCGACGCCGGCCCCGGCACCACCAACGCGCTACTTGCCGTTGCGCAGTGCCCAGCCCGGTGAGGCGACACCGCCGCGCGCCGACAGCCAGCAGGCGCTGAGTGGTCGGACCGAACGATTCAAGTCGATCGTCAAACGGGTCCAGATCGCACTGCTCGCCCAAGGCTATTATCAAGGCGCGATCGACGGAGTGGTCGGCCCGGGCATGCGCGCAGCGATCCGCAAATTTCAAGCGGCGCGCGCCTTGTCGGTGACCGGCACGATTAATTCGGAGGTCCTCGACGCCCTTCGTGTCTCAAGCGAATGACGCCGCCTAAGCACCTCGAGTTCGAAGTGCGCTTGTCATAACTTACGTCCGCTCTTGAGCTGAATGCGACTTGGCCCGAAGGTCCGATAGGAGGGCGCAAAGCTGCCTTTGCCGCGTTGCGCTTGCCGAGCCCTTTGATCTAGCGAAATTTAGATTGCTAGCTAACCTCTTCGCATTAACCCTTCCCCGAGGATCTGCGTGTGGAAGGACTGGCGGTGGGACAGATTTTGAGGGGCCATTCAACTCCATGGAGCAAATGCAACCTCTTCCGGACGCAGCTACCCGGCGAGAGATCGTCGTTGTTCAACACGCCAGCAAGAGCTTCGGCGACAAGCTCGCATTGGACGACGTGTCGTTCGGCATACCAAGCGGCCAGATCTGCGGCTTGCTGGGGCCGAACGGCGCCGGCAAGACCACGCTCTTCCGGCTGCTGATGGGGATATTGAAGGCGAGCTCGGGCGACCTGAAGGTGGCTGGGCTCGATGCCTTCGAAGACCGGGTCGAAGTGAAGAAGCTGATCGGCTTCCTGCCCGACGAACCCGTTTTCTATTCCTATTTGTCAGGCCGCGAGTTGCTGGAATTGAGCGCCGGCATGCACGGCCTCGATACGGAAGCGGCAATGGACCGGACCTGGCCTGTCGCCGAAAAACTCAGGCTAGCGGACGATCTCGACAATTATGCCGAAGACTATTCGCGAGGCATGAAGAAGAAGCTCGGCCTGCTGCTCGCCATGCAGCATCAGCCACGCCTCCTGGTGCTCGACGAGCCGACCAACGGACTGGACGTCGAATCCACGCACCTCTTCTACGACCTGATCCAGGAAGTCGCGGCCGCCGGCACCACGGTACTCTTCTCGACCCACCTGATGGATCACGTGGCCCGGCTATGCTCGCATGCCGTGATCATCCGTGACGGGTCGCTGATCGCCAAGGGGTCGCTTGCCGAACTGATGCAGCTCCATGGCGACGAAAGTCTGGAATCGCTGTTCCTGAAGCTCACGGCGCGACCGCAGGGCGCATGAATAACGGCTCCGCGATCGGCTTCTGGCGGACAGTCGGCCTGTTGCTCATGGCGTCACGACGGCGCTCGAGCGGCCGCCATCGACGCCAGCAACAGCTGCTCAACAATCGCTCGGGCCGCGAGGCAACCAACTGGGGGGCGCTGGGCACAATCCTCGGCGTCCTGCTCATGGCGTTTCTGCACGGAGCCGCTGCGGTTTCGGTTCAGTCCGCGGTCGAGGCTAGCCAGGCCATTCAAACCAAGCGGCAGGGCAAGCTCGTCGTCAGCAGCTGGTTCATGGACGAAGTGAAGCTGCGGGCGGAGGAACGCGAAGCCGGAGAAGAACCCTCCCCCGATATCAGTGATGGCGATTATAGCCTGGAAGCCAAGGAAGTCGTGGAGCGCAACGGCGGTGACCAGGCCGCCACAGAAAAACGGCTCCGCGCCACGGTCGCCGCTGCGGACAGTAGTGAGCTGACCTCCAGCGACAATGCCGAACCGGGGCTCTCGAACCTCGCCAAGGCAGGACCGGTCGGCATGATCCTCGGATCCATCGTCCTGCTCTGGTGGTTCGCGATGCTGATTTGCCAGGGCGAGGGGCTGGAACTGGATCTCCAACGCCGGCGTCACCCGATGTGGGAATGGCTTCTTAGCCATCCGATCGGGGCCGGCGCAGTCTTCTTTGCCGAGATGCTGGCGCCCTTGTCGGCCAATCTCACCTATTGGACGGCACCGATCTTCACCGGAATCCTGTACGGTGCCGCGCAAGGACCATGGGCCGGCTTCGGAGCCGCGGCTCTGGTCGGCATTCCCGTGACCATTGCGGCGGCATGCGTCGGCAAGGCCCTGGAGATCGGCGCAATCCTGCGCTTGCCGGCCAGGAGCCGGGGCGCGGCGATCGGGATATTGAGCTGGTTCGGCTATGCCTCGCTGGTCTCGATTTTCTTCAGTATCGGGCTCATGCCGCGCATCGCGGCGGCGCTGAGCCTATGGCTGGGGCCGGCGCCCCAGGCCTCCGTCCCGATCCTGGGCCTGTTCCTTGGGCTCGGCCAGGACGGGGAGTTCTCCTTCCTGCGCGGCATGGTTTTTTGCTGGGCGACTAGCGCGGTCCTGGTGGCCGCATCCGTGGTCTTCAGCGCCCGGTCGGTCCGCAACGGCTTGAGCGGCGCCTTCGCTTCCGACACCTTGCTCTCGCGCCCGAGAAAGCGGGCGCGGTTCGGGCGCGATCCCCTCTTCCGCAAGGAGTATCTCTGGTTCGTTCGCGACCGAAGCGCGATCGTGCAAGTGATCCTGATCCCGGTCACGGTCGCCGGGTTTCAGCTGTTCAACCTTCGCGGCATCCTCAGTCACGCCGCGGACTCCTGGTACTACCTCAGCGGGGCCGCGATCTTCTTCGGCACTTATTTCCTTTGGATCCTCGGCCCGAAATCGCTGACCTCGGAAGGTGCCGCGCTATGGATCGCCCTGACGTGGCCGCGCGGGCTCGAAGGCGTGCTAAAGGCCAAAGCCTGGCTCTGGTCGATGATCGCCTCGGGCCTGGTCGTGGCGGTCCTGTTGGCATCGTGCTGGTTCTTCCCGCATGATTGGTGGCGGATCGCCCTGGTCGCGATTGGCTGGTTCTTCTTTGCGCGCAGCATGGCCGAAAAATCGGTCACGCTCGTCACCATCGTCTCGGATTCCGGCGAAGCCGAAAAGGTTCCTGCAGGGCGACGTTGGGCCGCACAGCTGGGGATGCTAACCTTCGCCATCGGCATCTCCACGCAGCAATGGAATCTCGCGATCGTCGGCATTGTCTATTCCTGGATAACCGCGGCTGCGATGTGGGAGAATCTGCGCGCGCGGCTTCCCTATCTGTACGACCCATGGTCGGAGCAGCTCCCCCCGCCCCCGACGCTGATGCACGCCATGGTGTCGATCAGCATCCTGATCGAATGCGCCTCGATCGTGACCGGTGTGGTGTTCGCGTTCGGCGGCAGGGAAAGCCTCGGGATCGCGCAAGGGCTGGGATATGCGGTCTGTGCCGTCGCGGTATCGATCGGCGTGTCCAATTTCCTGTCCCGGCGCGACGTCCCCCCTGCGCAAATCTGGCGCTGGCAGGGATCCGCGCCCATCCCGCAAGACGAGGAACAGCCGGAGGGAATGTGGCCGTGGATGCGCCGCTACCTGGCGGCAGACAGGGGCGAGCTTCGCTGGTTCTTCTATGCGGTAGCGGCGGGTCTGACGCTGGCCCTGCTCGCACATTTGTACATCGCGGCGATCGAGCTCATTCCGTCGATAGCCAAAGCCACCGAGGCATCGAGGCTTCAGATGGACAGCATTCCGGGGATGGCGACAGCCTATGCTGTCATCGCGATAGCCTTCGCGCCCTTCGCCGAGGAATATCTATTCCGCGGTCTCGTATTCCGGACGCTCGACCGGCAATGGGGAGGATGGAAGGCGGTGCTTGGCGCTGCCGCATTCTTCGCCATCTATCACCCGCCGCTTGCCTGGCTACCTGTCGGCTTAGTTGGGGCTGCCAATTGTCTGCTCTTCAAACGCTCCGGACGGCTGGCGCCTGCTGTGCTGCTCCATATGACTTATAATGCTGCGGTGATCCTGTGGACCTAAAGCCTGCCCCATGGGCGCGCAGCACAATCTGCACAGCAACATCGTAGAGATCGGCGCAACATACACCGAGAAACGCGGGCTCGCGGTAGAACACGACCTTCGGGCGCCTGAATGAACGGCCGCTTTCAGGATCGCGCGTGATCCGATCGAGTGTCCGAGATTGGAGCGCTTAGCGGCCGATCAGCGCCCTCGCATGGTCTGCGTTGAGGCAGTCTTATTTCACGGATGAGGCACTTTTATCCGGGCTCAACACCTTGCTCACGCGAACCGTGCCTCGGGCTCGGCTAGCAGAGCGCGTGCGGCCGCATTGTGCCGCGGCGGTTCCGCTCAGATCGATCCGAACCACCAAGCGGCCGCTTCAATTGACCCACCGGCTATACCTAGCTGGAGGAGATGCCTCGCAAGCGGACGATAATGCTCGGCGTCATAAACATCCGCGATCCACTTTGAAGATGCTCCACGCCGTCGTTCCAGCATTGAGTTGGGCTTAAAGGTCACGTGCTGGCTGCTGCCACAGAATATCGTTTCGTCTCCATCCATCCTGCAAGAAGGCCTCAGCCGGGCCCGCAAGATCAAATAGTTACCTATCTACCGCTGCCGTTTGGTTTCGATCCCGAGAATGCCTCATCCTGCAAATTATTGCGCAATATCAAACACTTGACATCACATTTGCACAGTGCTCTGCTGACATCTATCCGTTCGCGACAAGGTCAATATGGATGGCGAGGCGCGCAAAAGTTACCGCCCCAGGATGCCTCAAAGTCCAGGCACACGTTTCCCGGGCTCTCGGTAAGCGAACCTTGCGAACACCCCCGTCGTCGATAAGTATCCGGTTGTGAAGCGCCGCGACGTACTCGACTTCGGCGAACTAGCTCCGCCGACCGTCAATCAAATTGACCCAAACTATTTTGCGGTCATTGATACGGATAATCTAGTACTAACTACCACGATCGATGAACGTACCACGCGCTGGCACTATGCATCGTATTCACGAAAAAATCTCGCGCAAGAGATAATCCTTGTATTCTACCACATGATAAACAGCGGAAAGTACTTCCGAAAGCACACGACTTTTCATAGTTACAGATTGACCATTGGAGGCATCTTGTCGAGCATGGACAAGATCGATCCAGAGCAACAGATCCAGTCTGTTGCGCAACTGGATAGAACCTTTCTGGATTCCATGGATCAACCTGCGATGTCCGTGTCGCAGTGGAGCAAGCTGTGTATTTTGATCGTCGTGCTTCGTGCGGCCAGAAAGATGAGCCCCCATGCAGTCGCAGCCAACCTAACAGACACAACTCTGGGCGACCGGCTTGCTTACACTAGCCGCTACCAGAAGCCCGCCACGAGCCCCAGGGACGCTTACAGCGCCTATGTGACTCGCCAAATTCAAGAGGCTGCTAAGGCAGAAATCGGGCCGGTCATTGAGCGGGTTCGCGGCGGAGCTGCCCGCCTTAAAGACCTGCAGAAGCCTCACGTCAGCCAGCCTGCTATCTTGTCGCCTGCTGACAGAACCCTGCTTGATTTGGCGCAAGGTCGCCCTGTCGCACCAGCGGTATTCTCCAGGTATCTCCGAGACGCTCGGTGTACTGTTTTGACATTCCGAAGTTACATCACTGGAGCGGACATCGGCGATGACGCGATAATCCATGCATCTCATCTGATCGCGAGCGGTTGGACGAAAGACGATGTTCGCAAAGAACTCAGGATATCGCGCAGAGTGCTGGACGCAATGTTTACACATTGTCCAGAGTTTTTAGATCGCCTCTCACGATATGAGACAGAATCTGTCGCGGCCGTTGTGGATGGCACCAAGCGACGCCGGGCCGAAGATGAGGAACTTTGGGAAGCGTCGATACCACCTGTTCAGATCGGGGACGATATCGACAAACCAACGGAACTTTGGCGCAGGCAAGAGGACCAACTCAGGCGTAGGTTGCACGTACTGCGTATATGGGACGACAAGGGGATCCCACTATCGAGGTTCGGCGATCTGAGTTTTGGGGTCAGGAGTATTCTAACTTGGGAAGAGCCCGTCTTCGGGATCGCCCCGCTGAATCGAAATTTTTACACCTACCGGAGAGCGCACCCAGAGTCGATGATGGACATTACTACTGTAGCGCGATCCCTTACTGCCCGCTACGGGAAATATTTCCGCCAAGACCTGGCTAAGAAAACTGCCACTAAGGTCCTCGAGCTCGAGAGAATCCTTCTTCAAGAAGACTGGAGCGCCTTACCGCCGAATTTCCACTTTTCGTTTACGGGCTGGCTGCAATGGGACGATCCATCGCGATCGATACATAAACTTTCTTCGAGTGGATTATTTGTCAACGATAAGAGGTATGGACCGATAGCTAAACGGGCAAAAGAGCTCCTCCGTGCGATTGAATTGAAATACCGCGCACTTAGATCTGAACCTGCGCGACACGCGGCACCGCTGGTAGATATTATGCGTCCAAGCGAAGTCGCGCGCATGCTATGTCCGACAATGGACGAACTCACACCTTTTATGGCCATTCTTGGCCTAATATGCCAAATAGACTATTCATCCTTGAAGACATTGCGACGGGACTGCCTTGAAAGCTCCGCGAACGGATACGTAAATATTAAGTATCGTAAGTCACGTGATAATGATCGTCTCTATACACAACGAGAGCGAGATGGAGGAATTGACACCCCGGGCGGGCTAATTCGTCTGATTTTAGAGCTGACGGAGCCCGCTCATATCGCCCTAAAATCTTCTGGGGACCGCCATCAGGATTATCTTTGGCTCGCGAGCTATAGAGCTGGCTTCAGGCTGTGCACGTTTCAACATCCCGTCCGGCATCCGTGGTGGAGATTTTGTGATCGCAATATTATCATCTCTGATGATGGGAAAATGTTGGATGGCCTAGAGCCGTCGAGATTTCGTAAGACCGTCAAAGCGCATAAGTACACGAAAAGCGGCGGTGATATCTTTGCACTGGCGGATGATCATAGTTACGCCGTTGCTCGCGATCACTATGCCAACCTCCCTTCTCTTGAAGAACTGCACGACGAAGCTGTGGTAAGCGGACTAGGGCACGCCCTGGCCGACGCCGCAGCAAGAGTTATCGCCGGCAATGAACCACCTTCAAAGCAAGCGGCGCGGTTGAGCGAGGCAACTGGGCAGCCCTTTGCATCTTGCTTGGCGGCGATCCAAGGATCCGAAGACGTTTGGCTTGCGGGGTGCGTATCCTTCCATAGCAGCCCGTTCGGCTTGCCAGGGGAAGCGTGTCCGGCGCCTTTCAGCGAGTGTCTTCATTGTAACAATGGCATCTTCACATCACGCAAGTTGCCAAACTTGCTTCGCTACGCGTGCATACTCAGAGAGCGGCGACAAACCGTTCACGAAGATGTCTGGCGCACCATTTACAAGCCAGATCTGGACCGAATCGAACTCCAGATTCTTCCGCAATTTACTGCCGAGCAAATCGCGCGAGCCACGACGGTCATTCATGGGGCTGCCGATCACGATCCGCTGTTTATGCCCCCGTCTGTCGGGCTGACCTCATGAACAGCCGCCTAGCTTGGCAAGAGAATGCATTTGCGGATCATCGGCGCATATCCGACGATCTGCCGGTCGTGCCTGAGTATCGCCGCGTCTCAGAAAAGGAGGGGCTCGCGCCCCTCTCGCTCTTTCGCGACGATGAATGGGACCTGGACGTTGGCATTCACGCGCCCAACGTGGGCATGTCGTTGCGTAAACTGGATTTTACCGGGCACAGTGAAGATTTTCGTGAATTCATAAAAGCTTATGCTTGGTGCCTTATGAATTTCGACCACGCAGGCGTCCCAGGAAATCTAGAATCTTGCCCCCCGAATCGACTGAAGAAGAATCTCCGTTGGATAGAGCGCTATTGCGCGTTCATGGCTGAACGGAACCTTCAGATTTCGTCGGTTTCAGATGATGACAACGATGCTTGGATGGCGATGTTCAAAGAGCAAAGCTATTCGCAGCGTGTGCGGGCCGCAGCCGTGCCGCGGCGCCTTTTCATCTACCGGCCCTGGCTACCCTTTGCTGTCTCGACGGTCATGCCCTGGAAAGATCGGCAGCCGTGCGAAGTACTAGGACCACCTCCCATCGGCGAAGTGAACGCCACATCTCGCATCCCTCGCGCGATCATCGATCCAATGATGAAGTGGGCCCTATTCTATGTTGAAACTGCAAGCCAAGACATCTTCCGATTATTAAAGTTACGTCGTGATCGCAGAAGACCCGCAAACCCGGCGGGTTGTCCGTCCTTTGAATTCGAAAATATACCTGGGACGGGTGTAGCTTGGCGTCGCCTTAGTGAGCCCTATGAGGTCGATCTCGAAGCTCAATATCTAACGACTGCGGCATACTTGATCACCGCCTACCTGTCAGGAATGCGCGACTGCGAAATTCAAACGATTAAACGAGGTGGTTGGCGCATAAAGCGAGATGAGGACGGCACCCCATATCGTTTTTTGGTAGAGGGTGTGGCGGCGGCGAAGGGGCGACGAAAAGCTCGCGCGCGATTGTGCGACCGCAGGCGAACGTGGATTGTCCTCCCGGAAGTCCACCGCGCGCTGGAAGCTCTCACTATGCTCCGGGAGATTATGCTGTCGATCCATCCGGATCGACTTGGTGCTCGAGACACCGATCTGATCTTTCGCCGGTTCAAAGACCTAAAGACGGACTCCGTGGCCTTGCTGGACTGCTCCGGGCCATGGCTCAACGCATTTCAGACTCACGTGAACCGCCTGGCCGCTAATGCACTTGAGGGAGCGGGCATGCCCGCCGACCGCGACCTCATCCATAATCTTTACCGGATTCCTTCGACTGACGATGGTCAACACTGGCGGTGGAGCACTCGACAGCCGCGTCGTACGATCGCTTGGTATATCGCCAATGAACCTTTCGGAACGGTGGCAGGCATGCGCCAGTTCGGACATGTGCGGGAAGTAACCTTTGAAGGTTATGCTGGCTCCGTTGAGGCCGGATTTCGGGATGAAGTTGAAGCCGCGCGTGCCGCGGGGAAAATGCGTGACCTCATCGACATGTACACCGACGTCAAAGCAGGCGCCCGTTTAGGCGGCCCAATGGGAGCCAAACTCGAGGCCGATTTCCGGCACATTGCGGAGGTACTTGGAGATCTTCCAGGAAAAGTGGTCGACGAGAAGCGGCTGGCACAAATGCTCAAAAACGTCGCCCGTGAGGTTTATCCGGCGCTGATAAACGACTGCTTTTTCGACGCCGCCACGGCGCGGTGCCTCAAGCGGCCGGAAGTTAAGTCACTTCAAAAGCCATACTTTGCCCAGTGTGACTGGACGAAATGCCCAAACAGCTGTTTCTGGCGGAAGCACAAGCCAATGATTGAACGGAGTTTAGCTGAGGCGGTCGAATACCGGAAGCGACCTAGAATATCGAAGAATCAGCGCCTGGCGCTCGACTCTGTCATAGCCCAATACAGGCGCGCGCTCAAGCAGACCCAAGATGACAGTTCGTCGTAAATCAGAAATAGCGGTCTGCGAGGCCATCCAGCGACTGGTTTCCGGCCAACCTATCCGCGCCGAAAACTGCATGCTCGTCGACCTCAATCTTGCGATCGAGGCGGGCGTTTCGAGGGCAACGATGTATCGGTCTGAGGCCATGCAGGATTGGCGAAAAGCAAAAGAATCAGCCGTTCGCCGGGCCATTATCGTCTTAAAGCACCGGGCAGTTGATAATCCGAGTTTAGTGCTCACTGATGCCGATCTCGTGCGTGAAGCGATGGTCGAGCGTGCTGCACTACGGGAGTTCCCGAAATTTCAAGCGGAATGGCAGGCTGTCAAAGACAATCAAATGTGCCAGCTTAGCATAGAGCGCTCAGACCCCGATCGGGTGATCACCTCACTCGTATCGACCATCTATGGTCTCGCCCTAGCCTTGCGGCGTAAGGACGAGATCATTCAGGTACAGGCGAAACAATTGGAGATTGGCTCAGGTAAGATTGCAGCATTTCCGCCTCGTAGGCTATAATGACAGAATCTACACGTCCTGTCACATCGGTGGCACTCGCGCCCCGCCTGGAGGATGACTGCCACCCCAGCTGAGGGGCTGACCCACTCGAGATTTGGCGAAGGCTGCTCAGCTGAGAACAGTATCCCACTCGCGAATAGCGCGATCAACAAGTTCTTGATTATCTTCAACGAACTTCAGGTATTTGTATGTTGTCGCGATACTACGATGCCCAAGCCGGCGCTGAAGTTCTCGGAGGGGATCTCCCACGAGGCGGTCGAACACCTCGCCCCTACGATCAAGTAGTCGGCTTTTATGCCTGATCTCAACTAGGCCTCTAAGCTGGAAGTTGAGCTGATGCACGGCGAAGGTATGGCGCAGCACGTGGGGAACTACGTGAATTTCCTGTCCCGTCTTGCTTAGAACGCGTCCGCACGCCGCGGCAAAAGCCGCTTCCCATGCCCGCCGCGAAAGGGCGAATCCCTGCTCCGATAGCCATAAGGCGCCGACGTCCACAACTCGATATCGGTTTCCCGGTTCGAGTTGAACCTCAATGAGCTTAGTCCGTTCCTCCATGGTGAACCGGTCGAAAGGGATTAGGCTTTTAACTTGGCTTCCAGCAATAATTCTGGCCTTCGCGGGAGTCTCGCGCTGGAAGAAGATAAACCGGCTTTGAAATGGAAGATCTTTTTCTCGATATATCGAGGAAGGAAAATAGCGTTTCAAGGTCTTGCCAACGATATTGGACCGTTCTTCATTAATGTACGGCTCTATGAAGTCGCGACAAACGCGCTTCGAATAGAGGATGTTTCGAGCTTTCCGTCGCTTTGTTATCTGGGGCGAGAGCCCCAACTCCACAGAGAAACTCGTCCCGAAGCTTCGCAGCGCTGGGAGCTCATATCGAAGCAGCAAGCTGCTCTCGGTACATCGAGCACCAGTTGTCACGAGGAATTCGGAGAAAGCGACATTGCGCAAAGGGCTGCGCGGCGCGGTGCCCATCCCTATGCGTGAGAACGTCAGATAATCAGCCAGACAGATCATCCGAACTCGGTCATCCGACTCGTAGCTTGCGCGGAAGGTGCTCCATTTCAACTCTTCGCAGGAAATTTTTAGATATCGAGCCAGTTCCAGGAGCGCAGCGCAGACCTTGTTCCAAGTGTTGGGTTGCAGTCTAGATGTACTAGGCCCTTGCAGTCTCAGCGCGCGATAGCTCCAGAAATCTGCCTCGCTTGCAGTAGCGAGGTCTTTGCCGCGGCTACGCAAGTAACGAGAAAAGAGGTTGGCTTCACGTGCATAGGTTTCTGCCGTCAAAGGAGACCTTTTTATCAACCTCATACGCGCGGCGAAGTCGGTGAGTCGCTCGTCCAGTTCCCATCTATCAGTGAGTAATATTGGAGTCAGTTCTTGAACGGCGTAGTGGTCTAAGGCTGCTAACGCCTCGTCGATAATATCGAGCGGACAGATATCAATGTCGAGTGCGTGAATTGCCGCGTTCAAGTCAGACCGTCTAAGCAAGACCATGGGCATGCGACACAGACTATCAGATTAGGCCGGGCCATGAAGGTGCCGCGGTTCCGATTGGCGCGACAATCCAACATCCAACCGCATTGGACTAGCAAGGTGAGACCCCGCACAATCTTTTCGTAGAACCCAGATGCGCCAGGCTCACTTCGCCCGGCTTCACCCTGAGCCCGCCGCCGGTGAGCGCCGCCATCGAGGCCGAATGGTGCGGGCTGCGGAACGGGCGCGTCCGCGTCAGCCGCCCGCCCTGCAGCGCGCCCGCCACCGAAGCGACCATCGACACCTCCAGCGCCTCGGCGGCATCGAGCGGCGGCAGGATGCCCGGCAGGCAGGAGGCGAGCAGCGACTTGCCCGCGCCCGGCGGCCCGCACATCAGCAGGTTATGCCCGCCCGCCGCCGCAATCTCGAGCGCGCGTCGCGCCGTCTCCTGCCCCTTCACCTGGGCGAGATCGGGCCCCGGCACGCGTTGGTCGACCATGCCGGCCGCGGGCGCGGGCAGCAGCTGGTTGCCCTTGAAATGGTTGAGCAGCGCGATGAGGTCGGGTGCGGCGACCACGTCCACCTGCCCCGCCCAGCTCGCCTCCGGCCCCTGCGCGGCGGGACAGACCAGTCCCTTGCCCGCCTCGGCGGCGTGGAGCGCAGCGAGCAGCACGCCCGGGCTCGGCGCGATCCGCCCGTCCAGCGCCAGCTCGCCGACCACGACATAGCCGGACAGCGTCTCTGCATCGACCACGCCCATTGCTCCGAGCAGCGCCAGCGCCACCGCCAGGTCGAAATGCGAGCTTTTCACGTATTGCCCAAAACCTATCATATCTTGGTCCCTAGGGCCTTCGGTTTACTGACATCCGCGATCTTGCTTGCCAGCGCTGGTGCTTGAGCAGCACTTCGCTTGCGAGCGCGTGGGCCAACGGATGCGGAGCCGGTCGCGCTTGGAGGGGGCGCACAGCAGGCGATCGACATCCATGAAGGCGAGATGGTTGGTGCAGCCGGAAGGTCTATTCAGCAAGTCGCTTTCCGAAAATGATACTCTTCCTGCTCTTCCGTATAGAACGTCAGCTGGCTTCCCGATATCCTGATTATATTGCCAGGCTCGTGATGAACTAGCTGCAAGATGCCCCTTTTGTCCACTTTAGGAACGGCTCCTGGGCTCAGGTTAAGCTGATTTCCGAGATTTGTTCTGCTAAACCTTACCAGGAAGCGTTCATCCGACTCACCATTTACGCGAATATCGTTCTTACCCAAGACGATTGTTTGCCCGCTCGTCGATACATAGCAACCACGCGCCTCTAGAGGAGTGCTATTGTCGTGAGGCATTAGAATAGAGGTGACTATAACGATCGCCACGCCTACGAATAATATTGCACCAATGCCTTTTATGACTTCCTGCGCGCTATTTGGCATAGCTACACCCATATATGATAGTCCGAGAAGCAGTGAATGAGAACGCTTTCCCGGGCGCGTTAGCTGATGCCGATCCACCAGTTAATCCCGAGAAGGACTGATTAGTTGATATCGATAACGATCCGACGCCAACTCCCCCTGATAGGTTGAAGCTCATCCCGACGAAGTTTTGTATGTCCGAGTAGAAGTTAAACACGGTAGCACCACCGCCGACATCGAAACCTAGTCCCGCTCCTACCGTTCTGTAGTACCCAGAAACTTTGCCGTTTGCAGAATCAAATTTCCCAAAACTAACTTGAGCACCTGCGCCTGGAAGGAAAGAGCCATTGAGTGATTTGGCGACCACCGCGCCACCGATGTCGAGCGCGCGCTGGCACGACTTATCCGCATCTCTGTTTTGCGCCCTTTGCGGCGGCGGGTCTTTTCTCGGCGCCGGCGCCCCGCCGCCGCCGCCACGGTCAGTCTCACGTGGAGCTACCGGATCATCGCCCCAATCGCACTTGGCCCTTGAAAGCATCGCGCCGCCATAGCCATCCAAGCGCGAGGCACTCTCGTAGTACTCAGTGTAACAGCGTAACAATCCACTGGGGTCGGTAAAATTGATCGGGTCACCGCCGACATAATTATACAGATTCATCCCAGCCTGGTACCCGATGGGATCGGTCTGCAGGAAGCGTCCCAGGGTGGGCGAGTAGATGCGTGCCTTGTAGTAATACATGCCCAGCTCCGACAGCCAGGCCTGGCCGGTATATTGAAAGCGCCCGATATTGCCGGCGGCTGGGATGCCATATTCGTCATAGCTGTTGACGCCGATGACGTTGCCCGAGCTGTTAGTCACCGTAACGACCGAGCCGCGCTCGTCGGCATGCAGCCAGCGCCGGTCGCTCGTGCCCGAGCCTTCGTACCACACCAGCGCCTCATCGGCACTGGGGCCGAACACATAGCGCCGCAGCACGCTGCCGGCGGGATTGGACACCTCCGCTGCCATGTTGCCGCCGTCATAGACGAAGCGCGTCGAGGTGCTGGTGTCATATTCGGAGAGCCGTCCCAGCGCATCGTAATAGAGCGTCACGCCAGGCCCGGACTTGAGCAGATTCTCCGACGAATAGCCGTAGCCGGCACTGCCCGAACTGGTCAGGTTGCCGCGTCCGTCATAGCCGATGCCGGTCGGGCCCGCGGTCGTGGCCTGATTGAGGCCGTTGATCGTATAGCCGCGATCGACATTATAGTGCCCGTTCCACGCATAGGCATCGTTCGAGCGGGTCTGCGAAGTGATTTGCCCCGCCGGATTGTAGCTAAAGCCATGCGTGAAATCATAGGCGCTGCCGGCCAGGTCCTGGGCGAGCGAGGCGAGGCGAGAGACGCTATCATAGCTGTAGCTCGTGCTGGTGCCGTTGCCCCGGGCGATACCGGTCCGCCGACCGAGCTGGTCGTAGCTGTAGCTTGCCAGCACGCCCACGCCCGAGGTCGCGCCATTCTCGCGGATCGCGGTCATCTCACCGGTCGTCAGATAGTCGTAGTCGACATAGAAGCCGTCCCACCAGTTCATCCGCGCGCGCCGGCCGGCAAGATCATACTGATAGCTGATCGTGCCGAAGGGCTGTGCCTCGCTGGTCAGCCGGCCCAGCGCGTCATAGCCGAAGCTGTGCGTGATGTCGGGGCGCACCAGGCTCGTCACCTGGCCGAGCAGGTTGTAGCTGTAGGTCACGTCGGGCTCGCTGCCCGGCAGATCCTTCAGCGTCACCCGGTTCAGATTGTCATAGGTGAAGCCGATCACCTGCCCGTCGCGCAGGCGGCGCGAGGTGACGTTGCTGGCCGCGTCATAGCCGAGCTGCTCATAATCGCTGCCCGAGCTGGTGCCCGAGCCGGCGGTGGTCACCGGGT
>NZ_SCMK01000038.1 GCF_005503355.1 Sphingomonas sp. 1F27F7B
GGGCTCGTACCCCGCCGGGCTCCCGCACGATCAGGCTAGACTCAGCGCTCGCAAGCGCGCGCGTCCAATTTGAGCGCCAGGCCGCGCGCCGATCCATGGACTGTATCGCCCACACGGCAATTGAGGCGGGCTATCAGGACCCGCTTCGATCCAAAGGCGCCGTCCTCAGTCCGGGCCGTGACCACTATCTCATCGGAATCCCATTCGGGATTCGGGTGCGGCGCGATGCTGACGACGATGGCCCAGGCCTCGCGTTCCGGCTGCTCGGAGCAGGCGGCCAGAGGTATGGCGAGCAACAACCGCAGAAGCGCGTGCATGCCTTGTCCTGGAGGCGTTCCCCGGGATCCGCAACTTGGTCTTGGATCGTGATCACGCCCCACAGGATTCCCGCACGATCAGGTCGGTCGGCAGCCGCTCGGCGCTGGGGTCGGGGGAGGGGTCTAGGATGCGCGAGACCAGCTGGCGCCCAGCTTCGAACGTGTCCTGCCGGATCGTGCTGAGCGCGGGCGTGGAGAGCCGTGCGAGCAGCATGTCGTCATAGCCGACCACCGAGACGTCGTTCGGCACCGAGACGCCGGCACGGCGCAGCGCGCGGATCGCGCCCAGCGCGATCAGATCGGACGAAGCGACGATGCCGTCGAAATGGGCGCGGCGCCTGAGCAGCCGGCTCACCGCGGCATCGGCCGATTCGAGCTCGAAATCCACTGGCACCACCAGCCTGGGATCCGCGTCGAGCCCGGCTTCCTTTAGTGCTTCGTGGTAGCCGCGCTTGCGCTGCATCGATTCCGGATCGGTGCCGCCCAGGAACAGTATCGCCTTGCGCCCCAGCCGCGCGAGATGGGCTGTCGCGCGCCGCCCGCCGATCCGGTTGTCCGATCCGATCGAGCAATAAAGCTGCCCCGCCATCTGCGCGCCCCAAACCACGAAATTGGCGTTGCTGTCGACGAGCTGGTTGAACGCGTCGTGCAGCATGGACTGGCCGAGGAAGATCACGCCGTTCGCCCGGCTGGTCGTGGTGGTGGCGACCAGATCCTCATAGTTTGCCGGCGTGGTGTGGCTCACCGTGAAGTCGCAGTCGCGGGCGCGCGCCGCCTCGCCGATGCTGGCGAGCAGCTCGAGGAAGAAGGGGTGCGAGAGCGGCAGCGGCCGGCCGCGCATGAACGGCGTGACGATGACGATCGTCCCTTCGGCGCCCACCGGCGCGGCGGGCATATAGGACCGGAAGGGATAGTCATGGTCGCGGGCCAGCGCCCAGATCTTCTGCTTCGTCCGTGCGCTGATCAGCGGATGATCGTTGAGTGCGCGCGACACGGTGGAGATCGACACGCCGGCCAGCTGCGCGAGATCCTGCAGGGTCGTATTGTTGTTGCTACTGCTGCCCATTGTGCCCAAGCTGGAGAAGAGCCGAAAACGGCCGAGTTAATGCATCGGGGGGAATAGTTTGCAAGCAGGCCGGCCGAGCCAGGTGCGTGACGCCGTGTCCGGCGGCGGCCCGGTGCCGGGACGGCTCCGCCTGCTGCAAATCTGGAACATGTGCTTCGGCCTGCTCGGTATCCAGATCGTCTGGGGCCTGCAGAACGTCAACACCAGCCGCATCTTCCAGACGCTGGGCGCCGAGCTCGACGACCTGGCCATATTGTGGATCGCGGGGCCCGCGACGGGGCTGCTCGTCCAGCCGATCATCGGCCATCTGAGCGATCGCACCCGCGGCCCGCTCGGCCGGCGCCGGCCCTATATCCTGGCCGGTGCGCTGTGCACTGCGCTCGCCCTGTTCCTGATG
Organism: Sphingomonas sp. 1F27F7B; assembly: GCF_005503355.1. Taxonomy (GTDB): domain Bacteria; phylum Pseudomonadota; class Alphaproteobacteria; order Sphingomonadales; family Sphingomonadaceae; genus Sphingomonas. The sequence continues at coordinate 1,781 of NZ_SCMK01000038.1, forward strand.
CCCAATGCGGCCAGCCTGTGGGCTGCCAGCCTGATGCTGTGGGTGCTCACCGCCTCCATCAACATCGCAATGGAGCCGTTCCGCGCCCTGGTTGCGGACCGGGTGCCCGAGAGCCAGCGCACCGCCGGCTTCGCGATGCAGGTGTTCTTCATCGGCATCGGCGCGGTGTTCGCCTCGGCGCTCCCCTGGATGCTCGTCCATTGGGCGGGGTTGAGCGGCCAGCCCGAACCGGGCTTGCTCCCGCAATCGGTGCGCACCGCCTTCTATATCGGCGGCTGCTGCCTGCTGGCGGCGGTGGGCTGGACGATCGTCACCACCCGGGAATGCCCCGCGCCCGCGCGCCTGCCCGACGCGGCGATGCCGTCGCACGTCCTGCCGCCCGAGCGCGCGGCCTCGCTGCTCCGCCACGGCATGGCCTGGATGCTTGCCGGGCTGGGCATTGCGGGCGCCGCGGCGCTCGCCGGCTGGAAGCGCGAAATCTATGTCGTCGCCGGCATCGCCTTCCTGTTCGGGCTGCTCCAGGCCGTGGTGGTGCGCCTGCGCCAGCGCGGCCGCAGCTCGATCGGCATACTCGAGATCGTCGAGGACATTCGCTCGATGCCGCCGCTGCTCAAGCGGCTCGCCATCGTCCAGTTCTTCACCTGGTACGGCCTGTTCGCGATGTGGATCTACACCGTGCCCGCGCTGGCGCTGCGCCACCATGGCACCGCGGATCCGGTGTCGCCCGGCTACAATGCCGCCGCCGATTGGGTGGGCGTGCTCTTTGCCGGCTATAACGGCGTCGCGGCGCTGGGGGCCCTGTTGCTGCCCGGTATCGGCGAGCGGCTCGGTCGCCGCGCGACGCATGCCTTGTGCCTGGCGTTCGGCGCGGCGGGGCTGATCGGCTTCCTGCTCGTCGAGGATCCGGTGGCGCTGTGGCTGCCGACGGTGGGCGTGGGGCTCGCCTGGGCGGCGATCCTGTCCATGCCCTATGCCATGCTCGCGGGCAGCGTGCCGGCGGGCAAGGCCGGCGTGTATATGGGCATCCACAACATGTTCCTGGTGATCCCCCAGCTCGTCGCCTCGACGATGCTCGGGCCCCTGGTCGGCCGCGTCTTCCATGGCCAGGCCGAATATGCGCTGGTCCTTGCCGCCGCCGCGCTGCTGATCGCGGCGGGCTTCGCGCTCACGCTCCCGCCGAGCGCCGATACCGGCGCCCGGCAATAGCGCCCACAAGGCGGCGTGCGGAGTTGCGCTGCTTTGCATTGCACTGCTTGTTTGTGCAAAACTTGCATTGATTGCAAGGCAAAATTGCATTGAGCGACTCGCTTGGTGGAGCTGATTCCGATCGATTTCGGTGCATTATCCTCATAATATTGTTATATTATAATGAGATAATGCCAAAGAAGTTTTCAAAAATTTCCCTCTTGCAGTCATGCTCAATTTACGCAAAGTTACGCAAAGAGCTTCCCGGCAGGGCTGTTGGCGTCTTCGCGCCTCCGGATCGGGCGGCTCGCGGTGGATGGTGGTGCCGTGGAGCGTCGCCGGCACAGGAGGAGGGTGTCTTGGGGGAAGCGCGGCATCGCCGGCTTGCGATCACGCACAGCAGCGCACGGCGTCGCCATGCGCGCATGCCGCGCGATCGCGTTCTCACGCACCGACACAGGAATTGACGCGGCGCCGCGGGGCGGGGGCTCCGGGGTGTCGTGCGTGCAACAGCTCCGCAAAGGAGCGACGGAGGGAGGAAAGATGAAACAGACCACCATCTTGCGGGGCAGTGCCTCGCTCGCCGCCATGGCCTTGATGGGCCTTGCCGGCATCGCCCAGGCGCAGACCGCCCAGGCACAGGCGAGCGCGCCCGACGCAGCGCAGGAGGACGGATCGCCCGCGATCGTCGTCGTCGGCGTCCGCAAGGCGCTCGAGACCGCGCAGACGATCAAGCGCGATTCCGACACCGTTGTCGATTCGATCACCGCGACCGATATCGGCGCTTTTCCGGACACCTCGGTGTCGGGCGCGCTCCAGCGCGTGCCGGGCATCACCACGTCGCGCCTCCAGTCGACCGACGATTCGACGCACCCCTCGGGCGAGCCCACCGGCGTGCTCATCCGCGGCCTCACCTTCGTTCGCACCGAGTTCAACGGGCGCGACAGCTTCTCGGCCGACAGCTATCGCGGCCTCAACTTCAACGACGTCTCGCCCGAGCTGATGGCCGGCGTCGATGCGTACAAGAACCAGACGGCGGAGATGATCGAGGGCGGCCTGGCCGGCACGGTCAACCTGCGCACGCGCCTGCCGTTCGACCAGAAGGGGCTCGTCGTCGCCGGCAACGCCAAGGCGACCTATGGCAGCCGCTCGAAGGAGTGGACCGGCGAGTTCTCGGGCCTGATCTCGAACACTTGGGACACCAATATCGGCCGCTTCGGCCTGCTCGCTGATTTTGCCCGCAGCCATGTCGTCACGCGCACGGAAAGCGTGATCATGGACAAGATCGACACCTTCTGCACGACCGGCTCCACCAACGCGCAGGGCAAGGGCATCGTCAATGCGGACGGTTCGGTGGCGTGCGCCTCGAACTCGTTCGGCGGCTCGGGCTGGGCCTATATCCCGGACGGCATCCGCTATTCGCAGGTCGATTATGATCGCGTCCGCCGCGGCATCTCGGCGGCTGCGCAATATGAGAACAATGCGGGCAATTTCCGCATGACCGCGCAGTATAACGACAGCGAATATCACAATGCCTGGCTCGAACGCGCCAGCCACGTGATCTTCCAGGGCGATGCCTATGGCAAGCCGGCCTTCTATCCGCGCACCGGCTCGTTCCTGGGTGCGGCGCCGGGCACCTCGGCTTTCGTCTTCGGACCCGACGGCATGCTCCGCTCGGGCACGCTCACCCAGGCGCATGGCAGCTGGCGCGGGAGCTGGGACAGCACCCAGGAAGCGATCAACACCGGCTCGGCGGTGCCGGGCCTGCCCTTCGTCAACAATTGCGCGGCGCCGTCGGTCTGCTCGACGCTGCAGGATGGCCTCTATTTCCAGAACGAGGCGCGCAATTTCGATCACCGCGAGCGGACGCAGGATCTCTCCGGCAACATCAGCTGGGATCCGACCGAGAAGCTGCACGTCAATCTCGACGTGCAGCACATCTGGGCGAACACGACCAACGACGACATCCTCGTCGCGGTCGGCTCGATGGCCAACATGCAGTACAGCACGAACCGCGACGGCACGCCCCAGGTGAAGCTGCTGCCCGGCTCGAACGTCAACTACGCCACCGGCGGTCTCTCCAACCCGCACAATTACTGGATGCCGTTCATCCAGGCGCACATGGAGCACAATGACGCCAAGGAAACCGCGTTCCGCGGCGACCTCGCCTATGATTTCGACGAGGGCAGCTGGCTGGACTCGCTGAAGGTCGGCGTGCGCTATGCCGATCGCAGCCAGACGGTGCGCTATTCCACCTTCAACTGGAGCCCGGTCGCCGCTTCGTGGAACTGCAACGGCCCGGGCTTCAACATCGACAACACCACCGGCGGGGCCTATCCGGCCTGCAACGCTGGCCATCCCGCCTTCAAGGGCTATGGCGCGGGCATGTGGGAGTCGGTCACGCTCGGCGACGGCTTCTACAATGGCAGCGTCTACGACAATCCGGCGCTGGTCTACATGAACCGCGCCACGCTGATGGATCGCGCCCGGCTCGTACAGGGTGTCAGCGGCGCGACCACCAACTCGCCGATGAGCTGGCAGCCGATCTGCGACCGTGTCGATGCCACGATCGAGGGCTGCTACCTCCCGTCCGAAGTGATGCACGTCAAGGAAAGGACCAAGGCGGCCTATGCGATGCTCCGCTTCGGCGGGGATGGGATGAACATCGGCGGGATCAACGTCCGCGGAAACATCGGCCTGCGCTTCGTCCGCACCGACATCGCGTCGGACGGGAGCGTCGGCTATCCGCTGACCACCACCTTCAACAACTATGTCCCTTGCGGCGGCCCGCTGCCGACGGGCTGGGTGGTCAACCCGATGTGCTTCGTCACCCCGGCGGTGGCGGCCTTTGCCAGCGGCGGCGGCAGCGCCAACAGCTACAGGGCGAGCTATGACAACTGGCTGCCGAGCTTCAACCTGCGCCTCGGCCTCGACGACAAGAGCTTCGTGCGCTTCGGCTATTCGCGGGGCATGTCGCGTCCGGACTTCGGCCTGCTGCGCAACTTCGTCTCGATCCTGGGGCCGGATCTCAACGGCAGGCCGGACTCGCCCTATCTGGTGAAGAATGGCGCGGGCACGGTGACCGGCTATAATTTCGTGTTCCGCGCGGAATCGGGCTTCCCGGCGCTGAAACCGGTCACTGCCGACCAGTTCGACCTCACCTTCGAGCATTATTTCGGCCGCAGCAGCTCGTTCACGATCGACGGCTTCTACAAGAAGCTGAACGGCACGATCTCGTACGGCGAGTTCCTGCGCAGCTTCACCAACAACGGCTCGACGCAGACGGTGCTGATGCGGGGGCCGCGCAACGGGTCGGGCGGCGGCGAGCTGAAGGGCTTCGAAGTCGCATTCCAGACCTTCTTCGATTTCCTGCCCGGCGTGCTGAGCGGCTTCGGCACGCAGCTCAACTACACCTTTGTCGACCAGTCGGGCATCAGCAACTCGAACCTGGTGACGCAGGGCGCGCTCGATGCAGGCGGCACCGGCGGCTTCGGCGCGGGCGTCGACGTCTCGGGCGGGCGCGGCGCGGTGATCGACTCGCACTATCTGGCCGGTATCTCGAAGCACACGTTCAACGCCGTGGCGCTGTATGAAAAGGGCCCGGTGGCGATGCGTCTCGCCTATAACTGGCGCTCGCGCTTCCTGACCAACAATCTCGACTGCTGCATCGGCCTGCCGGTGTTCCAGAAGGCAGCGGGCTTCCTCGACGGGTCGCTGCGCTTCTCGCTGGCCAAATGGGTCGAGCTGTCGGTCGAGGGCTCGAACCTGCTCGGCACCACCACGGTATTCCAGCAGCAGATCTTCGGCGACTCCGACCTGACGCCGAATGCCAAGCCGGTGTACCGCGACGCGAACTGGAGCCGCGTCGACCGGCGCTTCCAGTTCGGCGCCCGGTTCAAATTCTAACTCCCCTCGGCGCCGCCGGCACCCTTCATTCCCGGCGGCGCCAGTTCTTTCCACTTCACGAGCGGGTGCCATGCAGCCCAGGTCGAATCCATCCCCGGCGCCACTGCGCGTCGTCATTGTCGGCGGCGGGACTGCGGGCTGGATGTGCGCGGCCGGGCTCACGCGCCTGCTGCCCAACACCGATTACGCGCTGACGCTGATCGAATCCGACGAGATCGGCACGGTCGGCGTGGGCGAGGCGACGCTGCCGCACATCCGCGAGTTCAACGCGATGCTTGGGCTCGACGAGGCCGAGTTCATGGCCGCCACCCAGGGCAGCTTCAAGCTGGGCATCGAGTTTGTCGGCTGGGGCCGGCCCGGCGGCCGCTACGTCCACCCCTTCGGCACATTCGGCGAGCGCTGGGGCGGCGTCGACTTCCAGCACCACTGGCTGCGCGCCCGGGCCGCCGGCCAGGACGTCGGCGACTGGTTCGACCATAGCTTTGCCGTGGCGATGTGCCGCGAGGGCGTGTTCGACCTGCCCAACGAAGACGCGCGCTCGATCCGCTCGACTTTCTCCTACGCCTATCATTTCGATGCCGGCCTCTATGCCGAGTTCCTGCGCGGCTGGGCCACCCGGCGCGGGGTCCGGCGGATCGAGGGCAGGATCGTCGACGTCGCCCGTCACCCGGAGACCGGCCTGGTCGAGCGTGTCGCGCTCCAGTCGGGCGCCGCGATCGCGGGCGACCTGTTCATCGACTGCTCGGGCTTCCGCTCGTTGCTGCTCGGCCAGAGCATGGGCGTTGCGTGGCACGACTGGAGCGCATGGCTCCCATGCGACCGCGCCATGGCGGTGCCCTGCGCCGGCGTGGCGGGCATCACGCCCTTCACGCGCTCCACTGCCCAGGCCGGCGGCTGGACCTGGCGCATCCCGCTCCAGCACCGGACTGGCAACGGCTATGTCTTTTCGAGCAGCTTCTGTTCGGAGGAACAGGCGCGCGAGACCATCCTGGGCGCGATCGACGGCGCGCCGCTCGCCGATCCCCGGCTGCTGCGCTTCCAGGCCGGCCGCCGCGCACGCGGCTGGGAGGGGAATGTCGTCGCAATCGGCTTGTCCTCGGGCTTTCTCGAGCCGCTGGAATCGACCAGCATCTTCCTGATCCAGGCCGCGGTCACCGACCTTGCCAATCTGATGCCCGCGCCCGGTGGCGGCCCGCCCGATCCGCGCCTCGCCGCCGAGTTCAACCGGCTGTTCGCGATCCATTATGATCGCACCCGCGACTTCCTGGTGCTCCACTACACCGCCAATGCCCGCCGCGGCGAGCCGCTCTGGGATCATGTGCGCAACATGACGCTGCCGGACAGCCTGGCGCACAAGATCGCGCTGTTCCGCTCGAGCGGGCGCGCGCCGGACTATAAGCTCGGCCTGTTCTCGCGCGACAGCTGGCTGGCGGTGCTGATGGGGCAGGGGATCGTGCCGGCCGCGTACGACCGGCTCGCCGATCGCCTGCCGCTGGGCGAAGTCGCCGATCGCCTGCGGGATCTGCGCGAGCGCATCGCCATCAACGCCGCCGCGCTGCCCGCGCATGCCGAGTTCATCCAAGGCTATTGCGCCGCCACCGGCACGGCGGACGACCGGGCGGTGACGGCATGAGCGCGCCCTTCACCCTGATCGTCGCGGGGCGCGACGCGCCGCTCTGGCTGGCCGCCGCCGCGCTCGCGCGCGGGCTCGCGCCCTCCGGCGTGCGGGTCGCGGCAGTCGAGCTGCCCGGCGCGCGCACCGCTGCCGAAGCCTATGCCGCCTTTCCCGCGCTGGAAGCGCTGCACAACCAGCTGCGCCTGGACGAAGCGAGCCTGCTCCGGGCCACCGGCGGCAGCCTGACGCTCGGCCGGAACTTCACCGACCTTGCCGGCGCCTGGCCCGCCTTCCTCCATGCCTATGGCTCGGCCGGCACCCAGATCGGCGGGCGCGACTTCTTCGCGCATTGGGTCAAGGCGCGGGCGCATGGCCTGAACGTGCCGCTGGACGATTTCTCGCTCACTGCCGCCGCCGCGCGCCAGGGCCGGCTGATGCTGCCCGACGAGGAGAGCACGCTCTACGGGCGCTGCGACTATGGCTATCATCTGCCGGCAATCCCCTATGTCCGCGTGCTGCGCGAGGCGGCGATCCGCCACGGCGTGACGGTGCATGCCGCGGAGCAGCTGACGGTCGAGCGCGCAGGCGATGCGATCGTCGCGCTCGATCTTGGCGAGGACCGTCGCCTAGCCGCCGACCTGTTCGTCGATGCGAGCGGGGTGCTGGGCGGGGCGCATCTGAGCTGGCGCGCGCATTTCCCGGTCGATCGCGTCCTCACCGCCGCCGCGCCGCCCTTCGCGAACATCCCGGTCTATGCCGAGGATCGCGCCGGCCCCACCGGCTGGACCGCGCTCCATCCCGGCCGGCCGGCGACTTTCGTCGTGCATGCCTGGTCGAGCGCGCATGCGACCGACGAAGACGCGGTTCGGGCGGCCGGCGCCGCTGCCGGCCTGCCGCTGGCGGGCGTGCGGATCGATGCCGTCGAGGCCGGCCGCCCGGCAAGGCCCTGGACGGGCAATTGCGTCACGCTTGGCGCGGTCTTCGATCCCGTGCACGGCCTCGACCTGCTCGGGCTCCAGGTCGGGCTGGTCCAGCTGCTTGCGGGTTTCCCGGCGACCGCGCATTTCGCGGCGGAGCGCGACGAATATAACCGCGCCGCCTGCGAGGCGCTCGACCGGCTCCGCGATTTCCAGTCCGCGCATTACGCGCTCGCCCGTTATGCCGGCCCCTTCTGGGACGCCGCGCGGGCGGCCATGGTATCGCCCGATCTGGCCCATGCCGTCGCGCTGTTCCGGGCCCGGGCCGAGCTCGCGCCGTTCGAGGAAGAGAATCTCCCGCCGGACAGCTGGCGCGCGCTGTTCCTCGGGCACGGCGTCGATCCCGAGAGCTGGCCGCCCGCGACCGATCGGGTGCCGCCCGAGGAAGTGAAGGCGCAATTCCGCCGCATGCTCGGCTTCGTGCGCGAGCAGGTGCTGCGCCAGCCGACGCAGGAGGCCTATCTCGCCGGGCTCGCCCATGGCTGAGCCGCTGCGCCGTGCCGCCGACCCCGAAGCTGGCCCGCTCGACCGCCTGCCGCGCGTCTTGGCCCGCACCGCGCCGCCGGCCGCCGATCTCGCGAGCCTGATCGAAGCCGGCGTGCCGGTGGTGCTGAAGGGGCTGTGCGAGCATTGGCCAGCGCTTGCCGCCGGGCGCGCCGGCGCGGGGGCGCTCGCCGCCTATCTCAAGGGCCTCGATCGCGGCGCCCCGGTGCCGGTGATGGAGGCGCCCGCGCGCACCGGCGGCAAGTTCGGCTATGGCGCGGATCTGCGCGAATTCAACTTCGCGCGCCGCAGCGCCCGGCTGAGCGATGCGCTCGACCGGATCCTGCGCCTCGCGGGGGAGGAGAATGCGCCCCATGTCGCGGTCCAGATGCTGCCGCTGGCGGCGCAGATGCCCGATTTCGTCGCGCAGAACCCGATGCCGCTGCTGCCGGCGGACGTCGCCCCGCGCCTCTGGGTCGGCGGGCCGGTCCACACGCGCACGCACAATGATCGCGATCACAACCTCGCCTGTGTCCTGGCGGGTCGGCGGCGCTTCCTGCTCTTCCCGCCCGATCAGCTGGCCAATCTCTATGTCGGCCCGCTCGACAATCCGCCGCCGCTCTCGCTGGTCGATCCCGAGGCGCCCGATCCCGTGCGCTTCCCGCGCTTCGCCGATGCGCTGGCGAGCGCGCGCGTCGCCTTTCTCGACCCGGGCGACGCGCTCTTCCTCCCGCGCTATTGGTGGCACCATGTCACGTCGCTCGGCTCGTTCAATGCGATGGTGAACTATTGGTGGGGCGACGCACCCGCCGGCATCGAGCAGCCGCACGACGTCTTCCTCGCCGCGCTGCTTGCCTACAAGCACCTCGCGCCGGGCGACCGCGCCTATTGGCAGGCGATGTTCGACGCGCACGTCTTCACGGGGGACGGCGCCGCGCACATCCCGCCGGGCCAGCGCGGCGTCCTTGGCATGTTGCGCCCCGGCGAGCGTGCGGCGCTCCGCCAGCGCCTGCGCGCCGCGTTCCTCAAGTCATGATCTCCCCACAGGAAAGAAACCGGATGACCTCTCGCACTTTCGTCACGCTCCTCGCGCTCGCGCTTCCGGGCACCGCTCTCGCCGGCACGCGCGAATGCGCCCAGTCGCCGGGCAAGGTGCTGGAAGTCTGTGTCTCGGTCGAAGGCGGCGAGGCGCTGTACGAAGTGAAGCGCGGCGACATCCAGGTGATCGCTCCCTCCACCCTCGGCCTCAGCTTCGCCGGCGAGCCCCAGGCGCGCTACACTGCGATCACCGATGCGCGCCGCTCGGCATCGGACACGAGCTGGGAGCAACCCTGGGGCGAGCAGCGCCTGATCCGCGACAATCATGCCGAGCTGACGGTGACGATCGCAGGCGATACCGCGCTGAACCGGGCGATGCAGGTGACCTTCCGCATCTTCGACGACGGCCTGGGCTTTCGCTATGGCTATGCCGGGATCCCGGCGGACCGGCAGGTGGGCGTCGTCGCCGATCGCACCCAGTTCAGGACCAGGGGGGTGTATCAGGCCTGGTGGTATCAGGGCCTGGGCCAGGAGCGGGACGAATATCTCTATACGCAGACCGATGCGCGCCGCATCACGCTCGCCGAGACGCCGCTGACGCTGAAGGGCGACAACGGGCTGTATCTGTCCTTTCACGAAGCCGCGCTCGTCGATTTCCCCAGCATGCTGCTCCAGGGCAATGGCGCCGGCACGCTCACCGCCTGGCTGATGCCCTGGCCCGACGGCGTCGGCGCGAAGAAGACCGGCGCCTTCGCCACGCCCTGGCGCACCGTGCTGATCGGCACCACGCCCGGTGCGCTGGCCGACAGCCGGATCGAGCTCAATCTCAATGAGCCGAGCAAGCTTCCGGACATTCGGAAATGGTTCAAGCCGGGCAAATATGTCGGCGTCTGGTGGGAGATGCACCTCAACCGGACGACCTGGGGCAGCGGCCCGCGCCACGGCGCCAACAACGACAATGTGAAGCGCTACATCGATTTCGCCGCGAAATACGGCTTTGACGGCGTGCTCGTCGAAGGCTGGAACCAGGGCTGGGACGGCGAATGGATCGATAATGGCGACAAGTTCAGCTTCACCCAGTCCTATCCCGATTTCGACCTGCCGATGCTCGCGGCCTATGCGAAGGCCAAGGGCGTCCACCTGATCGGCCATCACGAGACTGCCGGCGCAGTGGTGAACTATGAGGACCAGCTCGATGCGGCGCTCGATCTCTACGCCAAGGTGGGGGTGCCGGCGGTGAAGACCGGCTATGTCCGCCATTCGGGCGACATCCTCGACCGCGAAGGCGGCAAACAGTGGTTCGCCGGCCAGTTCATGGTCCGCCATCACCTGAAGATAGTCGAAGCGGCGGCCGCGCGCCGCATCACGATGGACACGCACGAGCCGGTCAAGGACACCGGCCTGCGGCGCACCTGGCCGAACTGGGTGAGCCGCGAGGGCGCGCGCGGGCAGGAGTTCAACGCATGGGGCCGCCCGACCAATCCGCCCGAGCACCTCACCATCCTGCCCTTCACGCGCATGCTCGGCGGGCCGATGGACTTCACGCCCGGCATCTTCGACATCGAGCATGGCAAGTCGGTGCTTGCCGAGCGCAACCAGTCGACGCTGGCGGCCGAGCTCGCCGAATATGTCGTGCTCTATTCGCCCATCCAGATGGCGGCGGACCTGCCGGAGAATTACGAGAAGCATCTCGATGCCTTCCAGTTCATCCGCGACGTGCCGACCGATTGGGAGACGACCAGGACGCTCGCCTCGGAGATCGGCGACTATGTCGTCGTCGCCCGCCAGCCGCGCGGGGGCGGGGACTGGTATCTCGGCGCGATCACCGACGAGGCGGCGCGCAAGCTGTCGGTGAAGCTCGATTTCCTGGCGCCCGGCAGCCGCTACGAGGCGCAGATCTACCGCGATGCGCCGGACGCCGATTATGTGAAGAATCCGGTCGCCTATGCGATCGAGAAGCGCATGGTGACCGGCGCCGACACGCTGAGCCTCGATCTCGCGCCGGGCGGTGGCCAGGCGATCCGCTTCAAGCTGCTGAAGTAGCAGCTCCATTGCCAACGCCGCCTACCCGCCAGCCCTGCCTTTGCGGGGGCGGCGAAGCGGGCGGGGTCGACGAAAGGCGCGGGGATGACGGAGGGGTGAGTGCGGTGGTAGAGCTTGCCCGATGCTCACGCTGCCCAACCTCCTGACGCTCTCGCGCATTCTCGCGGTCCCGCTGCTTGCCGCGTTCCTCTGGTGGCCCGAATGGCGGCTGGGCTATGGCATTGCCTTCGCGCTCTACTGCCTGATGGGCATCACCGACTATTTCGACGGCTATCTGGCCCGCGCGCAGGGGACGGTCTCCAAGCTCGGCGTGTTCCTCGATCCGATCGCCGACAAGATCATGGTCGCCGCGGTGCTGCTGATCCTCGCCGGGCGCGGCGTGATCACCGATCTCCACCTGATCCCCGCGCTGGTGATCCTGGTGCGTGAGATCGCCGTATCGGGCCTGCGCGAATTCCTGGGCGGCATCCAGGTCTCGCTCCCCGTCTCGCGCCTCGCCAAGTGGAAGACCACGCTTCAGCTGCTGGCACTGGGCGGGCTGATCCTCGCCGGCGCGCTGCCCTTCGCCTGGCTGTGGAACACCGCGCTCGCCGCCTTCTGGATTGCCGCCGCGCTTACCCTGATCACCGGCTGGGACTATCTGCGCGTCGGCTTGCGGCACATGGACAGCTGATGGAGCTGCTCTACTTCGCCTGGGTCCGCGAGACGGTCGGAGCAGGGCAGGAGTCCGTGGACCAGCCCGAGACGGTCCGCACCGTCGCCGATCTCATCGGCTGGTTGTCGCGGCAAAGCCCCGGCCATGCCGCCGCCTTCGCCGACCCGGCGAAGCTCCGCGCCGCGATCGACCAGCGTTTCGTGCCGCTCGACACCCCGTTGAACGGCGCGAAGGAAGTCGCGCTCTTTCCCCCGGTGAGCGGCGGATGATCCGCGTCTCGATCGAACCCGCGCCGATCGAGCTGGCGCTCGAGCTGGCGGCGCTCGAGGCGCGGGGCGCGGGCGGCGTGGCGAGCTTCACCGGGGTGGTCCGCGGCGATGACGGTGTCACCGCGCTCGAGCTCGAGCATTATCCGGGCATGACCGAGGACGCGCTCTGCACCCTGGCCGAGGCGGCGATGGACCGCTGGAGCCTGTTCGGGGTGACGATCCTCCACCGTGTCGGCCGCATGGAAGTCGGCGAGCGTATCGTCTTCATCGGTACCGCTGCCGCGCATCGCCGCGAAGCGCTCGACGCCTGCGCCTATTTGATCGACCGGCTGAAGACCGACGCGCCGTTCTGGAAGCGCGAATGGCGAGGGGATGTGGCGAGCTGGGTGGAGGCTCGCCAGTCGGATATCGACGCCGCCGCCAAGTGGTGATTTCCCTCTCCCGCCTGCGGGTGAGAGAGAAAAGTCAGGGCCGCGCTTCGGTCAGCACATCGGCCAGCAACCGGAAGTCGCGTTCCCGCGGGCTCGCCTTGCGCCACACCAGCGCGATCCGCCGCGACGCATTCTCCGCCTCCAGCGGCCGCGCCGCGACCTGGGTATGGTCGAGAATGCCCGAATCCACTGCCATCTCGGGCAGCATCGTCACGCCCAGCCCGTTGTCGACCATCTGCACCATGGTGTGCAGCGACGTGCCCAGCATCGTCGCCTCGGCGCGCAGCTCGGGGCGGTTGCAGGCGGCGAGGGCGTGCTCCTTCAGGCAATGCCCGTCCTCGAGCATCAGCAGCCGCGTCTCGTCGATCTCGGCCGGGCGGATCGAGGCGCTGGGATCCATCTCGCCTTCGGGGAAGGCGACGAACAGCCGGTCGTCGAACAGCGGCGCCGTCTCCACATCGCCGCACGCATAGGGCAGGGCGAGCAGCACGCAGTCGGTCCGGCCATGGTGCAGCCCCTCACAGGCCTGGCCGCTGGTCTCCTCGCGCAGATAGAGCTTCAGGTCGGGATAGTCGCGCCGCAGCTTGGGCAGGATGCGCGGCAGCAGGAAAGGGGCAATGGTCGGGATCACGCTCATCCGCATCTCGCCCGAGAGCGGCCGGCCGGCGGCGCGCGCCAGGTCGCCCAGCTCGTCCGCCTCGCGCAGCACCCGCCGCGCCTTTTCGACGATCCGCTCGCCCAGCGGCGTGAAGCGCACCACCCGGCGCGTCCGCTCGACCAGCACCACGCCGATCAGCGTCTCCAGCTCGCGGATGCCCGCCGAGAGCGTCGACTGGGTGACGTAGCAGCTCTCCGCCGCGCGGCCGAAATGGCCATGGTCCTTGAGCGCGACCAGATATTGGAGTTGCTTGAGCGTCGGGAGATAGGTGGTCTGGGCCATTGATCGCCTGTTTCGATTGTCACGGGCGTACATAGTGATGAGGGCGATCATTGCCAACATGCGCCCCTCCCTGCAAGGGAGGGCGCAGGGGTGGGTGGAGTGCCCGCGATACGGAAAGACCTGGCAATACATATCCGTATCGCCAGGCCTCTACCCAACCCCCGATCCCCTCCCTGAAAGGGAGGGGAAGGCGCGTTACGCCGCCTCGCTCAGCTCTTCGGGCAGCCGGATCATGTAGTCGAACGCCGAGAGTGCCGCAGTCGAGCCCGCGCCCATCGCGATCACGATCTGCTTGTAGGGCACGGTGGTGCAGTCGCCCGCCGCGAAGATGCCCGGCTGCGAAGTCTCGCCACGTGCGTCGATCTCGATCTCTCCGCGATCCGACAGCGCGATGCTGTCCTTCAGCCACTCGGTGTTCGGCACCAGGCCGATCTGCACGAAGATGCCTTCCAGCGCGATCTGGTGTTCGGTGCCGTGCGCCCGGTCCTTGTAGGTCAGGCTGGTCAGCTTCTCGCCGTCGCCCGCCACTTCGGTGGTCAGCGCCGAAGTGATCACCTTCACGTTCGGCAGGCTGCCGAGCTTGCGCTGGAGCACCGCGTCCGCGCGCAGATGGCTGTCATATTCGATCAGCGTCACATGCGCGACCAGCCCGGCCAGGTCGATCGCGGCCTCCACGCCCGAATTGCCGCCGCCGATCACCGCGACGCGCTTGCCCTTGAACAGCGGGCCGTCGCAATGCGGGCAATAGGTCACGCCCTTGTTGCGATATTCCTCCTCGCCCGGCACGCCCATCGTCCGCCAGCGCGCGCCGGTGGAGAGGATCACGGTGCGCGCATGCAGGCTCGCGCCGCTTTCCAGCACCACTTCGTGCAGCCCGCCTTCGTGCCGCGCCGGCACCAGCTTCGCGGCGCGCTGGTGGTTCATGATGTCGACGTCATAGTCCTTGACGTGCTGCTCCAGATGCGCGGCGAGCTTCGGCCCCTCGGTGTGCTGCACCGAGATGAAATTCTCGATCGACATGGTGTCGAGCACCTGGCCGCCGAAGCGCTCGGCGGCGATGCCGGTGCGGATGCCCTTGCGCGCCGCATAGATCGCCGCCGCCGCGCCGGCGGGGCCGCCGCCGACCACGAGAACCTCGAACGGTTCCTTGGCCGCGATCTTCTCGGCGGTGCGCTTGGCGGCGCCGGTGTCGATCTTCGCGACGATCTGTTCCAGTTCCATCCGGCCGCTGGCAAAGGGCTCGCCGTTCAGGAACACGGTCGGCACCGCCATCACCTTGCGCGCTTCCACTTCGGCGGGGAACAGCCCGCCGTCGATCGAGACATGCGTGATGCGCGGGTTGAGCACCGCCATCAGGTTCAGCGCCTGCACCACGTCCGGGCAGTTCTGGCAGGAGAGCGAGAAATAGGTCTCGAAGGCGAAGTCGCCGTCGAGGTTCCGCACCTGCTCGATCAGCTCCTGCGCCGCCTTGCTCGGGTGGCCGCCCACCTGGAGCAGCGCGAGCACCAGCGAAGTGAACTCATGCCCCATCGGCAGGCCGGCGAAGCGCACGCCGATCTCGGTGCCCACCCGACGGATCAGGAAGCTCGGCTTGCGCGCATCGTCGCCGCCCTCGACCAGCGCGACCTTGTCCGAAAGCGCGGCGATCTCGTCCAGAAGCTCGCCGAGCTCGCGCGACTTGGCATCGTCGCCAAGGCTGGCGACCAGCTCGATCGGTTCGCGGATGTTCGCGAGATAGCCTTTGAGCTGCTGAGTCAGATTGGCGTCGAGCATGGCGGAAACTCCACAGAATTCAGATACAAAACGGCCCGGGACAGAAGGGATGAAATCCGTCCCGGGCCGCATGGTCGGCGCCCGCAAGGGGGCTGGCGGGCGCCGGGGGGATTAGATCTTGCCGACCAGGTCGAGCGACGGCGCCAGCGTCTCGGCGCCCTCTTCCCACTTGGCGGGGCAGACTTCGCCCGGATGCGCGGCGATGTACTGCGCGGCCTTGATCTTGCGGAGCAGTTCGGTCGCATTGCGGCCCACGCCCTCGCTGGTGATCTCGACGAGCTGGATCACGCCCTCGGGATCGACGACGAAGGTGCCGCGATCGGCCAGGCCCTGGCCCTCACGGAGCACGTCGAAGTTGGTCGACAGGACGTGGTTCTGGTCGCCCAGCATGTAATAGTTGATCTTGCCGATCGCGGGCGAGGTGTCGTGCCAGGCCTTGTGGCTGAAATGGGTGTCGGTCGACACCGAATAGACTTCCACGCCCATCTTCTGGAGCTGCGGATAGATGTCCGCCAGGTCTTCGAGCTCGGTCGGGCACACGAAGGTGAAATCGGCCGGATAGAAGAAGAACACCGCCCACTTGCCCTTCGTGTCCGCGTCCGTGACGGTCACGAACTTGCCTTCCTTGAAGGCCTGGGCGGTGAACGGCTTGATGGTGCTGCCGATGAGAGCCATTGCTTGGTATTCCTCCAGAACGGGGGTTGTTGTTGCAATGCGGCAGATAGAGTTGCTGCGTCGCAATGTGAAATTGGAAAGCCCGTTCGATATGATCGGATAAATCGATCAAATGCTATCTATTGATCGATTGACTTACTGAAAATGGCGCCCCGGCGCCGTGCTTGGGCCCGTTGCTCAGAGAATCTGGAGTGTCGCCCCGCCTTCCGCCGTCGGTGCGGAATCGCGATCGAATGTCACGAAGCCGTTGGCGCCCGCTTCGGTGGCAAGTGCGAAATGGAGCAGGTCGGCGAAGTCGCCCTTGGTGCGATAGGCAGAAACGGCCGCTGCCACCGCGGCTTCCGAAGCGATGGTTACCCCATCTTGTCCACACAGGGCGGCAATTCCGGTTGCGATGCGATCGCGTGGCATGCCGTAGCGGGCCCGAAGCACCCATTCGGTTTCGAGCAGCACTGTCGGCAGGATCAGTATCTCGCCGGCGACCAATATATCTTCGGCCATACCGACCTGCTCTGGATCGTCGCGGGCGATCAACCGGACGAGCAGGTTGGTATCGAGCGCCTTCACCGGATCAGTCGGCGCAGATCGTCGTCCGAAAGCCGGCTGATCGCTTCGATCGGCTGCGCGGGCAGCGTTGGCGGCAGCGCGCGCAGATCGGCCAGGGTCTTGGTAGGGAAAGCGCTGCATGCCGGACGCCGCCGCAGCGTCACGCCATCGGCAGTCTCGATCAGCACCAGTGGTGTACCTGCCTGCCACGCCAATCGCTCGCGCACGTCCCGGGGGATGGCGACATCCCCGCTTGGCGAAATCTCCGTGCGCGAATTCATATCCGTAGAATAAGACGCTTGCGGGGCCCCCGCAAGCGCGGCCCTCAACGCGTCAGTGCGACATACACCGAATAGGCACTGGTGATGGTCAGCAGCACGCCCACCAGCGTCATCAGCGCCCTGGTGGGCACGCGCTTGGCCAGCAGGCCGCCGAACGGCGCCGCGATCAGCCCGCCGATCAATATGCCCACGGTCTGGAGCGTGAAGGCCGCCCAGCCCAGCGTGGCGATGAACGCGGCCGATACGGTGGCGGTGAGGAAGAACTCCACCGTATTGACCGTGCCGATCGTGGTGCGCGGGCTGGCGCCCTGGACGAGCAGGTTGCTGGTCACCACCGGGCCCCAGCCGCCGCCGCCGGCCGCATCGAGAAAGCCGCCGGCCAGGCCGAGCGGCTCGATGATCTTCGGCTCGCGCGGCTCCACTTTCCCGCGCCAGGCGCGATAGAGCAGATAGACGCCGATCGAGGCGAGGTACGTCATCACGAAGGGGCGGGTCCATGCCACCGGCAGGCTGCTCAGCACATAGGCGCCGAGCACGCCATCGATCACGCCGGGGATCAGCAGCCGGCCGAACAGCTTCCAGTTCACATTCTTGTGCCAGATATGGCTGGCACCCGAGGCGGCCGTGGTGAAGGTCTCCACGGTGTGGACCATCGCCGATGCCTGTGCGGGCGGGACGCCCATCACGCTCACCAGCAGCGTGGAGTTGATCACCCCGAACGCCATCCCCAGCGCACCGTCGACCATCTGGGCGGCGAAGCCCACGGCGATGAACGGCAGCAGGGCGGAAAGGTCGATTCCAAAGATCATTCGCACCTTGAAGGTTGGGCCGGAAGGGAATGGATGACGGCCGTGACGCGTTCCAACAAGATACATACTGTTTAGCGCGGCAAAGCCTGGGATGGGCCGTTCTGGAAATCGGCACGATCATGCACTAAATGGGCGCGGCAAAGGGGAACCGGCCATGTTCCAGCGTCTTATGACGTACCTAGATTCGATCCGCGCCCGCGATCCCGCGCCGCGCAGCCATGCCGAGATCCTGCTCTATCCGGGCGTGTGGGCGCTCGGCTATCACCGGATCGCGCATGCGCTGTTCCGCAACCGCCTGTTCTTCCTTGCCCGCGTCGTGAACCACTGGTCGCGCTTCGTCACGGCGATCGACATCCATCCGGGTGCGAAGATAGGTCGCAACTTCTTTATCGACCATGGCTTCGTCGTGATCGGCGAGACTGCGGAGATCGGCGACGACGTCACCATCTACCAGTGCGTCACCCTGGGCGGCACCAGCCCGGACAATGGCGTGGGCGGCAAGCGCCACCCGACGATCCGCGACGGCGCGATACTCGGCTCGGGTGCCCAGGTGCTGGGGCCGATCATCGTCGGCGAGCGCGCCCGGATCGGCGCCAATGCCGTGGTCACCCGCGACGTGCCCGAAGGCGCGGTGATGGTCGGCATCCCGGCCAAGCCCACGCTGGTCGAAGCCGAGAAGTGGCAGAAGGATTTCGTGCCCTATGGCACGCCGTGCAGCGAGCTGTTCGATCCGCAGACCCAGAAGCTCGAGCTCATGCGCTGCGAGCTGGAGGCGATGCGCAAGCGGCTGGATGCCGTGCTGGCCGAGCGCCGCGAGCAGGGGGAGCAGCGCGACAGCGCGTAAATGGGAACCGTAACCCCGCTCCCCATCGGACGTCCCGGCCAGGTCGGCTTCGAGCGCCCGGAACTCACGCGCATCCTCGATCTCTACGGCCGCATGGTCGCCGCCGGCCATTGGCGCGACTATGCGATGTCGTTCGATCTCGATGCCGCGATCTTCGCCGCTTTCCGTCGCGCTGCCGAGCGCCCCGAATTCCGCATCGAGAAGCGCCCCGCGCTGCGCAACCGCCAGGGCATGTGGACGCTGGTCGGCGAGAGCGGCACGATCCTGAAGCGCGGGCACGAACTGGGTCCGGTGCTTGCCCCGGTCGAGCGCCGGCTGATGAAGCTGGTCGAGGAATAGGGCCGGGCGCGCACCGCAAATCCGCACCTGCTGCATCCTGCCTGCACCGCAGCCTGCCAGTCCGTTCGCATGCCCCGGCGCGCGCTCGCCCTGCTTCTGGCCAATGCCGCCGGGATAGGCCTCTTCCTGGTGCTGGCCTCGCAATCCTGGATCGAGCCCGAACTCACCGACGTGCCGGATGCCTCGGCCGGGGATGCCCTTGTCTGGATCGTCGAAGCTGCACCGGTCTTCGGCGCGTTCGCACTGGTCAATGCGATCTGGCTGGTCTGGGCCGGCGGGCGCGGTCGCTGGTTGTCGGTGTTGCTGATCGCCGCGATCCTGGGGTGCTGGGCACTGGCATTGCTCGTCGACAACGCCTCGCATGGCCTGTGAGGCATTGGCGGAGAACGGGCGCGCCGGTGCCGCATCGTCCTCGTGCGGCGCGCCTGCCGGATGGCCGAGCCTTGCGTGCCACGCTATGGTTTCCGGCCAAGGGAGAGGGGATCGTGGTGACGAATGGCGTGAAGCTGGAGGGCAAATGCCTGTGCGGCGCGGTGCAGGTGCGGATCGCGCCGCCCGGGCCGCATGTCGGCGCGTGCCATTGCGGGATGTGCCGGCGCTGGGGCGGCGGCCCCGCGCTGTCGCTCAGGCTGGTGCCCGATCCCGAGATCGAGGGTGCCGAGCACGTCGTGCGCTATCCCTCCTCCGACTGGGCGGAGCGGGGCTTCTGCCGGACCTGCGGCACGCATCTATTCTATTTCTACCGGCCGCAATCGGGCTATTCCTTCCAGGCCGGCCTGTTCGACGGCCTCGACGTCCATGACCTGGCCGAAGAGATCTTCATCGACGAGAAGCCGGACTATTACGCCTTTGCCGGCGAGCGCGAACGAATGACCGGGGCCGAAGTGATGGCGAAGGCCGGGATCGACGGCGCCTGACGCCGCCTGTCTTCGGCAATTCGCGAAACGACCGGCCGGATCAGCGCTCCCAGGCCACCGGCACCGGGTTCATGCCCCCCGTCTCGCGGATCACCACCAGCGTCTCGAAGGTTCGCACCCGTTCGTCGGCCGAGAAGAGCCGGCGCACCAGATCGTCATAGCTCTCCATGTCGCGCGCGATGATCCGCACTGCGAAATCATGGTCGCCAGTGACGTTCCACGCCTCCATCACTTCGGGCTCGGCACGGAACAGCTCGAACATCTCGCCCACGGTGTTGGCATTCTCGCGCTCCAGCGTCACCAGCACGATCATCGACAGCGGCCAGCCCAGCGTCTTCGGCCGCACCACGGCGATCTCGCGCTCGATCACGCCGGTCTCGCGCAGCCGCCGGATTCGCCGGTAACAGGCGGGTGCGGACAGGCCGACCGCCTCGGCCAGCGCCGCCACCGGCTGCTGCACATCCATCTGCAGCAGCTCGAGCAGCTTGAGGTCGAACGAATCGAGCGGTTCAGTCTTCGTCATGAATCCATCGTAACGCGATAAACTTTATCGTATAACTGCAAAAATAAACCGCTCTTATCGACGAAAATCCCTATCTCTCGGGGCGTTCCTTCCACATTTGGTTCGAGTATCGTCCGATGAGCAGTCTTGCCGCCCCCCGGTCCCTTTCCCCGCGCCTCGACGCCGTGGGTCTTGGCACGCTGTTCCTGTCGATGCTGTCGGTCACTATCGGCGCGACCTTCGCCAAGCAGCTCTTCCCGCTGGTCGGCGCCGAGGGTGCGACTGCGCTGCGCCTGATCGTGGGCGCGGCGATCCTCTCGGCGATCTTCCCGCCCTGGCGGCTGCGGTTGGAAACCGGCTGGCGCCCGCTGCTGGTCTATGGCCTCGTCCTCGGGGTGATGAACCTCAGCTTCTACAAGGCCTTGTCCTACATTCCGCTCGGCATCGCGATCGCGATCGAATTCACCGGCCCGCTGGCGGTGGCGGTGCTCACGTCGCGCCGCCGGGTCGATTTCCTGTGGATCGGCATCGCGGTGTTCGGCCTGTTGCTGCTCCTGCCGATCTGGAAGGGCGCGGCCCATCTCGACTGGCGGGGCGTCGCGCTCGCACTGATCGCCGGTGCCTGCTGGGCGGCGTATATCCTCGCCGGGCGCCATGCCGGCCAGGCGCACGGCCCCGCCGCCGCGGCCGGAGGCATGCTGATCGCGGCCCTGCTCGCCGTTCCCGTCGGCGTGGCGCATGCCGGCGCGGCGCTGCTGCGGCCCGAGGCGCTGATGCTCGGCCTGCTCGTCGGCATCGTCTCCAGCGCCATTCCCTATGCGCTCGAGATGATCGCCCTGCCGCGGCTGCCGGCCAACACCTTCGGCACCCTGCTCAGCGCCGAGCCTGCGGTGGGCGCGCTGATGGGTCTGCTGCTGCTTGGCGAAGTGCTCACCGGCACCCAGTGGCTGGCAGTGTGCCTGATCGTCGTCTCTTCGGTCGGTACGGCGATCAGCGCCCGCCCCGGCGCAGCGATCGAGCAGCCCTGATGGGAAAACCCCTCCCGCGCGGGGGCGCGGGAGGGGCAGGAGTTGGAAAGCCGGGCTGGGGACCTTGCTTTCCGCGTGGCGGTCTGAGTCAGGATCAGGCCGTCACGATCCGGGTAGGGGGCAGCCGCTCCTCGAGTCCGCCGAGCAGGCCGACGACCATGCGCCGCACCGGCTGCCAGAAGGCCGAGAGCAGCAGCAGCGCCGATCCGATCACCAGCGCGGTGAGCGCCGCCGCCAGCTCGACCGCGCCGGTCGCCTGGAACAGCGCATACATCGCCCAGAGCACGTAGATCAGACTGGAGACGAGCAGCGCGCGGCGGTCGACCGCCAGTGCCACGAAGGCGAAGACCAGATAGAGCGCGATCACCACCGCGGCGACCGGGCCGGTCACTTCGCCGTCGAACACGCCGAGCATGTGGAAGATCGGGTGCGCGATCAGCGGCGCGGCGGCAAGGTGCAGCCAGAAGGCCACGTCCGAGCGGCGGGTGCGCCGCTCCAGGTCGCTCATGTCCCAGCGCATCGCGAAGAAGAACATCGCCACGCCGGCAACAAGCAGCATCTCGTTCACCCAGTCCTTGGCCTGGGGCACGAAGGCGAGCACCAGCGACACGCCGACGCCGACCAGGGCCAGCGCGCCGGCAGCCACGGTGATCGGCACCATGAAGCGCTTCCAGTGGATCCAGGTGGCGGCGGCGGTCAGCAGGCCCACCAGCGCGGCGATGCCGCCGGCCAGTTGCTGCTTCTGCATGTCGCTGGCGAGGTGCATCTGCTCCTCGATCCAGGGGATGTTGGCGGCGAACATGCCCGAGAGGCAGGCGCCGACGCCACCGGCAAAGCCGAACGTCAGCAGGATCGAGGGGAGCGCCATGCGGCGGCGCGCAGTGAAATATTCGGCGAGCATCCAGCTCGTCGCGGCCACGGCGAAGCCCCCGCCGATCATGTTGCCGCCGACGATGCGCTCCTCCGGCCCCGCGCCGATCGCCATCACGCCGAAATAGGCGCCGATGCGCGCCGCGGCGACCAGGATCAGCGCGGCGGCGATCGCCACGAAGATGTCGTTGAAGCCGGTGAGCAGCTTGAAATGTTCTTCGTCCACCGCCGGCGTCGCCCGGCGTTCGGCGATGTAGTTGCGCAGTGCGTTGGCGGCGGCGGGGGAAAGCGCCCCCGCTTCCACGGCACTGGCCAGATCGCTTTCGCTGTACATGGCAGTCTCCTCCTGTGCGGAGGTTCTACCATATGTGTATTAGTGAAGCAATACGGTAAGGCGGTGACCCTGTGCCCAGTTTCGTCATCCCCGCGAAAGCGGGGATCCGGAGCGGGGAGCGATGCCTGAAGTGACCCTGGATCCCCGCCTGCGCGGGGATGACGGATAAGGATGGGATGACGGACAGAGGAGAGCTAGGGCCAATCGACATTTACGAGACTGGCGGTCCCCCATGCGGTTCCCCGGCGAAGGCCGGGGCCCAGTATCGGGATGCTATCGAGATACGCGAACCCCTCGAACGATGTCGCAACCGGGCCCCGGCCTTCGCCGGGGAGCAAGAAGGGCTGTCCGGCTCTCATCGCACGCCCAAATGTCGATCCGCCCTAGGTTGAGAACCCAAACAAGTATCTGATTTTCCGTCGTCATCCCCGCGCAGGCGGGGATGACGATTGAAGGAATATGAGTCCCCAACCTAGCCCTGCTGAAGCTTGCCCAGGATCAGCATCGTCTGCTCGCTGCCCGAGCCCGGCACGATCTCGCCCGTCCGATCGGTGATCTGCGCCCATTGCGCCTCCACCGCTTCGGGCGTCAGCGCCGCGAGCTTCGCGCCCTGGGTCAGCGTGACATAGGCGGCCTGGACCACCCCGCCGCCCGCGCCGACGATCTGGTTGGTCGGCGCGTCCTCGCTCACCAGGAACAGTGCGGCGGGGGCGACATTCTCGGGGGCGAAGGCCTTGAAGGCTTCCGCGGGGAACAGGTCCTCGGTCATCCGCGTGCCGGCCACCGGGGCGATCGTGTTGACCTTGATCCCGTATTTGGCGCCTTCGAGATAGAGCGTCTTGGTCAGCCCGGCCAGGCCGAGCTTGGCCGCGCCGTAATTCGCCTGGCCGAAATTGCCGAACAGGCCGGTGGAGGATGCGGTCATCAGGATGCGGCCGTAATTCTGGTCGCGCATCGTCTGCCACACCGCCTTGGTGCAATTGGCCGAGCCGATCAGATGGACGTCGACGACGAAGCGGAAATCGGCCGGCTCCATGTTGACGAAGCTCTTGTCGCGCAGCACGCCGGCATTGTTGATCAGGATGTCGATCCGGCCCCATTTGGCCTTGGCTGCCTCGACCATCGCGACCATGTGGTCGTAATCGGTCACGCTGCCGCCGTTCGACATCGCCTCGCCGCCCAGCGCCTCGATTTCCTCGACCACCTTGAGCGCCGCGTCCGAATGGCCGGTGCCGTCGCGGCTGCCGCCCAGATCGTTGATCACCAGCTTCGCCCCGCGCTTGGCCAGTTCGAGCGCATAGGCGCGGCCCAGGCCGCCTCCCGCGCCGGTGACGATGGCGACGCGGTCCTTGAAGTCGATGGTCATTGGTCTCTCCCGAATTTGGGGAGAGCTTAGGCAAGGCGGCGAGCGCGATACAACCTAAACCGTCATCCCCGCTCGCGCGGAGGATGACGGTGGATGGGATGGGCGCGAAGCTCACCCGCCGACAGGCTTCACCGCGACTGGCGGCAATGATCCTTGATGGTCTTCGAACAGCGCGGATAGCTCTTCGGATCCGAAGGCATCGGCGCGGCCGCCTCGGGTGCCGGCGGTGCCGGAGCAGCCGCCGGGGCGGCGGGCGTGTCCGGTGCGGCCGGCGGCGGATTGGTGGCCGGAGGCTGCGGTGCCGCGGGGTCGGCCGGCATGGCGGGATCTGCGGGCGCCGCCGGAGTCGTGGGCGCGTCCATCGGCGGAGCAGGTGGCGTCGGCGCGGTTGCCGGAGTCGTCTGCTGCTGCGGATTGGTCTGGGGCATGTCCTGCGCGACGGCGGTGCCGCCGAACGCAAGGGCCGATGCCAGCAGAATGAACTTCATGCGGAATATCCTCTGAAAACCTGTCCCCATCCCGCATGCCTGAAAACGCACGTGCCGGGCGCGATGTTTCGCGCCCGGCACGTTCGGTCCCGTAAAAGGGGGCGCTCGGCGCTATTGGCGCTGACGGCACCCGTCGAACTGGCCGCGCTTGCACATCGGATACACTGCCTTGGGCGGCGGCGGCGGGAACGCCTCGGTCGGCGTCTGCGTGCTCGGCACGAAGACGACCGGGGTGCCCGGAGGCGGCGGGTTGTTGCCCGTGCTGTACAGCGGGGTCGTCGGTGCATAGCCGCCCAGCTTCTCGGCGTCGTTATTGGTCGGTGAATTGGCCTTTTGCGCAGAGGTCTGCGCATGGGCCGCGCCGGCCGTAAGGGCGAGGGCGGCTGCCAGGGCAATTATTCTCATAGGAGCATCTCCTGGAACCGGGCGCGAAATCGTTACGCCCGGCACCAGCAACGCTGGAAAGAGGATTAGTTTCCTCTCCGATATGGCGAGGATCGATTACATTTTGGTCATGTGAGTAAGGAATGCACCGAACTGGCTGAAAAGCCCGGAAGATTCGGAGATGCCGGCCTCTCGCCCCAATCGCGCGCCGGCACCCTTCTCCTTGGGACGAGGGGCATCCGGTAGATAGCCGTCATCCCCGCGCAGGCGGGGATGACGTTACTTTCCTCGGCAGGGCAGCTGCCTCGTCAATTCCCCGCGTCGAGCGCATATCCCGCCGAGCGCACGGTACGGATGATGTCCGGCCGGTTGCCCTTGTTGATCGCCTTGCGCAGGCGGCGGATATGGACGTCGACGGTGCGGCTCTCGATGTCGCTGTCATGCCCCCATACCGCGTCGAGCAGCCGCTCGCGCGAGAACACCCAGCCCGGATGCTCGAGGAAATGCTTGAGCAGGCGGAACTCGGTCGGCCCCAGCTGCACCACTTCGCCGGCGCGGCGCACCTTGTGGCCCACCGTGTCCATCTCGATGTCCGAATAGGTCAGCGCCTCGCCGGCCAGCGCCGGGCGCACGCGGCGCAGCACCGCGCCCACGCGGGCGACCAGTTCGCGCGGGGAGAAGGGCTTGGTGACATAGTCGTCCGCCCCGGTCTCGAGCCCGCGCACCCGGTCTTCCTCCTCGCCGCGCGCGGTGAGCATGATGATCGGCACGTTCGCGGTCTCGGGCATGCGGCGCAGGCGCCGGCACACTTCGATGCCGCTCAGCCCCTCGACCATCCAGTCGAGCAGCACGATGTCCGGCGTCGCCTCCTTGGCGAGCAGCAGCGCCTCTTCCCCGTCAGGCGTGTGCTTCACCTCATAGTCTTCGCGCTTGAAGTGATAGGCGACCAGCTCCGCGATCGCGGCGTCGTCCTCGACGAGAAGCATCTTCACTCGGGCCATATGTTCCCCGTTTCCCCGCTCAGTTCGCTTGGGCCTCGCCGGTCTCGCGCTCGGCCATGTAATCGCCTGTCGCCGCGAAATAGACCATTTCGGCCACGTTGGTGGCGTGATCGCCGATCCTCTCCAGGTTCTTCGCCACGAACAGCAGGTGGGCCACCTGGCTGATCGTCCTCGAATTCTCGACCATATAGGTCACCAGCGTGCGGAAGATCGAATCGTAGAAATCGTCGAGCGCGTTGTCGCGCGCGCAGATCCGCACCGCCGCCTGGGCATCGCGCGCCGAATAGGCATCGAGCACGTCGTGCACCATGTCCGCCGCCAGCTGCCCCATCGCCGGCAGGATCGAGACGACGTCGATCCGTTCCTCGCCGGCCTCGCCATGGATCATCGGCACGCGCTTGGCGATGTTCTTGGCATAGTCGCCGATCCGCTCGATCACCGCGGCGATCTTCAGCGCGGCGATGATCTCGCGCAGGTCGTCCGCCATCGGCGCGCGCAGCGCGATCACGCGGACGACGAGCTTCTCCAGCTCGGCCTCGATCGCGTCGATCTGCTTGTCCTTCTGGCGCACTTCGCTGGCGAGCACGGTGTCGCCGCGCTGGAGCGCCAGCATCGCGTCCTCGATCGCCTGCTCGGCCAGGCCGCCCATCTGCGAGATGAGCGCGCGCAGCTGTCCGATGTCCTGATCGAACGCCTTGACGGTATGTTCGTGGCTGCTCGCCATAATGGGTACTCCTAGCCGTAACGGCCGGTAATGTAATCCTTGGTGCGCTCCTGCCTGGGCGCGGTGAAGATATTGTCGGTGTCGCCATATTCGACCAGCTGGCCGAGATGGAAGAAGGCGGTTTTCTGGCTGACGCGTGCCGCCTGCTGCATGTTGTGCGTGACGATCACGATGGCATAGCGCCCGCGCAGCTCGTGGATCAGCTCCTCGATCTTGGCGGTGGCGATCGGGTCGAGCGCCGAGCAGGGCTCGTCCATCAGGATCACCTCGGGGTCCACCGCGATCGCGCGGGCGATGCACAGGCGCTGCTGCTGGCCGCCCGAAAGCGCGGTGCCGCTGTCCGACAGCCGGTCCTTCACTTCGTCCCACAGGCCAGCGCGCTTCAGCGACTGCTCGACGATCCCGTCGAGCGCCACCTTGGAGGCGGCCAGGCCGTGGATGCGCGGGCCATAGGCGACATTCTCGTAGATCGACTTGGGGAAGGGATTGGGCTTCTGGAACACCATGCCCACCCGCGCGCGCAGCTGCACCACGTCCATCGCCGAGGAATAGATGTCCTCGCCGTCCAGCATGATGTCGCCGGTCACCCGGGCGGAGGCGATGGTGTCGTTCATCCGGTTGAGCGTGCGCAGGAAAGTGGACTTGCCGCAGCCCGACGGGCCGATGAACGCCGTCACATGGTCCATGTCGACATCGATCGAGACGTCGCGGATCGCCTGTTTGTCGCCGTAGAAGACGTTCACGCCCCGCGCCGACATCTTGTGCCCGGTCGCCGTTGCAGTGGAAAGGGGAGTGGCGTCGGTCATTACCAGCGGGTCTCGAACTTGTTGCGAAGATAGATGGCGAGCCCGTTCATGGCGAGCAGGAACACCAGCAGCACGATGATCGCCGCGCTGGTCTTCTCCACGAAGCCGCGGCTCACTTCGTCCGACCACAGGAAGATCTGGACGGGCAGCACGGTGGCGGGATCGGTGAAGCCCTGGGGGGCGGTGACGATGAAGGCGCGCATGCCGATCAGCAGCAGCGGCGCGGTCTCGCCCAGCGCGCGGGCCATGCCGATGATCGTGCCGGTCAGGATGCCGGGCATGGCGAGCGGCAGGACATGGTGGAACACCACCTGGATCCGGCTCGCGCCGATGCCGAGCGCGGCGTCGCGGATCGAGGGCGGCACGCCCTTGATCGCATTGCGGCTGGCGATGACGATCACCGGCATGATCATCAGCGCGAGCGTGAGCCCGCCGACCACCGCCGCCGAGCGCGGCAGGAGCGGGCCGAAGCTGTGGCCGCCGATCTGCCAGGTGCCGAGGAACACCGCCAGGCCGAGCAGGCCGAAGATGATCGAAGGGACCGCCGCCAGATTGTTGATCGAGACTTCGATCAGGTCGGTCCAGCGGTTCTTGGGGGCATATTCCTCGAGATAGATCGCGGCGAGCACGCCCACCGGGAAGGCGATCAGGAAGGTCACCAGCATGGTCAGCAGCGAGCCCTTGAGCGCACCCCAGATGCCCACCGCCACCGGATCGTTCGAATTGCTCGCAGTGAAGAAGCCCCAGTTGAACCCGGTGCGCAGCAGGCCGGCGCTCCGCAGCCTCTCCGCATCCGCTCGCGCCGCCGGCGAGCCCTGGCCGCGCGCCGCCATCTCGATCGCGGTCGAGGCGGGCACCCAGATCCGCGCCCGGCCATCGAGGATCGACGGGCGCTCCTTGATTTGCTCGCGCACCGCGATCCAGGCGCTGTTCGACGCGAGCGAATGGTCGCCTCCGCTCAGCGCCGCGCTCTCCACCTTGTCCTGCAGCCCGGCGCCCGACAGCGCCAGATCGGCGCCCGGCGTCGACAGGTGCGCGCGGTCGACGGCGATCCCCATCTTCGGGAAATCCAGGTCCAGCGCCACTTCGCTACGGGTGAAGCCGCGCGCGCCGTTCGCCACCATCGTCGCGATCAGGAAGGCGAGGAACGCAGCGGAAAGGATCACCGCCAGCATGCCGAACAGCTTGAAGCGCCGTTCGGCCGCATAGCGGCGGCGGATGCGCTTCTGCATCGCCGCGGCCTTCCAGTCGGTCGGCGTCCGCTCGGGCGCGGGGGCAGGGGCGGTGCGCTTACTCATAGGCTTCGCGATACTTCTTCACGACGCGCAGCGCGACGATGTTGAGCAGCAGCGTGATCACGAACAGCGTCAGGCCCAGCGCGAAGGCGGCGAGCGTCTTGGGGCTGTCGAACTCGCTCTCGCCGGTCAGCAGGTCGACGATCTGCTTGGTGACGGTGGTGGCGCTCTCAAACGGATTGAGCGTGATGTTGGCGGCGCCGCTGGCGGCCATCACCACGATCATCGTCTCGCCGATCGCGCGGGAGACGGCGAGCAGCACGCCCGCCACCACGCCCGGCAGCGCGGCGGGCAGGAGGACGCGGCTGATCGTCTCCGAATTGGTCGCGCCCATCGCCAGGCTGCCGTCGCGCATCGCAGTGGGGACGGCGGCGATCGAATCGTCGGCGAGGGAGGAGACGAAGGGGATGATCATCACCCCCATCACCAGGCCCGCCGCCAGCGCGCTCTCGGCCGAGGCGAAGGGCATGCCGAGCGCCACCGCCAGGTCGCGCACCGCCGGCGCCACGGTCAGCGCGGCGAAATAGCCATAGACCACGGTGGGCACGCCTGCGAGAATCTCGAGCATCGGCTTCATCCAGGCGCGCACGCGGGGCGCGGCGTACTGGGTCAGGTAGATCGCGCTCATCAGGCCGAACGGGATGGCGACCAGCATCGCGATCACTGCGCCGATGAAGAAAGTGCCCCAGAACAGCGGCACCGCGCCCAGCGACTTGCCCGGATTGTTCGGGTCGATCAGCTGCGGGCTCCAATGCGTGCTGAACAGGAAGTCCTGCGGCGGCACCATCGCGAAGAAGCGGATCGATTCCCAGAACAGCGACAGGAAGATGCCGATCGTCGTCAGGATCGCGATCAGCGAGGCGACGAGCAGGATCAGCATCAGCCCGCGCTCCACCTTGGTGCGGGCGCGGAAGGCGGGGCTGATCCGGCTGAACGCGAAGGCGCCCCCGGCAAAGGCCAGCAGGATGGCGATCGCCGTGCCGGTCCAGCCATAAAAGGCGATCGCCTCGCGCATCGGCGCCACCAGCGCGTCGGCGGTGGGATCGAAGGTCGAATCGGCCCGGCCCAGCGCCACATCGCGCGCCTCGCCCAGCATCGTGTCGCGCTCGAAGGCGAAGTCGGAGAGCTGGGCCGCGGCCGGCGCCTTGAGCACCTGGTCCTTGATCAGCGCGGGGCTGAGCGCCGTCCATACCGCGACGAACAGCAGCGCCGGCAGCACCGTCCACATCGCCACGTACCAGCCATGCTGCGACGGCAGCGAATACAGCCGCTTCTGCCCGCCGCGGTCGAACCGCACCGCGCGCGCACGCGCGGTCAGCCAGCCGATCAGGCCAAGGCCGACCACCACGAACAGGAGCGCGAAGACATTCACCGGGACGTCAGCTCGATACGGGATTCAGGAAGGAAAGAGATGATGTCCTCGTTTCAGTGCAACTGGGAGGGATCGAGTGCAATCCCCTTGTCGATGATCTCGGCCGAATGCTCCTGCACCTCGCTCGGCGCGGCGATCAGCCCGCGCTTGGTCAGCTCGCCCTTGGGTTTCCACATGGTGGCATAGAGGTTCAGGAAGTCCTGCATCCCGCGCACCGCCTTGATGTGCCGCTTCTTCACATAGATGTAGAGCGGGCGGCCGCCCGGATATTTGCCCGCGACGATATCGTTGTTGGTCGGCTCCACGCCTTCGATCGGCGTGCCGTGCAGCCGGTCGATATTCTCCTCGAGATAGGAATAGCCGAAGATGCCGAGCGCATTGGGGTTCTGGCTCAGGCCCTGGACGATCAGATTGTCGTTCTCGCCCTTGTCGACATAGGGGCCGTCGTCGCGGATGCGCATGCACGCGTCCTGGAACTTGGCGGGATCGCTGCCGGCCTTGAGCGCCTTGGCCTCGGGATAGGCCTCGAGGCAGCCCGGCTCGAGCATCAGCTCGGTGAAGGCGTCGCGGGTGCCGCTGGTCGAGGGCGGGCCCATCACGTAGATCGGGATCGCCGGCAGCGACGGATTGACGTCGCGCCAGGTCTTGGCGGTGTTGGGCTTGCCCATCGGGTTGGCCGCCAGCGCGAGATACAGGTCCTTGCGCGTGAGCTTCAGCCGGGGTCCCGCATTGCTCTCGGCCAGCACCACGCCGTCCAGCCCGATCTGCACTTCCAGTATCTCGCCGACATTGTTCTTCTGGCAGGTGTCGTATTCGGTGCGCTTCATCCGGCGCGAAGCGTTGGCGATGTCGGGATATTGCGATCCCACGCCCTCGCAAAAGGCACGGAAGCCCGCGCCCGATCCGATAGATTCGATCACCGGGGCCGCGCGGCGCTTGTCCTGGTTGACGAAGGCCTCGGCCACCGCGGTGGTGAAGGGGAAGACGGTCGAGCTGCCCACGGCGCGGATCGGGCGGGTGGTCCCGCTGTCGCAAGCCGAGAGAGCCACTGCGGAAAGCGCGAAAAGCACAAGTCTGCCAAGCATCGCCGTCTCCTGTCCCTGGGATTAAGAATCACGGGGCACGTGCCCGGACGGCTGCCCCCATCGCGGCCCTTCGGCCCCTAGCGTGACAGGTTCATGACACCAGCTTTCAGGACAGGCGATGGACGGGCAGCAGTACGGTCACCGTCGAGCCCTTGCCCACGGTGCTGGCGATGTCGAAGCGGCCGCGGTGCCGCTCGACGATGTGCTTGACGATCGCGAGCCCCAGCCCGGTGCCGCCCAGCGTGCGGCTGCGCCCCGAATCGACGCGGTAGAAGCGCTCGGTCAGGCGCGGAAGATGCTCGGGCGCGATGCCTTCACCCTGGTCGGTCACGGTCAGCCGCACCATCGAATCGCCCTCGGGCATCAGGCTGACGAGGATCGGCGTGCCCTCGCGGCCATATTTCATCGCATTGCCGATCACGTTGTGGAGCAGCTGGCTCAGCTGCGAGGCATCGCCGCGCACCGGCTGGGTCTCGGCGATCTCGGTGACCACGTCGGCGGCGCGCGGCACGCCGGAAAGCTCCAGGCACACTTCGTCGATCAGCTCGTCCATCGCCACCGGATTGTCCGCCGCGCGATATTTCTCGGCTTCGATCCGGCTGAGCGAGATCAGGTCGTCGATCAGGCGCTGCATGCGGCGCGCTTCGTCGTGCATGATCTTGAGGAAGCGCTTGCGGATGCCGGGATCCTCGCTCGCCCCGTCCTCCAGCGTCTCGACATAGCCGAGCAGCGAGGCGAGGGGGGTGCGCAGCTCGTGGCTGGCATTGGCGACGAAGTCGACGCGGATGCGCTCGCTCGCGTAGCTGCCGGTGCGGTCGATCAGGTGGACGATGCGGCGCCCGTCGCCCAGCGCGGTCACCCGCATCTCCCAGCGCTGGTCGCGCGTGCCCAGGCCGACCAGATGGATCGGCGCGGAAGAATCATGGTCGTTCGGGTTCATCAGCCGCTCGGCGGCGGCCGGGTGGCGGATGGCGACGCGCACATCCTCGCCCAATATGTGCTGGCCGAGCAGCGTGCGCGCGGGCGGATTGGCAGCGATCACGCGCCGGTCGGCGATCAGCAGCACCGGCTCGGCGATCGCGTCGAGCACTTCCGCGATGCCCGGGCCCTCGGCCGCGGCGGGGGCGGTGTCGAGCGGCCCCGCCGGATCGCCGCCCGCCGTCGCCACCAGCACGGCGGCGACGCCGCACACCAGCATGACAAGGCTGGCCTGCACGTCGCCGTTGAGCAGCAGCCCCGCGAGCGCGCCCGCGGCAGCGATGCCGAGCGCCGCGAGCGCCTTTATGCCAGGGGAATAGGGCATTTGCGCGCTCTTCTAGGGGCGGGGTGGGAACTCGGCAACGGGTCCATGCTTCCGCGCATCTCCCCGATCGGATCGAGGTGCGAGCCGGGAAGCGCCGCCCGCGCGATCCTTGAACGCCGCCGCTATTCCCCTTGTTGCCTCCTCTCGTCACCCTGAACTTGCTTGGCGATTATCCCCTTGAGACAAATACCCTGTTCCGTCATCCCCGTACCCTGTTCCGTCATCCCCGTACCCTGTTCCGTCATCCCCGTACCCTGTTCCGTCATCCCCATACCCTGTTCCGTCATCCCCGCGAGATATGGAATGCTCCATAACTCATTAATATAAAAGGTATAATTTCTTACGTATCAGTCTGTGCAGGAACTGTGCAGGAAGTTCCTGCTCTTTTGTGTAGATTGTGGCTTTGATGTCACGGCTCGAAGCGTGCGTGCAATCGAACCCTACACCTATCCACATGCCAGCGTAGTCGCCGATCTCAGTCCCCGCCGAACACATGCACTTCGCCCCAGGCGATCTGCACGGTGAACAGGTCGCCGTTCAGTTCGGCATCGCGGGCCATGGCCTGCCAGTCGATATAGTAGCGCAGGGCGGAGGGGATCGGGGTGGCCTGCTCCGTCAACTCCTGCACATAGTCGGCGAGGCTGGTATGGCAGCCGTGATAGCGCTCGCGCAGCGCTTCGCGCGCCTCGCCCACATCACTGCCGTAGTGATCGAGCAACGCTGCGCCAAGCGCGCCATGCTCGACGATGAAAGAGGCCAGCGCGACCACACGGTCGAGGCTGGCATGTTCGCTCAGGCGGATGCCGCCGAACCCTTCATGATCGTGGATGGCCCATTCTTCCGCACCCTCGACGGGCGATACAGCAAGCACGGCCTGTACAGCGTCCCAGAGCGCCCAGGGTTCTTGCGCGGCGTCGATCCATGCACCGTGAAGGATGCCGCTGTTATAGGCGGCGAGACAGGCGACATAGATGCGGGGGTGATCGGTATCGGTCGGGGTGGTGGTGATGCTCTCCATAACTTGTCCTTGGGTGTGGGTTTCAGATGCGAACTGAAACCCTGCCCATGCGGCGAGCATCGGGGGGCAAGCGGAGCAAGCGGCTTCGCGGGGAACCGGCTGCACGGAGCGTAGCGGAGGAAGCTGGGCGGAAGGCGCTTCGCAGCGCGTTGGGGGCGGAGCCCCAGCCTGCGTTAGCGATCGTCACCCGAACGGGCGGAGACACCAGGCTCCGGGCGCATCAGTGCCTAGAGCGCGGAACGCCTAGGGTCAGGACTCATTGGTCATAGCCAGAAGATGATGGTGGCGGCGAGCGCGATGGCGGAGAAGAAGGTGGTGGGGCAGCGGTCGTAACGGGTAGCGACGCGGCGCCAGT
>NZ_SCMK01000039.1 GCF_005503355.1 Sphingomonas sp. 1F27F7B
TTGCTGAGGTCGACGGAACCGTAGTTATCTGGAGTGAAATCATGGAAAACCGAAGGAAACCTGCGCCTACCGCCGCCACGCTCGACATAAACTGCGACTGCAAAGAATATGTCTAATGTTGAGCTCAACATTACACGGCTTCACGAGGGCTGAGGTCGATTTCGAGGTCGACGCGCTCATCCGGGCTGAGCATGCCCAATCGCCGGTCGAGGATGGACTCGGCCGTCGTCACCAGTTGAAGCACCACCGACTGGCCCGCCATAAGATGCTCGCCGACCGCGGCGATGACCGTTGGCAGCTTCATCGAAAGCAGCACCTGGCCGAAGAAACGCTGCTTGGTGGACTCGAAGCGCGAGCGGGCCGATGCCTTCGCCCCGCTATTCAAAGTGGTGTTCTCGAGACCATCGACGACGCCGGTGAGTTCCAGGGCTTTTTCCATGTTCCGGTGGATGATGGACCAGGCATTGGCGTAAGTGTCGTAGATCTCGATCTGCGCGGGCGTCAGTTCGTGCCGCAGGATCTCATATTCGACACCGGCGAAGCTCAGCGCTCGCGCCATGTAGAGCCCAGTCGCCTTGAGATCGCGTGCGACCAATTCCATGGCGGCGATCCCGCCCTGGCGAATGCTGGAGATGAATTGCTCGCGATTGGCGAACGCCGTCTCCGGTCCCCAGAGCCCGAGCCGCACGGCATAGGCAAGGTTGTTGACCTCGGACGCCCCCGTCGCAGAGGCGTAGAGGATCCGCGCGGCGGGCAGATGGTTCTGGAGCCGAACGCCGCTGATGCCCTGTTGCGATCCCTCCTTGGCTCCGAGTGCGCCCTCGCCTCCTGCGACACCGCCCATCTCGTGCGCTTCGTCGAAGGCGATGACGCCGTCGAAATCGGCGCCGGCCCAGTCGATGATCTGCTTCAGCCGGCTATGTTCCCCGCGCATCGATCGAAGGGTCGGATAGGTGACCAGAAGGACGCCCTGGTCAAGCCTGATGGGTTCGTCGATCTTCCAGTTCGATATGGGCTGAATGTCACCGGCGAGCCCGCCGAGGGCCGTCCAATCACGGCGAGCATCTTCGAGGAGGGGCGCGTTCTTGGTGACCCAGATATTGCGACGCCGCCCCTGAAGCCAGTTGTCAAGAATGGCGGCCGCGATTTGGCGACCCTTGCCTGCCCCGGTTCCGTCCCCGAGGAAGAAACCCTTTCGGTAGCCGCGGCCCTCCTCCGAGATAACGAGGCCGACACCATCCTTGTCCGGTGCGAAGCGCCCAGGGATCGTCTGAGCCCAGGCATGGCCGGCGTAAACGACGGTTTCGAGCTGGGAGGCCGAGAGCAAACGCTCTGTGACAGTCCGCTCCGGCAGCGAAGGGACGTAATCGGGGATCGGCGCTGGGATTGATCCCATGGCAACGGATTCGACGAGCGCAGTCGGGTGTTCGCCGGCTTTGTCGAAAACCAGGCGGCTTGGCCGATAGGGCAGATAGACGCCGGTCTGTTCGAGCAGCGGCGCCGGGGTTTCGAGCCTGGTGTAAGCAACCGGCAAGACATGGTTGCGCACGGCAGCGTGAAAGGCCCGGGGCATGGGCTTGGCGCTTTTGACCGCTCTGAAGAGCGAGATGCCTCCGCCCCGCTTCGGCGCGGGTGCCGGCTGATCTGCGACAAGGGACAGGCGAGGTGTCACGGTGAGAACGTCGAGCAGTTCCGCGATTGATCCACCCTGGATGACTTCTGGTGCGAGCCTGCCGGCGACCTTGTCGATGACGAAGATTCGCACGTCGATAGACGTGCCGTGTTTGAGATAGCAGCCTTCAAGTCGAACAGAGGCTTGCACTGTCGATCCGCGAAGGACGGTCTCGTAGTGGTCGCGCATTCGGGTGGTCGGTCCGAACCAGTCGGGCATGATGGCAACGAGGCGGCCCCCAGTCTGCAATCGGCGAAGTGCAGCCTGAAGATGCCGAACGGCCGCAAGATCATCGACGCCGCGGCCGAGCGACCGCGAAAACGGCGGATTCATGAGGATCAGGGAAGGACGCGGTGCGTCGCCAAGAGCAGCATCAAGAATCGCCCCATCATGGCCGGTGATCGTTGCGCCGGGGAAAACGCCGTGCAGGCGATCGCGGCGGATCGGATCGAGCTCGTTGAGATGCAGCGATCGATGAGCCCCAAGCTGTGCAACGAGCAAACCGTTGCCGGCGCTGGGCTCGAGAATGACGTCATCCTGCCGGACATCTGCGAGCAGAATCGCGACGGCCGCAATGTCGACAGGAGTCGAGAATTGCTGCCATTCGATCTGGTCTTCGCTCCGCACGGTCTGAGTGGGGAGGCGCTGCGCGAGGTCAATCCGCGCGGCGACATCGGCGAGGCTGGCCAGAGGCGCCAATGATCCACGGAGATGAAGGGCGAGTGCGTGCTCTAGCACCTCGAAGCTTGAGCGCTGCGTCCAGCGTCCTTCGGCATCGGTTCCGCCGAACGCCTGCACCATCGCCCGATTGAGATGTTGACGGGTGACCGGCTCGCCTGACGCCAGTTGGGATAGAAGGATGTGCGCAGCGGCACGGTCGCCGCGCTCGGCGGTCTGAAAAAGGTCGGTCATTTGGGAATCTCCTGCGCGGCTGCATCTGTCGCAGCGACACACCCTCGATCCCCCTCCCCTCTCTCCGCCCCGGGATCAGGTCCGGCAGTGCGCGTCGAGGAACTTTGCCCAATCCTTGAAAGCCGGCGGCGGCGGGTCGCGGCGGATGATGAGCCCGGGACGGGGATATTTCGCTTCGGCGGACGCCGCGGCGCGACGCCCTTCTGGATCATTGTCCTCTGCGATCAGCAGGGTCGTAATGCCGGGTGGAATGACCAGTTGATCGAGCCGCCTGGCGCCAAGTGAGGCCCAGCAGGGGATGTCCTTGATGCGGGTGTAGGCGCCGGCAGTCTCGAAACCTTCGGCGATCGCCAGCGTCTCGCCCCCTGCCCGGCCCCGCCATGCGCCTGTCCCAGGCACGCCGAGCATGACTTTTCGGAGGCACTTCGCTGTCGCAGGGTCGAGAAAGTTGCGCTGGATCGCGACGAGCTGCCGGATCTCGCGAACAGCAATCAGCAAAGCCGGTCGATAAACGGTTTTCGGCTTCGGGAGGTATGGGCAGCGCGAATGGAAGCGCACGTCGGCAGGCGCTGGCAACAAGTTGCGTCGCTCAAGATAGCGCTCGGCCAGCGTCCCTTTGACGCCAATGGCCTGCTCCCAGATGCGCGAGACATTGGCGCTGCCTTGCGGTCGATCCTGTTCCGGTATTGCATAATGTTGGCCGGTTCGAACCCGACGCAATTCCCGCAGAACATCATCGCGTGCGCAACCCGCGAAGCACGTCACCAGAATGCCGCGGTCACCTTGGCGGATCGAAAGACTTGGATCGTTGTCGCCATGTGCCGGGCAACGGGCCATAGCCCTGTAGCCGGTCCAGGTGCCGCCAAGAGCGCCTACGAGGTCAACAAGTTCCTGGGTCGGTCGTTTGGCCGTGAGTGGCATAGGACTACCTCCTGCTCGGTAGCCACATCCCCCCTTCCCTCTTTCAGCGCATGGCGCTGTGACCCGGACCTATCAACGATGAGGGTCGGCGCGCTCACGTTGATCGCTTCATCGGGCACGACTCGGGCTCGTTCGCAGGCGACGAACGGCTCGGACATCATCGGTCAATCGTCAGGCCGGTTCTTCCGCCGATCCGCATATTTGATCACGAAGGCCTCCCAGAGCCGCATCCATTCGGTGTCGGTCCGGGGCCTCTTGATATCGGCGAATCCCTTGCGGAATGCGTTGGCCATATCGTCGACTGACCAAGGATGGCCCTTAGTGAGACCGACACTCCGAAACGCCTGTTCGCGGTCGCCATAGGAAAGCGTTCCCGGCGGGAATGCGTGAAGCGGTTCGTCTGATTTCGCTGCGGGTTTCGTTGCCTGCGGAACGGTGCGAACCGATGATCTCGGTGCCGTTTCGACGCCTGGCGCCCCAACAAGTCGCAAATGGGGTCCGACCAATTTACGCTCCATCGGCGCTGGAGACGGATGAAGGACCACCTTCCTGCCGGAGAGATCGACGTTCGCATTGGGATAAACCGCCGAGACGAGCTGCATCGTCTCCCGCACCGTTTGACGAAAGCGCTTGCTGTCAGCCTCGTTGCCGAGGTGCTTTGCCAGTTGATCCCAAGAAATGATCTGCCCCTTGTCGGAGCCGATCCGTGGGAGGCGATAGGCAAGATAGGTATAGAGATCGAGCGCCGTTGGCGTCCCTTTAAGCTCCCGGATCGCTACTTCGTTTAATGGGACAGCGTGCTCGATAAGGTGACTGTAGAAGACCTCCGACATACGGATTTCCCGCGCGAAGGTGCCGTTCTTGTCGAGTGAACCAGCATATTCATTTGAGATCTTCACATCGCGGACCGCAAAGGCGTTGTCGTCCGTTTCGGTGCCATCCCAGCGAATCTGCCACTCGCACGCCAGCAAGCGGTCGACCTGTTCGCGCATCAGATTTGCGGTGCCACGGGGGCCATAGGACACCGTTTGATAGCCAAGCCGCCGCATCCATTCCGTGAAGTTGCGGCCGAGATAGACGTCGCGCGAACGCTTCATTACCGCCTGTGAAAGCAGATAGATGAGCGCAACCCTGGGATAGGCCCCATATGGAACACCCAGGCTTCTCATGACCGACTTGCCATCGATATTTTGAAGAACCGGCCGAGGGTTGATTGCCAGCGCGTACTTGCCGTCTTCCCGGATAATCGGGAGCGTGTCGTCCTTCGGGCGCTTGGTCGGGAGCGACATGGCGCAAAGCGCGGAATGGAGAAATGCCGGGACAGGCTCTTCGTCGTGGACTCGCAGGAAGGCGTCGAGCGTCAATTGGGTTCCGGCAGTGGAGGCAAGCTTCCGGACATTCTCTGCACCGCCATCGATCATGGCGAGTGCATATTGGTGCCCAATCGGCCTATGCTGATCTCCGTTCATTGTTCCGCCCTTCCCCGAATCTCCGGGGTCTGTGATGGCGCTGTCTCAACAGGTTTGGGTTTCGAAATCAACCCTGTTGGCAGTTTTGGCGGGAAATCAGGGGTGAGAGTTGCAATTCGACCGATGATCTCGGTGCCGCTTTTGCCGAATCGCCCCTTCCCACTTTCAAAAATCGAAATTTTGAAGCCGATTCGCGAATCGGATTGATTCAGGGATTCATGTAATAGGTATGCGCTCCGAGATCATCGGTCTGTTGGCACCGAGATCATTGGTAGGACGCACCGAGATCATCGGAAGGTACTGAGATCATCGGTATTCATCCACAGGGCATCGCTCGGTGCAGCCGGACGCAGCAAGTTTTCGGAAAGCTTGCACCGACTCGGAGATCATCGGTGCGCCTCTACCAGGGCGCATTGGCATTACCTTGAAATCCGAAACGGCTCGGAGATCATCGGTAAAGTTGTAAGTTCGATGGCCAAATCGTTGCTCGAAACTGCCAACGTCGCTATTGTGGGCCATCAAACCCACAAAAGCGGAATCTCATGGCCACTGATCCCACAAATGTCCCCGCCGATGACCTTCTGGAAGGTGGCCTGGATGTGCTTCACCGTAAAGCGCTCACGATCCTCA
The DNA here is from genome assembly GCF_005503355.1 of Sphingomonas sp. 1F27F7B. Taxonomy (GTDB): domain Bacteria; phylum Pseudomonadota; class Alphaproteobacteria; order Sphingomonadales; family Sphingomonadaceae; genus Sphingomonas. The sequence goes on from NZ_SCMK01000039.1 coordinate 5,605, forward strand.
AGCGGATCCGCGACAGCGCGGTCGATCCAGAGACAGGGCAGAAGCGAGCCCCCACCTTCCCTATCTCCAAGGCTGCATCACTTGTCGGACGCACCGCGTCGGCGATCCGAGAAGCTGAACGCGACGGGCGTTTGCCGGAGCGTGGGCGGACGGCTTCCGGTCATCGCGTCCAATATACGCTCGAAGAACTCGATCATATGCGTGAGGTGTTCGGAACGCGTCCGTGGCGCAGCCCGGAAGATCCACCCGCCATTCTCTCGGTCTGCAATTTCAAGGGCGGTGTCGGCAAGTCCACGATCGCGCTGCACCTGGCTCAGCACTTCGCGATCAACGGCTATCGTGTGCTGTTTATCGACTGCGACAGCCAAGCTTCATCGACAATGATGTTCGGCTACCGACCAGACGTCGATCTGGAGGAGGACGACACGCTCTATGGGCATTTCCATAACCCGGAATTGCTGGGTGTGCGAAAGATCATTCGGAAGACCCACTTCCATGGGCTCGATCTGATCCCTGCGAATTTGCGGCTCTACAATCTCGAATACGAGATCGCCGGCTACCTCGCGCGCAATCAGAACCTGAACATCATCGACCTGATCGCCGAGGCCATCGACTCGGTGGTAGAAGATTACGATGTGGTGATCATGGATCCGCCTCCAGCACTCGGCATGGTCTCCATGGCGGTCCTTCAAGCAGCCAATGCGATGGTGATCCCCGTGCCGCCAAGCCTGGTCGACTTCGCATCGACGGTGTCGTTTATCGACATGGCGAAGACCACGATGAAGCAGCTCGAGCAGCTCGCGGGGAGGGGGCGCCCGGCTTACAATTTCATCCGTCTCGTCGGCAGCCGGGTCGACGACAGCAAGTCGATGCATCGTGAGATACTTTCGATGATGCGGAGCGTTTTCGGAGGCTCAATGTCTTCTTCGGTGATGGTCACCAGTGCGGAGATCGACAATGCCAGCTCGCGGATGAAGACGGTCTTTGAACTGGAAAAGCCCGTCACTTCGCACGAGGTTTACAACCGGTGCATGAGGCATCTGAATGAGGTTTGCCGAGACATCGAAGAAGACGTTTTGCGGACCTGGCCGAGCCGGGCAGGGGGGCAGCTTTGAGCAGCAGTTGCCACGTGGCAACTGCGGGCAATTGTTCGCCGTCTATGGGGCTGAAATCTGCTAAGAATGATGCGTTGTTGCCACGTGGCAACCGAGCAAGGAAAGCGTTTATAAACAGTATCATGAGCCAAATTCCAGGATCAGTTTTCCCTCAGAAAAGGGGAGCCGAAGGCGAGGCGAATTTCGGTTTGTTGCCACGTGGCAACAGACCAACAAATCGGGTCTCCAAGATGCCGGAAATTCGAGTAGGAGCGAGCCGATGACAAAAGGAAATAAGGGCTTCGGCTCGATGTTCACCGAAGGCCTGGATAATGAGGCCGAGCTTGACAATGCGAGCCCCTCGGAAGGGATCATGGCGAGCCGAAGCCAGACCCTGGCGCGGATAGCGAGCGGCAAGACGGTTACCGATCGAACGGAGTGGGTGGACCCGGCTCGTTGCCGTCCCTGGCGGATGCACAATCGCGACCTGGACCATTTGTCCGAAGAGAGCTGTCGCGATCTGATCGACTCCTTTCTCGCGGCGAAGCGGCAGCGCATCCCGGCGATCGTGCGTCGTCTGAAGGACGATCCTGACTACGATTATGAGATCATCGCTGGCGTTCGCCGGTGGTGGACCGTCCAGTGGCTCCGCGAACATCATCATCCAGAATTTGATTATCTCGTCACGATCCAGACCGTCACGGATGAAGAGGCATTCCGGGTTTCGGACGTTGAAAATCGGTCGCGAAAGGACATTTCAGACTGGGAGCGTGCAAAGGAATATGCGCGAGCGCTGTCGGAGTTTTACGAGAACTCCCAGTCCCAGATGGCGGAGCATCTCAACCTCTCGCGGTCATGGCTGAGCCGCCTGCTGGATGTTGCGAGGCTTCCTGAGGAGATCGTGGCGGCATTTTCGGACACCCACGACATTACCGTTCGAGTGGCGCGCGATATCAAACCGCTGACCAGCGAACCGAAAACTCTGAAGCGAATGCGAGACGAGGCCGAGCGCATCGAGGCCGAGCGTAGGAATGGTGGTTCCAGTCTGACCGGACCCGAGGTGGCGAAGCGACTTGTTCGTGCGACCGTTGAGGCAAAGAAGAAGGAGACTGGCGAGCGAGAGATCACGGGCAAAGGCGGAAAGACGATTCTGCGCTATGCCAGTGCCAGAGGTGGGGGGATCACGATCAAGATCGTGCCCCGGACCGGCGCCACGAAGGCCGAGCTCATGAAAGCGATCGAAGAACTGTTGCCGGCGAGCTGAGCAAAACAAGCGAGACGGCGTTTCAGTACGGAGGGCGTCCCGGTCGCTATTCGGCCCGCAGCCGGCGCTGCGCGGCAGGCGTGGTGGGCAGCGCCGCGAGGAGCTTTCGGGCACCCTGAGGTGTCACAGACAGCAGCTTCGAAACGGAGGATGCCTGGAGCCCTGGATAGGCGATCAATAGGCGCCCGAGAAGCGGCAGGCGACTTCGCTGAGTTGCACCTAAATTGGTGAGCTTGGCGACGTCATGCTCAATTGCGGAAAGCTCGCGGAGCCCCGCCGCGCTGATCTGCCCGATCTCCTTAGCGAGGAACCCGGTCAGCGCGGCAGGGGAAGGGGGCATGAACTTGGGGAGCGGCACCAGTGAGGGGATGATGCGGCTCGTGAAGCCAGCGCGGTAGAGCATGCGAGGAAGAGCGGTCGCGACGAGCCAGTTGCGATCGCGGCAGCGGGGAGGAAGCTCCAACGAGCGTCCGTCGATCGCAACAACCTCCGAGGCGCCGACCGGAAGACGCTCGGTCATTTCGGCAAGAGCGAACACGCGCTCGGCGATGGACCGGAGATCGGCGACGGGGAAGGGTGCATCCGCCGCAGACTTCACCTGACGCCAGAGCGGGCCGAAGTGTGCGAGATCGTCTCCACCATAGCGCTCAGCCTCTGCACGGTCGTCGAGGATGGTTCGGAGAGCATTGAGGGATGCGCGGCCAACCGGGTCTCTGACATCCTCGTCCCGACTTAGTGCGAGGTGGAAAATGGACGCCACCGATATCGGATCGTTGAGACCTTCGGAGGCGCGGGGAGGGGCGCTTCGCCCCGCGATCCAATCCTGCAGGTCGCCGACAGCGATCGGCACGCCGGCGAGACCTGCTAACGCCGCGGCGCCGTGAAGGCGCGATCGCGCAAGGAAAATGTCGGCGCTTGTACTATGATGAAGCCGGCCGTCGAGCCGGCCGAGCAGCAACATTGGGTCATTTGCGCGGCGGTCGACGATCTCCTGCATCGCTCTTACGCTTAGCGCGTGAGGAAACCAAAGTCAGCAGTTGGTTTCGCCTCATGCTATCGTCGAAAAGTTCATATGCGATAATTGCACTTATCACATAAGCAGATTTGACCGTTCTTTATAAGGTGGGCTACAAGCGCGGCTGAGGAGCGAGGCGCGTCGTGAGCACCGAAACCGCCCGGGAAGGGCCAGAAATCCCCGTAGCGCCGCCTGAGGCTGTCCTGCCGGCCGTCAGGGCGCCGGCCGACCTTGCGTGGACGATCGTGCAGATGCGCGCCGGCGAGCGCATCACCGTCAACGAGGGCCTGATCGCCGCCTATCAGGCCGCTTCATCGCCCCATAGCATCCGTGCGCTCAAGTCCGACGTCGAGGCGTTCGATGCGTGGTGTAGGCGCAACAACCGGATCGCGCTGCCGGCCACGCCCGAGACCGTGGCCGATTATCTCGACGCGCGGGCCGGGAAGGGGAGCCGGCCGGCCTCGCTATCCCGCTACAAGGCGTCGATCGCCAAGATCCACCAGCTGCTCGAGCTCAAGGATCCGACGCCGGCGCCGCTGGTGAAGCTGCGGCTCCAGACGGTGCGCCGCGAGAAGGGGGCTGCGCAGAAGCAGGCGCGGCCGCTGCGGTTCAAGGGCCCGGTGCGCGACGTCGAGCGCGACAAGGCGCGGGGGCTCAACATCCGCGCGCTGCTCGAGAGTTGTGGCGAGGATCTGCCGGGGCTGCGTGATCGGGCGCTGCTATCGGCCGCTTATGACACCGGGCTGCGCGCCTCCGAACTGGTGGCGGTCGCCATTGAGCATATTGAGGAGGCGATCGATCCCGAAGCGCGGCTGCTGCAGATTCTGCGTCATAAGGGCGATCAAGACGGGGAGGGGGCGACCGCCTACCTCAGCCCGCGCACCGTCGCGGCGATCGCGGCGTGGACCGAAGCGGCGGGGATCACGACAGGGCCGCTGTTCCGGCGGGTGCAGGTGCGGCGCTACAAGGCGCGGGCAGCCGTGCGCGGTCGGCCGATCGACAGCATCTCGGGCCGGGAGACGTGGGATCTGCGCAAGACGCTGTCCAAGCCGGCGGTGAAGGCGCGCGTCGAATATGACATCGGCACCGTGGCGCTGCACCCGGGCTCGATCGGACCAATCTTTCGGTCGATCATCGGCCGCGCGTTCGACCGTGGCGCGCTGCCCGATTTGACGGCGGACGATCTGGCGCGGTTGCTGAAGGGGATCAGTGCGCACTCGACGCGGATCGGGCTCAATCAGGATCTGTTCGCCAGCGGGGAGGATTTGGCCGGCATCATGGACGCGCTGCGGTGGAAGTCGCCGCGGATGCCGCTCGCTTATAATCGCAATCTCGCGGCAGAGCAGGGGGCGGCGGGGCGCCTTATGGCGAAGATTGGCTAGTCATGACGGCCTAAATAGGTCTTTGGATGATGCCGTGCGACCACACGACGGCGGCAGGTAGATCGAGGGATTTGCGCAGCGGCAAGAACCGGAGAAGGGAGGCTGAGCCCCCGGGGTCTTGAGCTACAACGTTAAGCCTAAGAAACGGGCAGGGGCCTGGTAGCGCGTAGTGTATGAGCGAAGCCACCATCGCTCAAACTCATCAGCACAGTCCAATTTCGAAGAGGAAACAAGAAAGTGGTTCCGGAAACGGTATGGATCTTATCCTGTGTAAACGCTCGCGCTAAATGGCGGCGTTCTGATCGCGCTATTTGTCAGTTGCCGGGTCCGATGACGAGGCAATCGCGCGCGGCCTGAACGATGTCAGCGGTGACCTCCTCGACGCGGTTGAGGGTCATGATCCGCCGCATCTGCGCGAACAGGCGCTCCATGAGCCGGAAGTTGCCGCGCGTGATGCGGATCACGGCTGCCTGCGCTTCGATCGCGTCGAGTTGGGCCGGGTCGAAGCTGATCCCGAAATCGCCGGCGTGGGTCGCGAGCAGCAGCCGCATTTCGGTCTCGGTAAGCGGTTTGAACTCGTGGACGAAGCCGATCCGCGAGTAGAGCTGGGCATAGCGGGCGAGGCGCTTCTCCAAGCCCGGCATACCCATCAGGATCAGCCCGAAGCCGTGGCGATCGGCCATGTCGCGGAGATGTTCGAGCGACTTTATGGTCAGGCGGTCGGCCTCGTCGACGATGACGAGGGGGCAGGCGATGCGGGCGGCGTCATGGGTGATTTCGTCCTGCGAGCCGCCCGCGACCGTCAGCCGGGCATAGCCCAGCTTAATGAGGTTGAGGCCCAACACCGCGTCGATCGTCTTGGGCGTGTTGCTGACCGACACGGTGTAGAAGACGGCGCGGCAGCGAGCGACCTTTTCGCCAAGGAGCGCGGCAATGGGACGGAGCGCGGCATATTCCCCCAGGTCGGGGAAGCTGGAAAACTCGCGCGCCGATCGCGTCTTTCCGACGCCCGGCCGGCCATGACACACGCCGATATAGCGGTAGTGCGCGCAGGCTTCGGCAAACTCGACGAACCGGGCATGTTCGCGGGTCGCCAGGAACGGCTGCTCGACCAGGAACTCAATCGTCAGCGGCGTAGAGCCGGAGCCCTCGGTAGGTGGTGGGCCGGGAAGCCGTATCCTCTTGGTCGCCATCGAAGGTCTCCGTGGGGGCAGGCACCTGCTTGTCGCGCTCCTTCGCGCCGCGCCGGGCGCGCTGGATCGCGCGCAACGACGGGTGCCCAGCGTGCTCGGAGCTGAGCGCACGGCAGACGAACCGGCCCTGGTGGTAGACGTGGATCTCGGTCAGGTCGCGGGGGTCATAGACCGCCTCGACCTGCTCGCCGACGAAGGCCGCGAGCGTGGGTTCGACATAGCGCCTGCCCATCAGACGGATGCCGTCGCGCAGCACTTTACGGGGCTTGGGCACGTGCACGAGCAGCATGTCGAGCTGTTCAAGGCTGTCGGGCATTGCGGGCAGGAACCCGCCCTTCTGCCAGCGCGTGATCGGCGGTTCGCCGGTGCTGCCATGCGGGCGACGATGATAGACGCCGCACACGAACGCCTCGAAGCGGGCGCGCAGCTCGTCGAGCGTGAGCACTGGCGCCGACAGCGGCTTGCCCGCGATCAGGTGGCCGGGCAGGTCGGGCAGGAACATGTCGTTGATGGTGCGGAACAGCCGCTCGATCTTGCCGCGCCCGCGAGGACGCCCCGGCAGCGAATGGATGAGGCGGATTTTGAGGGCGATGCACGCCTGCTCGATATGCTCGGAGATGAAATCCGAGCCGTTGTCGACGTAAAGCTGTTCGGGAATGCCGCTGACGATCCATTCGGGATTGGGCTTGCGCCAGATCGCCTGCCGCAAGGCGAGCGCCGTGTTGAGGGCACTGGGGGCATCGAGGCTGAGGAAGTAACCGGCGATGGCTCGGCTGTGATCGTCAACGATGACGGTCAGCCAAGGACGCACCGGGGTTCCGGCATCATCGAGCACGAGAATGTCGAGAACGGTATGATCGGCCTGCCACATCTCGTTCGAGGTCGCGGCTTCGCGCCGATGCACTAGCTCGTGCTGGTCGCGGTAGACGGCCGGATCGGAGGCTGCGGCGATCTGGCTTGCCGGTATCGCCCTGACGACACGCGCGACGGCCGCATAGCTGGGGGTTCGGTGTCCATGCGCGATGGCGAGTTCCTGCACCTTTCGGTGAATGGCGGCGACCGGGGGTCGCGGGCGCTTGGTGGCGAGAGTGCGGGTCAGTTCGACCAGATGTTCCGGCAGGTGCAGCCTGCCCCGATCGTTGCGCGGCAGACGCGCGAGACCGGCAAGTCCTTCGGCACGGTAGCGCCCGAGCCAGCGCTGCAACGTCCGCTCGCTCAGCGTGCCGGTGCGGGCGAGGTCCGCGAGCGGGATGCCATCGGCGAGGTGCGGTTCAAGGACGCGGTAGCGCTCGATCGCCAGCGGCGGGACAAGCGCCGGATGCGTCACCGCCGACGGTCCGTGTCGCAGGTAAGGAAAACGGAGATTTGCCTGCCCATCGCCATGCGAGTCCGCTCGCGTTGCCAAACCGGCCTGTTCGACGTAAATCTACCCGGTAAAGAAAACTAGGGCAACATAGACCTGCCGATGACGACTTTCTTCCCAAACCGCGCCCGATCGGGGCGCCACCGGCCCTACGCATGAAAATCGGTTACGCCCGCGTATCGACCGCCGAGCAGAACCTGGACCTCCAGCGTGATGCGCTGAAGGCTGCCGGCTGCGAGAAGGTCATCACCGACAAGGCCTCCGGGGCGACTGCCGCTCGCCCTGGATTGGAAAAGGTGAAGGAGCTGCTTCGCGCCGGCGACACACTGGTGGTCTGGCGCCTCGACAGGCTCGGCCGCTCGCTCCGTGATCTGATCGGATGGATGACCTACCTCGACGAGGAAAAGGTCGGGCTGCTGAGCCTGCACGAGGCGATCGACACGACCACCACGTCGGGCAAGCTTACCTTCCACCTGTTCGGGGCATTGGCGGAGTTCGAGCGCAACCTGATCCGCGAGCGGACCCAGGCCGGTCTCACCGCAGCCCGCGCTCGCGGCAAGAAGGGTGGCCGGCCGGCCGCACTCGGCAAGGACAAGCGCGACCTGCCCGTCAGGCTCTACCACGAGAACACGATGCCGATCGCCAAGATTTGCTCGATGCTCGGCATCTCCAAGCCAAAACTCTACGCCTATGTGCGATCGGCCGAGACCAAGCCGGTAGCCGCGTAGCGACGCTCGCCGACAAATAGCGCGATCAGAATGCCGCCACTTAGCGCGAGCGTTTACAGCTGCACTGCACAATCCGCTGAAACACTAGGGGAATGCGATCCGCTGTCCCGCCGTGGTTGTCAGTAAACTAAACCTTCCATTTGTTTACAACTGCCAAACGTAGGTCAGGCAAGCGCAACTTCAAAAAGGGTATCATATGGCATATATGGTCCGTATTGCGTCACTTGACACCGAACGCTCTTTTTTGATAAACTAAATCATGAAGATCAGAAACGTGGTCCATAAGGGATTGCGACGGCTCATCGAGAAAGATGATGGGAGCGGGCTGCAACCCGCCGTCGTGCCCAAGATACAGCGCATGGTGTCCTTCCTGCAGGATATGGAGCTGGAGGATGAGCTTCGCACCGTGCCGAGCTGGAAGGCGCATCAGCTGACCGGCGACCGCAAGGGCACGTGGAGCCTATTCGTCACGAAAAACTGGCGGATGACGTTTCGGATCGACCAGGACGAAATCGAGATCATCGACCTCGATTATGAAGATTATCATTAGGAGGTGGCTATGAACGCTATCACTGGCATTCGGATGAAGAACCCCGCCCATCCCGGCGGCTTCATCAAGCATGAAATCATCGAGCCGCTCGGCCTGTCGGTCACGAGCGCGGCCGAGGTGCTGGGCGTGACGCGAGCGACGCTTTCGACGCTGCTCAATGAGCGCGCGCATCTGTCGTCGGAAATGGCACTGCGCATCGAGAAGGCCTTCGGCGTTCCGATGGACACCCTGATGCGGATGCAGAACAGCTACGACATTGCCCAGGCCCGTAAGCGGGAAGGGGAAATCAAGGTCGCGCCTTTCAAAGGCAAGCCGCTCGATCCGCAGCCAGCATTGATCTGACCTAACCACGATTTACGACAACACCGCGCGACCAAAGCGGGCAGGGGGATATTGAATGAAGAGTTTGCTTGAACAACTTCCGTCTATTGTGGCGGAGGGCAAGCGTGAAGCCGAGCGGGTGATCGAGCGCGCTGAAAGCAACTATCGTCTAGGTCTTCATACTCGTGAGCTGGTCGTACCCTCGAAAGACAGCAACTGGCGCGATTTGCTCAAGGAAGCCGACAAGCCGGTAACAACGGAAAATGCGGGCGAGCTTAGCCGCCTGATATATGGCGACAATCTACTCGCCGTTGCCGCTCTTCTGTCCGGCTCTGACAATCAGCGATCCATTCGGGGACGGGTGGATCTGATATACATAGACCCACCTTTCGACAGCAAGATGGATTACCGAACCAAAATCAATATCTTGGGCGGCGATTTTCATCAAAAGCCCACTGCGATTGAACAGTTTGCCTACTCGGATACATGGCACGATGGAACGAAGTCTTATCTGGAGTCACTTGTTCCGCTTCTTTATATTTTGAAAGAATGCCTTTCCCCTAGAGGTAGTATTTATATCCACCTTGGAAAGACTGTCTCAAATTACGTCAAGGTCGTTGCCGATACCGTGTTCGGCGCGGACAACTTTCACAATGAAATCACATGGAAACGGTCGCACGCACACGGCGACACCGGGCAGGGTGCGAAACACTACGGGCGCGTGACGGAATCTATTTTCTTATACTCTAAGGGCAGCCCGATCTGGAATCCGGCATATACGGCATATACGCCTGAGATTCTTGCTCGCGACTATAAGTACGTCGATGCGGAAACTGGCGAGAAATATCGTTTGATGCCTGTCGATGGCCCAGGCGGTGCTGCAAAGGGCAATCCGTTTTACGAGTTTCTCGGTGTAAAGGGATATTGGCGCTACTCAGAAACGAAGATGAAAGAGCTTCATGAAGCCGGTGAGATAGTATTATCGTCAACGGGAAAGTCTCTTAGCCGTAAGAAGTTTTTGCGTGACGCGAAGGGCACGCCCGTCACTGAGCTGTGGGACGATGTGAACCGCATCAGTCCAACGTCGAAAGAGCGGCTGAACTATCCCACACAAAAGCCCGAGGCTCTTCTTGAGCGCATTATTTCTACGTCGTCGGAGCCTGGCTCTCTCGTGCTAGATTGCTTTGTGGGCTCCGGTACAACGGCGGCCGTGGCGGAGCGGCTTGGCCGTAAGTGGATAGCTACAGATTTGGGCAAACCTGCCTGCATGGTCGCGCGTAAGCGCCTGATCGACCAAGAAGCCAAGCCGTTCTTGTATCAGCACATTGGGGATTATCAGGTCGAACAAATGCGCTCCACGATGGGCGCGAAGTTTCGAATTGGCGATCTCGCTGAAATCGTTCTCGGCCTCTTCGGGGCGCTTCCGCTGCCGGTGGAAGAGAACCCTAACAAGAACATGGGACGGCTTCACGGCAGCAAGACGCTCGTGCTCGCGGATAGCCCTAACAAGATGACCGGCCTCGCCACGTTGCGTCGCGCGATCGAAATCCGTGACAACCTCATGGGGGGCTGGGATAAGGTCATCATTCTGGGGTGGAATTTCTCGCCGACCATCGGTCACGATATCGAAGCCCTGGGGCAGGGCGACCGCCTTGAAGTGCTGGTGATCCCGCCCGATCTGCTCGACCGGCTCAAGAAGAAGGGTCACAAGCTCAAGGCCGACGAAGTCCGGTTTTCGTCCCTGCAATATCTCAAGCTGGGCGAAGTCAAGCGTGAGCAGTCAGGGGAGGGCGAGGCCCTGTCAGTTGACATTGCCAACTATGTCCTTCTGTCGCCGGAAGCCCTCAACCTGGACGATTCCAATCGCGATAAGCTGCAGAAGGTCATTAACGCCGACCCTATGGCATTGATCGAATATTGGAGCGTCGATCCCGACTATGACGGCGAGGTGTTCCGTTCGGTTTGGCAAGATTATCGCGGCAATACCGAGAATGACGATGATCCCTATCGGGTCATCACCAAGGCCCGGCTAACCGGCCTTCCGAAGAAGGAAGGCAAGCGCCGCGTCTGCGTGCGCGTCGTCGATGTGTTCGGCTTTGAAGCCGAAGCAACGGTCGAGGTGGCATGATGGCGAGCATCAACAATCTGACCCTCGCCAAGGGGCTGACCGCCAAGGTCGAAGAGGCCTGTGTCGGTCTGGAAAATGGCGACGCGCCGATCTTGGATCAGGTGTCGGAGATGACGGCCGAGCTGCTCAAATGGTGGTTTCAGGCGGAATTTCAGGATGCCCGCCAATTCAACTTCCATCCTGGACAACGCCAAGCCCTGCTGAATGTCATCTATGCCCATGAGGTGCTGGGCATCAATTCGCTGCAAGACCTCTACCAGGTCGCCGCGCCGGACGTGATGCTGGCCAGCGCCCGCGATTCCGAAGTGATCCGCGCGCCAAAGAACGCCTATCCGAAATATTGCCTGAAAATGGCGACGGGAACCGGCAAAACATGGGTGCTGCAGGCGCTCATGGTTTGGCAGATTTTGAATGCCAACCGCGCGCCGGACAGCGGCCGCTACACCAAGAATTTCCTCGTCGTGGCTCCCGGCCTGATCGTCTATGATCGCCTGCTCGATGCGTTCATGGGGAAAGAGCGCGACGGCAAGCGCGATTTCACGATCTCTGACCTGGCCATTTTCCAGGAACTATTCATCCCCGATGCTCATCGGGACGAGGTGTTCCGGTTCGTGCAAGGCGCCGTGTGCGCCAAGGAAGACATTGGCCGGAAGGTCACAGCGGGCGGCATCATTGCGATCTCCAACTGGCATGTTCTCTCGGAAGAGGGCGAACCGCTCGAAGATGAAGATATCGACGCGCCGGGGCGGGCAGCCGACCCGAAAACAGTCGTCCAGAGCATTCTACCGCTGACACCTGGGACAAACGCGGGCAACGACCTCAATGTGCTCAACCGGCGCTTCGAGCGCGGCGGCATCCTTTCCTACCTCAAGGATTTGCCCGCGCTGATGGTCTTCAATGACGAAGCGCATCATATCCATGAGTTCAAGCGGGAAGGCGAGGTGACGGAGGTTGAATGGCAGAAAAGCCTTAACCTGATCGCGGAGCCGAAGGCGAGCCGGTTCGTCCAAGTGGACTTTTCCGCCACGCCTTACAATGAGGTGGGCACGGGCAAAAACTCCCGCAAATCCTACTTCCCGCATATCGTCGTCGATTTCGATCTCAAGACCGCCATGCGGGCAGGGCTGGTCAAATCGCTCGTGCTCGACAAGCGATCTGAAATCGGCGCGCTCAGCAACGATGAGCTGGATTTCAAAGCCGACCGCGACGAGAACGGCAACCCGATGTTGTCGGAAGGTCAGCGTATCATGTTGCGCGCTGGCCTTACCAAGCTGCGGAAGCTGGAAGCCGATTTCGCGGCTCTCGCGCCTGAAAAGCACCCGAAAATGCTGGTCGTCTGCGAAGACACCACGGTCACGCCTCTTGTTGCGGAGTTCATGCAACTCGAAGGCTTGTCCGATGACGAGGTGCTGCGGGTTGATTCCAACCGAAAGGGCGAGCTGAAACCCGACGAATGGAAGGTGCTGCGCGAGCGGCTATTCGACGTTGACCGGCACCAATCTCCCCGCGTGATCGTCAGCGTCCTGATGCTGCGCGAAGGCTTCGACGTGAACAATATCTGCGTCATCGTTCCTTTGCGTGCGTCAGGTGCCGGCATTCTCCTTGAACAGACCATCGGTCGCGGCCTGCGCCTGATGTGGCGCGGCAACGAATACGACGATATCAAACGGGAAAACCGGCAGCTTATCCGCACCGGCAAGACTCCAAACAACATGATCGACATTCTGTCGATTGTCGAACATCCGGCCTTCCAGAGTTTCTACGAGGAACTGATCCAGGAAGGCCTGGCGGCCGAGGCGGATGACGAGGACGACACCAACACTACGTCCACCGGCGACCTTATGTCGGTCGGCCTGCGACCTGGGTTTGAAGAGTATGATTTTGCGATTCCCTTCATCCTGCGCGAGCAGGTGGAGGAACTAGAAGATACGCAGATTGAGCCGTCCGCGCTTGCTCCCTTCGGCGCGTTTAACCTCAATCAGCTTAAAAGCCAGCTCGGTCACGGCGAAAAATTCCACTCGGAAGACGTGCAGGCAAAAACCCGGTTCGGCGACTACCGCGTGCATGGCGGTGTCATGACCGCAACGGGCTATAACGATTACTTGGCGCGCATCACGCGCCGCATTACGGAAGCGGTGACCCTGACCGATACTACGGCCAGCTCCAAGGCCTTCGCCAACGCCAGCAAGTTCCCCTATATCCAGATCAATCGCGCCGAGCTTGCCGAAGGAATCGACCGCTTCGTAAGGCAGTACCTGTTCAAGCAGGATTTCGAGCCGCTGCATGACGAGAATTGGCGCGTGCTGCTGCTCGATCCGGTGACGGAACATATCATCAAGGTGTGGGCGCGCGCGATCCTTGAAGCCGAGGAAAGCGTGATCGTCGCTGATGCCGAGGTCGCGCATCGTCGGCTGTCGGAAGTTCCCAAGCTCGCCATGCGCGCCGGGTCTTCACTTGCCGTCGATAAAGCCATTTACGAGCGGCTGCCTTATCCATCACGCAACGGCGGCCTGGAACAGGCCTTCATGGAAACCTGCGAGCGGGACGCAAGCGTTGACGCCTTTTGTAAGATCAACGAGCAAAAGCATACCTTCGCGCGCCTCCGCTATATCAAAGAAGACGGTCTTCCGGCGTTCTACTCGCCGGATTTCTTTGTTAGGGCTGACGGAGCCATCTACTTGGTCGAAACAAAGGCTCAGGGGCAGCTTTCCAGTCCCAACGTCCTGCGGAAGCGACGGGCAGCCGTCGCATGGTGCGACCGTATCAATGCACTGGCTCCCGAACAGCGTAGCAATGCCGACTGGCATTATGTGCTTCTCGGCGAAGAAACATTCTATAACTGGCGGGACAAGGGCGGCTCGGTCGCCGAACTCCTAGCCTATTCACGCCTGCGCCCTGTCGAAGACAAGGGACAGGCCAAGTTTGTGTTCTAGGGGGAAGAATGGACAAGGGCGCGCACTTTTATCGGTGTGATTTTCAGGTTCACACGCCCCGCGATCTTCGCTGGACGGGTTTTAACGCCACCACTGACGAAGAGCGTGCGGCTTACGCACAGAAGCTCGTGGCGGCGTGCCGCGAGCGCGGAATCCAAGCTATCGCGATAACTGATCACCATTGCATGACGTTTGTGCCGTTTATCCGACAGGCAGCGGCCGAAGAAACCGGCGCTGATGGCGCTGAATTGGCAGATAGTGCGCGTCTTGTCGTATTTCCCGGCATGGAATTGACGCTGGGTGTGCCCTGTCAGGCAATCGTGATTTTTGATGCTGATTTCCCGAATGACTTTCTGCCCAACGTGCTGACTGCCTTTACGATCAACCAAAATGGCCCCGAGCATTCAAAAATCGCTGAGGTTCAGCGACTTGACCATGTGCAAAGCCTAAAGCAGCTCAAGGAGGATCTAGATAAACATAGCTTCCTACGCGACCGATATACGATTTTCCCCAACGTATCCGGGGAGGGCCAGTTTTCGTTATTGCGTAACGGCATGGCTGGAAAATATGCAGAAATGCCATGGGTTGGCGGATATACAGATGGGCAATTTTCTAAACTTAAAGACGGCCCAAGGAATATTCTATCAGGTAGGGAAAAGGCATGGGGCAATAAGCGCATTGCCTGCATCCAAACGTCTGATAGCCGACGTGACGATCACAGCACCCTCGGCACGCCTTCTACTTGGATCAAATGGGCTAGGCCTTCGGCCGAAGCGCTGCGGCAAGCCTGCCTGGCGCAGGAATCCCGTATCGGGCTCGATACTCCTCGCGTTCCCGAAACATATATTGCAAGCCTTAGTGTCAGCAATTCCAGCTTCCTCGGTCCCGTCGATCTGGCACTCAATCCTCAATATAGCGCCCTGATTGGTGGGCGGGGGACGGGGAAATCCACGGTACTGGAATACGTCCGATGGGCGCTATGCGATCAACCACCCACCGATGATATCGATGATGCGCCGAACTATCAGGCACGTCGTTCCCGCCTGATCGACAAGACATTGCGGCCGCTAAATGCCACGGTCCAAGTCACTTATGTTCTTAATGGCGTGCCCCATTTGGTTCGCCGCTCAAGCGTCGATGGCACTGTTCAGATGAAAATCGGGACGGGTGAATTGCGCCCCTGTACCGAAGAAGAAGTGCGCGCTTTGTTGCCCATTCAAGCATACAGCCAGAAACAGCTCAGCGACGTGAGCGTGCGAGTGGACGAGCTGACGAGGTTCATTACCGCCCCTATTAAAGGCGATCTCGACCGATTGGAGCGGGCAGCTACCGACCGCGCCAACAGGATCAAGGAATCTTACGCAACGCGGCAACGATTCCGGGAACTGTCCAAAGTCCTGAATAATCGCCTTTTAGAAGAGCAGTCGATCACCGAGCAAGCCAATGCTCTGCGCGCGTCACTCTCCGGGCTGAGCGACGAAGATCGTCAGCTTCTTGAACAGGGGAAGGACTATTCAGCGGCAAATGCCCAAATTGGGGCATGGCGGGCTGGCGCAGGTACTGTTCATCAGAAAGCCGAAGAGCTGCGTAAAATTGTGGAGGGACAAATTGCGTCCCTGCAGCCATCACCTGACAAGCCCGACGAAGAGCGTGAAGTGCTGGAAAAGGCCCAAGCGGCCTATTCACACCTTCTCGACGCGGCATTGTTATCCCTGTCCACGCTGACGGCGGCGGCGAAATCAATAACGGAGCCACAACCTGATGCGGCTTCCGTTGATCCGTGGAGCGAATGGGAAACGCACTATAAGGGCTTCCAAGACAGATATAATGCTGCCGTGCAGCGGTCGTCCTCCCACGGCGAAAAGCTGCAGCAGCTTGGCTCATTGGAGGCCAAAGTCCGCGAACTATCGGAAGAGGCCACGCGGACACGCGAGCTTTTAGCAACACTCGCCTCGGCCGATGCCAACTATATATCGGCGCGCGATGAATGGCTTGCGGCACAAGCCGAGCAGGATGCCCTTGTTGAAAGGGAATGCACCGAACTTACGGCGCGATCAGGCGGTGCAATCCGGGTTAGCGTGAAGCGGCAGGCTGACAGCACTGCATTCGTGGAAACGCTGCGCCAGGGTCTTTCAGGTTCTCGGGTCCAAGGCAACAAGGTTGAAGCGCTTGGCGAAGCGATCACCAATGCCGCCAATCCTGCAGCGGCATGGCTGCAGATTTTGGATGATCTGGAGAAAATCGCCGATCATGATCCCGGACATTCTCCTACCGAGGCCCGGCCACAAGCGCCCTCTCTTGTGGCCGCAGGGCTGACCTCCAACGATCTTGATCGCATGTGTCAAACCTTGCAACCGGAAGTGTGGCTCACGCTTTCCCTGACACCGATTGCCTCGGTTCCGATCTACGAGTTTCGCGCGCGCGAAGGCGAATATATTCCCTTCGAGAACGCATCTGCAGGGCAGCAGGCAACCGCTTTGCTAAAAACCCTGCTCAATCAACCCGGGCCGCCGCTCCTCATCGATCAGCCCGAAGAAGACTTGGACAACCCTGTTATGCTCGAAATCGTCGAGCAACTTTGGGAAGCGAAGCGTCTCCGGCAGATCATTTTCGCTAGTCACAACGCCAATCTCGTCGTGAATGGTGATGCTGAACTCGTTGCTTGGTTTGGCTATCGAGCCGCAGGCGACGAATCTCGCGGTATGATCCAAGGCGAAGGAGCAATAGACATTCCTGAAGCCCGCGAGGCCATCAAACGCATCATGGAAGGCGGCGAGAGCGCGTTTAGGCTGCGTCGCGAGAAATACGGCTTCTAAATCCGCTATAAGTGAGACACGCGGAAGCCATGTGGTAGTCCGATCTTGAGAAGGGGCCGGTGGAGCGGAACACTCCACCGGCCAGCACATCATGCAACCTCGGACATTTCGCCTTCGTCCGTGGGTTGCTCGGCAACAGGTGCAAAGCGGCGCGCCGGTTCGGGCAACCAGCCTGCGGGCAGGCGTTCGTTGACGATCACAGCAAGGTCGCCCTTCTTCTTCTTCTCGCAATCGGCGGCGGCTTGGTCCCCGCACTCATCGGCAAGGATGGTCAGCAATGCCGTCCTTTTCAGCCGGTCAAAGAAAGGCTGCGAAGGCGTCCAGACGGCCCCAAGGTCCAGTCCTGCGGCCTCTGCATATTCGTCCGCGCTCTGCTGGCGCGATCCTGTGCCACCATTATCGAACACGGTTCCGTTCAACGTGATGGCGACAAGGCCCGCAAGCAACTGCATCTTGTCGGCCTGCTCCATTGCGCGGATCGTGGCAAAGCGGGCATCGGCGGGAATATCGCCAAATCGCTCGACAAGCTGCGGCTCCACGCGCTCGATGCTGCTGCTGCTCAACAGTTCATCCTCAACATTGATACTGGCCCGAGTGGGCTTAATGTCGGCGCCAACGGTGTAGCTATATTGGCCGTGGATGAATTGGGCCGTCAGGCTGTCTAGCAGAATGTCCAAGGCAAGATCGGGCTGCGCAGCAACGGCCTGCTGCAAGGCGAGGGTGCGAATGCCGGTAAGCCGCTCGATCATGCTCGCGGCATAGGGACCGCTCTCGG
Organism: Sphingomonas sp. 1F27F7B; assembly: GCF_005503355.1. Lineage (GTDB taxonomy): Bacteria > Pseudomonadota > Alphaproteobacteria > Sphingomonadales > Sphingomonadaceae > Sphingomonas. Next base: position 23,167 of record NZ_SCMK01000039.1, read on the forward strand.
TCGCATCTGCTTCCGGCTCCTGCTCGATGACGGCGCGCCAGTAGCGGGTCTGCAATTCCCCGCGATACCCGACATAGGCGCAAACGCCCCCCGTCGCCTTCTGCTCGTCCGTGTAGGACGTAAGGGCTTCGTCAATCTTCTCGCGCTGGTCGATCAGGTCTGCCAGTTCCTCGCTGTCGCCCTGCTGCTCAAGTTCCTCGATCTTGGCATCAATGGTCGCAAGCGCCTCGGCTTCGGCCTCCGTAGGTTCGCGAGTGATGGGGTGGAGATAGCCGCGATTGTAAATGTCGCTCGGCGCTTCCTCGCAAACCTCGACAACATGCCAGCCCTCGGTCTGAAACTCGGCCTTGATTCCGTCCAGCTTGGCACAAAGCAATTCGTCCAGAATATCGGGGCAGTCGGCAAACCCATGATCGCCAAACAGGGTGCGCGTGATGGTGCCGCCTGCGGCCTGATAGGCTTCCTCTCCAACATAGAGGAAAACCGATGATGTGGTTTCGATCTTCTCGGCGGTGAGCGCGCGCCGGATCGCATTTGGATTGTTACCGCAACGCTCCATCGCCTCGATCTGCGCTGCATGGTCATCGCTAAGGGTCAGCGCCTTGGCGGCATCCATGCCGATCTGGTCGGCGGCAAAGGCGTCGAGAACAGCCGGGGCAAGACTGCCAAGGCGCAGCAACTTGGCAACGTGGCCGGTGCTGTGGCCGAACCGTGCGGCAATGTCCTCGGCGTTCAAACCGCCATCATCGCGCAACGCGACATAGGCCCGCACTGCATCGGCGGGGTGCATGTTCTCCCGCTGCTCGTTCTCGATCAAGGAGAGTTCCACGGCCTCGGCCTTGTCTTTGATGATGACGGGGACGGGGAAGGTGGCAGGAATTGCCTTGCGCTTGCGAAGGAGGTCAAGGCCGCGCAGGCGTCGGCCTCCCGCGAACACCATATACTTGCCGCCTTCCTCATAGACTGCAAGGCTCTGCGCAATGCCGTGAGCCAGGATCGAAGTTGCCATCTGCTCGATCCCCTTCGGCTCGACCTTACGGACATTGAGAGGGGAAAGGCGAAGCTGCGAAAACTTAACGGTGGTGACGGTCATGATGGAAATCCTTGAATGGGGAGGGTGAGGGCGGGCGTTGCCGCCCTCGATGCTGCCGATCAGTATTCGTCGGCGCGAAGGATGGTCAGGACGCGGCAAGTCTGCGCGGCATCTGACGGGTCGGGCGAACCCCATTCGGTTGCGCGGTCGTAATAGTCGATCTTCCAGAAACAGCGGGTATCGGCCCATGTGAACGTGCCGAAATCCCTTTCGCCGTGCGGGTTGTTGCCCTCGCTGAAATCATCATAGCTGGCGACAATCCCGGCAAGTTCGGCCTGCTTGGCAAGCGACGTGTCGGGGTCGGCGTCCACCAGTGCGAGAATGCCCGCTGTCATCACAACGATGTTAGGGGCTGGGCTGTCCAGCTTCGCGCGCATCTGGTCGTTGAGCGCCGCGACGACTGCACGATAGGCCGCGATCTGGTCGGCGGTCATAGTCGCGAAATTCATCATGTGCTTTTCCCTTCTTAAAATGGAGCCGAAGGCGATGGCCCCATCGACTTCTGCCCACTGGCGAAGTGGGTCGGTGAATGCCGCAAACGGGGGCCGATCATGGGGGAGGGGGATCGCCCGTCCTGCACGGAGCGCAGCGGAGGAAGGGCGGGGAAACCCCCATGATCGCCAAGCGAGGGAGCGCAGCGAGTGAGACGGTCCAGCCCTTGCGGCAGAGGGCCGGAACAGGCCCTTGAACGATCAAACGGCGCGGCGGCTTTGCCGCCCCGATCCTGTGCTGAAGGAGAATAATGCCATGGCCCGCTATGGGCGGGCCGTGTCGATCTGCCCGCGTGTCGGGATGCCGGCGATCAGCGTCCTGGCGCGCGCGAACAGGCAACGTCGCTGAATCTCGGAAACGAGATCTAGCGTCCTCATGTGGACGGTCTGGCGGTCGGTTGATATGGATCGGGCATGAGCAACATCGACCGAATTTTCCCGCGCTGGGCCGCATCGTGGGGGCTGCTTGCCCGCTCAAATGCGCTTGTGCGGTCGCAATGCAAATGCTGCGGCATTCAACAGCGGGTCGATGCTTCGGTGCAGGCGCTTCGATTTGGCGGGGCGGCTTCTCCCGTCGATCAGCTCGACAAGTGCAGCGTGGTCGGCTGTCACGGCACAACCTATTTCATGGTTGCGCGGACCTATGGCCGTGACTGGATCGCGATGCTTTCGCGCGCCGATCTGCGCGATGGACTGGCAAGCGCGGCTCCTGCGGCGAATGCGGTTTCGCTCGATCTGGTGCGCGTCGGCCAGCCTCGCGGCTGATTTCCCCGGAACGATAGGCGCGCCCGCACCTGGGCGGGCGCGCCGGAATTTTCGGCCTGGCTCTCGTCAACCGGGAGCGGGCAGGCATTCGATGATGCCGCGTCCCTCCCGCGTGACAGGTCGGCCCCAATCGTCGCGCTCGTTCTTGCGCCAGTGATAGCGGAAGCGGCTCGGCTCTCCCTCGATGGGCGCAAGACTGTAGCGAAAGCGCCCTGAATGTCCCTCGGTCCATCCTCGCGCGATGATTTCGGCAAGGTGGCCCTTCTGCGTTGCGGTCAGGTGCAAACCTTCGATCAGGCGGATAGACATGCTCGATCCTTTCAATTCCGGGTGAGCCAAGCGAGTTGCTGGCCGATTCCAAGCCCCTCCATCGGGACCGATGCGCGCCGCTCGATCTGCGGCCAAAGGGGATCGCGATAGTTGCGGCCTGCGAGAACGATCAGCGGCGCGGCGGCGTCGATCTGCTCGCCCATCGCCTCGATCACGCGCGCGCCCCATTGGCGGCGCTCGTCTGCCTGCATCGCGCCTAGTGTCTCATCATAGGGTGCGATCACGGTTTCCGGGGCTGTCAGGCCATGCTTGGCGGACAGGATGAACCATGCGCCGCCCTGTCGTTCGACATAGGCGCGGGCCTTCTGGAACCATGGCGAGGCGTAAAGATTGCGCGCCGGGGCGGGGCGGTCCAGCTTCGCGGCCACGCAAGCGACTAGGAAAACCGGAGACGGTGACGGGGCAGGGTCGATAACAGGCGGCGGCGCTGCCTCAAGATCGGCAATGACGGTGCAGCGGCCCCATTTCTGCAACTGGCGCTGCCATCCTTTCGGCGGTCCTTGGCGCTCGGCAACATGGCTTAGGGTCGGTCCACCGAACAGGTCGGGTTGCTCCCCGATGCGCTGCACCGGGGGAATATAGCGGGGTTCGCGAATGCAATGGCGGGCCATGCTCGATCCCCTCAAAAGGCGAAAACGGTCTGACCGCTCGCCTCGGTGAAGCTGGCGCTATCGCCTGCGGCGTAGCGGTCGCGGCCCATGGGCGACCATTGCAGGAAGCCGGAACGGTCATAGGAAAACCAACCGTCCTCGATCCCGATGATGAAGGACCAAGCCTTATCTTCGGCGCAAGGTCCGTGAAGATGGATCGGCCAACGCTCGGCCCCGCGTTCCTGCTGACAAGCTGACGGCTTGGCAAAGCTGCGAAGCAACCCGGCGCGGTCGGTCGGTTCGGTAGCTCCCATTTCCCGCATGATCTGGCGGGCCTCGGCGGTGGTGATATGGCCGCTCGCCGTCTTGTCCTCATGGTGCGAGTAGGTCAGGCCATAGACAACGGCATTGAAGATGCTGCGCGGCTCGGTGAACTCCTGCGTTTCCAGCAAATCACGCCATTTGCCATCGCTGATAAGGTCCACGGCATGATGCCAAAGGCCATGTTCGCGATTGCTGTAGCCGTAGCGGTTCGTCACGCCCTCGCGGGCGATCTCGATCCCTAGAACGCTCTCGACGTGCTGCACGAAAGGATGGGCGGCAAGCAAGGGATGGCGAAGGCCGATCTTGCGCGGCTCGTCCTGCTCTGCGCTGATTACCTCGATGGGAAAACGGAACAGGCGCGACGGCAGATTCCACGGCGCGGGAAGCTGGAAACCATGAGGCACGTTAAGCGCCCCATTTATGTCCAGCAGGAAGCCATTGGCAGCAAGGCCAGCGGCAACGATCTGGTCGCCCAGCGTGTCGCCCGCGCCGCTCACTTGCCTGCCTCCAATTCGGCGGTGCGAGCAATGATGCGCTCGAAATGGGCGGAAAGCTCCTTTGCGGTGCCGTGGGCGTCCAAACGGCAATCGGTGTAGTAGGAAACCTTCTCTGCATGTTCCCGATGCCAAGCCGCGTTATGGCGTCCACGATCTGCGAGCGCGATGGACGCGATGCGGAAGGTGACGCGATATTCCCCCTCGTTCTTGGTGATCGTCATGTGAGGCAAGGCGCGAACCGCTGCGAAAAGCTGGCTGTCGGTCCTCATGGTGCTGTTTCCCTTTCTTAAAATGGAGCCGAAGGCGATGGCTCCCATCGACTTCTGCCCGCTGGCGAAGTGGGTCGGGGAATGGCGCAAATAGGGGCCGATCATGGGGGAGGGGGATCACCCGTCCTGCACGGAGCGCAGCGGAGGAAGGGCGGGGAAACCCCCATGATCGCCAAGCGAGGGAGCGCAGCGAGCGAGACGGTCCAGCCCTTGCGCCAGGGGGCCGGAACAGGCCCCTAGAGCAAACCATACGCGGCGGCTCAACCGCCTCAATCTCGCCCTTGCCGGGGCTTGACCCGGCAAGGGGAAGGCTATCGTTAAAGGGGAAGGATTGCTGGTAGGGGGCGGTACATAGAACGGCCCCAGATATGCGCTTAGCGCCAGCAGGCCCGCGCAGGGGGCGCAAACCACCAGTTTTTCGATCATTGCAGCGACTAGCTGCTATGAACCAATCAAATTGGTTCGCTATTTGTGCTGTTGTCCAAGACTTTCAACAATGCCAATATCTACGGCGAATATTGGGGATCTCAAATGGGCAAAGGTAGTTATCTGGGCGGCTCAACTCTGGGATACGGCGACGTCAAAAAAAATACGGGCAAAGCATCGCGTTTCTCATCAAAAATGATGGAGGCCTACAACCTACGCACGATGACAGCCGCCGAGCGCAAGGCATATCACAGAAACAAAATGCGAAAAAAGCAGGCATTAGCGGCAGCCTCGGCGGCGAATAAGAAGGTTGTCGCTACCAAACAGGACGTTCAGATGCTTCCAACGCTGAAACCCGGTGACCTTGTTCCAGCGAGCCAACTCAAATCCATGATACGCGAAGCGAAGGCAGCCTGTTCTCGAACTTCTTTACACAAGAAACGTTAATTAGCGGGCGGCATCTATTGCTGACACCTGGCAGGGTCGCCCCAAGGATACAGGTTACGGACAACGCTGGTGACAATGCCGCTGCCGTTGCAGCAATGACCGATGCGGAATTGGTGGGTCTATGGGACCAGGTGCAAGACCCGGAAAATCTCACACCGCTTGAACAGGCGGTCATTGATGAAATGGAGCGGCGCGAGGTCGATTTCTAAATTCCTGTCCCCGCGTGTCAGCGCGCGACGGGAATTTCTTTAATCCGGGTCGTCCATGCGGGGCTTTTCTGGCTGCGCTTGGTGTCGAAAGCCTTGGGGCCGTGGCCCTGCGCGGCCAGCATGATCGTATTGCGACCGAAGCGGCTGTTCAGCCCGTCCATCGCCGCCAGTAGCGCGGGTGCGCGTGGATCAGGCGCGGCAAACAGGTCCGCTTGGCCCTGCCCTTGCGGCGTCAATTCCTCCAAGAGAACGCCGCATTTCGTGTAGACGCCCCCCGGCTGAAACATCGCCTCTGTCATCTGGCCGACAATCCGCAGAATGACGCGCGGGTCGTTGGTCGGCGGCGATAGCCGCGCCGATCGCGATGCCGATGGCGGATTGGGGCGGTAGCGCGAGCCATGAGCAAAGGCCATCAAGCGGCTCGCGACGAGGCCCTGGGCGCGTATCTTTTCGGCAGCGCGTGCAGCTCGCCGCGCCATCGCTTCGCGCAGTTCGTCCAGAGTCTTGACCGGCTCCCCGAATTGCCGGGTGACAGCGGTATTCTTCAAAGGGTCGGGTTCAAGTTTGAAATCGACGCATTCGATGCCGTTAAGCTCCCGCACTAGGCGTTCCAGCACAACCGATCCCACGTCACGCGCGACCGCTGGCGCCATCGCGGCGAGGTCGGCGGTTGTCCGAATGCCAAGGGGGCGCAGGCGCGCTTCCAGCGCGCCGCCGATGCCCCAAACCTCGCCAACCGGCCATTGCTCGAAAAGGCGTCGTCGCAGCTCGGTATCGTGAAGATCGACCACGCCGCCCCATACCTTTTCGGTTGCCTTGGCGAGCGCGTTGGCGACCTTCGATAGTGTGCGGGTCGGACCAAGGCCGATCCGTGTCGGCAAGCCGACTTGGCGCAAAATATCCTCGCGCAGCTTGTGCGCGGCCTCAACATCGCCAAGGCCGTTCGGCAAGGTCGGGGCGCGGTAAAAGCTCTCATCAATCGAGTAGATTTCAACGGTGTCGGAATGCTCGGCAATCACAGCGTTGAAGCGGCGATTGAGGTCCGCATAGAGTTCGTAATTGCTCGATCGAAGCTGGATGCCGTGGCGCGCGATGCGGTCGCGGATTTTGAAAACCGGCTCGCCCATGCGGACATGCAACGCCTTCGCTTCCTCGCTGCGCGCGACCGCGCAGCCGTCATTGTTCGATAGGACAATGACGGGAACGCCGCGCAGCGAGGGGTCAAAAAGGCGCTCTGCGCTCACATAGAAGTTCTGCACGTCCACGATGGAATGGGTCATGGCTGCGACCTAGCGGCGGAAATCTCGGACGCTGGATCGGACAACGCCCCATATTTCGACGCCCTCGGCGCTGGTCGGTTCGTAGTGCTGATGCCGGTTTCGAGCCTCCAACATCATCCCGCCCTGACGGCGAGCAAGCTGGCGGCAGACAAAACCGCTATCCACGATTGCTATGACGATATGGCCTTCAACGGGCCGGGTGTCCCGGTCCACGACAACAACATCATCGTCATAGATTCCGGCCTCGATCATGCTGTTGCCGCTGATCCGAAATACAAAGCTGGCAGCCCGGTCGAGCCTTAGAAGCTCGATCAGGCAAATGGCGTCCTCCTGCCAATCTTGGCTTGGAGACGGAAAACCGGCCCCCGCTGCGCCGATGATGTGAGGAATTAGACCCTCTGGCACCTCGGCAAGCGGGACCGGCTGCATTGGCGGCAGCAACATGATGATTCCCTTCGCTGCCCATAATAGCGCACATGAGAACGAAAAAGGAACAGAGGTTGTGAAGCTATCCGCGATGGCAGCGCAATCGGCCTGCTATCGCGGGCATTTCATGTCGCTGCGCCAGTAGCGATCCCAGCGAACAACGGTGCGGGTCGCAAGCATCGCGCAATTGAGGTTCCGCCCATCTGCCAACTGGCAGAATGCGGCGGTTCGCGCGCCCTTGCCGTTGCCGCTCGAAAGGCAACGCATGGTAGGCGCTCGGACGCGCGCATGATCGAAGCGAGCGCCCCCGAACCGGACACGGCCCCGCGAGCCCCCCAAAAGCCCGACGAGGGCGCTCATGGCTGCGTCTGCCGATGCGGTCGGGCAGGGATGCCCTGGGCGGCATGAGCCGTCGCGCTCACGCGCGGCAATCCCGGCAAGCCGGATGCGTGGCCCCTCGGCGCACCATATGGGGCCGTCGCCATCGGCAACGTGGGTCGGGGTGCAGGCGAATAGCAATCCAGCGGCGATGACGGGAGCGGCCATGATTTCATCTTTCTATGACGCAAACATAGGCGCGGGCCGTGAGGCCCGCGCCGCGATTTTCAATCCCGGCCCTCAAAGCGCGCGATCAACCGTTCGGCAATGGGCCTGATTTCATCAAGGCGGGCGGTGGCGGTGCAATCCGAACCGATGGCGGCGCTGTATGTGCCGCCGTCGAGTTGGACGACGCGCACAAGCCAAACATCGCGGCGGATTTCGCATTGATCGGGCAGGGGCCGTTGCATGATTTCATGGAAGGCAAGATCAACCCATTGGCGGGTATCAGGATCGCGCGCCGCGTCCGCATAGTCGGCGCGGCTCGCCATGACGCTAAAGTCATCGCCTATCATGAATTGCTGTTGCCGATCGCGCCGCTCCTGCTCGATCCTTTTAACGCGATCCTTCTCCGCGCGCTTCATCGCCTGCTTGAATCGAACATCGTCGGCGCTGCTCGCCAGCGCGGCAATGATGGTCGGGACGCGCGCGGGCATGTAATGGCCCGCGCGCTCTGCGGCCTCGATCACATATTGCAAATCGGCAATCTCGGTCGGGGTGAAGGTGGCGCGAACGGCGCTCGCGGTATTGCTGATCTTCATGGTTGCGGCTCCGGGTCAGTCTTGGCCCGGTAGGTCGCAAGCCCGATCCACGATCCGGCGTCACCGCGAAACTGGCGCACAACATCGCCGCCGTCCCAATGGCCGGTGAAGATGCCGCGCCGGTTGATGCCTCCGACTGGTCGGGTGCGCGCTGCCAAAAGGCGGGCGCGGCGCGTATCTCTATCAATGTGGCGCATCGGTTCCATGATACTGCTTCCTTTCGGTCGATCCTTCGGGAACGGGGGAGGGGGGCGACGTGGTGCCGCCCCTCTAGGTCATGCGGCGCGAGCCATGGCGGGCGCGTTCATGTGGGACAGGATCAGTTCGCTTGCTGCCTGTGCTGCGGTCGCGGCGCGGAAAATCGCGCGCTTGTCATTGCGAAGGGCGGTAAGCCAGGACGCAACATAAGCGGCATGATCTTCGCGCTCGGTCGGTTCCATGCCAAGCTGGGCGCAAAGCATGGCGGCTCCGATCTCCGCAATCATCTCTTCCTCGGCCCTGATTGCGCGGTCCTTCCCATAATCGCGCAGGGTTTCGCGGGCGAGCCGGTGGGCGCTGCCGCTGCTATGGATCGCCTCATGCGCAAGGGTGGCATAGAAGGCATTGCCGGTCACAAAGTCCGCAAAGGCGGGCATCTGGACACGGTCGGCGCTGGGGTCGTAATAGGCGCTGCTGCCGCCCTCACGATAGGGAACGGGCCAGCGCGCAAAGGCTGCATCAAGCTCGCTGTCGCGCTCATCGCGGTTCTTGATTTCGATCTGCGGAGCGGGAAACTTGCTCATGTCCAAGCCGTCGATCTGCTCGACATTGAAAACGACATATTTTTTCAGGAATTTGCGGGTCGTTTCCTCGCCCTCGGCATTGGTGATGGGTTCGCCGGTTTCGCCATCCTTGGGGGTGAAGCTGCCAGCGTGAACGACGAGATTGCCCTTCTCGCCCTTGCGGACCTGTCCCCCAAGCTCATGCGTCTGCCGGTAGGTCATCCAATGCGGGTTGGTATATCTGCGCTCCATGGATGCGGACCAAAGCAACAGGATATTGATGCCACGATAGGGGGTGCCTTCATGGCGAAGCGGAAGCGATGCCGCGCCCGATGCCCAACGGGGCGACCATGGGCGGGTGCCTGCCTCTAGCAGCGTAACAATCTGGTTGGTGACTTCCTCGTAAACGTCGATCCGCGCGGCGCTGGTGGTGGTCTTGCGGGCCTTGCCGGTGTTCCGTGCCATGTGCATTCCCTTCTTAAAATGGAGCCGAAGGCGATGGCTCCCATCGACTTCTGCCCGCTGGCGAAGTGGGTCGGGGAATGGCGCAAATAGGGGCCGATCATGGGGGAGGGGGATCACCCGTCCTGCACGGAGCGCAGCGGAGGAAGGGCGGGGAAACCCCCATGATCGCCAAGCGAGGGAGCGCAGCGAGTGAGACGGTCCAGCCCTTGCGCCAGGGGGCCGGAACAGGCCCCTAGAGCAAACCCATACGCGGCGGCGCGCCGCCTCGATCGGGAAGGCGACGGCACGGCGCACCCAACAAAAAAGCCGCAAGTTCCGCGTTGCGGATCTCGCGACTATTTTGTGCGCTGATCGTCACCCGAATGGGCGTCACCTCAAGGTTTGTGCGCCAGACAACGATTTGGCAGACATAATGCGAACATCGGCTAATTAGCGAGCTTGAGGCGCGACATGGGATCGTTGAGCTGGCGGAATTCAC
>NZ_SCMK01000003.1 GCF_005503355.1 Sphingomonas sp. 1F27F7B
CGGCAGCACTGGCCGCCCCGATCGTCGTGCCCGACAGCAGCGCAGCCCCCGCCGGCGCCGCGCTGCCCACCCCCAATCCGGCGAACAGCTTCGCCAACGGCACCCGGGTCAGCACCGTCACCGCCACCGCATAGGATACCTGCGCCTGCACCGCCCCGTCGAACCACGCATAGCCGATCGTCGTCGTCGCGCCCGGCGAAGCCTGGTAGATGTAGCCGTTGACGTAGCGATAGCCGCTGCTCACCGACGAGGTCAGCGCCCCCAGCGCATAGCCTGGCGTCTCGTCCTACGGCGCGCTATGCCGCCTTACTCTCCAGATCGGCTTCGATAGCCAGGATAATCTTCTCCGCCTTGAGCGTCGAGAAACTAATCCCCTTCGACGCGAAGTGTGCCGCTGCCAACCGCACCGCCTCGCGCAAAGCCCCACCGACAAACTCCCTGATGCCCTTTCCGGCAGCGACTGTCTTAGGCACCGCGATCTTCACCACCAGCCCCTTCTGTTTCTTCGAGAAGTGGCCAAGCTCATAGCCCTCAAACTCGGGCTGATATATCGTTCCCGGCACAATAAAGATCGGGTTGATCCACGCCTCCGCACCATCGTCGTAGTTGGAAGCGCGAACATTAGCGGCCACGTTCATGGACCGCATGACCGCTTGATCAATTGAGCTCTCTCTAAGCTCAGGCCCACCAAAATCGGCCCCAATCGCAATCACATTAATTTCCTTGCCGTGCTTTAACTGCCCAGTATTCGCGATTCATTTGCCCTGTGGGATTGGAGATCACCATCTGGCGTTCCAATGCCATCATGTCCGCTCGGGTTCCAGATGTGACTCGAAAGATGCGCTTGTCGCTCATGAATGATCTAGAATAGCGAGCATCGGGATTGACCGATATTCCATATTTCAGAAAGGTCCCATCCTTTTGATACAGCTCATATAGATAGGTGGTCCGCCCCGACAGTTTCGAGTTGCCGTGGACGCCGTTTTGGCCATTAACAATGTTCAACTCACGCTGGTTACCGATCCCGGGCACCCGCACCCCGGCCATGCCGCCCACAGCGAGCAGAAACCCGTCCCCGGCACTGCCTAAGCCATAGCCCAGATCCTGTGTGGCCTGATCTGCGCCCGACTGGATCGACACGCCGGTGGCGATGCCGCTGATCGTGCCACCTTCAAGCCGGTCGAGCCGCGCCGCCAGGGCACGGCCTCCAGGCGTCATCCCGCGATAGGGATCGAACATTTCAGCGTTGCGCTGTGCCGCATCGGGCACGCGGTAGGTCGCCCATTCGCCAAGCCTCCCGAACGTGGTGCCAAGCGATACCTTGTTCGCATCCGAGATGATGTTGCTGAACTGCCTGCCTGCATCATAGCTCGAACGCCCACGTAGCGGCTGCCCCATCCTATCATAGCCGGCTCCACTTCTGACGCTGGGTTGAAAGAAAGTCACAACGATGCGTTCGGCTTTTTGCTTGGAGCGATCATGAGGATTGTGTCCTCCCAAGTTCGTGTCCGCCCAACTGTCAACCCAGTCAAGAAAACCACGCTGCCTCTTGGCGGTCACGGTGATGGCCTCACCATCATATGTGACCGTTGCGTTATGTTTCTTCCCATCATCGTTCGGCGCGAACCTGAGATTAGTTGGGACATCGGAACGCACATTCGGGTCGGGAACGTCCTGAGTGTCGCTGTCGGCCCCATATCCGGCGGCGGCATAGGCACCCAGCGCCATCCTACGCCGTGACCCGCCCTGCGCCATCCGGTCGGCCACCATCCCCCCAATGGTCTGCCCGATGATATCAGGCAGTGCGGCGAGGATATTGTCGCCGAAGCTGGTGCCCTCGAGCAGGCCGCGGGCCGCCGCATTGGCAAGGCCGCCGGCGGTGTTGCGCACCACCTGGCCGCCAAAGCCGCCCAGCCCGACCGCGCCCGAGGCGCCCATCCCCAGCCCCGCCGCCGCCACCCCGGCAAAGTCGAACTTCGATTGCAGCCCCGTCGCCACCCCGATGCCCTGGCCGATCGCGCTGCCCAGCGCCCCGCGCACGGCGTCGCCCAGGAAAGGGCTGCCGGCGACCGCGCCGAAGCCGCCCGCCAGCCCGCCAGACACGCCCGCGCTGATCCCCGCCAGCGCCACCCCCTTCCAGCTGAACTTGTCCTGGATCCCCGCCGCAACCCCGAACGCCTGGCTGGCCGCGCTCGCCACCGCGCCTGCTGCAACGCTGCCTCTTGGCATCCCAGACCTGGCTATGGTCGTAGAGGACGGCCCCGCCCTCCACCGTGTCGGTCTGCCGCGTCTGCCGCCCGAGCAGGTCGTAGAGATAGACGCCGCCGCCCACCTCCCGGTCGATTACGCCCATCCCGCCCAGCGACCCGCCGCCATTGTCCACTAGGATGCTACTGCCTTTCTCTTGTTTTCGCTGTTTCTTATCCTGCGAAAACCCAGGCACCGGCAACCATCATTCTGCAACTTCAAAAGCGGCGAGCACAGCTTTGCCCAAGTCGGGCGAACCCTCGGGAAGTTCCAGCACGTTATCTGTCATAGGGTCAAAGCCTTCACTTCCGCCCATGTTGCGGTAAGGCGTAACCTGAATCCTGCCATCCTTAAGGTGTACATCTACGCATCTCGCAATTTTTGAGAATGTACTCCAAGAGGAAACGCCGGCTTTTGACAGCAACGAGCCAATGAGGTTGGCATCTGGTGCGGGTGTTGGAACGCCACTCCGAGAACTGACTAGCGCTGCGGCGACCGCTTTTTGGATGCCGCTCTCGTCGCCCCCTTCCACAACCGAGGTTTCCTGATCGGCGATCCAAAAGCCTGCTTCCGTCTTGTGTGACGCGGCTATGAACAGCACCCCTTTGCGACGATAAATGGTTGCCGATTTGCTCATGCTGAGAACCTCATCACGGATAGTGAATGACATTGACGGTGACCCCCTTCGTCGGACCATATTTGATAATTTGATTGAGGGTGGCCTGCTGCGCTGCTGTTCCGCCATGCGGGACCACAACGTCAAGAGCGCGTCCAGAAATCTCACTTGAGCGGATCGTTCTACCTGCCCAAACTCTACCGTTGAAGTCTGCCACCTTGTCAACGTAGCGGGTCAGCGTATTTCGGAGACCATTGCCCGTAAGGTACGAAGCCCCGTCGAGATCGATGCTCTTGATGCTAGTTGCAATGCCGTTTTCAAACCGATCGATGACCGGGAAATTGCCCGGAAGATTATGCCCTAGCGCTTGCTCTATCGCCTCGCCGCGAGGTCCAGCGCCCAGTTTCCAAACATTGACCCCTCCACTTTCTGCGGCGACAGCGCGACTAAGAAGGTACCTGCGGCTGGCCGAGCGTGCTGCTAGGCCGGCGCCGCCAACGGCAGCGCCGCCCTCGAGCGGGCCACCCGCCAGCATCAGCATCGGCGCAGCGAGAATTCCCATCTGGAAGTCGAACTCGCCAAGTGCGGCCTCCACGCGCCCCTGCGTCGCTACGATCTCACGATCCTGGCGGTACATGGCCGCGTCCACCGAGCCAGGGTTCGCCAGGTCCAGTTCCAGCCATGACCGGGCGATGTGCTGGGCGGCAGGATTGTCGGAGTAAATGAGGCCCCGCCAGCCAAGACCCTGGGCCCCGGGTTCTATGGCCTGGATCGATACCGTCAGCGTCGGCACGTACATCGGCGGGACGACGATATCGGGATGGTCCGGAGTCCCATATGTCCACGCGCTGGTCCCTTCCATGGGAACATGCTGGCCAATGAACTCTCCTTGTTCATTGCGCCATTGGCGATAGTGGGCACTGCCTTGAACCACATCCCTGAAATCGAAGGCGGCGCCCGGAGGACCCGAGACCGAAACCACGCTGAAATGCTCGGCATTGCTTGTACCAAACCGTCCATCGGAGACGGCCGCATAGCCTCGAACCGAATAGCTGTATGTGCCGGACTCGGGGATGACGATACGTGTCCAACTCGTGGCGTCGCTGTATAGACTTTCGGCAATGCCCCCGATGCTACCGCCCGAAGCCGCCGAAATCGCCCTGCTCAGCGCGCTACCGTTCAGGATCGTCCGGCTTATGCCACCGCTGACGACAGGTTCGGACAATTGAGCGTTGCTGTCGGCCCCATATCCGGCGGCGGCATAGGCACCCAGCGCCATCCTACGCCGTGACCCGCCCTGCGCCATCCGGTCGGCCACCATCCCCCCAATGGTCTGCCCGATGATATCAGGCAGTGCGGCGAGGATATTGTCGCCGAAGCTGGTGCCGTCGAGCAGGCCGCGGGCCGCCGCATTGGCAAGGCCGCCGGCGGTGTTGCGCACCACCTGGCCGCCAAAGCCGCCCAGCCCGACCGCGCCCGAGGCGCCCATCCCCAGCCCCGCCGCCGCCACCCCGGCAAAGTCGAACTTCGATTGCAGCCCCGTCGCCACCCCGATGCCCTGGCCGATCGCGCTGCCCAGCGCCCCGCGCACGGCGTCGCCCAGGAAAGGGCTGCCGGCGACCGCGCCGAAGCCGCCCGCCAGCCCGCCAGACACGCCCGCGCTGATCCCCGCCAGCGCCACGCCCTTCCAGCTGAACTTGTCCTGGATCCCCGCCGCAACCCCGAACGCCTGGCTGGCCGCGCTCGCCACCGCGCCTGCTGCCACACCGCCCGCGATACCGGCAGCACTGGCCGCCCCGATCGTCGTGCCCGACAGCAGCGCAGCCCCCGCCGGCGCCGCGCTGCCCACCCCCAATCCGGCGAACAGCTTCGCCAACGGCACCCGGGTCAGCGCCGTCACCGCCACCGCGATGGCAACCATCAGGATCGCCCCAAAGGCCCCGCACTTGTTCTTCCTGGCGGCCTGGGGCTGCGGGGTGGTCGGCGAGGTGTCGCCATAGGCCTGCAGGGGGTCATAGGCCTTGAAGGTCGATGCGTTGTTGGTGTTGCGCATCACCCCGGCAGGCACCGAGAGCGTCTGCCCAGCGGACAGCGGCACGTCGGCCCCCAGCCCGTTCGCCGCCGCCAGCCGGTACCACAGCCCCGCATCCCCCCACAGCGCCGAGGCGATGCTCGACAGCGTCTCGCCGCCCCGCGCCGTGTAGCTTCCGCTGGCGCTGCCCTGGCCATAGCTGTTGATCGGCGTCAGCCGCTCGTTGAAGTCGGCATGGCCGGTGCCCAGCGTCATCCCGTAGCGGAACGCCCCCGAGCCGCCCCACACCGTGCGCGTCCGGTCGCTCAGGCTGCCGGCATAGCTGTTGTCCCAGGTCCCGTCATTGCCCGTATAACCCAGCTGCCGGCCGTTGAACCGGTACCAGACCTCGTGCGGATCCCCGCCGCCGAACGTGGCGGGGTTCCACGCATTGCCGTCCTCCTCGTCGCGCCGGATCGCCTGGCCCAGCGCGTCATAGGTCGCCGTGATCGTGCGCGGCCGCCCGTCCTGCACGCTCGCCGACTGGAAGCTGCCGCTCGCGCCATTGGTGTACCAGCTGTTCTGCGCCGCGCTCCCCGCCACCGCATGGGACACCTGCGCCTGCACCGCCCCGTCGAACCACGCATAGCCGATCGTCGTCGTCGCGCCCGGCGAAGCCTGGTAGATGTAGCCGTTGACGTAGCGATAGCCGCTGCTCACCGACGACGTCAGCGCCCCCAGCGCATAGCCGCTGCCGGCATCGTCCGAATAATAGTTGGTGGTGCTGGTGGTGACCAGGTCGGCGCCCTGCTTCTGGTAGACATTGTCCTGCCACACCCGCCCCTTGGCATCCCAGACCTGGCTATGGTCGTAGAGGACGGTGCCGCCCTCCACCGTGTCGGTCTGCCGCGTCTGCCGCCCGAGCAGGTCGTAGAGATAGACGCCCCCGCCCATCTCCCGGTCGATCGCGCCCGTCCCGCCCAGCGACCCGCCGCCATTGTCCGCATAGCCGGTGACCGTCACTGCCGCCGAGACCAGGTTGCCCAGCCCGTCATAGCTATAGGTCTCGCGGCTCTGGCCGTAATAGCTCCGCTCCTGGAGCTGGTAGTCGCCATTATAGCCCGGCTGCTCCACTTGAAGCTCGTGCCCCAAGGCGGGGTCGAAATCCGGGTACCACACCCAGATCTGCGCCTGACCCTGCAGCCATTTGTCGCTCAGCGCCGAACGCCGCTGCCCCGCCGCGTCATAGCTCAGATCGACGCCCACGGTGCCCCGCACGATCTGCCCGCCCGACAGCATCCCGCGATCGGTCACCACCCGGTTCATCGTGTCGTAGCGATACCAGAAGGTCGGCGACTGCTGCCCGTCCACCGTCGAGACTGCGCCATTGCCGCCCAGCAGGCTATGGACATTGCTCTGCGAACGGATGTTCCCGTTCGCATCGTAGCGCCAGCTCACCGATGCGGCAGGCGTCGTCCCGTTCCCCGCCTCGCTCCAGCTCGTCATCCGCCCCAGCGCATCATAGCTGGCGGTGGCGTTCTGGATCACCATGCCGGCGCGGGTGCCATATTCGGTAAGCTTGTTGCCGACGAGATCGTAGCTGGAGCTCTGGGTGGTGGCGATGCCGCCCGCGCTGGTGCTGATCGACCCGATCTGACCGTTGTTCAGCCAGGCGTAGCTCGAAGCCTCGGTGCCATGCGCGCCGGTGGTGGTGCGGCTGGTCATCCGGCCGGCCAGGTCGTAGCCGGCGCTGGTGACATGGCCGCCCAGGTCGGTCTTGGACGTCAGCCGCCCCTGGAAGTCGGTGCGCGAAACCGAGGTCATGCCATTGGCATAGCTGGTCGTCGCCACCCAGCCGCCGAACGTCCCCAGCCCCGACGTGGCCATGGCGCCGTCCCAGCCATAGCTGGTCGTGGTGGTGTCGCCGCCGAACGCCATCTGCAGCGTGATCCGGCCGAGCGCGTCATATTGGGTGCGCTCGCGGCCGGCATAGCCGACGGCGTTGTTCCACGCGCCGATGCGCTGGCCCAGCACGTCATAGGCATAGGATTGCACCAGCGTGCCCGCCGCCGTCGCCGGCCGCGTCACCTGCGTGAGGCGGCCGAGCTTGTCATAGGCCATGCTCGTATGGCGGTTGAGCTCGTCCCAGCTGTCGACCTGGTCGCCGAACACGTCATGGCTGTTGGCGACGACGCCGCCGTCCGGATGCCATTCGCGCACCACCAGCGCCGGGCTATCGCCATAGCCGGTGCCGGCGAGCAACTGGCGCGTCGTCTTCACCCCCGAGCCCGTCTGCACGCTGTTCGCGTCCTGCGTCCCGATCAGCCGGCCCGAGATGTCGTAGAACATCCGCTCGGTCGGGCGGGTGCTCGATACCGTGCCGTTCTCGGCAGTGACGGAGACGCTCGGCCGCTGGCTCTGCGTCACCCGGCCCATATTGTTGTAGCTGTAGTCGGTGCGCCGGCCATAGGCATCGTCTTCCCAGGCCAGCTCGCCGAACGCGGTATAGCCCCGCGCCGTCGCGATGTTCTGCACCGCACCGCCCACCGCGGTCTGGCGCTGGATCTGCACCGCCTGCACCGCCTGGCCGCGCGCGTCATAGACGGTCGCGCTCGCCGTCACCGTGCCGCCGGCAATCCGGCCGATCGCATCCGCCTGCGACATGCCCGACAGATCGGTGCTGCCGTTGCTCTCGATGGCGAGCGTCTGCCGGCCCGCCTTGTCATAGACATGGATCCGCCACACCCCGTCGCCGGCATTGGACGCGACCAGGTGCCCGGCAGTGTCGTAGCGGAACTGCTCCTGCCACCCGCCATTGGTGCCGCGCGCGGTGATCGCGCCGAACGCATCATACGCGCTCTGCGTGGAACTCACTTCGCTCCAGCTGCCGCCCGCGATCGTGTTGATCGCCTGGCGCACGACATTGCCGGCAAGGTCGTACTGGTACGAGATCCCCTCGGTCACCAGCGTGCCCGCGCCGGGCGATCCGCCATTGCCCAGCTCGCGCGTGTAATATTCCCCGACCTTGCGGCCGGCCGCATCGTAATAATAGCTGCGCACCTGCCCCAGCGCGTCGCTGACCCCGCTCAGCCGGCCCGCCCCGTCATAGAGATTGGTGCTGATCCGGTCGTTGCCCGAGACGTAAAAATCGCCTTGCCGCGTCACCGTCAGCTGGCCCAGCCCGTTATACTGGTAGCGCACCGTCGGCGTCACGCCATTGAAGCCCGGACGCGCCTCCTGGATCAGCCGCCCGGCATTGTCATAGCTATAGGTGGTGACGTCGCCCGTCGCCTCGGTCTTGGTCCGGACCTCGCCCAGCGCGTTGTAGCTGTACTGGATGTCCGCCCATTTGCCGCCGCCGCTGACCAGCTGGCCATTGGCCGCGTTCAGCGACCAGGTTTCGACCAGCCAGCGCGATTCGCGGATGCGCCGGCCCATCTTGTCGTACGCGAAATTGGTGACGCGGTCGTCGCCTTGCGTGCCCGGCGCGCCATAGCCCGCGATCGAGACGCCAGTCGCCTGCCCCGCATAGCGCCGCTCGGAAAGCACGTTGCCCTCCGCATCATAGCTCCACGTCGTCAGCCAGGAACCGGCATCGACCTGCGCGGTCTTGCGATCCAGCGCGTCGTAATAGCTGTGGACCACCGCGCCGTCCGGCCTGGTCGTGCGCACCACATTCCCGACCACGTCATAGTCGTAGCTCGTGGTCAGCGTGACGTCGGTCGCATAGGCATAGGCGCTGCCGTTCCAATAGCCGACGCCCTGGGCCGCGACGCTCGTCGTCTTCAGCCGGTCGAGCGCGTCATAGCTGTGGACCGTCTCGCGATACGCGCCGCCGGGATTGCCCGGCGGCGTCCCGCCCGCCGTGCCCGGCAGCGCCACCAGCGCCGCCCAGGTGCGGCTCGCGGTCAGGTTGCCCGCCACATCATAGGCGAAGGTCGACAGCACGCCCTGCGTGCCCGACGTCCCCGCCGGCGCCACCGTCGCGATCCTGCGGTTCAGGTCGTCATAATAGCTGAGCGTCCGCGCGCCGTTCGCGTCGATCGTCTCGACCAGGTTGCCGCGCGTGTCGTAGCGATAATATTCCCGCGGCGTCGCCATGGCCTGCCACAGCCCCACCGACACCGCCTCGCCCCATTTCGACGTCAGCCGGTTCGCCTTGTCATAGGCGAACCAGCTGTCGCGCTGCTCGGCCAGGCCGTACGCCTCGATCCGGTGCACCACATTGCCGCGCGCGTCATATTCATAGCGGTTGCGCGAGAAGGCCGCCGTGACGATGTTGCCGCTCCCGTCGCGGATCGCCTGGACCCTTTCCTCCGCCAGCAACCCGCGGCGATCATAGCTATATTCGGTGACCCCACCCAGCTTGTTCTCGAACCGGATCCGGTTGCCGAACGCGTCATAACCGCTCGTCTCGACCCCGCCCTCGGCATCGGTCGTCGTCAGCAAGCGGCCCAGCTTGTCGTAGCTGAATTGGGCAATCGCGCCCGCGCGGGCGATCCGGTCGACCTCGCCAAAGGCCGTATAGCTGGTTGCGGTGACGCCATTCCCGGCATCCCGCACCGAGATCGCCCGGCCCAGCTGGTCATAGGCGCTGTAGGTATAACGGAGATTGGCGTCGCCGACGGCAATCAGGTCGCCGAACACATCGTAGACGAAATGGCTGGTCTGACCGAGCGCGCCGGTCTCGCTTATCTTTCGGCCCGCATTGTCATAGGCATAGCTGGTGGCGTGGCCGTTCGGGTCGATCGTCCGCACCAGATCGCCGAGACCATTATACTCGAAGCGGGTGCGCGCCTGTTCGGCCGTGCCATAGGCGTCGTAGCGCTCCACCAGCCGGCCGGCGCCGTCATAGCCATAGGCGGTACGGGACTCGTCCGCCGTTCCTGCCATCCAGATATCCTCGGCAAGAGTGCCGGTGGCGTTGTATCGATAATGGTGAAAACCGCGTTCGGCATCGAAGGCGTAGACGAGGTTTCCCACCGCGTCATAGGTGCTGCTCGTGACCGCGTAGCCCGACGCGGCGCGATAGGCGGTATCGACATCGCGGATCGTCCAGGCGTCGGTCACCGAGACCGGGTTGTCGGGGCGCGAAACCCAGAAGACGCGGCCTGCCTCATCGATGCCGTATCCGGTGATGAACCCCCCGGCATCGATGGCCAGCTTGCGTTCGCCGCGCGCGGAATAATAGGTGCGGGCGACCCGATCCGCCCCATTCCCGTTCGCCGCCGCCCAATTGTCCATCGCCGCCTTGCCGGGAGGGCCGCCCACTGTATTGAGCGTGGCGAATTCGGTCCGCTTGATGACCTGACCCATCATGTCATAGTCGAAGCGCACCACTGCGCCTGCCGCGTCGATCGCATAGGCGAGCCGGCCGGCAGCATCATGGACGGAATAGCTGACCCGGTCGGCCGAGCTGCTCGCGAGCGCCGCCACCGCGTTCTTCACGCTGGCATAGCCATAGCTCGACAGTGCGCCGAGCGTACCGGCATATTGGGTGGTCTGGCGTACCAGGCCGATCATATCGGCACCTGCGCCATAGCCGAGCTCGGTGACATGGCCCAGCGGATCGATGGTGAAGCGCAACAGCCCCTGTCCGTCATGGACATAGCGCGTCGACCGGTCCGTGGCACTGGCGCCGGCGCTGTCGAGCAGCGCCTGGAAGCTGCCCGTGGCGCGCAGCGCCGCACTGGCCGCATTGGCATAGGCGATGTCCTGCACCTTGCGTCCGGCCGCGTCATAGACCGTCCGCGTCAGATAGCCTTCGCCGTCGAGCGCGCCGATCCGGTTGCCGGCCTTGTCGTAGAAGAGGCGGCTGACGATATCCTGCTCGGAATCGGGCGGCGGCGTCGGCGTGAAGCTCGGCATCGCCGCCTGGCCGATACCCGCCACGCTGATCATCGGCGCGACGATGCCGAACGAGCCGGCACCCGACCCAGAGGCTCGCATGTAGATTTCATATCGGGTGACCACCGCGCCGGCAGGCACGGTGACGAACGCCGATTTCGGCGTCGCGCCATTTTGCGGGCCGTTCACCGCGCCGATCCAGGGATTGCCGACCATGTTTCCGTCGGCGTCGTTGAACCAGAGGACAAGCGACGCCTCGGCCACCGGGCCGGATGCCAGCAACGATCCCTGTACCGCCAGACGCTGGCCCGGCTTCACCCCCAGGAACGGCCCCTGACCCATCGACATGAGATCGTCGCCGTTGCCGTTGAAATAGGTCTGGAACGAAGGCTTGCCGTCTACCGTACCGGCGACGAACTGCCCGTTCCACATGCGGGCCGGATCATAGCCTACCCACCATTGATCGGTGCCCTTGCCTTCGCTGTTCAAGAGCAGGTTCGCCGCCAGGCTGCGCCCGTCTTGCTTGAGCAGCGCCAGCGCGCCCAGCTTGTTCGCCCGCTGCGCGGTCTGGATCAGCCGGCCCGACGCGTCATAGTCATAGGTGACGACCGAACCGTCGCCGGCAATGTCCTGGGTCACCCGTCCTTCGGCGTCATAGGTCTTCCAGCTCCAGATGTCGCTCGCCGAGGCGGCCGGGCGGACCGCCGCCATTTCCGGATTGGAGTTCGGATCCGCCAAGAGCGCCAGCGCCGCGCCGTTCGCCGCGTTGCCGTAGCGCACCGTTGCCGCCAGCCGGTCGGCGGCATCGTAGCGATATTCGGTGACCCAGCCGAAACCATTGACATCGGCGATCTTCCGCCCGGCCTTGTCGTAGACATAATAGCTGGTCGCAGTGGGATCGGCCTTCACCCGCAAGCGGCCCGCGGCGTCGTAGCGATAGGCTTCGGTGGCGACCGCCACATAGTCGCCGCCGTCATGAGAAGCGACCAGCTCGCCCGCCCGGTTGTAGCTGGCAACCTTGGTATAGCCATTGGCCTGGACGATGATCGTCTGCATGCCGGCATCGTTGAACGCGATCTCGGTCCTGCCGCCATTGACGTCGATGCTCGCCACCACGCGGCCGAGGCCATCATAGACGAAAGTCTCGGCATTCCTGCCGGTGGTCTGGCGACGGAGCAGTCGTCCGGCCTGGTCGTAGACGAAGCTGGTCTCGGTATAGCCCTCGGGGTTCGCGGCGATGCCGCTGAAATGTGTTTCACGCAGCAGGTTGCCGCGCGCGTCATAGCTATATCGGACCTGTTCGACCGCAGTGGGATCGTCGAGGCTCGCGATCCAGTTGCCGATCTGCGCGCCAGCCGGCATGGCCGAGGGCGCCAGCCCGCTCAGGTCATAGGCCTTGCCGGTATAGGTGATGGCTTCGGTCAGCTGTTCCTTTGAATCGAAAGTATAGGCGGTGACGCGCCCTTCGGCACCGATGCTATAGAACAGCCGCCCCGCCGGCCCATAGATATTCCGGGCGGTATGGCTGGCGGGCGCCGAATCCTTGTTCGATCCGGTGCGCGTTTCCGTCACGATTTGGTTGCGGCTATTGTAGGTTCGCGTGACCGTGTTGCCGAGCCGGTCGGTCGTGGTCAGGGCATTGCCGTTGGCGTCGTAGGTGTAGCTGCTGAGATTGCCGAACGGATCGGCAACGCTGGTGAGGTTGCCGCTCGCATCATAGGCGAACTGCGTCACTTGCGCCGCCGCCCCGGCATAGGCCGCCGGCGCAGTGATCCGGACGAGCTGGCCCGCGCCATCATAGTGCAGCGTCGTCACCTGCCCGGTGGGATCGGTGATGCTGGTATAGCCCGCACCATAGGCGATAGCGGTGTCGCGCGTGACGCCGCTCTCCACGGCCTGGCGCATGCCGATGACCCGGCCGGCGCCGTCATAGTCGATCTTCAGATGGGAGCCGTCGGTCTCGCTGATCGTATCGATCAGCTTCGAGCTGCCGACATAGGTATAGCTGGTCGTGTAGACGTCATTGTCGCCGATGTGATAATTGGCCGGGGTCCGGTCGATCGTCACCGTCGCAAGGCGATTGAGCCCGTCATAGCCGTAGCGCGTGCGCGTCATCTCCAGCATGCCGGAGAATTGCCGATCCGGCCGCGTTGCCAGATAGGCCTGATGCTCCGGACTGTCCGCGAACCAGAGCAGCAGTTGCGCGCGCCCGACGGAGCCGGAATTCAGACCGTCGAGATAGAGCGCACGCCCATCAGGATCGGCAGAGCGCCGCAGCACCGACTGATACATGAAATCGACATATTCCGCATTGGACATCTGGTGGATGCCATGGGCATTGGCGCCGTAGAAAGATTGCGCAACCTGCAAAGGCGTACTGCCGAAGTTCAGGTAGGTCAGATAATAATAAAAACCGCCCTTGTCGGGCGCGACGTCGAATGCCGCATCATAGAGGCGATATAATTGCTTCGCATTTTCCAGCTGCTCCGGCGGGCATTTATAGCCGGTTACGATCTCGACCAGGTTGTTTCCGGACCAGAGATAGTCGATATATTCGCCATTGGCATTCTCGATCCGAGCGAGATTGGCGCCTGAATAGGTGAATCTGGTCCTCCCCGCCAATGTCGATTGGTCCGTGATCCGCCATTCGGCGCCATAGGCGGCATAGGTCTCCACGATCCTGATACGCCCCCGGCTGTCGCCATCGGTCCAGGTCCAGGTCGAGCCACCAAAGGTGAGCTTGTCATAGGCACCCGCCCCGTCGGTCGCGACATAGGCCGAGCCGTTCCAGCCATAGGTGATCTCGGAGCCGTCGCCCGAGCGCCGCCTGACCGTGCTGCCCGCATTGTTGACGACACCCGTCAGGCCGAAAACGCGCCGGTCGGTGCTCTGCCGCCAATTGTCGCCATTGTCGTCGGTGAAGTTGCCGAGGCTGTTATAGGTGCGGCCGATGGCAACATCCTCGCCCTGACCGACGAGATACTCGTCCCGGCGGCTGACCAGCAGATTGCCGTTCGCCGCATTGAGCGAGACCTGCTCGCCGCTCCGCCCGAAACCCGCCGAGCCCAAAAGCCCCGACGAGCCCAGCACATTTCCCGAGCCGCGCTCGAACCCCGTGCCGGCGCCGGTAAAGATCGCAACCATCCATTCCCCCCAACCAACTCGAGACGACGGCCTTGCCGGCTGTCCTCACGAACGGTTGTCGGAGGGATTCCAGGATAGTTTAGACGCGGGGCAAAATTTATCCCGGCGTTGCGCCGCGGGGCGGCAAGCGGCTGCGCCAGTCTCCTCTCGCTCTTGAATTCTTGCAGCGGATTCGAGGCGACGCCCGTCAAGGCGCGAGGGCTCGGACGGAATTTTCGTGACGAATGCGGATCGGGGGAGATGGACAATGCCCTCTCCCCTAATGAAATCGACGATGCTTCGCGCCACCGCCATGCCGATAGTCATCCTTCGTGCCGTCACCCAACCTTGCCGATCCACACTTCCACTATGCCGGGCTTCGCCACCCGCTCGCAGGATCCATTGACGCCGATCCGATGAATTTCCAGAGGACTGCCAGATTGCCGCTCTATTTGCTGCTTTACTTCCTGCGCCGTCGCTTCATCCTGTTTGAAACAGAAGCGCACCTCGTGCAGATCTCGAGCGATCCCGAGGCGTTGCGCGGACGGCACCGTGTAGCGCGATCGCAGCGCCTCGAGCAGCCGGTTCGGATCCCCCTCGGCATATTGGAAGTAGATGGTCGGCCGCTCCTCCGGGCGCACCGGCAACCAATATTGCTGACTTTGTTGCCAAAGCCGTGGTTGCCATCCGGCATTCGCGCCGAGGGTCCGAACCGTGCCGCCCTTCCTCACCGCGCCGATCCACTGCCCGGACTGGTTGGGCGGTGTCGGCATTGCCGATCGGAGCGCGACATTCTCCTTGACGCGATATTGCGTATCGGGCCGGATCGCGTCCGGAAGCACGGTCGCCCCGGTCCTCATATCGGCAAGGTTGGTGACGTCCTTGTCACCTATCCACATATAGATCGCATTGCCCCGGGCAACGATCTGGCTCGTCGATTCACTCACTTGCTGGATCGCTGCGACCTGTGCGTCAGTGAGCGGCTTGTAGCTTCCGCCATCCTCTTCCTGAAGATTACCGATCAATGCCCTGACCCGCTCTTCCAAACGATTATCTTTTGCAATTTTACTTTTATCCAGTTTATCTCTATTTCTATCTTCTTCTTCCATTAAGGAAATTTCTTTGGTCATTGAGGCAATTTCCTTGGCCATCGAGCTCATTCTCTCGCCCCCCAAGAGCGGGACGACAAGGCCGACTGCCGCAATCAGGGCGCCGTAGAGCAATCGGCTCCGCAGCAATGCCCGTCTGCTTCGCCGGATCAGCGCGACGACGGCCAGCCATTCGGGCTCGTCTTCTACCCTGGCCTGACCGGTGGCTTTCAGAAGATAGCGACGCGCGGTTTCGGGTATCGTGAAGAAATGCTCATAGGCAGTCCTGATCTGCTGGAGCATCGCCTGGTCGATGCGAACCTCGTCCTGCGCCGCGGTGCGGGCAAGCATCCGCCAGGTCAACGCGTCGTCGCTCTCGCACTGGATCCAGCCTGGGCCGATGCCGCCCGCCCCCTTGGTCATGCGCCACCAGTTGCGCAGCAGAGCTTCGTGGCTGATATCGACCAGCCTGATCGCGTTCGTCAGCGGATCGATGCTCGGGACGAGGAGATTGTCGCTTTCCTCTGCATAGAGCCTGACGATGGGCTCGACCAGCGCGGCATTCGGCCCGGCCAGTGCTTCCAGCGTCGCCAGCGTCGTGGGCCGGCGAACGACGCGCCCGGCGCTGTCCACATCCAGCAGCGCGCGAAAAATGGCGGCGATCGTCGGCCCCGCCTCCGGCCCCAGCTTCTCGATGCATTCGCGGCGAAGCTCTTCGGCATGAACCGAGAGCGCGTTCTGATCGGGAAGGCTCGTGCCGCCGGTTCCGCTGCCCTGGGCATTTTCCGGCGCCCTTTCGGTCTTGACGTCGTTATAGTCGCTCAGGCCGATGCGCCACGGCGCGCCCTGCGCGGCAATGCGCTTCGGCTCGGCCATGCGCATCAGTGCGTGCTGCAATATCGGCAGGGCATCGATCATGGTCGATGCCTCGGTGAGCAGGCGCGTCACGAGCCTATCCCCCACCGTCCCCCCGAACATGCGCGCCGGCTCGCGGATCGCCCGCTCGATATCGTCGGGATCCAGGCTGGGGACGAAATACTGACAGCGGTTGATGACTTCGCCCAATGCCGGAAACAGGGCGCATTGGCTGAAAAAGTCCGAGCGCATCGTGACCATGACGAAGAAGCGGTCGCTGCGCTTGGCGCAAGCGATGTTGGCCAGGAAGCGCGTTAGCACCTCGACGTCGGACGGACGCCGCTCGCGCGCCCAGGCGAATATCTCCTCGAACTGATCGACGACCAGGCAGAAGAGCTGCAAATCGCTGGCGACGATCGCCTGTTCCACCAGCCCGGCCATGTCGTCGTCGAACAGCAATGCCGTCGTCCAGGCCGCCGCCGCCGTCGCCACGCTGGCACTGGGCTCCGCCTTCTGCTCCACGCCAGATTTGGCCTTGCGCTTCCCCCTGTTCCTGGCCCGCGCCTCCTCGCGCCGGGGCGGAAAGCCCAGCTGCTCGGCCAGCGCTGCGGCCAGGGCATCGAGCGGGCCCTGGCTGGGCCGGATCGTCTTCTCGGCCATCCGGCGGTCCGCCAGTTGCATCTCCCGGCGCAGCATCGGCAGCACGCCGGCGGCAATCAGCGACGATTTGCCGCAGCCCGATCCGCCATGGACGAGCACGACATTATGGTCGCCGAGCAAATAGAGCACTTCGCGCGCCGCCTGCTCGCGTCCGCAAAAGATGCTCCATTCGTCCGAGCGGAACGGCCGCAAGCCCGGATAGGGCCGCTCCGGCTTGTCGATGAACGCGTGCAGCGAGGCCGGGGCGTTCATGCGAACCTCAATGCTTGCTTGACGCTGCTCGGCCAATTGCGATCGCGTGGCACACACACACGCGGAAGGTCGATCGCCTGGGTCTGGAGCACCGGTCCGTCGTCCTCGACCCAGTCCACCAATACCCAAGGCAGTTCGTCAAAGCCCTCCTTGCGCAACAGCCGGAAATCGCTGAGCGCAACGGCGACATGGAGATCGGTTCGATCATTCTCCCTGGCGCGGACGAGGACGAGCCCGTCGCACGTGGTCAGAAAGACGCGCCGCTCCTCATCGCGCTGGCGTAACAGCGCCAGCTTCGGCGTGGTATCGCTCATGACGGCCGGGTTGATGAACACGATCTTCCTCAGGCCATCGCGCGTGAGGTTCCATCGATCCGGATCAGAGGCCGATTGAAGATAGACCGGCTGCAGGCCTTCGTCCGGACAGTCCGCGGCCGATGCAGATTCCGCCCCGGCCTCCGGCTCCCGGGACGGCGCCGCGGCGAACTGTGGCACGGTCATCAACACCTCGGCAGGCCCGGCGAACGCCGGGGACGCCGGGCGGCGGGCCCTTGCCTGGCCCTTGAGGCTTTCCAGCTTTGTGCGGATCTCGCCCGCCAGGCTCTGCATCGGAGGCAGAAGCCGCGCGAAGCCGACCGGCATTTCGGCCAGCCCGGCTTCTACCGGCAGACCGTTCTCCACGTCGAAAAAACCTTCGCTGTTCGCCGGACGGCGACCATTGTCGAGGAGCGAGTCCAGCTCGGGGAACGTGGCCGCATCGAACTGCGCGGGCAGGATCGTCGCCAGCACGGTGTGGGTGATGGTGCGGCCGTCCCTTGCGGCCTGCTCCAGGAACAGCCTGATCTCTTCGCGGCGCGCATCGTCCGCCACGAGGTTCGGCGACATCAGCACCACCAGCAGCGCCGACTCCCGCACTGCCTTGCGGTCGCTGTCCGTCAGCATGGGGCTGGCGCCCGAATGGGGATGGAAGCTGATCTTGCCCAGCACGTTCCCGGGGAAATCAGGTGGATTGAGGCATTCGTAGAGCGTGGCGATCAGCTTTTCTGACCAACGAGTCAAATCGCATGACTGGCCATCCGTACCCGAAGCCAGGCCGCGGCCGAAGCACATATAGACATCAAAGGAATAGCTCATGGCAGCGCCTTCAGCTTTTCGAGATAGCGGTCCATCTCGGCCAGTGCCTCCGGCTCGAACCGGCGATGGCGGCGGGCATTCATCAGAACATATAGCAACGGCGGCTTCTCGCCGAACTTCAGACCGGAGTCGTTGAGATAGCCGAGCGCCAGGAACAGCCGGTCGGCGATGTTGCCGGCTCCCGGCAATCGGCCGACAAATTCCGGCGACAGGCCGACGAACAGCGTCGCCAGGCTCGCTTCGTCGGCGATGCGCGCTTCCCCGAGCCAGTCGTTGATCGCGTTGAGATCCTCCAATTCGAAAATCTCGCGCCGGCGCTGCTTGGGCTTCCTGGCCGCGACCGGCGCGGCCGGCTTCATCTCGCCCGACCAGATGCCGGCCCATTGCGGGTCACGACGCGCTTCCCAGGCGCGGGCGGCATAGTTTCCGAGCAGATACTGCCCGCCATAATGGATGCCGAGCACCTGTCCGGTCGCGACGTCGATCAGCGGCGCCCCGCTGGCCCCGCCCAGCGTCGAAGCGTCGTGCTTCAGCATCGGCGGATCTTCCGTCCCGCGACGATCCAGGCCGAGGATCAGCCCCGGCGATATCCTCTTCTCGTCATAGACATCGCCGAAGATCGCTTCCTGGACCTTCGTGTCGTTGCGCTGGTCGAAACTCGAATAGCCGATCACTGCGATCGCGCGTCCCGCAAGCACCTTCGGGTCCTGCGGCGGCGCCAGTTCCAGTATCGCACCGGCCGGTGCATCCTCCGCGAGCTTCAGGAAGCTGAAGCACCAATAGGGGTGCACCAGTTCGACCGCTTCGATCCTGATCCGGTCGGACGCCTCGGTGCCGGGACTGTTGGCGAAATTGATCCAGCACGCCCCCTCGCTTGCCGGGGCAACGCGCTCGGCCAGCGCGCTGGCGACGTGCGGCGCCGTCAGCGCGAGGCGCGGGGCGACCAGGAACGCCGTACCCACCCAGGGCAGAACCCCGCCTTCCACCTCCACCCGCCCGATCCCGCGCGCGGCGCGGAGGACGGAGGCGGCTTCCTTCAGCATCGGCAGCGGCGCCGGGGAGCGCTTCAACGCTTCTCCGTCGAAACGGAGTGCCGGCCTTTCCGGGAGGATGATTGCCATCGCGCCGATCAAGCCTGGATGTCGGCGGCAATGTCGCGCCAGAGCGTCGAGTTCGGCAGGCCCTTCAGCCGTTCGACGATCATCGATATCGGGGTGCCGATATTGATCCAGGGCGTATCCTGCCCCTGAAAGGTGAAATTGGTCTTCTGCTGCACCGCCGCCTTGTGCAGCGCGATCACCGCCCAGCTATCATTGCATACCGGCGAGCCCGAGGAACCGGCCTGGGTATCCGTGAAATAGGACAGGTTTGCCCCGTCCAGCCGAACCGCCAGATTGTTGCGGATCGCGATCTGCTTGGGATTTCCACCGGGGTGCTGAATGATATTGACCGGGAAATAGCTGTCTTCCTGATCGATGACGATCGGCGCGAGCGACAGCGGCAGCGGCGGGCGGGCAAAGTCTCCCTCGGGCGGCGGCAATTCGATGATCGCAAAGTCCAGCGCCGGGTCCGATATGCATAGCCTGGCGCAGCGGGCCGTCACTGTCTGCCTGTTGGCATCGTCGTAATCGAACTGGAACTCGAGCGACATGGCCTGCCGGTTCAGCTCGTCCATGCTGGCGTTTGCCTCGCCCGGACTGCGCGCATTCACGACGTGGTGATTGGTGATGATGTACCCTTTGCCGATCAGCCAGCCGGTGCCGAAATAGCGGATCGGCTGACCGGAAGCGGGCGAGATCTTCGGCACGTCGCCCTCGTAGC
Source organism: Sphingomonas sp. 1F27F7B (assembly GCF_005503355.1). Taxonomy (GTDB): domain Bacteria; phylum Pseudomonadota; class Alphaproteobacteria; order Sphingomonadales; family Sphingomonadaceae; genus Sphingomonas. The sequence continues at coordinate 19,654 of NZ_SCMK01000003.1, forward strand.
GCGTGACGGTGATCCGCGCGACCGAGGCGGCGGTCCGCGCGGCGCCGTTGAGGAACGAGATCGGCAGCAGGTCGCTCGTCCAGAGGACCTTTTGCGGGACGACGTTGCCGAGACTGTTCGCAGCGGCGGCGGCATCGGCCCTGGGCGAGGGCGCTACCGGCGAAAGCTCGGCACGCTCCAGCGCGATCTGGGCCCATCTGGTATAGAAGTCGACGGCTTCCTGCTCCGGCCGGCTTGCCCTGGCGCTGTTGCGGAGCCACCGCTCGATCGGAAGGATCCCGTCGACGAAGGTCTTGTAGATGTTCAGTGCATCGACATCGAAAGTAAGCTGCTCGAAATCATCGTCCCCATTGCGTATCCTCTGAAGGACCATGATCGGGATCGAGCGCACTCGCAGATCGCGGGATATCGGCCTGTCCAATGCGAAATCGATGATTTCATCGATCTCCTCCGGCTTGAGAATTCCCGCCACTCTTCTCGTCCTCCCGGCTTTGCCGCGCTAAGGAAATCGAAAACCCTTCCCGATCCTGTCAGCTTGCGAACAGGTCGATCTTGTCGAGCGCCGGCACGCGATCGCTGCCGAGCAATTGCATCGCCGGCAGCAGGTGCGTGTTGCGCGGCAGGTCATCATCAGTGTCGGCGGCCGCTTTCCCGCCCACGATTTCCTGCCCCGACGCTGCCACCACGCTTTCGATCGCGGCGGTATCCTTGAAATATTTGTCGATGGCCGCGATGACGCGCGCGGCATCGATCCGCGTGAGATCGGCGCTGCGATAGGCGGCCATCTTGGCCTGGACGAGCAGGGCCTGGGCCTCTGCTGCCTGCCCCTTGAGCTTGGCCTCGATCGCGCCGTCCAGCGGCTTGCCGATCGCACTCAACGACTGCCAGTCGTCGCGCGTGGTGGTGACGCGTACCTGCAGGAGGATATAGTCCTGCGAAGCAAGCGCCGCGAGATGCGCGGCATCGGGGCCCACACGAACGCCGTCGGCGGTAATCCAGACCTGCTTGCCGGCATATTCGCCTTCCTCGAGGCTCGACAGCAGGATGAAGCCCGACTTGACCGTTCCGGCGCCGCCGGTTCCGCCGAGCATCATGTCATGGACGGAAAGCATCGTCTTGCTCTCGCCCGCGGCGAGAAGCGACTGCACGCCCCCCGCGATCGCGGAAGAGATATTCGCGATCTCGGCAACCTGCGCCAGCTTGAGCGTACCCGCGACGTCGCTGATCGTCTTGGCGAAGGATTCGATCAGATTGCTGGCCTGCATCGACACGAGGCCGAGATCGATCTCCACTGCCCCGCCCCGAAAGGGCAGGAGGGGCGTCAGGGGATAGTTGCGCAGGATCGAATGGTCGAGATCGGCCTGCTTGATCTCGAACCGGTTCTTGCCGGAGACGTTGGCGAATTCGAGCTTGGGCTGGTCGCCATAATGCAGTGCGATCAGCGAATAGACCAGCGGGTAGCGCTTGGTGAACCATTCCCCGCTCCTCCTGAGGAACATCTCGCCCAGGATGAGCTGAACATAATGCTGTTCGGCCTGCGCGTTGACGCCGGTCTGGCCGGTGAGATCACGGGCCCTCGTCACCGGCACCCGCGCCCGCATCTTCGCTTCCTTGCCGATCAGGCTTCCCAGGAAATCGAAGAGTCCCATGCCGCTCTCCCACGAAAGAGAAATGGATTCCTGCCGGAGTCGATCCTGCGAGGCTCACAAGCTCCACGGGCCCTTGAGGTCGTAGAACTCCTTTTCCGGACGGACCGAAATATGCACATGCTTGTTGTGCGGATTCTTGCCGGTGTACGGTCGCCACGCCCAGGCTGCGGCCCCGCCGATCGGCGCGCGATTGGCGATACGCTTGTTCCAGATGATGTACTTGATCCGCTTGTCCATGCCGGCGCGCAGCTTCTCCGCGAGCTTGCCCGCATCGCAGCCATTGGCCGGATCATGGGTGATGTCGATCGCCGTCACCACGCCCATGGCGCCGTCGCGCACCCAGGGATTGTGATCCGAACTTCGACTCCGGTGCGCGGCGTCACCGATCCAGCCGTCGGAGAGCTTGCCGCGCTTGGGCGCCAGAACATTGATCTGCGCGCGCAGCCCCTTCAGTGCTTCAGCCAGTCGATAGTCGTTCGGCGCCTCGGTGTCGGCGACTTCATATGCCAGCGCGCCGGTCTCGGCCGCAGCTTCCTCGTCGTCGCCGCCATTGGGGGTCGGATCCGCGTCCTCCGGCGCATCGAGCACCGCGACGCGTTCGACGCCGGCGCGGAAGGCGATATCGGCCCCTCGGTCGTCCTCGAACTGGTCATTGTCGCGGACGACCTGCGGAAACTCGATTCCGGTGCGGCGCTCCAGTTCGCGGATCGACGTCATTCGCCGCCGGAAATTGTCCGGGACCGTGAATTCAAGCTCGACATTGGAGAGATCCTGATCGAGCACGAATGCATAGGCCGCGACGCCATCGGCGACCTTGGCCACCACCACCTTCCAGAAAGCCCCGGGGATACGCAGGCGCAGGACCGAGCCGTCATCGCCCTTGCCGGTGAAAATCTCGTCCGAAGGATCGAGGATCGGACCCGCGAACAGGCAATAGCGTTCGCTGGCCGCCTCGCCGAGAACCAGATTCTCGAGATCGCCCCAATTGTCCTTGCCGCGTTGCGACTGGTTGAACTGAGCGATCTGGGGCGAGCAGTTGGTGATATGGTAGGTATCGCCATTGGCCCGGCGCAGCTCGGCATAGCTGCGGCCGTAGGAGATATCGTCGCGGCGGACGATGTGCCCCTTGTCGAAGGCGCCCCTGTCCTTGGTATAGAATTTGTCCGACAGCTGATACTCGGCCGCAAGCCGCGGATCGGGGAACCATTTCTCCTGGTCGTTGGGCCCGAGGTCAGCCAGCGCCTTGCGTGAATAGTCGTAGCCCGGCTCCGGCCGCTTGAGCCTTGGCTCGGCCGTCACGTTCGATGCGGTGAGCAGCGCCAGGCGGCGCTGGGCATGCATCTTGATCGAAAAATGGCCATAATGCAGCGTGTCGCCGCCATCGAGCAGCGGCGCGAGCACGCCGGGGTCACGCGGCTTCGGCATCGGCACGACCGCACCGGGCAGGAAGTCCTCCTGATAGCCGTCGCGTTCGGAATAGTCGCCATCATGCCAGACTTCGACCAGCCCTTCCTCGATGGGAGCCGCCGATACCGATTCTGTGGCGACGGCCACAGCCGATGCCGATCCGCCACCGGCCGGTTCGCCCAGGCTGAGCGTGATCGTCAGCGGAATTGTCACGCTCACCGCGCCGTTTCCGGGGGCGACGTTCACGACCGGGCCGCCGGGATCTTGGCGCACGGGCGGAGAACCGCCGCCACCCCCGCCACCGGCATCGCGCCCGCCAGCCGCAGCCACGCCTTCGAGCGCATCCCAATAACTGCTCCATGACGGGGTGCCGCCGCCTGGCTTGGCGGCAAAATCGACTCCGGCGTCGATGACCCGCCCGTCCCTGGCCAGTTCGAACGCCGGGACGCAATAGTTGGTATCGAGATAGCGCCCGCCGAAATGAAGCGCGAGCACTTCGCCCGTATCGAGATCCAGCACGGCCGAGCCGGAATTGCCGCCCAGGGTCGAGCAGTCATGCGTCGCCGCCGAGACGATCTTGCGGAAGCTGCCCGTGTCCCGCCGGCGACCCAGGCGCCCCGGCTGCAGGCGTTTGACGCCGTACCGCCCGCCGAACAGCGTGTTCTGGACATCGATATCGTTCCGCTCGGGATCGAATGCCGGATAGCCGATCACGGCGACGCGGCGGCCATCCAGATCGCCGACATCCTGGAGGGAGAGTTTCAGCGGCACATGCGACGCGGCCAATCCCTCCACCTCGAGCAGCGCCATGTCCCAATATGGATGGATCATACGGATGGAGCGGACCTCAAGCATCTCCTGGTCCGACCGCCCCTGCTCGCGCAGGAAATCGATTGCGGCACGCATGCCGGTCCGGAAACCCAGCTGCCGGACACCGAGGCCGCTGGCGAAGATCTCGGCGACATGGCGATTGGTCATGAGCAGATTCTTGCCGACGACGAATCCTGTGCCGCCATAGGGAATGCGCCGCTGACCGGGCAATTCGATACGCCCGACTGCGGGGATCGCGCCGAGCAATCGCGCATGGAGCGGCGCATCGTTCAGATCCAGCCAGCGCTCATGCGTCGAGCGGAAATCGCCGTTGACGATGTCGAAGGCCGGCCGTTCAGCGGGAATGACGATCGCTTCGGTCAGGTACACTTCCTCCGGCGAGAAGTCGGAAGCGTCCGCATCGGCCTTGATCTTGTCGATGGCCCGGTTGGCGGTATCCGCCACCGCGTCGAGCGCCGGCGCGGTTTTGGCGCCGGCCTCCGCCACGCCTTCCTGGGCCAGTTCCGTCTCGACGACCGCACTGACGTGGGACGATGTGACGGGCTTGATGGTTTCGATACCGCCGTCGCGGTGCCGCGTCACTTCCCGAAGATACTGTTTTGCTCTTTCAGCACGCTTCATCACACCCTCCCCAAGCATCATCAAGACGGACCCAGGCATTGCGGAAGCGAACCGTTTGATTATCGAGCTATCCCGCGCAAACCGATGATATTATTCGCAAGTCAATGTTCTCAAGAATTCATGCACGCATGAAATTCACATTAATTTATAACAGCGGCCAACAGGAAGCCATAGCATCGTCGATGAAAGGTTCAATTTGGACACAATATACTATTTCGCACTCACAGAAACTTTCCGGGCGCGACAACAATTCATAAATTGTAGTGATTTTGATATGTTAGGAGTTGTCGCCTAGTTGGCCAGCTCGCCAACGCAGCGAGATGAATTCGCCTCTAGGTAACGGTCGTCGATTGCGGAGGCCGCGTGGAGGGCCCGCCGCTTCAATCGCGCCCCTCCATCAAGCCTCCATCAAATCCTCCACAAGGCTCCATCAATCTGCCGGAGAGAAGCGTGGCGACGCGGCGATCATGCCGCCTCGGCAGACAGGAGATTTTCATGATGCCCGCTTTTCGTCACTGCGCGTTCGCCGCGCTCGCAATCGCCGCGACCGGTGTGACGCCGGCAGCCGCACAGGATGGCCAGCCGACCGGCATCTATGGCGTGGCGCGGGCCGGCCTGTCGATCGACACCGATGCGCGCCTGCAGGGCAATAACCCCACCGGCACGCTCCAGCGCGACACCGACTATAGGCGCGGCTTCAATGGCGAACTCGGCATCGGCTATGATGCCGGCCCGTTCCGCCTCGAAGGCACCGTCGGCTACACGACCGCCGGTGTCGACAAGAAGAAGGCGGCGACCGGCGGCTTCACCGCGGACGGGCGGACCAAGGCGCTGACCATCGGCGCGGCCGGCTATTTCGATCTCCCGGTGAGCGAGCGGGTGGTGCCCTATGTCGGCGGCGGGATCGGCCTGTCGCGCGTCGACTCGCGTCTTAGCCGCCTGAGCGGTTCGCCCGCCACCGGCAGCCGCTATTCGGGCAAGGACTGGGGCTTCAACTGGCACCTCGACGCCGGCCTCGGCATCGCGGCCACCCAGTCGACCACGATCGAGCTGGGTGCGCGCTATTCCAGGACCTCGTCGCTGCGTTTCGACGGCTTCAATGGCGCAAGCAAGGCGGAATTCCGCCCGCGCCTGTCGGGCTGGTCCGCCCTGGTCGGAATCCGCCAGGCATTCTGATGCACGGTGCCCGCATCCCGTCGGTGCTGCTCCCCGCCGTCCTCGCGACGGCGGGATGTGCACCCAGCCTCGAGATAGGGCGTCCCGCTGCGCCCTTGCCCGCGCGCTTCGAGGCTGCGGCACTGCATCCGGATCCGGAGCCCGCTGCGCTGGACCGATGGTGGACATTGTTCGGTGATGCCCAGCTGGACGACCTCGTCGCACGCGCGCTCCGCGCGAATGCCGATGTCCGGCTGGGCCTGGCGCGCCTGCGGGAGGCGCAGGCGATCCGTCAGGCCGCGCTCGCCCCCTACCGGGTCCAGGGAGACCTGCAGGTAACCGGCGGGGTGCAGCGCAGCGAGAGCCTGTCCGGTCCCGACGTGCTGATCGGCGGCCCCAGCGGCACGGCGGTGACTTCGGGAGCCACGGTGCTGGCTGCCTCGCCCACATTCAATCTCTCATGGGAGCTGGACCTGCTGGGCCGGCGCGGCGTGGCAAGGGAAGCGGCGGACGCCGACCTCGCGGCCGCGCGCTTCGTTCAGGAAGGGACGCGCGCGACGCTCGCGGCCGATGTGGCCGATGCCCTGTTCGCCGCCCGCGGGCTCGCGGCGCAGGTCGAGGCGGCGCGAGAGACCCTGACGATCCAGCACGGAATCCTGGCAGCGGTCCGCACGCGCGCCGATCACGGCCTGGCAGCGCGCGCCGACGTGGCGCGGATCGACGCCGACCTTGCACAGGCAACAGCGCAACGCACTCTGCTGGAAGCCGAGCTCGCCGCCGCCAGGCGCGCGATCCTGGTCCTGCTGGGCGACGCCGACAAGACGCTCGACACCTTGCCGATTCACCCCCGCCTCGACCTTCCGCCGCAACCGCCCGCGGCCGTGCCCGGCACGCTGCTCGAGCGCCGGCCCGATGTGCGGGAAGCCGAGCAGCGCCTTCGGGCCGCAATCGCACGCGCCGAATTACAGCGCCTGGAGCTCTTCCCGCGCCTGACGCTCAACCCCGGGGCAGGGCTTACCGCCACGCGCGGTGGCGGCCTGAGTGCCGTCAGCGCCTTCTGGACGCTGGGCGCGGGGCTCACGGTGCCGATCCTCGACCGGGCCCGGCTGCTCGCGCAGATGCGTGTCGAAGGCACGCGCGCCGAACAAGCGGTCATCGCCTATGAACGCGCGGTCCAGAGCGCCTTCTCCGAAGCCGATCAGTCCCTGCTGCGATTGACTGGAGACCGCGCGCGCGTCGCCCTTCTGGCACGCGCGGAGAGCCGCGCCGCCGAAGCCTATGCGGCAGATCGGCTGCGCTTCGCGCGCGGATTGACCGATGTTTCCACGCTGCTCGAATCGCAGCGGGCGCACAGCGCCGCGCGCCTCGCGGCCGCCACCGCGCGGGCGGAAACCCTCCGCCGCGCCGTCACTGTATTCCGGGCGCTCGGCGGCGGCTGGCAGGCCCCGCCGATCGCCACACCAGGTTCCGGGAAATCAGGATGATACGGCCCATATTCGTCACCGCCATCGCGCTGACGCTCTCCGCCTGCGCCAAGGCCCCGCCCCGCGCCGACGAAGCGGAAGCGCCGCCGACCGTCGGGATAACCCGCGTAGCGCTTCGCCCGGTCAGCATGGGCATCGATCTTTCGGGGACCATCGTCGCGCGCGAGGAAGCCGCGATATTGCCCGAACTGTCCGGCTATCGCGTGCTGCGCGTGCTGGCCGATGAAGGCGATCAGGTGCGTCGCGGCCAGCCAGTGGCGCTGCTCGACGGCGCATTACTGGCCAGCGAAGAGGCACGCCTGAGAGCGCAACGCACCACCGCGCAGGTCGCCGCGGAGCGCGCGCAATCCGAGCATCTGCGCGTCGCGGATCTGACCGGCCGGGGCGTGATCGCCGACGAGACGATCGCGCAGCGCAGCTTCGAAGCCCGCGCCGCGCACGCGCAACTGCAATCGGCACGAGCCGCCTTGCGCGAGATCGTCGTGCGCCGGGGCCGGCTGACGCTGCGAAGCCCGGTCTCGGGAATCATCGTCCAGCGCGCCCTGCGCCCCGGCGATGTCGCCGGGACAGGCACCGAGCCGCCCTTCCGCATCGCCCGAGACGGCCTGTTCGAGCTCGACGCCGAGGCGCCCGAACCTGTCCTGTCGAAGCTCGCGCCCGGCATGGCCGCCAGCGTGACCCTGGCATCCGGCAGGCGGCTGACCGGCACCGTGCGGCGGCTCGGCGAGCGGATCGACCCCGCCACTCGTCTCGGCCGGGTCCGCATCCTGCTGCCCTTCCATCCCGGGCTCCGCCTCGGCGGCTTCGCGACCGCCTCGATCGCAGGCGAAGCGCGATCCGTCCGTTCGGTCCCGCAGCGCGCGCTTTCCTATGAAGGCGGACCGTCGGTCATGACGGTGGACAAGACGGGCCGCGTCGCGCGCGTGCCGGTGCGCACGGGCGCGCGCGGCGCCGGGATGGTGGAACTGCTGGACGGGCCGCCGCCGGGCACGCCGGTCCTCCTCGGCGGGAGCGCGCTGGTCATACCCGGGCAGATCGTCAAGCCAGTGGAAAGCCGGCCATGAGCATCGCCATCTCGGCCTGGTCGATCCGCAATCCGATTCCGGTCTGCGTCCTCTTCGCCCTGCTCACACTTGCCGGAATCTCGGCGTATCTGGCGCTGCCGGTCAAGCAATTGCCCGATACGTCCTTCCCGATCGTCGCCGTCAACGTGACGCAGAGCGGGGCCGCCCCGGCGGAGATCGAGACCCAGATCGCCCGAGTCACCGAAAATGCCGTTGCGGGCATTCCGGGCGTGAAGCACGTCTTCACCGCCATCACCAACGGCCATTCGTCCACCCTCGTCGAGTTCAGGATCGGCGAGAACCAGCAAAAGGCGATCGACGAAGTTCGCACCGCGATCGACCGCGTCCGGGCGGACCTGCCGCGCGGCATCGATCCGCCGGTGGTCGAGCGAGTCGATATCGATTCGGTTCCGGTGCTGACCTTCGCAGTCACCGCGCCGATGTCCGAAGTCGACTTGTCCTGGTATGTTGACGATCGCGTCGCCAAGACTCTTCAGGCGGTGCGGGGCGTCTCGTCGATCCGGCGGCTGGGCGGCGTCAATCGCGAGATCATCGTCTCGCTGCTGCCCGACCGCCTGGCCGCCCTTGACCTGACCGCCGCGCAGGTCGGCCAGGCGTTGCGCACCGCGCTGGGCGACAATGCCGGCGGAAGAGTGGAACTCGGCAGGAGCGAGCAGACGGTGCGCGTCCTCGCATCGCCGCGCAGCGCCGAGGCCCTGCGCCGCGTCGAGCTGCCGCTCGGCGGGGGCCGCAGCGTGGCCCTGTCCGCGGTGGCCGAAGTCGGCGACGGCGCCGGCGAACCACGATCCTTCGCCCGGCTCGACGGGCGTCCGGTGATCGGCTTCGAGGTCATGAAGACCAAGCCCGCCAGCGACATCAGCGTCGAGGATGCGGCAAATGCCGCGATCGAGCGGTTGGCGCGCGAAGGCCGCGGCGTTCGCTTCACGCGCATCGTTTCCAGCGCCGACGAGACGCGTGCGGAATTTTCCGCGACGATCGAGGTGCTGGTCGAGGGCATGGCCCTGGCCGCGCTCGTCGTGTGGCTGTTCCTGCGTACCTGGCGATCGACGCTGATCGCCGCCGTCGCCATGCCGATCTCGCTCATACCCACCTTCGCCGTCATGCTGGTGCTCGGGTTCACGCTCAACCTGGTCTCGCTGCTGGCGCTGACCCTGGTGATCGGCATCCTCGTCGACGACGCCATCGTCGAGATCGAGAATATCGAGAAGCGGATCGAAAGCGGCGAGAGTCCCTATCGCGCATCGATGATCGGGGCGGACCAGATCGGCCTTGCCGTCATCGCCACGACCTTTGCGATCGTCGTCGTCTTCCTGCCGGTCTCGCTGATGGGCGGCATCGTCGGTCAATATTTCCGTGAGTTCGGCGTCACGGTCGCAGTGGCGGTGCTCTTCTCGCTGCTGGTCGCGCGCCTGCTGACGCCGCTGATGTGCGCCTATCTGCTGGTTCCGGCGCGGACATTGCGCGCGCGCAGGCCGATGGCCGGCTGGTATCGCCGCATTCTCGATTGGGCGCTCGATCATCGTGGCCTGTCGATCCTGCTTGCCTTCCTCTTCTTCGCCGGATCGCTCGGACTGGCTTCGCTGCTGCCGACAGCCTTCATCCCGGAAAGCAATCCCAAGAGCATGGTGTTCAACATCGTCGCCGCACCGGGATCGACGCGCGCGGACCTGGACCGAGTCAGCGGCGAGGCGACGCGGATCCTGAAGGGCCAGCCGGATGTCGCATCGGTCTTCGCCCGCTTCGGCGGCGAGGCGATGCACAACGGCTCGCTGACCGTGGTCTTCAAGGAGGATCGCACCGGGACGGCGGCGGCCTTCAAGCGCCGGGTCGCATCCGCGCTGGGCGAGATTCGCGACGTTCGGATCACGCCGAGCGGCCAGAATGGAGGCAGCGCCGATCTCGAGGTCATCCTCGTCGGCAATGATCCGCTTGCTCTGGAGGCTGCCGCCCGGCGCGTGCAGCACGAGATGCGGGGGATTCCGGGGCTGCGCAACGTGCGCGCCGCCGAGCCGGCCTCCTCTCCCGAGCTGGTGATCCGCCCGCGCCTCGCCGAAGCCGCTCGCCTGGGCCTTACCGCCGAAGCCATCGCCGATGCCGCCCGGATCGCGACCATCGGCGACGTCGACGCCAATCTGGCCAAATTGCCGATCGACGGACGCAACCTTCCTGCCCGTGCGCTGCTGCCGTCCGACGCGCGCCTGGATCTCGCGACGATCGCCGGACTGCGCGTGCCGATCCAAGGCGGGGGCACGACCAGGCTGGACGCAGTCGCCGATATCGGCTTCGAGGCCGGGCCCGGCCGCATCGAGCGCATCGACCGCCAGCGCCGGGCGACGATCCAGGCGGATATATCGGGACTGACGCTCGGCCAGGCGACCGACGCAGTCGCGGCGCTGCCGGGCATGAAGGCGCTGCCCGCCGGCGTGCAACAGCTGCTCTATGGCGACAGCGAAGCGATGTCCGAGCTGTTCGGCGGCTTCATCGGCGCGATGATTGCCGGGATCGGCATGATCTTCGCGGTGCTTGTCCTGCTGTTCCGCTCGTTCTTCAAGCCCGTCACGATCCTTACCGCGCTGCCACTCGCGGTCGGCGGCGCGTTCGGGGGGCTGCTGCTGGGCGGGCTCGCGCTGTCGCTGCCGGCGATGATCGGGTTCCTGATGCTGCTCGGCCTCGCCGCGAAGAATTCCATCCTGCTGGTGGAATATGCGATCGAGCGCGAACGGAGGGGCGCGCCGCGCCGCGCCGCGCTGATCGAGGCCTGTCACGAGCGCGCTCGGCCGATCGTGATGACGACCGTCGCCATGGCGGCGGGGATGATGCCGACGGCGCTGGGCCTTGGCGAAGGATCGGAGTTCCGCCAGCCGATGGCGGTCGCCGTGATCGGCGGACTGATCACCTCCACCGCGCTGTCGCTGGTGCTGGTGCCCGTCGCCTATGAGGCGATCGACATGCTGGAGCGCTGGCTCGCCCCCCGGTTCGGCCGGCTCGTCCGGCAGCCCGATCCTCGGGAAGTCGCGGCCCTGAGGACGGATGAGGCGCCGCCGGCGGCTGCGCCGATGCGCCCATGACAATGACATCGGGCCGCTCGCCAAGGCGGCGACGCGCAGCGCGCGCGATATTCTTCATGTCCTGACGAAGGAGAGCAAAATTGCGACTGCTTGTTCTGGGTGCGGGCGAAGTGGGCCGGGCCTTTGCGAAGGTCCTAAGGCGCTTCAACGGCTTCTCCGCCGTCACGATCGCGGACCTGTCACAGGACGCAGCCGCCCGGGCGGCCTGCCTGTGCGGCGGGCGCGCCGTGAAGATCGATATCGAAGATGCGGCGGTGCTGGGCGGGATCCTGCGCCAGCATGACATCGTGGTATCCACCGTCGGCCCGGCGAGCCGCTTCGCGGTGCCGCTTCTGCGGCAAGTCGTCGCGGCCGGCTGCCACTTCGTCGATGTGACCGACGATCCCCTGCCCACGCTCGACATGCTGGCGTTCGACATCGCGGCCGGCGCGGCCGGTGTCACTGCCGTCATCGGCTGCGGCGCCAGCCCCGGCATCTCCAACCTGCTGGCCGTGCATGCGGCCTCCCAGCTCGATCGGGTTGATCGCCTGCTCACTTTCTGGGGCAGCGGCGGCGAGGAGAAGGAAGCCCTGGGCAACGGGGTGACCGCGGCACTGCGGCACTGGGTGGAACAGATCAGCATGCCGATCCCCGTGTGGCGCAATGGTGGGATCGTGAGCGCCAAGCCGCTCGAACGGGTCGAGGTAAACTATCCGGGGGTAGGACGCGTCTCCACCCGTCTCGTCGGTCATCCCGAAGCGATCACGCTTCCGCGCAAATATCCGTCGCTGCGGGAATGCCTCAACCTGATGGATTTCTCGGGCTATGTAATCGCCGCATTGGAAGCGGCCGCCCGGAACGTCCGCACCGGGGGCCTCACGATCGACGAAGCCGCGGCCCGGCTTGCCGCGTCGCTGGGCGAACATCGCGGCCGCTTCGGGCCGAAGGACGCGATATCCTATATCCGCCATGGCATCGCCGACACGCTTCGCGGCAAGAAATGGCTTCCGCCGCTCGGCGCCGCGGCGGAAGGCTGGCAGGGGCGAAAGCAGGTGATCGTCGGCACGGCACTGAACGGCACGATCCCCGGCGGAACGGGATTCCTGACGGCGCTGCCTGCCGCGATCGCGGCCAGCATGATCGCCTCGGGGAGGATCAGGAGACCCGGCGTCGCAACGCCCGAGCAATGGATCGATCCTCAGATATTCTTCCTGGCGATCCGGCCCTTTCTCATCGACGGCCGGGGCGCGCCGCTATCGTCCGACCAGGCCGCGATCACCGTGGCGACCGCCACCGCATCTCTTCCGGACGGCAGGTCCCGCATCGCCACCGCGCGGGCATGACCGATGCCAGATGGTCATGCCTTCGGGGGCGCATCGTGAAACTGTGCCGTTTGCCGGCCGCTTTCCCACGCCGCGATCGCGTCGCGCAGCGCGCGTACGCGTCTCGCGTCGGTCCTGTTCCGCGGTTCGCGCGCGAAGCCGAAGCCAATGGCATCGGGATGCGGCGCCGGCCCCGCACAACTCGCAGAGGCATGGATTTCCCTGACTCCGGTGTGGTCGAGCAGCCAGGCGGCATTGTCTGAAGTCACCCCGGATCCGGCGACGATCGACAGGTTCTTTCCAGCTGCCTCGACCATCGCCGCGAGCGTCGTCGCGCCATCGATCGCACGTGGTGCCCCTCCCGAGCTCAGGATCTTGTCATAGCCCAGCACGGCCACGCGCCGCACCGCCTCGACCGGGTCCGCGACCAGGTCGATCGCGCGGTGCAGCACGATCCGCATGTCGCGCGCGGCTTCGCGGAAGCGGGCGAGCGCATCATAATCGAGCCCGCCCTCCGGCCGGGTGGCGCCGACGACCACCCCGACGATGCCGCGCCACGCGCCCAGGCGGATCTCCTCCTGCATCAGCGCGATCGCCGCGCCATCGAGCACGAAATCGCCGCTGGTCGGCCGGATCATCATGTGCACCGGACATCCCGTCGCGACCGCACGCTCGACGAGCGCGGCAGACGGCGTCAGGCCGCCCAGTTCGAGGCTCGCGCACAGCTCGAGGCGATCGGCCCCGCCCGCCACTGCGGCATCGATCCCCGCCGCGTCGTCGACACAGATTTCCAGCAGCGTGTTCATCGCCGGTCCTGACGCTGAAAGATCACGATCATCGCTTACCGAACGCGCCGATATCCGCAATCGCCAGATCACGGGCCGGCACCGCCACCGCGTCGAAGACGAGGCGGAGGAAGCGTGCGGGCCTGGTGCTCGAAAGTGCGATCCGCTGGGTCGCGAGCGCATAGGCGATGTTGGAGAATTCGCCCTCGCCGCCTGCCTCCCAGGTGCGTCCGTCGAGGCTGGTGTCGACCCGATAGCCCCTGGGCGGCGAGGCATCGGCGCTCGGCTCGCGAGCGGGCGTCAGCGTGAAGCCGGCGAGCGGGTGCACCCCGCCCAGTTCGATGACGACCTCGACGGGACGGCCCGGCGCCGGCGCGGGAACCGTCCAGAGCGACGCCGCATCGTCGTCCAGCAGGTGCCGGGGATCGCCGCCGGCGCTCGCCCGGACGATCGTCCAGCCCGCACGCGCCAGGATCGACGGATCGCTCGATGCGAACGCCGCGAGCCGCGCGGGCGCGGCCTGGCGGAAGAGCGCCACTTCGCTGATCGCCGGACAGGCCGGAGCGTCGAGGATGCGCAGCCGGATGCGGCGCGCCCGGATCGGTGCGGGAAGCCGGATCAGCCGCTGCGCCCCGATGCAGCTGTGGCGCGCGAGCGTCTGCCAGCGCCCCTCGATCTCGGCATCGACCGCGAAACTGGTCACGCGGACGCCGAGCGGCAGATATTCGCGCAATCGGATGAGATCGAACAGCGTGCCCGGCGCGAGATCCAGCGTGAGCGTCGGAGTCCTTACTGCATCCGGCGTCGACCAATAGCTGTTCCGGTCGCCGTCCAGCACCTTGCCGGCGGCGAAGGGCGGCCCCCTCTCTTCGCTGGCATGCGCGATGGCGCCCTTGGCCAGATCCCGCGCAAAGGTGGCGCGCATGGCGTCGCCAAAGGCACGCAGCGAGGCCAGGTCGGCGGCGGGGATCCGTCCGCTCCGGTCGGGCGGGATGTTGAGGTTGAGATTGGTGCCGCGGCCGACGGACTCGTCGTAGAGGCGGATCAGCCGCTCCGGATCCTTGACCTTGCCGTCCTCGTCGGCGTGGTAGAACCAGCCCGGCCGGATCGAGACGTCGGTCTCCGCCGGCCACCAGAGCGGCGCGCCGCGGACACCGGAATTGCCCTCCGCCTGCACATAGGGATGATCGGGCATGGTCGGCCAGCACGGATCGCCGGCAACGCCCTTCTCGTTGCCCACCCACCGCACATCGGCCCCCAGCGGATCGAAGGTGCAGGCCATGGGCTGGTGCCGGTGCACCAGCGCGACGATCGAGGGCCAGTCATAATAGGCCGGCGCATCGATCTTCCGGGCTTCGCGGGCGCCGCCATAATAGCCGTCCCCGCCATTCGCCCCGTCGAACCAGAATTCGAACAGCTCGCCATAGCGGGTGCACAGCTCGACCACCTGCTTGCGGAAATAGTCGATATAGGCGGGCCGGCCATATTCGGCATGGTTACGGTCCCAGGGCGAGAGATAGATCCCGAACTTGAGCCCCGCGCGCCGGACCGCGCCGGCAAGCTCGCCGACGATGTCGCCCTTGCCGCCCTTGTACGGCGCGTTGCGGATGCAATGCTCGGTCAGCATCGTCGGCCACAGGCAGAAGCCGTCATGGTGCTTCGCCGTCAGGATCAGGCCGCGCATCCCCGCCGACTTCGCCGCCGCGGCGATCTGATCCGGATCGAAGCCCGACGGATCGAACAGGCTCGGGCTCTCGTCGCCATAGCCCCATTCCTTGTCGGTGAAGGTATTGATCGAGAAGTGGACGAAGCCGAACATCTCATGGGCGTGCCAGGCGAGCTGGCGCGGTGACGGCGTCGCCCCCCACGGCGCGGGCGGCGCCACCCGGCCCTTCGCTCGTGCCGGCATCGCGGCCATCAGAAATCCCATGCCGGCAAAGCCGCGGCGGGTGAGTTCGATCATCTGTCAGGGCCTTTTCGGGAATGGCGCATCGCATGTGGAGCGATGCCGGCGCTCGGGCTCATGCCGGGAACCGGCCGCCGGACGGCGGGCGATCCGCCGGCGCCCGCCCGAACGCGGGATTGGGCGTGGCGCGCATGGTGAAGCGCAGCGTTCCGCCCCGGACGAGGTCGGCATGCGCGATCCAGCTCTTCGACCAGGGGCGTCCGTTCCAGCTGACGGCATGCACATAGGGCGTCGCCGCCGAGTTGCCGGGCGCCTCGACGACCAGCGTGCGCCCATGCTCCAGCGCGATGCTCGCCCGCGTGAACAGCGGCGAGCCGAAGACATAGACCGCCTCGACGGGGTCCACGGGATAGAGGCCCAGCGCCGACAGCACGAACCAGGCGCTCATCTGGCCGCAATCGTCATTGCCGATGATGCCCTCCGGCGCGTTCGTGTACATCGCGGTGCACAGCCGGCGCACCATCGCCTGCGTCTTCCAGGGCGCGCCGACGAACGCATAGAGATAGGCGGCGTGCTGGTCCGGCTCATTGCCATGGGCATATTGCCCGACCAGCCCCGAAATGTCCGGCGGCGCATTGGCCGGCAGCGTCGACGGCGCATTGAAGAACCCATCCAGTTTCGCCTCGAAGGCGGCGTCGCCGCCCATGTGCGCGATCAGGCCGTAGATGTCGTGCTGGTTGAGGAACGTCGCCTGCCAGCCATTCGCTTCGGTATAGTCGCGCCACCACGGCTTGGGCATGTGCCCGAGCTGGATCGGATCATAGGGCTGCCACCAGCTGCCGTCGTCGAACCGCGGGCGGGCGAAGCCGATCCGGGCGTCGATCACGTTGCGCCAGTTCGCGGAGCGCTTGCGCAGCCGCGCCGCATCCTCCTCCGCCCCGGCCGCACGCGCCAGATGCGAGGACGCCCAATCGTCATAGGCATATTCCTGGGTCCGGCTCACGCTCTCGAAGACCTTGTCCGCCGGCACATATCCCTTCGCATCGTAGAGATCGCGGCCGAGGCTGTTGTCCTTGTCGGGCGCCGCGAAGTCGAAGCTCCGGCGCCGGATCGCCGGCCATGCCGCGGCATAGTCGGCGGGAATGCCCTTGGCCTGCGCCTCGGCGATGGGCACCACCCCGTGCCAGCCGATCATGGTGCCGGTCTCCTTGCCCTGAAGCGGCCAGACGAGCGGGCCGAAGGGCGATTCCGCCGTCTGGCGGATCAGGTCGTCGACGAAGCTCTTGCTCCGCTCGGGCGCGACCAGGGTGAGCAGCGGCAGCTGCGCGCGATAGACGTCCCAGAGCGAATAGCTGCCATAGGCCGCCGCGCCGGCCGGCGCCCGCTGGATTGCGCCGTCGAGCCCCGGATAGCGCCCGTCGTCGTCGGAGAGCAGCGTCGGGGCGAGCTGCGCGTGATATAGTGCGGACGCCATCACGACGCGCTGCGCCTGGGTGCCGCCCTCGACCGCGACCCGGCCCAGCGCCGCATCCCATCGGGCGCGCGCCGCCTCCCGCACCCGATCGAAATTCCAGTGCGTTGCGTGCGGCGCCAGGTTCGCCCGGGCCCCGGCGACGTCCACCGCCGAGATGCCGCAGCGGATCAGGATCGGCGCCGCGCCGGCATCGTCATAGAACAGCGCTGCCTTGACGCGCTTTCCGGCGACACGGTCGGCACCGGCCGGCTGCTCGGCATCCTCATCGCCATAAAATGCGATGCGATCGGGCTTCCGCGAAAACTGCATGGCGAAGAAGATCCGCCGCCCCTTCGCCCAGCGGAACACGCGGCGGCCGCCGGTCAGCGTGCCGTCGGCATCGATGGCGAGATGCGCCTCGTCGATCAGCGGGCCCTGGTCCGACTTGTCGCGCACGAGATGCGACAAGTCGATCAGGATGTGGCCGGGGCCCTTGGGGAAGCTGTGGCGATGCCAGCCGGTGCGCTCGGTGACGGTGAGTTCCGCCTGCACGCCGCTCTCGAGCGTCACGCGATAATAGCCCGGCTCGGCATGCTCCGCTGCGAAGCGCTGGCGATAGCCGGCATCCGGATCGGCGAGCGTGCCCGGCAGCAGATGCAGCCGGCCCCGGGTCGGCACGACAAGCACGTCGAGCATGTCGCCGATGCCCGTGCCCGACAGGTGCGTATGGCTGAAGCCCATGATCGAGGTGTCGCCGCGATGATAGCCCGAACAGGTGTCCCAGCGCTCGACATCGGTGTCCGGCGAGAGCTGGACCATGCCGAATGGCAGGGTGGCGCCCGGATAGGTGTGGCCGTCGCCGCCCGTGCCGATGAACAAATTGGGTGCGGCCGGCGCAACCGCCGGCACCGGCGGCAAGGCGGCGGCGACGGCGCCCAGGGCACTTCCGGCGAACAGCTCACGACGCGACAGGTTCATAGCGGTTCCTTCAATAGCTGCGGGCGCACATCCGCGAGATGGACGATCAACTCCCCGAAAAGCCCATTGGCCCAGGCGAACCACTTGCGGGTGAAGATCGAGGGGTCGTCCTGGTCGAAGGCTTCGTGGACGAAGCCGGTATCCGCGTCGGTGTCGCGGAGCATCTTCAGGCAACGCCGGATCGTCGCGTCGTCGCCGGCGCTCAGCGCGCGGACGATCAGCGACATCGGCCAGATCTGGCCGCTTCCGACATGCGGGCCGCCAATGCCTTCGGCGGCGCGCCCCTTGAAGAACCAGGGATTGGCATCGCTCCATGCCGCATCCGCCGTCCTGCGCCACAATATGTCGTCCGGCTTCACGCAGCCCAGATAGGCAAGCCCCGAAAGCGACGGGACATTGGCATCGTCCATGAAGACCGCATTGCCATATCCGTCGACCTCATAGGCCCAGACGCGCCGACCATCCGGCAGGCGCATGGTGCCGTGCGTCCGCAGGGCGGCGGACACTTCGGTTGCGAGCGCCATGGCTTCGGCCGCGAGCGCGGGATCGGGCCGCGCTTCGGCACAGAGCGCCGCCAGCTCGCGCAGCGCGGCGACGGCGAACAGATTGGACGGGATCAGGAAGGGATAGAGGCAGGCATCGTCCGACGGGCGGAAGCCGGAATGGATCAGGCCGATCGGCCGGGTGGGATTGCCAGCGCCCCATAGCAGCGTCTCGGTCGGCTGCGGCGCCTGGCGGCGAAAGCGATAGGGGCCGGGGCCGGTCTTGCGCTGCTGCTCGCGAAAGGTGCGCACGATCGCCCGCATCGCCTTAGCCCAGCTCGCGTCGAAGGGGCGCGCATCGCCGGTCGCACGCCAATATTGATGGCTCAGCCGGATGACGTAGCAGAGCGAATCCACTTCCCATTTCCGTTCCGCGACGCCCGGCTTCATCTCGGTATCGTCATTGACGGCCCAGGAGAGGCTCGTCCGCGCGAGCGGATCTTCCATGAACGCATTGGCATAGGGATCGATCAGCACCGACCGCGCATGCCGCGCGATCAGGCCGCGCACGAGCATGGCGAGCCTGGCATCCTCCCTGACCAGATGGAGATAGGGCTTCATCTGCGCCGCCGAATCCCGCAGCCAGAGGCAGGGGATGTCCCCGGTCACGACGAAGCTGTCCTGCTCGCCGGCCCGGGTGACCGTCGTGTCGAGCGTGTTGGGCCAGGCATTGGCGAACATCCAGGCGAGCTTGGGATCGCCGATCCGGGCCGATACCCGCGCTATCTCGCGCTCCACCGCCGGGCTCGTGAAGCGCCGCTCGCCCATGGGAGGGCGCTGCGAGGCAAAGGCGGGCGCCACCGCCCATGCCGGGCGAGCGGCCAATGCCAGCCCCGCGGCGAGCATGCTGCGTCGGTCCATCATTTCGGTAGCTCCTCCGCTCTGCCCGACAGGATCGCCGCGACCCACTGCCCCGGCCCGTCGCCGGGCTGGCCGCCGCCGATCCAGATGCGATATGTCCCGGGCAGGACGCGCCGGGTGCCGTCGCGCGCGACGCTCGACAGGCCGCGCGGATCGATCGTCAGCGAAACCGTCCGTCCCTTGCCCGGCGCCAGCGCGACGCGCGCGAAGCCGGCGAGCTGTCGTTGCAGGACCGGATCGGTCATCACCGGCGCCTCGCCATCGGCGGGCGGCACGACATAGGCCTGCACCACTTCCTCGCCCGGGCGGCTCCCGGTATTGGTGACCTGGACAGTGACGGTCACGGGCTCGCCGGTGGTGCCGGCCCGCACCGCGGCGCCGGAATAGCCGAACCGCGTGTAGCTGAGGCCATGGCCGAAGCCCCAGAGCGGTTGCCCCGAGAAGTAGCGATAGGTGCGCTCCTTCATGCCGTAATCGATGAAGGCGGGCAGATCGCCGGTCGAGCGATAGAAGGTCACCGGCAGGCGCCCGCTGGGATTGTTGGCGCCGGCCAGCGTATCGGCCAGCGCCGTTCCCCCCGCTTCGCCCGGATACCAGAGCGCGAGGATTGCATCGGCCTGGCTCGGGTCCACCGACACGGCGCTGCCGCTCGACAGGACGAGCACCATCGGCTTGCCCGTAGCCCGGATCGCCTCGACCAGCCGCGCCTGAGGCGGCGGCAACGCGATGTCGGTGCGATCGCCGCCGACAAAGCCCGGCACCTGGACCTGCAGCGCCTCGCCCTCGAGATCGGGCGAGAGCCCGACGACCACCACCGCGACGTCCGCCCCCCTCGCCGCCGCGACCGCTTCGGCGAGCAGCGGCTCGGCCGGCGGCAGCCAGAGGAGGCGGATGCTCTCGTCCTCGCTGCGATGATCGAGTTCGAGCATGATCGGCTGCGACGATCCGTCGCTGTCGACCGTCAGCTCCACCCGCCCCCTGGGCAGCGCGCCGGCATGGAGCACGCGCCCGCCCAGGGTGAGCGTGGCCGTGTCATGCACCGTGCAGTCCTTCCAGCATTGGGCCTGGTCGAGGACCAGTCGATAACGGCCCGGGCCCGGCGGCACGAAGCGCGCGGTCCAGCGCCCATGCCAGCCGACGCTGGGCACGCCAGGCCCGGGCGCGGCGCGATTGAGATCCAGATCGATCCGGGGCTCGGCACGCGCCAGCACCGTCTTGCCGTCCACGCGATATTCGGCGCGCAGATCCTGGAGCGCGGTGCCCGGCATCACCACCGGCGCGCCGTCCGCGAGGATCGAGCCCTGCGCATGGGCGACGCTGGCGAAGCGCTTCCGCAGGCCGGCCAGCGGCGTGACCGGATCGACGGCAGTGCCGTGATAATTGCCCTGAAGGACGCCCAGGTCGTCGGCATTGGCGCCGATCACCGCCAATCGGGTGCGCGGATCCAGCGGCAGCAGCCCCTGTTCGTTGCGCAGCAGCACGATCGACTTGCGCGCGGCTTCGAGCGCGACCGCATGGTGGCCTGGCGTCGCGACTTCTTCCGGCCGGATGGCGGACCAGGGCGAGTGCGCGCCAAAGGCGATCCCCAGGTCGCGCCGCGCCGAAAGGACGCGAACCAGGGCGGCGTCCAGCTCGGCCTCGCGCAGCAGGCCCTGGCGCACCGCGGTGGGCAACGCGCCATAGGCGGAGCCGCAATTGAGGTCGGTCCCGCCCTTCAGCGCGGCCGCGGATGCCGCGGCCCCGCCCAGGCGATAATGGTGGAACAGATGGATGTTGGCGACGGCATCGCAATCGGAGACGGAGAAGCCCTGGAACCTCCAGTCCCGCCGGACCCGTTCTACCATGAGCGACGGCAACGCGCAGACGGGGACCCCATGCACGGCGTTGTAGGCACACATCACCGATCGCGCCTTGCCTTCGGTGATCGCCATCCGAAAAGCGGGAAGATAGGTCGCCTCGAGATCGCGCGGCGAGGGATCCACGTCGAAGCCGTCGCGGCCCGCCTCGGGACCGCTGTGCACTGCGAGGTGCTTGGGCGTGGCGATCACCTTGGGCGCGCGCGGATCGGGGCCCTGGAGGCCGCGGATGAAGCCCACGGCCAGGCTGCCGGTCAGATAGGGATCCTCGCCATAGGTCTCCTGCCCGCGCCCCCAGCGCGGATCGCGGAAGATGTTGATGTTGGGCGACCAGATCGTCAGCCCCTCATAGATGCGGCGATCGGCGCCGGCCGGCCGCGCGTTGAAGCGCGCCCGCGCCTCGGTCGACACCACATCGCCGACGCGGCGCATCAGGTCGGGATCCCAGGTCGCCGCCAGCCCGATCGCCTGGGGGAACACCGTGGCCGGCCCGTTGCGCGCGAGGCCGTGCAGGCCCTCGTTCCACCAATCATAGGCCGGCAGCCCGGCATCGGGCGCGGCGGGCGCCGTCGACTGGAGCTGCGCCGCCTTTTCCTCCAGGGTCATCGCCGCGACTGCCTCGACCACCGGATCGGGGCCAACCGGTACGGCCTGGGCGAGCAGAAGCCAGATCATCGCGCAAGGCTCCTCAACGTCAGGGCGCGGGCAAGCGCCGAACGGCCGGCCTCGGACTTGATGGTGACGGTCACGGCTTCGCCCGGAAGCAAGTCGAAGCCATTGTCGCTCGGCCGGGCGGCGACCGCCCCGAAATCGAGCATCACCGCACGGGCGAGCCCGGTGGCCGACACGGTCACGCGGTCGCCGTTCCAGCGCGCCCGCAGCTCCGGCGCGGGATAGGCCATCTCCCCCGGCGGCGCGCGCTCGACGATGGTGCGATGCACGACTTGTCCGCCGATCAGCAGCTCGGCCGCCGCGAAGCTGGCGCGGGCCGGCGCGTCGCGGAACAATGCGGCATCGTCGATCCGCGCCACTTCGGTCGCAGCCAGTGGCGGCAGGCTGATCTCGGCGGCCCGCTCCCCGAGCGGCTGCCCGTCCATCGTCATCGCGCGCACGCGCCAGCGCGCCGCGATCGGCGCGGTCGCATCGGACACCAGGGTGACGCGCGTCGCCGCATCCTTGTGCTCGGCGACGATCGCCTGGGGCGCGAAGAAGCGCCGCGCGGCGAAATGGAGCAGCTTCCAGCGGCCGGCATGGTCGATGCTCGACCAGGAAATCCCCGGCCAGCTGTCGTTGAGCTGCCAATAGAGCGATCCCATCGTCACCGGCCGGCAGGCACGGTGATGGAGCGCCGCCATGCCGATCGCCTGGGCCTGGTTCACCTGGCTGAGATAGACGAAATCGGCGAAATCGCGGGCGGGGCGCAGGCGCTGGTCGATATAGGATTGGAGCCGGGCATTGCCCTCCCCCGCCAGGAATTTCTGGTGCGCCTTGAGGACGGGGCTGTCGGGCGCCAGCGGCCCTTCCCCGGCGAATTCGCGGATCGTCGCGAGGCCCGGCATGGCCTGGAAGCCATATTCCGACATGAAGCGCGGGCAGGAATCGAGATAGCGCTCGACAGGCTTGGAGCCGGACCAGACATCCCAGAAATGCCGGTCGCCGCTCGCATCGGTGTCGACCGGGCCCTGATAGTCGGTCGAGGGCGAGCCCGGCCAATAGGGAATCCCTGGCGCGTTGCGCGCCACCGCGTCGCGCAGCACCCGGTCGAACAGCACGGCCATGCCGACACCGATCCGCTCGCGCTCATCGGGGCCGACCGCCTGTTTGAAGGCCTTGCGATCCGACCAGTTCTCCCAGCCCGACAGGACTTCGTTATTGCCCGCCCAGAGGACGATCGACGCATGATTGGCCAGCCGGCCGACCTGCTCGTCGGCCTCGTTCGCCACGCTTTCCCGAAAGGCCGCATCGGGCGGCGTCACCGCGCCGCCGAACATGAAGTCCTGCCAGACGAGCATCCCCAGCTCATCTGCGGCGTCGTAAAAGGCATCGTCGAGATAATAGCCGCCGCCCCAGATCCGGATCATGTTCATGTTGGCCGCCCGCGCATCGGCGAGGATCGACCACATCTTCGCGGCGGATACGCGGGCGGGGAAATTGTCGAACGGGATGAGGTTCGCGCCCTTGGCGAAGATCGGAATCCCGTTGATGCGGAAGCCGAAGGCGCCGCCCTCGCGCAGCAACTCGACGGTGCGCAGGCCGATGCGGGTGGCGGCGCGGTCCGCGCCTTCCAGCTCCGCTTCGACGCGGTAGAGCGGCTGCTCGCCATAGCCGACCGGCTGCCAGCGCTTCGGATCGGCAAGGGCGACCGGGACGGAGACCAGGTTCCTTCCCGGCGCCAAGGCGATGGAACGATCGACCGTCACGGTCTCGCCGGCCGGCGTCGTCACCACCAGCCGCACCCGCCGCACACCCGGGGCTCCCGCAACCACCTCCAGCCGCACCAGCAGGCGCGCCTCGGCATCGGAAAGCGCCTCCTGCTCGACCCTGAAGCGATCGATCCGGGCAGCGTCCCATTGCTCGAGCCGCACTTCCCGCCAGATGCCGGCGGTCACGATGCGCGGGGCCCAGTCCCAGCCATATTGATATTTGGGCTTGCGGATATAGGGCGAGGTCTGGCGCCCCTTCGGCTCGTCGCCGAACGCGCTGTCATACTCTCCGGGAAGCGGATGCGCCTCGGCCAGCACCATCGGCTGGAGCCGCCGTATCGGCGAGGCGATCACCACGGTGATTTCGTTGAAGCCGGCGCGCAGGAGCGGCTTCGCATCCGCGCGCCAGCGGCGATGGGCGTTGTCCGCGGCGATCAACAGCGTACCGTTGACTCGCACTTCGGCATAGGTGTCCAGCCCGTCGAAGACCAGGTCGAGATGGCCCGCCGCGAGCATGGCGGGCGTCACCGTCATGGTCCGCTTCCATTCCCAGTCGGTCAGGCCGGCCCATTGGATCGCGCCTTCGTTGGTGCCCCGATAGGGATCGGGCACCAGCCCGGCGGCGATCAGATCCTGCTGGACGCTGCCGGGCACTGTCGCCGGGATCCAGCGCGCCGCGCGCGGATGTGCCGCCGCTGCCGCCTTGTCGGCGGGCGCGATCCGCACCTGCCATCCGGCATCCAGCCGGGTTATCGTCTTCGGTGCGGCAAGCGCGCCCGTCGGAGCCAGGGCGAGCAGGAGCGCGGCAAGCCACTTCATTCCCCATCCTCCACCAGCTGCACCTTCTCGACGGCGTAGAAGGGGCCGGAAGTCGGCGCGGTGAACTGGAAGCAGATGTCGCGGTCGCCCGGGCCCCGGGGCAGCGCGCCGCGGAAGGTGAAGCGCTGCGGCGCCTTGTCGGGATCCGGGAGCGGGAACGTCCCGGCAACCACGGGCTTCGCATCCTTGTCCGTGCATCCGACCTGCACCACCAGTTCCCCGAAAGGCGTGACGTTATAGTGCGCGCGCACCGCCTTGAAATCATGGGCCAGGCCGTAGTGGCGAGGCAGGCGCGCGACATCGACGACGAAGGCGCGCGCGATGTCGAGCGGCGCGGCCGGATAGGCCGTGCAGGTGTCGAACAGGTTCACGTTGAATACCGGCTGGTTGGCCGCTGCCTCGGAAGTGAGCGGCACGCGCAGCCCGAGCGCGCCCTTGGGGCATGCGGCCATGTCGGAAGCGGACCGGGCGAGCAGCGCAGCGCGCGTGTTTTCGAAGCTGCGCGGCGCCGCGGTCGGCGTGCCGTCCTCGCGGAAACCGGCCGCGCGGATCGTCGTGCCGAACGCAATGTCGAGCGGCTGGGCATAGGCCGGCGAGGACGCCTGCGGCACGCTACCGTCCTTGGTATAGCGGATCGTGCCATAGCGTATCTGGCTTGCCAGCGAGAGCCTGGCCCTGCCCTCGCGCAGCGCTGCGCCGCGCGTGCCGCCCAGCGTGAAGCCGACCGCAAAGCCGCTGTCCGCGACTTCCACCCCGCCGCGGCGCCAACGCGCCATCTGCGCGTCGACGCGCGGCACGAAGCCCGCGAAACTGCGCCGCTGCCTGGGCGTCCAGCCCATTTCGGCGATCGCCGCGGCGCGCGGGAACAGCATGTGCTGCACCTGATAGGGCGTCACCAGATACTCGCTCCACGCATTGCCCTGGGCGCCCAACACATGGTGCGCCTTCTCGGGCGCGATGCCCGCCGGCAACGGCTCATAGGCATAGACCGTCTCGAGCGACTGGATCGAAATCCGGCCGGGCGGCTCGTCGCCCCGGTCGCTCTGCAGGCTGTCGAGATAGAGCGTCGGCGCGGGCGACAGCACGACGTCATGGCCGGCATTGGCCGCTTCCACTGCCCCCTTCTCGCCCCGCCACGACATGATCGAAGCGGAAGGCGGCAGGCCGCCCTCCAATATCTCGTCCCAGCCGATCAGGCGCCGCCCCTTGCGCGCGAGATATGCGCCGAACTGATCGATGAGCCAGCTCTGCAACGCATTCTCGTCCTTCAGGCCGAGCGCGGCGATCTGGGCCTGCACCGCCGGGCTGCGCTGCCACTGGTCCTTGATCGCCTCGTCGCCGCCAAGATGGACATAGGTCCCGGGAAAGACCGCCATGAGCTCGTCGAGCACCGCCTTGACGAACGCAACGCCTTCCGGGCCCGGATTGAGCAGATAGGGGTTGACGCCCCAGTCATGGCTCACCGGCGGCCGGTCGCCGAACACGCCGAATTCGGGATAGGCGGCAACGAGCGCCTGGGCATGCCCCGGCAGGTCGATTTCCGGCACGATCGTGATGCCGCGCTCGGCGGCATGGGCGACGAGCGCCTTCAACTGCGCCTGGCTGTAGAAGCCGCCGACCCTGTCACCCGCCGGACCACCGGCGGAGGGCGGCAGCCGCCATCCCCCGATCTCGGTCAGCTTGGGATAGCGCTTCACTTCGAAGCGCCAGCCCTGGTCGTCGGTCAGATGCAGGTGCAGCGTGTTGAGCTTCACCGCCGCCATCTGGTCGATGATGACATAGAGCTCCTCGATCGGCTGGAAATGCCGGGCAACGTCCACCATCAGGCCACGCCAGGCGAAGCGCGGCATGTCCTCGATCACGACTCCGGCGATGGTGGCCGGCTGGCCGAAGCGCCCGTCCGGACTGGCAAGCTGGGCCAGCGTCATCGCGCCCCAGACCAGCCCCGCATCGCCCGACGCCGCGATGACGATGCCGCCCGCATCCACCGTCAGCCGATAGGCTTCTCTGCCCTTTATCCGCCGGTCCCGGACGAACCGCACTCCCGCCTTGCCGTCGGTCTGGCCGAGCGCGATCCCGCGCACGACCTTCAACTGCGCAGCCAACAGGCGCGCGGCCGCGGCGGCTCCCCGATCGCCCGGCGCCGTCCCGATCCGCGTATCGGAGCCCAGGGTGAAGCTCCCCCCGGCGGGAAGCACCGATGCCGGCAGCGGCACCAGCGGCAGGGGGTCCGCCACCGCCACGCCCGGCATGCCGAGCGCCAGCGACGCGAACAGGATCAGTCCGGAACGATGGCGTTCAGGCATCGGGAAACGTCCTTTCCTGCAGGTACCAATGCGAAAAAAGCCGCCCGCGGCACACCGCGGGCGGCAAGGTTGGAATGCCAGACAGGAGAGACACCGGCATCAGGGAACACCCAGCTAGGCGGGGCGCGGCCACCATGCCGCCGCGCCCGAAACACACTCACATGCGCAACGACGCACTCAGCGAATATACGCGACCATTCTTGTACACTGCGGTCGGGAACTTCGGATCCGAGCTGTACTGATAATAGGTTTCGTCCAGCAGGTTCGATGCCGAGGCGCTGACCTGCAGCTTGTCCGTCAGGTTGACCGAGACCGAAGCGTCGAGCTGCCTGTAGCCGTCGGTATAGTCCTGCGACTGCTGCCGGCCGAAGCGGTAGAAATATTTCGAGCGCCGATTGTAGCTGACGCGCGCCTGGAACGGCCCCTTCTCGAAATAGGGCACCACCGTGAAGACGTCGCGCGAGAGGAACGGAAGGCCGGTCGGCAAACCCGTATCGGCATCGGTGAACGTGTAGTTCGACTGGATGCCGAAGCCCCAGAACAGATTGGCGTTCGCGGTCAGCGAGAAGCCCGTGACCTTCGCCTTGCCGCCGTTGACCGGCCGCGAGATCGAATAGGTCAGCGTCCGGCCGGTTACGGTGTTGGTCATCTGAACACCGTCCTGCGTCTCGTTGCCGATATAGTTCGACACGTCGCGGTAGAAGATTTCGGCGGAGAGATAGCTCGCCCGCGCGAAATACCATTCGGCCGATAGCCCGAAGTTCGTCGCCGCATAGGGCTTCAGGCCCGGATTGCCGCCGCTGCCGCTGCGCGTGGTGTCGTCGAGCGAAAGCGAGCCGGCGAGATCCGAATAGCGCGGACGCGCGATCACCTTCGCCGCGGATCCGCGCAGCACGACATTCTCGCCGGCCTGGAAGATCAGGTTCGCCGCCGGCAGGAAGCGGTTGTCGTCGGTGGTGACGGTGGTCGGCGCGAAGATGCCGCCGCTCTGGACGTAGAATTGCGAGCGATCGCGGGTGAAGACGTAGCGGCCGCCGACATTGCCCCGGAAGCGGCCCGCTTCGAAATTGGCCTGGACATAGCCGGAGAGGATGTTCTCCTTGACGCGGAAATACCGGTCCTTGGCGAGGCCGCGATTGACGTTGATCGTGCCGTATTTCTCCAGCGTCCGCCGGATCGCGTCGCTGTCGAGCGTGGCATAGGGGGTGCCGTTACCGCTCACGCCCAGGCCGTCGTACAGATCCGCGTCGAGGACATAGGGCCCGAGATCGGCGAGCGTGAAGTTCTGGTTCGTGAACGCCGCGCCGCCAAGGGTGGTGCTGCTGTTGGTGTGGCTGACGTAGCGGGCACCGAACAGGATGCGGTTGATCGGTCCCAGGCTGACATTGCGCGCGACGTCCGCCTGGCCGAAGATCTCCGCGTCACGGGTCTTCTCGGCGAAGGTGATGCCGCCGATCTGCCGCCCGAAGAACGGCCTGCCGCCATTGGCCGCGAGCACCGCGGGCTCGCTCTGGTTCTCGCCGCCAAGCGCCGTGAAATTACTCAGCCAGCGCGATGCGTCGCTCGCCGGGAACTGCCAGTTGACATAGGTATTCCGCCCGTTGGTGCCGGACGTGAAGCCCTGCCGCGTACGGAAATCGAGGAGATATTCCGGATCCTTGCCGCCTGAAGCGCGGGTCGCGCCGAAATTGCCCGAAATCTCCCAGGCGCCCGGCTTCCAGTCGAACATCAGCGCGATCGAATCGTTCCTGACCCGGGTGCGGCGGAAATTGGTGTCGAGCTGGCCGGTGGCGCCGTTGCCGGTGATGCCGGCGAAGGTCGCCGAGGTCACCATGCCGTTCGCATAAGTCGCGCTCTGCAGGAGGGACCCTTCATAGCCATAGGTATATTCGGAGTTCGACAGATTGTCGTAATTGCCGCGAATGACGAGGCCGGTCGCGGTGAGCGTCAGATTGTCGGCCGGGCGGACCTGGAGCGCGCCGGAGAAGCCGATGCGCTCGCGCTCCTGCCGGAAGAACTCGCGTGCGAGGAACGACGCCACGCGCGCCTTGCTGAATTCGGCGATCATCGCCGCGTTCGGCAACTGGCCGTTCAGCGTCGGACCGCCGGGCACGCGCCCGTCCGCACCATAGATGATGTTGCCGGAGCCGTCCCGCGCATAGCGTTCTAGCAGTGCATCACCGGTACGATACCAATAGACCGCGGAACCCGCCCGGCTGAGCTGCTCCTTGTCGTAATTGACTGCGCCCAGGAAGCCGATCGTGCTGTCGGCATTGTGCCAGCTGTACAGCGCCGAGCCGCGGAAGCTGCCGCGCTTCGCCCGGCTGTTATACTCGCCGCCGCCCGTCACCGCCACCGTGTTCGGCTCCAGGTCCAGCGGCTTGCGGGTGACGATGTCCACGCTGGCGCCGATCGCGCCCTCCTGAAGGCGCGCCTCGGGCGTCTTGTAGACCACCGCCTGGCTGATGATCGTGGGCGAGAGCAGCGAATAGTTGAACGAGCGGCTCGAGCGATCGGAGGGATTGCCGCCCCAATCGGCCGATGCGACGGAATGGCCGTCGATGGTCAGCCGGTTCAACGCCGGCTCCACGCCCGCGATCGACAGCTGCTCGCCCTCGCCGAACTGGTGGTCGACGGTCACGCCGGGCAGGCGCGCGAGCGACTCCGCGACGTTGCTGTCGGCCAGCTTGCCGACATCCTCGGCGCTGATCACATCGACGATGGAATCGGCGCGCCGCTTGGTCTCGATCGCATCCTGAAGGCTCTTGCGGATGCCGGTGACGACGATCTCGCCGCTCGCGCCCTCGTCGCGCTGCGACGGCACGACATCCTGCGCGCAGGCCGGTATCGCGACACAGCTCAGCGCCGTGCCGATCAGGAATTTAAGACGCAGATTCATTGATATAACCCCCTCGTTTGCATCGCAGGACTGGCATCGCCAGCCCAGATTCCCTGCGGATACAGAACGTCTCTCCAGCGCCTCTCCTGACCGATTCTCTCGAATCCGAACCCCGGGACGCCTGGGGACCAGTGTGTAACCACGAACGAACCAATCGTGCAACGAGTTTTTGGAAGTTTGTTTTGTGTATAAAAATTAAGCATGACATTTGCCTAATTTCCCCTGATGTTGCGCCGGGCGATTCGAGCCGGATGAGAGGAAGAATGGACGACACGGGCATGTCTGCGCAGTTCCCGACCGCGCGCTCGAGGCGCATCCGCCAGGCGCGTGCGGATGGCGCGATTGGTCCCTTGTCGAGCCGGCCACGCACGACGTGCGGTCTCCGCCCGGTTCGTTCCCCGGCGATGATCGCGGCATGACCGCCGGCATCGCCCTGCGAAGCCGCGAGGCACGCACCGCGCACCTCCCGGCCCCCATGTCCGAGCCGCAAGGGCATGCCCGCCTGGGCGAACTCCTGCCCCGCGACCGCAAGCCGCTCTACGCGCAGTTCGCGCAATTGCTGCGCCGGGCCATCACCGAGGGACGGCTCGAAGCCGGCACCGCCCTGCCGCCCGAACGCGACCTCGCGGCGGAATATGGCGTGTCGCGCATCACCATTCGCAAGGCCATCGCCGAACTGGCGGAAGACGGGCTACTCACGCGCAAACAGGGTGCCGGCACGACGGTCGCCGCCCGCATCGAGCAGAGCTTCTCCCGGATCAGCTCCTTTTCCGAGGAGATGGCCGCGCGGGGCCAAGTGGCGAGCAGTGCCTGGATCCTCCGGGCGGCGGGAGCGGTCACTCCCGCCGAAGCGATGCAGCTCAACTTGTCGCCAGGCGCGCCGGTGATGCGGTTCCACCGCGTGCGGATCGCCGACGACGCGCCGATGGCCGTCGAGTTCTCGACTGTCCCCGGCTATTGCCTCGGCGGCGTCGATGACGTTTCGGAATCGCTGTACGCGGCCCTGGCCTTCACCGGCCATCGCCCGGTGCGCGCGCTGCAGCGGCTGCGCGCGGTGCCGTTCACCGGCGCCCAGGCCCGCCTGCTCGGGGTCGATGCCGGCACGCCGGGCCTGTTGATCGAACGGTGCGGCTTCCTGCGCGACGGCCGGCCGGTCGAATACACCCAATCCTATTATCGCGGCGATACCTATGATTTCGTCGCCGAGCTGACGGATCTCTAGCCAGTGACGACGAACATCCTATCGGCGCCGCCAAGCCTGATGTGGCGCGAAACGCAGGAAATTCCGATCGCCGTCGCCCGGCAGCTCGCGGAGAACCGCGAGGCGTTCCGCGCGCTGGGGGAACGGTTGCGCAAGCGGCCGCTCCATCTCGTCGGAACTTGTGCGCGCGGATCCTCGGATCACGCGGCGACCTATGGCAAATATCTGATCGAGACGATGATCGGCGTGCCGGTCGCTTCCCTGGCGCCGTCGGTGGCATCGGTGTTCGCAGCGCGCGTCACGACGGACGACGCCTTGTGCCTCGCCATCTCCCAGTCCGGCCGCAGCCCCGATCTGCTTGCGACGGTCGATGCCTGGCAGGACGCGGGCATCCCCGTCGCCGCCCTGGTCAACGATGCCGAATCCCCGCTTGCCTTGCGCGCCGACACGCTGCTGCCGCTATGGGCGGGCCCGGAACGCTCCGTCGCCGCGACCAAGTCCTGCGTCGCAGCCATGGTGGCTCTGGCGGCAATGGTGGCGGCCTGGTCGGGCGATGCCGACTTCATCGCAGGAGTCGAGGCGCTTCCCGCGGCATTGTCCCGCGCGGTCGCGCAGGACTGGAGCGCCGGCGTCGCCTCGCTCTCGGCGGCCCGGCAGATGTTCGTCCTCGGGCGCGGCTATGGCTTCGCAGTCGCGCAGGAAGCGGCGCTCAAGTTCAAGGAGACCTGTGCGATCCAGGCGGAGGCGTTCAGTTCCGCGGAGGTCCGCCACGGCCCGATGACCATCGTCGGCCCCGGCTTTCCCATCCTGGCGTTCGCGACTTCCGATGCGGCGGGCGACGGCGTCGCTGCGATGGCCGAGGAATTCCGGGCGCGCGGCGCGATCGTGCTGACCGCTCGCGCCGGAGACGCCTCCCCCCTGCCCGCCGAGGCGGCGCATCCCGCGCTCGAGCCGATCCTCCAGCTGGCCAGCTTTTACGGCCTGGTCGAGCAATTGTCCCGCGCGCGCGGGCTCGATCCCGACCAGCCTCCCTATCTCGCCAAGGTCACCCGGACCCAATGAGCCCGTATCGCTTCGGCAACGGCAATGTGGTCGTCGGCGGACGGGTCTGGGACGGCGCGGAAATCCACGTCGCGGACGAGCGCATCGCGACGCTTTCCCCGCTGCGGGCAACCGCCGCGAATACCATCGACCTCGACGGCGGATGGCTGATGCCGGGCTTTGTCGACACCCAGGTCAATGGCGGCGGCGGCACGCTGTTCAACGACGATCCCAGCGTGGAAGGCATCGCCAGGATCGGTGCCGCCCATGCCGCCTTCGGAACCACCGCCTTCCTTCCCACCCTGATCAGCGACAGCCCCGATCGCATCGCCCTGGCCCTGGCGGCGAGCGATGCGGCGATCGCCGCGGCCACCCCCGGCGTCGTCGGCATCCATGTCGAGGGACCGTGCCTTTCCGCCGCGCGCATGGGCATCCATGATCCCGCGCATTTCCGCCGGCTCGACGCGGAGATGGTGGCGCTTCTCACCAGGCCGCATCGCGGCGTGGTCGTAGTGACGCTCGCGCCCGAATGCGCGGATGCCGGCGCGATCGCCGCGCTCGTCGCCGCCGGAGTCCGGGTCAGTGCCGGCCATACCGATCTGGGCTATGCGGAGGCGCGGGCCGCGTTCGGGGCGGGGGTGACGGGCGTCACCCATCTGTTCAACGCCATGCCGCCGCTGCATCACCGCGATCCCGGGATCGCCGGCGCCGCGCTCGACGATCCCAGACCCTGGTGCGGGCTGATCGCCGACGGCGTGCACGTCTCGCCCGCCATGCTGCGCATCGCCATGCGCGCGCGCGGAACCGAGCGCATGATGCTCGTCACCGACGCCATGCCCTCGGTCGGCGCGATCGAGAAGGACTTCGTCCTCCAGGGGAGGCGGATCCGCGTGGCCGACGGCAAGGCTTCCTATGATGACGGCACGCTGGCTGGTGCCGATCTCGACATGGCGAGCGCAGTCGCGAACAGCGTGGCGCTCGGTCTGGCCGCCGAGACCGTCGCCGCGCTGGCATCGGCCAATCCGGCGGCTTTTCTGGGTCTCGACCACGAGCGCGGCAGCCTGGCGCCGGGCCTGCGCGCGGACTGGGTGCAACTGGATCGCGGCTTCAGGCCGTGCGGCACCTGGATCGGCGGAAGGCGCGCTGCATGAGCTGCACGCGGCGCGCGCTCCTCGGCGGCTCGGCCGGGATTGCGGCGATCCTGGCCGGCGCACCGGCGGCGGCGATGCCGCGCGTCTCCCATGCCGGCACCGGACCGCCCATGCCGCCGCCGAGCGACGTGCTGCCCCCGCCCTTGCCCGAGAGCGACCCTTCGCGGACCTGCTTCGACCTCGGCTGGCGCTTCCACGAGGGCGACGTGCCGGCCCCGCCTCCGGTGACGCACAACGACACCTATCTGAGCGTGAAGGCCGGCACCGCGCCGGGCGCGGCGGCGCTCGATTTCGATGACAGCGACTGGCAGCGCGTCACGCTGCCCCATGACTGGGCGTCGTTCCAGCCCGTCGTCGAGACCGCCAATGTCAGCCAGGGCTATCGTCCCCGGGGCATCGGCTGGTACCGGCGGACATTCAGGCTCGACGAGGCGGATCGCGGCAAGCGGCTGGAAGTGCAGTTCGGCGCGATCGCCACCAACGCCACCATCTGGATCAACGGCAACGTCGTCGCGCATAGCTGGTCCGGCTATACCGGCATCCAGGTCGACATCACACCGTTCGCCCGGTTCGACGATGCCCTGAACGTCATCGCGGTGCGCGTCGATGCGACCGTGATGGAAGGCTGGTGGTACGAGGGCGCCGGCATCTATCGGCATGTATGGCTGGCCCGGCGGCCGGCGGTATCGATCGCCACGGACGGCGTCCATGCCCGCCCCGTGCGCGGCGAGGACGGCGAATGGCGACTGCCCGTGTCGGTCATGCTCGAAAGCATCGCGCGGGAAGAAGCCGAGGTGACGGTCGAAGCGATACTTCTCGACCCGCAAGGACGGGAGACCGCACGCGGCCGCACCCTTGCCCGCGTCGCTTCGCTCGCGCGCGGCGAGGCGGCGCTGGCGCTCGCCGCCGGCCGGCCGAGCCTCTGGTCGCTGGAGGATCCGGCGCTCCACACGCTCGTGGTTCGAGTTACGCGCCTGGATGCCCCCGGGGACGAGCGTCGCCTGGCCATCGGCTTCCGCACGATCGACTTCGATCCCGATCTCGGCGTGTCGCTCAACGGCCGGCGCATCAAGCTGAAGGGAGTCTGCCTCCACCAGGACCATGCCGGCGTGGGCGTGGCCGTGCCCGATGCGCTGCTCGCCTGGCGCCTGGCGCGGCTGAAGGACATGGGCTGCAACGCGATCCGCTGCTCGCACAACGCCTGCGCCGCCGAGTTGCTCGACCTTGCCGACCGGATGGGCTTCCTCGTCATGGCCGAGAACCGACGGTTCAACCCCGCGCCGGACTATCTCGCCCAGCTCGAATGGATGGTCAGGCGCGACCGCAACCATCCCAGCGTGATGCTCTGGTCGGTGTTCAACGAGGAGCCGATGCAGGGCACCCATGCCGGGGTGGAGATGGTCCGCCGGATGGTCGCCGCGGTGCGGCGCCTCGACCCCGATCGACCGACCACCGCCGCCATGAACGGCGCCTTCTACGAGCCGGAGAACGTGTCGCAGGTCGTGGACGTCATGGGGTTCAACTATTATCCGAACGACTATGACCGCTATCATCGGCTGAACCCTGGCAAGCCGATCCTCAGTTCCGAGGACACCAGCGCGATGATGACGCGCGGTGCCTTTGCCAACGATCCGGCGGCGCACGTCCTGTCCTCGCTCGACACCGAAGCCGCCGATTGGGGCGCGACTCATCGCCGGAGCTGGAGCGAGATCGCCGGCCGCCCCTTCGTCGCGGGCGGCTTCGTGTGGACCGGCTTCGACTATCATGGCGAGCCGACGCCCTTCGCCTGGCCGACGACGTCGAGCTTCTTCGGCATCCTCGATCTCTGCGGCTTTCCCAAGACCGCCCATGACATCCGCCGGGCCCAATGGCGCGACGACATCCCCGTCGTGGCGATCGCGCCGCACTGGACCTGGCCCGGCCGCGAAGGCCAGCCGATGAAGCTGCTGGTGACGAGCAACGCGGACACCGTCGTGCTGCGTCTGAACGGCCGAACGATCGGCGAGGCGCGAGTCGATCGCATCAACGGTAATGCGTGGACCGTGCCCTATGCACCCGGACGGATCGAGGCGATCGCCCATCGCGCCGGCCGCGAAGTCGCGCGCGCCGTGCACGAGACCGTGGGGGAGCCCGTTGCGCTCAGGCTCACGCCGGCGCGCGGCAAGATGGCGGCGGACGGCGAGGACGTCCAGCCCTTCACCGTCGACGCGGTCGACCGGCTCGGCCGGCACGTCCCCGATGCCGATTGCCTCGCCCATTTCACGGTGCGGGGCGGCACGATCATCGGCGTGGGCAATGGCGATCCCAACAGCCATGCCTCCGGGAAGGCGCCTTCCCGCGCGCTCTTCCACGGGCTCGCACAGGTCATCGTGCGTGCGGATGCCGGCACCGGCTCCCTGCTGGTACGCGCAGAGGCCGTATCGCTACGCGCGGCACTGGCAACCGTGGAGAAGGTGGCGCGCACGCCTCGGCCGCAAGTGGCCGTGGCGGAGC
The DNA here is from genome assembly GCF_005503355.1 of Sphingomonas sp. 1F27F7B. GTDB lineage: Bacteria > Pseudomonadota > Alphaproteobacteria > Sphingomonadales > Sphingomonadaceae > Sphingomonas. The sequence continues at coordinate 54,969 of NZ_SCMK01000003.1, forward strand.
GACCTCAGTCGATCACGGCCTGGCGGCGCTCGCCGCCGGTGTCCGAACGCCCCGATCCCGCGCTCGCGCCGCGCGACGGTGACAACAATGCCTGGGCATTCGTCACACCGGGAGACAGCGTCCCGCCCGATGCGGAACCGGGCTGGCGCATCTATCGCGCGACCGTCACCCCGCGCCGCGCCGTTCGCCATGCGGGCGGCACCCTGCGGTTCGCCACCGTCATCGGCCGGGCGGAGCTGTGGGTGGACGGTAATCTCGTGACGGAGAAGCGCGAGCAGGCGCCCGGCCGCATCGCCATGGCCTGGCCCGCGGGAGACGGGCCGCGCACGATCGCGCTGCTGGTGCAATTCCAGCCCGCCCAGACCAGCGGCCTGGCGGGTCCCGTGACGATTACCGAGGACAAAGGGAAACGATGATGATCGAAGTCGAGCTCGGCGCGCCGCTCGCCGGGTGGGTGATCCCGCTGGAGAAGATTCCGGATCCGGTGTTCGCGCAAGGCATGGTCGGGGACGGGCTGGCGATCGAACCGGTCGGCGATACGCTGCACGCCCCTTGCGCGGGAACGATCTCGTCCATTCACGCCGCCCGCCATGCCGTGACGCTCGCCTTCGCCGAAGGCGCGGAGCTGCTGATGCATATCGGGATCGACAGCGTCGCCATGGCGGGCCGGGGATTTGATCTTCTCGTTTCGCCCGGCGCCATGGTCGCTGCCGGCGACCCGCTGGTGCGCTTCGACCTGGATCAGCTGGCGCTGCGGGCAAGCGCCGCCGCCACGCCGATCATCGTGACCGGTCCGGGAGTTGACATTCTGGCCCGGCATACCGGCGGCATGGTGGCGGTCGGCGAGACGGTGCTTCGGATCGGTGCCCGCACTGCCGCCAATGGCGCCGCCCAGCCAGTGGCGACGGCCGGCGAGACGAGGCGCCAGGAAGCCGTCATCGCCCTCGCCCACGGCCTGCACGCCCGCCCCGCCGCGCGGATCGCCGCTGCGCTTCGCGAATTGCGAGCGGAAGTCGTCCTGGAAAGCGGCGATCTGCGGGCTTCGGCGGCAAGTTCGATCGCGATGCTCGGACTGGGGCTGCGGCACGGCGCCGCGGTAGCCATCGTGGCGCGCGGCGCCGATGCCGACGAAGCCGTGACGCGCGTCCTGGCGGTGCTGCAGCACAACACCGACGTGCCCGCGGCCATCGTGGCGCGATCGGAAGGCATCGTGCCCGAAGGCGCCATCGGCGGCGTCGGCGCCGCGCCGGGCCTGGCGATCGGCCCCGCCTGCTGGCTGCGCACCAATCGCCCTGCCCCGCCCCGCTCCGGCGGCGGGATCCCGATCGAACGGACCAACCTCGAGCGAGGGATCGCGGCGGTGCGGGCCGAGCTCGAATCGGCGTCCCGGGGCGAAGGGCAGGCGGCGGACGTGTTCACTGCGCATCGCACGATCCTGGAGGACCCCGGCCTGGTCGACACGGCGCTGGCGCGGATCGAGGCGGGCGACGGCGCCGCATTCGCGATCCTGGCCGCGGCGGAGGTCCAGGCCGGCATCCTGCGCGCTGCCGGCGATGCCCGTATCGCGGAACGAGGTGCCGATCTGATCGATGTGGGCGAGCGGATCGCCCATGCGATACTCGGGACCAAGGCGAACATGGCGGCGCTTCCAGAGGGTGCGATCCTGCTCGCCGACGACCTGCTGCCTTCCCAGTTCGCCGCGCTCGACACCGATCGCATCGCGGGCATCGCGCTTGTCCGGGGCGGGCCAACCGCGCATGTCGCCATTCTCGCGGCCGGCATCGGCCTGCCGATGATCGTGGCGCTCGGCACGCCGCTCGAAGCCATGGCCGAGGGCACCAGCCTGCTGCTCGATTGCGACGCCGGCTTCGTGCGTATCGATCCCGATGCGCAGGCACGCGCCGGATTGGAGATCGCGATGGCCCGCCGGGCCGCCATCGAGGCGCGCGCCCGGACGATCGGCGCCGCTGCGGTGGAGACCGCAGACGGCCTGCGGATTTCGGTACAGGCGAACTGCGGCTCGCTAGCCGATGCGCAGGCGGCGATGGCGGCCGGCGCGGACGGCTGCGGATTGCTGCGCACCGAATTCCTGTTCCTGGAGCGCACCGCCGCGCCGGACATCGCCGAGCAGAACAAAGCCTATCGCGCCATTTTCGCGGCGCTGCCCGATCGGCCGATCACGGTGCGCCTGCTGGACGTGGGGGGCGACAAGCCTGCCCCCTATCTCAGCCTTCCGGCCGAGGAGAATCCGGCGCTGGGGCTTCGCGGCATCCGCGTCGCGCTGTCGCGCCCCCGGATCCTCGAGGCACAATTGTCGGCCATCCTCGGCCTGTCGTCTCAAGGGCCCCTGCGCATCATGGTGCCGATGGTCGCCAGCGCCGGCGAGATGGCGGCGGTGCGCACGGTGCTCGATCGGCTGCGCGGCGATGTGCCGGTGGCGCTGGGCGCCATGGTCGAGACGCCCGCCGCCGCGATCGGCGCGGACCTCATCGCCGCCGAAGCCGACTTCCTGTCGATCGGCAGCAACGATCTCACCCAATATGCGCTGGCTGCGGATCGCGGCAACGCCGCGGTCGCCACGATGCTCGACGGCCTTCATCCCGCGGTTCTGCGCCTGATCGCAGAGACCTGCGCGCGCGCCGGGTCGACGCCGGTCAGCCTGTGCGGCGGGCTCGCCGCCGATCCGATGGCGGCGCCCATCCTGATCGGATTGGGCGTGCACACGCTTTCCGTCCCCCCGGCGCAAGTGGCCGCCACCAAGGCGCTCGTCACCACGTTCACCGTCGGGGCAGCGGCCGACCATGCCCGCCGGGCATTGACCTGCGCATCCGCAGCCGAAGTCCGGGCGCTGGCGCGCCGGTTCGCCGAGGAGCTCTCCGCATGAAGTCCCCCCTCGCCCTTCTCCAGCCGCTCGGCCGCGCGCTCATGCTGCCGATAGCGGTGCTGCCGATCGCCGGGCTGCTGCTCCGGCTCGGCCAGGCCGACCTGCTCGACCTTCCCTTCATGAGCGCGGCGGGCGATGCGATCTTCGCGCATATCGGCCTGCTCTTCGCCGTCGGAGTCGCAACGGGCTTCGCGCGCGACGGCAATGGGGCGGCGGCCATGGCGGGCGTGGTCTGCTATCTGGTGATCGGCAATGCCGCCCAGGTGTTTCTCGCCGTGCCGCCGGCAACCATCCCGCCCGGCACCGGCGAAGCGATCGGCGCCACGCTCTCCGCCGCGTGGAAAGCCGCGACGATCGACAAGCTGCAGGTTCCCGTCGGCATCGTCGCCGGGCTGGTCGGCGGCGGTTGCTACAACCGCTTCTCGACCACCAGGCTGCCGGACTATCTGGCGTTCTTCGGGGGCCGGCGCCTGGTGCCGATCGTCGCCGGCATCGCCGGCCTGGCGATCGCGATACTGCTCGGCCCGGCCTATGACTGGATCAGCGCGGGAATCGACGGGCTGAGTCGGGGCGTCGTCGCCTCGGGCGGCTGGGGCCTGTTCGCCTTTGGCGTGCTCAATCGGCTGCTGATCGTCACCGGCCTGCATCACATCCTCAACAACATCGCCTATTTCGTCGTGGGCGAATATGCCGGGAAGACCGGCGACCTGACGCGGTTCTTCGCAGGGGATCCCAGTGCCGGCGCCTTTATGAGCGGCTTCTTCCCGGTCATGATGTTCGGCCTGCCCGCCGCCTGCCTGGCCATGTACCACACTGCCGCGCCCGAACGGCGCAAGGCGGTCGGCGGGATGCTGCTCAGCCTTGCGCTCACATCGTTCCTCACCGGAGTGACCGAGCCGATCGAGTTCAGCTTCATGTTCCTGGCGCCCGCGCTCTATGCGGCGCACGCGGTGCTGACCGGTATCGCCCATGTCGCGATGCACCTGCTCGGCGTGAAGCTGGGCTATGGGTTTTCCGCGGGCCTGTTCGACTATGTGCTGAACTATGGCCGTGCCACGCATCCCCTGCTCCTCCTTCCTATCGGCCTGGCCTATGCGGCGATCTATTATGGGCTCTTCCGCTGGGCGATCCTGAAATTCGACCTGAAGACGCCGGGCCGCGAAGCTGTCCAGGACGGAAGCCCGGCGACTGCGGCGGCGCCGGCGGGCGACCGGGCCGGCGCGATCGTGGCGGCGCTGGGCGGTGCGGGGAATCTGCGCACGATCGATGCCTGTACGACGCGCTTGCGCCTGCGCATCGGGGACATGTCGGTGCTCGACGAACCGGGGCTGCGTGCCCTGGGCGCGCGTGGCATCCTCAAGCTGGCGGACAATAATCTCCAGGTCGTGGTGGGCGGCATCGCGGACACGCTGGCCATGGAGATGCGCGATTTCGTCGGGCGCTCCGTCGCCGGGGCAGCGCTTCCGCCGGACATGCAAGCGGAAAGCCCGCTTCCTGCCGCCATCGTCGCAGCGTTGGGAGGCGCCGCAAATCTCGTCGATTCATTGCATCGCCCCGGGCGGATCCGTATCGTGGTGCACGATCCGGAAATTGTCGATCGGCAGGCGCTCGCCGCTAACGCGCGCGCCGTGATCATGCCCGCGGCCACGACCTTCCATCTTCTTGTCGTGGACTGAGCCTGGCGAAAGCACCCCGATGGGGGAATCTCCCTTGCGCGGGACATGACAAGCCGTTCGTGCTGCGCTAGCCTTGGCCGATGCCGCCGAAGCCAGCATCGCAGACCAAGCCCGTCACCAGGAGAACCGGAACGAACGGGGAGGCTGCCGCGCCCAACTATAGCGCGCCTGCGCTGGAGAAGGGCATCGACGTGATCGAGCTGCTCGGAAACGAGCCGTTCGGGCTGACGATCACCGAAATATCCCAGCGGCTCGGGCGTTCGGTGAGCGAGCTGTTTCGCGTGGTCGTCGCCCTGGACCGCCGGGGGTGGCTGCACAAGGATGCCGCGAGCGACCGGTATCGGGTCACCTACAAGCTGCTCGAGCTGGCGCATCGCGCGACGCCCGCGCAGGAGCTCACTTATGTAGCCGCGTCCCGGATGCGCGCGCTTGCCGCGGCAACGATGCAGTCCTGCCATCTCGTGGTCGTCAATAGCGGACGCGGCCTGATCGTCGCGCGCCAGGAGAGCCCGGGTCCGACCGGGTTCGCGGTTCGCCTCGGCACCGAAGTCGCGCTGGAGACCAGCTGCTCGGGCCATGTGCTGCTGGCGTTCACGGACGAGGCCAGCCGGCCGGAAGTGCTTGGCGAGGCGCCGTCGCGCAAGCTCGCCCAGCGATTGGCGACGGTGCGCGCGCAGGGATATGAATCCATCGCGAGCTCGCGCCTGGCCGGCGTATCGGACCTCTCCTGCCCGATCTTCGGTTTCAGCGGCCAGGTGGTTGCGGCGCTCACCATTCCCTTCCTGGCCGCGATCGACGATGCCCCGCATCTGTCGGTCGAAGAGACGCTGGCGCTGCTGAAGGCCACTGCGCTCGATATATCGACCGTCCTGGGCTGGTATGACCGGGAAGAAGCGCCGGTGGTACCGAGCCTCTCCGTGCCCGAACCGAAGCGTCCACGCAGGAGCCGCAAGGCTGGCTAGGCCTGCGCGGCGCGATGCCGCGTATGAAGGCGCATCTCCGAATTCCGTTCTAGCGAGTGGCCCCAGCATCGCCCCTCGCCGGGGACATGCGCGTCCTGGCCGGCTCGCCCTTCGCCACCATGGATCGAGAACCCGGGCAGAATATCCGGCTTTGGTCGTCGAACGCCCCCTGGGGCGGTGCCGGCGGTTGTTCCGCCAGCGGGCATCACGGCCATGGACAACCGTAATTTTATCTAAAAATTATATTTCCATATACAAAATCAATATGGTCCAATATGAGAGGACGCAGTGCTCGACACCTGATCTCCCCCGTCACGGAGAAAACCAACCAATGACCGTGATCACCGGCCTGCGCGTGCTGGACATCAGATTTCCTACCAGCCTTGCCCTAGACGGCTCGGATGCGATGAACCCGGATCCGGACTATTCCGCGGCCTATGTGATCCTGGAAACGAGCACGCCCGGCCTCACCGGCCATGGCCTCACCTTCACCATCGGTCGCGGCAACGAGATCTGCGTCGCGGCGATCGAAGCATTGCGTCCCTTGATAGTCGGCCGCTCGCTCGATGCGATCCGCGCCGAGCCGGCTGCTTTCTGGCGGCACATCACGGGCGACAGCCAGTTGCGCTGGATCGGCCCCGACAAGGGCGCCATCCATCTCGCGACGGGAGCGATCGTGAACGCGGTCTGGGATCTCTGGGCGAAGGCCGAACGCAAGCCGGTCTGGCGCCTGGTCGCGGACATGTCGCCAGCCGAGCTCGTGCGGGCGATCGACTTCCGATACATCACCGATTGCATCACCCCGGAAGAGGCATTGGCGCTTCTGGAAGCGCGCGCCGCCGACAAGGAGAAGCGGATTGCGCAGCTCCAGGCGGAAGGATATCCCTGCTACACCACGTCGGCCGGCTGGCTGGGCTATGACGACGACAAGCTGCGCCGCCTGGCGCAGGAAGCCGTCGATGCGGGCTTCCGCCACATCAAGCTCAAGGTCGGCGTCGATCTGGCGGACGATGTACGGCGTGTCGCGATCGCGCGCGAGGTGCTTGGCGCCGAGGGCGTGCTGATGATCGACGCCAACCAAGTCTGGGAAGTCGAGCAGGCAATCGACTGGGTCAATGCCCTGGCCTTTGCGAAACCCCTGTTCATCGAGGAGCCGACCAGCCCGGACGACGTGCTCGGGCACGTCCATATTCGTGCCGGCATCGCCCCTATCAAGGTCGCGACCGGCGAGATGTGCCAGAATCGCATTCTCTTCAAACAGTTCATCATGAGCTATGCCATCGACGTGGTGCAGATCGACGCCTGTCGCCTGGGCGGTGTCAACGAAGTCCTGGCCGTGCTCCTGATGGCCGCGAAATACGACCTGCCCGTCTGGCCGCATGCAGGCGGTGTCGGACTGTGCGAATATGTCCAGCATCTCGCGATGATCGACTATCTCTGCTTCGCCGGCACGCGTGAGGGCCGTGTGATCGAATATGTCGATCACCTGCACGAGCATTTCGTCGATCCCTGCGTGATCCGGTCGGCCGCCTACATGCCCCCGGAAAGGCCGGGATTCTCGATCGAGATGAAGCCCGAAACGCTCGCCCGGTACCGGTATGCGCCGGATCGCGGGCAGGCGGCGTGAGCCGCGGGTCGCCGCCCGGACCCTAGCGCATGTCCAGCAGCGATGTGTCGACCTCCGCAAGCGTGCGGGCACCCGCCAGGGCGAGCGTGACCCGCATCTCCGCCGCAAAGAGGTCGAGCAGACGCACCACGCCGGCCTCGCCCGCCGCTGCCAGGGCATAGGCCCATGCGCGCCCCAGCAACACCCCTTGGGCGCCCAGCGCGAGCATGCGCACGACATCGGCGCCGGACCGTATGCCGGAATCGGCCAGCACGGTGAGCCGATCCCCGACCGCTCCCGCCACCGACGGCAAGGCCCGCGCAGTCGAAACGGCGCCGTCGAGCTGGCGCCCGCCATGGTTGGAGACGACGATGCCATCGGCCCCGAACCGCGCCGCATCCCTGGCGTCTTCGGGGTCAAGGATGCCCTTGACGATCAGGGGACCGTCCCAGGTCTCGCGGATCCATTCCAGGTCGCGCCACTGGACGGCGGGATCGAAATTCGCGGCGAGCCAGCCCATGAAGTCCTCCAGCCCGCTCGTCTTGCCGAGTACCGGGGCGACGTTGCCGAGGATGTGCGGCCGTCCGCGCACGCCGACGTCCCATGCCCAGCCGGGTCGCCCCGCCGCCTGCACGAGTCGCCGCATTCCGCTCCCTGCCCCGGAGAGGCCACTATGCGCATCCCGGCGCCGCATCCCCGGAACGGGCATGTCGACCGTGAACACCAGTGCGGACGCGCCTTGCGCCTTGGCGCGGCAAAGCAGGTCCCGCATAAAGCCGCGGTCCCGAATGACATAGAGCTGGAACCAGATCGGTCTCGATGATGCCGCAACCACCTCGTCCAGTGCGCAGACCGAGACCGTGGAGAGGCAGAAGGGTATGTTTCGAGCCGCTGCCGCGCGCACGGCCTGCACTTCGCCGCGACGCGCGTACATGCCCGTCAATCCAACCGGCCCCAGCGCGATCGGCAGCGACAGCCGTTGCGAGAACAAGGTGCAGGACAGATCGACATCCTCCACTTCCCGAAGCACCCGCTGACGAATCGCCAGTGCTTCCAGATCGGCTTCGTTGCGCCGCAATGTCGTTTCCGCCCCGGCCCCGCCATCGACATAGTCGAACAGGAAACGGGGCAACCGCCGCTGCGCGGCCAGGCGAAAGTCACTGGTCGAGGTCGCGATCATGGGGCTATCCTGGTTTTGTTTTTCTCTATGAATTTGTATTTTAAATACGCAATTCTAAAAGAGCATATTCCGCTCTGCATCCGGGGGGAGAAAATCTGAGATGGCCAGTCGCGCATTCCTTGCCGCACCGCCGATCATCGAGCGCCGTTATGCGGTCGCGTTCGCGCTCGTCACTTCGCTTTTCTTTTCCTGGGCATTGGCGGCAGCGCTCAACGACGTGCTCATCCGGCAGTTCCAGAAGGCGCTGGACCTCACCCGCACGGAAGCGAGTCTGATCCAGTTCGCATTCTATATCGGATATTTCTGCGCCGCCGTTCCCGCGGGCCTGCTCATCCGCCGCCTGGGGTACAAGAACACGATCCTGATCGGCCTGGGCTGTTATGCTGGCGGCGCGTTTCTCTTCTATCCCGCAGCGTCCACCGAGCAATTCGGCATGTTCCTGATCGCTCTGTACGTGATCGCGATCGGGCTCGCCTTTCTCGAAACCGCGTCCAATCCCTATGTGACGATCCTCGGCGCACGGGAGACGGCGTCCGCGCGGCTGAACCTGGCCCAGTCCTTCTACGGCATCGGCGCCATCATCGGTCCGATCGTCGGCGGGCTGTTCATCTTCTCGACGGACGAACGGACCCAGGCGCAGATCGCCGCGATGGCGCCGGCCGAACGCGCGGCATGGCGGTCCGCGGCGGCGGCCGCAGTGCAGGGCCCCTATGTCGCGATCGGCATCGTGGTCTGCCTTCTCGCGCTGCTGATAGCCTGCACGCGCTTCCCGGCTCTCGATCGCGCGACCGCGATTCCCGGCGGCGGCCGCTCCATGTTCGCCGTGCTTCGCCACCGCGGCCTGCTCGCGGCCATCGCTGCGCTCTTCCTCTATGTGGGAGCCCAGGTCGGCGTGTGGAGCTTCTTCATCGACTTCGCCAAGACACAGGCCCCGCAGTTGAGCGAGCGCGCCGCCGCGTTCCTGCTCTCCGGGAGCCTGGCGATGCTGATGATCGGCCGCTTCAGCGGCGCATTCCTGCAGCAGCGGATCGCCCCGGCGCGGCTGCTCGCGATCTATGCCGCCGCGAACATAGCACTGTGCGGCTTCGCTTCGATCGCCACCGGCATGCCCGCAGTCGGCGCGCTCTGGCTCACCAGCTTCTTCATGTCGATCATGTTCCCGACGATCTTCGCGCTCGGCGTCGAGGGGCTGGACGACGAAACCGAGAGCGGGGCGGCCTTCCTGGTCATGGCGATCATCGGCGGTGCGCTGGTGCCTCCCCTGATGGGCTTCGTTTCCGAGGGAATTGGCGGCGTTCACCATATGATGTTCGTCCCCATGCTCGCCTTTGTCGGCGTGCTGGCCTTTGCCGTGCTGCGCCTCCGCGAAGGGCGTGCCGCATGACTCGCGCCGTGTTCGTGCTCGATCTGGAAAATGATCCGGAGCTGATCTCCGCCTATGAGGCACGCCACACGCCCGGCTCCGTTTGGCCAGAAGTCATTCGCGCCATCCGACAGCGCGGATATCGCGACATGGAGATCTGGCGTGTCGCCGATCGCCTGGTCATGCTCGCTGAAATCGTGCCCAGCGGCCTGGCTCCCTTCGATCCCGATCTCCAGCCGATCGTGGCGCAATGGGAAGCCGAGATGGACGCCTATCAGCGACCGATCGCGCCGAACGGCCCGAAATGGCTGCCGATGACGCGGATCTTCGCGCTCGGCGAGCATCCCGCGCCATGATTCCAGGTCGGACCATTCCCCGTGCCAAGATCGAAGTCAGCGAGATCGGATTTGGCGCGGCGCCGCTCGGCAATCTCTATCATCCGATCAGCGATCTCCAGGCCGGGACCACGCTCGAGCGCGCGCTGACGGCGGGGATGAACTATGTCGATACGGCGCCGCATTATGGCCATGGTCTGAGCGAGCGGCGAACCGGCGACGCGCTGCGCGAGCGGCCGGGCATCGTGCTGTCCACCAAGGTGGGACGATTGCTGCGCGCGGATTCCACGCTCCGGGGCGATGCCGAACGGCAGGGCTTCCGATCCGCCCTGCCCTTTGCGGGCCATTATGACTATACATATGATGGCATATTGCGTTCCCACGAGGACAGCCTGCAGCGGCTGGGCCTGGCAAGGGTCGACCTGCTCTTCGTCCATGACATCGGCACGCGAACGCACGGCGCGCGCAATGCGCATTATTTCGAGCAATTGACCCAGGGACGGGGCTTCGAGGCATTGCAGCGCCTGCGCGGCGAAGGTGCCATTGCCGGCTTCGGCATCGGGGCGAATGAATGGCAGGCCGGTCTCGACGCGCTGAGGTACGCTGACTGCGACGTGATGCTGCTCGCCGGCCGCTACACGCTGCTCGAACAGGGTGCGCTGGACCAGTTCCTGCCGCTTTGTCTCGATCGGCAGGTCGGGGTCGTGATCGGCGGCGCCTATAATTCGGGCATTCTCGCAACCGGCACCTTGCCGGGAAGAGAGCTGCGCTACGACTATGGCGAAGCGCCGGCGGATGTGGTGGCCCGCGTTGCCCGGATCGAGGTGCGTTGCCGGGACTTTCAGATCCCGCTCGCGGCCGCGGCGCTGCAATTCCCGTTGGCCCATCCCGCCGTCGCGAGCGTGATCCTGGGCCTCGGCGCTCCAGCCCAGGTCGAGGAGACGATCAGGCTCCACCAGATACGCATCCCGTCGCAATTCTGGCAGGCGCTTCGCGACGATGGCCTGATCGCCGAAGACGCGCCCGTTCCGGCGGATCGCTAGATGCGCATCGATTCCCACTTCCACCTCTGGCGGCCGGCACGCGGCGACTATGGTTGGCTGACTCCCGCTGCGGGCATCCTCTACCGGGACTATGAACCGCAGGAATTCGCCCCTCTCCTGGCGACGCATGGCATCGACGCCGCGATCCTCGTCCAGGCGGCCCCAAGCGCGGCGGAGACGGAATTCCTGCTCGCCCATGCCGGCCGGCACTCCTGGATCGCCGGCGTCGTCGGTTGGACCGACCTGGCGGCCGGCGACGCGCCGGCCCGCATCGCGACGCTGGCGGGAAGGCCGAAACTGCTCGGGCTGCGCCCCATGCTCCAGGATCTGGACGATCCCGCTTGGATCCTGGGCGACGCGGTCCGCCCGGCCCTTCGGGCAATGGCGCGCCATGGCATCGTTTTCGACGCTCTCGTCCGGGCGGCGCAACTGCCCGCGATCCGGGTTCTCGCGACACGCCATCCCGATCTCTCGATCGTGCTCGATCACTTCGGCAAGCCGCCGATCGGCGATGCCCCCGGCAGCGAATGGCTGGACGCGATCTCCGCCCTGTCCGACGCGCCCAATGTGACGGTCAAGCTTTCCGGGCTGCTCGCCGAAGCCCCCGCGGGCGCCGATGCAACCGTCCTCGCTCCCTATTTCGATCATGTGGTGCACCGGTTCGGTGCCGGCCGGATATTGTGGGGAAGCGACTGGCCGGTGCTGACCACGGCGGGCACCTATGCCGACTGGCTCGCCATCTCGCACGCGCTGCTCGCGCCGCTCGGCAGCGCCGCGCGCGCGGCCATTCTGGGTGCCAACGCGGCACGCATCTATCGAATCTGACGGAGACAAGGATGACGAAGCCTGGCCGGCTGGCAGGGAAGACCGCGCTCGTGACCGCCGCGGCGCAAGGAATTGGCCGCGCAACGGCGGAGCTCTTCGCCGCCGAAGGCGCCGTCGTATGGGCGACAGACGTGAATCTGGAGGGCCTGTCCGGTATTGCCGGCTGCGAAACCGCGCGGCTGGACGTTCGCGATGGAGACTCTATCGCCGAGGCCCTCGATCGTGCCGGCCCGCTCGACATCCTGTTCAATTGCGCGGGCTCGGTACCGGCCGGAACGATCCTCGATTGCACGCCGGACGAATGGGCGCTGGCCCATGATCTCAACCTCACGAGCATGTATCGGATCGTTCGCGCCGCATTGCCCGCCATGATCGCGCGGGGCGACGGCAGCATCATCAACATGTCCTCGGTGGCCAGTTCGATCAAGGGCGTCCCCAATCGCTTCGCCTATGGCGTCACCAAGGCTGGGGTCATCGGCCTGACCAAGGCAGTGGCGGCGGATTTCGTCGGCCATGGCATCCGCTGCAACGCGATTTGCCCGGGCACCATCGAAACCCCGTCCCTGCATGAGCGCCTGCGCGCGACGGGGGATTATGAGGCGGCGCTGGCCGCATTTGTCGCGCGCCAGCCAATGGCCAGACTCGGCCTGGCTTCCGAAGTCGCCGCCCTGGCACTCTATCTCGCCTCGCAAGAGGCCAACTTCACGACGGGCCAGATCCATGTGATCGATGGGGGCTGGACCAACTGATCGCGCATCCGAAGGAGCTTTGCACATGAAATTGCTGCGTTTCGGCCCGATCGGCAACGAGAGGCCCGGTCTTCTCGATGCCGCGGGCGACATCCGCGACCTGAGCGCGATTGTCCCTGATATCGACGCCGCCACGGTCACGCCCGAAGGCCTTGCCCGGCTGCGCACGCTCGATCCGGCGAGCCTGCCCCTGGTCGAGGGAACACCGCGGCTCGGCCCCTGCGTCGCACGCCCGGGCAAGTTCGTCTGCATCGGCCTCAACTATGCCGATCACGCCGCGGAAACCGGCGCCGCCATTCCGGACGAGCCCATCGTGTTCATGAAGGCGACCAGCGCGCTCTCCGGACCGAACGACCCGATCCTGAAGCCCCGGGGATCGACCAAGCTCGATTGGGAAGTCGAGCTGGCATTCGTCGTCGGACGCGACTGCCGCTATGTCGACGAGGCGGAGGCCGAGGCGGCGATCGCCGGCTATTTCGTCTGCAACGACGTCTCCGAGCGCGCCTTCCAGCTGCAATCCTCGCAATGGGACAAGGGAAAGGGCTGCGACAGCTTCGGCCCGATCGGTCCCTGGCTGGTGACGCCGGACGAGATCGACGACCTCGACAATCTGCACATGTGGCTGGACGTCAACGGGAAGCGATTCCAGGACGGCTCGACTTCGACGATGATCTTCCGGCCGCCCTTCATCCTCTCCTATCTGAGCCGCTTCATGAGCCTGCAGCCGGGCGACATCGTCACCACGGGCACGCCCCCGGGGGTCGGGCTCGGCCAGACTCCCAATGTGTGGCTCGACAAGGGCGATACGGTCTCGCTCGGGATCGCGGGCCTGGGCGAGCAGCATCAGCACGTCATCGACGCCTAGCCGGTGCAGGAAATCGCCTCCGGGCCGCTGTCCGTTCGGACACGGCCCGGACCGCACGCACGAGCCACCGCCAAAGTCAGGCGAAGCGCTTGGCCCCCGCCACGCAGAGAATGACGATCACGGTCGACGCGATCATCGTCCAGGCAACCGGCTCGCCGAGCAGGAGGCCCGCGAGCGACAGGCCGAAGAACGGTTGCAGCAACTGGAGCTGACCAACGCCCGCGATGCCGCCGAGCGCGAGGCCGCGATACCAGAAGACGAAGCCCAGCATCATCGAGAATATCGAGACATAGCCGAACCCCGCCCAGGCGCGCCAGCCAATGTCCGTGAAGCTCGCGGGCATCGTGGCAAGCGCGATCACTGCCATTAACGGCAGCGAAAGCAGCAATGCCCAACTGATGACCTGCCAGCCGCCAAGGCGCCGCGAAAGCGTTGCCCCCTCGGCATAGCCGAGGCCGCACAACAGGATCGCCGCGATCATCAGCAGGTCGCCGGCCATCGATCCGCCGCCGCCATGATGGAACGCGAAGCCCGCCACCGTCGCGGCGCCGATCGAGGAAAAGATCCAGAAGACGCGCCTTGGTCGCTCGCCGCCCCGCAGAACCCCGAAGATCGCGGTGGACAGCGGCAGCAGGCCGATGAACACCACCGAATGCGCCGCAGTGATATGCTGGAGCGCGAACCCGGTCAGGAGGGGGAAGCCGACGACCACGCCGATCGCGACAATGATCAGGGGCACGAGGTCGCCGCGCGCCGGCACATCCTGACGCAGCCCCAGCAGGAAGACGCCCCCCAGCAGCGCCGCTATGGCTGCGCGCCCCGAAGTCACGAATAGCGGCGTGAACTCGGCAACTGCCACGCGGGTCGCCGGCAATGATCCGCTGAAGATGACGACCCCCAGGAGTCCGCTTCCCCAGCCGGCGGTAGTTCGTTCCATCACTCCTCGCTTTCGCGATCGGGATAGGACGCCTCGCCCTGGCCGTGACAGGAACAATACCATACGATATACGGAAACTGTATGGCTGAATTTCCCCATACACATGCGTGGACCAGGCGATTGAAGCGACATGGGGGCGTTGGCACGCGCACCGAGGAATTGATGGATGCGATCCGCGGCAGGATCGCCGGCCGCGCGCTCGCGACCGGCGATCGGCTGCCGTCCGTGCGCGCATTCGCCGAAACGATGGGCGTATCCCCCTCCACTGTCGTCGAGGCCTATGACCGGCTGGCGGCGGAAGGCGTGATCAAGGCGCGCCGCGGTTCGGGTTTCTATGTGACCGGTACGAACATGCCGCCCTTGTCCGTGGGCGAGATCGGGCCGCGGCGCGACCGTGCAGTCGACCCGTTCTGGGTGTCGCGCCAGTCGCTCGACGCGGACGGGACGATGGCGATGCCGGGGTGCGGCTGGCTTCCTGCCGACTGGATGCCGAATGCGGCATTCCGGCGCGGGCTGCGCTCGCTCGCCCGCGCCGATGCATCGATATTGTCCGACTATGGCAGCACGCGCGGATCGCCGAAGCTGCGCCGGCTCCTCGCCGGCCGCTTCGCGGACGAAGGCATCGAAGCCCGCACGGATCAGCTGCTCCTGACCGGATCCGGCACCCAGGCGATCGATCTGATCTGCCGCTATCTGCTCCATCCCGGCGACACGGTGCTGATCGATGACCCGGGCTATTTCAACTTCCAGGCACTCCTTCGCGCGCATCGCGTCGAGATCGTCGGCATCCCCCATACGCGGTCGGGCCCGGATATCGCCGCATTCGAGGGGGCGCTGCACGCGCATCGGCCGCGGCTCTACATCACCAATTCCGCGCTGCATAACCCCACCGGCGCAAGCATGTCACCCCAGACCGCGCATCGATTGCTGCGCATCGCGGCCGCCCATGACCTGGTGATCGTTGAAGATGATATCCTCGCCGAGTTCGAACCGTCCCCCTCGCCTCGCCTCGCCATTCTCGACGGGCTCGATCGCGTCATCCGGATCGGCAGCTTCTCCAAGACGATCTCCGCATCCGCGCGCTGCGGCTATATCGCCGCCCGCGCCGAATGGATCGACGGGTTGGTCGACCTCCAGGTGGCGACGAGCTTCGGAGGCCCCAGCCCCATGGCCACCGAATTGATTGCGGATGTCCTGGCGGGCGGAAGCTATCGCAAGCATATCGCCGAACTGCGGCAGCGCCTTGCGCGTTCACGCGACCGGGCGGTCGATCGCCTGGCAGACCTCGGCATGGTTCCATGGACGATGCCGCGCGGCGGCTTCTATCTGTGGTGCCGCCTGCCCGAGCAACTGGATTCGGCCGATATCGCCCGGCGCTGCATGGACGACGGCGTGATACTCGCGCCCGGCAACGTGTTCAGCATCTCGCAATCCGCGGCTCCGTTTCTCCGCTTCAATGTGGCCCAAATGGAAGACGACCGGGTCTATCGGGCCCTGCGCCTCGCCATGTCGGGGAAGCCCTGAGGCGGCAAGGAATCCGCAACCGGCCGGAACGGGCTCTCGCACGCCTGCCGGCCCGAACCGGTCGCCCCCGCGGGCGGCGCCGGCCGGGGCGTTCCTCAGGCGACGGGATAGGGCACGGGCGCCGCGATATTTTCGTCGATCCTCACCGTGCGGCCGATCGACGGAAAGGCGCGCTGCGGACAGGCGTGCCGCTCACACACCTTGCACCCGGCGCCGATCGGCGTGGCGGCGCTCGGATCGGCGATGTCGAGGCCGCGTGCATAGACCAGCTTGCCGGCATGGCGAATGTCGCAACCCAGGCCGATCGCAAAGGTCTTGCCCGGGTCGCCGAACCGGCCACCATTGCTCGTCACTGCCTTCGCGATCCAGAGATAGGTCCGTCCGTCCGGCATCTGGGCGATCTGGCGCAGCACCCGATTGGGCTGGGCGAACGCCTCATAGACTTTCCAGAGGGGGCAGCTGCCGCCGACGCGCGAGAAGTGGAAATCGGTCGCGGACTGGCGCTTGGAGATATTCCCGGCCCGGTCGACGCGCACGAAGAAGAACGGCACGCCGCGGGCGCCGGGGCGCTGCAATGTCGACAGGCGATGGCAGATGGTCTCGAAACCGACCCCATAGCGTCGGGCCAGCCGCTCGATGTCGTAATGCTCGACCTCGGCGGCGTTGAGGAATGCGCCATAGGGCAGGATCAACGCGCCGGCGAAATAGTTGGCGAGGCCGACACGGGCCAGCCGGCGCGCTTCCGGATCGACGAGGATCGCATTGTCGGTGAGCCTGCCGATCACCTCCCCCAGTTCGAGAAAGGCAAGCTGCGTCGCCATCTGGAACGCCTGTTGTCCGGGCGCCAGCGCACCGGAGAGGCGAAGGATCTTCGCGCCGGGATCGAAGCGCCGCTGCACCGCAGTATCGTCCAGCACAGTCTCGACGCCATGCTTGCGCTTCAGCCAAGCAGCGATGCCGGCATGGATGGTGCCCGGCGCGAGCTGGGCGTCGCGGTGGATCCGCTCGGCGGCCTCGTCGAGCAGCTCGACATGGTTGTGCCGGGCATAGAAGAAGTCGCGCACCTGTTCGAAGGGCTGGCGCGCCTTTCCGCCGGCGATCCAGCTGTCGCCGAGCTCGGCCGCCATCGCGTCGCCGCGCTCGACCGCGTCGCGGTATCGGCGGTGCAGCGCGACCAGCGTGCGACCGACCGCCGGCATGTTCGCGGCCAGCTCACGCAGTTCCGCAACCGATACGCTCTCCCCGCCATCGGCGATCGCGTCGCGCATGTCGGTGATCAGCCGCGCTTCCTCATCCTCGGAGAACAGCTGGACGTCGATCCCGAACACCGCGTTGAGCTTGAGCAGGATCGCGACGGTGAGCGGGCGCTGGTTCTGCTCGAGCTGGTTGAGATAGCTGGGCGAGATGCCGAGCGCCTGCGCGAGTTCCACCTGCTTCAGTCCGCGCTCCTCGCGCAGCCGCCGCAACCGCACTCCCATATAAGCCTTGCGCATAGCTCGTCCGATCTTCGCAAAATTTGCTAATTCGCAAACCCGCCTTCACAGGCATTTGCTCTTTCAGTACTTCCAGCGGCGCGCCGTTTGCGGATTATGCGAATATGCTCGCAAGCCCGCATATGCAAGGTGCAGACCTGCTCAACCGCGTCCTGGATGCCGCCACGGTTCGTGCGCGCGCCGCGCTCGGCACGCCGGTCGTGCTGCGTCGCTGCAGCGACATCGAGATCCGCGAAGAGATCGAAGGGCTGCGCTTCGAGACCTGGTGCGTGCGCAGGGACGACGAGGGCCTCGCCGTCGTGGTGACGGCGACGGCACGCGACGAAAGCGGCCGCGAATGCATGGTCGCCTCCGGCCGGTTCACCTTCTCGACATTTGCAGTGCCCAGCGCGTCGATTTGCCATAACGACATAAAGATATCTTTATATGATGCTTGACCCAGCGCGTGAAAAGCGCGATTGAGCACGTGTCGAGGTTCCCCGTTCCGCGATCCGAAAGGCTTGGGGCGACGGGGCTAAGACGGGAAGCCGGTGACATCCGCAGGGGTGGAATCCGGCGCTGCCCCCGCAACTGTAAGCGGCGAGCGGTGGTCCCATAATCGTGCCACTGGTGCTTTCGCGAGCACCGGGAAGGCCGGGACCGACGTGACGACCCGTGAGCCAGGAGACCTGCCTCCGACGCGATAACGTTCCTCGGACGGGGGTTCCTCCGGTGGATCGCGCCAGGCGCCGAAGCGCCGCGCGTCCGCTTGTCCGGGCTCGCGGCCGGTCGTGCCCTTGCGCGCTCTATCCTGGTCCACTCGTCCGGCAGACCAGGAGTCCATGATGACTGTTTCCGCCGCCAATCTGGGTTTTCCCCGCATCGGCCCGCGCCGTGAGCTGAAGACCGCCACCGAAGCCTATTGGGCCGGCAAGATCGACCAGGCCGCCCTGCTCGACACCGCCAGGTCGCTGCGCGCCGCGACCTGGGACCGCCAGAAGGCGGCCGGGATCGAAGTGATCCCGAGCAACGATTTCTCCTTCTACGACCAGGTGCTCGACACCAGCGTGATGCTCGGCGCGATCCCGGAAATCTATCGGGCGATCGGCGCGGCCGACTCGCTCGACGTCTATTTCGCGATGGCCCGCGGCCGTCAGACCAAGGGCGCCGTGCCCGCAGCGGAGGAAGGCTGCACCCATGGTCATGGCGCCGGCACTGACGTGCCCGCGCAGGAAATGACCAAGTGGTTCGACACCAACTATCATTACATGGTCCCCGAGGTGGTGCCGGGCCAGGCGTTCGCGCTTTCGACGACCAAGCCGGTCGATCACTTCAAGGAAGCCAAGGCGCTCGGCCATCACACGCGCCCGGTGATCCTGGGCCCGGTCACCTGGCTGCTGCTCGCCAAGTCCAAGGTCGAAGGCTTCGACACACTCTCGCTGCTCCCCACCCTGCTCCCCGTCTATGCCGAGCTGCTCGGCAAGCTCGCTGCGGCGGGCGCCGACTGGGTGCAGATCGACGAGCCGGCACTGGTGCTCGACCTCAACGATGCGGCTCGCGCGGCCTGCAAGACCGCCTATGCCGAGCTGGCCAAGGTCCCGGGCATCAAGCTGATGCTCGCCACCTATTTCGGCGCGCTGGGCGACAATCTCGAAACCGCGCTGGCACTGCCGGTCGCCGGCCTGCACGTCGATCTGGTCCGCGCCCCGGAGCAGCTCGATGCCGTCGTCGCCGGCGCGCGTGAGGAACTGGTCCTCTCGCTCGGCGTTATCGACGGCCGCAACATCTGGAAGGCCGATCTCGCCAAGGTGCTGGACACCGTCGAAGGCGCCGCGGCGAAGCGTGAAGTGCAGGTCGCGCCGTCCTGCTCGCTGCTCCACACGCCGGTCGACCTCGAGCTCGAGACCAGGCTCGATCCGGAAGTGAAGAACTGGCTCGCCTTCGCGACCCAGAAGCTCGGCGAGCTGGCGGTGCTCAGCAAGGCGCTGAACTCGGGCCGAGACAACGTCGCCGCCGCACTGGCCGACAATGCCGCCGCGATCGAATCCCGCCGCAGCTCGCCGCTGACCAACGATGCCAAGGTGCGCAGCCGCGTCGCTGGCGTCACCGAGAACTGGACGCGCCGCGTCACGCCGTTCGCCGAGCGCATCAAGCTGCAGCAGGCCCATCTCAACCTGCCGCCGCTGCCGACCACCACGATCGGCTCGTTCCCGCAGACCGCCGAAGTCCGCAAGGCCCGCTCGGCGCATGACAAGGGCGAGCTGGCCACCGAGGCCTATGAGCAGTTCCTCCGCGAGGAGACTGCCCGCACGGTGCAGTGGCAGGAAGAGATCGGCATCGACGTGCTGGTCCACGGCGAGTTTGAGCGCAACGACATGGTCCAGTATTTCGGCGAACAGCTCGCCGGCTTCGCGTTTAGCCGGGCCGGCTGGGTGCAGAGCTATGGCTCGCGCTGCGTCCGTCCGCCGATCATCTATGGCGATGTCTCGCGTCCCCGTCCCATGACCGTCGAGTGGTGGCAGTACGCACAGAGCGTCGCGACCAGGCCAATGAAGGGCATGCTCACCGGCCCGGTGACCATCCTCAACTGGTCCTTCGTCCGTGACGACCAGACCCGCGAGGAGAGCTGCCGCCAGATCGCACTCGCGATCCGCGACGAAGTGGTCGACCTTGAGCGCGCCGGCTGCAAGGTCATCCAGATCGACGAGGCTGCTCTTCGCGAGGGCCTGCCGCTGCGCAAGGCCGACCAGCAGCGCTATCTCGACTGGGCAGTGGAAAGCTTCCGCATCTCCGCCTCGGGCGTCCAGCCCCAGACCCAGATCCACACCCACATGTGCTATTCGGAGTTCAACGAGATCATCGACTCGATCGGCGCGATGGATGCCGACGTGATCTCGATCGAGACTTCGCGTTCGAAGATGGAACTGCTCGACGCGTTCGTGGACTACAAATACCCGAACGAGATCGGGCCGGGCGTGTACGACATCCACTCGCCACGCATCCCGTCGACCGAGGAGATGGAAGGCCTGCTCCTCAAGGCGGGCGAGCGCCTGTCCGTCGAGCAGCTCTGGGTCAATCCGGATTGCGGCCTCAAGACCCGCAAATGGGAAGACGTGAAGCCGGCGCTCATCAACATGGTCGAGGCGGCCAAGGCGGCGCGTGCTGCCCTCGCCTGACCTGACGAGCCCGGGGCGCGCCGCGCCGCGCCCCGGCGCTTCCGAACCCGCCGTGCCGGACCGCATGTTCCTGCACGGCGTGGAGGTGCAGGGCCGGCACGGCGTGTTCGATTTCGAGCGCCGCGCCGGCCAGCGCTTCGTCATCGACGTGGATTGGTGGCTGGATACCAGCGAGGCAGTCGCGACCGACCGGCTCGACGCCACGCTTTGCTACAAGCAGCTCCACGATCGCGTGTGCGAGGTCGTCGGCGGCGAGCCCTGGGCGCTGATCGAGACCTTGGCAGACCGGCTGATCGCCGCCTTGTTCGAGCGCTTTCCGCGGATCGTCACGCTGCAGCTCACCGTCCACAAGCCCGAAGCCCCGATCGGCGGCACCTTCGCCGATGTCGGCATCACCCGGTTGCGCCATCGTACCCGATCCCGATGAACCCGACGGGCGCCAATCCAGCCAGCTCCCCTCTGCCATCTTACTGTAGAGACGGGTATTTCTTCCAGGGTCGGCCTTCCGCACGACCGATCTCCCACTGAAAATTCCCCACGGCCTAGCGCGTTGGGCCGCCATACATCGGAAGGGGTCGGATGGGTTCCGCCGGATAGCTGTAAGGATCGCCGCATGTCCTAATCCTGCCACCAGCAACCGCTGGGACGGTAGGAGATGTATGATGAAGATTATTGCAATCGGCGCCGCTGCCTTGGCGGTGCTCACGGCCGCTCCGGCCCTTGCCCAATCCTCGGGCTCCGGCAACATCGGCGGCGGAATCGGCATCGGTGTCGGCGGCTTCACCAACGGCGGCATCAATACGGACTCGCTGAGCAGCACCAGCACCAGCGGGGTAAGCGGAACCATCAACAACGAACTCTCGGCATCGTCCGGCAGCGGTTTCGGCGGCACGATGAACATCAACAGCCTGCCCGGCGGCACCAGCTATGCGGTGGTCGGCGGCGTTGGCGACGCCGGCACCTCGATCAGCTCCAGCGTGAGCCCCTCGGGCGTCGGATCGATCACCAGCAACAGCTACAATGCCGGCGTCTATGGTGGCCTGACGCACGGGAACGCCGCATTGAACATGCAGGTGATGAACTTCGGCGAGAGCGCCGGCGACTATAAGTTCACCGCCAACTTCAATGCGTCCAACACCACCAATGTGAATGCGGCGAGCATCGACTGGAACGCTGCAGGAGCGGCGGGACCGGTGCTGTTCGGGTTCGGCTCGCTCGGCTGGACCGTAGAATAAGGCACTTACAGGCGGGATGGCAGCCGCCGTCCCGCCTCCCTTTCCATTCAGGAGTTCGATCATGAAGCACCTTGCAGTCGCGGCGACCCTCGTCCTGATGGTCAGCGCCACAGCCGCCCACGCCCAGCAGAACACGTCGGATACCGCCACGACCAATAGCGCGGTGACCGTCGAGGCGATCACCGGCCCGGTCAGCGAGGCCCCGGCCCACGAAACCGTCACCTATAGCGGGCATGAGTGGACCACTCCGAGCGTTCAAGGCAGCTATTTCGCCGGTGCCAATCCCTGCCTGATCGGAACAGGCGGCGGCATTGCCGGCGGACCGATCGGAATCAACCTCAATTTCGGCCGCAGCGACGAAGGATGCACGCGCAGGTCCGATGCCGCGGCATGGCATGCGATGGGCTTCGACAACGTGGCCGTCGCCCGCATGTGCCAGGATCGCAAGAGCGCCGATGCGTTCTTCGCGGCCACCGGCACCACCTGCCCCGGCGCCGATCCCGGCCGCTATCGGACGCCCGAGGGACGCCAGGCTCCCATGGCCATGCTCGTCGCGAACAGCCGCGCGATCCCGGGGAACCCGAATGCCGGGCCAGTCGACCTCAGCAATCCGGCGGTACAGGCCGCCATCCACGAAGAGGCCGCTCGCCTGGCACGCACGAACAGCTTCGCGCCACAGGCACCCAAGGGAGTGGTTACTCCGCCGCCGCCGCCGCTGCCCCAGCAATGAACCGGGCAAGAGGCGTTGTTTCAACCAGCAATGACGAAAGGAATGTCGAGGTGATCTTGGAGGCCGAACCGGAACGCCAACTGGATCATATGGGCGCGGTTGCGGGCGCGAAGCTTCAGGCGAATATTCTCTACGTGACGATCCACGGTCTTTGGACTGATCTCCAGCCGCCTGGCGATTTCCTTCGCACAGAAACCGCCGGCGGCAAGGTCGAGCACCTGCAGTTCGCGCGGGGTGAGGTGGTCATAGGAATGCGCTCGTTCTTCCATGGTGCATTCTCCGATACTGGCCTCGCGCATGGCGCTTGCGCAGGACGCAAGTCATGCTGAGACGCGGCGGGACCCTCGTGGGGGAGGCTGCTTACTCCAACCTTACAGCCGTAAGCAGGCAGGCCCGGCGCTGTCTCAAATCCGCACAGCGGAAGCCCCGTATTTTCGCCGAACATGGCCGGAATGGTGGAGTTTCCCACGGCATCGCCGCATCCGACGGCGATGCGGATAAGGAGTTTCCCGGAGACGGCAGTGGCCTCGCCGACATGCGAAGCCGCTTGTTGAGGATGCGCGACACTAGGATAGTGGCCATCATGAACTGCGTACCATCTTGTTCAGTAATGGGACAGATGAATTCAGTGACGAGAACAATGATCGAGCGCCGCGATATAGGCATCGATCTCGCGCTCTCGAATGTCCGCTCGCGCACCGGCATCTTCACTGACGGTTCCTACGGCAGGTTCGCATGCGCGGGGTTCGAGAAGGAACCCGGCCACCGGCATCCCCTGACTGCAACGGAGCACGCTAGATGCGGCTGCTGATCGTCGAGGACGATGCCGAACTCGCCCACGCGATGGTTTCGGCATTTGCGAAGCGCGACGTGCGCTGCGATCTGGCCAGCACCGCAGGCGATGCCGAGCTTCTGATCCAAACCATCAACTACGCCGCGATTATCCTCGATCTGGGCCTCCCCGACGAAAATGGCCTCGCCTTGTTGCGCCGCCTGCGAGGGTATAAACGCATGGAACCAATTCTCGTGCTGACCGCACGCGGGGAGGGTGAGATGCGCGTCCAGGGACTGGAGAGCGGTGCCGACGACTATATCGTCAAGCCATTCCTCTTTCCTGAACTCCATGCGAGGATTTGCGCCGTCCTCCGCCGGCAGGGCGGCTATGTCGAGCGCCTCCTCGCCGTGGGAGACCTGTCATTGGACACCCGGACACGCGAAGTGAGAGTGGGCAACGAACCCGCCGATTTCTCGGAGCGCGAGGCCGAGTTGCTCGAGTTGCTGATGCGGCGGTCGGGCCATGTTCTTTCCAAGCGCATCATCGAGGATCAGCTATTCGGCTCGGGCGATATGCTGGGGTCGAATGCGGTGGAAGTATATATCCACCGGATCCGACGGAAATTGGACGGCGTCGCGGCACGAGTCAGGCTAAAGACCGTTCGCGGAATCGGCTACATATTGCTGAGCTCGTGAAAATTCGCTTCCCGCGATCGATGTTCTGGCAGCTATTCCTGTCCCAGGTCATTCTCGTGCTGTTCCTGGCGGTCTTCCTGCCGATGCTGCTCGGCTATCTCCTGAGTACCACGGCGGATCAGTTCGTTTCGGACAGGCTGCAGCGCGAGGCCCTGGCGATCGCGACGGACCGGCCTACAAGGTGGCAGGCAAGAGGCCCCAGCTTTCAAGGCAGCCTCGGCATCACCGATGCCGGCGACCTTGGCCTCAAATCCGCTTCGGGCCCGCTGCCGGTCCCCATTGCCAAGCTCGAACATGGCGACACGCCGATATTCTTCAAATATGGCCGCTACGACGTGCTGACTCTTCCGGTATCGCGCGCCGGGCGCCAGGAGTGGATCGTCGTTGCGCAGGATCGAACCTACCCCACCCATATCGTCGACAATGTAGTCACGACATTCCTCGCGCGCTTTGCCTGGATTGTTCCGGCCTCCTTGTTCGCTTCGCTGATCATCGGGCTGCTCATCCTTGGCCGTGTGACGGGCCGGTTCCGGCGAACGGCGCGCCAGGCCGATGCGATCGGGCTGGATCATATCGATCACCGCCTGGAGCCCGAGAGCGTGCCCCTGGAGGCGGTCCCTCTCGTCCATGCGACCAATCGCGCGCTTGACCGCCTGGAAGCGGGCTATCGTTTCCAGAGCGAGTTCATCGGCAATGTCGCCCATGAATTGCGTACGCCGCTGGCACTCATCTCTCTGCGCCTCGAAGCGCTCGATCCTTCTCCGGAACGCGAGTCCGCGCAGCTGGGAGTCGAGCGCGCCAATCGGGTGGTCCAGCAGCTGATGGACCTGGCGATAGTGGATCGCCACCATCGAAAGCTCGAGACCTTCGATCCCGTGGCGCTCGCCGGCGAAGTGGCCAGCGTGATGGCGCCGCTCGCGCTTCGCCGGGATCACGATATCAATTTCGCGGCGCCCATGGGCGATCACGCCTGGGTCGAAGGAATCGTCGGCCTGGTACAAATCGCATTGACCAACCTGATCGACAATGCGGTGCGCCACACGCCGGCGGGCTGCACCGTTTCGGTCCAGGTCGCGCAGGACGGCAGCATGGTCGTGGCCGACGACGGCCCCGGCTTTGCCGTCGAGATCCTGGCCGACCAGACCAAGCGCTATCGAAGAGAGGGAACCAATCGAACCGACAGCGCCGGCCTGGGGCTGGCCATTGTGGAACGGATCATGGCCGCCTGTGGCGGCTCGCTCGAGATCGACAATCTCTCTCCCAATGGAACGCGGTGCGTCGTCAGACTCCGAGCGTCGGAGCCAGCCCCAGGCATCGTTGCCTTCACCAGCACCCCGGCAAGGCCACGCAGAATGCGCGACATCGCGGATCTGAATGGAAGGCGGCCCCCGCTAGCGGGGTGATCGTTGCGGAACCCGGGATCAGGCCCCCGCCTCCCCGGCTGCCATGTCGATGGTCAGGCGGTCGCGAAGCGCCTTCTTGTCCACCTTGCCGACGCTCGTCCGGGGAAGACCGTCGAGGATGAGCACCCGCTCCGGAATCGCGTATTTGCTCAGACGGCCTGCCGCCACATGATGCATCAGGCCGTCCCGCAGCATTTGGGGATCCGCCGTATCCCCGCCCGCCGCCGCGACGACGAAGGCAACCGGCCGCTCCCCCCATTTGCCATCGGAGATCCCGACGACCGCCGCTTCCGCCACCCCAGGCAGCTCCAGCAGAAATTCCTCGACGGCGATGGACGAAACCCACTCGCCGCCGGTCTTGATCACGTCCTTGAGGCGATCGACGATCCGGATCGCCCCGTCATCGTCCATGGCGGCGACGTCTCCGGTGTGCAGCCAGCCTGCCTCCCAAAGCGCGTCCGAAGCGGCCTGGGAGCCATAGCCCCGGGTGAGCCACGGCGCACGAAGCAGCAGTTCGTTCCCCCCTTCCCGGTCCAGCCGCGCATGGACCAGCGGTATCGGGAAGCCGGCGCGGCAGAGCTCCGCCGTATCGTTGCCGGGCGAACGGGCCAGCGCGACGACGGGGCCGGTCTCCGACATCCCGAAGCCGACGAGCGTCGACAGGCCCGCCCGCGACGCTTCGTCCGCCAGGGACGGCGGAAGGGCGGATCCGCCGATGATCACCGTCCAGGGGCCCAGCGATTCCGCGCCGTCGCCCCGCGCGTCGAGGAGCATCCTCAGGATCGTCGGCACGCAATGCGAGAAGTTCACTTGCTCGCGCCGCTTCAGCGCCAGCAGGCGCTTCGGATCGTAGCGCCCGGGATAAACCTGCTTGAGCCCGAGCATGGTCGCGACGAACGGCAGGCCCCAGGCATGGACATGGAACATCGGCGTCATCGGCATGTAGACGTCGCCGCGCCGCAGGCCCTGGCCAGCGGGCTGGTTCGCCAGGGTCGCCGCCAGCGCCAGGGTGTGGAGGACCAGCTGCCGGTGACTGAAGAACACCTGCTTGGGGTTGCCGGTGGTACCGGTGGTGTGGAAGGTGGTGGCGATCGCGTTTTCGTCGAAGTCCTCGAACCGGAAGGTCGGCGCGGTCGCCGCGATCAGCGCCTCATAGCTTCCCGGCTCCGGCCGCTCCTCCATCCGGATCACACCGCGGATCGCGGGAAGATCCGACAGAATATCGCCGCACAACGGGCCGAAATCGGCGTGGCGCAGGACGAAGGAGGCGCCCGATTCCCGCAAGGTGTACGCGATTTGCGCCGGCGACAACCGCACGTTCACCGTCTGCAGCACCGCCCCCATCATCGGGATCGCGAAATAGCATTCGAGATAGCGATGGCTGTCCCAGTCCATGACCGCAACGGTATCCCCGGGCCGCACCCCGCGATCGGCGAGCAGCGCCGCCAGGCGGCTCACCCGGTCCGCCAGGTCGGAATAGGTGAAGCGCCATTGGCCGCTCACGATCTCCGCCGAGGTCTGCTGCGCCACATTGGCGAGCAGGTGGCGGAGGAGGAGCGGATAGGCATAGGCGCCTTCCGCAGGCGTCGTCAGGATTCTCGGGCTATTCACGGACTCTCCGGCGGCGATCGTGATCAATTGGAGCTTGCGCGCCGCGAAGGCTTGCCGCTGCGCGGGCGGCAGATGCCGGGCTTGCTGGTGTCCACTCCCGTCACCGGCTTCGCGCCGAGGCTGGGATCGCTGCCCTTGAGCTGCGCCATCGGAACCTTGTCCGCCTTGCGGATGAGCTCGGCGAGCATGGCCGTCTGGCGTGCGGCCAGCCCGGCATCCAGCTTGTCCATATGGCCGTTGCGCGCGATGCTCAGCAGATAGCTGGGGCCGCCGATGAGCGCCATGTGCGGCACGCCGCTCTCATGGAACACCACTCCCGTGGTGACCCCCGGTCCAGGCTCGACGCCGTGCCGAAGCAGGTCGTGCCGCTTGATCCCCTCTATGACGAGATCGGTCAGCGGCCCGGCCGTCGTCGGGCAGTTCATATATTCATTGTGCCCGGTCGGCCCATAGCCCTTGCCGGGAATGTCCAGCCATTCGCTCGATCCCAGATGTTCGATCGTGAACGCCGCCGCCGCCCGCTTCATGAGTTCGGGATGCGCCAGCGCCCAGCCCGGCGCCTCCGGCATTTCGCCGGTCATATGGCCGGGCCAGCCCGCGAAGACCACGCTTCTGCGCAGCCACTCGCGCTGAGGAAGGCTCGCAAAGTAGCGGGCGAGGTGCAGCAGAGTGATGCAGCCATTCTCCTCGACGAAATTCTGGCCGTCGGTATGGGTGTCGACGATCATCACTTCGTCGCTCTCGCCCGGCAGGATCGCCGTGATCTGGGGAACCTCGCCCGTCGCCCATTCGGCATCGAGCGTGAGATGCGCCGTCTTGCCCGCCTTGGCCGCGCTGCGCAGCGCCTCGCCCGCGTCCTGGCCGACGAAGAGCGCCGGGAGCTTCGGCCGGTAATGCGAGGCATGGGGCGAATAGTTGCCCTCGATCATCGCCGAGGAGACGTCCATGATGATCGCGACGCCGGCGGCGCCGCGCGCGGCAAGGTCGTCGAGCGGAAATGCCGGGGTCGTCCACAGCCGGTGATAGGGCGTGTCGAGCGCTACCCCCGGCGCCTCCTCTCCCATATGAACGAAATGCGGATGAGTGAGCTTCCCCATCGTCATCCGTGGAAGCTGCCCGTCGAAGACGAGGATGCTGCCCTTGGGAAAGTCCGGAAGAGCCTCCGGCCCGGTCGGCCGCAGCGTGCCGCCATAGACCAGCGGCCCGGTGACCCCACCCGGACCAGTGGGAACCGAGCGCACGAAGAAAGTGACCTTGTCGACGGGCCGGCGCGCGCCGCCGTCCAATATGTCCAGGCCGACGCGCTTGGGATCCCAGCGCCGATAGCTGTAGGTTTCGCAGGGGCCGAGCGTGAGGCCGGCGTCCTGAAACTGGCCGGCCATCCATTCGACGAACGCGATGTGATTGGCATTGCCGGGAAGCCGGGGGCCGAAATCGACCATCTCCTGAAAGTCCCGCCGGATGTCCGCCGCGGACGGCAGCGGCACCGGTGCCCGGCGGCGCTGCCCAGCCCTCAGCGTGCGCGCCGCGGCGCTCGTGCTCGCCAGCGCGCAAGCGGCGGCGAGCAGCGCGCCGCGGCGGGAAATGAGCGATAGGTCATCCATGCGAACTGTCTCCCGCTAATGTCCGGCCGCGTCGAAGCGCGGCCGATGGCGCGATCTCCCGCGCGTTCAGAACTTGATGTTCACGCCCGCCGTGAACTGGCGCCCGATCACATCGTAAAGCAACGGATTGGTGGGAATGAAGGTGAACAATGTGCCGCCCGGCGCCAGCGGAGGGTCGCGGTCGAACAGGTTGTTGACGGTCAGGAAGAACCGGTAGCCCTGCTTGAGTTCCACCGACGCGGTCAGATCGGTGTAGAAGACCGATTTCACGCGGTTGTTCTCGATGGTCTTCGGCTCCGCGCGCGTGACGTCATAGGTTCCCGCGCCGATGAACCGCTCCTGCACGAACAGCGCGACCGGCCCGCTTTTCCAGTTCAGGCCGGCGGTGGCGCTCCAGCGCGGATTGGCGCTGAGGCCGACTTCCCCGGCTCGATCGATCGAGGGGCCATTGCTGATGTCCTGCCGCTGCTTGTCGAGATAGCTGGCGATCAGCCGCAGGTCGGCAGAACCGCCCAGCACCTGTCCGCGCGGCCGGTAGCTGAGCTCGATGTCCAGGCCCGACGTCGCCAGCCGGTTGAGGTTCAGCGTCGGCGACTCGATCCGGGTGATCTGTCCCGCCGTGTTCCGCGTGATGTTGGCGCAGAGGCTCGCCGCACCCGCAAGGCACTGGTTCAGTGTCAGCTGCGGCGTGAGCGACGAAATGATGCCGGCGATGTCGATCGAATAATAATCGACCGACAGCGTCAGCCCGGGTGCGAAGGCGGGGCTGAGGACGATGCCCGCAGTGTAGGTGTCGGCCTTCTCCGGTTGCAGCGACGGGTTGCCTCGAGCTGCCTGGACGATGGGAATGGTGACGCCGTTCTCGATCACCGAGCCGGTGTTCTGCACGATCCCGGCGAACAGCTCCGGCACGTTGGGCGCACGGATGTCGCGCGAGGCGGTTCCCCGCAGCCGCGCCCCGGCCACCGGCTCCCATACCGCACCGGCCTTCCAGGTCGTCACGCCGCCGCTCGTGCTGTAGTTGGTGTATCGCACGGCGCCGTTGACATCGAGCTTGCGCAGCAAGGGCAGGTCACGGGCGAGCGGCACCGCAACTTCCCCGAACACTTCCCAGAGATGGTAGGAGCCCTTCACCGGGAAGACGTTGGTGAGCAGCCAGCCGCCGGGCTGGTTCTGATAGGCAGGCGGAAAGCCACGGATGCCGGTGGCGTCGTTGATGCTCTGCGCGATGTCGTCGGACACCTGCCGCAGCGCGACCCGGCGATACTGGCCGCCCGCCGCGATCGAGACCGGCCCCGCCCAGGTGGAGAAGGGCTGCGCCCGCAGCGAAAGGTCGCCAACGTCCTGGGTGAAAGTGGCGGTGTAGCTCGAAGCTCCCTCGACATAGCCTATCGCCGCCTGGGACGGTGCGCCCGCGCCGAAGAGATTGATCGGGACGCAGCCCGGATAGAGGCCCGGATTGGTCAGCGTCACGCGGCAGACGATCTGGTTGGTGGACGGATCGCGAACCGCATCCGCCGCCGCATAGAGGCGTTCGAGCGCGACATTGTTGTAGGTCCGGATGTTCGTGCGGTTCCTGCCATGCTCGAAATAGCCTTCGATCTGGAGGCCGTCCGGCCCGGCGAAGCGGAAGCCCCCGGTGAGATCGAGCGTGCGCGCCCGCGCCGTCGCGTTCGCCGGCTCGCCAAAGTCGAAATTGACGCGGCCCATCGCGAACGCCGGCGTATTCGTGTCGGTCAGCACTCGCTGGACCGCCGGGTTCAGGAAGGCGTTGCCGCTGAAGATGGTGAAGCCGTTGAAGCCGCCGGGATTGAATTGCTGGGCCTGGTTGTAATGGTTGCGCGCAAGCGCCAGGCTGCCCTGGGCGTAGAGGGTCAGCGAGGGAGTAACGTCGAACTCGGCGTGCCCGAAATAGCTCCGGGTCGTGACATCGGCCGACAGGTTGCTGAACACCTGGGCACCGTCGCCGCCGACCTGGATCAACCCCGACTGCATCGATCCGCGCGAATAGGGAATGAGCGTTCCGTCCGGCGCGAACTGCTGGAACGCCAGCGGCCCGCTCAGGATCAGCCCGCCGGGAGACGCAGTCGAGGACCGGAGGTTGTCTCGAAAGATCAGCTGTCCGGGAACGGCGGGATTGCTGAGGAAGCCGGTGCCCCGCCGCCCCCAGTCCCGATCACCGACGCTCTGGATGCCGCCCATCTCGAAATAGGTGGCGCTGGCCACGACTCTGCCCCGCCCTTCGGCGAAGGACTGACCGGCGGTGATGCTGGCCTTGTAGGTCGGGACGTCCCCCTTGTCGGAGATGCCCGCCTGCGCGCTCGCCCGGATTCCGGTGAAGCGCGTATCGAGCACGAAGTTCACGACGCCGGCCACGGCGTCCGAGCCATAGGCGGCGGAGGCACCGCCGGTCACGATGTCGACGCGCTTCACCAGTTCCTGCGGAAACAGGTTGATGTCGGTCGAGCCATCGCGCGAGGACGGCGCCGCGCGGCGGCCGTCGATCAGCACCAGCGTGCGCTGCACGCCGAGATTGCGGAGATTGAGATAGCTGCCGGACTGCGGCCCCACTGCGCCGGTGAACGCCCCCGCCGGGCGGGTCGAGCCGCGGAACGACGGAAGCTGATTGAGCGCCTCGCCGATAAGGCCGGGCTGGGCCTTGGCCAGGTCCTCGGCCGCCATGACCGTGACCGGCGTCGGAGCCTGGGATCCGTCCCTGATCGCACGCGAGCCGGTCACCACGATGTTGGTCGCGGTGTCGCCGCCAGCGGTAGCGGCCGCGTCCTCCCGCACCTGGACTTCCGCCGAAGCATCCGCCGTGGATTGCGCATATGCGGGAACCGCAATCAGCGCCGCCGAACATGCCGACGCGAACAATACCGGCCTGATCATGGACCGCCCCTTTCCAGTCTTGGGCGCGACCATCGTCGTCTGCCCGTCCTCTCCACTCGCAGACTTCGATCAATACCGAACCGGAGTCAATATCTTTCTTTCTTTAGGAAGGAGTATGTTGCTGCAACCGGTTCCGGCCCTGGAGCGAAGTCGCTCGGAATTGCGCGTTCAACTATTTTCTTTCCTGGAAAAAAGTGCATATCGAGACTAGGCAGATCGGGTCCGAGCCCGAATTTCCGCTACCCTTTCAGAGGGGTATCAGCAGCATTCTCAACCGGGATTCAGACGTGACAACGCAGCGCAAGTCGAAGAATGGATCGCCGTCGCGGCGCTCGAACGCCGAGCGGCGCGAAGAGTCGATGACGACCATTCTCGATCACGCCGAGGCGGAATTCGCTTCCAAGGGATATGACGGCACAACGTTCGTGAGCGTCGCCGAGGCCGCCGGCGTGGACGCCGCGCTGATGCGCTATTATTTCGGCGACAAGGAGCAGTTGTTCGCGGCCGTCTTCCGCAGGCGCGGCCCGGTGGTCAACGCGCTGCGCCTGCAGGCCCTGGACGACTATCGGGCCGCGACCGGCGGGCAAGGCACGCTCGAGGGGCTGCTAGAGGCATTCACCCGTCCCGGCTTCGAATTCGGCATGTTGAGCGAGGGGCACCGCAACTATGCCGCCATCGTCGCCTTTGTGAACAGCTCGCGCGGCACCATGCACGCACTCATGTCGGAGGTCTTTGACGACGTCTCCCGCGTGCTGGTCGACGACATGCAGCGGCTGATGCCCGACGCCTCGCGGGAGACGCTGTACTGGGGCTATCATTTCCTCACCGGCGCCTTCACTTTCTCGCTCGGCCAGACCGGCCGCATCGACCGTATTTCCGAAGGCTCGGTTTCTTCCGAGGATTTCGCGGGGATAGCCGATCGCCTGCCCGCGTTCGTCGCCGCCGGTATCAGGGCGCTCGCCGCGCGCTGACGCTTCCCGCAGCGAAGGCTGCTTGCCGCGACTGCGCCCGGACCGAACGAAATCCTAGCCGCGATCCGCTACGGCGATCTCGATCTCCGGCACCCCCTCGCACTCCAGGCGGATCCGGCCGCGATCCGGCCGGGAGAGCCGGATCGGGCCGCCGCGTTCTTCCAGCCGCCGACGCAGCAGGATGAGGCGGGTTTCCAGATTGTCCTTGAACGCGGGCAATTGCAGCGAAGGCGCCCGCCGGACCTCGCGATTGGAGAAATCGACGCGCCCCGTCTCGAGATAGCAGGACAGGAAATATTGCAGGAGCCGCCCGGGCAACCCGCGAATGACATAGTCCCCTTCCACGAAAATACTGCCGTCGAAGGGGAAATACCGAATCTGGACGCGTCGCTCCGACGGGACCGGCCGCCGATGCTCCGACCATCGCGACGCCCCGCCTTCCGAACGCTCGCGCTCCGCCAGCAGCAGACTTGTCGCAAGCTGGCCGGCAACGAGAGACAGCGCCTCCTCGTCGCGATGGCTGAATGCGAATGCCTTCTCCGATTCGACGAACAGCACGCCAAGCAACCGCCCCCGGCTCGCCAATGGGGCGGCCAGCTGGCTGCGCGGCTGGGGCAAGGAAGGAAAGGGAATCACGGCCGATCCGCTGCGCATGGCTTCCGCCTGCACCGCTGCGGCATATCGCTGCCCGCGCCGCATGTCGCAGATCCGCAAGGGCCGGCGCAGCGCCGCGGCCATGCCGATCGTGCCTTCGCCGACGACGACTTCGGAACCGATGCCGAATGCCGGATAGCCGCGGCTGGCGATCGTGCTCAGCTTGTCGCCCTCTCCGTCCGGCACGAGGACGACCGCGTTGGAGAAGCCGAACAGCTTCTCCACGCCTTCCAGCGCGCAATCGAGCATCGCTTCGGCGTCTTCCCGCTCGGCAACCGCCGCGCAGAGCTGCGCCGCCGCCTGCAGGCGATCGCGCGGCGGTTCGGTCTCTTCCGGCTCGGCGAGCGAAGCGATCGGCACGACCGGCCGACACTCGATCACTTCGTAGATCTCCAGGCTGCGGAGTTTCATGACATCGCCCATGCCCTGCGAAAGGCTCGTCACCGCGAGGTGCGAGGCCGCCCGTTCGAAGAGCTCGCCCCCGGTCGTCGAGCGGAGGAACCGCAGATCGAGAATATGCTGCCGGCCCGTCCGGCCGTCGACCACCATCAGCGTCGCCACGCCCCGGTCGCGCACATTGGCCGCGGTCTTCGAGAAGAACTGGTTGGACACCGCGACATGCTGCTCGTCGACATAATGGACATGCGAGAGATAGGAGATGTTCGGCATGCCATCCGCGCCGGTGGTCGCGATCACCGACGGGATCACGCCTTCGAAACTGTCCCGAATGTCGCCGAGCCGAGTCTTCATGACGGCGTCCGCGCCAGGCGCTGGCCTGCCCCGGGGCCCGGAGTCTGCGCGAACAGGTCGGTCGGCAGAAAGCTGATCCGGACCAGATCCTTGTCGGTCAGCGTGTGCGCGAGCTGAGCCTTTGTGACGCCGAGCTCGCCCATCACCTCGAGCATGCGGGCCACATAGGCAGTCGCGCGTTGCCGCTCCTCTTCGGACGCGAGCGCCACCGACTTGATGGCGCCCTTGATCTGGAAGGCTCGATAGTCGCTCGGCCGGACGACGGTCACGGCCATGGGAGCGCCCGCCACCGCATGCTTCCCGACATCGGGCCATTGACCCTGACACAGGAGGACATGGATGTGCCCGTTTCGCCGATCGAGGCGAATGCCGGATCCGCGCGCGATAAAGGCCCGATGCGCATCGTCCCGCGTCGACAACAGGATCATCGTCGGGCCTTCGAGGAACGCAGCGATGTCCGTGCCTATCATCGAATTCTCCACGACGCCTTCGCCCCGATAGCATTTTTAGGAATTCGAAGTGCGGCTTAGGAAGCTTTTAGGAACTGAGACCAGCGCTTCGCTCCTATGGGATCGCTCAATCGGCAGCAACTTGCGGAGTGTTTCGTGATCCAGACGCATAATCACGCCAACATCATCGACCTGGAGGGTCGGTACGATTTCTACGGGCCAATTCACAAGGGCCTGCGAAGGGCCCAGTGCGCTCTTCTGGTCCGACTGGGCAACGCCGATTTCGGCGATGCCGTGACCCTGGCCGATCTGGTGGCGGACATGCGCGAGCTTCTGGATCTCGCGGCTGCCCATATCCGGCATGAGCACCATCACGTCCATGACGTGCTGCGCCTGCGCGGCGGCGGCGTCGACCGACTCGACGATCAGCATGACGATCACCAGGCCAGCTTCGCCGAGCTCGAGGCGCTTCTCGACGGCATCGAAGCCGCCGCACCCGCTTCGCGCTCGGCGCTCGGCCGGCGCCTCTATCTCGCTTTCTCCGGCTATGTCGCGCGCGACCTCGAGCACATGCTCGAGGAGGAAACCGTCGCAGCTCCCCAATTATGGTCGCGGTTCTCGGACGGGGAGCTGATGGTGATCGAAGGCCAGATCGTCGGCTCCCTGGCGCCCGAAGAGGCCATGGCCTTCATGCGCCTGATGATTCCGGCCGCCAATCCGGCGGAGCGCGTGGCGATGCTCGGCGGCATGCGGCAACAGGCCCCGCGCGAGGCCTTCGATGCAGTGATCGAGTTCGCCGCACGTCCCACTCTGTTGCCCGCCGAGTTCGCCGATCTCGCCGATCGGCTCGAACTGATGGCCTGATTCATCCCGCCGGCCGAATCGGCGCAGATCCAGGGCTGGGCGAGATGCCGCATTCGGCATCTCGCCCAGCCCAATCAGAAGCCGTATCTCAGCGTCGCGCGCGCATTTCGCGGTTCGCCATAGACGAAACCGGGGAACCAGCTGTTGCCGCTGAAGAAGGTCCGGTCGAACAGATTGTCGACATTGAGCTGCAGCGACAGCTGCCTGGTCAGGTCGTAGCGCGCCATCAAGTTGACGATGGCATAAGCGGGCTGGCCGATCGGCTCCACCCTCCCCGTGCCGGGATTCTGCGCAGTGACCGGCGGCCGGCTCTCCCATTTGAGCGCACCTCCCAGACTCAGCCCGTCGAGCGCGTCGGCAAAGGCGTATTTGGTCGCCAGATTGAAGGCCCGGCGCGGCTGGTGGGCCAGCACGTCCACCCCGTCGGAGTCCTTCGCGCTATAGTCGCTCCAGCCCAAGCTGAGGTCCCATTGCCGCGTGACCTTGCCGACGACTTCGAGCTCATATCCCTTGGCGACGGTCCCCTGCGCCCCGCGATAGGCCGGATTGGACGTGCCGGGCACGAACCGGCCGGGATCGGGAACGGCGAGATTGCTCTGCTCGATACGATACACGGCCGCGGTCGCCAGCAGCTTGCCGCCGAGCAGCAATGCCTTCAGGCCCGCCTCGTAATTCTTGCCCTCGAGCGGATTGAGCAGCCGCCCGTCGCGGTCGCGGACATTGCCCTGCGGCTTGAAGATCTTGGTATAGCTCGCATAGGCGGACAAGTTGCTGGTGATGTCGAGGACCAGCCCGGCATAGGGCGTGAGCACGCCCTTGTAGCTCAGCCGATAGGCGGCGTTCGTCCCCGCCGCGTCCTCGTCTCGCCGGAAATAGCTCAGACGTCCGCCGCCGATGACCTTCAGCGGACCGAACAGGCTGATGCGCGTCGTGGCGTACAGCGCCGCCTGGGTGGTGGAGCCCCCGCTGGAAAGATAGCGCGGCCCCCAGACGGGCTGGGCAAGCTTCCCGTCCCAATGGTTGAAGTCGGCGATCGGATCCATCGCGACGGGATTGCGGTTGGTCCATCCGTCGGTGAGGCGATTCACCATCGCGCCGATAGCCAGATCATGCTCGCCACCCAGCAGCGAGAAGGGGCCATTGGCCTGGATGCTGCCGTTCCATTGCTCGGGATCGGCCTTGAACCAATAGGCGGAAGTGGCCATGCCGGCGCCGGTAACCCGGTCGGGCACGCCATCGAGCCACAGCAGTCGCGATTCCTCCAGCCCCTTGTGATAGCCGAGGTCGCCGCGGATGCTCCATTTCCCGCCCAGATCGTGCGTCAGCGTGGCGAAGCCCGAAATCTCGGTGGTGTTCCAGAATCCCCAATCGGTGCCGGTGGTCTTGGAGCGCGGCCAGCGGGTCCGGGTTCCGTCGGTGTACCAATAGGGAAGCTGCGCCCACATCACGCCGTCGCGATCGTCGCGCTGATAGCTGGCGCCGAACGACAGCTTCGTATGCGCACCCAGATCGGCATCCACCACGGCATAGAGGACGAGGCCCTTCTTCTCCTCGCGATCGACGAAGCCGTCCTGCCGATAGGCCTGGGCAACGGCGCGCACCCGCACCGCTCCGGCGGCATCGAGCGGCGACTGGAGATCCATGGTCGCGGCGAAGCGGTTCCACGACGCTACTTCCAGGCTGGCCTGGCCGGAGAATGTCGCGGCATCGGCATGTTTGCGGACCAGGTTGACGACTGCCGAGGGGTCCCCCGCCCCATGCATCAGGCCCGCCGCGCCGCGCACCAGGTCGACGCGCTGGTATATTGCCGTGCTCGTCTCGCCGAAGCCGACATTGCCATTGGCGAACGGCGCGCCGTCGAGCTGGAAATTCTGGACCTCGAAGCCCCGGGCGGAGATTGCGCTGCGGCCGCGATCAATGTCCTTCTTGGAAATGCCGACCGCGAAATCGAGCGCGTCGTTAATCGATATCAGCGCCTGGTCGTCGATCTGCTGCCGGGTGATGACGCTGATCGTCTGCGGCGTCTCGATCGGCGTGAGATGCAGCCCGGTCGCGGTGGTGGGCTGGTCGCTCCGCCCATAGCCCGTGACGACGATGCCCTCGCTCGTCTCTTCCTCCGCCGCCGTGCCCTGCTGCTGCGCCTGCTGGGCGTGGAGCGATGCCGGCATGAATATCGCGGCAGAGCCGGCCAGCAGCAAATGAAACGAACGGCGCATCATCGTCCCCCTTTTTTCCTTCGCCGCGCCTCACTCCCCTCCATCCCGGACGCAGCCGCGATCGCTCCCGCCGGAATGGAGCCGTCGCCGCCAGGCGGATCGGCCCGATCCGGGAGATGAAGCGAGCGTGACCCGTTCGCGAAGACGGAAGCGATGATTCGCGTTCCCGATGCGGCGCCACTAATGCGATTAATTAGCAATTGCAAATCTGCAATGTCGACCTGCCGGCCTCAAAACCATATCGCTCGCAACCGAGCCATGAAGTCCTCGTCCCAGGCGAGGGAGAAGGCATTGGTGGCAAAGGCAAAGCCGCGGGAATCGGCCGGATCGAGCATGAGATAGGCGAAGCAACTGCCCGTGGAGCCGGCATGCAGGAACAGCGGCCGCCCATCCTCCCCGCGCTCGATGCACCATCCGAGCGCATAGCTCCAGTCGGCCCCGGGTTCGGGGCTGCTGCCGACCGGGCGATAGAGCATCCCCAGCGGCCCCGCCTGTACGACCGGATCGGCAAGCAGGCGCAGATGTGCTCCGCCATATCGGGCGAGATCGGCGATCCGCCCATGGACGTCACCCGAGGGGCGGACGATTTCCAGGTCGTCGACGAGCCGCCTGCCCGGCTTCAGCGCCACCCATTTTTTGCCCCATAGCGCGTACCGGTGCTCGACCGGCTGCGAGCCGTCGCGCAAGGGCCGGTCGAACCCGGCGCCGCATAGTTCGAGCGGATCCAGCACATGCCTGCGCATGAGGGTGCGATAGTCCTGGCCGGTCGCGGCGACGGCGATCGCTCCGGCCAAGCCGTAGCCGAGATTGGAATATCGGAAATCGCCATCCCGCGGCGGCCGCGGCGCGCGCAACGCATTGCCGAGCAACCGAGCCGAGGTCTGCCCGGGATTGCCGCCGAGGAGCAGATATTGCAGCAGGCCCGGCCGCGACGGATCGGCAGGCAGACCGGCACGATGCGCGAGAAGATCCAGCAACGTGACTTCCCGGAGCGCGCTGGTTCGCGCATCGGGCATTGCGGCCAGGCCCTCGCCGACCGTCATGCCCCAGTGCAGCACGCCCGCTTCGACCAGGCGACCGATCATCAAGCTGGTCATGGATTTGCCGATCGAGCCATAGTGCCACAGGTCGTCGATCGTCGCAGCCGGCCCGCCGGCCCGCCGGATCCCGCACACCGCCGTGACCAGCTCTTCGTCCGCGCCGAAAGCAGCGCATGCGGCGGCAGGCAAATCGAATGCGTCGCGGAACCGCTCCAGCCTCGCCGCCATCGGATACGAGGATGTCCGGACCGGCTCGGATGACGATCGCATGGTATCTTTCCTGGTCGTGAAGGCGATCCGCCGGCACGATCGCGCAACGGGTCGCCGCCTTCTCTTCGGAACGGCGGCATGGTGCGGTTGCGTGCAGAATTCGTGGAGCATTTGCGAAGCGAATGCGAAGGCGCGACCATGTGTCGCCCGTCCCTTCTCCGACGATCCGCATGCGCGCGGATCAACTCGGCCGTAACCTAGATCCGCCGGCGGGATGGCGATCCGGCGCGACGAACCACGCCTGCACGGAGTCTCCATCCCTCCTTGCCATGGCCTGCACGATCCTTCGCCACCGGCCTCCCATGGTCTTCCGGAGAAACGGCGATGAAGGTGCGATTCCTGATTGGAGTGACCGGTGCCGGCGCCGCAGCCTTCCAGCCCGGCGCGACCGGCGCTATCGAGCGGGACGGCAACGGCGATCTGCGGCGCGCGGCGGGCGCACAATCGTGGTTCCGAGGAGCAGCCTTCTTGCGTGCCGGCCGCCATCTCCATCATTTCTCCATATGATCTTCACGCATCCCGAATAATCAGGCCGCAGCGCGGCGAATATTTTTCACTAGGCAGAGTTTCATGGAAAATGCGCTGATCCTCGTCGTCGAGGACGAACCTCAGATTGCCCGCATCCTGCGCTCCTATCTGGAGCGCGAGGGATTCAGGACGGTGGCCGCAGAAGACGGGGAAGTCGCACTGACCCATCACCTGTCGCTGAAGCCCGACCTCGTCCTGCTCGATGTCGGGCTGCCCAAGCGCGACGGGTTCGCGGTGCTCGCCGATCTCCGTGCCCGCGGCACGACACCCGTCATCATGACGACCGCGCGGGCAGAGGATCTCGACAAGCTGTCCGCGCTGAGGATCGGTGCCGACGACTATGTCGTCAAACCGTTCAATCCGCTGGAAGTCGTCGCGCGGGTAAAGGCCGTGCTGCGCCGCTCGGGCGGTGCGGGCAACGATCAATCGCTGATCCGGTTCGGAGCGCTGCAGCTCGATACCATGAGCTATGCGGCGGCGGTGCTGGCCGATGCGGCCACGGTCCCGCTGGACCTGACGCTGACCGAATATCGGCTGCTGTCGCACATGCTTCGCGTGCCGCATCGGGTGTTCTCCCGCTCCGAACTGGTCGATGCCTGCCTGCCCGAGGGGAATGCGCTCGAACGCACCGTGGACAGCCACGTCAGCAACCTTCGCCGCAAGCTTGATCGCGCCGGCATGCCGGGCCTCTGCGTGGTGGTGCGCGGCGTCGGCTACCGGCTGGCAGCATCATGATCGCCGCCTTGCGCGCGTGCCTGGCGCGCCGCCCACGTCGCCGCTGGCCCATCGCGCGGCAGCTGGCGACAGCGCTGGTCGTGATCGTCATCACCAACTGCGTGCTGATCTTCGTCGCGATGACGATATGGACCAGCAACGAGGAGCAACGAATCAAGGAAGTCGCGTCCCCCGCCGCCCAACGCGCCCTCGCCGCGCTGGAGGCAGGGCGGGTGCCCGATTTCAACGGGATCGACAGGGTCATCAAGGAGCTCGACGAGCTGACGGACACGGTGAATCAGCGCGGCAACACCGCGCTGCTGATCTGCCTGTTGTTCGTGGCGGTGTGCGATTTCATCGTTGGCAGCATCTTTCTCGCGAAACTGGGCCGCGGCCTGAACGACGTCGCATTCATTGCCCGGCGCGTGGCGGATGGCGATTTGTCGGCGCGCGCATCGCTGGTCCCCTGGGCATCGGCGGAGGAAGCGCAGCTCATCGACGATTTCAATGCCATGGCCCAATCGCTGCAGCGCGCGGAACGGGAACTGGCGGAGAGCACTGCGGCGATCGCGCACGAGTTGCGCACGCCGCTCACGATCCTGCGCGGGCGCATCCAGGGCACCATCGACGGCCTGTTCGCGCATGAGGAAGAGGAGATGCGCAGCCTGTTGCTGCAGGTCGAGGGCCTGGGACGGCTGGTGGACGACCTCCAGACCATCAATCTGGCGAAATCGGACCGCATGGTATTGAACCCGGACCATATCGACCTCGCGCGGGAAGTAGAGCGAGTCATCGCTCTGGTTCGACCCGATCTGGAAACCGCGGGACTGGAGCCGGTGCTGGTTCTGCGGCCTACGCCGGTTGTCGCCGACGCCGCCCGGATCCGCCAGCTGATCGGGGCGGTCCTGTCGAATGCACAGCGCTATGCGGCCGGGAGCGGCCCGCTGCGCATCTGTACGGCGCGGCATGACGACGGGGCTCTTCTCGAAATCGTCGATCACGGCCCGGGGTTGCCGGGAGATGCCCTGGATATGGCCTTCGACCGGTTCTGGCGCGCCGAAACATCCCGCGCGCGGCACAGCGGGGGCAGCGGGCTCGGCCTATCGGTCGTCCGCGCCATCGCCGAGGCCCATGACGGCACCGCGAGCCTGGCCAACCATGAAGGCGGCGGCGCCATCTTCACGCTGCGCCTGCCGGTGGGCGCCGCTGCGGATACCGCCTGATCATACGCGGCACCGCCTGGGGCAAGGCGCCCCGGCCTCCACGAAACATCCACATCCAGTCGACCGAATCTGGAGGATCCCGCGCCATTGCGATCCCGCCGGCCGGCATGGCGCCGACAGGCCGCCAAGGAGTGCCGTCTTGAAGTCCGTCCTCACCAGTTCGCTCGTCATCGCCGCGGCAAGCGCATCCATTCTCTCCGCGCCGGCGCGAGCGCAGAATACCGAGTCGACATCCCCGTTCGCAGGTGCCCACCTCACCCTGGAAGGGGGAATGGTCGACAATCGCGTTCGCCAACCCGGCACGCCTTCGACCGGCGGCAGGAAGCACCATGCCGATTTCGCTGCGGTGCGTGGTGCCATCGGCTATGACATCGCTCCGGTGAACGGGCTGATCCTCGGCGTCGAGGCCGGGGCTGGAACTGCCGGCCGCACCTTCGGACAGGCTTCGCTGCGCGGCGGGCGCTACGGCTTCAATCCCGCCCTGGCGTATGACGCCACGGCGCGAATTGGCATCGCCCCGGTCTCGAACCTGATGTTCTATGGCCGCGCAGGATATCGCTGGATGCGCAATCAGCGGGAGATCACCGGGCAGACCATGGGCAACGACACCACGAAGCGGACCGATCGCGGTTTCACTTATGGCGCCGGTATCGAATATGCCCTGTCGGAACGGTTCTCGCTTCGCGCCGAGTTCAACCGGACGAACTTCGACAGGAACCTGACGCAGAACCGCGTCGCGGCCGGTGCGTCGCTGCGCTTCTGATCCCCGTTTGCGGCGTGCCGTCGATCGCGGACAGCAAGGAGCCCGAAACACCGTCGATCATCGTAAATAATCGGGCATAACACGAGAATTCACAGAAATAATCGTACAATTTACTCAAAAGCGCAGCATTCGCGCTCTAGAGGCGTGTATTGACAGGGCAGCGCGGGGCTTCGTGATTACATGAATGGGTCAGCCAGGAAGTATCGCGCAGCTTGCTGCGCAAATAGTGGCGCAAGGTCATGAACGAAGTGGAGCGCAGTCGCGTCGTGGCGATTTCGCTGATGCGAATGGCCCTGGCACTGCTCGATCGATATGGCGATCCGCTTGCCGCCGCTCGATTGCAATATGCGATCGACACCGAGGAAGAATTACTGAGTCGCGCGCCCGCCACGGATGGCGGCATATGACCAGCCGCCTGGCGACCCGGCCGGGGGTGCCTGCATGCGACTGGCCCGGTGCTTCGCCGCTGCCCCAGCCCTGCCACCGCAGCGAGCGACGCTTTGCTCCTGGCGTGTATCATCGCTGCGGGCCGCCCTGACCATGTCCTTCGCTGCCGCGCTACTCCTTTGCGGCCTGCTCGTCGCCCTGACGATATTTCAGCTCGGCCTCATCGCCGGACTGCCCCTGGGCCATCTCGCCTGGGCCGGGCGGTATCGAGTGCTCCCCGTCCGGCTGCGATTCGGCAGCGGAATGGCCATTCTGGTCTATGCGGTCCTTGCACTTGCGATACTCGACAGGGCCGGTCTGGTCGCAATTCTGCCGAGCCCCTGATCACATGGCTTGGCCTGGGCGACGGTATCCTATCTTGCACTAGCACTGGCGCTGAATCTGATTTCGCCCAGCCGCGCCGAGCGCCGGCTCATGGCACCCATCGCCGCACTCCTCCTCTGCTGCGCGCTAGTCGTGGTGGCGGAGCCGATCGCCTGGCCGTCCTAAATCCCGGCGATTGCCATCTGAGTCCATGGATCGGCGAATAAGGCGCCATGCCGGCGTTCATCTATCGGCAGGCTCCTCCCAAGACCTCTTCCCGCACGAACCAAGATACATGAAGATATGAAAAGCATCTTCATACTATCTTGTTCAACTCACCAGCATTGCGGGTACGCCTATCCCGCCAAAGGCTCCCCTCCTCCACCCCATCGCCAGGAAAATGACCGCCTCACCTCGAGGTGAGGCGGAGCTGCACCCTTATCATTGCCGCGTTTCCTGGAATCTATCTTGTCGCTCTGACGAAAATCACCCGCTCTCCCGATAATCCTCGACATCATATGGCAACTTTATTGCGATGCAGCAATCATCTTCCGGACTATAAAAGGCATCCATTCCGACGTTTCCAACGCCACTTCCCATATGCAAGCCATACCTCCCCGAAAACCACATAATCTACAATTAAACTTAAATTACATACTTTATATTTTTCGAGCACATTAACACACTGGATTCAAAAAGATTCCGACTAAACGGACGCACAACACACCACAATGAACACAATGATATCTTTTACTAATATCCCATTCTGATAAATTCGCTTTGACGCAATTCGCTACGACAAGTCCACCGCCAGAATCGTACGCATAGGAATTTGCGTACCGTTTTTCTGGGGAAGAATCCGTTCGATATTTTCACATGAACATATTGGGGGTGCATTGTGAGCTATCTTGTTACTGCAGGACCGCCGACCCCTAATGGCGACCTTCACCTTGGTCACCTGTCCGGCCCCTATCTCGCCGGCGATATTCTAACGCGCTATTTGCGGATGACCGGCGAGCGAGCGACCTACATCTCCGCCGGCGACGATCATCAGAGCTATGTCGCGCGCATGGCCAGGCAACAGGGCCGCGACGCCGCGACCGTCGCCGCGGAAAATGACGAACGGATCCGCGCGTCGCTGGCTGGTGCCGGCATCGCGCTCGACCTGTTCGCCTCTCCCGCGCAATCGCCGCGCTACTCGGGCTTCATCGAGCGTTTCTTCCGCACGTTGCTCGATCGCGATGCCCTGGAGGAGCGGACCACCGACCAGCCCTTCTGCACGACTTGCGATCGCTTCGCCTTCGAGGCGCATCTCCACGGCCGCTGCGCACATTGCGACGCAGAGAGCGACGGCGGGATTTGCGAGGCGTGCGGCAAACCGAATGCCGGCG
The DNA here is from genome assembly GCF_005503355.1 of Sphingomonas sp. 1F27F7B. GTDB lineage: Bacteria > Pseudomonadota > Alphaproteobacteria > Sphingomonadales > Sphingomonadaceae > Sphingomonas. The sequence goes on from NZ_SCMK01000003.1 coordinate 99,094, forward strand.
CGGATCTGGTCGACCCCGTCTGCGTCACCTGTGGGGCCACGCCCGAGCGACGCCCCCTGCGCCAGCTCTGGTTTCCGCTCGAGCGCTATCGCAGCGCGGCCGAGTTCACCTTCGCCTGCGCCTGGCTGAGCCCGCGGGCGCGGGCGCTGGTGGCCGAGATCCTGGCCCAGCCGCTGCCCGACGTGCCCGCCACGCAGCCTGCCGAATGGGGCATAGCGATTCCAGCCAGCGGCTATGACGACCAGCGCATCTCCGCCTGGTTCGAACTGGGGCCGCACTATCTGGCGCTCACCGACCTGCTCCCCGAGGCAAGGAGCAGCCCGGGCGGCTGGCAGACGCCGTGGACCGGGTTCGACAATGTCGTGCAGTGCTTCGGCTTCGACTCGATCTATTTTCACGTCGTCCTGTTTCCGGCGATCTTTCAGGCCTTCGACCCCAGGCTCCGCCCGCCCATGGGGTTCATCGCGAACGAATTCTTCCGGCTGGACGGAAGCAAATTCTCCACCAGTCGCGGCCATGCCCTTTGGGCCGGCGATTTCCTGCGCAACCACGATGCCGATACGCTGCGCTATCATCTCGCCCGTGTCGCACCGGAGATCGAGCAGACCAATTTCACGCTAGACGAATTCGAGGCGACGCGGCGCGAAGAACTGATCGGCATCTGGGACGACTGGCTCGTCGACCTTGCGAAGCGATGCGAAGCCGCGGGTGGAATGGTCCCGCTCGCTCCGGCGCCGCGCAGCGCGCCGATCGCCCTCGCCCGCCTCGCCAATCTCTATGGGGATCTTTCCAACTGCTATTCGGTCCAGGGCTTCTCGCCGAGCCGAGCCGCGCATCTGCTGGGCGAGATCGTGCGCGTCGCGCGCCGTTTCCGCGCCGAGCACGCGGCGTTCGACGGAAAGCCGGCATCGACGATCGAAGCAGCGGGCGCGTTGGCGGTCGAGCTGGCCTTTGCCCGCGGTCTCGCGCTCGCCGCGGCGCCCATCCTGCCCGGATTTGCCGATCGGCTGTGGCGCGACCTTGGCGAACGCGGCACGGTGGCGGAGGCGCGCTGGGAGCTATTGCCGGCGATGCTGACCGCGGGGACTGCGATCTCGCTCTCGACCACCGGCTATTTCGATCCCGTGCGGCCCGGCAGCGAACCCGCGCCCCCCGAGCCGACGCCCGAGACCGAGGCGGCACCAACGGCGGACGATGCGGAGCTCCAGCCTGCGGGAGAGGAAGCCGAAGCGAGCGCCGAAGCCGAGACCGCAACCGTCACGGAGCGGGCCGAACCTGCACCTCGCAGCAATCGGAGGCGGGCTCGATGACGATGACGGCAGAACGCCTCTATATCGACGAGGAGCGCGCTTCCTTCGCGCAAGAGCGGCTCTGGTTGCTGCAGCAGCTCGATCCTTCCGACAGCGGCTATAATCTCGTCGTTCCCATCCCGCTGCCGCCAGGCACCGACGCCACGCTGCTCACTGCGGCCATGGCCGACATGGTCGAGCGCCACGACAGCCTGCGTACGCTGTTCGAGGATCGCGACGGCGTGCCGTGGCAATGCGTGCTGGCCCCCTATGCGCCGATCGTGACGGCGCACGACTTCGCCGCCCTTTCCCCGGAGGCACGCGAGGAAGCGCTGGCCAGGCTGATCGCCGGCGAGATAGCCGCTCCGTTCGACCTTGCGGCGGCACCGCCGCTGCGTTGCCACCATGCCGATCTCGGCGAGGCGGGCGCGCTGGCGGTGATCGCGTTCCACCACATCATCGCCGATGGCTGGTCGATGCACCTGTTCGGGCGCGACCTGGCGGAATTCTGTGCCGCGCACCTGGCCGGGCGAGCGCCCGTGCTGCCCCCGCTCGACTATCAATATGTCCATTTCTCCACCTGGCAGCGCGACCAGGTCGAGCGTGGCGCCTATTCCGAGCAGCTCGACTATTGGGTCCGCACGCTTTCGGAAGCGCCGCCGGTGCTCGACCTGCCCCTCGATCGGCCGCGCACGCCGCAACCCGAAGCGCGCGGCGGCACCTGGGTGGTCCAGTTCCCGAACGAACTGCGCGATGGCCTCAATCAGCTCGCGCGATCGGAAAGTGCGACACTCTACATGGTGCTGATGGCCGGCTATCATGCGCTGCTGTCGCGATTGGGCGGGCAACACGACATCATCGTCGCGACACCCGTGGGCAGCCGCCCGCGAGCCGAGTTCGACGACATCTTCGGCTGTTTCCTCAATAACGTGCTGGTGCGCGGCCGCCCCGAACGCGCGCAGACCTTCCGCGAATTCCTTGCCGCGACACGCGTGGCGGTGCTGGATGCCTTCGCGCATCAGGACGTGCCGCTCGAAGTGGTGATCGAGACGGTCAAGCCGCAGCGCAGCCGAACGCATACCCCGCTGTTCCAGACGATGCTGGTGCTGCAGAATGCACCGCGCGCCATGGAAGAGGCCGCGCCCGAGAACGAACCCGCCGACGGCCCCGGCCTCGCGCTCAACGCCAAGTTCGAACTGTCGCTCGCCCTGTGGGAGAGCGCGTCCGGCATTACCGCCGCCTTCGAATATCGACGCGACCTGTTCGACGAGGCGACCGTCGCGGCGATGGCCAGCGCCTATCGCGCGCTGCTGGCCGACGCGGTCGCACGCCCGGACGCGCGGTTGGGCAGCCTCGCTCTGCTCGACGCGCCGACGCAGCGCCGGATTCTGCACGACTGGAACGCCGTGCCGCTCGATTATCCCGATACCGCGACGATCCACGGCCTGTTCGAGGAACAGGTCGCGCGCGATCCCGACGCCGTCGCCGTGATCTTCGAGGACCTGACGCTCAGCTACGGGGCGCTCAATCGCGCCGCCAATCGCATCGCGCACCAGCTGATCGCGCTGGGCGCGGGTCCGGAGACCTGCGTGCCGGTGGTCTGCGAGCAGAGCATCGAGATGATCGTCGCGCTGATAGGCGTGCTCAAGGCCGGCGCGGCCTATGTGCCCATCGACCCGACACTGCCGCAAAAGCGCATCGAATATCTGATCGACAGCGTGGCGCCCAAGGCAGTGCTGACGCTCGAACGCTTCGCCGGACTGGCGGGCGATCCCGGCGCTCCGGTGATCCCGATCGACGGAGCACACACGGCAGCCGGCCCGGATATCGGCAATCCCGAAGTCGAGGTTTCCGCGCGCACCCTCGCCTATGTGATCTTCACTTCGGGCACCACCGGCCTGCCCAAGGGCGTCGAAGTCGAGCATCGCAGCGTCATCCACCACCTCTGGGGCATGCGCGAACAATATGAAGTGACCTCGGCCGATCGCTTCCTGCAGAAGCACCCGTTCAATTTCGACGTATCGGTCTGGGAGTTCTTCCTCCCGCTGGCGACCGGCGGCAGCACGGTGATGGTGCGCCCCGGCGGCCAGCGCGACCTCGACTACATGATCGACCGGATCGTCGCCGAGGGCGTGACCATCGTCTGCTTCCTCCCCTCGGCGCTCCAGGTCCTGCTCGATCACCCGCGCATCGCGCTGCTGGACGCTTCGGTCCGCTGGATGCTGTGCGGCGCGGAGGCGATGGGGCGCGACGTGCCATCCCGCTTCTTCGAACGGCTGGGCGCCAGGCTGCACAATCTCTACGGCCCGACCGAAACGACTGTCCACAACAGCTGGTATGAATGCCGGCGCGGCGAGCAGCCCGCCGTGATCCCGATCGGGCGGCCGATGCCCGGCGTGCGCCTGTACGTGCTCGATCCCGAGCTGCAGCCCGTGCCGGTCGGCGTGCCGGGAGAGATCCATATCGGCGGCGCCAGCGTCGCGCGCGGCTATCGCAACAGCCCGGACATCACCGAGGCCCGGTTCGTCGCCGACCCCTTCACCGACGGCCCCGACGCGCGGATGTATCGCACCGGCGACATCGGCCGCTTTCGCGCCGACGGCAACATCGAGTTCATCGGACGGCGCGACCGCCAGTTCAAGATCCGCGGCTTCCGCATCGAACTGGGCGAGATCGCCCATGTGCTGCGGCACCACGAACAGGTTCGCGAAGCGCTGGTGATCGTCCGCGAGGACGTGCCGGGCGATTTGCGCATCGTCGCCTATGTGGTGGCGGGCGCACCCGGGCTGGACGAGGCGGCGCTGCTCGATCACGCCGGGCAGCACCTCCCGCGGCACATGGTGCCCAGCGCCATCGTGATGATGGACAGCCTGCCGCTCACCGCGAACGACAAGGTGGACATGCGAGTGCTTCCGGCACCCGGCCGCTACCAGCGCGATGCGGGACGACGCCCCGAAGGACCGATCGAGACCGGCCTGGCAGCGATCTGGAACTCGCTGCTCGGCTCCGCGGTGGAAGGGGTCGAGGATGATTTCTTCGATCTCGGCGGCCATTCGCTGCTCGCCGCGCGGCTCGTCGCCCATGTTCGCGCACGATTGGGCCGGGTGCTGCCAGTGCGGGCGGTGTTCGAGACGCCGAAGCTGGGCGCGATGGCCGAGGCCATCGCCGCAGCGCCGGTCGCGGAGGACGATCTCAGCGCGATGCTGCGCCGGCCACGGCGATCCATTTGACCGACTCCAGCACGGAATTCTGCCAGATGTACAACGAAACCGGGCTAAAATCCGCCGAAGTCCTCGAAACCGTCGTCGAGCCGGCGGTCACTGCCATCGATCTCGCCTGTATCGGCTTCGGCCCCGGCGGGATCGCGCTTGCCGCCGCGTATAGCGACTGGCGCGACGCCCAGCCCGAGGGCAATGCGACGCCCAGCCTTCGGTTCATCGAGCGGCGTCCCGGCCCGGCATGGCAGCCCGGACTGCTGATCCGCGGCGCCGACCTCAATCATCATTTCCTGCGCGACTTCGCCACGCCGCGCGATCCGCGCAGCCGCTTCACCTTCGCCTGCTATCTCAAGGAGACCGGCCGGCTGTTCCAGTTCGGCCATCTCGGCGGGCGCGTGAGCCGCGTCGAGTGGAACGACTATGTCATCTGGACCGCCCGCCACTTCGATCCGATGGTCCGCTACGGGCTCGCCGTACGATCGATCGCTCCCATGGCGATACGCAATGGCGCACCGAGCCTGATCGAGCTCGAGCTCGACGACGGCAGCCGCATCGCCGCCCGCAACCTGGTGGTGAGCACCGGCCAGTTTCCGCACGTGCCCGAGCTGTTCCGCCCGCATTTGGGGGCCCGCATGTTCCACAGTGCGGGGTTCCTCGACCGGATCTCCGCCTTCGATCGCGCCGCGCCGCTCAGGATCTGCGTGCTGGGTTCGGGCCAGAGCGCGGGCGAGACCCTGCTCTGGCTCTACGATCATTTCCCCAATGCGCAGCTCACTTCGGTGCACCGCGGCCTGCCGTTCCGCCTCGTCGACATCGGCCATTTCAGCAACGAAGTCTTCTTTCCCGAACAGGTGCCCTATTTCCACGCCCTGTCGCCCGAGAAGCGGCGCATGGCCGCACAGGAATATCACCTGACCAACTTCTCCGCGGTCGACCTCGACGTCAGCCAGGGCCTCTACTGGCGGATGTACGAGGACCGCGTTCTCGGCACGACGCGCGCCGAAGTCATCGCCCGCCACACCGCCAGCGAGATCGAACCCGCCGGTGAAGGATTCCGGATCCGCTTTGCCGACGGGCTCAGCGGCGCCGAGCGGATGGTGGACGCCGATATCGTGGTGCTCTGCACCGGCTATCACGAGCCCGCCTTCCCGCCGCTGCTTGAGCCGCTGCGCGAATGGATCGTCACCGACGCCGGCGGAGGGCCCGAGGTCGAGCTCGACTATCGGGTCCGTACCGCATCGGGCTTCGGGCCGGCATTGTATCTGAACGGCGTCACCGAGCGCACGCACGGCGCGAGCGACGCCTCTTCGCTCAGCATGACCGCACTGAAGGCCCAGACGATCCTCGGATCCTTCCTGACCAACCGGAACCGCTGACGGAGCCGCTGCATGTCCACTTGGCTGTTTACCTATGGATCGAGCACCGATCCCGATCATTTCGCGGAGGATTTCGGCAAGCCCGAGGCCTTTGCCGCGGCGAGCGTGGCAGATCATCGGCTGGCCTTCGTCAACTATCGCGAGGCGTTCGGCGGCGGGACTTCGGCAATCGTGCCCGCGCCCGGCGCGGAGGCGATCGGCGTCGCCTATCGCATCACGCCCGAGCAGCACGCGAAGCTCGCCAAGGCCGATCCCGACTATGCGCTGCAGCCGATCCGGGCGCGGATCGGGGGCGAGATCGTCGAGGCCGAGGTGCTGCTGCCGCGCACGATCCATGGCTTCGCGTCGCCCACCGACGCCTATATGGCGCGGATCCGGTACGGCCTGACCGGCTTCTATCCCATCGCGCAAGTCGATGCGGTGATCCGCGCCGCGCTCGACCGGCGCTGGCTGTTCGACGGCCTTCCCGCACAATGGGCCGCCGAGGCCGAGCCGCGCATGGAATATGGCACGCTGTTCCGCCGGCTGCTGCCGTGGAAGGGAGGCGTGCGCACGCCCTGGGGCGGCGCCGTCGCCACCATCGCGCCGGGCACGGCCAGCGAATTGTTCCCGCACGACGAGGAAGAGCTGGCATTCGTGCTGTCGGGCAGCGGCAGGCTGCGGCTCAACGCGCATGAGCGCGCGCTCGGCCAGGGCGACCTCATCTATTTCGAACCCGAATGCGAGCATGTCGTGACCAACGACCAGGGCGAGGAGCCGCTGGTCGTGCTGTTCCTCTGGTGGGGCGGCGCGGACGGCGTGGCGTGGGCGGGGCGCAAGATCTGACGCGATCCTTCGCGTTTCTGGCGGGAGCGGAGCAATGACGGACGTGAAGACGGCAACTCTCAACCGGCGCGGTTTCCTTGGCGCCATGGGCTCGGCAATGGCGGCGGCCGGCACGGCGTCTGCCCGCGCGGCAATCGCGGCGCAGGATACCGAATTCGACTATATCGTCATCGGCATGGGATCGGCGGGGTGCGTCGTCGCCAACCAGCTGAGCGCGCAGGCCGGACTTCGCGTGCTCGCGCTGGAAGCCGGCCCGACCGACTATACGCCGATCATCCAGGACCCCGACAATTACTACAAGGCCAAGGGCTCCCCGATCTACGACTGGAACTATCAGACGATACCCCAGCCCCACATCGACGGCCGCATCATCCCCGCGCCGCGCGGCCGGGCCTATGGCGGGTGCAGTTCGATCAACGCGATGATCTATATCCGCGGCAACCGCGCGGACTATGACAATTGGGCCTATCAGGGGAACAAGGGCTGGGCCTATGCGGATGTGCTGCCGCTGTTCATCGCAGCCGAGGGCAACCGCGACATCCACGGGCCGCTGACCGGCAACAAGGGCCCGCTCACGGTCCAGAACTATCCGCGCAAGAGCCTGCCGGGCGTGGCATTCGTCGAAGCGGCGGTGCAGATGGGCTTCAAGGGGCCGGACTGGAACTTCAACGGTGCGATCCAGGAGAACGGCGCGGGCTTCTATCAATTCACCATCCGCACCGAACTGCGCGACGGGAAGCCGAGGCTGGAGCGATGCAGCCTCGCCAAGGCCTATCTCCACCCCGCCATGGGGCGCACCAACCTCACCGTCCGGCACGATGCGCCGGTGAAGCGGCTGATCGTCGAGGGCGGCCGGGCCGTCGGCGTGGAATATGTGCTCGATGGCCAGACGCTGCAGGCCCGCGCGCGCCGCGAGATCGTCCTGTGCGCCGGCGCAGTCACTTCGCCCGCGATCCTGATGCGCTCCGGGATCGGCCCGGCCGACGCACTCCGCGCGCTCGGCATCCCGGTCGTGCTCGACCTTCCCGGCGTTGGCGAGAATCTCCAGGATCATCCGGTGCTGCCGGTCGCCTATCGCGCGGTTCCGACCTTGCCGCCGCTCTGGGCCAGCGGCGTTCAGGCCGGGCTGTTCGTCAAGACGCAAAGCCACGCCCATTCGGCGGCGCCCGATCTCCAGTTCCATTTCTGGCAAGGCGACGACGACGACGCCAATTCCTTCTCCTTCTCGCCGACTGTCGTCCGGCCGTCGAGCCGCGGCCGGATCCGGCTCAAATCGGCGGACTATACCGTCGCGCCGCTGATCGACCCCAACTACATGCAGACCCAGGCCGATATCGACGTGATGATCAAGGGCATGGAGCTGTCGCGCGAACTGGTGCGCCAGCGGGCGTTCAAGGGCGTGGCGGGCGCGCCGCTGCACGACTTCGGATCGGCGAGGACGCCCAGGGAAATGACCGACTATATCCGCAAGAACCTGCGGACGATCTATCACCTCGCCAGCACCTGCAAGATGGGGCTCGGCGCGGACGCCGTGGTCGATCCCGAACTGAAGGTCTACGGCATTGCCGGCCTGCGCGTCGCCGACGCCTCGATCATGCCCGAAGTGATCAGCGGCAACACCAACGCCGCCTGCGCGATGATCGGCCAGCGCGCCGCCGACATGATCCTCGGCAAGGGCAAGCGCCCGTGAGCCGGCGCGCCCGCGCCGAGACGGCTGATAGCGGCACCGCATCCTTTGCCCGGCTGGAATCCGAGGTCCGCGTCTATTGCCGCGACTTTCCCGCGGTATTCGCGCGGGCGCGGGGAGCCGAGCTCTTCGACGAGGAGGATCGGCGCTATCTCGACCTGCTGGCCGGCGCGGGAGTGCTCAACTATGGGCACAATCCGCCCGAGATCGTCGCGGCGATCAGCGACTATCTGGCCGAGGGCGGAATTGTCCACGCGCTCGATCTGCACACGGTGGCCAAGCGCCGGTTCCTCGACGCGTTCGAGCGCCATATCCTCGTGCCGAGAGGCCTGGACTACAAGATCCAGTTCACCGGCCCGACCGGCACCAACGCCATCGAAGCGGCGCTCAAGATCGCGCGCCGGGTCACCGGCCGGCACTCCGTGATCGCTTTCACCAACGGCTATCACGGCGTATCGCTCGGCGCATTGGCGACCACGGGCAATGCCGCCAAGCGACGCGCCGCCGGCATCCCGCTCGGCAGCGTCGACCGGCTGCCCTTCGACGGCTATTTCGGCGGCGAGATCGATACGGCCGCCTATCTCGCGCACATGCTCGCCGATCCCGGCAGCGGGATCGATCCCCCCGCGGCAATCCTGCTGGAAGTCGTCCAGGCCGAGGGCGGCATCAACGTCGCCTCGGACGCCTGGCTGCGCTCCATAGCGGAGATCGCCCGCGCGCACGACACGCTGCTGATCGTGGACGATATCCAGGCGGGCTGCGGGCGTACCGGCAGCTTCTTCAGCTTCGAGAAATCCGGGGTCCGGCCCGACATCGTCTGCCTGTCCAAGGCGATCGGGGGCATGGGGCTGCCGATGTCGCTGGTGCTGATGGCGCCCGAGCATGATTGCTGGCGCCCCGGCGAGCACAACGGCACCTTCCGTGGCCATAACCTCGCCTTCGTCGCGGCAACCGCCGCCATCGAGAACCATTGGCGCGACGAGCGGCTGGAACGGCGTATCGCGACAAGCGCCGCGCAGCTCGATGCGCGGCTGCGCGCGCTGCCGGGGCATGGCAGGCCGGGCGGATTCGAGCTGCGGGGCCGAGGCATGATCCGCGGCCTGGCCTGGCGCGACCCATATGTCGCCGGACGAGTCTCGGCTGCCGCCTATGCGCGCGGCCTGATCGTCGAAACCTGCGGTCCGCACGGCGAAGTGCTGAAGCTGCTGCCCCCGCTGACGATTGCCGCCGCCCAGATCGACGAAGCGGCCGACCTGCTCGGCGAGGCGATCGCCGATGCGCTTCCCGTCCGCGCAAGTGCGCTCGCAACGGCCTGACCCGCAGTGCGCGGACCCAGCCTTCTGGTGGTGGGGGCTGGCATCAACGGCCTGTGGATCGCCTGGCGCTTCCTCCGCGCCGGCTGGCAGGTGACACTGGCGGATGCCGGCCCCTTGCCCAATCCGGCTGCGGCATCCTGGGACCAGCATCGGCTGATCCATCCGCTGGGCGCAGAATCCGAAGCGGATGTCCATGCGATCGAAGCTGCGATGGGCGGCTGGGCGGAACTCTGGTCACGGCTCGGCCACAGCCATTATCGCCAGACGGGAGGCCTGCTCGGCGGCCGCATAGAGGCTCGCTCGATCTTTCTGGGCGCGGCCGGCTGGCCCTGCCAGCGCGTCGGCAGGGCCAGCCTCGCCGCCCTGGTTCCGGGGCTGCGGCGCCATCCGGAAAGCGGCGGACTATGGACGCCGCGTGCCGGCGTGCTGCTCGCCGACCGCATCGTCGCCGACATGGTCTGGCTGATCGATGGGCTCGGCTGCCGCCTCCTCCCCCATCGGCCCGTCCTGGAAGACGAAATCCGCGAAGGGCGCTTCCTCCTCGATCGCGGCGAACGCTTCCAGCCCGACCTGGTCATCGTCGCAGCGGGTGCCGGCACCGGCGAGGTGGTGCGCGAACTCGCGCCGCGGCTCGCCGGTGTCGACCAGACGATGTTCTATTTCTCCGCACCCCAGGCCTGGGAGCGTGCGCCCCTTCTCATCGATTTCGGCCCCCGCGACACCCTGTGGGTCGCGCCGCCGGTTGCCGGCACGATGCTAAAGCTCGCCGCCACCGATCTTGCCGTATCGAATGGCCCCTTCGACAACGACGCGCTGTCGGACCGCATCGCCGAGACGTTTCGCACCAACGAATGGCGGTTCGTGCGCCAGGCCCGTTGCCGCTATTGCCGCACGGCCGACGGCATGCGCATCCTGGAACCCGTGAAGGGCACCGACCAGCGGGTCTGGGTGGTCGCGGGCTGCAATGGCGGCGGCTTCAAGCTGGCACCGCTGGTGGCGGACACGGTCCTGCACCATGCCGCCGGGCGGGCGGAGATCCTCGCATGACATCGGCCGGGCCTGACTGGGCACAGCTTCTCGCCGCATTGCCGGGACCGGCAGCAGAGCGCACCATGGTCGGACTTGCGATCGATACGGGACCGCACGGCGCCGATTTGCTCCGCGCGGCCGCGGCGCTGGCCGATGACTTTCCCGGCCTGGGCTATTTGTGGCTCGATGACGGAGCGAGCGCCAAGGGTGGCGGCGCAGCGGCACAGGCAATGGTCGAACGCGGCGTGCGGTTGCTCATCGGACATTTCAACAGCGCGTCCGCGCTCGCCGCCGCTCCCTTCTATGCCCGGACCGGCGCGGTGCTGCTGGCGCCCGCCGCGACGCATCCCGCATTGACCGGCGCGATGCCGCGTTGCTTCCGGCTGTGCCCGCACGATCTGCTCCAGGCCCGGCTGTTTGCCGACACGCTCGCCGTTCCGGGCAAGCGCCCGATATTGATCACGCAGCGGATCGCCCATGGCATCAGCCTGGGCGATGCAATCGAGAGCCGGTTGCGCGACGCCGGACGCGCGCCGCTGCGGATCGATGTCGACGCTCCGGCCGAGATCCTGGAATTGCCACCGGGGCCGGTGGCGGTGATCGGCCGCCATGCATTCGCGGCGGCATTGCTGCCAAGGCTGACATCGCATCCGCTCGTGCTGCTGAGCGACGATTGCCGCACACCGCACCTGCTCGACGCGATCCGGCCCGGCCCGGCCGACCTGCGCGTGGCGGTGATCGGCGGAGCGGCCGATTCGCCATCGGCGCGGGGCGGCGGCGCCTATGCGCTGACCAGCCGCGCAGCCGTCGAAATACTGGCAGGAGCAGTGGAAATGGCAGGTCGCGATCCGGATGCCGTGGCGGGATTGTTGCGCGCCAGGCGCTGGCCCACCTGTCTCGGCACTGTCGGATTCGACGAGCGGGGCGAGGCCCTCGGAATCGGCTGGCATTGGCTGCGGATCGAGCCCGCCCGGCTGGCGGAGGCAGGTTGATGCAGGCGGGCGGCATGACGACCGGCACGGTCGGCCTGTGGCTGGTACCCCGCGAGGGAGAGCATCGCGATCGCGAAGCCGAATTCGACGAACTCGACGCCGCCACGCGCAAGCGGCTGGAGGAAATCCGCTCGCCGGAGGCCCGCGACGCCCAGCTCCTCAGCCGCGCATGGCTCGCGCGCGTGTTGCGCGCGCGCTTCGGGACGGCAAGCGCAGCCTGGAGCGTGGGCATCGACTGCAACGGCCGGGCAACCCTGCGCGGCGCCCCGCCGGAAATCGCGATCGCCTTTGCCCATGGACGCAACACGATCGCCATGGCGATCGGCTATGATTGCGGCGCCGGGCTGGGCGTCGACCTCGAGGACCGGCTCGGCGGCGACGACCCCCTGCTCGCCCCGGTGATGCTCTCGCCGACCGAACTCTCGCGCTATCATTGCCTCGCCACCGGAGAACGCCGGCGGCACTATCTGCTCATGCGGTGGGTGGCGAAGGAAGCCTATGCGAAGGCGCTGGGCAGAGGTCTGGCGCTGGGGTTCGACGCAATCGAAACGATCGAGGCCGCGCCGGGATGCTTCGACATCCGCGATCCCTATGCGCCGAGCGCCCCGAACTGGCAGGTCAGGTTGCTCGAGCCGGACGGCAGCACCGCAGTGGGCGTGGCACTGGCGCTATCCGCTGCCCGACCCGTTGCGATCGATCTCCACGACGCCAAGTCGCCGCCGGTCGGAATGCCCCGCCCGTAGGGAGAACCGGCGGGGCGGCGGGCCCGCGGGGGGAACGGGCCCGGGGGAAGCTCAGATGAAATCCGGCCCGCGCGGCAGGGCGAGAACGAAGACCGCACCCTCCCCGGGTTCGGAAGGCTCGATCGTCAGCGTGCCGCCATGCGCGTCGACGATGGTCTGCGAGATGGCGAGGCCAAGACCGGTGCCATCCACCTTGGTGCTCACCATCGGCTCGAACAGATGCTCGCGAATACCCGTGGGCACGCCGGGGCCGCTATCCGCCACCCGGATACGGACGCGCGCGCCCTCGGCCCAGCTCGCGATGGTGATCCGGCGCGTCGGACTGTCCCACATCGCCTGCGCGGCGTTGAGCAGCAGGTTGGAGAGCACCATCTCCATCTGGATGCGATCGCCCAGCACGCAGGTCGAACCCGGCGCGAGACTGCACACCATCTCGACATCGCCCAGGCACGACAGGCGCGCCCGCACTGTGTCGAGCATCTCGACCAGGCATTCGGGGCGCCCGTCGATCCGGCCGGTCTTCACGAATGCACGCATGCGCAGCACGATGTCCGAGGCTCGCGCGGTCTGCTCGGCGGCATCCTCGATGAAGCCGAGCAGTTGCTCCAGACCATGGATCCGCTGGCGCAGCATCGCCGCGCAACCCTGCATGTAATTGCTAGCGGCCGTCAGCGGCTGGCTGAGTTCATGCGCCATCGCCGCCGCCATCGCGCTCATCGCCGTAAGGCGGGCACGGGCAGTCGGATCGCTCGACGCGCAGATGTCGAGCGGCGAAGCACCCGCTGGAAACCGCGTCGAATCGGTTGCTTCGCTCAAGCCGATTTCGTCGACGTCAGTATTTCGCCTGGCCGCCGATAGCCCGTCGAACCCCATTTACTTCTCCGTGCCTCCGATTTTCTGCCCATGGAAACCGGTATCCCCATGTCCATAGGACGCGCTGCGCCAAGTTGCTTTGCATTTCACGCCAACCACTTGGCAGTTTGCGTCACCCTGCATAAGAATTGGAATGTTCCGGATGCACTCCGGACATGGGGAGGGTCCGCCATGGCTTCGGGGCGTGCGGCCATATTGATGAACTATGTCTCGGTCGCCCTGGAAGTTGGCCTCGATCCTTATCGCATCCTCGCCGACGCGGGCGTCAGCCCGTCGCAGCTCCGCAATCCCGAGGAACGGCTTCCCCGCGGCGCAATCGCCTCGATCCTCGAGCGCTCGGCGATGCAGGCCAACTGCCCGCAATTCGCGATGCTGATCGCCGAGCGGCGCGACCTTTCCTCGCTCGGCCCCGTGAGCCTGGTCCTCCAGCAACAGGAGACGCTGGAAGACGCGATCCGCACGCTGATTCGCTACCAGCACCTGCTGAGCGAGCTGCTCACCTTCAATCTGGAGATCGAGGGCGACAGCGCGCTGGTCCGCACCCAGATCGTCAGCAACATCGATTTCGTGCCGCGCCAGGCGCATGAAGCGGTGGGCGCGATGCTGTCCCGCGCCTTCGCCGAGATCGGGGGCGGCGCGTGGCAGCCCGAATGCCTGCATTTCATGCATGCGGCACCGCGCTCGCTCGAAGTGCACCACCGCGTGCTCGGCTGCCCGGTGATCTTCGGCAGCGACGTCAACGGCGTCGTCTATGGCCGCGAGACATTGCAGGCCCGCAACCCGAACTATCGCTCGAACCTTGCCGCCTATGCGAACAGCTATTTCGAGACGCAGCTCCCCTCGGCCCCGCCGCTCAGCCAAGTCGACCGGACGCGCCGGGCGCTCTACATCCTGCTCGCATCGGGCAACGCCTCCATCGGAAATGTCGCGCGCCACATCGGCGTCTCGCAGCGCACGCTCCAGCGCAGGCTGGAAGCGGAAGGCACCGGCTTCAGCGCGGTGCTGAGCGCGGTGCGGCGCGAGCTCGTGGTCCGGCACCTGCTCAACAACGTCCAGCCGCTCGCCACGATCGGAGAGATGCTGGGCTATGCCTCCCCCGCCGCGTTCACCCGCTGGTTCACCTCGGAATTCGGCATGTCGCCCAGTGCGTGGCGCCGTTCGGCGAATGATGATCCCTTGCCCGCCGTGCCTCCCGCCGATGTCGAGGATCCGGCCCCGGCCGGCCTGAGGGAGATCGAGGCGCCGACGCCCCTGTAAGGCAAGGCGGCAAGGCCATGCCCCTCCCCTTGCGACTCCCCGCGCCGCCTGCGATGTTCCGGCGATGCACGACCTCGACACTTTCATCACCGGACTGCCCAAGGCGGAACTCCATCTGCATATCGAGGGCAGCCTGGAGCCCGAGCAAATGTTCGCCTTTGCCCGCCGCAACAATGTCGCCATCCCCTTCGCTTCGGTGGAGGAGGTGCGGGCCGCCTATGAGTTCTCGAACCTCCAGGACTTTCTCGACATCTATTATGCCGGCGCCAACGTGCTGCGCACCGAGGAAGATTTCCACGACCTCGCCTTCGCCTATTTCGAGCGGGTGGCGAAGGACGGCGTGATCCATGCCGAGATCTTCTTCGATCCGCAGACGCACACGCATCGTGGAATCCCGTTCGGCGTGGTCGCCAACGGGCTGCTCGCCGGCATGGAGGCGGCCGAGACGCGGTTCGGCATCAGCTCCAAGCTGATCCTCTGCTTCCTGCGCCACCTCGACGAGGAAGATGCCTTCAAGACACTGACCCAGGCGCAGCCCTGGCTCGACCGGATCGCCGGCGTGGGCCTGGATTCGTCGGAGCTCGGCCATCCCCCTTCCAAGTTCGAGCGAGTCTTCGCCGCGGCCGCCGCGATGGGGCTCAAGCGGGTGGCCCATGCGGGCGAGGAAGGACCGCCCGAATATGTCGCCGAGGCGCTCGACCTGCTGGCGGTCGACCGGCTCGACCACGGCAATCGCAGCCTCGAGGATCCCGCGCTGGTCGCCCGCCTCGCTCGCTCCTCGATGACGCTCACCGTCTGCCCGCTCTCCAACGTCAAGCTGTGCAACGTCGCGTCGGTCGACACGCATCCGATCGACCGGATGCTGCGGCTGGGCCTGCGCGCCACGGTAAATTCGGACGATCCCGCCTATTTCGGCGGCTATGTCGCCGACAATTACCGCGCGATCGCCAGGGGCCGCGATCTCAGCCGCCACGACCTGGTGACGCTCGCACGGAACAGTTTCCTCGGTTCCTTTCTTTCCGACGACGAAGTCGCCGCGCATCTCGCCCGGGTCGACCTCTATGCGGAGAAACACGCTTGAGCATCGTCTTCACACCCTTCACGCACGAGGAGATGGTGGCAGGCGTCCACGCCATCGCCGCCGCGGCGGAAGCCTGGAACCCCACCCTGCTGGTCGGCGTCGGCCGCGGCGGCCTGGCGCCGGCCGTGTTCCTGTCGCACCGCATGGGCCTCCCGCTCGTCTCGATCGATCATTCGACCAGGATCGCCCAGTTCGGCGAGGAGCTGGTCTCGGTGCTGGCCCGGCGGACCCGCGACGGCGACCGGCTGCTGTTCGTCGAGGACATCAACGACAGCGGCAAGACGATCGGCGAGATCCGCGCCGCGCTTGCCGGCGAAGACGCGATCGCCAGCCGCATCCGCTTCGCCGTGCTGCTCGACAATCTTCGCTCGTCGCAGCAGGTCGACTATCGCTCCCGCCGGATCGATCGCTCGATCGACAAGGACTGGTTCGTCTTCCCCTGGGAGGCCATGGCGCCGCGCGACACGCTCGCCGAGGACGCGATGGAAGTTCCCGAGCGGCTGGCGTGATTTGATGAGGGTTGTTCAGCCTCGGTCAATCGCGGATATGACACGCTCCACCGTGGACACATCCCTGCCGGCGCGCGTTCGTTCCGTCATAGCAGTGCCCAGACTTTAAACTTCGGAGGAACCATGTTGAGAACTCCCAAGCGCCCTCGGTTCGCAGCGCTTGCTCTCATCCTCGCCGGCAGCATCTCGCTGTCCGCCTGTATGACCGCGACCCCCTATCAACCTGCGACCGGCAACGGCACCGCAACCCGCAACGGTTATTCGGACACGCAGATCGAAAGCAATCGCTTCCGCATCAGCTTTTCCGGCAACAGCCTCACCGCGCGCGAGACGGTCGAGCGTTATCTGCTCTATCGCGCGGCGGAGCTGACGCTCCAGCAGGGCTTCGATCACTTCATCCTGGCTGATCGCGATACCGAGAAGAAGACCGACATCGTCCGTGAGCCGGGTGCCTGGGGCCCCGGACCCTGGGGCTATTGGAGCCCATCGTGGCGCTTCTATCGCGGCCCGCGCTGGGGCTGGCGCACCTGGGATCCGTTCTTCGACGATCCCTTCTGGCGCGACCGCGACTGGGACTATCGCACCGTCACCCAATATGAGGCGATGGCGGAAGTGGTGATGGGCAAGGGCCCCAAGCCCGCCGACAATCTGCGCGCGTTCGACGCGCATGAGGTGGTCGCCCGCCTGGGGCCGTCGATCCAGATGCCGAAAGCGAACTGACACCGAGAATGAGCGTCTCTCCCGCAAGCGGGAGAGGCCGGGGGGAGGCTCTACGGATCCTCCCCCTTTTCGTTTCCGGAACGCCGGAAACCGGCATCCCAGGCGGTCGGGGGACCGCGCGGGCGGGGAGAATTGCGAGCCGGCGGCACCGCCGGCTCGCAACCGCCTCAGGCCACCTGGCCGTGGCAGTGCTTGTACTTCAGACCCGAGCCGCACGGGCACGGCGCGTTGCGGCTGACCAGTCCCGCCCATTGCGCCGGATCGGTGCCGAGATCCTCGGCCGAGGGCTGCGGAATGCCCATCTGCGGCAGGTGGGTGGTGACCAGCCCGGCAGCGCCGCCGTCATAATCGTAGGTGTTGTCCTCGCCGGTCAGCGGATCGATGTGCGTGGTCAGGAAATCGGGCAGATCGGGAAGCGCCGGCGCCGGCTCCATGCGGAACTGGGCAAAGGCGAGCGTGCGGGTCACGTCCTCGCGGATCTGGCCCAGCATGCGCTCGAACATCGCGAACGCCTCGTGCTTATACTCGTTGATCGGCGTCTTCTGCGCATAGGCGCGAAGGTGCACGACCTGGCGCAGCGCGTCGAGCATCGCGAGATGCTCCTTCCAGTGATGATCCAGATTCTGCAGCAGGATCGACTTCTCGATCTGGCTCCAGGTCTCGGGCTCGAGATCGACGGCCTTGGCCTCGACGAGCTTGTCCGCGGCCTCGCGGATGCGCTCCTCGACCATCTCCGGCTCGATCTGCGCCTCGTCCCTGATCCACAGCTCGACCGGCGCGTCGACGTTGAGGGTGCCGAGCACCTTCTCCTTGAGATCGTCCACCTTCCACTGCTCGGGATAGGAACCGTGCGGGCAATATTCGCCGACGATCGCGTTCACTGTCTCGGCGCGCATGTCGGTCACGACATCGCCGACCGTCTCGGCGTCCATGATGTCGGCGCGCTGCTCGTAGATCACCTTGCGCTGATCGTTCATCACGTCGTCATATTCGACGACCTGCTTGCGGATGTCATAGTTGCGCGCCTCGACCTTGCGCTGCGCGGTCTCGATCGCCTTGCTCAGCCATTTGGAGCCGATCGCCTCGCCATCGGCGATGTTGTTGCGCATCATCTTGGCGAACAGGGTGTTCGAGCCGAAGATGCGCAGCAGGTCGTCGTCGAGGCTGAGGTAGAAGCGGCTGAGGCCCGGATCGCCCTGGCGGCCCGAGCGGCCGCGCAGCTGGTTGTCGATGCGGCGGCTCTCGTGGCGCTCGGTCCCGAGCACGAACAGGCCGCCGGCCTCCTTCACTTTCTGCTTCTCGGCGGCGATCTCCGCCTTGATCTGCTCGATCGCAGCGTCCTTCGCCGGGCCATCCTCCATCTCGGCGAGCTCGTCATGGACGCGGAACTCGAGATTGCCGCCCAGCTGGATGTCGGTGCCGCGGCCGGCCATGTTGGTGGCGATCGTCACTGCGCCGATGCGGCCCGCCTGCGCCACGATATGCGCTTCATGCTCGTGCTGGCGGGCGTTGAGCACGGCGTGATCGACGCCTTCGCCGGTGAGGAACTCGGAAAGCATTTCCGACTTCTCGATCGAGACGGTGCCGACCAGCACCGGCTGGCCCTTGGCGGCATGCTCCTTGATCTTCTTCGCGATCGCCCGGAACTTTTCGTCGAGCGTCTTGTAGAACTCGTCCTCCTCGTCGACGCGCTGCACCGGCAGGTTGGTCGGGATGGTGACGACGTTCATCTTGTAGATGTCGAAGAATTCCGGCGCTTCGGTTGCCGCGGTGCCGGTCATGCCCGAGAGCTTGGGGTACATGCGGAAATAATTCTGGAAGGTGATCGAAGCGAGCGTCTGGTTCTCCGGCTCGATCTGGACGCCTTCCTTGGCTTCCACTGCCTGATGCAGGCCGTCCGACCAGCGCCGGCCGTCCATCATGCGCCCGGTGAACTCGTCGATGATGACGACCTTGTCGTCCTTTACGATATAGTCGATGTCGCGCTTGAACATCACGTTCGCGCGCAGCGCCTGGTTCAGGTGGTGAACGACCTGGGTATTCTCGAAATCGTAGAGATTGGCGCCCTGGAGCAGCCCGGCGGCCTCGAGCATGCGCTCCACCTTCTCGGTACCGTCCTCGGTCAGCACGATGGTGCGCTGTTTCTCGTCCTTCTCATAGTCCGCGGGCAAGAGTTGCTTCACCACCACGTCGACGCCCATGTAGAGCTCGGACTTGTCGTCGGTGGGACCCGAGATGATCAGCGGCGTGCGCGCCTCGTCGATCAGAATCGAATCGACTTCGTCGACGATCGCGAAGTTGAACGGACGCTGCGTCATCGAGGCGCGTTCATACTTCATGTTATCGCGCAGATAATCGAAGCCGAACTCGTTGTTCGTGCCATAGGTGATGTCCGATCCATAGGCCTCGCGGCGTTCATGATCGGAAAGATTGGGGATGATAACGCCGACGGTGAGGCCGAGGAACTTGTAGACTTGGCCCATCCATTCCGCGTCGCGCTTCGCGAGATAGTCGTTGACGGTGACGACATGGACGCCGTCACCGGGCAGCGCGTTGAGATAGGTCGCCAGCGTCGCGACCAGCGTCTTGCCTTCGCCGGTGCGCATTTCGGCGATCTCGCCGCGGTGGAGCACGATGCCGCCGACCATCTGCACGTCGTAATGGCGCTGGCCCAGCACGCGCTTGGCCGCCTCGCGCACCGTGGCGAAGGCTTCGGGGAGCAGGCTGTCGAGCTTCTCGCCGTTCGCGAGCCGCTCGCGGAACTTCACCGTCTGGCTCGAAAGTTCCTCGTCGCTCATCGCCGAAATCACCGGCTCGAAGCCGTTGATCTTGTTCACGATGCTGCCGAGCGACTTCACATAGCGATCGTTCGAGGAACCGAAGAGGGTCTTGGCAAAACCGCCGAGCATGGATTTTCCAGTCTATGTCTAGGGTGGTCGGACGGGCGCGCCGCTGCGGCCGGCGCCCGTTTGAACGTGAAAACCGAAAAGACGGCCGCCGGGTTCAGCGGACCGCGAGGAAGCTCATTCGAGCCGGCGCTCGAAGGGCAGGTGCAACTGCCCGAGCGCAAGTTGCGCGGAACCCAGCGGAGCCGCCCGTTCCGGCCGGAGGAGCGGCACCGCGACGGCAGGCGCCGCATGGCGGGCGGGAAGAACGGCCGCCTGGGCAGCCTGGGCCGCCTGGATCACCGCCACGCCCTGCACCTGCCGCATCCCGCCGCGATCGGCCTGACCGGCACCGGTCAGGCTCGCGAGGAAAGCAGTCAGGAGAAGCAGCAGTTCCAAACGGCAAGTCTCTAAAACGGCACGGACAGTCATCCATGCTGGTGATCGGGACATAGTGACTCGATTCGGCTTCGCCAATCGTAAATCGTCGCCAGTCTCATACGCTAGGTCCTTCGGCGGATTCGCACCGGCCCGCGGTTCTCGCATCAGATACATGGACACCGTCGTCTCGACGCTCTGCTTGCCACCGGTCTGGGCGGGTTAGCGCGCCCCTGTATGGCAGCGATGGAAAGAGCCCAACCGCGCCTCGCTCCGCGGCGAGATCCAGGTGAAGGGGCCGGATTGAACCGGGCACGCACCCGCATCAAGGCGCCGACCGTCTCGTCCAGCGCACCGAAATCGCCGGCACCGTTCATATGCGTCAGGGCGCGCGGGAAATGGCCATTTCCACCATGCCGGTCGTCGCCTTCGGCTGGCCCGTGGCATCGAGCGGCGGAACAAATGGTCCCAATCCCCCAGTGCAGGGACTAGGCATCGGCGTGAATATTCCCTCCTGCCCGGTCGGCGTATCGCGGCAATTCTCCACCTTGCCACTTTCGGTGATGTCGAACTGCACCAGCCTTCGGCCGAGCAGTGTCTGTTTGGGCTCGGCATAGAATCGGGCGGGCTCCGCATCGTCACCGAAGCGCTGGACATATTCGACGGTAATCGCGCGCGGCACGCCCCCTCCGCCCACCGCTTCGAGCATGCCGGCCGGAAGCTCGGTGCCGAGATCCTCGCAGACCGCATAGACTCCGCTGGCCGCTCGGCCCTCCGACCTTTCCTCGCATCCCAGGACCTTGTCGTCTGCCGACAAGCGGATCACCCCCGCCACGTGCGCGGAGACGATTGGCCGGGGCGGCGTGGGCGGGATCTGCCAGATGACACTGCTGTGATAGGGCATGCCCGGTCGAGGAGCACTGAACCGCGCACGCCGCGCGATCAATGCACAGGTCGCCGCATCGAGATCCGCGAAACCCGAGGAAGCCGTGATCTCGCAACGCTCGACGTTTCCGTCACCAGCGACGGTCAGCTTGAACTTCACCTCCCCCTCTTCATCGTTCCGCAGCGCGCTGGCCGGATAATCGTCTTCGGTGATCCATTCCTGAAGGTTGAGCGGCTTGAGGCCGGGCCCATCCTGCCCAGCCGGTGCCGCCTGCATCGCCAGCACCGCCACAGTCACCAAAAGCATTTGATCTTTCCCCCGCCTTGCCCGAAGCGGGCGCCAGCTTAGCAACAGGTCCGCACATGTCCATCGAACGCTCCCCGCTCGCACTTCCCTTCCCCGCGCTGCCGGCCATTCCCGGCGTCACCACGCGCGTCGCCCGGGCGCGATACAAGAGCTGGGACCGCTGCGACCTGACCTTCATCGAGCTGGCGCCGGGCACCACGGTGGCGGGCGTGCTGACCAGCAGCAAGTGCCCCTCGCCCGAAGTGGAATGGTGCCGCAAGGCGCTGCCGCTGGGCGAGGCGCGCGCGCTGGTGGTGAATGCGGGGAATTCCAACGCCTTCACCGGCAATCGCGGCCGCGCCGCGGTGGAAGCCATCGCCGCCCGCACCGCCGCGCATCTCGGCTGCCGGCCCTCCGACGTGTTCATCGCCTCCACCGGCGTGATCGGCGTGCCGCTGCCGATCGACAAGGCCGAAGCCGGCCTCGACAGCGCTTTCACTGCCCCGCCATGCGGCTGGGAAGACGCCGCCGCGACGATCATGACCACCGACACTTTCGCCAAGGGCGCGGTGGCGCGCGCCGTGGTGGGCGGCAAGACCGTCCAGCTGGCGGGCATCATCAAGGGATCGGGCATGATCGCGCCGGACATGGCGACGATGCTCGGCTTCGTCTTCACCGACGCCGCCGTCGATCCGGCCTTCCTCCAGGCCGCGCTGAGCGACGCCAACCGCAAGAGCTTCTCGTGCATCACAGTGGACGGCGACACCTCGACCAGCGACACCGTGCTCGCCTTCGCCACCGGCAGCGCGGGCAACGCCATGCTGGCAAGCGACGAGGATGCGGGCGCCGACGCCTTCCGCGCCGCGCTTCGCGACTTGTGCCACCAGCTTGCCCAGCTCGTCGTGCGGGACGGCGAAGGCGCGCAGAAGCTGATCGAGATCACCGTCGAGGGGGCGGAGAGCGATGCCAGCGCGCACCGGATCGCCATGTCGATCGCCAATTCGCCGCTGGTGAAGACCGCCGTCGCCGGCGAGGACGCCAATTGGGGCCGGGTGGTGATGGCCGTGGGCAAGGCCGGCGAACCGGCCGAGCGAGACCGGCTCGCCATCCGCTTCGGCGCCACCCAGGTGGCGCGCGACGGACTGGCGGTGGAGGGCTATGACGAAGCGCCCGTCGCCGCGCACCTCAAGGGCCGCGAGATCGAGATCGGCGTCGAGCTGGGGCTGGGCGAGGGCCGCGCCACCGTGTGGACCTGCGACCTGACCCACGGCTATATCTCGATCAACGCGGACTATCGCAGCTGAACGCACGCGCGGCGCAGCTGAACGCAAGAGCGAAGGCGGCGGGCGCCCCGCCCGCCTCCCCGGAACTCAGGCGACGTTCGACGTGCCCGCGACCAGCGAGCGCTCGACCCACTGCTTGATCGCGCTCTTCGGCATCGCGCCGACCTGAGTCGCGGCCGGCTGGCCGTCCTTGAACAGGATCATCGTGGGAATGCCGCGCACGCCGTACTTGGTCGGCGCGTCGGGATTCTCGTCGATGTCGATCTTGATGATCTCGACCTTGTCGGCCAGTTCGTCGGCCAGTTCCTCGAGCGCGGGAGCGATGATCTTGCACGGCCCGCACCATTCCGCCCAGAAATCGACGAGCACGGGCTTGCCTGCCTCGAGAACGTCTGCGGAAAAGCTGGCGTCGGTGGTCGCCTTGGTGGCCATGATCAAACTCCTGATACGATGTCGGCCGCTAATCTATGATCGCTCCCCGCAGGGTCAAGCGCGCAAGCCCAAGCTTTGCTCCATATCCGTGAAGCCCGGCTTGTGCGCCGAGAGCAAGTCGGCGGGCAAGGCGTGGAGCACCGGCCCCGCTGCGTAGAGGAGCGCCGCCTCGACCGTGCGCCCCGGAAATATCACCCCAAGTGCAGCGACATAGGCGGCCATTTGCCGGAGGTGATAGGGCGGGATCTCCGCCAGGGTGGCAGGCGCGCGGCGGCCGGTCTTGAAGTCGATCACGCGGACATGGTCGGGCCCCACCACCAGCCGGTCAACCGTGCCCGAGACGACCAGCCCGTCCCCCAGCACCGCCGCGACCGGCGCCTCGCCCAGGGCCCCGGGGCCGAACAGCTCGGCAAAGCGCGGGTCCTCGGTAACCGCGAGGGCGGCCGCGACGAGTTCGGCGCGCTGCCCGGGATCCGAGACGCCGCCCGCCCCGGCCAGCCAGCGCTCGGCGGCGGCAGCCCGCTCGCCCGGCGTAACCGACGGTAATCGCTCGAACAAAGCATGGAGCAGCCGGCCGCGCTCGGCGGCGGCGCGCAGCGCGGGCGTGGGCGGCGGATCGGCAACGGCGTCGTCGCCCAGCGAGGAGGGTGCAAGGGGGCGCGGCGGGCGCGCTTCTTCGGGCGCCGGGCGGCGAGCCCAGGCGGGGAGCGCGGCCACGTCGGCCGGTCCCTGTGCAGGGCGCGGCCTGGCGGCAACTGGCGCCTGCGGCCGCAAGCCCTTGAATTCGCGCACCTCCCCCTCGGCCACGCCGAGGGCGTCAAGGGCGGCGGTGCTGGCGGCGTACCAGCTCTTCTGCGGGGGGACGCCCTTGGCCTGGGGGCCCAGCGCGCCGGCTATGACCAGCCGCTCCTCGGCCCGGGTGGCGGCGACGTAGAACAGCCGCCAATGCTCGCTAAGTTCACGCATATCGACATATTCGATGACATGGGCCAAGGCCCCCCGCTCAGCGGCGCGGGGCCGGAAGATCGGCAGCTTTCCAGACGCTGCAGACGGTTCCCAACCCAGAAAGTCGCGCGGGGACCGCGTGGGATCGACCGTGGCATCGGCGAGGATGACCAGCGGCGCCTGCAACCCCTTGGCGCCGTGCGCAGTCATCACCCGCACCGCGCCTTGCGGCTGGGCCGCATCGCGCACGATCTCCACATCGCCGCGATCGAACCAGTCGAGGAATCGCTGCAGCGAGGGTGTCGCCAACTTCTCGAAATTGAGCGTCGCGTTCAGCAGCTCCTCGATCGGATCGCGCGCCTCCTCACCCAGCCGGCGCAGCAGCTTGCGGCGCCCGTCCAGCGGCCCGGAGAGGATTTCCTCGAGGAAACGATAGGGCGTGGCGATGTCCGCGCGCGCGAGCAGCGCATAGAGCGGGGCCAGCCGCGCCTCCGCCTGCGTATTCCGAAGGTGGCGCCACAGCCCGCCCTTCCCGCGCACCGCAGCGGCCATCAACTCGTCCTGGCTCCAGCCGATCAGCGGCGAGACCAGCAGCGACGCCAGCGAAAGATCGTCCTCGGGCTGGAGCGCGAAGCGGATCGCGGCGAGCAGGTCCTGCACCGCCAGCGGCGCGTTCAGCCGCAGCCGGTCGACGCCCGCCACCGGCACCCCCTCGGCATAGAGGCGCGCGACGATCAGCGAAGCGAGCTCGCCGCGGCGCTTGACCAGGATCATCACATCCTCGGGCGCCAGCTTGCGCCCCTTGCTCTCCAGGTCGAGATTGCCGATCCAGCCCTTGATCGCGCGGGCGATGTCGCCGGCGAGCTTGCGGGTGGCATCGCTCACCCACTCCTCCTCGTCCGCCTCGCCGCCGCCTTCGGTAACCGGCGGCCACAGGGTCACGGTGCCGGGGCCCGGCACTTCGCTGGCATGCGGCTCGACATCGGAAAGCTCGCCCATGCCCGGCGCCGGCAGCGCACCGAGCGCGGCATCGACGAATTCCAGCACCGGACGCGTCGACCTGAAGCTGTGGGTGAGCGACAGCTCCTCCACTTCGCGCGGCTCCACATCGAAGTCCGGATCGGGATGGATGCGCGACCGGGCGAGAAACCGCTCGAAGGCCGCGCGGAAGAAGATCGGGTCGGTGCCCTGGAAACCGAAGATCGCCTGCTTGTAGTCGCCGACGGTGAACAGCGTGCGGACAGTCTCCGCACGCGCGCCCTCGCCGACGAAGAACTCGTCCGCGATCGCCGCGACGATCGCCCATTGCTGGGGATTGGTGTCCTGTGCCTCATCGATCAGGACATGCTCGGTCGCCTGGTCGAGCTTGAAGCGCACCCATTCGCCCATGCCGGGCTCGCCGAGCAGCGCGACGGTGCGGTGGATCAGGTCGTTGAAATCGACTGCGCCCAGGCGCCGCTTGGCCCGCGCATAGGTCTCGGCATAGATTCGGCCCGCTTCAAGCCCCGAGGCGAGCAGGTCCGCATAGGCGGCCTGGCTCTTCATCCCGAGCAGTTCGGCGCAGGCGGCATGGAGCCGCATCGCATGGTCGGCATAGGCCGGATCCTGCGGCGCCTGCCCCTTGCCGAACGAGCGCGGCTCGCCCTTGGTAGTGGCCCAGATCGAATGGAGATCGGCAAGGCTGGCGGCGCGTGCCTCCGGGGACTTGGACAGCCAGGCCGCGGCGATGTCCGCCCGCTCCAGGCCGCGGGCCGTGCCCCAGTCAGCGTTCATCACCGTCAGCGCGCGCAAGCTTCCGAGATCGAAGGCGTCGTCTCCGCACCGCCGGGCGATCTCGGCATCGACATCGCCCGGGGGCAGCCCCAGCGCCTCGCGCAGCCAAGGCTGGATCAGCAGGGGCAGTTCGGCAAGCGCCTCCCCCTCGCGGGCACAGGCCTTGAGGAAATCCTCGGCCTTGCCCTCGCCCAGGCGCAGCGACAGCGCGCCGACTGCATCCACCACCCAACCCCGATGTTCGCGCTCGGCATCGACGAGCATCTCGGCGAGCGCCTCGCGCGCCAGCACCGCTTCCTCGCGCTGATCGAGCGGGCGAAAGCCGGGGACCAGCCCCGCCTCCATCGGGAAGGCGGCGAGCAGCGACTGGCAGAAGCTGTGGATCGTCTGGATGCGGATGCCGCCCCCGGGCGCGTCGAGCACCTTGGCGAAGAGCTGGCGGGCCCTTTCGCGGCCGGCGGGCGAAATGTTCTCGCCCAGCGCCTCGAGATCGGCGGCCAGTTCGGTATCGGACGCGCGGACCCAGCGGGCGAGCCGGCTGGTGATCCGCTCGGACATCTCGGCGGCGCCGGCCTTGGTGAAGGTGAGGCACAGGATCGCGCCCGGATCGGTGCCGTTCAGCAACAGCCGCCAGACGCGCGCAGCGAGCACCTGCGTCTTGCCGGTGCCAGCCGAGGCGGAGAGCCAGATATGGCGCCCGGGGTCGCTCGCCGTCTTCTGATTGCCCTTGAGCCTGTGGAGGGGGCGGACTTCAGACATTTTCGATATCCGCGATCCGTTCGATATCCGTGATCCGCGCCTCCACCCCCGTCATCCCCGCGCAGGCGGGGACCCAGAGCGAGGCAGGACCCGCAGGGCCGAGTGACCCTGGATCCCCGCCTGCGCGGGGATGACGGGAAGGATCGGGACGCATGCGGGCCTCACTCACGGCCATACCATTCGTCGCGCCGCATCAGCTGGTCATATTCGGCATAGGGGGCATATTCCGGCACCAGCTTGGCGGTGAAGGGCTGGTCGCCGGTCAGCCAGGCGCGCACGGCTTCGGCGAAATGATGCGCGGCGATGTCGACGAACTCCTCGGCCGGGATCGGCTCCTTCTTCTTCGGATCGACGGGGCTGTCGACATAGCCGAAGCCGCCCGTGCGCGGCGAACGCGCGAGCGACCAATATTCGAAGGCGCGCGCCGTCCCCTCGACATCCCTGAACCCGCCCCGCTCGGCGATCAGGCCGAGCAGCCCGAGCTGGAGGCTGAACCCGGCCCGCACCGCACGCGTGCTGGGCGGCTGGCCGGTCTTGTAGTCGACGATCGCCAGGCCGTCATCGGCGAGGCGATCGATCCGGTCGAACTTGCCGCGCAGCTTCACCCCTTCGAACGCGATCTCGCCGTCCAGCTCGACCGCGAGGACCTTGCGCTGGGGATTCTCCGCGATCTGGCGGGCGATCCAGTCGATCGCCTCCATCAGTCGCGGCTGCCACAGCGCGCGCATCATCGGATGGGTGCGCTCGTCCACCAGCATCGCCTCGGCACGGGCGCGCAGCTTCGCCGGATCGCATGCGTCGAGTTCGAACCATTTCTGAAGAACGTCGTGCACCGCGGTGCCCCGCCACGCCGCGCTGGGATCGGCATCGACCGGATCCAGGGGCATGAGCCCGAGCATGCGGCGGGCATAGAAGGCATAGGGATCCGCCTTCAGCCGATCGACTTCGGTGACCGAGATCGCCTTGGGACGATCCTCGACCGGCGGCGACGGCTCGGGCCGCTCGGCGGGGTCATGGCCGCCCGGATCGTCGACTGCGTGGAGCCAGGCGGCAAGATCGTGCGCGCGATCGAGCCCGCCCGACAGCGCTTCGAGGCGGAGCCAGAAGCGCGATGCGATGGTGGGCGCGGTGGCGTCGCGCCGCGCGCGGGTGAGCAGCACTTCGGGCGCGCCCAGGGCACCCGCCAGGTCATGCGCCGCCAGGCCGATGCGGCGCTCCAGCCCCGGCAGGCCCAGCTCGGCGCGGATGCGCGGGGCGAGCCAGGGATCGGGCGCGGGCAGCGCCGGCCAAACGCCTTCGTTGAGCCCCGACAGGATCATCAGGTCGGCGGTCTGCAATCGCGCTTCGAGCTGGCCGAGGATGGCGAGGCGCGGATGGCCGCCCTGGGGCGGGCGCACGGCGATCTGGTCCATCAGCGTGCGCAGCATCGGTGCGAGCGTGTCGGGCGCGGCGCTGCCGGGGCCGTCGACCGCCTCGCGCTCCAGATCGTCGAGCAGCGTGGCGGCGGCACGCCCCTCGGCACGGCTCCACAGGCCGTCGCCACCGAGGGCCTGGGCCGCTTCGCGCAGCGCGGCGAGCAGGACCGGGATCGGCTGGGGGCCGTTCGCGAAGGCGGCTTCGAGCGGCGCCAGCAGCACGCGCGCCACGGGCCACCAGCGCCGGGCGGCCTGGCGCAGCGGGGCGTCCCTGCCCTCCTGCTCCGCCAGATGACGATCGATGCCGGCGAGATCGGGCGCCGGGCGCGGGCCGCGCAGCACGCGATCGAGCAGGCGTGCGCCGTCGAGCCACTCGGCGCGCGCCTCGGGCATCACCAGCGGATGCTTGAGCAGCGAAAGCAGCGGCAACGGGGCGAAGCGCTGGGCCGCGGCATCGGCGAGCGCGAGCAGCAAGGTGCCGGGCGGCAGGATCGAGAGCGGCTGGCCGGCGGAATCGTCGATCGCGATGCCCCAGCGCGCGCAATGCGCGGCAACGCGGCGGGCAAGCGCGCGATCGGGCGTGACCAGCGCGGCGGTGCGGCCGGGGGTTTCGAGCGCCTGGCGCAGCGCCAGGGCGATCGCCTGGGCCTCCTCGGCCGGCGTGGCGACTTCGAGCGCGCGGACACCGTCCAGCTTGCGCTCGCGATCGGGAAGCGTGGTCCAGCCATGGGTCAGCTCGGGCGGCTGCATCGCCGAGGCGATCGCCTTGCTGCGCGAGGGCGCGGCGTCATGCTCGCTGGCCGCGCGCCAGGGATCGAACTCGCTGCGATGGACGCCCATCCGCTCGAGCAGGAGCTTCAAGTGGAATTGGGGATGGGTCTCGAGATTGCGCCTGCGGCGGCCCGCCGGATCGGGAGCATGCGGCCCGAGCATGTCCCATTCGGCGTCGCCGATCGAGATGGCGAGATCGGGCAGGACGACCATGCCCTTGGGAAGCCCGGCGACGACGCGCTGGAGCCGGGCGATGGTGGGCGCGCCGGCAGTGATGCCGGCGGCGCAGACGAAGCCGCCGGGGGGCGATTGCTTCCAGCGCGCGGCCAGCCTGTCGATGAGAAGCCGGCGGCGATCGGCAAGATCGATGCGGCCGAGCCGGGCCAGCTCGCGCGGCCAGCGTTCGAGCACGATTTCGAACAAATGGAGCGAGCGTTCCCAATGCGCGGAGAGTTCGGGCGCGAGGTCCAGCTCCTTGAGGCGGCGGGGTGGCACTTCCTCGATCAGCAGCTGGTCGAGCGTGGCGGCGAGGTCGCCGGCGAGGCGCACCGCCTCCGCGGCGTCGTGGCGCGGCTCGGCCTGCTGGATCAGGCGGGCGAGGATGAGCTGGCGCTGGAGCGGCTCGACCGCGGGCGGCACGGGATCGGGATCGCCGGCGGCGTCGAACACGGCCTCGTCAAGCTCGGGATCGCCGACCGCGACGAGGCGCGGCAGGAGGAGGCCGCCGCCGCTGGCGCGGACAAAGGCGTCCTGGATCGCGCGCTTGGCGCGGTTGTTGGGAAGCAGGACAAGGCCGCGGGCAAGGCCCATCGGATCGCCGCCGAAGCGCTTGATCAGCCCGTTCGCCAGCGCATCCGCGAAGGCGCGGTGCGGGGGGATGGTATAGAGGTGGAGGCGATCGGGCATGGGCTTGGGAAAGCCTAGAGCATCCCCCTTTCATCGTCATCCCCGCGCAGGCGGGGATCCAGGGTAACGGAGTGCATCGCCTGGGGCTCTGGATCCCCGCCTGCGCGGGGATGACGGCGTTGGCTGCGCGACGGGCGATGCCGTCACACCGTCGCCAGTATCTCTTCGGCTTCCTTGACCGCGCCGGGCGTGCCGACGTCGAACCACAGGCCCTGATGGACCACGCCCCACAGGCGCCCCTGCTCCATCGCGCGATTCCAGAACAAATTGGTCGAGAACGGCCCCTCCGGCCAGTCGCGGATCACGCGCGGATGGAGGATCTGGGCGCCGGCATAGACGAAGGGCGCGAGGCGGCCGGGCTTGCGGCGCTCGGTGATGCGGCCGAGCGGGTCGAGACGGAAATCGCCCTGGCCGCGATGGCTGAACGCGCGCGCCAGAGGGACGAGGAGCAGCAGCGCGTCCATCTTCGCATCGTCCCAGGCGGCGGCGAGCGCGTGGAGCGCGTCGATCGGCCCGTCTACCCAGAGCGTGTCGCTGTTCACCGTGAAGAAGGGCGCATCGCCGAGCATCGCCCGGGCCTGGACGATGCCGCCGCCGGTTTCCATCAGCTGGGCGCGCTCGTCCGAGATCAGCACCTCGATATCGCCGGCACGGGCCTTCAGATGCGCCTCGACCTGGTCGGCAAGATAATGGACGTTGACCACCGCGCGCTTGATCCCCGCGTCGCGCAGGTGATCCATCGTGTGGTCGAGCAGCGGCTTGCCGGCGACTTCGACCAGCGGCTTGGGGCGGGTGACGGTAAGCGGGCGCATGCGCTTGCCCAGGCCCGCGGCCATCACCATCGCCGTCTCGGGCATGGCCACGTCCGGATTGGGACGCAGCGAATAGGTGGCGGCCTGTTTCATGCGCCGGCGCCGGAACCTGCGCCAGAACCTGCGCCGGAGCCTGCGATCGTCAGCGGATCGCCGCGCATGTCGGCGGGGATGTTGGCTTCGAACCAGTCCGCCACCGGCTTGAGCGCGGGATGGCGGAGATCGCGGTTGAGATAGGTCCAGACGCGCGGGCACAGGCCGGGGTAGCGCGGCTTGCCGTCGCGCTTCCACAGGCGCGTGAAGATGCCGACGATCTTGGCGTTCCGCTGCGCGCCGAGCACGTGATAGGCCATGTCGAACGCGTCGCCGGCGCCGGTGATGCGCTTGTAGCGATCGAGCATCGCGATCTCGAGGCTCTCGGGCACGTCGCGGCGCGCGTCCTGCAGCAACGAGACGAGATCATAGGCGGGATGGCCCGCCAGCGCGTCCTGAAAGTCGAGAAGGCCCAAGGTTTCCGCGCTACCGTCGATCAGCATGATGTTCTCGACATGGTAGTCGCGCAGCACCGTGACAGGCGTGTGACCCGCCAGCACGGGAGCGAGCACTTCGTCCCAGGCCCGGGCATAGCCCTCGCCATCGACGTCGAGCCCGACCGCGGGGCAATACCATTCGGGGAGCAGGGCGACTTCGCGGCGATATTCGGCGTGGCTGTAGGGGCGCAGGTCGGCCGCAGCCGGATGCCCGGCGAGTCGGATGAGCAGGTCGATCGCCTCTTCGTAGAGGCGCAGCTCGCTCTCGGGCGCGGCGTCGACCGTCTCGCGCATGCGGGCATCGCCGAAGTCCTGGATCAGCACCAGGCCCTCGCCCAGATCCTCGTGCAGGATCTCCGGCGCGGCGAAGCCGTGCGCAGTGAGCCAGCGGGCGACGTTGATGAACGGGCGCGGATCCTCGTGCGGCGGCGGCGCATCCATCAGGATCGCGGTGCGGTCATGCTCCACCACGCGGAAATAGCGACGGAACGAGGCGTCGCCGGCAAGCGGACGGATTTCCGCGCCGCCCCAACCGGCGGCAACGAGGAAGTCGGGCGCCGCGGCGGGCGGATTCATGTCAGGGACCATCGGTCCCTCCATGCCGCCGGCACTTTCGCTGTCAAGGCGCGCGCGCCGTCCGGTGCCACATCCAGGGACAGCCACAGCGCATCGTGCCACGCCGCCTCCCCCAGCCGCTCGGGCCATTCGACGATCAGCAGCGAATCATGGCGGGCGTCGTCGAGCCCCAGCTCCTCTGCCTCGGAGGGATCGTCGAGCCGATAGAGATCGACATGGAGCACCGGGAAGCGCACTTCGGGCGGATCATAGGGCTGGACGATCGCGAAGCTGGGCGACGGCGCCTCGCCCGCCAGCCCCAGCGCAGCGAGCAGCCCGCGCGCGATGCTCGTCTTGCCCGCGCCCAGCGGCCCGGACAGCGCGATCACGTCGCCCGGATGCGCCAGTTCGGCCAGCCTGCGGCCCAGTTCGAGCGAGGCCTCGGGCCCGTCCAGGATCATTTGCGCGGCAGCTCCACCGTCACCAGCGTCCCCTCGCCCGGCTCCGAGATCAGCTCGATCCGGCCGCGATGCGCCTCGACGAACTGCCGGGCGAGCGGCAGGCCGAGCCCGGTGGTCCGCTCGCCGCCGCCACGGGCATTGCCGAACTGGGCGAAGCGATCGAACGCGCTCGCCGCTGCCTCGCGGCTCATCCCCGGCCCATTGTCCGAGACGATCACCCGCGCCACGCGCTTGTTGCCGTCGAGATGCAGCAGCACCCGCCCCTGCTCCGGCGTCGCCGCCACGGCATGGCGCAGCAGGTGCTCGATCACCTGGCGGATGCGCCGCGCATCGCCGGTGATGCGGCCGGCGCTGCCGGCATCCTCGACCACCAGCTCGATGCCCTTGGCCTTGGCGAGTGGCGCCACCGCCTCGGCGGCGTTCTGCGCAGCGATCTCGATGTCGACCGGCGCCTTCTCGAGCGGCGCCCCCTCGCTCTGGGTCAGGTCGAGCACATCGTCGATCAGCACGCCCAGCCGCTCGACCGAGACCAGGATCGCCTCGGCATATTCGCCGCCGCTCGCGCTCAGCGGGCCGGCAAAGCCGCCGTGCAGCATCTCGGCGAAACCCTTGATCGACGTGAGCGGGGTCCGCAGCTCGTAGCTCATGTTCGCGACGAAGGCGGTCTTCACTCGGTCCGCCGCTTCCAGCGCCTCGTTGCGGTCGCGCAGCGCGCGCTCGGCCCGGTGATGGTCGGTGGTGTCGAGCATCGTCACCAGGGCGTTGCCATCGGGCAAGGGCACCGCCGTAACGTCGAAATGCCGGCCATCGGCAAAGGCGATGCTGGAGCCGCGCGACTGGCGATCCTGTGCCGCGATGCGGATCAGGTCGCCGATGATGTCGGCGCGCGACGCCTTGGCGAGCCTGGGCCCGGCCGCGCGGACCAGCTGCTGCACCTGGGGATGGCTGTCGAGGAAAGCGTCCTCGAAATCCCAGACCTGGCGGAACTTGCGGTTCCACAGCTGGAGCCGCCCCTTGCCGAACACGGCGACCGCCTCGGCCAGGCTCTCCAGCGTGGCGGTGCGCACCTGCTGCATCTCGCCATGTTCGCGCTGCAGCTCGAACTGCTGGGTCCGGTCCTCGAACAGCAGCAGCAGGCCGCCCTCGGGCAGCGGCTGGGCGACGACGCGCAGGTGCGTCGCCCCCAGGCTCCACGTCTCCTCGACTGCATCAGGCGCGACGAACCATTCGCGCCGCTCCGCCTTCCAGGCCGGATAATCGCGCACTTCGGGCAGGCGATTGGCCTCGCGCATCCGATCGAGCACGCGATCGAATTCGGGCCGGTCGGCCAGCCATTCGTTCTTCACCGCGAACATGCGGCGGAACGGCTGGTTGGAGAAGATCAGGCTGCGATCCGCCCCGAACTGGGCGACGCCGGCCGAGATCCGGTCGAGCATCGCGCGCTGCGCGGCGGCGAAGCGCTTCAGGCCGCCCCGCGCCTGCTCCAGCTCCTCGATGTCCACTGCAAAGCCCGCGACGCCGCCGGTGGGCAGCGGCATGTCGTGGAGGCGCAGCATCCGGCGCTTGCCGCCGATCGTCGCCGGCATCGCCGCGGTCTGCGGTTCGCCGGTATCGCGCGCGATCGCGGCATTGGCGAGCGGACCGCCCATCCCGACGCCCTCGACCAGCTCCAGTCCGCGCGCCACCACATCCTCGGCATCCTTGCCCTCGACGGCCTCGACATAGGCCGAGTTGACCATCAGCAGGCGCAGATCGCCGCCGCGATACCACATCGGCATCGGCGCCGCCTCGATCAGGGCAGTCAGCGCATCGAACGCGGCCCGCAGCCGGCTCGCCTCGCGCTGGAGGCGATTGATCTCGGCCTGGCTCTCGGTCGCATCGAGGAACCAGAGCACCACGCCGCCCGGCGCGTTGACTGCCTGGGGCGCCCGCTCGCCGATCACCAGCAGGGCCCGCTCCGAGCCGCGCACGCGCACCGAGAGGCTGAACGGCTTGCCCGCCTTCTGCGCGGCAGCGACGTGCACGCCCAGCATGCCGGCATCCTCGGGCAACAAGCCCACCTCGCCCCCGCTCAGCTCGGCCAGCTCGCGCGGCAATTCCCGGAAGCCCAGCCAATCGCCCAGCCGGCGCGGCAGCTCGATCCGGCCATCGGCGCGGACCAGCATCGCCTGGGCGGGCGATCCGCTCACCAGCGCGGCGAGACGGGTATTGGCATCGGCGATCGCCGCGGCTTCCGCCCGCGCGCGCAGGCCCAGGTACAGCGCCCAGACGGCACCGACCAGCAGCAGCGCGAGGACCCCGCCCGCGACGATCGCGGATGCCTGTGAAATATGGATCAAGCCGCGTCCCCGCAGCCTTTGCGCACTGTCATGGCGCAATCCTTAGGCAATGCATCGCCGGTCGGGAAGGCTGGATGCTGCCCGCGTGCAAACGAAAAGGGGCCCGGCACGCCGGACCCCTTCGTTACTGCGTCAACCTGAGTTGACGATCAGAACTTCACGCTGGCTGCGATGCGCGCATAGCGGCCGAGAATTCCCGAATAATAGGTCACCGTGCCACCGCCGGCCGGCGCCGGATAGGGCGGCTTCACGTTGAACACGTTGTCGACGATCAGCTTCAGGCTGAACTGATCGTTCACTCGGGTGCCGACCGTGGCGTTGAACAGCCACCAGTCGCCCACGCCCATGATGTTGCGGGCATTGGGAGCCTCATCGACGTCATACTTGCTCTTGCCGAAATACTGGGCCTGGACGAGCGCGTTGAAGCCCTTGCTCTCATAGGTGAAATTGGCCGTGCCCGAATGGTGCGGATAGCCGATCTCGCCTGCAAGGTGGTTGACGTCGCCGGTGCCGACGCGCTGCTCCAGCTTGTCACGATAGAAATAGTTCACCGAGAGGCCGAGCACGCCCGCATTGTTGACCCCGACACGCTCCAGCGGCAGGCGATAGGCCGCGGTGACCGTGAGGCCCGAGGTCTGGTAGGAAGCCGCGTTGTAATAGCCCTCGCGGATCATCGTGATCTGGCCGGCGGAATTACGATCGACAAGGCCGCAGAAGCTGTTCGGATAGCTGGGCGAGTCATAGCAGGCATTGAGGATGTCATCGCCGCCGAGCGACGTGATCGCATCGGTCAGCTTGATGTTCACCCAGTCCACCGCCAGCGTGAAGCTGCGCGCGAAGCTCGGCTGGATCACCGCGCCCACGGTCCAGCTGTTCGCCTTCTCGTTGCTGAGCCCCGGATTGCCCGAGACCGTCACCGGCACGGTGAAGTCGCTGTAGTTCGACGTGAAGTTGGTGGTGTCGATGCCCGCCGCGGTGCAGTTCGCCTTGCGGACGGCCGGGTTCGGGCCGCTGCCGACATAGCGCGTGTCACACGGATCGCTGCCAACATCGAAGGCCCGCGAGGTCGGGTTGAACGCCTCGGTGATGGCCGGCGAGCGGATCGACCGGGTGAAGTTGCCGCGGAAGGTGATGTCGCGGATGAAGCCGATGCGGCCGCCCGCGGTCCAGGTGAGATCGCCGCCCGAGAGCGAGTTGTGTACCCAGCGCGCGGCGCCGTCGAACTCGACCGTCTTCAGCCAGCTCAGGCCGTTTTCCGGCGTGACGAGCGGCATGCGAAGTTCGCCGAACACTTCGTTGGTGTTGAACGAGCCGCTGATCGGATCGATCGGAATGATGCGGCCATATTGGGTACGCGTGCCGTCGCCATTGTCATGGCCGTAATAATAGGAGCCCGGATCGAACTTGGTCGATTCCCGGCGATGCTCATAGCCGAGCGAAACGCTCACGTCGTTGCCGAACAGCGAGAACACCGGGCCGGTGACGTTCGCGTTGAACACCAGCTGATCGTTGGTCGAGACGGGACGAGCAATCGCGAAGATATAATCCTTCGCGGCCTGGCTGGCCTGGCCGACGCCGAAGATGTTCAGCGGCGCGCAGGTGTTGCTGATCGTCTGGGCGGGCGAGTTGGTGTAGCCCGGGCGGCACACGATGTTGCCGTTGCCGTCCTGCACCGCGTCGAGCGCGTTGAAGAAGTTGTCGTTGACGAGCTCGTAGTTCTTGCCGACCGTCTGCGAACGACCATAGTTCGCCGACACTTCCCACTGGAACTGGCGGCTGCCGAGCGAGAAGTCGCCCGCGAAGCCGCCGACGAAGCGATAGGTCTCGACATTCGCCTCGGCGCGGCCGGTCGTCAGGTCGGAAAGCGCACGCCCGACATAGAATTGGGTGGCGCCCGCCGGCAGGTTCGCCGCGATGGTCGCGCGGTCGGCCGGGTTCAGGAACGGGTTGTTGATCGACAGCAACAGGTTGCCGTCGGGCGTGCCGGCGGCATCAAACAGCGCGGTGTTGTAGTTGGGCTGGTCGATCAGGTTGACGCCCTTGTTGTGCGAATACCAGGCCTCGCCGAAAAAGCGGACATGGTCGGTCAGCTCATAGTTGAGCTGCGCATTGGCCAGGTAGCGCTCCGAGCTCGTGAGCAAGTTGCTCTGCGCCGGCAGATCGAAGCCGTTGCCGCCGCTGCTGATAAAGCCCTGGCGCATCACCGTGCCGAGATTGAGCGGGACGAGGCGGCCGTTGGAACCGAACTGGAGCAGCTGGCCGCTGGCATCGCGGATGCCCGAGCGCGATGCGAGATAATCGTCGTCGCTGAACGGCACGCCGCCCGAAGTGAAGGCAGTGTAGCGCTGCGACGGATAGAGCACGCGCTGAAAAGGCGAGCCCAGCGAGGCCGGCGGCGTACCGAAGAAATTGCCCGCCGCGGTGATCGCCCGGTCGGCCGAGGTGAAGCCGGTCGTCTTGTTGTATTCGGCCGCGATCACGATGTTGCCGCGGCCGCCGGCGAAGTTCTTGCCGGCCAGGATGTTGATGCGCGCCTCGGGGGCATCGCCTTCCTGCGAGATGCCGTACTGGCCGCCGATCTCCAGGCCCTCATAATCCTTCTTGAGGATGATGTTGACGGTGCCTGCGATCGCGTCCGAGCCGTAGATCGGCGCGCCGCCGATGGCGACGGTCTCGATGCGCTGGACCAGCGTGGTCGGAATGTTGTTGAGGTCGACCTGGCTGCCCGGCGAGACCGGGCCGAAAATGCTCGCGGTGTTCGACGAGACGAAGCGGCGGCCGTTGACCAGCACGAGCGTGCGCTGCGTGCCGAGGCCGAAGAAGTCGACGAAGGTCTGTGCCGGGCCGAACGACGACTGCGCGCCGACCGCGCTGTTGCCCGGAGGGCCGAAGGACGGAATTTCACGCAGCGCCTGGCCGACATTGGTGTAGCCGCGCGACTCGATCTGGGCGGCGCCGACCACCTGGGTCGGCTGCACGGTGTCGAACTCAGGGCGCGCGATGCGCGAGCCGGTCACGACGATCGTGCCCTCCGCAGCGGCAGGCTGATCGTCCTGGGGCGCCGCGGCATCCTGCGGCGCCTGGTCAGCGGTCTGCGCCGCTGCCGGAGTGGCGATCATGGCGAGAGCAAGAACCGCGGCAGACGCGGTCAACGACAGGCAGCCCCGTTGAGGGGAGAGAAAACGACGCATACTTCATCCCTTTAGAAAAGACTGCTCCGTCCTCGGAATCGATTGTTGCTGGCCTTTGTCCGAAGCGGGACCAGGACGCGGGAAACGGCAAGTTAGTTGCGGCTCGACAACGCTTTCTTTCGGCACGTTGCATAATTACAACAATGTTACAGTAACGGAGATATTAACGAAAAGGGCCGCGCTCCCCCCGGGGGAAGCGCGGCCCTTTCTCGTGCGATTCCGCGACGGGATCAGTAGCGATAGTGATCCGGCTTGAACGGCCCCGCCACCGGCACGCCGATATAGTCGGCCTGCTTCTGCGAGAGCTTGGTGAGCTTCACGCCCAGCTTCTCGAGGTGCAGCTCGGCGACCTTCTCGTCGAGATGCTTCGGCAGGACGTACACGTCGTTCTTGTAGGTGTCCGACTTGGTCCACAGCTCGATCTGCGCCAGCGTCTGGTTGGTGAACGACGACGACATCACGAACGACGGGTGGCCGGTCGCGTTGCCCAGGTTCACCAGGCGACCCTTCGACAGGATGATGATCTGCTTGCCGTCCGGGAACTCGACCAGGTCGACCTGCGGCTTCACTTCGGTCCACTTGTAGTTCGACAGGCCCGAGATCTGGATCTCGCTGTCGAAGTGGCCGATGTTGCAGACGATCGCCATGTTCTTCATGCCGGCCATGTGCTCGGCGGTGATCACATCGGCATTGCCGGTGGCGGTGACGAAGATGTCCGAGCGAGTGACCGCCTCTTCCATCGTCACGACTTCATAGCCCTCCATCGCCGCCTGCAGCGCGCAGATCGGGTCGATCTCGGTGACGAGCACGCGCGCGCCGCCGTTGCGCAGCGACGCGGCCGAGCCCTTGCCCACGTCGCCGAAGCCGGCGACGGTGGCGACCTTGCCGGCCAGCATCACGTCGGTGCCGCGGCGGATCGCGTCGACCAGCGATTCCTTGCAGCCATAGAGATTGTCGAACTTCGACTTGGTGACGCTGTCGTTGACGTTGATCGCCGGGAACGGCAGTTCGCCCTTCTTGGCGATATGGTAGAGGCGGTGCACGCCGGTGGTGGTCTCTTCCGAGACGCCCTTGATGTTCTTCACCGTCTCGGTGAGGTAGCCCGGCTTGCGCTTGATGAATTCCTTCACCGCGCGCTGCATCTCGACTTCCTCGTCATTCTCCGGCTCGCCGAACGACTGGCCGGCCTCGAGCTTGGCGCCCCACAGCGCGAACATCGTCGCATCGCCGCCGTCGTCGAGGATCATGTTGCAGGTCTCGTCGCCCCAGTCGAAGATCGAGCCGACATAGTCCCAATATTCGGCCAGGCTCTCGCCCTTCACCGCGAACACCGGCACGCCGGTGGCGGCGATGGCGGCGGCGGCGTGATCCTGCGTCGAGTAGATGTTGCAGGTCGCCCAGCGGACCTGCGCGCCGAGCGCGGTCAGCGTCTCGATCAGTACGGCGGTCTGGATCGTCATGTGGAGCGAGCCGGTGATGCGCGCGCCCTTGAGCGGCTGCGACGCGCCGAACTCCGAACGGAGCGCCATCAGGCCGGGCATCTCGGTCTCGGCGATGTTGATCTCGGCGCGGCCGAAATCGGCGAGCGAGATGTCCTTAACGACGTAATCCTTGTCGAGCACGGTAGCCACGAGCTGTCTCCAGATGTGAATCGATTGCGCGCCGGGAATCGCCGGCCGCGATGGCCGCGCCCTAGCCGCTTCGCCGGGCAGGCGCAATTCCAAATATAAAGATATCTTTATATGACGTCTCGCGACGGCCCGAAACGGCCCTCCGAATTCGCGATGATCGCAACCGCTTCGGCGCATTTTTGCAAGTGACGAATCTCGCGGGCCAAGGCATAGCGCCGCCCGCGTCCATCTCGTAGCGCGAGCCCAATCCATGTTCCGCCTCATTGCGTCCGCATTCCTGCTTGCGATTGCCCTTGCTCGACCCGCCGCTGCCCAGCAGGGAGGCGTTGCCGAGGATGTGAACAGCGCCGGCGTGGTCCCGCCGCGCGGCATGTCGTTCGAGAACGCCCAGGCGATGATGGCGGTCATGCGCGGTGCCAGCCAGCAGGTCCGGGACAATTGCTGGAGCCTCGGCTGCGTGCTGATCGTCAACGACACCAGCGGCTATGACGTGATCGGCCTGTACCTCGATTCCGCCAAGCCGGGGGAGAGCGCACGCTGGAGCCACAACCAGTTCCCCCAGCCGCTATGGCCGAGCAAGGCGACGCTGCGCTTCAAGACGGGAAGCGCCAGCACCTGCAACATGCCCGTCCGCTTCGTGCTGCGGCACCGCGAGACCCGGGAGAAGACCGAGATCAACGGCACCTCCAGCTTCTGCACCTCCCCGCACCGGGACACGCTGATCCGCATCAAGATGCTGGAGGGCAAGGTCTATGTCCGCGGAGACGACGAGCCGGCCGTCGACGCGAAGCCCTGACCCGGCGCTTCAGGCGGTGCCCGCGCTGTTCGCCAGCAGACGGGGATCGATGCCCGCCCCTGCGAAGGCGAGTGCCCAGCGCTCCTCGGCATCGATGTCGTAGATCAGGTCGGGCGTGCCGGTCGTGTTGAACCAGCCATGCCGCGCCATCTCGCTGTCGAGCTGGCCTTCGCCCCAGCCGGCATAGCCCAGCGCGACCAGCCATCGCGACGGCCCCGTCCCTTCCGCGATCGCCCGCAGCACGTCGATCGTGCCGGAAAGCGACCAGCGGCCGCCCACCTCGATCGTGTCCTGCCCGCCCCAATCGGGCGAATGAAGCACGAAGCCGCGGCGCGGCTCGACCGGTCCGCCGAAATGCACCGGCGTGTCGGGCGCGACGCCGGGCGCGATCTCGAACTGCTCGAGCAGGTCGTGCAGCGTCAGCCCGTCGATCGTGTCGCCGATGCCGATGCCGAGCGCGCCCTCCACATCATGCGCGCACACTGCGATCACCGCGCGCTCGAAGCGGGGATCGCCGATGCCGGGCATCGCGAGGAGGAACTGGCCGGTGAGGAAGCGCGTCGAATCCATGGCCGCTCAACGTAGCCGCACCGTTTCGGCTCCGCCACGCTTGAAAATCATCGCCGGGGAGCCGATTGGGGCAGGCGACTCATCATTCCCGAGGAGAGTAGAATGACCATCCAGGTTGGCGACCGCGTTCCCAGCGTCAATTTCGTCAAGGCGACCGAGGGCGGCCCCGAGCAGGTCAGCTCGGACGATTTCTTCGCCGGCCGCAAGGTGGCGCTCTTTTCGGTGCCGGGCGCCTTCACGCCCACCTGTTCGGCCAAGCACCTGCCGGGCTTCGTCGAGAAGGCCGAGGAGATCAAGGCCAAGGGCGTGGACGAGGTCGCCTGCACCGCCGTCAACGACGCGTTCGTGATGGGCGCCTGGGGCCAGGCCAATGGCGTGGCCGGCAAGGTGACGATGCTCGCCGACGGCAACGGCGCCTTCCCCGAAGCGCTGGGCCTCACCATGGACGGCTCGAAGTTCGGCATGGGCACGCGCGGCCAGCGCTTCTCGATGCTCGTCGATGACGGCGTGGTCGCGCAGCTTCATGTCGAGGCGCCGGGCCAGTTCGAAGTCAGCTCGGCCGAATATCTGCTCGCCAAGCTGTAAGATCGAGGCCGTAACGGAACCGCTGGAGGCTCGTGGAGTTGATTCCACGAGCTTTCAGAAAGGGACCGTCATGGCCGATACCGAGACTGCCAACGCTGCACCGACGACTTTGGAAGAAGCGACCCAAGGCGCGAAGAGCTTCCTGGCCCAGGCACAGGAAGCGATCGGCGATGCCGTGGACGCGACTGTCGCCGCGGTGAAGGAGCATCCGATCGCAGCGGCGGGCATCGCCGCGGGCGTGGCCGCCGCCGTTGGCGGCGCTGCCTATGCCGCCACCCAGCTGGGCGGCGACAAGGAACCGGCACCGGACGACGCGAAGAAGTGATTGGGCTCCCTGCGGAGCCAGCTGGGTGAGGCAGACCGCGCGACGAAGCCGCCTCGCGGCCGGGCGCGGCTGTCCGTCCGCCATCGCCTTGCGATGCTCGCCCCCCCCGGAGACAGGCTCGGGGAGGAATTGATTCTCCAAGTCTTGCCAGAGTCATCTTTGGGGCTTAGCCCTCGAAGATGACTCAACAAGCTTCCGACATCGTCGCCGATCTCGAGCGCCTCTACAACGCCTCGGTCGATCGCCTCAAAGCCGCCCTCAACCGCTACATCAACGATGGTACGCCGCCGAACCCGGAGGATCGGATCGACGGCAGCTTCGCCTATCCCGAGCTGCGCCTCGTCTATCGCGGCGGCGAGGAACGCGGCCGCCCCACTCCGCGCCGCTCGTTCGGCCGGCTGGTCGAGGAAGGCGAATATCGCATCTCGGTCACGCGCCCGGCGATGTTCAGCCGCTACCTCACCGAGCAGCTGACTCTGCTGATCGAGGACTATGACGTCGAGGTCCATGCCGTTACCGGGCGGCAGGAGATCCCGTTCCCCTATGTCCTCGATCCCGGCCACATCGCCAACATGGATCAGATCTCGGTCACCGAACTGGGCCGCCACTTCCCCGCGACCGAGCTGGCGCATATCGGCGACGAGATCGCCGACGGGCTATGGCTGTCGACCGACGACACCCGCCCGCTCGCGCTGTTCGACGCGCTGCGCACCGATTTCTCGCTGGCCCGCCTGCGCCACTATACCGGCACCCCGGTCGAGCATTTCCAGCAGTACATCCTGTTCACCAACTATCATCGCTATGTCGACGAGTTCGTCCGCTGGGCCGTGGAGCAGCTGGGCGAAGGTTCGCGCTTCACCGGCGTCTCGGGCGCGGGCGGCATCCTGGTCGAGGCCGGGGACGATACCGACCGGCTGCTCAACGACACCTCGGCCTGGCGGCGCCACCAGATGCCGGCCTATCACCTGATGGCCGCCGACGGTTCGGGCATCACCCTGGTCAACATCGGCGTCGGCCCCTCCAACGCCAAGACGATCACCGACCATCTCGCGGTACTACGCCCCGAGGCGTGGCTGATGATCGGGCATTGCGGCGGCCTGCGCCCCAGCCAGCGGATCGGCGACTATGTCCTCGCCCATGCCTATCTCCGCGACGATCACATCATGGACGACGTGCTGCCGCCCGAAATCCCGATCCCGGCGATCGCCGAAGTCCAGCTCGCCCTCGCCCGCGCGGCCGAGACGGTCTCCGGCCAGTCGGGCGAGGAGCTCAAGCAGCGGCTGCGCACCGGCACCATCGTCACCACCGACGACCGCAACTGGGAGCTGCGCTATTCCAAGTCTGCGCTGCGCTTCTCGCTGAGCCGCGCGGTGGGCATCGACATGGAGTCCGCCACGCTGGCGGCGCAGGGCTATCGGTTCCGCGTACCCTATGGCACCCTGCTCTGCGTCTCCGACAAGCCGCTCCACGGCGAGCTCAAGCTGCCCGGCCAGGCCAACCGCTTCTACGA
The DNA here is from genome assembly GCF_005503355.1 of Sphingomonas sp. 1F27F7B. Classification (GTDB taxonomy): domain Bacteria; phylum Pseudomonadota; class Alphaproteobacteria; order Sphingomonadales; family Sphingomonadaceae; genus Sphingomonas. The sequence continues at coordinate 142,032 of NZ_SCMK01000003.1, forward strand.
GCGCGCCATCGCCGAGCATCTGAAGATCGGCATCGAGACCTGCGAGGAACTGCGCCGCGAGGGCCCGCGCCTCCATTCGCGCAAGCTGCGCGCGTTCAACGAGCCGCCGTTCAGATGACCCTTGCGCTCGCCGTCCCCGCCTTTGCGGGGATGGCAGAGGCCGGGAGGGTCCGTGTTGGAATTCGTGCGTTGGAGTCCCTTCAGGAGAACAGCGATGATCGATCCCGAGGAAACCGAAGAAGAACAGCCCCGCGCGCACCAGCCCGACGGCACCGACAGCTCGGCCGAATGGGACGCGCAGATCGCCGACGAAAGCATGATCCCGGACAGCGATCCGCCGGGCTGAGCTCCCAGCGGTCAGGTCGCAGGAGCACGAAAGGATCAGCGGCTGAGCTGGAACTCCACCGACAAATTGGCATTCACCGTCACGCTGTCGGATGCGGCGCCCTGCTTGCCGGCGAACATGCCGATGAGCTCGAGGAAGAAGCTCATCGAGCCGGCGACCATGTCCTGCTTCTCGCTGATCCGCGCGATCGCGGCACGGCGCAGGCCCAGCGTGGCGGCATAGGCATCCGCTTCGGCACGGGCCTTGGCAAGGGCATCGGCCTTGGCCCGGCGGGTCGGCCCGACATAATCGTCGAGCAGCGCGATCACCTCGTCGGCCATCTTCCCGCCATTGGCCTCGGCGGCCGAGCCGGCGGCGGTCGCCGCCGCGCGCGTAGGCGCATCGAAGAAGACCGTCTCGGTCGCCGTCGATTGCGGCTTTTCATTCCCCTCGGCCGCATCGATCGCGAAGCTGGGCTTGCCGCGCCCGGTAAACGCGCCGAAGAGGCTGGCGAGCGGATTGGCGCCGACGCCTTCCAGCGGCTGCCCCTCGCGGACACCCTTCGCGGCGAGCGCCTGGACCAGCCTGGCGCGGTTCGCGGCAAGCGCCGCCTCCGCCGCCTTGTCGTCCGCTCCCTTGCCGATGAGCTTCACCGAAAAGCGAAAACGGTTGGCCGGCACCTTGACCTGGCCCGTGGCGACGATCTCCACCGTCACCGGACCGTCCACCGGCGCGGCCTGGGCGAAAGCGGGAACCGGCGCGGACAGCATCGCAAGCACGAAGGCATATCTCATCATGGCTCTTTCCTCCTTTGTGTCAGTCGATCCGCGCGCCCGGACAGGCACGGACGCGGACGGCGCGGCCGGTGGTGAAATCAAGCCGGAAGGCGGCGCGGCGCGCGATGAAGCTGCCCTCCGTCCGGCCCGGCGGCAGGCCGCTCTCCTCGACGAGCGCGCAGATGGCGGTGCCCAGCTTCCCCAAGATGATGAACCGGTTCGAGACCGTCGCGAGGCCGCCGAGCCCAGCCATATCCCGCTCGATATCCGCCTGCAGGCGGTCACGCGGCCCCGTTTCGCGGGGCCCGAGCGTCCGGATGCCGATCCGGGCGAAATGGATGGTGCGCTCGATCAGCATCACCTTGCCGCTGTCGCGAAGCCACTCGACCTGGAGATAACGCTCGAAACGGATCAGCGGGCGGCGGCGCACCCCCGGCGCCTGCAGCCAGGCAGTGGTGCGCATGGTCTTGTCAGGGTCCGCGGCCGCCGCCGAGATCGTCCAGTGCCGGTCGGGCGAGCGCACGCGCCCGCCCTGGAATCCGCTGATGCCAGGAGCAGCCGGCGCGGCGCCGGCAAGTGCCAGCGCCGCGACCAGGCCCAGTCTCACCACCCCTGGGGCTGGCCCTTGTTCTGCTGGTCGAGCCACTTCTTCAGCGGGGCGAAATATTCCGCCATCGCCTTGCCCGACATCTCGCGCGAGCCGGTGAATTCCTGCAGCGCGTCCGGCCAGGGCTTGGAGGCGCCCATCTGGAGCATCTTGTCGAGCTTCGCGCCCACTTCCTTGTTCCCGTAGAAGGAGCAGCGGTGGAGCGGGCCCTTCCAGCCCGCTTGGTCGCACGCCGCCTTGTAGAACTGGAACTGCAGCACCCGCGCCAGGAAATAGCGGGTGTAGGGCGTGGTCGCCGGGATGTGGAACTTGGCGCCCGGATCGAACCTGGTCTCGTCGCGCGCCACCGGCGGCACGATCCCCTGATATTGCAGGCGCAGCTTGTCCCAACCCGCCTGATAGCCGTTCGCCGGGATCTGGCCGGAGAACACGCCCCAGCGCCACTTGTCGACCAGCAGGCCGAAGGGCAGGAACGCCACTTTGTCCATCGCCTGGCGCAGGAGCAGGCCGATGTCCTTGTCCGCGCTCGGCACCTGGCCCTTGTCGAGCAGGCCGATCTGGACGAGATAATCGGGCGTGATCGAAAGCGCGATGAAGTCGCCGATCGCCTCGTGGAAGCCGTCGTTCGCGCCGTCGAGATAAAGCGCCGGCTGCTGGTTATAGGCCCGCTGATAGTAATTGTGGCCGAGTTCGTGGTGGATGGTCACGAAGTCGTCGGCATTGACCTTGATGCACATCTTGATGCGCAGGTCGTCGACATTGTCGATGTCCCACGCCGAGGCGTGGCACACCACTTCGCGGTCCGCCGGCTTCACGAACTGCGAGCGCTGCCAGAAGCTCTCGGGCAGCTGCTTGAAGCCGAGCGAGGAATAGAAGCCCTCGCCCGTCTTCACCATCTTGTGCGAGTCATAGCCCTTGGCCTTGAGCAGCTCGCCCACGTCATAGCCGACGCTGCCCGATCCCGCCGGGGCGACGATGTCGTAGATGTTGCCCCATTCCTGGGCCCACATGTTGCCGAGCAGATCGGCGCGGATCGGGCCCTTGGCGGGCTGAACCCCCTCGCCATATTTCTCGTTGAGCTTGTGGCGCACATAGGTGTGCAGCGCGACGTAGAGCGGCTTGAGGTCGTTCCAGATCTTGTCGGTCATCGCCGCGAAGGCGTCAGGGTCCATGTCATAGCCCGAGCGCCACATCGCCCCGACATCGGCATAGCCCAGGCCCCTGGCGCCTTCATTGGCGATGCCGACCAGCTTGGCGTAGTCGGGGCGCATCGGCGCGCCGACATTGTCGTTCCAGCTGACCCACATCTCCTTGAGCTTGGCGGGATCGCGCTCCTCGCCCATCGCGGCCTCGATGTCGGAGCCGTTGATCGGCTTGCCGTTCAGCGTGCCCTTGCCCGCGCCGTACATGCCGGTGATCTTGGCCGAGAGTCCGGCCAGCTCGTCCGCCGCGCCGGCGCGGACCGGCGCCGGCAGCACGATCTTGTTGCGGAGCATGCCCAGCTTGCGGCCGGTGTCGTAATCGAGCCCGGCGACATTGGCGAACTTCGCCGCGCCCAGCGCCAGATCGACCTGCAGCTTGGTGAGCGCCGCGCCTTCGCGCGCGGTCAGCGCCTCGGTGTCGGGGGTGATATAGGTCTCATAGACCCATTCGGCGCGCGAGGCGACGACACCCTGGGCGAAGAGCTTCGCCTCGGCATCGGCGACGAAGGCCTTGGCGTCGGCGGCGGTGGGCGCGGCCTGGGCGGCTTCGCCGTCGCGATCGCGCGCGGCCAGCGGCGCGGCGGCGAGCAGCGAGGCGAGCGCGAGCATCGAGATGCCGGTGCGGATCATGTACGGAATTCCCCTCGGATTTTCTGGATGGCGGAGACGATGCGCGCGCCCCGCCGGCCGGTCAAGCCGCGAAGAAATCGGCGATGGCCCGCCCCAGCTCGGGCCGAGTGACGGCGCTCATGTGATTGCCGGGGATCTCCACGAAGGTGGCATGCGGCAGCATGTCCGCGAGCTCGTGCGCCGAGCCGTTGTGATCGTCCTCGGCGCCGGCGACGACCAGCGTCTCCTCGGTGAGCCGCGCCAGATGCTCTTCCGGGGTATCGACGAACGTGTCGAGGATCGGCAGCAGCGCGGCGGGATCGGCCTTGGTCGTCTTCAAAAAGGCCTCGGTCAGCCACTCGCTCGAACCGCGTTCGAAGCTGCCGAGATTGGTGAGCACGCGGCGGAAATAGGTGCCGGTGCGCGAAGCGGCGACGATACCCGCCAGCCCCATGCCGGCCAGCATCACCCTGCGCGGCGTGGCGCCGCCGTCGACGATCATCCGCACCGTGGTGCGCGCGCCGAGCGAATAGCCGCCCAGATCATAGTCGACGAGGCCCAGATGCGCGACCAGCGCGAGCGCGTCGCGCATCGTCACGTCGGGCGGATAGCTGGCCGCATCGTGCGGCGCCGCGCTTTGCCCATGACCGCGCAGATCGGGCATGATTACCCGGAAGCCCTTCTCCGCCAGCTTCGCCGCATGGCCATATTTGATCCAGTTGACTTCTGCCGTGGAGGCATAGCCGTGGATCAGCATCGCATCCCGCCCCTGCCCCATTGCGGTCCAGGCGAGCTCGACGCCGTCGAAGCTCGGGAAGCGGTGCGTTTCAGTCGGGAAGTTTGCCAACGGAGTCCATCCAGCGCTTGACGAGTTGGGGATTGTCGTCGGTCCGGTATCGAGTGAGGCCGGTCGTGTCGAGCCACTGCTCGTGCATGCTCTCCACGCCGAAATGATGGACCGGGCGGAAGCGGTGCGGCGCGTCGAAGCTGCCCACCGTCAGGTCCATGTTGGCGCTGTCGGGGAATTCGAAGCTGAGCGGCGTGCCGCAGGCGCTGCAGAAACCGCGCACAGCGATCGGCGACGAGGCGTAGCGATCGGGCGCCCGCTCCCAGCGCACATCGGCCTTTTTCAGGTTCTTGAACGCGATCGAGACCCCGCCGGTGGCGCGCTGGCACATCCGGCAATGGCACAGATAGGCTTCGTCGTCCGCCACCCGCGCCACATAGCGCACCCGCCCGCACTGGCATCCGCCGGTCATTTCCTCTGCCATGGCTCGCCCTCCTGTTTCGTTCGTTGCAATGGGTGCGCCGCACAATGCAATCGCGTTGCCGATTGAAATCTATAAGCGTGCTTATTATGTGCCGCGCATGACCGAGAGTCTGGGTTTCCTTCTTAGCGATGTCTCGCGCCTGTTGCGCCGCCGTTTCGACGAGCGGGCGCGCACCAGCGGCGCGAGTGTGGCGCAGTGGCGCGTGCTCAAGATCCTCGCGCGCAGCCCCGGCCTCAACCAGGGCCAGCTGGCCGAGGCGCTCGAAGTCGAGCCGATCACCGCCTGCCGGATGATCGACCGGCTCGAGGAGGCCGGCTTCGTCGAGCGCCGCCGCGATCCCGCCGATCGCCGTGCCTGGCGCATCCACCTGACCGACAAGGCCGCGCCGGTGCTCGACCAGCTCCATGTGCTCGCGGCCGATCTGATCGAAGAGACGCTTCAGGGGTTCAGTACCCGGCAGCGCGAGGAGCTGATCGCGGCGCTCGAGGGGCTTCGCGCGAACCTGACCACCGTTCAAGAGGGCAACGAGGCCGCAAATGGCTGATGCAGATCCGAAGATCGAAAAGTCCGAAGAGACCAAGATCACCATCCCGACCGAAGGTACGACCGTTCCCGAGGCGCCCGCGACCAAGCCGAAGCGCGGCCTGCTGCGCCCGCTGCTGATGTTCGGCGTGCCGGCCATCCTGCTGGCGATCGTGGGCTATTTCTACTTCACCGGCGGCAACAGCGTCTCGACCGACAATGCCTATGTCCAGCAGGACAAGAGCTCGGTCTCGACCGACGTGGCGGGCCGCATCGTCGAAGTGGGCGTGAAGGAGAACCAGACGGTCAAGGCCGGCGACCTGCTCTTCCGGATCGATCCCGAGCCCTATCGGATCGCGGTTTCGCAGGCCCAGGCGGCGATCGCGGCCGCGCAGGTGCAGCTCAACACCGACCAGGTCAGCTATCAGGGCACCGGCGCCAACATCCAGGCGGCGCACGACGCCATCGCCAACGCCCAGGAAAATTACGACCGCCAGGCCGCGCTGATGAAGCAGGGTTTCACCACCCGCGCCAATTTCCAGTCGGCCCAGCATGCGCTGGAACAGGCCCGCGCCCAGCTGCAGAACGCCCAGGCCAGCGCCGCCGAGGCCCGCGCCAAGATCGCGACGGGTGCGGCGGTGCCCGGCGAGAACCCGGCGATCGCGGCCGCCCGCGTCCAGCTCGCCAAGGCGCTGCTCGACCTGCAGCGCACCGAAGTGCGCGCGCCGGTGAGCGGCATCGTCAGCCAGACCAAGAGCCTGCAGGTGGGCCAGCAGATGATCACCGGCCTCGCCGCCGTGACGATCGTCTCGAACAAGCCGGCCTGGGTCGACGCGAATTTCAAGGAGACCGACCTCAACAAGATGCGGGTCGGCCAGTGCTCGATCGTGACTCTCGATGCCTATCCGGGCCTGAAGCTGAAGGGCCATGTCGAATCCATGGGGGCCGGGACCGGATCGGAATTCTCGGTGCTCCCCGCCCAGAACGCCAACGGCAACTGGGTGAAGGTCACCCAGCGCGTGCCGGTGCGCATCGCGATCGACGACAAGAGCCCGCGCGAACTGATCGCCGGCCTCTCCGCCGATGTGAAGGTGGTGTTCAAGGGCGCGTGCGACTGAAATGGCGACGGCAGCCCCCGGCCGCGCCAACAGGGCGGGTGAGGCGTCCCCCACGCCTCCCCGCCCGCAAGCGGCCCCTCCCGGTGGAGGGGCCGCTCTTCCGGTAAGGTACAAGGGCCTGCTCACGCTCGGCGTCATGATGGCGACGATCATGCAGATCCTCGACACGACGATCGCCAATGTCGCCATCCCGCACATGCAGGCGTCGCTCGGCGCCACCCGCGACACGATCAACTGGGTGCTGACCAGCTACATCGTCGCTTCGGCCATCGCGATCCCGATCACCGGCTGGCTCTCCGACCGGATCGGCTCGCGCAACCTGTTCCTGATCGCCACGGTCGGCTTCGTCATCGCCTCCGCCATGTGCGGCGCGGCGCAGACGCTGGAGGAGATGGTCGCCTTCCGCATCCTTCAGGGCATCACCGCGGCGTTCCTCAATCCGCTCAGCCAGACGGTGATGCTCGACATCAACGCGCCCAAGGACCAGCCCAAGGCGATGTCGATCTGGGGCATGGGCATCATGGTCGGCCCGATCATGGGCCCGCTGATCGGCGGCTATCTGACCGACAATTTCAACTGGCGCTGGGTGTTCTACGTGAACCTGCCCGTCGGCGTCGTCTGCTTTGCCATTCTGTGGTGGCTGCTGCCCTCGCGCCCGATCCGCAAGCGCCAGTTCGACGCGTTCGGCTTCACCCTGCTGGCGATCGGCATCGCCTCGCTCCAGCTCATGCTCGATCGCGGGCAGGACCAGGACTGGTTCTCCTCCACCGAGATCTGGGTCGAGATGCTGGTGTCGGTCATCGCGCTGTGGATGTTCTTCGTCCACCTGTTCACCGCGAAGAACCCGATGTTCGAGCGCGAGCTGTGGAAGCATCGCAATCTGGTGACCGGCATCTTCTTCATGATGGTGATCGGCCTGGTGATGATGGCGACGATGGCGCTGCTGCCGCCGATGCTGCAGAACCTCTACGGCTATTCGGTGTTCGATACCGGCCTGCTGCTGATGCCGCGCGGCGTCGGCGTGGTGCTGACGATGTTTGTCGGCGCGCAGCTGATCCAGCGCGGCTGGCTCGATCCGCGCTGGTCCGTCGGCATCGGCCTCGCCATCGCCGCCGTCTCGCTGTGGGAGATGTCGGGCTGGACACTCGAGATGGGCAGCACGCCCTTCATCATCTCGGGCTTCGTCCAGGGCCTGGGCCTGGGCCTGGTGTTCATGCCGCTGAACGGCCTCGCCTTCGCCGGCCTTCCCCCGCATTTCCGCACCGAGGGATCGAGCCTGCTCAACCTGACTCGCAACATCGGCGCGTCGGTGGGCATCTCGGCAGTGAGCGCGCTGCTCGCGCAGAGCATCCAGCGCAGCCACCAATATCTGGGCGAGCACGTCACCGCGACGACGATGAACGGCCTCGGCTCGATCGTGCAGGGCCTTGGCCAGCAGGGCGCGCTGATCACCGGGATGATCGACGCCGAAGTGAACCGGCAGGCGGCGATGATCGCCTATCTCAACGACTTCTGGCTGATGGCGATCGTGACCGCGATCAGCGTGCCGCTGGTGCTGCTGCTCCAGAAGCCGGGCGGGAAAGTGGAGAATGATCCGGCCGCGGCGGGGCATTAGCTTCCGTCCGCAGCAACGGCTGCCGCTTCACATAGGCGAGGCTCCGCCAGGCCCATTCGAGCGGACCGCTGACGAAATAGCGCATCCAGAGATTGGCGAAGCCCACCAGCAGGACGATGCCGACCGTCGAGATCAACGCCGATTCCGCCCAGCCATATCGGCCCCATGGCAGCAGGCCCCAGGGCGCGAACAGAATGTACATGCCCACGATCTGCTGGAGGAAATAGAGCGAGAAGGCCATGCGGCCCGGCGCCTTGAACACGCCCAGCACGACAGCGCCGGCGCGGCTCTTCACGGCCAGGTTGACCAGCGCCAGATGCCCCAGCCCGATCGCCATCCGGGCGAACTCGCCGGTGATCCACAGGCTGCGCGGGCCGGGCGAGAAGCTCAGCGCCTCGGCCAGGCCGATCGCGCGGGCGGTGAGGCCGAAGCCATATCCGGCCACCAGCAGCCATAGATAGAAGCGCGCGCTCCTGAGCCCCTGGATCACGCCCCATTTCCACAGCGCGACGCCGACCAGCATCGTGCAGAACGCCTCCATCACGTCCCAGAGGAGCCATTCGTCGGCGAGATAGCTCCAATAGCTCCACGCATTCTTCGCATAGGGCAGCCAGCCGCCCTGATGCGCGGCCCGCTCGCGGGCGACGCGCGCGGGATCGGGGATGTGGACGGAGAGCTTGCGCCATTCGGCAAGCGCGGCGGGATCGCCTTGCTCCACCTGCTGCACGAGTTCCGTCCGCGCGACATATTCGCGCGCGCCATATTCGGGGATGCCGATGCCGGTGAGCGCCGCCCAGCCCAGGCCGAGGGCAACGAGCGTCTTCGGACCCAGCGTGCGGAACGGGAAGAGGAACAGCGCGGCAAGCGCATAGATGTGCAGGATGTCGCCCGGCCAGAGCAGCACGAACACGTCGAACAGGCCGAAGGCGAGCAGCCAGAGGTTGCGCCGGTAATAAAGATCGGCGACCGCCACCGGCCCGTCGGGCGCCATCGCCTTGCGCGCCAGCACCATCATGCCGGCGCCGAACAGGAATTCGAGCAGACAGCGCTGCGTGCCGGCGAAGAACAGGTTCACCGCCGCCCAGGCATCGCGGTCCGCCGGCGTCCAGCCGATCAGCCGCACATCGGCCGAGAAGGTCCAGACGCTCGCCGCCATATAGGGCACGTTGATGTAGAAGATGCCGAGGATCGCCAGCCCGCGCAGCATGTCGAGCACGTCGATGCGCGCCTTGCCGCGCACCGGCGCCAATCCGGGATTGCTCGTTTCCACCACCGCCCGACCCACTCGTGAGAAGCCGCCCTTCTAGCGCGGATCGGTCAATTCCCGGTAAAGAACCCGTTCGCCCTACGGTTTGCCCACAGCTGCGCCGTCTCGCCCATGGGGCCGATCCCGATTATGATCGGGCAACGAAGAGAGGGGAACACAAATGCGGATCAAGCTGCTCGCCCTGGTTTCCACCGCGCTCGCGCTGGGCGCCGCCGCGCCGCCCCGCCCGGCCCCGCTCGAGCAGCTCGACGTCGCGCTGCACGAGCTGACCGCCCAGGGCGCCGAATTCACGCTCGCCACCATTCCCGCCGTGGAGCGCGGCGCCTTCGCCCGCGCCCGGGCAGACCGGATCGAAGTGGATCCCGACGCGCTGGCGCTGGTGGAGGACACGCAGAGTGCCCGCGCAGTCGCCGCGCTGCTGCTCAGCTATTATGCGATGCCCGACCCGGACCGGATCACCAAGGGCCCCTCCCGGATCGGCAGTATGGCCGCTGCCGCGGGCATGATCCTGCTGGGCACCCAAGTGATCGATCCGGTCGACGACTCCTCCTACAGCCGGGAAGATCGCCAGCGCAAATATGCCGGCCTCGGCTGGTTTCCCCCGGCGCATCAGAGCGCAGGCGACGGACCGGTGCGCGCTTCTCGGATGGTCGCGATGCTGAATTCGGTGGGCGGCTGCTCGGGCCCGCTCACCGAGGTGCTGGCCCATGCCGAGAAGCTCAGCAATCGCGAGGCCACCAGCCTGGCCCGGCGCGTCCGCAAGGATCTCGGCCGCTCGGTCTACCCGCCCGACTATAGCTGCGACAGCTGAGCCGGGGTTAGACCTTGATCAAGACCTTGATTTCTTTCGTTATCCCCGCGCAGGCGGGGATCCAGGGTAGCAGGGGATACCGGCGCCATCATGCGAACGCCGTCCGAAGAGGGCAGGACGTGCCGCACCCGCTCCACACATAACTCTGGATCCCCGCCTGCGCGGGGATGACGGAGTTAGCTGAATGAGTCCCCAACCTAGCGCGGGAACAGCAGCGCCACGAATTCCTCCATCGGCGCGCTTTCTGGCCATTGCGGCACGTCGTCGGCGATGGCGATCCAGGGCTGCTTGCGCTTCGCCCAGATATGCGCGCGGGGAACCAGCTCGTCGCTGCGATCGAGCGTGCCGGCGCGCAGCATCGCAATGCCCGACCAGGCGCTGTTGGTGTTGTAGATGCGCGTGTGGCAGGTGACGCAGACGCGCTGGTGCGACACCGATCCGCCGGTATTGGCGAAGCTGTATTCCGCCACCGGCCCCTCGACGGCGAGCGCGTCGGCCCGCACCGGCGCCTGCTGGGTGAAGGCGCTGCCCGCCCAGCTCTGGCATTTCAGGCAATGGCAGCAATAGACGGTCGGCAGGTCGTCCATTGCCAGCGTGTAGCGGACGGCGCCGCAGCGGCAGCCGCCCGCGATCACGTCAGGCCGCCTTCTTGAGATGGCGGCGACCGAGCAGTTCGGCGATCTGCACTGCGTTGAGCGCGGCGCCCTTGCGCAGATTGTCCGACACGCACCAGAGCGAAAGGCCGTTCTCCACGGTCGGATCCTCGCGCACCCGGCTGATGAAGGTCGCATATTCGCCGACGCATTCGATCGGCGTGACGTACCCGCCGTCCTCATGCTTGTCGACGAGCATCACGCCCGGCGCCTCGCGCAGGATGGTCTTCGCCTGCTCGGCCGAGATCTCGTCCTCGAACTCGATGTTGATCGCTTCCGAATGGCCGACGAACACCGGCACGCGCACGCAGGTGGCGGTGACCTTGATCTTCGGATCGAGGATCTTCTTGGTCTCGACCACCATCTTCCACTCTTCCTTGGTCGAGCCGTCTTCCAGGAAGCTGTCGATGTGCGGGATCACGTTGAACGCGATCTGCTTGGTGAACTTGTGGGGCTCGGCCTGGTCGCCGACGAAGATGTTGCGGCTCTGCTCGAACAGCTCGTCCATTCCTGCCTTGCCCGCGCCGGAGACCGACTGATAGGTGGCGACGACCACGCGCTTGATCTTCGCGGCATCGTGCAGCGGCTTGAGCGCCACCACCATCTGCGCGGTCGAGCAGTTCGGGTTCGCGATGATGTTGCGCCTGGTATAGCCGTCGATCGCCTCCGGATTCACTTCGGGCACGATCAGCGGCACGTCCGGATCCATGCGATAGAGCGACGCATTGTCGATCACCGTGCAGCCGGCGGCGGCGAATTTGGGCGCGTAGAGCTTCGAGCCTTCCGAGCCGATCGCGAAGAGGGCAATGTCCCAGCCCGTCGGATCGAAATGCTCGATGTTCTGGACCTTGTAGGTTTTGCCGGTCTCGCCGAAGTCGATAATATCGCCGGTCGAGCGCGACGAGGCGAGCACCGCCAGATCGTCGATCGGGAATTCCCGCTCGGCCAGGATGTTCAACATTTCGCGCCCGACATTGCCGGTGGCGCCTGCGACGACGACACGGTAGCCCATCACATACTCCAGGGTGGAAACTGCCGCCGCGCTACGCCCATCGGGGCGGGCGCGCAAGCAAGGGCTGCTTGTTTCACGACATGGCTCCGCTTTGGGCGATTTCGTTCGAGACATGTTTCACGCAATTTTGTTACGCGTACCGGATGACCGAAAGGGGAACGATGCGTCGCATTCTGACGATCCTGCTATTGGGGCTGAGCCTGGCCGGCTGCGCGGCCAAGGGCGCGCTCAAGCTCGATTGCGCCGATTTCGCCGCCTTCGTCCATCCGATCGAACTGACGCCGCTCGAACGCCAGATCCGAGCGCTCGACCTCGAGACGCTGCCCCCTGCCGAGCGCGAACTCGCCGACCGGCTCGCCGCGGCCGAGATCGCGCAGTTGCGTGGCGATCCCGCCTTCCTCGCCGCACCTCCCGCCCCCGAGCGGCCCTTGCTGCTGCTCTCGGGCGGCGGCCAATGGGGGGCGTTCGGCGTGGGGCTGATGAACCGGCTGGTCGAGAACCGCCAGTTCCCCGATTTCGCCGTGGTGACCGGCGTGAGCACCGGCGCGCTCCAGGCGCTGTTCGTGGGCGCCGGGCTCGACCGGCAGGACAGCGAAGGCGCGGCGATCCGCCAGGCGCTGGCCGACGCCTATTCGCCGGCCAGGGAAAGCGACATCATCGATCGCGAGCACTGGCAGGCCATGGCCGCGATCAACGGCGCGCTGGCCAATCTGAAGCCCCTGCGGCGCCGTTTCGAGCAACGCATCTGCCCGGCGATCTACGATCCGGCATCGCCCGCCGGACGGGCGGGCCTGTGCATCGTCAGGACGCTGCGCGACGCCAAGGGCCGCAAGGTGCTGCTCGGGCTGATCGAGGCGAATTCGGGCGAGTTCGGCTATGTCGACGTGCAGGAGCTGCTGGCCCCATATGGCGACGGCGCGGCGGACCTCGCCCGCGCCACGCAATGCCTGGCCGGCGCGGCGCTCGCCTCGGCGGCGGTGCCGGCCTTCTACCAGCAGGTGCGAGTCGACGGGAAAACCTATTATGACGGCGGCGTCCGCCAATCGGTGTTCCTCGCCTCGGTGGCGGACGCGCAGCGGCTGGCGAGCGAGCTGGTCCGCAGGGAGCGCGCGCGGCTGCTGGACCGCCGGCCCGAGGCGGCATCGCAGGCGGCGGGCGATATCTATGTGATCCGCAACGGCCCTACCTGGCTGCCGCCCGACCAGACGGTCCTGCCCGGCCATCCCGCCGATATCGACACGCATGCCGACGCGCTACGCGCGGTGCAGCGAAGCGAGGCGATCATGGTCAACCAGCTGGAGATCGGCTCGATCGCGGCTCTGCGGCTCGGCCGGCCGGGAGGCGGGGTCTGGTTCGTCAGCGCCGACGGCTATCGCAACTATACGCCGACCTATGACCGCGCCATCAAATGCGGACCGCTCAAGGAAGCGGCGCGCGGGGCGATGTTCGTCCCCGGTTTCATGCGCTGCATGATGGACTATGGCCGCAACCGCGCGACGGGCGGCGAACCGTGGATCGACCTGTGCCATTATGACGGCACCGAGACGCGGGCAGTGTGCCGGCGGCCCGACGGGACGATGCCGGGCGCAGTGGGAAGATTCTGACGTTCAGCACAGGAGGAAATGCGCATGACCGATACGAGCGACGATGAGATGGGTGCAGCGAAATGGGGCGCGCACCGGGTGAGCGTCAGGGGCGTGAGATCCCGTGAAATGGCGCAGCTTCTGGAAGATACCGCCAAGTTCGTGCGCGAGCATTGGCCCGTGGACGATCGCGACGACAATTTCGAGATGATGTACAAGCGCACCGACCTCGGGGACTTCGTCATCGTCGATTACCGCCCCTAGCGTTCGGGGCGGGGCCGGGCGATCTTCTCGCCCGGCCATCCGGGAACACGCTAGGACGGATCGACATTTGGGCGCGCGATTAGAGCCGGACAGCCCTACTTGCTCCCCGGCTGGGACCGCCAGTCTCGTAAATGTCGATTGACCCTGGGTTGGGGACTCATATTCCTTCAATCGTCATCCCCGCGCAGGCGGGGATCCAGGGTAATGCGGGATATCGGCACCACCGCGCGAACGCTGTCCGGAGAGGACAGGACCCCGCCACCCCGGCTCCGCGCCTGGCCCTGGATCCCCGCCTGCGCGGGGATGACGGGATGCGCCGAATGATCCCGCAAGCTAGCGCTTCGCCCCCGTCTTCCGATCGAGGAAGTCGAGGATCGTGTTCCACAGGTGCACGCTGATGCCGGGGCCACCGACCTTGTGGGTGTGGCCCGGATAGAACATCATCTCGAACGGCACTTCGGCCCTTTGCAGCGTCGCCGCCAGCGCAGTGCTATTCTCGAACACGACATTGTCGTCCGCCATGCCGTGGATCAGCAGCATCGGATCGGCGATCTTCGCCGCCTCGCCGATATTGTCCGACGCCTTGTACGCCTCGGGCACCTTGTTCGGATCGCCCATGTAGCGCTCGGTATAATGGGTGTCGTACAGCTCCCACTTGGTCACCGGCGCGCCGGCCACGCCAGCAGCGAACACGCCCGGCGCCTTTTCCAGCAGCTTGAGCGTCATGTAGCCGCCATAGGACCAGCCATAGGTGACGACCTTGTTCGGATCGACATAGTCCAGCGACTTCAGATAGTTGGCGCCGGCCACCTGGTCCTCGACCTCGACCGAGCCCATGGCGTGCCAGATCTGGCTCTCGAAATCGACGCCGCGATTGGCCGAGCCGCGATTGTCGAGCTGGAACCAGATATAGCCGCGCGAGACGAGATATTGCTGGAGCGCGCCGCCCCAGGCCTTGCTCACCTGCTGCGCGTGCGGGCCGCCATAATGCTGGAAGAATACCGGATATTTCTTCCCCGGTTCCAGCTTCGGCGTGATCATCTCCCAGTGCAGCACCGAGCCGTCGGCCGCCTTGATCGTGCCGAAGCTGCGCTCGCGATGGCCGGCGAGATAGGCGTTGTAGGGGTGATCCGCGGCGGTGACCGCATTCTCGTTCACCCAGGCGATGCGCTTGCCCGACGCGTCGGCGAGATAGGTCTGGGCGGGCTGGCCGGGGTTCGAGCGCTTGACGATCGCATGGGTGCCCGAGAGGTCCATCACCGCCTCGTTCCACCAGCCGGCCTCGGTGAGGCGCGTCACGGCCCCGCCCTTCCGATAGTCGGCCGAATAGAGGTGCCGCTCGAGCACGCCGTCCTTGTTGCCGAGGAAAAAGACGCGCCCCTTGGCCTCGTCGACGCCGACGATGTCGGGAGTCACTTCCCAATCGCCCTTGGTGATCTGCGTGAACTTGCCCTTGGCGAAGCGGTAGAGATGACCATGGCCGTCGCGCTCGGACCACCAGAGCAGGCTGCCGTCGCCGAGCGGCGTGAGCGCCTTGGAGAGGTTCACCCAGCTCTTGGCACGCGCCCTCTCGCTGAACAGCAGGATCGACTTGCCGGTGGCGGGATCGACCTGGAGCAGATCGAGCACGGTCTGCTCGCGGTTCTGGCGCTGGACATAGAGCGTCCTGCCATCCTGCGACCAGTCGACCCGGGCGAGATAGATGTCGGCATCGGCACCGAGATCCACGGCGACCTTGTGCCCGCCATGGGGGTCCATCACATAGAGCGCGACCTTCACATTGGGCGTGCCGGCCTTGGGATAGCGCTGCTGGAAAAGCTGCGTGCCCTCGGCGCCGATCGCGGCGCGGGTGACGATGCCCACCGGCGCTTCGTCGAAGCGCTCGACCGCGACATATTTGTCGTCCGGCGACCACCAATAGCCGTTGAACCGCGCCATCTCCTCCTGCGCGACGAACTCGGCCTCGCCCCAATGGACGGTGCCCTGGCCGTCGTCGGTGATGGCGCGCGGCTCGCCACCGGCCGCGCCCAGCACCACCAGATTCTGGTCCTGCACCCAGGAGACATAGCCGCCCGCGGGACTCACCTCGGCATTCAGCTTGGGGCCGGCCTTGGCGGGCAGCTTCGCGATGCTGCCGTCGATCCCGGCGCGATAGAGCTCGCCCTCCAGCGGCACGAGCACCGACTTGCCGTCGGGCGCCCAGTCATAGGCGACGATGCCCTTGCTGCCGCCGATGCGCGCGCGCTCGCGCTGCATCTTCTCTGCCTCGGAAAGCGCGGCGCCGGTGCCGACCTTCTTCGAATCGACGAGCATCCGCCATTCGCCGGTGCGCGTATCCATCGCCCACAGGTCGAACCGCTCCTTCTCGTCCGCCCGGTTGCGCAGCAGCGTGAGGAACTTGCCGTCGGGCGAGAGCTTGGCGGCACGCGGCTGCGGGCCGTTGAGATCGGGGCTGGCGAAGACGCGCTCGAGCGTCAGTTCCTTCGATTGCGCCAAGGCTTCATTCGCCATCAGCGGCGCCCCCAGCATCGCAAGCCCGACCAGCCATTTCCGCATATACCCCATTCTCCTTGGAGCGGCGTTATTGCGGGGTATGCGCGCGCGGTAAAGCCCGCCAGCCATTCTCTCCCGTAAGACCGGGGGTCGCCCCTATTCCAGCCCCAGCGCCACCTTGCGCGAGACGAGGATGAAGCGCGGGCCGGCGCCGCTCGTCCCGGCGCGGTCGTCGGGATTGTAGAGCGCGCATTTCTTCAGGCTCAGGCAACCGCAGCCGATGCAGCCATCGAGATCGTCGAGCGTGCGCTGGAGCTGGGCGACGCGCAGTTCGATTCGCACGCGGATGCCCCTGCTGATCCGCGCCCAGTCCTCCCCCGTCGGCGTGCGCCCCTCGGGCAACGTGGCCAGCTCGCCCGCGATCTCGGGCAGGGTAAGGCCCAGTTGCTGGGCGATGAGCGCGAAGGAGACCCGGCGGATGTCCGAGCGGAGGAAACGGCGCTGGTTGCCGCGGGTGCGGATCGGATGGACGATCCCCTTCCCTTCGTAGAAGCGCACCGCCGAGACTGCGATACCCGTCCGCGCCGCCAGCTCGCCGATCGTCAGAAGCTCGTTCCCGCGCATCGAAATTTCCCACTTGACCTAAACCTAGGTTGAGGTTGTAGCTGCTCGCGGCATGGCATCCAAACCGGAAAGGAAATCCATGCCCCAGCCCTATATCGAGCATGTGAACGTCACCGTGCGCAGCCCCGAGCGCGCAGCGAAGCTGCTGGGCGATCTGTTCGACTGGCACGTGCGCTGGGAAGGTCCCGCGCGCGACGGCGGCCGCGCCATCCATGTCGGCGACGAGCGCACCTATCTCGCAGTCTATACGCCACCCGAGGCGCCGGACCAGGCGACCTTCGAGAAGGGGCAGCCGCTCAATCACGTCGGCATCCTGGTCGATGATCTGGAGGAGATCGAGCGGCGCGTGGTCGCGGCGGGGCTGGTCCCGTTCAACCATGCCGACTATGATCCCGGCAAGCGCTTCTATTTCCTCGACCATGACGGGACCGAGTTCGAGATCGTCAGCTATGCCTAAATACCTGGCCAGCCATCAATTTTCGGCAGGCCGCCGCGGCCGTGCCGGTTCTTCCCGCGCATTCCGCCATCGGCATGGCGCAATTTCCCGGCCCATGTGAATCGGGCGGGTTGGCCATGACGGCCTCCGTGCGCCGCGGGCAGTTCCGCTTGCTTCGGTAACGACCGTAACGATCTCTCGCCGCGTCCTCCATTGCCGCCCTGCCCGGCCATTCGCGCCGCGCGAACGGAGGATGAGGTGGCAAGGCATTTCTACGGCGCCGATTGGGCGGAGCATCGGCACAAATTGTTCGACGCGATCAGCGGGCTGCTCCGGTGGCTGGCACGCCGACCGAAATGAAAAGGGCGCGGTGGCCATCGCCACCGCGCCCTTTTCGATACCGTGAAGCCGTGGCTTATTCGGCGGCAACCGCCTCGGTGCGCACGTCGCGGCGCTCGGCGATACGGGCCGACTTGCCGGTGCGGCCGCGCAGATAATAGAGCTTCGCGCGACGCACGACGCCGCGGCGGACGACTTCGATGCTGTCGATGTTCGGCGAATAAAGCGGGAAGACGCGCTCGACGCCCTCGCCGAACGAAATCTTGCGGACGGTGAACGAGGAGCCCATGCCCTTGTTCGAGCGCGCGATGCACACGCCCTCATAGTTCTGCACGCGGGTGCGCTCGCCTTCGACGACCTTCACGCCGACCTTCAGCGTATCGCCCGGGCGGAATTCCGGAATCTTCTTCGCCGCGTTGAACTTGGCGATCTGCTCGGCTTCGAGCGTCTGGATCAGGTTCATTTCACATCGTCCTGTTTACGTCGCCGCGCGCCAGAGGGAGGTTGGACCCGAGCGCCCTCGTGGCGCTCCCAAAGATCCGGCCTCCTTAGCCGTGTATCGCTCTCGGCACGGGCGCTTCGCCAGGCCTCGATCTTCGCATGATCCCCCGATCGCAGCACTTCGGGGATCGTGCGCCCTTCCCATTCGACAGGTCGGGTATATTGCGGATATTCGAGCAGCCCCGTTTCGAAGCTCTCGTCCATGCCGCTGGAAGGCGCGCCCATTACTCCGGGAATGAGGCGAATGCAAGCGTCAAGCAGGGTTAGCGCCGCCATCTCGCCGCCGGAGAGGATATAGTCGCCGATCGAGACCTGCTCGATGTCGCGCGCCTCGAACAGTCGCTCGTCGATCCCCTCGAACCGGCCGCAGATCACCACGGCGCCGGGGCCCTGGGCGAGCTGGCGGACGCGGTCCTGGCCAAGCGGCTTGCCGCGCGGCGTCATGGCGAGAATCGGGCGGCCCGGCGCGACGCTGTCGAGCGCCGAAGCGAGCACGTCCGCGCGCATCACCATCCCCGCCCCGCCGCCCGCCGGCGTGTCGTCGACCGAGCGGTGCCTGTCGGTCGCGAAGTCGCGGATCTGGACGGTTTCCATGCTCCACAGTCCCTCGCGCAGCCCCCGGCCGGCGAGCGAGATGCCGAGCGGACCGGGAAACATCTCCGGGTAAAGCGTCAGGATAGTTGCGGCGAAAGGCATGGGAGCCTTTCCCCTCCGGGAGCGCGATTGGCAAGTGGACGATTGCATCATCATCGGTGCCGGCCCCGCCGGTCTCACCGCGGCGATCTATCTGGCGCGGTTCCATCTCGGCATCCGGCTGCTCGATTGCGGATCAGATCCCCTGCACACGCATCCATGCCGGCTTCCCGAACGCATTTCGGGCCGGGCGCTGCTCGCACGGATGCTGGCCCAGGCGGAAGGGCATGGCGCGACCCGCGAGGCGGCGGAAGTCACCGGCCTCAGGCTGATCGAAGGCTGGCGGAACGGCGCCCGATCCGGTGCGAGCGCCGCGCCAGCCACCAATCCCGGACATTAGCCCCCGCAACCGCCGCAGCCACCGCCGCCGCAACCGCCCCCGCCGCTGCCGCAACCGCTGCCGCCGCTCCCGCCGTCGCTGCCCGAGCTTGCCGCGCGCAGCTGGTGGAAGCCGCCCCAATCCGAGCCAACCAGCACCGCCGTGCCGAACAGCGCCACCGCGAGATCGGTCTCGCCGCCGGCAGGAGCCCGGCGGAGCCGTTCGCTGCGCTCGCGCGCCTCGGCGAGCGCCTCCTGCCCGGCGCGCGTCCGCCGGTCGAGCGCGGCGAAGCGGATCAGCGCCAGGATGCCGGTGAGCACCAGCAGCGCGGTGAGATAGCCGACCGGCTTGCCGCGCGCCTCGCCGATCAGCAGCTTGGTGTAGCCGAAACCGAGCAGCAGGAAATAAGGCAGCGTCTGGAAGAAGCGCATCTGCAACCCGTCCCAGCCGCGCATCAGCAGCCCGGCGTCGATCAGCCGATCGCGGATCCGGTCGCCATGCTCGCCGATCGCGCCGGCGACCCGGTCCCAGCTTGCCCCGTCGGGCAGCGCGAGCACGCTGCGCTCGGCCGGCGTGCCGCCGCCGAGATGGCTGGGGGTGAACTTGTTCTTCCCCTCCATCGCCAGCTGGCGAGTCGAGAGCAGCCGGGATGCGACGGTTTCGGCGAAGCGCGTGCCGCCGCCGGCCAGCCAGGCGAGATCATCGGTGTCGATGCGGCGCGGGGTGCGGCCTTCGGGCCGGAGCCAGCGCGGAATGGTGAAGCCGGCGATGATGGTGAGGATCAGCAGCCCGCCATAGAGGATGAGAAACGGCCCGCCGGTGAGATCGAAGGGTCCGAGCGACATAAGATCCTAGCTCCTCAGCATGAGATACCCCAGGACCAGCGCGGAGAGCACCGCCAACCCAACCAGCAGCGCGATCCGGAATGGCCTCCGGGACACGATGAATGCGTCGCGCGGATGCACGCGGCGCGCCTTGTGGTCCTCGAGCAATCGCCGCGCCGCGTCGGGCCACAGATCCGCGGGCGGGGCGCCGAAGACGCGCTCGTAGCTGCGCAGCGTCTCGGCATATTGGGTGAAGTAGCGATGCCCCTCCTCGCGTCCGCCGGCCGTGGGGCCGTGATGGAGCGCGCGGCCGAGCACCTGGGGGCAGAAGCGCTCCCAATAGTCGCGCGTGTAGGTAAGATGCAGGTGCCAGGCCTGGTCGACCTGGTCCGACGGCGTGACCGGATGCCCGGCAGTCACCGCCAGGAAGCAGAAGCGCCGATACTCCTCGATCACGCGCTCCGCCTGGGCGCCGGTCCAGCCATTCTCGCGCGCAAGCCGCTGGGCGAAGCTCAGCTCCGCTTCCTCGGGACCGATCGTATAATGGGAAAGCGCCGTCCAGACCGGGTGGTCGGTAGGGGTTCGAGACAGACCGGGGGCCTTGCTCATCTAAATTCCCACTAACATAGGGGATTTAAAATGTCAAGGCTTGGCCGCCGGCACCGGGCTGAACCTGAGCGACTGGATCGTCATCGGGCTGGTGGGCGCGAGCAGCACCATGCCGTCCAGCATCCCCTTGTCGCAATGCCAGCGAAAGGCGCCGGACATCGCGCCCCGGGCCTGGGGCGGCTCCGCCTTGCCGGTGCATGCGCCGAGCTGGGCATGCAACGCCGCCAGGTCGCGGCGCCAGCCCTCGGCCGATCGGTCCATCAGGAAGTTCATCGCGAGCGAGGGCTGCGCGACCGTCACGTCCCCCGCCGCATAGATGGCCCGCGCCGTATCCAGTGCGGCGGCGAGGTCGGCGCCGACCGGCGGTTCTGCGAAGCGCAGCGCATCCGCCTTGTCGAGCGCGAACATCGCGTCCCAGGCGGTGCCGGCCGCGCCGGTATAGGTACGGTTGGTGAAGACAAAGATCCCCACTCTCGCCTCCGGCACCAGCAGCATGTGCGAGCCATAGCCGGGATAGCCGCCGCCATGGTGGAGCATCATCCCCAGCGCGCAGTCCTGCGAGACGCGCAGGCCCTTGCCATAGGCGGTGCCCTGCATGCAGCCGCCCTTGGCCGCGCCGCCGATGCGCGGAGTCATGCGGACGAAGTTGAGCCCCTGCGCCAGCTCGCGCACCGTGGCGCGCTTGACCGGCCCCGTGTCCGGCCCGTCACGCGGCGGCCAGGCGGAGAGCAGGAAGGCGATCCACTTGCCATAGTCGTTGGCGCTGACCTGGAGCCCGCCCATCGGGCCGAAGGCGCCGTTGCGCATGGTCGGTTCCTCGCTCCAGACCCCGTCCTCGAACCGATAGCCGATCGCGCGGCGCTCGAGCGGCCATTCGGTGACTTCGAAGCCGCTGGAGTTCATCCCCAGCGGCTTCAGGATCGTGCGCTCGACATAGGTGCGATAGGGCATGCCGGAGACG
Organism: Sphingomonas sp. 1F27F7B; assembly: GCF_005503355.1. Classification (GTDB taxonomy): domain Bacteria; phylum Pseudomonadota; class Alphaproteobacteria; order Sphingomonadales; family Sphingomonadaceae; genus Sphingomonas. The sequence goes on from NZ_SCMK01000003.1 coordinate 163,466, forward strand.
TTGGCGACGATCCGGCCCAGCAGCGCATAGCCGAAGTTCGAATAGTCGTGCGCCGTCTCGGGCACGCGGTTGAACGGCACGCCGGCCCGGAGCAGCCTGGTGAACTCGGCCTCGGGCATCGGCGTCTGGCGATCGCCCCAGGGATCGTCGGTGACGAAGCCGGCGACGTGCGAGAGCAGATCCCGGATCCGGATGCGCGCGCTGTCGCTGGTGGGATATTTCCAGCCGCGCATCTCGGGCACATGTTTCTCGGCATAGTCGTCGAGCGAGAGCTTGCCGGCATCGCGCAGCGCGAGAATCGAGAGCGCAGTGAAGGCCTTGGTCATCGAAGCGATGCGGAACAGCGTGTCGGCCGTGACGGGGCGCTTGCTCGCCAGATCCTGCACGCCGAAGCCGCGGACATGGACCAGCTTCCCTTCGGCGACAAGGCCGTAGACCAGGCCGGGCGTGGGGGTGTCGCGCTGGAAGGCCTCGAAGCTGCGGTCGATCGCCTCGAACTGGGGCTGGAGCGCGCCGGCTGTGGTCTGGGCCGCCGCCGGCAGGGACAGGCAGCAATGTGCGACGGCAAGCGTGGTACGAAACCAGTTCATTGCGTGCATCCCCCGATGTTCGCGGCGAGGATAACGGGGCCTCAACGGGCGCGCCAGCCAAACCATTGCTCGAAGGCGAACCAGACCGGCAGGGCAACGATCGTCGCGCCCGCTCCGCGCATGATGCAGAGAACCAGAAGGATCGACACCCATTCGGGCGCCATTCCGGCACCGGCGTCGGAATGGCCGTACCAGGTGGCGATCGTCGCGATCAGCCCAGGCGACACCGCCGTCGTCAGCAGGCGGCCGGCGTGCCCCAGCCGGAACAGGAAGGCGCTCGCGGCCCAAAGGCCCGAGGCGAGTGCGGCATGACCGAGATGCCAGGCGATCGACGACATTCCGGGATCCTGCCGATCCGGTAGGCGTGCGGCCAATGGAGCTTCGATGGAGATACGGTGCAGCGCCGTGGCCGAAACGCTCAACCCATCCGCCCGGTGGCGAGGGCGATCGCCCAGTCCGGGCGCCCCTCGCCTTCAGCCTTTCGCGCGGCTGCCCGATGATCATAGGCGACGGCGTGGAGCCCGATCGCCTCCCCGTCGATCACCGCATAGCGGGCAAACGGATCGCCATTCTCCACCCGATAGGGCCGGGGATGATCGTCGTCATAGGCCTGGAGGCCGACGCTGCCGGGATTCAGCGCGCGGCGGCCATCCGGAAGGCCCAGCAGGCGCGGCACATGGGTATGGCCGCAAAGGACCAGCCGCTCACCGCGTCCCGCCAGCCGTTCGGAGAGCTCGGCCGCGCTCGCTGCGCGCAGGCGCGCACCCTCGAGCGTCTCGGCGAGCGGCGCGACATCGCTGGCCGGCGTGCCGTGACACAGGAACATCCCGTCCAGCGCCAGCATCGCAGGCAGGCCCGCCAGCCAGGCCAGTGCCCCGCCCCCCAGCGCGGCGCGGGCAAAGGCATCCGACGGGTTCATCCGCGCGGGCGGATCGGTGAGCAGTTGGCGCTCGTGATTGCCGGCGATGGCCGGCCAGTCGCGCGCCATCAGCCATTCGGCGGTCTCGGCCGGCCAGAGCGGGCCAGAAAGGATGTCGCCCAGGTTGAGGAAGCGCGTGCAGCCCCGCGCTTCGGCATCGGCAACGACTGCGATCAGGGCCGGCAAATTGCCGTGGATATCGGAAAGGACCGCAATCTTCGTCATTCGACGAAGGCGGCGCTCACCACGAGCCGCTCGGCATTCCATTCGGGAACGGCGGCGGCAGTCATCGGCACCATGAAGCGCTTGGCCTTGCCGTTCTCGTCGGCCGGCCGTTCGATCTCGAGCACGTCGCCGGCGCCGAAATTGTCGATCGCGACGACCCTGCCCAGCGCAGTGCCCTCGTCGGAGACGGCGGGAAGGCCCATCAGGTCGACATGATAATATTCGCCTTCGCCGAGCGGGGGCAGCGCCGAGCGGGGCACGCTGAGTTCGGTCCCGCGCAGCGCCTCGGCCGCATTGCGGTCGGCTATTTCGGCGAAGCGTGCGATGGCGCCGTTCGGCCCTTCGCGCAGCGATTTGAGCGTCAGCGCACCGCCGTTGAACCGGCGGTGCGTCGACAGGTCCTCGGCGAAGACCTTCAGGCGGACCTCGCCCGTCACGCCGTGCGCGCCGATGATGACGGCGAGCGTGACGGGCTGATCACCGGACAAGGGCTCAGGCCTCGGCCGGCGGGGTCTCTTCGGCGGTCGCCTCGGCGACCTGCTCGGCCTCCGCGGTCGGCTCCTCGGTGGCAGCCTCGACCTCGGCGGCGATCACCGCCTCGGCTTCTGCCTGCGTGTCCTCGGCCGGGGCCGGAGCAGCTGCGGCGGCAGCGGCAGCGGCCTTCGCCTCGGCAGCAGCCTCCTCGGCGGCCTTCAGCTTCTCGGCACGCTCCTCGGCGCGCTCGACGGCCTTCTCGCCCGGCTTGCCCTTGTTCGGGTTGTTCTTGGCGGCGCGCTCCTTGAGGCCGGCGGCATCGAGGAAGCGGGCGACGCGGTCGGTCGGCTGCGCGCCGACGCCGAGCCAGTAGCTGGCGCGCTCACCGTCGAGCACGACGCGCTTGGCGTCGTCCTTGGCGAGCAGCGGGTTGTAGGTGCCGATCTTCTCGATGAACTTGCCGTCGCGGGGCGAGCGAGCGTCGGCGACGACGATGCGGTAATAGGGGCGCTTCTTCGAGCCGCCGCGCGACAGACGCAGGGAAATAGCCATTACTTCACTTCCTTCTTCATTCGGTCCCCCGGCATTGCCGGGATCTGCTTAGGTTCTGCCCCGCCGCCAAACGGTTGGGCGGGTGGATCACTTCTTCTTCAAAAAATTCTCGAAGCCGGGCGGGAGCTGCGGCGCGCCCGGACCGCCGAGACCGGGAAGGCCTCCACCGGCACCGGGGCCGCCCATCTTGCCCATCATGTCGCCCAGATCGGCGCCGCCCAGCGCATTGCCGACACCGCCCAGGCCGCCGCCGGGGCCGCCCTTGCCGAGCATGCCCATCAGGCCCTTCAAGCCGCCCATCTTCTTGAGCCGCTTCATCGCGGTCTGCATCTCGAGGTGCATCTTGAGGAGCTTGTTGACGTCCTGCACGGTCGTCCCCGATCCCTTGGCGATGCGGATCTTGCGCTTGGCGTTGATCAGGTCCGGCTTGGCGCGCTCCTTGGGCGTCATCGAAGTGATCATCGCGTCCATGCGGATCAGCACCTTGTCGCCGCCCACCTGGTCGACCGCCGCCTGCGCCTTCTTCATGCCCGGCATCATGCCGGCGAGCGCGCCCAGGCCGCCCATGCGGCGCATCTGGGCGAGTTGGCCGCGCAGGTCGTTCATGTCGAACTGACCCTTGGCCAGCCGCGCCGCCATCTTCTCGGCGTCTTCCTCCTGGATCGCCTGCGCCGCCTTCTCGACGAGGCTGACGACGTCGCCCATGCCGAGGATGCGGCCGGCAACGCGCTTGGGATGGAAGGGCTCGAGCGCGTCGAGCTTCTCGCCCATGCCGGCGAACTTGATCGGCTTGCCGGTAACCGCGCGCATCGACAGCGCCGCGCCGCCCCGCGCATCACCGTCCATGCGGGTGAGGATCACGCCGGTGAGCGGCACCTGCGCGGAGAAGCTGGTCGCGACATTCACGGCATCCTGGCCGGTGAGCGAGTCGACGACGAGCAGGATCTCGTTCGGCTTCGCGATGTCCGCGACTGCCTTCATCTCGTCCATCAGCGCCTGATCGACGTGCAGGCGGCCGGCGGTGTCGAGCATCAGGACGTCATAGCCCTGGAGCTTGGCGGCATTGAGCGCGCGCCGGGCGATCTCGACCGGCTGCTGACCGGCGACGATCGGCAGCGTCTGCACCTCGGTCTGGGTGCCGAGCACCGCGAGCTGTTCCTGCGCGGCCGGGCGATTGACGTCTAGCGACGCCATCATCACCTTCTTGCCCTGGCTCTTCAGCAACTTGGACAGCTTGGCGGTGGTAGTCGTCTTGCCCGAGCCCTGGAGGCCGACAAGCATGATCACGGCGGGCGGCGTGACGTCGATGGCGAGTTCGGCCGTGTCCGGGCCGAGCATGTCCACGAGCGCGTCGTGGACGATCTTCACCACTTGCTGGCCCGGGGTGATCGAGCGCAGCACTTCGTGGCCGATCGCCGCCTCGGTCACCTTCTCGACAAAGTCGCGCGCCACCGGAAGCGCGACATCGGCCTCCAGCAACGCGATCCGCACTTCGCGCATGGCGGTGCGGACATCGGCTTCGGTCAGCGCGCCACGACCGCGCAGGCGCTCGAATACGCCACCCAGCCGTTCGCTCAGACTTTCGAACATCGACCCAAAACTCCAGACCCGCGACCGCAATTCCCCAAAACGCAAAACACGCCGGCGGACGAAACCTCGTCGGCCAGCGTCACCCCTCGGGGCGGCAAATGTCTCGCGTTCAAAGAGAACGGTCGCGGCGGCCCCTAGCGGATCGGCGCATGGGTGGCAACTCAAATCCATCCCTCTCCGCCGGAGAGCAATGGGAACCCGCGCGAATTATTACGCAAACATGTCGCCGGCTTAACCCGTTCTATACCCTGGGCGTGAGAAACGACCCTGAGTTGCAGTTGGGGGAAGTGTTCCCGGCATGTCGCTGGACCACGAAGAATCAGCCGTATCGCAAAGCGCTTCGCGCCCGGCCCTGTTGTCGGGCGCGATCAGCGTTGCCGCGATCCTGTTGTTCATTGGCACCGGCAGCGCCGTGCTTTCCAAGACGCTGCAATATTATTTCGAAGGCGGCGCCCCTGCCGACCGCACGCTCGTCATCGCCCTGCTGCTCAACGTCGCGCTGATCCTGTTCGGCTGGCGCCGCCATTCGGAGCTGAGCCAGGAAGTGCAGATCCGCGCCGCCGCGGAGGAGCGTGCCCAGCAGCTGGCGAATCGCGATCCGCTCACCGGCTTCTACAACCGCCGCAGCCTTGCCGAGGAAGGCGCGGCGATGTTCGTCCGGGCCCAGCGCCGCCGCAAGGCGATGGCGATGATCATGCTCGACCTCGATCATTTCAAGACGATCAACGACATGCACGGCCATGCCGTGGGCGACGCGCTGCTGCGCGCCGTCGCCGCCGAGATCGCGCACGTCATGCCGCCGATCGCACTGACCGCGCGGCTGGGCGGCGACGAATTCGCCTGCGGCTTCCTGTTCGATCCCAGCGAACCCGCCGTGGTGGAACGCATCGCCGAGCGGCTCGTCAGCCGCATGGCCCAGCCCTTCGAGGCCGAGGGACTGCGCCTGCACATCAGCTGCTCGCTCGGCATCGCCCGCTCGGACTTCGACTGCGCGAGCATCGACGCGCTGATGCGCTCCGCCGACATCGCGATGTACGCGGCCAAGAAATCCGGCCGCAACCGCTATGCCTGGTTCGATCATTCGATGGAGCGCGAGCTCCAGATCCGCAACGAGCTCGAGAGCGGGCTGCGCACCGCGATCCCGCGCGGCGAGATCGTGCCCTATTTCGAGCAGCAGGTGGATCTGACCACCAACCGGCTGCACGGCTTCGAGGTGCTGGCGCGCTGGGAGCATCCCACCCGCGGGCTGATCTCGCCCGAGCTGTTCATTCCGATCGCGGAGGAGACCGGCATGATCGCCGACCTCTCGCTCTCGATCATGCGCCAGGCCTTTCTCGCCGCGCGCGACTGGGATCCCGCGCTCACCCTGTCGATCAACATCTCGCCCTGGCAGCTGCGCGACGCCTGGCTGGCGCAGAAGATCATCAAGGTGCTGGCCGAGACCGGCTTCCCGGCGAGCCGGCTCGAAGTGGAGATCACCGAGAGCTCGCTGTTCGACAATCTCGCGCTCGCCCAGTCAATCGTCGGCAGCCTGAAGAACCAGGGCGCGCGGCTGGCGCTCGACGATTTCGGCACCGGCTATTCCTCGCTGGCGCATCTGCGCGCCCTGCCTTTCGATCGGATCAAGATCGACAAGAGCTTCGTCATGTCGCTGAACACCAGCGCCGATTCGGCCGCGATCGTCAATGCGATCGTCAGCCTGGGCGAGAGCCTCAACCTGCCGATCACCGCCGAAGGCGTGGAGGACGGCGCGATCGAGGAGCGGCTGCGCGCCGCCGGCTGCGCCAAGGCGCAGGGCTGGCACTATGGCAAGCCGCTGTCGGTGAGCGGCGTGCGCCGCCTGTTGGCGGAACGGCGGCTGATCCTCACCGGATCGAGCGCCCAGACAGCGCCCGCCGCGCCTTCGGGCGATCGGCGACTGGCGGGCTGAGCTTCCGTCCAAGCGCCACATCGCTTATTCTCCGCAGCTGCCACCAACCCCGGGCGGAGAAATCGGCATGCTCGATCGTCGAACGACTCTGGTCCTGTTGGGCGGCGCGGCGGGCGGCCTGGCCAGTGCGAGCGCACTCCTGCCCTCCGGCGGCGGCGCCCATGCCGAAGCCCGGCCCGACCTCTATGACTGCGAAGGCTGCCAGGCGGTAGGCGAGCGCGCGCCGGGCATGCTTTCCGCAAGGGTAGCGCTCGCCCCGCCCCGGGAGCCGGGGGAGCGAATGTTCCTGACCGGCCGCATATTCGCGGCGGACGGCAAGACTCCCGCGCCCGGCGTGATCGTCTATGCCCACCACACCAATGCGCGCGGCCTCTATGCCGATGGTACCGGCGAAACCGAATGGAGCCGCCGCCACGGCCGGCTGCGCGGCTGGGCGAAGACCGGCGCGGACGGAACCTATGGCTTCGACACGATCAAGCCGGCGCCCTATCCGGACAGGACGATGCCCGCGCACGTCCATCTCTTCATCGGCGAGCCGGGCCGGCGACCCTATCATGTCGACGACGTGGTGTTCGACGGCGAGTTCGGCGTCACGCCCGCCTATCGCGCGCGACAGGAACTGCGCGGCGGCAGCGGCATCGTGCGCCTGGGCCGGAGCGAAGACGGCGCGCTGCTCGCACGGCGCGACATCAGGCTGGAGCGCCATCCGGATGCCGCGGGCGGGCAGCCTGGAGCGGCTCGATCCCTTCTCATGCCCTCGCTGGAAGGAGGGCGCGGACAACAGGCTACCACCCCGTCCCTTCTTCGCTGAGGAACGCAAGCTCCTCGGGCGTGGAATCCCGCCCCAGCGCCGCATTCCGGCTCGGGAAACGGCCGAAGCGCGCGATCACCTCGGCATGTTTGCGGGCGAAATCGAGCACATAGTCGTCACCCAGCGAAGCGAACTTCTCGACGCTCAGTGCCTGCATCGCCGCATCCTCGGCATGTTCCAGCGGCAGATAGACAAACTGGCGCCGGTCGTTGCTCATGCCCGCGTCCCAGCCCTTGCCGATCGCCTCCAGCGCCAGCTGCAGCGCGAGCGGATCGGCGGCGAATGCTTCGGCGCGGCCGCGATGGACATTGCGGCTGAACTGGTCGAGCAGGATGATTGCCGCCAGCAAGGTCTCCGGATCGTCGCGCCAGCCGGCCGCGCCCGATCCCAGCACCAGATCGCGCAGCGGCCCGAAGCGCGATCCGATCTCGGCATCGAGCTTCACCGACTTGGCGAAATGCTGCTCGGGCGTGAGCGCGAACCAGAAGCCCAGCACTTCGCGGGCCTTCGCGTGGACATCGTGTGTAGCTGCGCCTAGATCACCGGCCAAATGTCATCCCCTCGCGTCATCAGTCTGGGCTGCCGGCTCAACCTCGCCGAGAGCGAAACGATCCGCGCGCTGCTCGAAGGCCGCGATACGATCGTCATCAATAGTTGCGCGGTGACCAACGAGGCCGTCAAGCAGAGCCGCCAGGCGATCCGCCGCGCGCGCCGCGAACGGCCGGGCGCCGAACTGGTGGTGACGGGCTGTGCGGCGCAGATCGACCCGCAGGCGTTCGCGGCGATGCCCGAGGTGGACCGGGTGATCGGCAATGCCGAGAAGCTGCATCCCGACGCATGGCTCTCGCCCGCGCCGGTGGTGGTGCAGGACATCATGGCGGTGCGCGAGACCGCGCCGCATCTGGCCGCCAGCTTCTCGACTCATGCCCGCGCCTTCGTGGAAGTGCAGAATGGCTGCGACCATCGCTGCACCTTCTGCGCCATCCCCTATGGCCGCGGGAACAGCCGCTCGGTGCCCGCCGGCGCGGTGATCGACCGAGTCGCCGCGCTCGCCGAGAATCATGCCGAAGTGGTGCTGACCGGCGTGGACCTGACCAGCTATGGCCCCGACCTGCCCGGATCGCCAAGCCTGGGCCAGCTGGTCGAGCGCATCCTCGCGCATGTGCCGAAGCTCCGGCGCCTGCGGCTTTCCTCGCTCGACGGGATCGAAGTCGACGATCGGCTGTTTGCCCTGCTCACCGGGGAACCGCGCCTGATGCCGCACGTCCATCTCTCGCTCCAGGCGGGGGACGACATGATCCTGAAGCGCATGAAGCGCCGCCACGGCCGCGCACACTCGGTCGCGCTGGCCGAGCGCCTGCGCGCCGCGCGCCCCGATATCGCGATCGGCGCCGATCTGATCGCCGGCTTTCCCACCGAGAGCGAGGCGATGTTCGAGAACACGCTGGCGCTGATCGCGGACTGCAGCATCGTCCATGCCCATATCTTTCCCTACAGCCCGCGCGCCGGCACGCCCGCCGCGAAGATGCCGCAGGTCGGGCCCGAACTGATCAGGGCCCGCGCCGCACGCCTGCGCGCCGCGGCCGCCCGGGTCCGGGACAATTGGCTGCAAAGCCTGGTAGGCAGCACGCAGCAAGTGCTGGTAGAGCGCCCCGGCGACCGCGGCCATGCCGGCAATTTCGCCGAGGTCCGCCTCGCCCCAAGCCAAGTCGGAGAGATTGTGAGCGTTAAGATCGTGGACGTCCGGGACGGGAAGCTGATCGCATGAGCGGCCCCAGCTGGCACGAGCGCCTTCTCGGCGGCTTCCGCAAGACGTCCGACCGGTTGATCGGCAACCTTGCCGGCCTGGGCCTGGCACGGCTGGACGACGCGACGCTCGACGAGATCGAAGAGGCGCTGATAGCTTCCGACCTGGGCCCCGAAACGGCTGCCCGCGTCCGCCGCCGCCTCGCCGACGGCCAGTTCGAGCGCAACATGGAGGAACTCGGCATCCGGCTGGTGGTGGCCGAGGAAGTCGCCAAGGTGCTCGAGCCGGTGGCGAAGAAGCTGGAGATCGAGGCCTTTCCCCGTCCGCAGGTGATCCTGGTCATCGGCGTCAACGGCTCGGGCAAGACCACGACGATCGCCAAGCTCGCCAACCTGCTGATGGAGCAGGATTATTCGGTGATGCTCGCGGCCGGCGACACTTTCCGCGCCGCTGCCATCGGTCAGCTCAGGACCTGGGCCGAGCGGATCGGCGTGCCGATCGTCTCGGGCGCCGAGGGCGGCGATGCCGCGGGCATCGTGTTCGAGGCAGTGAAGAAGGCGACCGAGATCGGCACCGACGTGCTGATCGTCGATACCGCCGGGCGCCTGCAGAACAAGCGCGAGCTGATGGACGAGCTGGCCAAGATCCGCCGCGTGCTGGGCCGGCTCAACCCGGCGGCGCCGCACGACGTGGTGCTGGTGCTCGACGCGACCACCGGCCAGAACGCCTTGAACCAGATCGAAGTGTTCAAGGAAGTCGCCGGCGTCACCGGCCTCGTCATGACCAAGCTTGACGGCACCGCGCGCGGCGGCGTGCTCGTCGCGGCGGCGGAGAGATACGGCCTGCCGATCCATGCGATCGGCGTGGGCGAGAAGGTGGACGATCTGCGTCCGTTCAACGCGCAGGAAGTGGCGCGCATCATTGCCGGCGTGGAGGAGCTTACCAATGGCTGAGAAGAAGGCCGCCACGCCCGGCGTGCGGATGCTGATCGACTATGGCCCGCTCGCGGTGTTCTTCCTGGTCAATTCGCTGGCCCAGGGGCCGGTGCTGGCGCGCATCTTCGCCGCCACCACCGCGTTCATGGTCGCGATGGCCGCCGCGATCGCGCTGAGCTGGTGGAAGACCCGCCACGTCTCGCCGATGCTGTGGATCACCGCAGCCTTCGTGCTCGTGTTCGGCAGCCTGACGCTCTACTTCCACGACCAGACCTTCATCCAGATCAAGCCGACGATCATCTATGCGATGTTCGCCATCGTGCTCGGCTATGGTGTGATCGCCGACAAGCCGCTGCTCCAGATGCTGCTCGAACAGGCCTATCCCGGCCTCTCGGCCAAAGGCTGGCGGCTGCTGACGATCAACTGGGCGCTGTTCTTCGTCGCCGCCGCGCTGGCCAACGAAATCGTCCGCCAGTTCGTCACCTGGGACCAGTGGGTGCTCTTCAAGACCTGGGTGATGATCCCGGTCACGTTGGTCTTCGCGATGCTCAACATCCCGTTGCTGCTCAAGCACGGCCTGCAGCTGGAAAAGCCCGAGGACGCGCCGATTCCGCCCCAGGAGTGAGCGGGCGCGGTGTCGCACGCTCGCTATCGCACGGTCCGCGCGGCCAATTGGCTGCGCCGCCAGATCCGGTCCAACGCCCTGTGGTTCCTGGCGCTGGCATTGCTCGTCGGGCTGGGCGCCGGTCTCTGCGCGATCGCGCTCGGCCAGATCGCGCGCGGCACCCAGCGGCTGCTGTTCGGGCTGGCGCAGGGCGAGCATCTGAGCGCCGCCGAAGCGATCGCGCCCTGGCGGCTGATCGCCCTGCCCATCGGCGGCGCGCTGCTCGGCCTGGTCCTGTGGTTCCTGCGCCGCCGCCAGCCAGTCGACATCGTCGAGGCGAACGCGCTGCATGGCGGCCGCATTCCCGCGCGCGATACGGCGACGGTGGTCGGTACCACCTTGCTCTCCAACGGCTTTGGCGCATCGGTGGGGCTCGAAGCGGCCTATGCCCAGGCAGGCGGCGGGCTGGCATCGTTGCTCGGGCAGCGGATCAAGCTGCGACGAAGCGACCTGCGCACGCTGATGGCGGCAGGCGCAGGCGCAGCGGTCAGCGCGGCGTTCGGCGCGCCGCTCGCCGGCGCCTTCTACGCTTTCGAAGTGGTGCTCGGCGCCTATAGCACCGCCACCGTCGCGCCGGTGATGCTCGCCGCGCTCGCCGCCGCAGTGCTTGCGCGGGCGATGGGCATGACGCCCTATGTGATCGCAACCGGCGGCATGCATCCGATCGGTACTGCCGATTATGCGCTCTACGCGATTCTCGGGCTGCTCTGCGCGGGGCTGGGGATCGCCTTGATGCGGCTGGTCTCGCTGGTGGAGCGCGCCGTGCATCGCTCCCCCCTGCCCGCGCACTGGGCGCCGCTGGTCGGCGGGCTGCTGCTCGTGCCGCTCGGCCTGCTTTCGCACCAGACGCTCTCCGGCGGGCACGGCGCGCTCAACCTCAACCTGATCACCGAAGTGACGGTCGCCGGCCTGGCGCTGACCATCCTGCTCAAGATGCTCGCCTCGGCGGTGTCGCTCGGCTTCGGCTTCCGCGGCGGCCTGTTCTTCGCCTCGCTGTTCCTCGGCTCGCTCGTCGGGCGCCTCTATCAGGTGGTGCTGGCGCAAATTCCGGGCCTCCATGTCCTCGCCCCCGACGACGCGACCGTGGTCGGCATGGCCGCGCTTGCCGTGGCAGTGGTCGGCGGGCCGCTCACCATGTCGCTGCTGGTGCTGGAGGTGACGCATGATTTCAGCATCACCGGCGTCGCGGTGGCCGCCACGCTGATCTCCTCCACCGTAGCACGCGAGACTTTCGGCTACAGCTTCTCCACGTGGCGGCTGCACCTGCGCGGCGAGACGTTGCGCAGCGGCCGCGACGTCGGCTGGATGCGCGCGCTCACCGCCGGGCAGATGATGCGCCGCGACGTCCCGCAATGCGCCGCCGCTGCCAGCGTCGCGGCGTTCCGCGAACGTTTTCCGCTGGGATCGACCACGCGCGTGGTGCTGCTCGATGTGCAGGGCCATTATGCCGGCATCGCCGAGACGGCGGCGGCCTGGTCGCCCGAAGTGGAGCCGGCGGCCGAGATCGGCACGCTGGGGAAGCTTCCCCAGGCTCGGCTTGCGCCGGAAATGGGGATCGGCGCAGTGCTCGAGGTATTCGACCGGGTCGCGGCGGACGATCTGGCGGTGGTCGCGCCGGACGGCAGCGTCCTTGGGCTGATCACCGAACGGCACGCACGCCGCCGCTATGCCGAGGAACTGGAGCGCTCGCAGCGGGAACTCTACGGCGAGGCCTGATCTATCTGCGTTGCCCGCTGCGCTTGGCGATCACATCGCTGCGCAGCGCTTCGCGGCGAGCGAACAGTTCGGCCTCTTCCGCAGGCGAGAGCCCACCGGCGGCGTAGCGCTCCTCCAGCGTATCGATCTGATAGGCCTCGCGCTTGAGCTGCCTGGCCTCGCGCGGGGTCAGCTGCCCGCTGTCGCGGCCGGCGCGGATATCGCTGCGGATCTTTGCAGTCTCGGCGGCGCTCTGGTCGTGGCGCATCGCACTGCCCGACGGACCCTGCATCGCCGGCCCGCCCCAGATCTGCGCCGAAGCCGGCATGGCAGCGAACAGCAAGGGCGCGAGGATCAGATGGCGGCGCATCACGGCTTTCCCCCAAAAGGTGCGGCGGTCAAAGGCTCGCCCATCCCGGTTGAACGCCGACTGAACACCTCCATCGCCACAAGGCGCAGCCCAGGAAAAAGGGGCGCCCGATCGCCCGGACGCCCCCCTTTTCCAGATTCCGTTCGCGAAGGATCAGCTGTCCTGGTCCGCGCGGCTCACGCCGGCGCCGTCGAGGTTCTGCGACACGAAGTCCCAGTTGATGATGTTCGCGGTGATCGTCTCGAGATATTTCGGACGCAGGTTGCGATAGTCGATGTAATAGGCGTGCTCCCACACGTCGATCGTGAGGAGCGGCTTCATGCCCTCATAGACCACCGGCGTGTCGGCATCGTGCAGCGACGTGACCTTGAGCGCGTCGCCGTCGAGCACCAGCCAGCCCCAGCCGTTCGAGAAGTGGTTGATCGATTCCGCGATCAGCTTCTTCACCAGCTCGTCGGTCGAGCCGTATTGCGAAGTGATCAGCTCGGCGAGCTTGCCGCTCGGCGCGGTCTTCTCGCCGGTCAGGCCCTGCCAGAAGAAGCTGTGGTTCCAGATCTGCGCCGAGTTGTTGAACAGGCCCTTGTCGCCGGTGGCCTGCGCATGGGCGATCACTTCGCTGAGCTTGCGGCCCTCCAGGCCCTTCTCCGCGATGAAGCCGTTGGTCTTGTCGACATAGGCCTTGTGATGCTTGCCGTGATGGAACTCGAGCGTCTCCGCCGACATGTGCGGCGCCAGCGCGTCCTTGTCGAACGGAAGCGGGGGAAGTTCGAAAGCCATGCGGGTCTCTCCAGGTCACCAGGGGGTTCACCCGGCCAACGAACCGCCGGGCGATGCGGTCCCTCCCCTAGCGCGCAAAATTCGCCGCTGTCGCGGAAAAATCGTTGCGTCGCGCAAATGAAAATTCCGATCGCGGACGATTGGCGGAATTACTGTTGCAAACGCTAATCATTAGCTTGATTTGCAGGGGCTTGTCTTACGCCGTCATCCCCGCGCAGGCGGGGATCCAGGGCAGCCGAGTGACCTCCTTTGTAACTCTGGATCCCCGCCTGCGCGGGGATGACGAAGAGTAGAATGGAGATGACGACGGGCCGAGGTCACCCCCCCGCCTGGAGCAGCTCATGCCGCTTCAGTGCGTGGCGAAGCTGGTCATAGGTGAGCCCCAGCGCCTCGGCCGTGGCGCGCTGGTTGAACCGATGATCGGCGAGCGCGCGCTGGAGCAGCTCCCTCTCGAAGCGCGCCACCCGGCCCTTGAAGTCGGTCGCCCCCGCAACGATCGCGGGCTGCTCGTCGAGCAAGGCCTGTGCAAGGACGGCCCCGGCGGCGGGCGCCGGCGCGGACGAGGCGCTGCCTTGCATCGGGCGCATCCGCCAGGGCGACTGGAAGGGATCGATCTCGATCGCGTCGATCGGCCCGTCCTGTTCCCAGCGATAGACGGCCCGCTCGACGACGTTGCGCAACTCGCGAACATTGCCGGGCCAGTCATAGTTGGTGAGGATGTCGAGCGCGTGCGGCCCCCAGCCCGGCCAGTCGACCCAGCCGATCTCGCTGGCCATGCGGCGGCCATAGAATTCCGCCAGCACCTCGACATCGTCGCCGCGGTGCCGGAGCGGCGGCAACGTCACCACTTCGAAGCTCAACCGATCGAGCAGATCGGCACGAAAGCTGCCCTTCTCCACGCGATCGGGCAGATGCTCGTTGGTCGCCGCGACGATGCGGACATCGACCTGCACCGGCCGCGACGAGCCGATCCGGGTCACTTCGCCATATTCCACCGCACGCAGCAGCCGCTCCTGCGCGCCCATCGAAAGCGTGCCCAGCTCGTCGAGGAACAGCGTGCCGCGATGCGCTTCCTCGAACCGGCCTATCCGCGCCTTGGTCGCACCCGTGAAGGCGCCCGCCTCATGGCCGAACAGCTCGGCCTCGATCAGCGTCTCGGGCAAGGCCGCGCAGTTCATGGTGACGAGCGGCTGGTCCCAGCGCGGGGACAGGCGGTGGAGGCGCTCGGCGACCAGCTCCTTGCCGGTGCCGCGCTCGCCGATCACCAGCACCGGGCGATCGAGCGCGGCCGCCCGGCTGGCACGTTCCAGCGCATCGAGGAATGCCGAGGACTGGCCGATGACCTGGGTGATGCGCTCCATGCCAAATCCTTGGTGTATTTTCCCAACACTTGGCAAGTGCAATCCCGCACCTGAATGCCGAATGAATGGCAAAAACGGCAGATTTCTGCGGTTTTCATAAATTGGCACGCCCCCTGCAGTGCTTAGAGCAAGCCCGCTGACGGGCCCGGATAAACACCAAGGTTCAGGGAACAGGAACATGAACGCCAACGCCGTCTACTACCGCAACGCCCTCTTCTCGGTGGCTCTTTCGGTAGCCGCCAGCCTGGTCATCATGGCCGGCACGGTCGGACCGGTGATGGCCTGAACGAAAACAGGGTCCCCCCGCTCGCTACCCCTCGCGAGCGGAAACCCACCGGGAGGGGCCACCCCCTAGGCTCCTCCCGGCGGGAAACAGAAACGAAGGAGTAACTACGAAATGGGTATCTTCTCGCGAACCCGGGACATCATCGCCGCGAACGTCACCGATCTGCTCGACAAGGCGGAGGACCCGGCGAAGATGGTCCGCATGATCATCCTCGAAATGGAGGAAACCCTGGTCGAGGTCCGCGCTTCCGCGGCCCGCACCATCGCGGACCAGAAGGAGATGCGCCGCCACATCGCCAAGCTCGAGAAGCTCCAGGAGAGCTGGACCGAGAAGGCGGAGCTGGCGCTCTCGAAGGGCCGCGAGGATCTGGCCAAGGCCGCGCTGGTCGAGAAGCAGAAGGCCGTCGACATGTGCGAGCAGCTTTCGGAAGAGATTTCGGTGCTCGACGAGGCGCTGCGCGCTTCGGAGGAGGACATCAACAAGCTCCAGACCAAGCTGCGCGAGGCCCGTGCCCGCCAGAACTCGATCGTCACTCGCATGGAGAGCGCCAACAACCGGGTGCGCCTGCGCGAGATGACCAATGGCAGCCGCATGCAGGACGCCTTCTCGCGCTTCGACGTGCTGGAACGCCGGGTCGACCTGGCCGAGGGCCGCGCCGATGCCGCCGGCCTGGGCGCCGCGCCCAAGACGCTCGACGAGGAAATCGCCGAACTCCGCTCGTCGGAGAAGGTGGATGCCGAACTCGAAGCCCTGAAGAAGCGCCTCGGCAAGGGAGAGTAAGCGATGGAAGACGTCTTCCTTCCCATCGTCATCGTCGGGATGCTCTTCATCGGGCTCCCCTGGGTGATCATGCACTACATCACCAAGTGGAAGCAGTCGGGCACGATCACCAACGAGGACGAGAAGCTGCTCGACGAGCTGCACTACACCGCTCGCCAGCTCGAGGAGCGCCTGCTCACGATCGAGCGGATCATTGCCGCCGACAACCCCGATTTCCGCCCTGTCCGCGACGTTCGCCCCGAACAGAGCCCCTACGACATTTCCAGGAGGAACTGATCATGTCGAGCCGCACCAAATTCTACCTCGACAAGGCCAACGGCAAGTGGCTGGGCGTGTGTTCGGGCCTGGCGGATTATACCGGGATCGACGTGATCTGGCTCCGCCTCGGCATGGTGCTGGTCACCTTCAGCACCTTCCCGATGGGTCTGGTCGCCTATCTGCTGATCGCCTGGCTGGCCCCGGCCAAGCCCTATGGGCTCTACGAGGGTCCTGAGGAAGCCAAGTTCTGGCAGGGTGTCCGCTCGAACCCGACGCGCACGACCACCGAGGTCCGCTCGAAGTTCCGCGACATCGACCGCCGCCTGGCCGATATCGAGATGTACTATACGAGCCGCAACACCCGGCTCGCCGACGAGATCGACAGCCTGCGCTGAGCCCATCGCCAGGCCGTCAACAGGGAGGATGAAATGAGGGAGTTGAGTTGGCTGGTACCGGTACTGATCGTCGCTGCGGTGATGGCGTCCCGGGCCTTCCAGACCTGGGTCCGCGCCAAGCACGGCTACCCGATCGAGGATGAGGATGGTCGCCGCGGCCGCCGCAGCTTCCGGGGCCAGAAGGGAGACCTGGAGGCAGACCGCAAGATCGCGCTGCTCGCCTCGGAGAATGAGCGCCTGACCGGACAGATCAGCCGGCTGGAGGAGCGGATCGCGGTTCTGGAACGGATCGCCACCGATCCCGCCGAGCGGGTGGCCCGCGAAATAGACAATCTGCGCTGAACGAAGGCCGAAGGAGAGAATGGAGATGGAAAAGGTTCAACTCTTCACCGCCTTCGCCCCGGTGGTCACCATCGTCGGCATCGCGGCGATCCTCGGCTGGGTGTTCAACACCTGGATGCGAATGCGGCATGGCTACCCCCTCGACGGCAGCTGGGGCCAGGCGATCTACCCGCAGAAGAACGACGAGGCGATGGAGCGGATCAAGCTCCTGAGCCAGGAAAATGCCCAGCTTCGCGCCGAACTGGGCGCGGTCAAGGACCGGCTCGCCAATGTCGAGCGGATCGTGACCGACGGTGCGCACATGCTCGACCGCGAGATCGAGCAGCTGCGCGGCCAGCGCAACTGAGGAGGTATCGATGATGGAGATCAGCCCCCTGCTCATCCCGATCCTGGGCATCACCTGTGGATTGGTCGCGATATTGGGTGGCGTGTTCATCAAGCCCTGGATCGCGCTGCAGCAGCGCAAGCTGGAGCTCGAGGCGCAGATGGTCGCTGAAAAGGCCGCCCAATATGCGGCCCAGACCGAACGGCTCGAACAGCGGGTCCGGGTGCTGGAGCGGATCGTGACCGACAAGGGCATCGACCTCTCCGACGAGATCGAGAAGCTGCGGGATGCTCCGCCGCTGAACTGAAGCGTTCCCACGCGGCGCACCGTGCGCCGCCAGTAAGAGGAAAGTCCGACATGATTGCCATCATAATTTTCGCAGTGCTGGCGGCACTGTGCGGGGGAGCTATTGTCCTCGCCGAAAAGCGGGACCGCCCCGTCCGCCGCGCCGAGCGGCTCGCCCGGGCCGCCCAGCAGAACTGATCCGCCGAAGCGCGTTTGAAGGAGTAGTGGAATGAACCCGTTCGAGATGGTTTTCGCGATTATCGTGATCGTCACGATCGGCAGCGTGCTCAAGGCGCGCTACGGCATCCACAAGGACAAGGACGGCAACGAGGTCCATCGCGGCAGCGCCGCCGCGGAAGCCGCCTCCGCCGCCGACAATGCCCGGCTCCGCGACGAGATCCGCGCGCTCAAGGAGCGTGTCCAGGTCCTCGAGCGCGTGATCACCGACACCGAAGGCAGCCTTCGTCTCGACCGCGAGATCGAATCGCTGCGCGACAAGAACTGAATGCGTCAGACCAAGGGAGGCATGACGTGACCCAGGATCCGACTCTCTACCTCACTCTCGCCCTATCCGGCCTAGCCGGGCTGGGCATGGTCGTCGCCGCCGGGCTTTCGGGCTGGCGCGGCTGGCTGGCCCTGAAGCACCAGGAGCTGGATGCGCACCACGCGCCGCAAGCGGCGCCGGCGATGCCCACCGCGGCCTCGCGGATCGAGATCGCCGATCTCAAGGAGCGCATCCGCAAGCTCGAAGCGATCGCGGCCGGGGTGGACCTCTGAGGTCCACCCGGCTAGCGGGCGGGGCATGACCAGCCTCGCCGACCTGCAGGACGAATATGCGTTCCTCGAACCCGATGACCGCTATCGCCTGCTGATCGATCTGGGCCGCGGGCTGGAGGAAATGCCCGATGCGCTCAAGACCGACGCCACGCTGGTCCGCGGCTGTTCCGCCGCGGTGTGGGTCTACCCCACCAGGCGCGACGACGGCCGGCTCCACTTCCTCGCCGATTCGAACGCGGCGATCACCAAGGGCATCATCGCGCTGGTGCTGCTCACGGTGCAGGACAAGGCTCCGGCCGAGATATTGGCGACGGATATCGAAGCCGCGCTGGCGCCCTTCGATCTCAGGAACCAGCTCAGCTCGAACCGGACCCAGGGCATCCCGAACATGATCGCCTTGGTACGCGAGACGGCGCGGCGCTATGCGGGCTGAATTCTCGCGGATGTCGAGTGACTGCTAGGACAGGTTGCGCCCCAGCCCCAGTTCCTCCGCCACCACGTCCAGCTCCGTCCCCTTCGGCACGATCAGCCATTCCCTAGGGCCGCCGGCATCGACCACCGTCACGGCGCCGCGCGGGCAGGCGCCCATGCACTTCGCCTCGACGATCCCCAACTCGGCCTGGCGCCCCTTCTTCAATCCGAGATGCTTGCGCAGCGCCTTGGCGAGCGGGGTACGTCCCTTGGATCCGAAGCCGCCCTTCAGCTTCTTCGAGCATTTCGCGCAGACGAGGACGGTCCGATCCCAGTTGGAGGGAACGCGAAGCTTCAATCGCCCTTCCATGTCCGCCGTTCCTCGGCGGCCTTGAGCACGTCATAGGCCGCCTGGATCGCCTGGAAGCGCTGGGCGGCTTCGGCATCGCCCGGCTTCACATCAGGATGATTCACCTTGGCGAGCCGCCGCCACGCCCCGCGTACCGCTTCGAAATCCGCATCGACTTCGAGCTCGAGCACTTCGAGCGCGCGCATTTCATCACGCGAGCGGCTGCCGTCGCCCGGCCCGGCCCAGCCATTATACTTGGCCTCGGCAAAGCCCGACGCGTCGCGCCGCTCGTCCGCCTCGCGCTTGGCCGCTTCCTCCGCGGTCAGCCCGGCGAAATAGTCCCAGTTGCGATTATATTCGGCGGCATGCGTCTCGCAGAAATACCAGCGCTCGCGGCTGTTGGGCGATTTGGGCGCGGGCCGGTCGCCCGGCTGCTCGCAGCCATGGCGATCGCACAGGCGCACCTTCACGGTCTCGCGCTCGGCGCCATATGCGCGCCAGCGCGGGAATCCCCAGTCGGTCGATCGCGTCTGCCTTGCCATGCCGCCCAGATAGCCCCTCGTTCGGGCGGCGCAAGCGCGACTCCGCTTCGCCGGGTGAAATGCCAGAGGGTCTATAAGCCGGGTTCTGTCCTCGCCTGACGGCGATGTGCGACCATTCCTCTAGGCGACGGATCGCTCCGCCGCTCCAGCAACCAACCCGGGCGACGGGCCGGAACCAGGCCCATGCGCCGCCCCTATTCGGTCTTGCTCCCGGTGGGGTTTGCCATGCCGCTTCCGTTGCCGGTCGCGCGGTGCGCTCTTGCCGCACCCTTTCACCCTTGCCGCTCCCGAGGGAGGTAGGCGGTCTGCTCTCTGTGGCACTTTCCCTGGGGTCGCCCCCGCCGGGCATTACCCGGCACCGTGTTTCCGTGGAGCCCGGACTTTCCTCGCGTGCTTGCGCACCCGCGGCCGCCCAACCCTCTGGCGCAGACCGCTCTAGCGCCCCCGCGCGCGACTGCAAGGGCTCACGGCGCCTCGCGTGGTTCGGCGGCGCGCAGCACGGCGGTGCCCCAGGCCATCACCTCGACGCGCCACATCACGTTCAGGCCCGAGGCGAGTGCCGTCTTGCGATAATCCGATCCCAGGCCGACCACGCCATCGGCTCCGCGCACCTGCGCGATCCGCTGCACGGCTTCGGTCGCCTCGCTGACGGTGGGGATGTTGACGGAAGCGGGCACCCCGCCCCGCGCATCGGCGCGGGCAACGCCGGAAAGATAGGCCTGGACCGGGCCCAGCGATATCGAACCGATATTGCTCAAGACGAAACCACCTCCCCCTTCCTATAGATCATCCTATACTTGCAGAACCCTGCATGGGAATGGTGGACGGCCGCGTAACTATTCGTCCCCCTGGGGCTTGGGCAGCAGCAGGGCGAGCAGGAGGCAGCGGCACTCCATGTCGATCTCGCCATCGATCATCTCGGGACGGAAGCGGCGCTGGAAGGCGATCACCGCGGCCTGCTCGTCGCTCACATCATAGCCGAAGCGCTCGAGCGCCATGATGAAGCCGGCGTCCGGCCAGCCGGGGTCCATCAGGTTCTTCGTGGGCCGGGGCAGTGCCAGGCGCAGCCGGGCGAGCGCATGCCAGTTGAACAGCTCGCCCGGATCCTGCTTGCGCGCCGGCGCCACGTCCGAATGGCCGACAACGTCGCCGCGCGTGATACCGTAGCGCGCCTTGATCTCGGCGACGAGCGGGATCAGCGCGCCCATCTGCTCGGCCGGGAACGGACGATAGCCATGCTCATGGCCGGGATTGACGATCTCGATGCCGATCGAGGCGGAATTCACGTCCGTGATCCCGCGCCAGTGCGAGCGGCCGGCATGCCAGGCGCGCTTCTCCTCCGGCACCAGCCGTCGGATCGTGCCGTCCTCGTCGACCAGATAATGGGCGGAGACCTTCGCCGCGGGATCGCGCAGCCGGTCGAGCGCAGCCGCCGCGCTCTCCATGCCGGTATAGTGCAGCACGATCATGGTGACCGGCAGCGCCCGCTCGTCGAAATTGGGCGAAGGCGCGTCGAGAAAGGCCAGGCCGTTGAACATCGTGCACGACGCTAGCCGGGCAAGGCCGCCGCAATCAACCCGCCGCGCGCAGCGTCCCCGGCCCATCGACCGGGCGATAGAAGCCGCGATAGCGCTCGCAGGGCGTGAAATGATCGGTCTGGCCGATCACCGTCTCGCCCGCACCCAGTGCGAGCAGCCCGCCGGGCCGCATCGCCGAAGCCAGGCTGTCGAACACCTTGCGGCGTACCGCGAGCGAGAAATAGAGCATCACGTTGCGGCACAGGATGATGTCGAACATGCCCGCCGGGGCGGGATCGAGAGTCAGGTTGTGCTGGCGGAACTGCAGCTTGCGGACCAGTTCGGGCTTGGCGGCCCAGTCGGCGCCCACGGTGTCGAACCAGGTCATCATCCGGCGCACGGGCAGGCCGCGCTGAATCTCGAACTGCGAGAAGCGGCCGCTCCGGGCGCGCGCCAGCGCCGCCGGCGAGACGTCGGTCGCCACGATCTCGGGATCGGGCAGCCCCCGCTCGGAGAAGAGCATGGCGAGGCTCAGCGGCTCCTGCCCCGTCGAGCAGCCGGCGGACCAGATGCGCAGCCGGCGAGTACCGATCTCGGCCTGCATCGCCTCTGCTGCGTCCACGATCATGTCGAGCACGGCTGCGTCGCGGAAGAAGCTGGTCTCCTGGTTGAGCAGTGCATCGACCACCAGATCGGCCAGTTCCCCCGTTCGCGCCGCGATGAGCTGGGCCACCAGTTCGTCCAGGCTGGCCAGCCCGCGCGCGCGCAGGATCGGCTTCAATGCGGTTTCGATCCGCCAGGTGCGGTTCGCCGCGATCTGCTGGCCGGCCCGCTGCTCGAGCAGCGCCGCGATCATGTTCATCGCGCCTGCCGAGGCGATCGGCGTGGAGCCCGGGATCATGCCCCGCCTCCGCCGCGGGCGATCAGCCGCCCGATCTCGTCCGGCGGCAATATCGCGCTCGCGCGGCCTGCATTGGCCACCGCGCCGGGCATGCCCCACACCACCGAGCTGGCGCGATCCTGCGCCAGCACGCGCGCACCGGCATCGACCAGGCCCCTGGCCCCTTCGCAGCCATCGCGGCCCATGCCGCTCAGCACCACGCCGAGCGCGCGGCTCCCGAACACTTCGGCGACGCTCTCGAACATCGGATCGACCGAGGGCATGCAGCCGCTCGACGCCTTTTCATGGGTCAGGCGGATCGCCGCGCCGTCGGAAGTGCGGACTACGCGCAGATGCGCATCGCCCGGGGCAACGATGATCCGGCCCGGCCGGATGCGCATGCGGTCGGTCGCGACTTCGCAGGGTCGCCCGCCGAGCACGGCGAGTTGCGCGGCGAAATAGCTCATGAACGAGACCGGCAGGTGCTGCGTCACCAATATCGGCACCTGGAAGCCCGCCGGGAGGGCGCGCAACAGCTGGCTGAGCGCATGGATGCCGCCGGTCGAGGCGCCGATCGCGACCACGTCGAAATCCTCCGGCGCCTGGGCCGGGAACTGATAATGCGCCTGCGGGGCCGCCGGCTCGGGTTGCGCATGCGCATGCGCCTCGAGCAGGCGCGAGAGCCGCTCCTCGAGCACTTCGGCGAAGCGCCCCCCAAAGGCGCCGATACCGGGCTTCACCAGCGTGTCCGCCGCGCCCAGCGCCAGTGCCTGCACAGTCACCGCCGCGCCCTGTTCGGCCGCCGAGGAGACGATCAGCACCTTGGCACCCCGCCCGGCCGCGATCATGTCGGGCAGTGCGGTGATGCCGTCGATCCCCGGCATCTCGATATCGAGCAGGATGATGTCGACGCTGTGCGTCTTGAGATAGTCGAGCGCCGCGCGCACATCGCTATAGGCGGCGGCGACGCGGAAACGCCGCGTGCCTTCCACCATTCGCCCCAGCACCGATCGCGCGACGACCGAATCGTCGACGATCAGTACCTGCGCCGGCCCGGCGGGAGTGCCGCCGAACCCGGTGTCCGCAAGAGATGCGTGCGCCACATGTGGCTCCTTGAGTGCGCCGCTCAGGCGACGCCGACGATCTGCAGCTTGCTTTCCAGCGTCTCGCGGTCGAACGGCTTCATGACATATTCGTCGGCACCGGCCTCGATGGCGGCGCGGATATAGGCCATGCCGTTCTCGGTGGTGCAGAATACCACCTTCGGGCGTTGCGGCAGCCCGGAATCCTTGAGCGCGCGCAGGAAGTCCATGCCGCTCATCACGGGCATGTTCCAGTCGAGCAGGATCACGTCCGGCGGCGTCTGCAGGCAGGAGTCGAGCGCCTCGCGGCCGTCACCGGCCTCGCGCACTTCGAAGTCGAGCGTTTCCAGGATGTGCCGGGCGACCTTCCGGATCACCTTGGAATCGTCGACGACCAGACAAGTCTTCATTTTCCCCTGTTCCCCGCTTTCAGCGCTCTAGGTGGAGTGGACAGTGCACGAAAGGCGTAAGCGCCACGTTAATCGCCAGATTAATTCGGCCCGGCATGGCCGGGCACCAGGCTGGCGAGGTCGATCGCGAGGATCGGCTCTCCGTCGCGCTCGACGATCCCCCGCCCGGCCCCGCGCCAGGCGGGGTCGAGCGTCACGCCATGCGCGAGCGGCAGCAGGTCGAACGGCGCGACATCGTCGAGCGCATCGACCAGCATCGCATAGTGATGCCCCTCGACATGCGTGATCACCGCGCGGCGCGCCGGGCTGCCGCCCGCCATGCCGAGCGCCGACTGGGTGTCGACCACCGTCACCACCCGGCTGCGCAGCGCGGCCAGGCCGCGGACATGCGCTGAGGCACGCGGCACCGCCGTCACCTCGCCGATATCGACCACCGATTCCACCTGCTCGGAATCGATCGCCACGGCGCGCCCGGCGATCTGGGCAATGAGATAGAGATGCGACATCAGCGACCTGCCTTGCCGGAAACCCGGGCTTCGAGCGCGGAAAGCAATCCCGCACGATCATATCTATAGACGCTGTCGTCGCCCGAGCCGCCCGCAGCGCGCTTCTTTCGCAGCCGGACGATCGGCGCCGGCACGGCGACAGTCTCCTGGCCCTCCTCGGTCGAGAGGATCACGGCGGGAGTCTCGCCCGGCGCCAGACGAAGCGCGACGCGGTAGCCCGACGCCTCCAGCAGAGGCTTTACGAACGAGGCCATCCAGCCATCGTCGTCGCCCGCGATCAGGCAGAGCGGCGGGCTGTCCTCCACGTCGCGCTCGGCATGCTCGTCGAAGATCCACAGCATGTCGACCAGTTCGATCTGCTCGCCCTCCACCAGCACCACGCCGGCGATCGGCCCCGGCTCGCGGGCCGGCGCGATCTCTTCGGGCAGCATCACGATGTCGGCGGCTTCGTCGATCGCATAGCTGACTTCGTTGGTGCCGTCCTTCAGGCGCAGCACGTTGATCCGCTCCAGTCCGTCCAGGTCGCCATGCGCGGCAAGCGGCAGGATGCGGTCGTCGATCGTCACCCGGAAACGGCCGGCGGCGAAGCGGACATTGCCGGCATCGACCTGCTCCACCCGGTCGACCGCCGCCAGCGGCACCGCGCGGCGCACGCCGTCCAGGTCGCGGAACAGCAAGGCGGGCAGGCCCGGCGCGGCCTCGGCCTCCTCTTCCTCCTCGAAGATCTGCTGGGCGTCGCGGCTGAAATCCAGGCTCGCCGCCTTGGCCATGCCGGCGCAATCGAGCAGCAGCATCGGCAGGCCCGAATCCGGCAGCGTCTGGCCGGCATAGAGGCCGGTCGACATCACCGCGGGCGAGGCCGGCTTGATCACCAGTTCCTCATTGTCCAGCACCGTATCGACCGCGAGCGCATAGCTGCCCTCGCTGACGCTGACGATGGCGAGCATCTGGCTGCCCTCGTCGCGCGCGACGGCGGCAGGGAGGCCGAGCATGTCGGCGAGATGGATCAACGGCATGCGGCGCTCGCGCACGGTCGCCACCGGGGAGCCGCCGACCAGATCGACGCGGATCGCCTCGCCCCGCTCGGTGACGATCTCTTCGATCGACTGGCGCGGAATGGCGAAGCGCTGGCCGTCCACCCCGACCACGATCGTCGAGATGATCGAGAGCGTCAGCGGCACATGGATAGCGATGCGCAGACCCTTGCCCGGCGTGCTGTCGAGCTCGACGCGCCCGCCGATCTGCTCGATCGCGGCGCGCACCACGTCCATGCCCACGCCCCGGCCCGAAATCTCGGTCACCACGTCCCTGGACGACAGCCCCGGCTCGAACACCAGGTCGAGCTTGGCGCGCGCCGAAAGGCTGCGCAGCTTGGCCTCGTCGCGGCCATTGGCGGCGAGCTTCTGGATCAGCCGCTCGGTATCGATGCCGCGGCCATCGTCCGCGATCTCGATGATGATCTGGTTGCCCGACTGGCGCGCGGAGACCGACAGCCGGCCATTCTCGCGCTTGCCGGCCGCGCGGCGCTCGGCCGGCGTCTCGACGCCGTGGTCGATCGAGTTGCGGATGATATGGACCAGCGGGTCGCGCATCACTTCGATCATCTCGCGGTCGAGCTCGACGTCCGAACCGTCGATCTGGAGCATCACCGACTTGCCCAGCCCCGCCGCCGTGTCGCGCACCATGCGCGGCAGCGCGGAGAAGAGCGCGTCGATCTTCTGCATGCGGGTGCGTGTCACCGTGTCGCGCATCTCGCCCACGGTGAGCGACAGGCGCTCGAGCGCCGCTTCGATCGCGGGATCGATCTCGCCGTTCCGCAGCCGGCGGGCCAGCTCGTTGCGGGCAAGCACCATGTCCGACATGCCGGACATCATCCGGTCGAGCAGGTCGACGTTGAGGCGCACGCTGCGCGAAGGTGCGCGGCTGACGATCGGGCCGGCATGCGCGATTTCCTCGGCACCCTCGGCCAGCGCGGCAACCAGCAGATCGTCGCCGCTGTCATCCAGGCTCGTGCCCGATTCGATCGCTTCCACCAGCTCGCCGATCCGGTCGACCACCGCGAGCACCGCGTTGACCAGCCCGCGATCGGGCGCCCGCCTGCCCTCGCGCACCTGGGCCAGCACGTCCTCGGCAGCATGGCTGAGCCGGCCGAGACGCGGCAGGTCGAGAAAGCCGCAGCTTCCCTTCACCGTGTGCACGAAGCGGAAGATCGCATCGAGCCTGGCGCGGTCCGCGGGATGCGCCTCCCACGCGACGATCTCGCCCGAAAGCGCTTCGAGCGTCTCGCGCGTCTCGGCGATGAATTCCTGCAGCAGGTCGTCCATGGGGCCCCGGAAAAGCAAATTTGCGGGGCCGTTCTGCGGGATGGGTGGTTAAAAGGGCGTTAGTGCTCGGAGAAACAGCCGGTCGCGCATCGCGACATCTGCTCCCCGGCGCCATAGCTCGCATCGAGCAGTGCGGTACCGAGGTCGCCGAGCTCCCGATAGTCGTAGCTTGCATTGGTGAAAACGATCACCGTGTGCCCGTCGGCGAGCACGCGACGGGCGAGCATGCGGAAACCGCCGTTCGAGCCATCCTCCCAGGCCGCCTCGCGCTCCACGCCCCCGATCCTCTCGGTCCGCACCCGGCCGCCAAGGGCATAATGCTGATCGGGCATCAGAGTCGTCATCAACGCCTTGCGCGCGGCCGCACTGAGCAGCTTGCCATCAAGCACTGCGTCCATCAGCTTCATCAGGTCGGGTGCGCTAGTATAGTAGCCGCCCGCCATCGCCATGAAATCCGGCACCGGATTGGATTTGCGCACCGGCTCGGGGAGCAGCCCGGCATAGCCCTGCGCCATCCCCCTCACCGCACCGGAATCGCCGTGGTAGATGCCGCTGTCCTTCAGCCCGAGCGGCCTGACCAGCAGCCGGTCGACCAGCGCGGCATAGGGCTGGCCGGAGACTCGCTCGACGATCGCCTTGGCGATCAGCCAGTTGGAGTGCGAATAATCCCATTCGGTGCCGGGTGCGAAGGCGAGGTCGCCACTGGCGTAGCGCCGCACCGCCGCCATCTGGTCCATCTCGATACCGCGCGTCGCGGGATCCTTGCGCGCCGCCTGGATATCGTTGGGCACGCCGCTCGAATGGCTCAGCAACCGCCGGAGCGTGAGGCGTGCGCCAGTGTCGGCGCGATAGTCGGGCAGATAGCGGGTGATTGGCGTGTCGAGATCCAGCCTGCCCTGGTCCACCAGCTTGAGGACGACGATCGAGGCGATCCATTTGGACACCGATCCGGTCTCGAACCGAGTGTTCGCCAGCATCGGCACGCCATTCGCGGCATCGGCCCGGCCGATTCCCTCGACGAAGCGCACCTGCTTGCCGGTGCCCACCAGCACGACACCGTTGAAGCCTTCACGCGCATCCACCAGGTCATGATAGGCCGGATTGCCTTGGGATTGCGCCGCGCGGGGCATCGACACCCCGAGCGCCAGCATCGCCGCCGCGATCTTCAAGCAACGCATGCGCATCTCCCACGTCCCCGGAAACCGCGAACATGTCATGCCGGGGTCCAGCGATCAACTACAACTGTAGTCAATTCTTCCCGGCGCGCTCCGGTCCGGCGCCACGCGATTTGGGGATGGCAATGTAGGATTCTGCCCCATAGTTCCTCTTTTGTTCCAGTTCGATGCCGAGCCTCGGCACGGATTTCAGGACCATTGCACGGAGGATTCGAGGATGATCTCAGTCAAGGATTTCGGCGCCGTGGGTGACGGCACGACTGACGACACCGCGGCGCTCAACGCCGCATTTTCGCAAACCGGGCACAGCATCTACATTCCGAAGGGATGCTATCGCCACGACGAGCTCGATCCGCCGGTCTGCGCACAGATTATCGGCGAGAGCGAGTATCACGCGATCCTCAAGCCGACATCGGGTGTCACTACGGCGCTGTCCATTGCCGGAGGCGTAAACTACCCCGCGAAGCTGGCGTCGTTCCAAATCGACGGTTCCGCGACGTCCGGCGCCACGGGGCTGTTCCTGGGGCAAACGTCCAGTGCGGTTCAGATCGACGGCGTTCGAGTGGCGAACTTCAAAGGCACCGACGGCGTGGGCCTGCGCGTGGGCGATCTGCTCAAATCGACCATCCGCAAGTTCACTTCCGAGAAGAATACCCTGAACCTGCTCCTCGAGAAGGTGACGGATCTGTTCCCGACCACCCTCCATTTCGATTCCTGCGTGTTCAACGAGGCGGAAACCCAGGGCGCCAAGCTGATCGACGGGTGGAACATCCTGTTCACCAATTGCGATTTCGAGAGTTCCGGAGAGGAGGGAACGCTGCTCCTGCCGTCCGCCGGGGGCCATTTGGAACAGATCATCTTCGACAGCTGCTGGTGGGAACACAATCACGCCGCCGGCACAACTGCCCATCAGTTCGTGGCAGGCGATGGTACGGCACGCGGCGGGGCGGTGATCCACACCGGCTTGCGCAACCCGCGCTTCTCCACCGATCAAAACTCCGCCAAGGCCGTGCGAATGAATGGCCCGGCCGTGCAGGGCTTCGTCATCACGAACCCCAGGATCTACTCGGCCGTGATCGGCGCGGTCTCGATCGAAAACGGCGCCTTTGGCGAAATCAACGAATGGCAGACGATCGAAGGCATGCTGTTCGAAGACATCGTGCATGACGCCCAGAACAAGTGCGCGTCGCGCGGTTCCGCGGGATTCCGCTCCTGGAGCCCGACTCTCGCTGCGCTCGGCTCGGGCGTCGCCTCGTCGAGCATTTCGACTGCCGATTACCGACAGGAGGGCGCCACGGCCATCCTTCAGCTCGACTTCTCCGTCGTCCTGGCATCGGCCGGCACGCCGTCGGCGATCACCGCAACCTTGCCGGCGGGGCTTACCCCCTCGCAGCCCAGGATATGCTACGGCTTCGTCACCGAAGACAGCGGAGGTAGCCTGACATACAGCCCCGGCATCCTCGCTCCGTACACCGATGGCATGCTGTACGCGCGCAAGGCCGACAATTCGCCGTTCGCCGCCGGCACCACGGTCAATTTCCGCGGCGTGGCGATCTACGAGAGGTAACCTGCATTCTCGGAGCGGCTGCCTTCCCCGGATCGGGAGGGTGGCCGTTCACCCTACCCGGAACGACGCCCCGAACAGCAGCACCTCGGCATCGGGCGGGCTCACCTGGAGCATGCCGCCGCCCTGGGTGACCAGCGCGTGGATGAGATAGGCCGCCGCGGCGCGCGGCGTGATCGGCATGTCGTCCTTGCCGCCGGCAAGGGCGCCGCGAAGCTCGGGATCGAGCACGATGCGCGGGCCGTCGGCGCGCACGACGATCTCGATCTGGCCATCGATGATCTCGGCACCGATATCGAGCTGACCGCCGCGGATCAGCGCGTCGCCGCCGATCAGCGCCAGATTCATCAGCACCTTGATCGCCTGCTTGGGCAGCACCGGATCCTCGACCATCCAGCCGACATTGACGCGGTGGTTCTCGCCGAACAGCCCCTCGATCGCCGCCTGCGCCTCGCGCGTGTCGACCGTCTCGCCAAACCCGCCCGCCGCGCCGAAGGCCAGACGGAAGAACTTCAGCTTGTTGGCGCTCGCCTTGGCGCTCTCGTTGAGCAGTTCCAGGCAGCGGGCCCGCATCTCCGGGTCATGCTCGTCGGCGAGCAGCTCCAGCCCGTTGTTGAGCGCGCCCACCGGGCTCAGCAGATCGTGGCAGAGCCGCGAACAGAGCAGGCTGGCGAAATCGGTCGGGCTGATGTTCAACGTGCTTGCTCCCCGGCAGGTGCAGCCTCTTTGGCGCAGGGCGCGCAATGCTGCAAGCGCATGCCTGTACGCGCTGCCCGGGTAACGCTACCATCCCCGGAAAACACGGGAGTGACCATGCGATCGGCCCTGCCTTTCCTCGCCGCCCTGCTGCTGGCCGCGCCCCTGCCCGCAGCGGCGCAGGAAGAGCCCGCGGCGAGCCCCGATTTCCGCATCGACAGGGCCCGCATCGATCGCGCGCTGGCCGAGATGGTGTCGAGCGGCCGCGCGGCGGGCGTCTCCGCCCTGATCTGGAAGGACGGGCGCGAAGCCTATTTCGGCGCCACCGGCCTCGCCGATCGCGAAGCGAGCCGCGCGATGCGGCGCGACACGCTCGTCCAGATCTATTCGATGACCAAGCCCATCACCGGCGTCGCGCTGATGCAACTATGGGAACAGGGCAGGTTCGGGCTGGACGATCCCCTATCCGGCTATCTTCCCGAATTCGCGACCATGCTGGTGCAGGACGGCAGCGACGCCGCCGGCCGGCCGGTGTGGCGCCCCGCGAAGCGCCCCGTGACGATCCGCGACGTGCTGCGCCACACCGCCGGCTTCGCCTATGGCGGCGGGCCGAGCGCGGCGGAAAGGGCCTTCGCCGCCGCCGATCCGCTCGGGCTGGACCACGGCCTCGCCGAATTCGGCCGCCGCCTCGCCCGCGCGCCGCTGCTCTTCGACCCCGGCAGCGCGTGGCGGTACAGCGCGGCAGTCGATGTGCAGGCGCTGCTGGTCGAGCAGCTTTCGGGCGAGAAGTTCGAAGACTATGTCCGCCGCCACGTCCTTGATCCGCTCGGCATGCAGCAGGCCGGCTGGACCCAGCCGGCGGAGCGGCTCGAGCGCTTCGCCGCCACCTATGTGCTCGGCGCGAACGGAAAGCTGGTCCGCGAGCCCGACGCGGTCACCCGCGCGCGCAACTTCCCCAAGCCCGCGATGACGATGGGCGGCGCCGGCATCGTCGCGCCGATCGACGATTACATGCGCTTCGCCCGCATGCTGCTCGGCCAGGGGAGCCTGGACGGCGCGCGCATCCTCAAGCCTTCCACCGTGCGGCTGATGGCGACCGACCAGCTCGATCCGCGCATTGACGACAGGTCCTGGCTGCCGGGCAAGGGCAATGTCGGCTTCGGCATCGACTTCGCCGTGCGCACCGGCCGGCCGAAGACGCCCGAGGAAAATCGCGGCGCGGTCGGCGAGTTCTTCTGGGACGGCGCCGCCTCGACTCTGTTCTGGGTCGATCCGGCGAACCGGCTCGCCGCGGTGTTCTTCGTCCAGACCAAGCCCTTCCAGGCAACGCTGCACCGCGACTTCCGCCGCGCCGTCTATGGCGACGCCTATCTGGGGCCGCGAGGCGACTGAGCGCCCGTTAGATCACCTTGCGGCCGGTGAAGAGCTGGATCAGACCGATCACGATGGCGATCACCAGCAGGAGGTGGATGATCCCGCCGGCGACGTGGAAGGTGAAGCCGAGCAGCCAGAGGATCAGGAGGATGGCGACGATGGTCCAAAGCATCTTGATATGCTCCGTTTAGCGTTCGTCCATCAACGGGTTGCGTGGCCGAAACGTTCCCCGGCCGCCTGCGGTTTTTCCGGATTACGCACCATGCGGCACTTGCTGCTACAATGCTGCCGGGCAGGCGCTGGCCCGGGACCTGGAACGATCCATGACAAGCAGGGCCGCAGACGGAAAGCACGAGACGATCCCGGGCCTGGGTCAGGTCGGTATCGGCATGGCCGCCCTCCCGCAATGGATGACCGGGATCGGCTGCATCATCCTGTCGCTGCCGCTGCTCGGCTGGCTGCTGGACCTGCCCTTGCTGCGCGGCTTCGGCAATTCGCATTACGCGGTCGCACCGCTCAGCGCGATCAACGGCTGCAGCGTCACCCTTGCGGCGTTCCTGGCAGTAAGCGGCCACCCTCGCCTGGCGCGCCTCGCCATCGTTCCCGCCGCGATCCTGCTCAGCCTCATCATCTTCCAGTATCTCACCGGCGCGATCGCCATGGAGCGCCTCTTCTTCTTCGAAGCGGTGCAGCGTCTCGGCGTGCGCAACGACGGCCTTAGCCCGGGCGGCACGGTGGCGGTGCAGGCGCTGGGCGGGCTCGCCGCGATCGCCGTCACCGTGGATCGCCGGATCTACCGCATCATCGGCATCATCCTGGCGAGCGGAACCGTCGCGCTGACGCTGCTGGCGACGACCGCGCTCGTCAGCGAGCCGGGCGGGATCTCGCCAGCCTTTCTCGGGCGCTCGGCGATCTCGAGCGCGATCGCCCTGCTCCCGGCCGCCGGGCTCATCCTCCACGCGATGCGGCACGAGCCCAACGAGCGGGGATGGCATCTGCTGGTGCGGCTGGCACCAGCGATCATCATCCTTCCCGCCATTCCCTCGCTGCTCGGCTTCGCGGCATATCAGGCCGACCTGCTCGGCTTCGGCGCCGCCCAGTTCGTCGTGCTCGCGACCAATGTCGTGATCCTGGCAGGGGTGCTGATGCGCGCGATCGGCCATGCCGATGCGCAGGGCCGCGCGCTGGCGATCCGCGAGGCGAAGCTGAGCGCGGTGCTGATGATGGTCCCCGACGCCGTGATCCTGATCGACGAGGACGGCACGATCCTCGACTTCAGCGCCGCCGCCGAGCGCCTGTGGGGCTATCGCGCCGAACAGGTCGTCGGCGAGCCGGTCACCCTGCTCTCTCCCGCCGCGCATGCCGAGCGCACCCGCCAGGAGCTGGCGGACCTGCGCGAGCGCGAGCTGAACCCATGGAACGCCGAGCCGCTCAGCGCCGTCGGCCAGCGCAGCGACGGCTCGCTCTTCCCGCTCGAGGCACGGGCCGGCCGGGTGCAGGCGGAAGACGTGGCCTACCTGACCATCTTCGTGCGCGACATGTCGGCGCAGTTCGGCGCCGAGGACCAGGTCGCCCAGCTCAACGCCGAGCTCGCCCATCTCGCGCGCCAGAGCGCGATGGGCGAAGCCGCGGCCGATCTCGCGCACGAGCTCAACCAGCCGCTCACCGCCGCCGCCAACTATCTCTCGGCCGCCGCCATGCTCGCGAGGAGCAGCGGCACCGAGGGGCCGGGCACCGAGATGGTGGACCGCGCCCGCGAGCAGGTGATGCAGGCCGGCGAGATCATCCGCCGGGTGCGCAGCTTCACCGAGCGCAACGATACCGAGCGGAGCGTCGAGCCGCTGCGCCCGATGATCGAGGACGCCGCGCGGCTGGTACTGGTCGGATCGAGTCGTCTCGCCGCCCAGATCGACTGCGCCGTCGTCCCGGCGGAACTGTGTGCCTTTGTCGATCGCGTCCAGATCCAGCAGGTGCTGGTCAACCTGATGCGCAACGCCGTGCAGGTGCTGCGCGAGAGCGGGCAACGGGATCCGCGCATCTGGATCACCGCCCGGCGGATCGACGGCCCGATGATAGAGCTGCGCTGCCGCGACAACGGCCCCGGGCTTCCGCCGGAGACGCTCGATCGTCTCTTCCAGCGCTTCTCGGCCAGCCGGACGAGCAGCGGCATGGGCATCGGCCTTTCGATTTCGAAGCGCATCATCGAACTGCACGGCGGCACCTTCTCCGCCGGAAATGCACCCGAGGGCGGCGCCACCTTCGTCTTCACCCTGCCGACGCTCGACGAGCAGGGCGCGGACAGCCCCTAGGGTCGGGGCTCGTTGATCAAGGCCGGAAGATGACGGTTACGGCGATGGCGACGGGACGTCCATTGAGGACAGGCAACACCTCGAAGGCACTCGAAATTCCCCGTCCGCGCGACTTGACCGATACCATCGCCGGCGGATCAGCTTGCCGGATATGACGAAAGGGAGCATGATCATCCCATGGTGGGAGAATGAAGATGAGAATGGCGACAAGTGGCTTATTGCTTGTTTTCGTCCTCAGCCTGGTGGCTTGCAATAAATCAGATCCGTCAAACGTACGAGAGGCGCAGAAGACTGCGGCAGTATTGAGCGGAGATGACAAGGGTGAGGCCGCGAACAATCCTCAATGCAAGATGTTCACCGTCGCCGAGATTGCGAACTATGGCGGAGGCCCGGTCAATCCCGGCCGGAATGCGGCAATGGGGACCGGCTGCCAATGGACCGGGGTAAAGGACGATGGCACCGGCACCGTGATGCTGCAGATCGTATCCGCCGACTATCATTCGCCCCCATCGGGCGCGCCGGGCTTCCGCAAATTGCCCGATGTCGGAAAGCAAGGCTTTGTCGCGCCGGAAACAGGCGGATGGCAGGCAGGCGCGATACAAGGCGAGCGTTCGATCAACGTCTCGGCTGGCGGCAGCGAAGCCAAGACGATCGATTTTCTTCGCGAGGCCATGAAGCGGGCAAATCGGTAGAAACGCGCCCGCCTTCAAAAGCTTCTGCGCCCCCGAAGCCCAGGACCGGGTCGAAAACTCAAACAAGTGCCCGATTCTTCGATGGTCACCTCGGCCCAAAGCCGGGATGACGGACGAAGAATATGGGTCCTGACCCTGGCCGCCGACAAATTGCGACAATTTCGCCCCCCGGCGGAGAAACCTTCGCGACAGGATCGGCCTATCCCCAGTCTCGTCCAGATGCCTCTGGAGCGGAGAAAACGCATGATGAAATTGAAGCTCGCCGCGCTGTTCGCTGCAGGCGCGATCACGTTCGGTGGAGGCGCCGCGCTGGCTGCCCCCGCACAGCAGGACCAGGCGGCACCCAAGGCCCAGATGGCGCGCCGCCCCCATCACAGCCCGTTCGACAAGGACGGCATGATCACTCGCGACGCATGGATGAAGGCCGCCGCCGCGCGCTTCGAACGGTTCGACGTCAACAAGGACGGCAAGATCTCGCGCCAGGAGTTGCGGTTCGGCCGCTTCGAGGAGCGCATGCACCGCCGCCATCGCCAGGGCTGGCACCATGGCGGCGCGCATCGCGGCCCCGGCTTCGGTCCCGGCCGCGAAGGCCCGGGCGGACCCGGCGGACCCCATCGCCGCTTCGGCCCGCCCCCGGCCGGCCAGCCCGCGCCCGCGGCACCCGCCACGCCGGCGCCCGGCAATTGAGCGTCAGGCGATCGTCACCGGATCGAAGCGCCCGTGGAGTTCCCCCCGCTCCACGGCGCGCCAGGCGGTGACGGTGTCTCCCCCGACGACCAGCCAGAGCTTGCCGTCGGGGGCAGCCATCGCCGCATCGATCACCGAAGGAGCCGCGTCGCCGCTCGGATGCGAATGCCAATAACCCTGGAGCTTCGGCCCGCCCCCGCGCTCGGCCCGAAGTGCTGCGAACAGCGCGGCGGGATCTATCTCGAAATGTCGATCCGGCGCTTCGTCAACATTTTCAACAGCTTGATAGCTGGTGATTGCGCTGCCCGAACCGAACAGCAGTCCGCACGCCTCAAGCGGCGCGAAAACCGCGGAAATCTGTCGGATACCGATCAGTACAGATCTTGAAATCGCGATCTTCATGCCCATCTACCGTAAAACATGAATCCGGGGGTTTCCATCATCGAGGCACGTATCGCGGACACAGCCGATGGCTGGCGTCTGGATCGTGCGCTCGCCGACGCCGTGCCGACCCTGTCGCGGGAGCGGCTGAAGGCGTTGATTTCCTCGGGCGCGGTCACCGGTCCGCAGGGTCTGGTCCGCGATCCGGCGAAGAAGGCGCCCGCGGGCGCGCTGTTCAGCGTCGCGGTGCCCGAACCCGAGCCCGCGCACAACGAAGCGCAGGAAATCCCGCTCAAGGTGGTGTTCGAGGACGAGCATCTGATCGTGATCGACAAGCAGGCCGGGCTGGTCGTCCATCCAGCGGCGGGCAATCTGGACGGGACGCTGGTCAATGCGCTGCTCCACCATTGCCAAGGCTCGCTCTCGGGCATCGGCGGCGTCGCGCGGCCGGGCATCGTCCATCGGATCGACAAGGATACGTCGGGCCTGATGGTAGCCGCCAAGACCGATCGGGCGCACGAAGGATTGGCCAAGCAGTTCAAGTCCCATTCAATCGACCGGCGCTATCGTGCAATTGTGTCAGGACTTTTGAGACTATCCGAAGGTACGGTGGATGCGCCGCTCGCGCGTTCGCCGCACAATCGCAAAAAGGTCGCGATCGTGAAGAACGGGAAGCGCGCGGTCACGCATTGGCGCAAGCTTCGCGAACTTCAGGATGCGACGCTGGTCGAATGCCGGCTGGAAACGGGCCGCACCCATCAGGTGCGAGTCCATATGGCTTCTCTGGGTCATCCGCTGGTCGGCGATCCGGTCTATGGCAGTGTCCGCAAGGGGCACCGTCAACTTCTGGAAACCTTGAATTTCCGGCGCCAGGCCTTGCACGCGGCACATCTGGGGTTCATTCACCCCATCAATAGCACCGCTTTGGCGTTCGAAAGCGAAATCCCTGCCGACATGCAGGAACTGTTCGATAACCTCATCGTATGATTCCGGGCGGCACTGCCTTCGGGCAGGTGCGCCCCAAGTGAAGGGAGAAATGATCATGGCAAGCGGCAGCAACGTCCCGGCGACGATCCCCGCGCTCGGCGGTGAGGCCAGCCTCAACCGCTACCTGGCCGAGATCAAGAAGTTTCCGATCCTGAGCCCCGAGCAGGAGTTCATGCTCGCCAAGCGCTTCCAGGAGCATGGCGACACGGACGCCGCGGCTCAGCTGGTCACGTCGCATCTGCGTCTCGTGGCGAAGATCGCCATGGGCTATCGCGGCTATGGCCTGCCCGTCTCCGAACTGATCTCGGAAGGCAATATCGGCCTGATGCAGGGCGTGAAGAAGTTCGAGCCCGATCGGGGCTTCCGCCTGGCCACCTATGCCATGTGGTGGATCCGCGCCTCGATCCAGGAATTCATCCTGCGCTCGTGGAGCCTGGTGAAGATGGGCACCACCGCTGCGCAGAAGAAGCTGTTCTTCAACCTGCGCCGGATGAAGGCCAAGCTCGACGCGTTCGAGGACGGCGATCTCAGCCCCGAGCATGTCGCCAAGATCGCCACCGATCTCGGCGTCACCGAGGAGGAAGTCACCTCGATGAACCGCCGGATGGCGATGGGCGGCGACACGTCGCTCAACGTGCCGATGCGCGAGGATGGCGAGGGCCAGTGGCAGGATTGGCTGGCCGATGAGGACCAGTTGCAGGACGAGCGCGTCGCCGAGGCCCAGGAAGCCACCGTCCGCCACGAGATGCTCGTGTCGGCGATGGAGGACCTCAACGAGCGCGAGCGGCACATCCTCACCGAGCGTCGCCTGACGGACGATCCCAAGACCCTCGAGGAACTCTCGCAGGTCTATGACGTCAGCCGCGAGCGCGTCCGCCAGATCGAGGTGCGCGCGTTCGAGAAGCTGCAAAAGGCAATGATGCGCATCGCCGGCGAGAAGCGCCTCCTCCCCGCCTGACGCCTGCGCATGGCGGACGATGATCGCAACGATGCGGGGCCTCCGCATGTCCCGGAAGCGCCGGCGGGCATCCCGCCGGCGCCTTCCGATTCTGCGTCCCGTCCGCGCGACTGGACTCCGCGCGCGACGACGGCGCGGCAGCCCGAACTCGGGACCGCACCGATGCCGGATCTCAAGCCGCTCGGCGAGGAACCCGATCCCTTCGCATCGCGGACCGAAGCGCCTCTGCGGCCTTCGCCCAGGCGGATGGAACGCGCGGCCAGACCGCGCAAGCCGTTGCTGCGCCGGATCCTGTTCTGGATCCTGAAGGCCGTCCTCGCCTTCCTGGCCGTCTCGATCGGCATGGTGGCGATCTACAAGTTCGTGCCGCCGCCGATCACCTGGACGCAGATCGGCGACATCATCGGCGGCCATGGCGCCACCAAGCGCTGGATGTCGCTGGACCGGATCGATCCGAACATGCCCCGCGCCGCGATCGCCGCCGAGGATGCGCGCTTCTGCACGCATGACGGCTTTGATTTCACTGCGATCGAGCAGGCCTATGCGCGCAATCAGAAAGGCGGCCGCATCCGCGGCGGCTCGACGATCAGCCAGCAGACCGCGAAGAACGTCTTCCTGTTCCAGGGCGGCGGCTATGCCCGCAAGGCGCTGGAGGCCTATTTCACGGTTCTGATCGAGAATATCTGGGGCAAGCGGCGGATCATGGAAGTCTATCTGAACGTCGCGGAGACCGGGATCGGCACCTATGGCGTGAATGCCGGCGCGATGCGCTATTTCAAGCACGACGCCTCGCGCCTGAGCCCACGCGAGGCCGCACAGATCGCCGCGGTGCTGCCGCTGCCCAAGAAGCGCGCCGGCATCGATCCGCGCGGCTTCACCCGGCGCTACGGCAACGCGATCAGCGCGCGCATCGGCACGGTGCGCGGCGACGGGCTGGACAGCTGCCTGCGCTGATGGAGCCGATCCGCATCGCCGCCGCGCTGATCGATGACGGTGCCGGCCGGATGCTGCTCGTCCGCAAGGCCGGCAGCCGGGCCTATATGCAGGCCGGCGGCAAGATCGAACCGGGCGAAGCGCCGCTCGACGCGCTCCGCCGCGAACTGGCCGAAGAGATCGGCCTCGAAATCGCCGATGCGCCCTGGCTCGGCCGCTTCCAGGCGCCCGCCGCCAACGAACCCGGCCGCATCGTGGAAGCGGAGCTGTTCCACCTGACCATGGTGCATGATCCCGCGATCGCCGCGGAGATCGAGGAAGCGCGCTGGGTGGAAATCGCCCAGGCCGGCGAACTCCCGCTCGCGCCGATGACGCGCGACCATGTGCTGCCGATCGCCTTGAAGCTGGCCTGAGCCTTACCGGATCCTGTTGGCGGCGCTCTTCGCCGCACCGCCGACATCCTTGGCCGTATCGCCCACCTTGTCGGCGGCAGCGCCGACTGCGTCGGTCCTCGCATCCTCGCGACTATCCTGGTTGAACAGATAGATGGCGCCGATCACCACCGCGACCAGCAGCGCCAGCCCGATCAACAGGCCGGCACCGCCGCCGCGGCGCTTGGCGGCTACGCCATCGCTACGCCCGGTGACAGGCTCGACCATTGTACTTCTCCTCGAACTTGCCCGTCAGCAACCGAGAAGGCGTTGTAATGGTTCCGAAAATCAGAAGGGCAACTTGAACCCCGGCGGCAGCGGCAAGCCGCTCGTCATCTTCGACATCGCTTCCTGCGAAGCGGCGTCCGCCTTGGCGCGGGCATCGTTGAACGCGGCTGCGAGCAGATCCTCGAGCATGCCCTTCTCGGCCGGGTTGAGCAGCGAATCGTCGATCTGGATGCCGATGATCCGTCCCTTGGCCGAAGCCTGGACCGTGACCAGCCCGCCGCCCGACGCGCCTTCCACCTCGATCTTGTCGAGATCGGCCTGCGCCTTGGTCAGCTCGGCCTGGACGTTCTGCGCCATGGCCATGATTTCTTCGAGACTCTTCATCTGTACTTCCTAACTTCCGGTCTTGCTCCAGCCGATCAGCTCGGCATCGGGAAAGGCTTCCATCGCGGCGGCGACCATCGGGGAGGCGAGCACCGCGTCGCGCTCGGCCTGCTCGTTCGCCGCCTGCTCCTCGCGCAGCGTCATCGCCTGGGCCGGCACGTCGACGCACAGGAGCTTCCAGTTGGTGCCGGTCAGCTCCTTGAGCGCGGCCCCCAGCTCCTTGATGAAATCATAGGGCAGCGGCCGCGCGGCGGCGAACTCGACCTCGGTGCCTTCGAAGCGCACCGGGCGCAGATAGTCGCGCACCTGGGTGGCGAGCTGGAAACGGCGCTTCTCCTCGAGATAGTCGGCGAGCTGGCCCAGGCTGGTGGGCATGGCCGAACCGCTCGCCCCCGGAGCCGCGGGTGCCGCCCCGCCCGAAATGGCGACGCTGCCACTGGCGATCTGGCGCGCCAGCTCGCCCGGATCGGGCAGCTGCGACGCGTGGACGACGCGCAGCAGCGCCATCTCCGCTGCCTCGATCGGCAATATCGCCTTCGCCACTTCGTCATGCCCGCGCAGCACCAGCTGCCACAGCCGATGGAGCGCAGGAAAGCCCAGCCCCGCCGCCCAGCGCTCGAGCGCCTTCAGCTCCTCCGCCGACTGGCCCGCATTGGCGTCGGTCCCGAGCTTGGCGAGCGTGACGGCATGCACCGTCTCCAGCAGCGTACGCAGTACCGCCTGCGGATCTACGCCAAGGTCGTACTGCCCCCGGAGCGAGGCCAGCGCGCCGGGCGCGTCCCCCTCCAGCAGCAACCCGAACAAGGTGCGGATCGCGCCGCGGTCCGACAGGCCCAGCATCTGCCGCACCGCCTCGGCTTTCACGCCCTCGCCTTCGAGCCCCGCATGGGCGATCGCCTGGTCGAGGATCGACAGGCCGTCGCGCGCCGATCCCTCGGCTGCACGGGCGATCAGCGCCAGCGCCTCTGGTTCAGCCTCGAAGCCTTCGGCCTGGGTCACCCTGGCGAAATGCTCGGCGAGCAGTTCGGCCGGGATGCGGCGCAGGTCGAAGCGCTGGCAGCGCGACAGCACCGTCACCGGCACCTTGTTCACTTCGGTCGTGGCGAACAGGAATTTCACATGCGCCGGCGGTTCCTCCAGCGTCTTCAGCAGCGCGTTGAACGCGCTTTTCGAGAGCATGTGGACTTCGTCGATGATGTAGATCTTGTACCGCGCCGACACGGCCGAATAGCGCGACGCCTCGATGATCTCGCGTACGTCGTCGACGCCGGTATGCGATGCGGCGTCCATTTCGATCACGTCGATATGGCGGCCCTCGGCAATCGCGCGGCACGGCTCGCAGACGCCGCAGGGATCGATCGTCGGCCCGCCCTGCCCGTCCGGCCCGATGCAGTTCAGCGCCTTGGCGATCAGCCGCGCGGTCGATGTCTTGCCCACGCCGCGGACGCCGGTGAGCAGGAAGGCGTGCGCCAGCCGGTCGCGCTTGATCGCGTTGCCGAGCGTGGTGACCATCGCGTCCTGGCCGATCAGTTCGGAAAAGGTCTGCGGCCGATATTTGCGCGCCAGCACGCGATAGGCCCCGGACGCATTCGGGTCGCGCGGCTGTGGGGGTTCGTCGAGGCCAAGCAGGGAATCGGACATCGTCTGCGTTCCTAGCGTGTTCTCGTCGCCGCGTCCAAGCCGATGGACCAGCCCCGGGCTTCGGCTAGCGGATGCGCCGCCACGTCACCGCACGCCGGGCCGGCCGTCGGGGCGAGATAGACGTGCGTCTCCGTCTCGGTATCGCGGTCCGGCGCCACGGTTTGGATTCGCGTCGTGCCGGGCGTGCCCGCCTTGCTCAGCCCCATGATCAGCATGTTGGGCTCGGGCGTGGTGAAGGAGACATGGCCCAGCCCATCCATCCGGCGCACTCCCTTGCAATCATTCGGTTGCAGGCAAGGCTAGCCGC
The DNA here is from genome assembly GCF_005503355.1 of Sphingomonas sp. 1F27F7B. Lineage (GTDB taxonomy): Bacteria > Pseudomonadota > Alphaproteobacteria > Sphingomonadales > Sphingomonadaceae > Sphingomonas. The sequence goes on from NZ_SCMK01000003.1 coordinate 204,322, forward strand.
TCTCCGGCGCTACGCCAACGCGCGCCTGCAAGCTTCGTCGATTTGAGGATGCGGTGGGAGCCGGAACGACCCGCAGCGAAATCGTTGTGGCTGCTTCCTTCCGGATCTGACCAGGTTGGCGACGACTGCGTCCGCCCGACTCCCGCGGCGCATATGGGCAAAGTCAGGCGGTTAGGCAAGGGCGGGAACGCAGATGCGCCCCCGCCCGGAACCCTTAGCGGTGGACGCGCACCTTGCGGCACACGCGCTGGCGATGGCCATGGTGCCACTTGGTCTTGCACACCGTGCGCCACTGGGGCCGCTTGCGATGGTTTGGCCGGTGATGCTGGATGTCCGCCTTGCCGGCGATCGCCGGTGCCGCCGGAGCGGCAGCAGCGTTGGCGGCCGGAATGGCGAGCGTCGCAGCCGCAGCGGCCGCGAGGATCGGAAGCAATTTCATATCTTCTCTCTCCTGCTTGCGGGGGAAAGAACCCCCCATGTCGGAAACCGGAAAGATCGTTTCGGTTCCATGCTCCATCCTGAAATTGAACCGATTTCGACAGGCTGAACGGATCGCTCAGCAAGAAGTCATCCGAAATCCGCTCGCAGGGTGCGTCAGCGCCCCTGCATGTCGCGGTGGCCGGCCGGCATGCGCACCACCAGCCCGTCCAGCTCCGGCGTAAGCAGGATCTGGCAGGCGAGCCGGCTGGTGCGCACCGCTCCCACCGCCAGGTCGAGCATGTCCTCCTCTTCCTCTGCCGCGCGGGGCAGCCGGGCGAAATGCTCGGGATCGACGATCACATGGCAGGTCGAGCAGGCCATCTGCCCCTCGCAGGTGCCCTCCAGCGGCTGGCCGTCATTCTGCGCCACTTCGAGCAGGCGCAGGCCCGCCTCGGCCTCCACTTCATGCCGGTCGCGCCCGTCCGCGCTGACAAAGGTGACGCGGATCATGCGGCGCGGCTCTGCCGCCGGGCAGCAGCGACGATCCGGTCGATCGCATGGAGCAGCGCGTCCTCGGTGGTGTAGCGGCCGAAGCCGATGCGGATGCTCGCACGCGCCTGGGCGTCGCTCAGTCCCAGAGCCCGCAGCACATGACTGGGCCGCCCCGATCCGCTCGCGCAGGCCGAGCCCGCGGAGAAGGCGATGTCACGCAGGTCCGACATCAGCCGGGCGACGTCGAGCCCGTCATGGCGCAGATTGAGATTGCCCGGATAGCGATCGGCCTGTGCGCCGTTGAGCACCCAGTCGCCCGGAACGCGCGCAAGCGCGGCGCGGAACAGCTGCTCGGCATGGGCATGGTCGACGCCGAAACGCTGCTTGGCGAGCCTGGCGGCCGCGCCGAACCCCGCGCACAGCGCCGGCGAGAGCGTGCCCGAGCGCCCCGCCGGTTCCTGCCCGCCGCCGTGCAGCAGCGGCGCCAGCGCCACGCCGTCGCGGATCCACAAGGCGCCCACGCCCTTGGGCCCGTGGATCTTGTGCGCCGAGACCGCGATCAGATCGCAGCCGTCCGGCATGCGCACCCGGCCATAGCCCTGCACCGCATCGCACAGGAACAGCGCGCCCGCGGCATGGGCGAGATGCGCCAGCTCCTCGATCGGCTGGATCACGCCGATCTCGTTGTTGACCAGCATCGCCGCGACCAGGCCGATTCCCGGCCGGATCGCGGCCCGCGCGGCAGCGAGATCGACCAGCCCTTCGGGACCGACCGGCAGCACCACCGCTTCCCTGCCCCGGCGCCGCTCCGCCTCGACCGTGTCGAGCACCGCGGCATGTTCGGTCGCGATCGTCACGATCCCGCCGCTCGCGCCCTTGATCGCCCAGTTGAGCGCCTCGGTCGCGCCGCCGGTGAAGCTCACCGTGCCGCCCGGGGGGAACAACGCGGCGACATCGTCGCGCGCCACTTCCACTGCCGCCCTTGCCGCGCGACCCTGGGCATGGGTGGAATGCGGATTGGCGAAATTGCCTTCCAGCAAGGGCAGCATCGCGGCCAGCGCTTCGGGCGCGAGCGGTGTGGTCGCCTGATAGTCGAGATAAGTCATGCGGCTCTGGTTCTGGCCTCGATCGCGATCTGACGCCAGAGCGTCGTGAAGGCATCCACCTCCGCTTCGGTGGTACCGCGCCCGAAACTCACCCGCACCACTTCGCGCAAGGCCGGCTCCTCCCAGCCCATCGCAGTGAGGACGTGGCTCGGCCGCATGCTGCCCGAGGAACAGGCGCTGCCCGCCGAGACCGCGAAGCCGGCCAGGTCGAAGCGGATCAGCTGCGCAGCGGAGGAGGTGCCCGGCATGCGATACGCCCCGATCAGGGGGCTGCGCGGCCGGGTCGAGCCTATGACCTCGCCCCCCTCTTCCACGATCGCCCTTTCCAGCCGCACCCGCAACGCGGCCATGCGCGCCAGATTCTCGGGCGCCGTAACGGCGGCAGCATAGCCGAGCGCGCCGGGGAGGTTCTCGGTCCCCGCGCGATAGCCCCTTTCCTGCCCGCCCATCGGCAGCAGCACGCCGAAGTCGCGGACCAGCAGCGCGCCGATCCCCGGCGGCCCGCCGCGCTTGTGCGCCGAGACCGCGACGAGATCGGCATGGCGCAGCACTGCCTCGTCGGCACGTGCAGGCATCTGCGCGGCATCGACCAGCAGGATGGCGTCGGCCGCGTGCACGATATCCGCGATCTCGGCGATCGGCTGGCGCACGCCGGTCTCGCTGTTCGCCCATTGCACGCCGACGAGCGCACGCGGCCCCGCCACCAGCGCGGCGCGCAGCGCGTCGAGATCCAGTATCCCGTCCCGGTCGACCGGCAGCACCTGCGCCCCCTCCGAATGGCGCAGCACCGAATCATGCTCGACCGCGCTGATCAGCCGGCGCGGCGCCATCGAGCGGCCGAGCGCCATGTGCAGCGATTCGCTGGCACCGCTGGTGAAGATCAATTCATGCGCCCAGCCATAGGCGGCGGCGACTTCGACGCGCGCCTTCTCCAGCGCGGCGCGGGCGGCGCGCCCCTCGGCGTGGGGCGAGCTGGGATTGGCCCAGTGCCGCATGCCCGCCTCCACCGCCGCCAGCGCTTCGGGCAGCATCGGAGTGGTGGCGGCATGATCGAGATAGATGCGGTCGGCCAAGTTGCTCTCGTAATAATTGCGTAAAGGGGCGCGCTGCCTATATAGCGCCCAACTCACCGCGCTCCACCGCGCGCCTCCAATTCAAAGCAGGTCTGCCTTGCCCGAAGTCATCTTCCCCGGCCCCGAAGGGCGCCTCGAAGGCCGTTTCGCCCCCGCTCCCAAGCCGCGCGCGCCGGTCGCCATGATCCTCCACCCGCATCCCAATGCGGGCGGCACGATGAACAACCGCATCGTGCAGGAAGTCTACAAGACCTTCCAGCGTCGCGGCTTCGCGACGCTACGCTTCAATTTCCGCGGCGTCGGCAAGAGCCAGGGAACGTTCGACAACGGCATCGGCGAACTGTCCGACGCCGCGAGCGCGCTCGACTGGGTGCAGAGCTTCCATCCGGAGGCGAGCAGCACCTGGGTCGCCGGCTTCGGCTTCGGCGCCTGGATCGGCATGCAGCTGCTGATGCGCCGTCCGGAGATCCGCGGCTTCATCTCGATCGCCCCGCCGGCGAACATGTTCGACTTCACCTTCCTCGCCCCCTGCCCTTCCTCGGGCATCATCATCCAGGGCGAGAATGACGAGGTGGTGACGCCGAGCGCGGTGCAGAAGCTGGTCGACAAGCTGCGCACGCAGAAGCACATCACCATCCATCACGACACCATCCCGGGCGCGAACCACTTCTTCGAGCACGAGATGGACGACCTGATGAAGAGCGTCGACCGCTATCTCGACATGCGGCTCGACCCCAACTCGCCGATCCGCTGAGACGATGTGCCGACCACGATGATCGCGGATCGCGCGGCCGGCGCATTGCTCGGTCTCGCGGTCGGCGACGCTATCGGCACCACGCTCGAATTCAGCCCCCGCGATAGCCGGCCGCCGCTCACCGACATGATCGGCGGCGGCCCGTTCAACCTGCGCGCGGGCCAATGGACAGACGACACCGCGATGGCAGTGGCACTGGCCACCAGCCTTGCCGAGTGCGGCCGCTTCGACCCACACGACTGCATGAGCCGGTTCGTCAACTGGTTTCGGCGGGGCGTGTACAGCTGCACCGGCACCTGCTTCGACATCGGCATCGCGACACGCGGCGCGCTCACCCGCTTCGAGGAGGACGGCGACCCCTTTGCCGGCTCCACCAATCCGCTGAGCGCCGGCAACGGATCGCTGATGCGGCTGTCGCCCGTGGCGATCTGGGCGGCCCCTCGCGGCGCGGACTTGGTCGCGGAGACAGCCCGCGCGCAAAGCCGCCTCACCCATGCCGCCGAGGAATGCCAAGCTGCCTGCGCAGCTTATGCGCTGCTCACTGCCCGCGCTATCCTGGGCGCGTCGCGCGAGGCGGTGCTTGCGCCGATGCCCTTTGAAGGGCCGTCGAGGATCATCGGCATCCTTGCCGGCGAATGGCGCGGCAAGGCACGCGGCGACATCTCGTCGAGCGGCTATGTAGTCGATAGCCTGGAGGCGGCCCTATGGTGCGTCGGCGAGACCGGGAGCTTCGAAGCCGCGGTGCTGCTCGCCGCCAATCTGGGTGATGACGCCGATACGGTTGCGGCGATCACGGGCCAGCTCGCGGGAGCGCTCTACGGCGCTTCGGCGATCCCTGGGCATTGGCGTGATCGGCTCGCCTGGCATGACGAGATTGCCGCTCTCGCGCTGCGGCTGCTCAATCCTTCCTGAGATTCTTCGCCCCACCCGCCAGGATCGCCGCAGTCGCCTCGGCCGCGCCGCGATAGGCTTCCTGGAATTCGGCGCTCCAATATTTGAGCTGGTCGAGCGGGATCGGCTCGCCGCTGACGGCGCAGACGACATGGGTGCCCGGACGGATCACGTCGAAATCGGACGCGTCGTAATGGAGTTCGGCGAGAAGCGACATGCCGCTCATCTAGGGGCTCGCGCCTCCTACGCCAATGCTCAGCGCGCCAGCACGCCGTCGATCCAGCGATCCACCACGGCGGTCGCGGGATAGCCGGGGTCGCCCAGCTCGCGGTTGATCTCCATATGGCCGCGCAGTCCCCGGCCGGCAAAGCCCTGTACCGTCACCCGCGCTCCTGCCGCCGCAAGCGCACGCCCCAGCGCTTCGGACTGGCGGCTGCTGTCGGCGCGCTCCACGTGCAGGATCAGGAAGTCCCGGGCATTGGGCGCGGCGGCCTGCAAGGTCGGCGAGAGCCTGCGCTGGCGGGCGGGATCGCGGCCGAATGCGGCATCATAGGTGCCGCCCATGATCCGCGGACCATCCGCCATCTGCACCGGCACGTCATAGGCGGCGCCATCGAGCAGCACGACCCCGGCGAGCTTGTCGAGACCCCACCCCGCCTTTCTGAGATAGGCGGGATCGGTCGCGACCAGCGCGGCCAGATGCGCGCCGGCGCTATGCCCCATCACCACGATCTTGCCGGGATCCACGCCCAGCGCGCGGGCATGCCGAGCCAGATAGGCCAGCGAATCGGCGACGTCCTGCGCCTGCTGCTCCACGGTCGCGCCCGGCACGAGCCGATAGTTGACGCTGGCAAAGGCGAAGCCGCGCCCGGTGAAATGGGCGATCTTGGCCGCGCCGGTCGCATTGCCCTTGTCGCCCCGCTTCCAGCCGCCGCCATGGACGAACACCACCAGCGGCGCCGCATCCCCCGCCCCCCTGTAGAAATCGAGTTTCTGCAATTGCGCCGCGCCATAGGCGATTTCGCGGGCCGGCGCCGATTGCCCGAACGCGGGCACTGTGGCGAGAAGCAACGGCAGCAGGATCAATGACTTGCGCATCACACACCTCATCGGGCGAATGCGCGCAGGATAGGAAATCGGCCCAGGGGCGTCCAACGCTCTTGTGTAACCATATGTAACGGGAGCGCGCGGCAACCCCGGGACGAAGCGGCGCGGAACTCAGATCCGCAGGATCAGCAGATTGCCGAGGATCACGACGGCGCAGACCCACATCAGGATCGCCTTGGTCCGGTCCACGCGGAACTGCTTCCACCCGCCCCAAACGAGCGCGGCCATGGCAATCACCGCGATGCTCAGCCAGAGCGGCTCGAGGCCGGGATCGGGCATCAGCGGGCGATCAGCCAGGCGAGCAGCGCGCTTCCCCCGATCACGCCGCCGAACAGCGCGATCATCCGGGGGTCGCCGCGATAGGCGATGCGCAGCACGCCCCAGAGGAAGTAACCGAGCGCACGCGCGCCGACGCTCATGACGTTCGCGATCACGGCGCCGAGGCGGGTGGCCACCGGGTCAGTCTTTCCCGGCAAGGACTTGGGCATAGGCATCGGGATCGGCATTGCCCCCGGAAAGGATCACGAGCAAGCCCGGCTTCACGTCCAGCTTGCCGGCGAGCAGCGCCGCCAGCGCCACCGCGCCGCCCGGCTCCACCACCACGCGCAGTTTCGCCGCCGCCCAGCGCTGCGCCGCGCGCACTTCCGCCTCGCTCACTGCCAGCCCGGTCGCGCCTCGCCGCGACAGCACGTCGAAGGTAAGCGGCGAGACGCGCATGGTCTGCAGCGCATCGCATGCCGTGGGCGGCGGATTCTCCCCCACCGGCTCGATCCACCCCGCGTCGAGGCTGCGGCGCATGTCGTCCCAGCCCTCGGGCTCGACAGTGACGATCTCGGCATCGGGCAGCGCCAGCGCCAGGCCCGCCGACAGCCCGCCGCCGCCGCAGGGCACCAGCACGTTCGTGAAGTCGGGCAGCCGGGCCTCGACGATCTGCGTCATCGCCTCGATCCCGGCGCTTCCCTGCCCCTCGATGATCCAGGGATCGTCGAAGCTCGGCACCAGCGTCGCGCCGCGGGCATGGGCGAGATGCGCGGCGATCTTCTCGCGGCTCTCGGTCATCCGGTCATAGGAGACGATCTCGGCGCCCGTCGCGAGCGTGGCGTCGCGCTTCACCTTGGGCGCGTCGGCGGGCATCACGATCACCGCCGGGATGCCCAGCTTGCGCGCCGCCCAGGCGACTCCCTGCGCATGATTGCCCGATGAGAAGGCGACCACGCCCCGCTCGCGGGCCGGATCGTCCAGCGCAGTGAGCCGATGCCAGGCGCCGCGAATCTTGAACGCACCGATCGGCTGAAGGCACTCAGCCTTGAAGCACACCGGCACCCCGCGAATTTCCTGAACGAACAAAGGGGTTTGCGGCAGGATCTCCGCGACCTTGGAGGCGGCGTCGCGAACGCCCGCGCGCGTCGGTTGTCGCACAATTGTCACAATTCACCCCTGCCATGAAATTCCCGGTCTCGAATCACTTTACACCCCGATCCAACGTCCTTATGTGCCGCCTTCCGCTGCCCCATGGGACTTCCAACCGCAAGGCAGCTTTTGTCAACGATCGCCGTAAGGCACTTGGAGGTCCCTTGAGTTGCACAAGCATCATAGCGCGCTGGGGTTAGCGACCGTCCCCACCGGCAATGTCCGCATTGCCGACATCGTGAAGGCTCGTCCGGTTCAGCCGGTCACGCTCGTCCGTCCGCACGCCGCGGCACGGGCCGCCCGTTTCTTCGTGGAGAAGTTCCCGGGCCGGTCCATGTATGCGGTGAAGGCCAATCCGAGCCCCGAGCTGCTGCAGGTCCTCTGGGATAACGGCATCACGCATTACGACGTGGCGTCGATCGCCGAGGTGCGCCTCGTTTCCCGCACCCTGCCGGAAGCGACGCTTTGCTTCATGCACCCGGTCAAGGCCGAAGAAGCGATCGCCGAGGCGTATTTCACGCATGGCGTCCGCACCTTCAGCCTCGATTCGATCGAGGAGCTGGAGAAGATCGTCGCGGCCACCAAGGGCGCGAGCGACCTGACGCTGTGCGTCCGCATGCGCGTCTCGTCGGATCATTCGAAGCTCAGCCTCGCGTCGAAGTTCGGCGTCGGCCCGGGTGAATCGAAGGAGCTGCTGATGGCGGCCCGCCAGGTGGCGGATGCGCTCGGCATCTGCTTCCATGTCGGCTCGCAGGCGATGTCGCCGGATGCGTACTCCAACGCGATGGAGCGCGTGCGCGTGGCGATCGTCGAGGCCGGCGTGACCGTGGACGTGATCGACGTCGGCGGCGGCTTCCCCTCGACCTATCCGGGCATGGAGCCTCCGCCGCTCGAACTCTATTTCGAGACGATCCACCGCGCGTTCGAGAGCCTGCCGGTCTCCTATTCGGCCGAGCTCTGGGCCGAGCCGGGCCGTGCGCTGTGCGCCGAATACAGCTCGATCATCGTGCGCGTCGAGAAGCGCCGCGGCGACGAGCTCTACATCAACGACGGCGCCTATGGCGCGTTGTTCGATGCGGCGCATATCGGCTGGCGCTTCCCGGTCCGCCTCCTGCGCGAGCCGGAGTCGAATGCCCGCGACGTGGCGTTCAGCTTCTACGGCCCGACCTGCGACGACCTCGACCACATGACCGGCCCGTTCGACCTTCCGGCGGACGTACATGCCGGGGACTATATCGAGATCGGCATGCTCGGCGCCTATGGCTCGGCGATGCGCACTGCGTTCAACGGCTTCGGCTCGGACGAGATCGTCGTGATCGACGACGAGCCGATGGCGTCGCTCTACCTGCCGCAAGCGGAACGGCCGCTCCACTCGAACGTCGTGAAGCTGTAACGTCACAACGCTTTAAACCGTCATTCCCGTGAAGACGGGGATCCAGAGACACAGGCGAGGAATTGCTTGGCTCTGGATCCCCGCCTTCGCGGGGATGACGGATATGTCTTTGGGGTCTAAGTGCCCCGAATATCGGGTTACCGCGTCCCCTTTGAATGACGGCGGCATGGCAAGAATATGGGAGATCCCATGACCGACACCCTCACCAAGACCGCGGCGGCCAACGCCCCGATCAACGACACCCGCAAGGCGGAGCTGCTGTCGAAGCAGGTCAAGCACATCGACATCAAGTCGTTCGACGCGCGCCCGATCGTCGACGCGATGGCCGATATGAGCTTCACCAGCCGCGACCTCGGCCGCGCCACCAAGATCTACAACGAGATGCTGGCCGACAAGGACTGCACCGTCGTCCTGGTGATCGCCGGCTCGACCTCGGCCGGCGGCTGCATGGACCTCTATGCCGAGCTGGTGCGCAACAACATGGTCGACGTGATCGTCGCCACCGGCGCCACCATCGTCGACATGGATTTCTTCGAGGGCCTCGGCCACAAGCACTATCAGGCGCTCGAGATCCCCGACGACGACACGCTGCGCTCGCTCTACATCGACCGCATCTACGACACCTATATCGACGAGGAGCAGCTCCAGGACTGCGACCACACGATCAACAAGATCGCGGAATCGCTCGAGCCCAAGCCCTATTCGTCGCGCGCCTTCATCCGCGAGATGGGCAAGTATCTCGTCGAGCACGGCAAGAAGGACAACAGCCTGGTCAAGCTCGCCTATGAGCATGACGTGCCGATCTTCTGCCCGGCGTTCGTCGACTCGTCGGCCGGCTTCGGCCTGGTCAAGCACCAGGTGGACGCGGCCAAGGAAGGCCGTCCGTACATGGTGCTCGACGCCATCGCCGACTTCCGCGAGCTCACCGAGATCAAGATCCAGGCGGGCACCACCGGCCTGCTGATGATCGGCGGCGGCGTGCCGAAGAACTTCATCCAGGACACCGTCGTCTGCGCCGAGATCCTCGGCCATGAGGACGTGGAAGTGCACAAATACGCTGTGCAGATCACCGTCGCCGACGTGCGCGACGGCGCCTGCTCGTCCTCGACTCTCCAGGAGGCGGCGAGCTGGGGCAAGGTCAACACCGGCATCGAGCAGATGGTGTTCGCCGAAGCGGGCTCGGTCATGCCGCTGCTGGCGTCGGACGCCTATCACCGCGGCCATTGGCGCGAGCGCGTCAAGCGCGGCTGGGCGAAGCTCTTCGCCTGATCCCTCGCGATCGCTGCGAAACAGGGCGGTCGGGGACATCCCCGGCCGCCCTTTCCTTGCCGGCCCCGCCTAGCGAACGAAGAAGGCAGTGCGCGCCACGCCCGCATTGTTGGTCGGCGCCATCCAGGCGCGGACCTCCACTTCGTAGAGGCCGGAGACCGTGGCCGGAACCGCCGCGCCATAGGTGCCCGACTTGGCATCGAACCGCAGCGTCACGGGCTGGGAGGCCACGCCGTTGACGGTCACATGCGCCTCGACCTCCGTATCGCCCGCCCGCCAGGGGCCGCCTTCCGAGATCGTGCAGCCGCACAACATGGTCACGCCCACGCGAAGCTGCACCGTCTCGCCCTTGCCGACCCACCGATAGGCGATGGGATCGGCGATATCGACGATCAGCCCGGGCAGCTCCATCAGCCATCCGTCCCCCGCGGTCAGGTGGCGGCCCGGCAGGACCCATTGGGTGCTTGTGGCGGTCGTGGTCGCCTGGGGCTGGCTGAGCGGGCCGGTCACCTGCAACGTCACTCGGCGCGGGCGATCGATGTCCAGCCTCGTCCGGAACACCGCCGAGCCTGCATCGGACTTCGCGGCGCCCTTCTCGCCGCCCATGATCCGCTGCGTGTCGCCGGTGGTGCCCGAAGTCGTTCCCCTGGCGAGGGTCTCGCCGGTATCCGCGTCGGTCATGACGATCAGGACGGGCGCGGCATAACCGCCGAGGAACTTGGCGCCGCGCGCGATTACGCGGACTTCCACATCGGTCGGGTCGGCCATTGCCGGCTGGGCCAGGAGGATCGCCGCGCACGTCGCAAGGCCCGGGAAGAAACGCATCGTCATGCTCCTCGAAGATTGAACCATGTCATTTGGCGGCGGACGGCGGGGCGAGATCCCCGACGATCGCCTTGATTCGGGCATTGCCGGGATCGAGCGCCAGGGCACGCGCATAGCTCGCACGCGCCGCGTCGATCCGCCCGGTCGCGCGATAGGCTTCGCCCAGGCTGTCATGCGCGTTCGGCGAGCGGGAAAATTCGCGCACATTCCATTCGAACGGCGGAAGCGCGGTTTCGGCATCGAGGATCTGCATCGCATCATAGCCGACGCGATTCACGATTTCCTCGACGAGTTGCGGAGGCGTCGTCGCCTTCAACCCGGCGATCGCCGCATCCCAGCGCCCCGAAGCGAGCCCGCGGAACAGCGCTTCCTCCCGCAGCTCGGTCGCGCGCGCCGCGCCCGGCATCACCAGATCGGCCAGCAAGGTCACCAGCCGGTGCCGGTCGAAAGTCGATCGCCCGCCATTGTCGAAATAGATCGCAGTCGCGCAATCGTCCGGATCCGCCGCCCGGAAGAAGTGCCGCCAGACCAGCCGGACATCGCCGCCATGGCCGACGATGGTGACGTCGCCGTGCCGATAATATTCCCAGCCATGCGTGTGCCATGCCGCCGCGCCGGACGGCATCGCGAACGGCGCCCAGGAGGCGCGCAGGGTTTCGAGCGGCAGCAGGTCGCCGCGCAGCAGCGCCTGGCTCCACCTCACCATGTCGGCCATCGTCGTGAAGACCCCCGTCGAGCCGAACGTATAGGCCGGCATGGACGGCAGCGCGAATGGAGCCGGCGGTCCGTCGCGCCCTGGAACCGGCCGATAGCTCGATACCAGCCCCGGCAACCGCACTGCGCCGCGCGGATAGCCGGTATGATAGCCGGTGTGGCGCAGCCCGGCCGCGCGGAACTGGCTGGCGGCCAGCACGGTCAGCGGCGCGCCCGCCGCCTGCTCCAGCGCCTGGCGCGCGAACAGCATGTTGGTCTGGTTATAGTCGTTCCGCGTCCCGGTCGCGAAGCGCAGCGGCTTGTCGCGGATGGCGGCGAGCGCCCCTTCCTCGGTCGGCGCGACGAAGTCCGGAATATAGTCCGGCAATCCCGAGACATGGGCAAGCGCCTGGGCGAGCGTGATCCGGCGCCACGCGTCGGGCAGCCCGTCCCGGATCCTGCCTAGCGACATCGACGGATCGAGCACTCCGCGCCGGGCAGCCTTGAGCAATTCGACGACCAGGAATAGCTTCGACACCGAGAAGATGGGATAGACGGACCGGTCCGTGATCGGTGCGCCGGTGTCGCGATCCGCCAGTCCCGCGTGGCGGAGATGGACGAGCCTGCCCCGCCGCAGCACGGCGACGGAATAGCCGACCGTGCCATAGGCCGATGCCGTAGCATCGAGCAGCGCGTCCAGCTGCGTCGCTATCGACTCCCCCGCGAACGCGCGTGCGCCCGGCATGCGCATCGCCGGCGCCGCCACGCCTGCCAGGCCGAGGCCCAGGACATGGCGCCGGTCGGACAGAAGGAGATGATCTTGTGATGGCACGGAGCGATTTCCTTGCGTGGTGCGTGTCGAACGGGAATCGGCTATCGCGTCCGGTCGAAAGCGCCGAATGACATCTCGTGACCTGGTCTGACATTCGGCGATCGGCCGCGCCTTGGCGCTTGTTGGTGGACGATGTGATGCTTCGCTTCGACGATTTCCGTCTCGATCCTGCCGCGCTGCAGATCTTCCGGGGAGACGCGCAGCTCGATGCGCCGCCGCAGGTGGTGGAGGTGCTGGCCTATCTGATCGACAATGGCGGACGGACGGTCGGACGGCGGGAGCTGCTCGATCGGTTCTGGCCGCGCGCCGGCACCGGCGGCGACGCGTCGCTCAACACCTGCATCCGCCGCATCCGGGCGCTGCTCGGCGACGAAGCCGATGCCCCGCTCTATATCCGAACCCGGCCGCGATCGGGCTATCGCTTCATCGGCACCGCGGATGCCCCGCCCGCGGCCAGGCCCGCCCCCCGTGCCGGCCGCCTCGCGATCGCGGGGGGCCTGTTCGCCGTCCTCGCCGCCAGCGGCGCCGTCTGGGCGCACGGCACGGTCTTCCCGCCTCGGCACCGCATCGCCATCGAGCCGGTCCAGGGCCTGTGCGAATATGTGCTCTTCCCCAAGTTCAATGCGGGTCTGCGCGAGAGCTTCGTGGCCGAGGTCAGCCCCCTGCTGCCCAAGGGCTACAGCGTCGCCGCCAGCAGTGCCGGCGCCGATCTCCATGCGCGCGTCAGCGTGCGGCAGACGCCCCGGCAGACCGTCGTGGTGGTCAATCTCGTCGACAGCGACGGCGGGCGCCTGCTGTGGTCGGGGCAGTTCGCCGCGGCGACCGATACGGAGGACTATCTGCCCCTGCAGCGCGCCTTGGCCCGGCACATGGCGAGCGGGCTCCGCAAGGCCCTGGCCGAACGCGGCTGAAGCGGCAGCAACATCGCGGCATCAATCCGGTTGCAGTGCAACGGCCGACGCATCAGTGAGAGATGAATGCCCCGTCTGACCGAAGCGACCGCCGCCAAGCGGCGCATGCACATATTGGACGCGACCGCGCAGTGTCTGTTCGAGCGCGGGCTGCTCGCCACTTCCGTCGATGACGTGTGCGCCCAGGCCGGAATCAGCAAGGGCGCCTTCTACAGCCACTTCCCGAGCCGGGACGCGCTGATCCACGCCGTGACCGACATGCTCGCCGCCGAACTCGGCCCGATCGAGGACGGCAGCATCGCGGCACTCGCCGATTCGGTGTTCGAGCGCCAGATCGCCCCCGCCCTGCCCCCGGCCCATGCCCGGTTCGGCATCGAAGTCACCGCCGCCAGCGCCGGGGACAGCGGCCTGCGCGAGCGCAACACCGCCAATCTCGAGCGCCTTCGCCATGCAGTGGAAACTGCGGCCCGCAGCCTGATCGCCACCGGCAAGGCGCGTGCCGATGCCGATGCGACGGCGGTGGGCTGGCTGGTCCAGGCGCATGTGATGGGCGTGCTCTGTCGCAACGCGGTCTGGCCCGCGCAGGACGAGGCGGCGCTGCGCCGCGGCACGCATCTGCTCCTCGAAGGCGTGCTCGCCCCGATTTAGTTGCATTTACGAACCGATTTTGGCAGCCTTTCCGCCACGACGCAGCGGAGGGGACTGCAATGCATAGTGAGATTCTCGCGCCGGTCGTGGCGCTGGTCGCCTGGACGCTGGCGATGCTGGTCTGGATGCTGGCGCTGCGTCTGTCGGCGATGCGCAAGGCCGGCGTCGATATGGGCAAGCTCGTCGGCACGCGCGGCGCCGATGCGGACAAGGTGCTGCCGGCCCAGGCCCAGTGGAAGGCGCACAACTATAATCACCTCCACGAGCAGCCCACGCTGTTCTACGCGGTCGCGCTGACGCTGGCGCTGCTCGGCCAGGGCGATGGCCCCAATTTGTGGCTCGCCTGGGCCTATGTGCTGCTGCGTATCGCCCACAGCCTGGTGCAGGCGACCTTCAACAGGGTCTCGATCCGCTTCCTGTTCTTCCTGCTCTCCACGCTGGCGCTGGTGGCGCTGACGGCGAGCGCGGGGATGGCGGTCTTGGGTCGCTAGACTGAGAACCCAAACAAGTATCTGATTTTCCTTCGTCATCCCCGCGCAGACGGGGATCCAGGGTAGCAGGGGATACCGGCGCCATCATGCGAACGCCGTCCGAAGAGGGCAGGACGTGCCGCACCCGCTCCACACATAACTCCGTCATCCCCGCGCAGGCGGGGATCCAGGGTGATACGGGATATCGATGCCATCACCCGAACGCTCTCCGGAGAGGGCTGGATCTGCCGCACGCGCCCGCCCTTGGCCCTGGATCCCCGCCTGCGCGGGGATGACGAAAGAGGGACATTTGTCTGAAGAGGACAATCGCCACACAAATTCAGGATGACGGCGGATTTGCAGGGTGCCGCGCTATCCGAACAACCGCGTCATACTGCGCTCCAGCATCAGCAGCTGCCACAGGGTCCGGCCATGCTCGGCCCGTCCCGCCTTGTGGTCGGCTGCGAGCTTCTCGATCGCGTGCAGGTCGAACCAGCCGGTGCTGGCGAGCAGCCTGGAGCGTCCCAGCGCGGCCGCCTCATCGGCCAGCGCCTTGCGGAACCAGGCACTGATCGGCGTCACGAAGCCCATCTTCGGCCGATAGAGCACATCCTTGGGCAGATAGGGCTCCAGTGCCTTCTTCATCAGCCACTTGCCCTGCCCTGCCCGGATCCGCAGCGACGGCGGCAGCGTCGCCATGAACTGGACGAGCCGATAGTCGAGCAGCGGCTCGCGCGCCTCCAGGCTCACGGCCATGCTCGCGCGATCGACCTTGGTGAGGATGTCCCCCGGCAGCCAATGCTGGATATCGGCATATTGCGCCCGGTCGAGCCCATCTCGCGCCGGCGCCTGGCGCATCGTGTCGACATAGCGCTGCTCGGCGCGATGCCCAGCCAGCGCCTTGCGCATCGCGTCGCTGTAGAGCGTATTCCGCAGCGCTGGGCCGGTGACGCCCACGGCCTTCGGATAAGCGAACTCGCCCCCTTCCGCGAGCGCCAGCAGCGTGGTCTTCGCCCGGAACGGGCGCGGCGCCCAGTCCGCCTTGGGATAGAGCCGGCCGAGCGTGCCGAACAGGCTCTCGCGCACGCCCTGCGGCAGCAGCCCGCGCATCCGCTCCTCGGCAGCGAAGAACCGGTAGCGGCGATAGCCGGCCAGCGCCTCGTCCGCGCCATCGCCCGACAGCGCCACCGTCACGCTCTCGCGCGCCAGCTCGCACACCCGGTAGGTCGGCAGCGCCGACGCATCGGCAAAGGGCTCGTCGAACGCGCCGACCAGCGTGTCGATCAGGGCGAAGTCGTCCGCCGCCACCTTGCGCGTCCGATGCGCGGTGGCGAAGCGCTCGGCGACCATCCGCGCATAGGCCGTCTCGTCATGATCCGCCTCGTCGAAGCCGATCGTGCAGGTCTTCACCGCTGCCTTGCTCGCCTCGGCCATCAGCGCAACCACTGCCGAGCTGTCGACGCCGCCCGAGAGGAATGCGCCGAGCGGCACGTCCGCGATCATCCGCGCGCGCACGGCGCCGCGCATCAGATCGATCAGCTCGGCCTCGAGGTCGCGGACCTTGCCGCTCGCGCGCCGCGAGAAGTCGATGTCCCACCAGCGCTGCGGCTTCGGCACCGGCTTGCCGCGCTCGAGCAGCAGGAAATGCCCCGCCGGCAGCTTGCGCACCCCCGCCAGGATCGAGGCGTCGTCGGGCACATAGCCGAGCCCCAGATAGTCCTCGACCGCCTTGAAATCCGGCGTGCGCCGGAACAGCGGATGCGCGAGCAGCCCCTTCAGCTCGGAGGCGAAGGCGACCGCTCCGTCCGACAGCTCGGCATAATGGAGCGGCTTCACGCCGAACCGGTCGCGCGCCAGGAACAGGCTCTGCGCACCGGCATCGTAGAGCGCGAAGGCGAACATGCCGTTCAACCGCTCGAGCATCCTGGGGCCCCAGGCGCGCCAGCCGTGCAGCAGCACCTCGGTATCGCTGTCGGTGGCGAAGCGCGCGCCCTTGGCCTCCAGCTCGGCGCGCACTTCCTGGAAATTATAGATCTCGCCATTGTAGGTGACGACCACGCCCTGGTCCGGCGTGGCCATGGGCTGGATGCCGCCCTCCAGGTCGATGATCGCGAGGCGCCGATGCCCCAGCCCCACCCCCGCGCTGGTCCACACGCCCGATCCGTCGGGCCCGCGATGCACCAGCGCATCGGTCATCTGCACGATGCGCGCGGGATCCACCGGCTTGGCCAGCGCGGGATAGTAAAGGCCGGCGATGCCGCACATTCAGCGAAGATTCCTCATATGTGCCGGCTTAGCCCGCCTCCCTTGCTTCGTCATCCCTGCCTTCGCTGGGATGACGGGAAGAGGGAAGTCAGCGCCCCCCTGCCATGCGATCGGCGAGGTTCTCCACGGGACCAAGCGCTGCCAGGAAATCCTGGATCGCCGCATGGGCGCCCTTGTCGCTCCCCTGCTCGGCCGAGAGCAGCACCGCGACACCCGCCTGGTTGCCGCCGAGCAGCTTGGTCTTGAGCGTTTCCAGCTTCACCCGCTTGTCGCTGCCGGTCAGCACGCCGCCGATCCGATACCAGGTGACGACCTCGCGCTCGACGCGGCCTGGGCCGGTCATCCGCAGCGCCGCACCGCGGCGGACGGGGCCGAGATCCTCGATCTTCACCCAGCGATCATTCTCGCGGATCGCCCCGATGCCGAAGCCGACCAGTTCGCGCCCCTCGTGCTGCGTGGCATAGACCGCCACCGCCAGGTCGACGCTCCGCCCCGTCGCATCGGCATAGCGGCCGATCAGGAAATGGTCCGCGCCCGGGAAATTGGGAGACCAGGCCGCGCGCATGCCGGCCGGCACCCGGTGCCAGCCCGGCACCTGCGGCAGCGCCACCTGCGCCGGCACCGGCGCCGCGCGCGCGTCGTTGAGGCTCGACCAGCCGAGGAACAGGCTTGCCACCAGCAGCACCAGCAACCCCGCGACCGGCGCATCCACGCGGCGGGCCGGCACCGTCTGCAACCTGGCGGGATCGAACCAGCGCGCATCGGGGTCGCGATCGAACCATTTCCAGCCGATCGCCAGCACCGCGGCCATCACCAGCGCGAAGAACACCCAGCCATAGACGATGTGGTCGAACCCCGTCGCCGCCTCCACCGAAGTCCACCAGGCGGCATAGATCGTTCCGAAGGCGCGCATGCCGTTGGCGAGGATCGGCACCACGATCGCCGCGACCATGAAGGCCGCGCGCCGGCGCCACGAAATGTAGCAGACATTGGCCACCAGCACCCCGAACGCGATCATCGCAATCACGAACTTGGCACCCGAACACGCCTCGGCCACTTCGAAATAGCCGTTGGAGGTCGTGATCAGCACGCCGTCCACGCTGGCCGGCACGCCGAACAGATGCAGCATCGGCATCACCATCGCGATGGTGATGTCCTGCAGCGGCCCCTCGAGGAAATCGCCGAAGGGCACCAGGAACGCCATGTAGCAAAGCGGGAAGAGCAGCGCCCGGGCGACATTCGGCCCCAGCACGGCCACCACCGCGCCCTGCAGCATCAGGACCAGCCCGGCATGGCGGAACAGCGCCACGCCCGCGGCATCACCCACCATCCAGCCGAACCCGCCCGCCGCAACGATCGCCAGGCCGGGCCACCAGCCCTGCGGCGCCACTTCCGAAAGCTCCACCCGGCGCTGCCACACCAGCCAGCCGATCACCGGCGCGATGAACAGGCAATGCCCGAAAGTGGTGTTGGTCCAGTAGATCCTCGCCAGATCCGCGGTATCCCGGTGGAAGATCGCCAGCAGCGCCAGCCACACGCCCGCCAGGATCGCGGCATGCCGCTTCCAGCGCGCGTCGAACACGGCGATTGCGGGGCCCCTGCTGCCGGCGCCTACGCCTGAGGGGATCGATATCTCGGCCAAGCAGATTCTCCAGTCATCCCCGCGGGGACGCCGGGAGAATAGCCGGGAATGACGAAGAAAAGGGTAACGGAGGCAGCGAATTACGCCGCCCGGCGCGGCTTCTTCGGCACGTCGGTGACGCGCGCCACACGCTCTTCCTTCGCGGGGCGCAGCGGCTGGCCGAGCACTTCGTCCAACGGGCTCAGCCGCGCTTCCCAGCTGTAGCGGTCGATCACGCGCTGCCGCGCCGACTCGCCCAGCTCCGTCGCCTTGCGGCGATTGGAGAGCAGCCGGGTGACATGTTCCGCCATCTCCCCCACGGTCGCGCCGACCAGGATCGTGCCGCCATGATCGATGCCCGTCGCGGCAGCCTCGGACGCCACCACCGGCCGCGCCATCGCCATGCCCTCCAGCACCTTGTTCTGGATGCCCCGCGCCAGCTTCAGCGGCGCGACCACGACGGCCGCCTGCGCCAGCCAGCCGCGCACGTCGGGCACCTCGCCGATCACCGCCACGCCCGGATGCTTGGCCAGAGCCTTCACTGCATCGGTCGGGTTGCGGCCGACGATGATGAAGCGGGCATCGGGATGGACCAGGCGGATGTGCGGCAGGATCGTCTCGACGAACCAGGTCACCCCTTCGATGTTCGGGCGATAGTCCATCTGCCCGGTGAAGACGATCGTCGATCCCATCACGTCGACGCGCTTGAAGTGCGCCGAAGGGTCGAAATAGGCCGTATCGATGCCGTTCTCGATCACGTGCACCCGGTCGGCGCCGGTGCGCCGGCGGAACAGCTCCGCCTCCGCCTCGCTGACGAACAGGTTCGCATCGGCGCGCTGTGCGATCGCCTTTTCATGCGCGAGCAGCAGCCGTGCCTCGCGGCCGAGCATCCAGCCCATCGGGCCCTTGCTGCTCTTGGCATAGGCGGCAAACTTGGCCGAATCCATGTCGACGAAGTCCATGATCACCCGCTGGCGCGGCCGCGGCGGGAGATATTGCGCCATCTGGCTCGAGAAGACGTAGATCGTGTCGATCCGGTGGCGATCGAGGATGTTCGCCACTGCCTGGCGCAGCGCATCATTGTCGAACGCAGTGAGCGACACCGGCCGGTGCTGGACCAGCGCCTGGAACCCCGCCACCAGCTGCGACTTGGCACGCCACACGATCGAGCGGTTGCCGGTATATTTGGTCAGCCCGCCCTTCTGCTTCAGATCGGCGGGATCGTCGGCAAAGGCGATCAGGTGGACGCGCTTCTTCGTCGAGAGATATTTCAGGATGTGGAAACCGCGGATCTTGTCCCCCCGGTCGGGCGGATAGGGCACGCGGTGCGCGAGGAAGAGGATGTCGCCCATCAGCCGAGGCCCTTCGCGATCAGGGGCCCCGCGCGGTTGGCGACCCACAGGGGGAGCTTGCTCCAGACGCGTATCTGGAGCGAATATTTCGGGTTCACCGGGCTCGCGTCGCGCGCCTTGGCGCCCTCTGCCACCCGCTCGTAATAAGTCAGCGGCTGCGGATCGAAGCCCCAGTTCTTCTTGAAGGCGGCCGCGCCGGTGCCGGTCTTGGAGCGGCCGAAGTCGAAGCGCGTGCAGCCGCGGATACGGGCATGGCGCATCAGCTCGAAATACATGCGGTCGTTGGCGCGCAGCGCGCGCGCATCCCGGGAGCCGCCTCCCCAATAGGGATACACCGTGCCGTTCCAGTAAAGGCTCAAGACGCTCGCCACTGCCACCCCGCCACGGCGGACTATAAGCACGTCCGCCGATTTGCCAAATTCCCGTAAAACCTCGGAAAACAGAGTCCGGGGAAATACGGGCGTGCCGAGATTGCGGACCGATTCGGCATAGACGGCATAATGGGCGGCCGTGTCTTCGGGGTTACAGCCGATCGAAATATCGAGATCGTTCTCGAGCGCCTTGCGCACTTCGGCACGTTGCTTGCGCGGGATCGCGGCGAGCTGGGCGTCGTCGTCCGCCGCCAGCGCGCGCACGAAGCCGAGATAGCGCGTGTCGTCCACGCGCCATTCGGGGCCGGGCAGCGGGCCGCCGCGCACTTCCATCACCGGGCACTTGCGCCGCCGCGCCAGCGTCCACGCCGCCTCGGCAAGCTGCGGGACCATGCGCGGATCATGGGTCAGGATGCCGCCGCCCACGCCGAACCCGGCCGAAGCCATCACATTGCCGAACAGTGGCGAGCGGACTTCGGTGAGCGGCATCACCCCGGCCAGGTCGCCCCTGGCATTCTCGGCGACCAGATAATGGCTCCGCTGCCCGCAGCCCCGCGCCACCGCGACGCTCCAGGCCGGCAGGTGGAATGGCGTGCCCTCCGGATGATCGTGCACGAACGCGCCGATCCGTGCGCGCTCGATCGCGTCGCCCAGATCGGCAACGCGCAGCGCCACGGGCTTGGCCAGCAGGGGGGCGTTCACTGGCGCCTTTCCGCCTTCAGCCGCGCCGCTTCGCGGCTCGCGATCTCGTCCATCCGTCCCCATGCGTGCCCCGCGATCAGCGTCTCCAGCTTGCCGGCCATCGCGCCCAGCCGGCTGTAATGGCGCAGCTTCGACTTGAACGGCGCATCCTGCACCCGCGGCTGGCCCGGGTCGATCTCCCAGGGATGGAAATAGAAAATGGCGGGGCGCGCCGCGTCGTTCGCCGCCCGCACCGCGCGATAGGTCACTTCGCCCGGCAGCAGGCGGAAGAAGCCGCCCCCGGTGGTCACTTCGCGGCCCAGGAAGCGCGCCAGCGTGATCGGGATCTCGACCAGCTCGGCACCCGGCACCGGCCAAAAGGCTCCGCGCGGCGCATCGTGCCAGCCATAATGGTCGTGCTTCACCGGCGCGACGCTCGAGGAATAGGCGTAGCCCTCCTCGGCCAGCACCTCGTGCGCCCAGGGCGTGCGGCGGTCGATCGAGAAGCTCGGCGCGCGATAGCCGGTCACTTTCTGCCCGCTCGCATCCTCCAGCGCCTTGCGGGCGGTGGCCAAATCGGCGCGGAACTGCTCGGGGCCCATGGTGAACACGCGCTGATGGTCCCAGCCATGGCTGGCGACTTCATGCCCCGCATCGGCGATACGGCGGATCAGCGCGGGATAGCGCTCCGCCACCCAGCCGAGCGTGAAGAAAGTCGCCTTCACCCCGCCCGCCTCGAACAGCGCGAGCACCTTGTCGGTGTTCGCCTCGACTCGGTGCTCGAGCGAATCCCAATCGTCGCGCCGGATCGTGGTCTCGAAGGCACCGACCTGGAACCAGTCCTCGACGTCGACCGAAAGGGCGTTGACCACCATGCGGATCAGGCCGCGTTCCCGCGGATGGCCGAAAGGTCGGGGCGGCGCCCCTGCCCCTCGCCCTGCTCCACCCAGTCCACCAGCAGCCCCAGCACCCGGCGCAGCGCCTCGTCCTGATCGCGCACCTGGCTTTCGAGCTCGGCGATGCGGCGTTGCAGCGTCGGATCGTTCGCCGGCGTCGCCGCCTCTGGGCGCAACGGCACCGGATCGGCGGGGTGCGGCGGCGGCACCGGCGCGCCCATCGGCATCGGCGCCACATCGGTCAGCTCATAGGGCTCCGGCTGCCGCGCCGACGCGGGCATTGGCGGGGGCGCGGGCATCGGTACAGGTGCGGGCACGGGTGCCGGCGTCGCCACCGGTGCGGGCCGATAGCCCGGGACCGGCGTGTCGTCGTTCAGGTCCGCGATCACCGCGGCCAGTTCGTTCGCGCCGAACGTCTCCATTTCCTCGACCGCGCCGAACAGCAGCACGCGGCTGGCGAGCTGGTTGATCCGGCGCGGGCTGCCGCCCGACCAGCGATGGATCGCCGCCACCGCGTCGTTGGTGAAGCGCGGCTTGCCTCGCCACCCGACGCACGACAGGCGATGGATCAGATAGGGCTCGACTTCGTCCGCCTGCATCGGCTCGAGATGGTGCATCGCAATCACGCGCTGGCGCAACTGTTCGAGACGAGGATCGCTCAGCGTGAGACGGAATTCGGGCTGGCCGAGCAGGAATATCTGCAGCAGCGGATAGCCGCCGGCCTGGAAATTGGAGAGCATGCGCAGCTCCTCCAGGCTCTCGATCGGCAGCGACTGCGCCTCGTCGACCACCACCAGCGTGCGCCGCCCGGTGCGCGCCACCGTGTGCAGCCCGCGCTCGATCGCGCCCAGCATCTCGGCCTTGTTGAGGTTCGACGAGTCGATCCCCAGCCCCTGGCAGACCAGCCGCAGCAGATCCTCGGGGCGCAGCTGAGTCGAGACGATCTTGATCACATTCAGCCGCTCACGATCGATCTCGCCGAGCAGATGGCCCATCAGCGTGGTCTTGCCCACGCCAGGGTCGCCGGTGATCACCACGAAGCCCTCGCCCTGGCTCAGCCCATAGCCGAGATAGGCCATGGCCTTGCGGTGGGTGGCCGTGTCGAACCAGAATTTCGGATCGGGGGTCAGCTGGAAGGGCCGGCCGTTCAATCCATAATGGTCGTCGTACATAGTTTCGTCCCGACGCTTAGAAACCGTAGCGCAGCCCCAGCAGCGCCTGGGCGCTGGCCGAGCTCTGGCCATCCCGCTCGAACCCGAACACGCCCGCGGAAAGCGTCGCGCCCAGTCGTCCGAAACGATGGGTATAGGCCGTATTCGCTCCCCAACCGTAAATGCCGTCATTCCCCGGAATATCGCTGTTGTAATAGCTGCCGAGGATGCTGCCCTGGAGCGAGCCGTTCGCACCCACCTCGGTGGAAGCGAAGAGCTGGCCGTAGATGCTGGTGTCGCTGGTGCCGTTGGTGGTGAAGGCAGTGCCGCCCGCCGGCGCGATGAAGTCGCGCCGCGCCCAGCCGCCGCCGATGCCGAAGCGAGTGCCGCCGCGCCCCGCCACCGCCACTGCGGTCACGCCGCGCGCGCGATAGGCCGAAGTCGCCGCCGAGGCGAAGATCCCGTTCATGCAGCCGCCCGCCGCCGCGCCCGTGGTGCCGTAGATGCAGCCCGAGAACTGGTTGCCGAACGGATCGGTGGTGCTGGCCAGCGCGGTCGGCAGCGTCGCGAGCTGGCCGTTCAGCTGCTGGCCGAAGGTCTGCACCGTGTCGTAGACGCCGATCTGGATGCCGCTGCCCGGGCTCGCCTGATAGCTGAACGAGCCGGTATAGCTCATCGAGCCGTAGCGCCGGCCAACGCGCGCTTCCAGGAAGGTGCGGCGGCTGGGCCGCCAGATCACGCCCGCATCCCAGAACACGCCGTCCAGGTCATAGGCGATGCGGCGCGGCGAGTTGGGATCGGTCTTGAAGCGCCCCGCGCCGTCGACCACCGGGTTGCCGGCGGTGTCGCGCAGCGGGTCGCGCTGGGTGATCTTGATCTGCTCATAGCCCACGCCGGCGGCCAGCGCGAAGCCATGCGCCACCGGCAGCACCAGGTCGCCGCGGCCATATTTGCCTTCGAAGCGCTGGTCGAGCTGGCCGGCATCCTCGCGGGTATAGGATCCGCTGGCGGTGATGCCGACGGGCAATACCGTGCCCGATTTCACGCCGACGCTGGCAGTCGCGACATGGACCTTGGAATCGTCGTAATAGTCGAGCCGCGGCTGGCCCGGCGCCACGCCGGTCTGCCCGGGCGCCTCCACCTTGGTATAGCCGAAGCGATAGGCGCCGTTGACGAACATGGGCCCCAGATGCGTCGCCACGTTCGGCCCGATATAGCCCGAGAAGACTTGCGACGAGTTGCTGAAATTGCCGACATTGCTGGTCTGCACGTCGCCGCGAATGTCCGAACGGGTGCGCGTCGCGATGCCGCCCGCCTCGATCGAGAAGCCGGGCGCCACCTTCGCCTTCACGGTCGCCAGGCCGCTATGGGTGTGATCGTTGTTCAGCTTGTTCTGATAGTCGAACCGGTGCTCGTAGCGATAGCTCACCTGCACCTCGACGCGGCGCGACTGGACCGATGCGTCGATCCCGGCGCCGATCGTCGAATAGGTCAGCACGTCGCCGCCGTTGAGATCGGCCGCGACCACCTGGCTCGCATCGATATACGGCGTGATGCGCGCGCGCTGCGCGCTCGCCGGCGCGGTGGCCATGACGGCGGCGAGCGCCGCGCCCGTGACGATGAGCCGCTTCACCGGCTTTCCTCCCCATATTCGTAATAGCTGCCGAACCGCCGCCCGCCCGGCTGGAACGACACGGAATTGAGCACGAGCTGGATGTGCTCGCAGGCATCGAGCGTGTTCACCGCCTGGCGCAGGTCGCCCTCGCTGGTCTTGTCGGCACGCACGACCAGCAGCACCTGCCCCACGTGCAGCGCCAGCACCGAAGCGGGCGACGCGGCCAGCGCGGGCGGCGAATCGAAGATCACGATGCGGCGCGGATTGGCCGCGGCCAGCCCGTCGATCACTGCGCGGGCGCGATCGCTCGCCAGCAGTTCGGTGTCGCTGTTCGAGCGCGCGCCGGCCGGCAGCACCGAGAGTTGCGGCACGTCGGTGTCGATGATGCAGCTCTCGACGTTCGCCACCGAGCCGGCCAGCACGTCGAGCAGCCCCGGGCCGCCCGGCAGGCCGAGGCGCGGCAGCACGTCGGGCTTGGGGAAATCGGCATCGACCAGCAGCACCTCGACGTCCTTCTCGGTCGCCATCGAGAGCGCGAGGTTGATCGCACAGAAGGTCTTGCCCTCGCCCGGCCGGGCCGAGCAGACTAGGATCATGCGGGCGCGGTCGGCGGCCTTGGCCGTATCCTTGGCGGCCACGGCGCGCGCGGTGAGCAGCAGCTGACGCTTCACCATGCGGAACTCTTCGGCCAGCGGCGTGATCGCCGCACCCGGTATCAGCATCCCGCCCTCTTCGAGCACGGCGCGATCGATCGGCGCCACCCGGCGGTCGACCGCGCGCGCGGTCGCGATCTGCGGCTCGAGATCGGGTGCAACCTCCGCCACCTCATGTCCCCGGCGCAGGCCCGGGGCCGGGCTCTCGACCTGGGGGGCCGGAGCCTCCGCTTGCGGCGCCGGCGGCGGGACGATCACGGGCGCCGCCGCAACGGACGCGGGTTCGGGAGCGGGAGCGGACGCGGGCTCCGGCGCGATCTCAGGAACGGGAACGGGAACGGGAACCGGCGCAGCCACCGGCGTCTCGATGCGCTTCTGCACCGGCGGCGGGGCCACTGCGTCCTCGGGCGCCTCGATCGGCGCGGGCGCATAGTGGAACGAAGGCGCCGCCCGTTCGAGCAGCGACCCCTTGATCCGGCGCGGGCGCGGAGTCTGGTCGTTCATCTCAGGCCCCCATGCCGCGTTGGAGGAATTCCACGCCGATCAGCCCGACATAGGCGAAGCACAGCGCGGCCACTCCGCCGGCGAACAGCACCAGCTTCCGGCGCCGCATCGCGGTCTGCGCGGCGGTCACCACTTCGCCGATCGAGCCGATCACCGGCATGCCGCTTGCCTTTTCGAGCTTGGCCGCGGTCGGGAAGGTCGTGGTCAGCTTGCCCAGCGCGAAGGCGGCGGCGACACCCGCGCCCAGCCCGGCGATCAGCACGCCGGTGAGCAGCAGCGGCCGGTTGGGCGAGCTCGGCGCGCGCGGCTGGGTCGGCGGGTCGACCACGTTGAACTTGTCGGCATCGGCGACATTCTGCGCCTGGCTCGAGATCTTCATCTGCTCGCGCTGGGCGAGCAGCTGGTCATACTGGTTCTTGAGCACCTGATATTGGCGCTCGATCTCGCCCTGCTCGGCGGCGACGCCCGGTGCCTCGGCCATCTTGGCCTGGAGCAGGTTCAGGTCGCCTTCGATCTGCGCCTTGCGCTGGATCAGCGCGGCGACGGTCGCCTGCTTGTCCGCCCGCATCGACTGGAGGCCGATATAGACTGGATTGGAAGCCCCTGCCGACGCGCCGCTGGCCACCGGCTCGCGCGCTGCCGCGCTCTGCGCCGCGGCGAGCTGGTTCTTGAGCGCGATCACATCGGGATGGCTATCGGTATAGCCCTTGGCGCGCGCATCGGCGAGCTGGCCCTGGATCGCCGCGAGCCGCGCCCGCGCCGGCCCGGTCGCCGGCGCGCCGCCGGCCCCTGCGATGTTCGCCGGGGTGCTCGCCATCTGGGCGTTGACCACGTTCAGGCTCGATTGCGCCGCCGCCAGGTCCGACTGGATCTGGGCGAGCTGGGTGCGCGCCGCAGAGACGCGATCGTCGATCGATCCGGTGCCGGGCAGCGAGCCGAGATAGCGGTTCTGGAAGTCCGCCTTCTTCGCCTCGGCGTCCGCCAGCTGCTTCTGCCGCGCGTCGAGCTGCTGATCCATGAAGTCGAGCGACTGGCTCGACTGGTCGCGATTGTCGGAGAGGTTCGCCTCGACGAAGATGTCGATCAGCTTCTGGGTGATCTGGCGGGCGAGCTTGCCGCTCGGCGCCGTCACTGCGATTTCGAACAGATTGTCCTGCTGCGCGGTCAGCTTGATCGCCTTCTGGAGGCCGGCCACCCGGTCCGCCACGTCGCGGTCGGTCGCCACGGTGCGGGCGAGATCGGTGCCGCGCACCACCTTCTCCAGGTTGACCGCGCTGGTCAGCGTCTGGCGGACCCGGTCGAGGTCCTTCTGCTGGTTGAGCGCCGTTGTCCCGTCGGTCGGGATGATCTGGCGCAGCTGCACGAAGATGCGCGCGCGCGACTCATAATTGTTCGGCATCTGCGACACCACCAGCCAGCCCGCCAGGCAGATGCCCCAGGCCACCGCCAGCGCCACCCAGCGCCGCTGCCAGATCGCGTGCAGTGCGCCGCGCAGCTCGTCGTAGAGGCTCCCCACCCGCGCTACCTCAGAACATGCTCGTGGGGATGATGATCACGTCGCCCGGCTCGAGCTTGACGTTCGCGCGGATGTCGCCGTTCTTGAGCAGGTCGCCCAGGCGCACCTTGTATTCGGTCTGCTTGCCGGTCTGCCGGTCATAGCGCACCAGCCGCGCGCGGTTGCCCGCGGCGAACTCGCTCAGGCCGCCCACTGCGATCATCGCGTCGAGCAGAGTCATGTTGGCGCGATACGGGATCGAGGCCGGCTTCTCGGTCGCGCCGACGACGCGGACCTGCTGGCTGTACGTCCCGTTGAAATTCTCGACGATCACCGAGACGATCGGATCCTTGATATATTCGCTCAGCGCGAACTTCAGGTCGTCCGCCAGCATCGCCGGGGTCTTGCCCACCGCCGGCATGTCGCTGATCAGCGGCACGGTGATGCGGCCGTCGGGGCGCACCTGCACCTTCGCCGACAGCTCGGGGTTGCGCCACACAAAGACCTGGAGCTGGTCCATCGGGCCGATGACATATTCCTCGCTCGGCACTTCGCGCTGCGCCACCGCCGCCGCGGGCGGCAGCTCCGGACGGCCCCCGCCGCCGCCGCATCCCGCCAGCAGCGCCGCTGCCGCGCCGAGAGCCAGAAATGTCCTGCCGAAACCGATGAAACGCATGCCGAGCTCCTTTCCCGGCGGGCAGACGCGCCGCCGACGTCTCGGCAGCAACCCGCACAGGATCACGGTCAGCTATGGGGGCGAGAGGTAAATATCGGGTTAGGCCTTGCGGACCGTTCGTCGCTTTATCCCGATGGGACACGCTTTCCCGGAGCGGGACATGCCCGCGATCGGCCGGGAACCAATCCCCCGAACGCGCGTTCGGGAGCAGTTGTGTTGCGTTCGCGCAACATCCGGCAACTCCGCTTTTGTCCGCGCCAAGCTTTCCTTTGTATCAATTCCCACCGAATTGGTAGAGATTGTGCTCACCATAAGAAAAGGTGGGCCATCATCATGCGTTTCCGTACTCCGTCGCTCCTCGCCATCGCCACCACGCTGGCGATCGCCGCTTCTCCCGCCCTCGCCCAGGAAACGCCCGCCGCGGAAGCGCAGGCCGATCAGGCGC
The DNA here is from genome assembly GCF_005503355.1 of Sphingomonas sp. 1F27F7B. Lineage (GTDB taxonomy): Bacteria > Pseudomonadota > Alphaproteobacteria > Sphingomonadales > Sphingomonadaceae > Sphingomonas. The sequence continues at coordinate 232,341 of NZ_SCMK01000003.1, forward strand.
CGCCCGCCGAAGACACGCAGATCATCGTCACCGGCACTCGCGCCCAGGGCCGCTCGCGGCTCGACACCGCGTCTCCGGTCGATGTGCTGAGCGGCACCGCGCTGCGCAACCAGGGCACGACCGAGCTCGGCGCCGCGCTTGCCGCCATTGCGCCCTCGATCGATTTTCCTCGCCCCTCGGCGACGGACGGCACCGATGCGATCCGCCCGGCCACCCTGCGCGGCCTCTCGCCCGACCAGACGCTGGTCCTGATCAACGGCGTGCGCGCCAACGCCTCGGCGCTGCTCAACGTCAACGGCTCGGTCGGCCGCGGCTCGGCCGCCGTCGATCTGAACACCATCCCCGCCACTGCGCTGGAGCGGATCGAAGTGCTGCGCGACGGCGCCTCGGCGCAATATGGCTCGGACGCGATCGCCGGCGTGATCAACGTCCGCTTGCGGGAAGCGCGCTCGGGCGGCGGCGCCACCGCCACCTATGGCTTCTACACCACCGACATCGACACCGCGCGCGGCAGCCGCTCGGTCACCGGCGAGCCGGCGCTCACCCTATCGGCCTGGCAGGGCATCGGCTTCGGCAATGACGGCTACATCACGCTCTCCGGCGAATATCTGAACCGCGAGGCGACCAACCGCGCCGATTTCGATCCGCGCGTCACGCCCAGCCGCGTCACTGGCCGCTTCGGCGATCCCGCGGTCGAGCAATATACCGGCTATGTGAACGCCGGCACCGGCATCGGCGACAATTGGAAGCTCTATGGCTGGTTCGGCTATCAGGACCGCGACAGCCGCAGCGCCGCCTTCCCGCGCCTGCCCAGCGCCGCCGGCGCCGTCTCGGGCATCTATCCCAACGGCTTCCTGCCGATCATCAACACCAAGTCGACCAATGCGAACGGCGCGCTCGGCATCAAGGGCGACCTTGCCGGCTGGAACGTCGATCTGAACGTCGCGTACGGCCGCAACAAGATTGCCTATTACACCCGCAACTCGGCCAATTACGCTTATGGCAACGCCTCGCCGACCAGCTTCTACGACGGCGCGCTGATCTATGACCAATGGGTCGCCGGGCTCGACGTCGCACGCAGCTTCGACGTGTTCCAGTCGCTGAACGTCGCATTCGGCGTCGAAGGGCGCCGCGAGGGCTTCAAGATCACGCCGGGCGAGCCGGCATCCTGGAACTATCCCGCCACCGGCGCCGTGGCCGGCCAGGCGCCGGGCGCGCAGGGCTTTGGCGGCTTCTCCCCGCTCAACGCCATCGAGCGCAGCCGCAAGAACGTCTCGGGCTATCTCGATCTGGAAGCGCAGATCACCGACAAGCTGCTGATCGGCCTTGCCGGCCGTGCCGAGCACTATACCGACTTCGGCGACACCGCCACCGGCAAGGTCTCGCTGCGCTACGACATCGCCCCCTGGTTCGCGATCCGCGGCACCGCGTCCACCGGCTTCCGCGCGCCCAGCCTCCAGCAGCAATATTTCACCTCGATCGCCTCGGTGGTCCAGAACGGCACGCCGATCCTCACCGGCACCTTCCCCTCGGTCAGCGCCGTCGGCGCCGCGCTGGGCGGCCTGCCGCTCGAGCCGGAACGCTCGACCAACCTGTCGGTCGGCACGGTGATCCGTTCGGGCGGGTTCGACCTGACGATCGACGCCTATCAGATCCGCCTGCGCAACCAGCTCGCCCTTTCGGAGAACATCCAGGCGAGCTTCAGCCCGCAGGTCGCGGCGCTCCTCGCCGGCACCAACACCGGCGCCCAGGCCGCGCGCTTCTTCATCAACGGCCTGCGCTCGCGCGTCCGCGGCATCGACGCGGTGGCGCATTACCGGCTGCCCACCGACGGCGCCGGTACTTTCGACTTCACGCTCGCCGGCAATCTCAACCAGACCAAGGTGGATCGCAGCTCCATTCCCACCTCCACCGGCACGGTCAATCCCGCGCCGGTCCTCTTCGCCCGCAGCCGCATCCTGACGATCGAGCAGGGTACGCCGGGCCAGAAGGTGACCGGCTCGATCGACTGGTCGCTGGACAAGCTCGCGATCACCGCGCGGGCGAGCTATTATGGCGACGTCAACCAGCCGGGCACCACCCCGGCGGCGGACGTCCATAGCGGCCGTCACACCATCACCGATCTCGAGCTGCGGTATCAGGCACTTAAGGGCGCACAGTTCGCACTCGGCGTGAACAATCTGTTCGACGTCTATCCGGACTATACCATCGCCGCGAACAATTCGACCGGCGTGGTCGGCTTCCCCTATTACTCGCCCTTCGGCTTCGGGGGGCGCTATGTCTATGCCCGGATCGGCCTGAACTGGTAAGCCATTTCCCCTGAACTGGGAGCGGCTCCCCCGGGCCGCTCCCGTTTTTTTGCGGATGGATGTGCTCCCCGGCAAAGGCCGGGGCCCAGGCTCGGCGTAAGTGGTTGGGCACGTGCGCTTCTCGAACGACATCGCGATCAGTCCCGGCCTTTGCCGGGGAACCGAACCCGCGGGTTCGGATTACCACTTTTGCCCCATTTGACGCCGTTCAACCCCGATTGGACGCCCCTGAAAGCCGTCATAATGCGTTTGTAATCGCCGAAGTACGCAGTAGATTTCGGGCGGGCTCTGGTCCACGCGATGGAAAGTGGAGAAGCACGCCATGATGACAAAGTCACACTTTTTCATTCCGCCCGTAATTTTTCTGTTCGCCAGCACCCCCCTTTGTGCCGCGCAAACAATCGTCGAAGAGTGTCGCGGGACGGAAACTGTGAAAATCGGAAGCGCCGAACCAAAGTCCGTTCCCTACAGCCTCACTTTCAAGGCCGATCTTGTAGCTAACACATACTGCTACGGTTACTGCACCAAGGAGCAAACTTATTCGATCGCCGACGCAAAATCTGTTCCGATGAAGTTGGCTGATTTGGAACGGGACGGACAAGAGCGGCATCTGATCTTCGATCGCGTCTCCGGCAAGCTCACCGATTACCAAGTCTTCGGCGCGGGACTGGGCACTGTAACGCGAAGCGCAACCGCGGTTTGCAAGCCCTCAAGGCTATAGCCACCATGGGCAGCTTCCTTGGGTCGCGCACCGGAAGCTGCCTTTCGCCTTTCCACCCAATATCCCAGTCGCACGTCGTCCATGATCCCGCGGCCGGCAGGAACGGTACGCCCGCCTGCCTCAAAGATACCGCATCCACCACGCTCCACTCGCTCGCTTCACCGCCGCGAACCGCCGGCACGCGAACCAGCACGGCACCGCCACCACCGCCGCCATCAGCCACAGGCTCGCGACATTGGGCAACGTCGCCAGCCCGTCCGCGCCCGTCGCCAACGCCGCGATCCGATTTATCGCGTGGAGCAGGTAAAGGTGGAAAATGTAGAAGAACAACGGCACCGATCCGAACACCGCCAGCACCGCCACCGGCCGCGTCGGCAGCCTCTCCAGCGCCGCCAGCAGCAGCGCCCCGCAACCCAGGGTCAGCAGCAGGAAGTCCGCCGAGGGCGGATATTTGGTCAGGTTGAGGAAGCCCATCACCGTATGCAGCCCGTCAGGGCCGACCTGCCACGCCACCGGCTCGCCATACCCATTGATCATGCGCAGCACGACGAAGCCGAGCAGCGCCACCCCACCGGCCACCGCCAGCGCGCGCAACCGCCAGCGCTGCTCCACGCCCCGCGCGAACCACGGCCCGATCGCATAGCCAAGCGCGATCACTCCGATCCAGGGTAGCAGCGGATAGGAGGTGCGCACATCGCCGCCCCAGGGCAGCGGCAGCAGCGTGCGTTCGTGCAGCACCGCCCACAGCACATGTCCCGGCCCGCCGGGCGCGACATGCACGCCGTCCAGTTGGTTATGCCCCAGCACCAGCACGAGGCCGACGCCGATGAGCGCGATTCGCGGAAGGTGCGCCAGTGCCGCCAGCGCCAGCATCGAAAGCCCGATCGCCCAGATCACCTGCAGGAAGAAGCGGTCGGGCAGCAGTTCGAAGCTCCAGGCGAAACTCACCACGGTCACCTCCAGCACCACCAGGAACAGCCCGCGCTTCCACAGAAAGTCCGAAGCCGCCCGGGCACCGCCCCGCGGCGCCGCATACAGCCACGCCCCCACCCCGGTCAGGAACACGAATGTCGGCGCGCAGAGATGCGCCGCCAACCGGGTGAAGAACAGGCCCGGCGACGTCGCCGCCACGTCCATCGGGTCGCTCAACGGCACATGGCGGAAGAAGAATTCGCGCGTGTGATCGACCAGCATCAACAGGATCACCAGCCCGCGCAGCGCATCGATCGAGACGATCCGCGCTGGCTTCGCGCCCCGGTTCGGAAATGTTTCGGCGGCAAGCTTCGGGGTTGACAGCATCGGCTTCCTTTCGCCATGCGCGATGTTACATCATCTCACGAAAGGCAAGCCCTTGCTTCGATTGCCCCCGGCGGCGGCCCTGCTCTCGCCGCTGCTCTTCTGCACCTTCCCCGCCTATGCCGAGCCCGAGGATGAGCGCGACGAGGGCCAGGAGATCGTCGTACTCGGCACGCGCCAGGCGCGCGCCGATCCCAGCTTGTCCTCCGATGCGGCAACCGAGCGCATGTCGCAGTCGAGCCGTTCGATCGAGCGCGACCTGCTCACCGCCGCCGGCGCCTATCGCCTGTCCGACGCGCTCGAGCTGGTCAGCGGCGTCAGCAACCAGAATAATCGCGGCGGCTTCCTCGACAATTTCGCGATCCGCGGCTTTCTCGGCACGCCCGACGGCGGCGCCGAATATTATGTCGACGGCTTCCTCGCCAATCGCGGCATGGGCCCGCCGCGCGACCCCGCCACCGCCGAGCGGATCGAGCTGCTCAAGGGCCCGGCCGGCGCGCTGTTCGGCGACATCGATCCCGGCGGCCGCGTCAACATCGTCAGCAAGACGCCCGGCTTCGCCCCCGCCGCCGGCGCCACCCTAACCTATGGCTCGTTCGACACGCGCCGCGTCGAGCTCGACGCCAATGCCCCGCTCGGGCGCAGCCTGGCCGCGCGCATCGTCGTCGCGGCGGAGGACAGCGACGGCTGGCGCGATCATGTGACGCTCCGCCGCCGCACCGTCGCACCCTCGCTCACCTGGCGGCCGAGCGACGCCCTGCGCCTCACCTATGTCGGCGAGATCACGCGTTTCGACGCGCCGTTCGACCGCGGTATCCCCGCGCTGAACGGCAACGCCAACGCCCTGCCGCGCACCAATTTCTACGGCGAGCCGAGCGACGGCGTCACGCGTTTCCGCAACGAGCGCCACCAGCTCACCGGCCTCGCCGCGCTGGGCGACGGCTGGTCGCTGAACGGCGGCATCGCCTGGCGAACCGGCTCGCTCAAGGGCTTCTCCTCCGATCAGTCGCGCCTCGTCGGCACTGCGCTCTGGCGCCAGCGGCGCTCGCGCGATTTCCTTGTCGACGATCTCTCCGCCCGCATCGAGCTGGCCGGCCGCGTCGGCGCCCATCGCCTCGCCTTCGGTGCCAAGGGCTATCTGCTCGACTATGCCGAGCGCTGGATGCGCCGCAATCCGAGCGCGGCCGCCCCCTATGCGATCGACGTCCACCACCCGGCCTATGGCGCGGCCCCGCCCGAGCTGCTTCCCTTCACCAACAATCACGAGAAGCGCTGGTCGGGCACGCTCTACGTCCAGGACATGTGGGACGTCACCGATCGGCTGACGCTCAGCGGCGGCGCGCGCTTCGATGCCTATCGCCAGCGCATCCGCAACAATCGCAGTGGCGCGATCGGCCGCGCGGTCGACGCGCCGGTCAATTTCCGCCTCGGCGCCCGCTATCGCCTGTCGGACGCCGTCGCGCTCCACGCCAATTGGGGCGAGAGCTTCCTGCTCAATTCCGGCACCGACCGCTTCGGCCAGGGCTTCGCGCCCGAGCGCGGCAAGGGCCATGAGCTGGGCGTCACCGGCGCGTGGCGAGGCGTCGACATCGCGCTCACCTGGTTCGACATCCGCAAGCAGGGCATCCTGACCAACGATCCCGTCGACGCGAACTTCCTCGCCCCCGTCGGCAACCTGCGCAGCCGCGGGATCGAGGCCGATGCGGCGATCCGGCTCGCCCGGCACTGGCAGGTCGTCGGCAACTATGCCTGGACCCGCGCCCGTGCCGACGACGCCGCCTTCGCCACCGATCGCGTGCTCGACGTGCCCGAGCATGCCGGCACGCTCTTCGTCCTCGGGCGCTTCCTCGACGGCGCGGGCCGCGGCGCCTCGGTCAGCGCCGGCGTCAGCTATATGGGCGAGCGGGCGGGGGCGATCGACGGCAGCGGGCTCGTCCTGCCGGCCTATGTGAAGGCCAAGGCCGCGATCGAATATGCCTTCTCGCCCCGCGTCTCGCTGCGGCTGGAGGCGGATAATCTGTTCGACGCCCGCTATGCGCAGAGCTCGTACAGCCCGGTCTGGATCTTCCCCGGCGCGCCGCGAACGGTGCGCGCCTCGATGCGGCTGTCCTTGTAGGGGCCGTCCGCCGCGCCTATCCTCGGCGCCATGCTGCACGATCTCCCCTTGGGCCGGGCGCTGCGCCGCTTCCGCGTCCTGAACGGGATCAAGCAGGGCGACGTCGCCGATCGGCTGGCAGTCACCCAGGCCAGCGTCTCGCGCTGGGAGAGCGGCGCCCATCTGCCCGAGCCGGCGATGCGCGACCGCATCCTCGCGATGATCGCCGCCCATGCCGGCAACGACGCCGACAGCGCGCTCCGGCGCCTGATCGAGAGCTCCACCGCTCCAGTGCACCTGGTCTGCGACGCGACCCACCGCCTGCTCGCCGCCTCGCCCGCCCGCGTCGCGGGCTGGCCCGGCGGGGCCGAGGCGTTCCTCGATCGCTCGCTCTGGGCCTTTGCCAGCCCGGAGATCGTCGCCGCCGAGGAAGGCCTTGCCGATCGCGGCTGGTATGATCGCCCGTTCCAGCGCCTGGAGTTCCGCACCGGCCATAACGGTAATCCGCTGATCGCGGTGCTGCCCAGCATGATGCGCTGGGAGACGGTGCCGCTCGCCGACGGGCGGATCGGCCGCATCACCACCACGCTCGCACCCGATCCGGCATAGGTTTGGAACCCAAACAAGTATCTGATTTACCGCCGTCATCCCCGCGCAGGCGGGGATCCAGGGTAGCAGGGGATACCGGCGCCATCATGCGAACGCCGTCCGAGGGCAGGACGTGCCGCCCCGCTCCGCGCATGGCTCTGGATCCCCGCCTGCGCGGGGATGACGGCGTTAGCTGAAGGGGATGACGGCGTTAGCTGAATGAGTCCCCACCCCAGGTTGCCGCGTATAATCTATTCGTGGCCATTCGCGGCCCCCGCCCCTAGCAGGGCCGCATGCGCACGCCCTGGCCCCGAATCCTCATCCTCTGGCTGGTCGGCATCCTCGCCGCCGCGCAGCTCGCCAAGATCTCCGCCATCGCGCCGATCCTGCGCGAGAGCTTCCATCTGTCCCTGCCGCAGATCGCGCTGCTGATCTCGCTGCTCGAAGTCGGCGGCGGGCTGTTCGGCTTCGTCGCCGGCCTGGGGCTCCCGCGCTTCGGCATGCGCGCCTTCCTGCTGCTCGGCGGCGCCACGCTCGCCGGCGCCAGCCTGGTCGAGGCGGTGGCGCCCGATCCGGCGATCCTCTTCGCCGCCCGCGCGGTGGAGGGCGTGGGCTATCTGCTGATGGTGATCGTCGCGCCCACCGCCATCGCCGCCATCGCCACCGACCGCAGCCGCGGCCGCGCACTCGCCTTGTGGAGCACCTTCGTCCCCGTCGGGCTGGCGCTCGGCAGCGCAGTCACCGCCTCGCTGGTCGTGCCGGCGGGCCCGCGCGGAGTCATGCTGCTCTGGGCCGTCGCGCTGGCGGTGATCACTGCGCTGCTCACCCGCCTTCCCCTGCCCGGCGCGAGCGGCCGGGGGATCACCTTCCCCGCCCCCGCCGCCTGGGTCTCCACCTTCGCCTTCGGGCTCTACACCCTGTTCGTCTGCGCGCTGCTCATGCTGCTGCCGAGCTTCCTGGTCGAGCGCAGCGGCGCGCCGATCGCCCAGGCCGGGCTGGTCACTGCCCTCGCCTCGCTCGCCGCCCTGCCCGGCTCCGCCGCCGCCATGTGGCTGATGCGGGGTGGCACGCTGGGCAGCCGCCGAATGATCCTCATCTCCACCGTCGCGCTGCTCGCCACCCTGCCCCTGGTCTTCTGGCTCTATCGGAACGCCGGCGCGAGCCTTGCCGAGAACGGCATGCTCGCCATCGGCGCGACGCTGATCAGCGGCCTCGTTCCGCCGCTGATGTTCGCGCGCCTGCCGGCCCAGGCCGGTGCCGCCACGCCCGATGACCCCCGCATCGCGGCAGCGAACGGCTTGATCACGCAGTTCGGCGCCGGCGGCGCGCTGCTCGGCCCGCCGCTCGCCGGCATGGTCGTGGCCGCCTGGGGCTGGCCCGCGCTCGGCGTCGCGCTGATCGCGCTGGTGCTGGCGATGCTCGCCTGTCTGCTGGTCGCCGAGCGCCTCTGACCCGGTTTGACAAGCGGCGACCCGGCGGCCATCGTCCCGGCATGGTGATGCGCGCGCAACCGCAGCGATTCCGCCTTCACGCGGGACAATTCCTGGCAGGCAACTAGCCCCGGGTTCTCCTCAGGCATGTCCCGGAGACCCGGGGCCGAGCAATGCGCCGTCCGGCGTGCCTGCGGCACGAGCCGCCTTTGCCTGGGAGATCCAAGATATGAGCAAGACCCGCAAGGCGGCCGGCCGGCCGCCCATCGACATGATCGACGACGAAGCCGAGCGGCTCGCCGGCCTGGCGCTCAGCGTCGAGCGCCGCTTTCCCGCGGTCAGCGCGCTGCTGCTGCGCGAGACCGGGCGCGCGCGCCTGCACAAGGCGGCCGGCATCTCGCCCGATACGGTGACGATGGGCTCGACGGTGGAGTTCGTCGACGACAGCAACGGCACGAAGCGCACGGTCACGCTCGTCTATCCGTCCGAGGCGGACATCTCGCGGGGGCGGATCTCGATCCTCACGCCGGTGGGCGCGGCGCTCATCGGCCTGCGGACCGGCCAGTCGATCCTGTGGCCCGATCGCCACCTCACCGTGCTGGGGGTGCGGCGGGCCTGAGGCTCCGTCACCCCGGCCTTGCGCCGGGGTGACGAGGGGTAGAGTATGAGTCCTCAACCTGGGCCGTAGGCTCATTAGAGCGGCTTGGCGGCTTCCGCCCCACATCGGGATGTTTTGGTCTGGCTCGCTGATTCCTCCAAGCGGACGTTGGTTCATGTCCGGAGATTGGGCTTAGTCTCGGTCGCAAACTGTCCAGCGGGTTTCAGGCAGCGAAGGACGAATAGCCGCCCCTTGTTCGAGTACCAGGTTTTGTCACTTGGCCAAAGTGGCGGCACCACCAGGGTTCGCAATCGCAAGGCGCACGGCGGCTTTCGCCGCAGCCTTGTGAAACCGCTGATCATAGTTTGCCATGGGGGCAACGGGTCAAAGGTGTCCCGCTGCCCCCGATAAGCTAGGCGTATCGTCGGGCCGGCATGTCTTGCTGGCCCAGCTACATTCTTAGGGCGCCAAGACGTTCAAGCTTGGCACGAGCGCCCCGTTAATCGCGCTGTTGATGCCGACAATTGCGGTCGACGCAGATGCATAATCAAGGCTCGCGCCGAAGTTTGCAGAGCACCCGATGAGCGTGATGCATCGGCAAGCGTGGAAGCCGTGCGTGTTGGCGGCGTTGACGACACTCAAACCGGTGACGGTAAGTTTATCGCAACTGTTCAAGAAGATTTCGTTGCCGCCTGCAGCGCAATCGAATTGTCCGGCGCCGATTGTACCGGTCAGCCGGACACCAAAGGTACCACCGATCACATTCACACTACCAATAGCCACCGGAAGCACGCTAGTCTCCGAAAGCAAGACCATACGCGTCACCGGAGAGCTCGTGGACAGCGGGTTATGCGTCGAAAGCTTGCCCACGAGGCGGTCGATCAGCAGCCTGGCTCCATCCGGCGCCGCGGTTGCCTGGCGGATAATGGTCTTGTAAGTAGTGTCCTCTGTGCTGCAATTCTCGAAATCCAGAGTGCCGATCCGAATTTCGCGCCAAAGCGACGGATAGCCGGGCAACGCGGCAAGATAAACTGGATAGCTGGCATAGTTCCGCAATTTCAACTTTCCAATCGCGACAGTATCAATATTGTTGATAGACAAAGCGTACGAGTTGACACCACCGTGATTAGGGTAAGGTACGGAGGAATTGGCGATTCTCGTGCCATCAAGATCGAGATGTTCGATCCGGACGCTTTCGTTGATGATTTGCGGATCAGCCGACGTGATCTGGACCACGGATCCGCGCAAGAATCCGATGTCCACACGCACGGGCTGATAAGCTCCGCCCGTGTTTGGTTCGACGTCCAGGTCGCGATATCCAACCGCTCCTTCCTGGACGATTCCGGCGATGGTGGCGTCACCACCCGCAAGTGCGACGATGCAGCGATAGACATTCTTTCCACGGACTATACCAGTCACGAGATCGCGCTGCACTTCCGCCTCGGAGGTTGTCCGGCCGTAAGTGTAGAGAACGTCCCCCCGCAGATCCTCTCCGAAAATATTTCCGATGGTGATGCTCTTGGCGGAAGCCACCATAATTCCGTGAGAGGATTCTCCAAGGTCCGTTGCGATGTTCCCGCGAACATTGAGATCGCCCAGCCTGATGTTCTGCGATTCGGCGGTGAACGCGATGATCGGGTGTGGAGCGCCGTCACCAGTCAAGCCAGGCTTCTGCTGAAACGAGGTGCCCGACGTGGCAATTGTGTAGTTTTCCCCGGAGAAAACCACTTCGGAGACATAGTAGGTTCCGCCGGGAAACAGGAGCACCTTACCTGAGCCGTTGACGGCGTCCCGCGCGGCGTGAATGTCGGCGGTACAATCATAGGTTGAGTTGCCGGACAGGATTGCCGCCTGCTCCCCGACGGGAATGAAGTCGAAGACCGATACAATACCCAGACATGTACAGGTCGCAGAAGACTCTTCGGCTCGTTCCGGCGAGACAGACGGGTCGATCCCTGGATAAGAATTCAATGACATTGCTTTGCTCCTTCGCATAGGAACAAATGCAGAACATTCGATTTCCAACATTGCAAGCGGCCATTTTGCCGCGCAATGGCCACAATCACCTCTCCCGAACTTCATGCGGCCAGAGCCGCCTAGGAGCGGAAGCGCCCTTAGGCTCAATTAGCTGACGTTTTGCCTCGTCTGAATGGGGGCCGGAATGGTAGTATCAGAGCCCAAAGAGCAGCCGCGCCGCTTTCCACCCAATGTCGGCCGTTCCGCCCTAGTGCCGACAGCGGTTGTTTATGAATTTACGACCTAGGGTCGGGACTCATTCAGCGAACCTCGTCATCCCCGCGAAGGCGGGGATCCAGGGGAATGCGGGATATCGGCGCCGCCACGGGATAGTTGCGCCACCTCACCGTGCCGGCATTGCGGCGACCACGAGGCTCACCCCCTTCAGTTCCCCGGCCTTCGCCGGGGAGCGGCGCCATGGCCAGGACGAACGGCTCGGAACGGCCGCCTGCCGGCTTCAAACCACCACTTCCCCCGCCGGCGGATGCCCCAGGAATGCGCTGGGGCTTGCGGTGGCGCCGTACGCGCCGGATGCGAACACCGCGATCCTGTCGCCCACTTCGGCGCGCGGCAGCGCCACCCGGTCGGCCAGCCGGTCGAGCGGCGTGCAGAGCGGCCCGACGATCGTCACCACTTCCTCGGCCGGATCCTGCATCCGGTGCGCTACCGCCACGGGATAGTTGCGCCGCACCACCGTGCCGAAATTGCCGGTCGCCGCCAGATGATGGTTCAACCCGCCCTCGACCACCAGGAAGGTCTCGCCCTGGCTCTCCTTGCGGTCGATCACGCGGGCGAGATACACCCCCGCCTCGCCCACCAGCCAGCGGCCCAGCTCGATCGCATAGTCGGTGTCGAGCCGGGCGATCGCCCCGGCCAGCGCCGCGCCGATCGCGCCCACGTCCACCGGGGTGTCGCCCGGGAAATAGGGGATGCCGAAGCCGCCGCCCAGATTGACCAGCGGCGGCACCGCCCCGCACGCATCGGCCAGCCGCGCGGCCAGGTCCACCGTCGCTGCCTGGGTCGCGATGATCGCCTCGGTATCGAGCGACTGCGATCCCGCGAAGATGTGCAGCCCGCGCCACGCCGCGCCTTCGCCGCGCAGCAGCTTGACCAGCTCGGGCACCTGCGCGCTTTCGATGCCGAAGGGAGATGCGCGCCCGCCCATCTTCATCCCCGAGCCGCGCAGCTCGAAATCCGGGTTCACCCGCACCGCCAGCCGGGGCGTCACGCCCAGTGCCCGGGCCGCGGCCAGCGCGCGCTTCCCCTCGGCGATCGATTCGAGATTGATCGTCACTCCCGCGCGGATCGCCGCCTCCAGTTCCGCGTCGCGCTTGCCGGGGCCCGCAAAGCTGATGTCCGCCGCCGCCATGACGCCAAGCGCCCGCGCCATCTCGCCCGCCGAGGCGACGTCCATCCCGTCGACCAGCGGCGCGATCCGCTCGAGCAGCGGCGCGAACGGATTGGCCTTGATCGCATAATGGACGCCGACCCCGCGGGGCAGCGCCGCCCGCAACAGCGCGATCCGCGCCTCGATCACTGCGAAATCATAGACATAGGCGGGAGTTTGCACATCCGACCACGGAAGTTCGCGCAGGCCCGCAAATTCGGGCGGGATCGGGCCGAAGGGCTTGGCGGTCACACTCGTCATTCTACCCCCTGCGTCAGCCCAGGCTCGCCTTCAGCGCCGTCCGGTCCAGCTTCCCGTTCGCGTTGCGCGGCAGTTCCATACGCCAATCGTAGCGCGCCGGCTGCATGAAGCTCGGCAGTTCGCGCCGCAGCCGCTCGCGCAGTTCGGTCTCGCGGCCGCCGTCGCCGCGCGCGATCACCATGATGGCCTGGCCCAGCCGCTCGTCCGGCACGCCGAACGCCGCCGCCTCGCCGGTCTCGCCGCCCGAGAGCACGGCTTCCTCGATCTCGGTGGGGCTGATCCGGTTGCCCGCCGATTTGATCATCTCGTCGTCGCGCCCGATGAAGCGGAGCAGCCCGTCCTCGCCCATCCGCACCGTGTCGCCGGACCACACGGCCATGCCGCCGCTCTCGGCAAAGGCGGGCGCGGGGCGGAAGCGCTGCGCCGTCCGCTCGGGATCGCGCCAGTAACCCTTGGCGACCAGCGGGCCTGCATGGACCAGCTCGCCCTGCGCGGCGCGCGCGCCGTCGGGGTCGACCACGAGAATTTCGGCGAACGGAATGGCGGTTCCGATCGAATCGGGATGGGCGTCGACCAGCGCGGGATCGAGATAGGTCGAGCGGAATGCCTCGGTCAGCCCGTACATCGGATAGAGGTCGGCCTGGGGGAAGCGCGCGCGCAGGTCGCGCACCATCCTTGGAGTAAGCGGGCCACCCGAATTGGTTAGCCGGCGAAGCTTCGATGCGATCTCAACTGGCCATTCCGCCTCGAGCAGCTGCACCCACAGCGGCGGCACCCCGGCCAGGCTGGTGATGCCGAAGCGCTCCACTGCCTTGATGACGTCGCGCGCGGTCAGATAGTCGAGCGGCACCACCCGCGCGCCCGCCGCCCAGGTCGAGAAGAGCTGATTCTGCCCATAGTCGAAGCTCAGCGGCAGCACGCCGAGCACGTGGTCTTCAGATTTTATGCGAAGATAATGGGCTACGCTGATGGCCCCGAGCCATAAATTGGCATGGCTCAGCATCACGCCCTTGGGCTTGCCGGTCGATCCGGAGGTATAGAGGATCGCGGCGAGTGCGTCGGTGTCAACATCGGCGGCTGGAAGCGTCTGGTCCGAGTGCAGCGCGCTCTCCTCGACGATACGGCAATCCGCGCCAACATCGCCAGCTTCCAGCGTCTGCAACCGTCCACTCTGCGTGATCAGCGCCCGGGCCCCGGAATCGGCCAGAATATGCGCCACCTGGGCGCGCTTGAGCACGGGGTTCACCGGCACGTGCACCAGCCCCGCCCGCGCCGCCGCCAGCGGCATCAGGCAAGCGGTGCGAGTCTTGGGCAGCCAGCTCGCCACTCGGTCGCCGGGCGCCAGCCCCAGTGCCCGCAGGGCATGGGCCATGGCGCCCACCGCCGCCTCCAGCTGGGCATAGCTGAGCGTGCCCGCCTTGTCCTCCAGCGCCACGGCCTCCGGCCGCCCGCGCGCCGGCAGGGCATCCAGGGGGCGGGGAACGGGGTCGAGCGCTATCACCCGCACACCCTTATACTTGGCAGCGCCCGCGCCAACCCTTACGGGAGCGAAAAACCGGCAGGGGAAGTGCATTGCAGCCCGATGGCTCGCTCGAAGTCGAAAACACCGTCCGCGGCGTGCTCCGCGATGTCCTCGGGCTAAGTGCCGAGCGCGTCGCCGATTTCCGCGAGGACACCCCCCTGTTCGGCGCCCTGCCCGAGCTCGATTCGCTTGCCGTGGCGGGCGTGCTCACCGAGATCGAGGACCGGCTCGGCATCCTGATCGAGGATGACGAAGTCGATGGCGAGATGCTCGAGACCTTCGGCGCCCTCACGCGTTTCGCGGCGGCCAAGGCGCTCCGGTGATCGACCATTACGACTGGGCCGGCGGGCGGGAGGCGATGCTGCGCTTCGGTCCCGCCGGCGGCCCGGTCGTGGTCGCGGCCCTGCCGCTGTTCGAGGAAGCCAATCGCACCCGCAGCTTCGTGGTGACGATCCTCCGCCTGCTCGCCGCGCGCGGCATCGCCGGCGCCTTGCCCGACCTGCCCGGCCAGGGCGAGAGCCTGGTGCCGACGCACGGATCCTCGCTCCTCAAGATGCAGGATGGCTTCAACTTCGCCTGCGACAGGTTCGATCGCGAGGGGCGGCCCTGCTATGCGCTTGGCCTGCGCAGCGGCGCGCTGCTCGACGCGCTGGCCCCCGTTGCCGGCCGCTGGCACCTGGCGCCCCAGGACGGTGCGCAGCTCCTCCGCGAACTCAGCCGCATCAAGCAAGCCGAGCTGGGCGGCGAGCCGCTCGGCGATTCATGGTATCTGGGTGGCCATCTCCCCACCGATGCGGGGGCCCCGCCCGTCGAGATTGCCGGCACCCTGATCGCGCCCGGCCTGCTGAGCGCGTTGCGCATTCAGACGCCGTTCCATGCGCCCGGCACGCCACGCCGGGTGGTGCGGCTCGCAAGCGATCCAGGGCCCGCCGACCGTAAGATCGAGGGCAGCCCGCTCTGGCGCCGCGCCGAGCCGGACAACGACCCCGTCCTCGCCGCCCTGCTCGCCGACGACCTCGCCGCCTGGATCCGCACATGCGAAAGCTGATCGAGTTCGACTGCGCTGGCGAGATGCTGGTCGGCACGCTCGACGATGCGGCGGGCACCACCGGGCTGCTGATCGTCTCGGGCGGCAACGAGATCCGCATCGGCGCGCATCGCGGCATGGCGCGCCTGGCCGAGCGCGTCGCCCGCGCCGATCATCCGGTCCTGCGCTTCGATCGTCGCGGAATCGGCGATTCGACCGGTGCCAATGGCGGATATGAAAGCAGCGCCGCGGACATCGCCGCCGCCGCTCAGGCCTTTCGCGAGACCGGCGTCGAGCGGATCGTCGCCTTTGGCAATTGCGACGCGGCGACCGCACTCGCCTTCTTCCATGCCCCGGCGGGGATCGACACGCTGCTGCTCGCCAATCCCTGGACAGTCGAGACCGCCGACGAAATGCCCCCCGCCGCGGCGATCCGCGCGCATTATGCGAGCAAGCTGCGCAACCCGAGCGAGTGGCTGAGGCTGCTGCGCGGCGGAGTGAACATCGCCAAGCTGCTCAGGGGCTTGCGCAAGGCCTCGAACAAGCCGCCGCAAGCCGCTACGAGCCTCTCCGCCCGTCTCGCCGCCGCGTTGGCCCAGGCGCAGGCGCCGGTGACGATCCTGCTCGCCACGGGCGACAATACCGCGATTGCCTTCGCCGATGCCCTCAAGGGCCCGGCCTTCGACGCCGTCCGCGCCAAGGTACAGGTCGAGCGGCTCGATAGCGCCAGCCACAGTTTCGCGCGCGCCGCCGACAAGGACTGGCTGCTCGAACGAGTGCTGCAAGCCCTGCGCTGAGCGCGCTCACTCCGCCGCGTGCTGGACCGCCGTCTCGAAGTCCGCCTCGGCCAGGAAGCGCTCGGCATCGAGCGCAGCCATGCAGCCGGTACCCGCGGCGGTGACTGCCTGGCGATACTGCTTGTCCATCACGTCGCCACAGGCGAACACGCCCGGCACGCTGGTCTTGGTCGTGCCGGTCTCGACCGTGATATAGCCGTCGTCGTCAAGGTCGATATGGCCGCGGAACAGCTCGGTCGCCGGATGGTGGCCGATCGCGACGAAGCCGCCATCGACGTCGATCTGCGAAAGTTCGCCGGTCAGCATGTCCTTGAGCTCGATCGCCACCAGGCCCTCGGGCTGGCCGCCGCCGATGAACCGCTCGACCTTCTTGTTCCAGAGGACGTTGATCCGCTCGTTGGCGAACAGGCGCTGCTGCAGGATCTTCTCGGCCCGGAACGAATCGCGGCGGTGGATCACGGTCACGTCATGGCTGTGATTGGTGAGGTAGAGCGCCTCTTCCACCGCGGTATTGCCGCCGCCGATCACTGCGACCTTCTTGCCGCGGAAGAAGAAGCCGTCGCAAGTCGCGCAGGCACTGACGCCCTTGCCCTGGAGCAGCCGCTCCGAATCGAGGCCGAGCCACTTCGCCTGGGCGCCGGTGGCGATCACCAGCACGTCGCCGAGATAGACGGTGCCGCTGTCGCCCACCATGCGGAAGGGGCGCTGCGAGACGTCGACTTCGACGATCGTGTCCCACATCATCTGCGCGCCGACATGCTCGGCCTGGGCCTGCATCTCCTGCATCAGCCACGGGCCCTGGATCACGTCGCGGAAACCGGGATAATTCTCGACGTCGGTGGTGGTCATCAGCTGGCCGCCCGGCTGGATGCCCTGCACCACGATCGGCGCCAGGCCGGCGCGCGCGCCATAGATGGCGGCGGTCAGGCCGGCGGGGCCGGAACCGAGGATCAGCATGCGAGTCGAATGGGTGGCGGTCATCATGGCTTCCGAATTGGCTGAGCCCCGCATCTAGGGGCTCGGCAAGGGTCGAGGCAACATGGGTAGTGGCGCAAGGCGCGCAATGGCTGTGGACAACAGCTTTGGCTCGGCAGGTGAAAGCCCCGCTAGCCGCCCGCCACCGCGATCGATCCGATCCCCCCGCACGAAGCGCGAGATTTCGCTTGCGATGTAGGATTTCGATTGTTCTATATTTGTTCTCGATGGCCGTTGAGAACCGAAATCATCGAAGGATCAGATTTTCCATGACGGACACCCTCAGCTTCCCCACCATCGCGGACCTCGCTGCGGCCTCGACCGCCGGCCTTTCGGACGGGCAGACCGCGAATGTCAGCGAACTCAAGCGGGGCGGCAGCTTCCGCTTCGAAGCGGGATCGAGCGCAACCACGAACGGCGGCACCGTCTTCGCGGCGTCGGGCGGCGGCCGCTGGCTGCGCGTCAATCCCCTGCCCCTGAATGTCCAGTGGTTCGGCGCCGTCGGCGACGGTATTGTCGACGATCATGCCGCCTTCATCGCCGCGCATGATGCGCTCCTTCCCGAAGGCGGGACGATCCTGGTGCCGAAGGGCTATTACCGGCTCTCGGCGACGGTCAACCAGCATTGTCCGATCATCTGGCAGGGCGAGGGCAACAGCGCCGCCTATGCCAACCGGACGATCGGCAGCTTCACCATGAATGCGCAAGGATCAGTGCTGCTGATCGATTCCGGGGTGCAGGCCTTCATCATCAATGCTTCCAATACCGACGGTACCGGGACGGCACCCGACGGCACCTATCCGAACGGTGCCGGCTCGGCCCTGCGCGATCTCTACATCCGCTCCAATGGCGGCGGGTCGGCCGTCGATGGCATCTGGATGCGCGCAACCGCCGCGCTCGAGAATGTGACGATCCGCGGCTTCACGGGCCGCGGCCTGCGTATCGAGGCTTCGGTTAGCGCCAGCAATCCGGTGAAGGGCAATGCGAACCTGTGGACGCTGACCAATGTCGATCTGATCGGCAATGGCAGCCACGGCCTGCACGTGAAGAGCAACGATGCCAATGCCGGCATAGCCACGCGGGTCAACAGCACTGCCAATGGCGGCTGGGGCGTTCTCGACGAGAGCCTGATCGGCAATACCTATGTCGCCTGTCACCAGGCCGGCAACACGCTCGGTGCGATCAAGACGATCGACACGGCGCCCAACACCGTGATCGGCGGCTATATCGAGATCGGCGCCGCCGGCGACAATGCCGATTTCGGCAACGGCACTACCGTGATCGGCGACCTGGCGGGCCAGAGCACCTCTTCCGCCGCAAGCAGCCGCGCCTTCGTGATGACGGCCGGCCTATCGGTGGCGGCGCCCTATCGCCATCTCAATCGCCGTGCCTCGCCCGGCGTGCTCGGCGTGATCGGCTCGCTGCAGCCCAATTACGGAGCGATCGGCTGGGGTTCGAGCAACGACGTAATCGGCGCGAACAACCAGGCCGACTGGCAGATCCAGTACAACACCACTTCGAAATGGTGGGACTTCCAGTATCAGGGCGGCGGCAATGCCTTCACCGTGATGCGTTTCCCGACGGGCTCGACGCTGGCGAACCCGCGCAAGTTCGCAGCCGATTTCCCCAATGGCCATTTCCTCGCCGGCCTGTTCCGCGGTGCCGGCTCGGCAGCGCCGACCACCGGTGCGTGGCTGCAGGGCGACGTCATCGAGAACAGCGTGCCGGCTGCGGGCGGCAATGCGGGGTGGATTTGCACCACGGCGGGGTCGCCCGGCACCTGGAAGGCGTTCGGAACGATCGCGGCCTGAAACGGGCGCGCGGTTCCGCGGGAGGGGCTTCGGCCCCTCCCCTTTCCGGGGACAATGCAATGTCGAAAATGGTAGCGGAGGAGGGACTTGAACCCCCGACACGCGGATTATGATTCCGCTGCTCTAACCAGCTGAGCTACTCCGCCCCGAAGCGAGGGGCCCAATAGGTCCGGCGTCGCTCCAGGTCAAGCGAACATGTGACGGGAATGCGCTTCCCATGGGCCGCCGCGATAATGCCAGCTCGCCAGCCCCGCGATTTCCACTTCCCGGGCCGAGAAATCGCGCGACAACGCGGCCAGCACCGCCTTGGCCAGCACCGGGCGAACCTTGTTCTGGATGGTGACGTGCGGACGCCAGCGGCCGGCATCCTGGGGCGTGAGCAGTCCGGTGAACGCATCGACCAGCCCCTCGCGAATCGCCACCAGCTCGGGAGCCTCGATTCGATAGGCGACGCCACCGCCCAGCGACATCAGCCCCGTCACCTTCGCGCGCGGCGCACGCACGCCGCGCGTCTCCACCGCGAGCCGGTGCTTGAGCTCCTCCGCCACCGAAGGCGGCAATTGGTGGAACAGCGTCAGATGCGCATCCAGCATGTTCCGCTCGGGCGGATAATGCTCGCGGCGCAGCGCGTTGAACCAGGCCTGGTCCTGGCGCCCGAGCAGCGCCGTGACGATCAGTGGCGCGGGCAGAGGCGCGGAGCGATCGGTCAGATTTCCACCTGGCTGCCCAGCTCGACCACACGATTGGTGGGCAGGCGGAAAAACTCCATCGCGCTCTCGGCGTTGCGCAGCATCCAGGCGAACAGCTTCTCGCGCCAGATCATCATCCCGGGCCGCGCCGAAGGCAGCAGCGTCTGGCGCGCCAGGAAGAAGCTGGTCTCCATCATCTTGAACTCGGCACCACAGGCGTTGACCGATTTGAGCGCCGCGGGAACGTCGGCCTCCTGCATGAAGCCATAGGCCAGGATCATGCGGTGGAAGCCCTTGCCCAGGTCCTCGATCATCATCCGATTCTCGTCGGAGACATAGGGCACGTCCTTGATCTTCACGGTGAGCAGGATCACTCGGTCGTGCAGCACCTTGTTGTGCTTGAGATTGTGCAGCAGCGCATGCGGCACGCCCTCCGGGGTCGAGGTCATGAACACGGCAGTACCGGGCACGCGCGTGGCCGTGGTCGCCGCGGAAGTGATGAAGATCTTGATCGGCATCGCGCTCTCGCGGAGGCGATTGATCATGAGCTGGCGGCCCTTCGACCAGGTCGTCAGCAGCGTGAAGACCACGAAGCCGACGAACAGCGGGAACCAGCCGCCGTCAGGCACCTTGGTCAGGTTCGCAGTGAAATAGGCCAGGTCGACGGTGAAGAAGACCGCGAGCAGCGGGATCGCATAGCGCTTCTTCCACTTCCACAGCCCGAACAGGACGACGGCGAGCAGGCAATTGTCGATGAACATCGCGCCGGTGACGGCGATGCCATAGGCCGCAGTGAGGTTCGACGAGGTCTGGAACACCAGCACCAGCAGGATCACCATGATCATCAGCGCCCAGTTGATGAGCGGGATGTAGATCTGGCCGGCGGTGGAGGCGCTGGTGTGCTCGATGCGCAGGCGCGGCACGAAGCCGAGCTGGATCGCCTGCTGCGTGACCGAGAAGGCACCCGAGATCACTGCCTGCGAGGCAATGACGGCGGCCATGGTCGCCAGGATGACGAGCGGGAACTGCAGCACTTCGGGAGCGAGCATGTAAAAGGGATTGCGCAGCGCCGCATGGCCCTCGCGCATCAGCAGCGCGCCCTGCCCCATATAGTTGAGGATCAGTGCCGGCAGGACGAACCACAGCCAGGAGATGCGGATCGGCTTGCGGCCGAAATGGCCCATATCGGCATAGAGCGCCTCGGCACCGGTCACCGCCAGCACGACCGAACCGAGCGCCAGGAAGGCCCGCACCGGATCCTCGGCGAAGAACAGGAAGGCATGGTGGGGCAGCAGCGCGTTGAGGATCGTCGGCGTCTGGACCAGGCTCAGCGTGCCGAGCGTCGCGATCGTCAGGAAATAGAGGAGCATGATCGGCCCGAACAGGGTGCCGACCCGCGAAGTCCCGGTCCGCTGGATCGAGAAGAGCAGCACCAGGATCACCACCGCGATCGGCAGCACCAACCTGCCGAATCCCGGCGCGGCGACGGCGAGCCCTTCCACCGCCGAGAGCACCGACACCGCCGGCGTGATCATCGAATCGCCGTAGAAGAGCGCGGTGGCGAACACGCCGAGCAGCACGATCCCCTGCGTCCAGCGCTTGGGATTGCCACTGCTGCGCGAAATCAGCGCCAGCAGCGCCAGGCTGCCGCCCTCGCCCTTGTTGTCGGCCCGCATGATGATCGTGACGTACTTCAGCGTCACCACCACCATCATCGACCAGAACATCAGGCTGATCACACCCATGATATGGAGCGTATCGAGC
Organism: Sphingomonas sp. 1F27F7B; assembly: GCF_005503355.1. Classification (GTDB taxonomy): domain Bacteria; phylum Pseudomonadota; class Alphaproteobacteria; order Sphingomonadales; family Sphingomonadaceae; genus Sphingomonas. The sequence continues at coordinate 253,627 of NZ_SCMK01000003.1, forward strand.
GCGAGCTTGTGATGCCCGTCAAAGGTCTCGCGAAACGCATAGAGCGGGCTGGTGCCGATATCGCCGAAGACGATGCCGATCGCGCCGATCGCCAGCTTCCATGTCGCATCATGGCTGTGCGCATGCGCGACGGGCGCGTCGATCTGGGCCGGAGCCGACTCGGCGGCTCCCTCGGAAGGGGTGTTCACGGGCGCGGGTGTCGCGTCAGAGAGGAAACGGACCTGGTCATGCGACCTGCGTTCTCGATCTTCAAAGTGCGCGGGCCGTTAGCACGCGCAGCAAGGCCAATCAACGAATGTCGTTACGCAGGGGCCCACACGCAAGGGGAGGAGGCCTCTGTTCCACACCGGCAAGCCGCCGGCCGGCAGTGCGGCCCAAAGCGGTTCGTCGCACCGCGCACTCGGACCACCCGCTCGACCATGGGCCCTTCCAGGCGCGTTCATCTGGCAGACAGGTGGACCTGAACACGCAAGACCCGCTGGGGGGAATAGTTTCGAGGAGACGCTCTGTGCGTAACATTTCCAATAAGTCGGGCGTTCGCGTCCTGGTCGCCATGCTGGCCATCTCCGCGTCGGGCAGCGCGTGGGCGCAGGACCAGAGTTCGCAGGATCCCCGCATCGTCGTGAACGGTGTCCCCGCATCGCCGTCCGCGATGACGCCGGGGCCCGAGATCAAGGGCGTGATCACTGCGCGCCATGGCGACAGGATGAAGGTCACCACCGCCGATGGCAGCAGCACGGTCATCGCCATCACCGATGCGACGCGGATCAAGACCGGCGGCGGCCTGCTCGGCGGCAATCAGAGGCTGGCCGCGAGCTCGCTGCTCAACGGGCTGCCGGTGGTCGTCAAGACGCTGCAATCGGGCGACGGCTATTCGGGCGGCGAGCTGGTGGCGAGCCAGATCAGCCTCAAGAAGGGCGATCTGCGCACCGCGACAATGATCCATAGCGGCACCGCCCAGGGCTTCGAGGAGCAGGCCGCGGCGACCGAGGCACTGCGCGGCCGCATGGGCGATATCGACAAGTACAACATCAAGAGCACCACCAACGTGCATTTCGATGTCGGCAGGTCGGACCTGTCCGCCGAGGACAAGGCCAATCTCTGCGCCACGGCAACCTCGGCCCAGGGACAGGAGAACGCCCTGATGCTGGTGGTCGGCTATACCGATTCGACCGGCAGCGACGACTTGAATCAGGAGCTTAGCGAAAAGCGCGCCGCGCGGGTCATCAACTATCTGCAACAGGCCTGCGGCTGGAAGCCCTATCGCATGCTGACCCCTACGGGCATGGCGAAGGCGGATCCGCTGGCGAGCAACGACACGGCCGAAGGCAAGGCGCAGAATCGCCGCGTCGCGGTGAACATTCTGGTCAGCAAGAGCGTCGACGGTCTGTGAGTCGAACGATGCCGGGAGCGGCCAGCCCGCTCCCGGCACCATGTCGCGGGCGCGGCACCGGCCCCAGGTTGAGGACTCAAACAAGCATCTGATTTTACTGCGCCATCCCTGCGTTCTCTTTCGTCATCCCCGCGCAGGCGGGGATCCAGAGCCAGGTGCGGAACGGGTGTGGCGGGCCCTGTCCTCTCCGGATGGCGTTCGCGCGGTGGCGCCGATATCCCACATTAACCCTGGATCCCCGCCTGCGCGGGGATGACGGAAACGAATATGAGTCCCCAACCTAGCGCCCGCCTCCGAACAGCGCGTCCGCCTCGCTCCGTGTCGGCACGGCGCGCAGCACGAAGCTGGAGTTGATCGTCACCACGCCGGGCAGGCGCCCCAGATGCTCGCGGTGGAGCCGCTCGTAATCGTCCAGGTCGCGTGCCAGGACCTTCAACCGATAGTCCTGCCCGCCCGAGACCAGCGCGCACTCCACCACGCCGTCGATCTGCGCCACTGCCGCTTCGAACCGGGCGAGGTCCTCCTCCACCTGCGTTCCCAGCGTGATGTCGACCAGCGCGGTGATCCGGAAACCGAGCCGCCGGTGCCCGAGTCGCGCGCCATAGCCCTGGACATGGCCGGACGCCTCCAGCGCCTGGATCCGGCGCGTGCAGGCCGATTGCGAAAGCCCCACCTGCGCGGCGATGGCACTCACCGGCGCGCGCGCATCCGCGGCCAGAGCCTTGAGGATAGCTGCGTCAATCCTGTCCATCCTGCATGGATAGCCGGTTTCTATCCCGGTTACACGGATTTCATGCATTCGGCCGCGACCCTTGTCATATCTTTGCAGGGATTCGCCGACGGCCATGCTATATTCTCCGGGCCAATCGCATTCCACGGAGAGGTTCCCATGCGCATCGGCGTTCCCAAGGAAATCAAGAATCACGAATATCGCGTCGGCCTGACCCCGGCTTCGGTGGCCGAGCTGGTCCATGCCGGCCATGAAGTGCTGGTCGAGACCAAGGCCGGCATGGGCATCGATTTCGACGACGCGGCCTATACCGCGGTCGGCGCCAGGATCGCCCCGGACGCCGCCGCCGTGTTCGCCGGGTCGGACATGATCGTGAAGGTCAAGGAGCCGCAGCCGAGCGAGATCGCGCTGCTCGAGCCGCGCCACTTGCTGTTCACCTATCTCCACCTCGCCGCCGACAAGCCCCAGGCCGAAGGCCTGATGCAGTCCGGCGCGACCTGCATCGCCTATGAGACGGTCACGTCGAACTCGGGCGCCCTGCCCCTGCTCAAGCCGATGTCGGAAGTCGCGGGCCGCATGTCGATCCAGGTCGCCTCGCACTATCTCGAGAAGGAACAGGGCGGCCGCGGCGAGCTGCTCGGCGGCGTGCCGGGCGTGGCCCCGGCCAAGGTCGCGATCCTGGGCGGCGGCGTCGCCGGCATCAACGCGGCGCAGATGGCGACCGGCCTGCGCGCCGATGTGACGATCTACGACATCAGCAACGAGCGGCTGGCCGAGCTGGACATGCATTTCGGCAGCCAGATCAAGACCGCCTATGCCAGCAAGGCGGCGATCGCCGAGGCGATCAGGCATTCGCAGGTCGTGATCGGCGCCGTGCTCGTCCCCGGCGCGGCGGCGCCGAAGCTCGTCACCAAGGACCAGCTCAAGACGATGATGCGCGGCTCGGTGCTGGTCGACATCGCCATCGACCAGGGCGGCTGCTTCGAGACCAGCCATGCGACCACGCATGACAACCCGGTCTATGAAGTGGACGGCGTGATCCACTACTGCGTCGCCAACATGCCGGGCGCCGTCGCCCGCACCTCGGCCTTCGCGCTCAACAACGCGACGCTGCCGTTCGTGCTGAAGCTGGCCAATCTCGGCGCCGAGGGCGCGATGAAGGCCGACAAGCATCTCGCCAACGGCCTCAACGTCTACAAGGGCAAGATCGCGTTCAAGGCAGTCGCCGACGACCTGGACCTGCCCTACGAAGCCTGGGCAGGCTGATGGGATCGCGTGCCGGGAAACGACGATCGTTTCCCGGCACGTCTCATTCGGGCCGGAGATCCTGGCCGGGATCGAATTGCTTGGCGTAGAGGATGGTCGTGAAGCCGCTGTCCCATTCCTCGTCGGGATAGCGCGCCTGCTCGACATAGCCGCGACCGAGATAGAATGCCTGGCTGGCGAGGTTGAAGCTGTCCGTCTCCAGGCGTGCCGCCGCGAAGCCTTGCGCGGCCATCGCCTGCTCGGCGCAATCCATGAGGAGCGTGCCGACTCCCCATCGCCGGCAATCGCCATGGACATGCAGTCCCTCGACGAAATCGCCCAGCCAGTGCACGAAGCCGGCGACGACATCCCCGACTTCCGCGACCCGGAACGCGTCGAGGCTGGTCTCGACATATCGAGCACCGCGATTCTCCGCCCGATAGCGCTCCGCCGCGGCGGGAAGCAGCGCCGGTAACCAGGTGTTCTCGAAGCTGTTCTGCAGAATGGCCTCGAGGCGCGGCGCATCGCCGGCATGGGCACGACGAATCCGCATGGGCTGCTCGATCTTCATGCGGACCAGCTAGCGCGGTCCGGCACCGGGATCGAGTTCGATATTCTCAGCGCCGTGGAGCGCCTTCCCGCCGCGCTTGCTCCTGATCCTGCAGGAACATCTCCAGCGCGAGCAGCCGCGCCACCAGCGCGGGACGATAACTCGCCTTGTCCGGCGCCAGCGCCACTGCCTTCTCCCACCAGGGCCTGGCTTCGGCAAAGCGGTTCGCCCGAACCAGCGCCAGCCCATAGAAGAAGGGCGGCCCCGGATGCTGTGGGCTCAGCGCCGACGCCTTGCCGAAGGCGAATTGCGCGGCCGGCGATATCTGGTTGCCGTCATATTCGGCCAGCGCCAGGCCGAAGCCAGTCCACAGCGCAGCATCCTCAGGCACTTGCCGCACAGCGCCCTGCCACACCTTCACCGCCCGCTCCCGGTCGCCCTGGCGGAGCATGCCATCGGCCAGATTGCCGTAGCTCCAGGCATAGGTGCCATATTTGCCGAACATCGCATCGCGCAGATCGATCAGGCCCTGATCGACCTGGACCTGCTGCCCGCCCGGTACGACGGGATGTCCGGGAAGACCGGGGCTGCCTTGCCAGGCATAGCCCGCCGCACCCAGCATGATCGCAGTGGCCGGTACGGTCCACAGCTTGCGCGGATAGCGCATCAGCGCGAGCGCCAGCACCGCGAGGAGCGCGATCAGGGCGAGCGTCAGCCAGCCCATCACGCTGTTCCCTTGCGGAACAGGCGCCGCGCGAGAAGCAGGCCGAGGACGAGCAGCAGCAGCGGTGTCATCCAGAGCGGCGCCGTCACCCAGCCGAACGGCGGGTCATAGGTGACATAATCGCCATAGCGCTGGATCAGGTAGCTGCGGATCGCGGCGGGCTGCTCGCCCCGGGCGACGCGCTCGCGAACCAGCGCGCGCATGTCGCCGGCCATCTCGGCATCGCTGTCGGCGATCGACTGGCCCTGGCAGACGAGGCAGCGCAGCGTCTCCATCAGCGCTTTGGCTCTGGCCTCCTGCGTCGCATCCGGTAGCTGCGTATAGGCCAGTGCCGCGGGCGGCCGGTTCGAATCGGCCTGGGCAGGCGCCGCCGCGAGCAGCGCAAGGGCGAAGGCCGCGCGCTTCATTTCGCCGCCTCCAGCTTGCCCAGTATCACGGGGACGTCCTCCGCCCGGATATCGCCGATGTGCTGGCCGACGATTTCGCCGCGGCCGTTGACGATGAAGGTCTCGGGCACGCCCGACGAGCCGAGCGCGATCTGGGCCTTGCCGGTGGGATCGTCGCCGATCCGGGCATAGGGATCGCCGTTCCGCTCGAGAAAGGCCTGCACCGCTTCCGGCGTATCCCGGATCGCGATCGCGTCGATTTCCACTCCGGCCTGTCTGAGCTTCAGCAGTTGCGGCGCCTCGGCGATGCAGGGAATGCACCAGCTGGCGAACACGTTGAGCAATCGCGGCTTGCCCGTGGCCAGGTCGGCGGTGGCGATGCCGGGCTTGGTGGCGAGCAGCGGCTTCATCGCCAGCTCGGGCAGCGGCTTGCCGACCATCGCCGAACGGATCGTCCGGTCCGCCGGCCTGACCAGTCCGAACGCGACCAGCGCGAAGACCAACGCGAACAGCGCCAGCGGCGCCCAGATCAGCAACCGCCTCATGCCTCACTCTCCGCATCGCGCCGCTCGCGCCGCACCCGCCCGATCAGCGAGAGCAGCCCGCCCAGGGCGATCATCGCCCCGCCCGCCCAGATCAACGTCACGAACGGCTTCCACCACGCCCGGATCTGCCAGCGCCCCTCGCCGTCGCCCTGGCCGATCACGGTATAGAGCTGGCCGTCCAGCTCGGTAGCGATCGCCGCCTCGTTGGTGTTGGTCGGCGGGTTGGCGAAGAAGCGCTGCTGCGGGAAAAGGTCGAACGGAGCCCCGCCGGCCCGCGTCGCCCGGAGATGGGCCTCGAGCGCCGACCAGTTGGGGCCCACCGCGGGTCGCACCTCCAGCAGCTCGACACGGTACGGGCCGACGGTGACGTTCTGCCCCACCGAAATCGCCGCCAGCCGCTCGACCTTGAACGCACCGTCCGCCGCCATGCCCGCGATGCTCACCGCGATGCCGAGATGCGCCACCACCATCCCGTAGATGTGCAGCGGCGTCCGGCGCAGCTTGCGGCGGATGAGCGGGATGACGCTGGCGACCGCGAGCCCCACGGCCAGCCCAAGCACCAGCGCAGGCAGCCACTGCGCCCCGCCAAGCGCGAAGACCAGCGCGAACGCGATGCCCGCGACGCCGACAGGCACCAGCAGCTTGCCGAACAGCGCGTTCCACTGGTCGCGGCGCCATTTGAGCAGCGGTCCGGCCGCAGTGGCGGCGACGAGCGCGAGCCCGACGGGCACTGCCGCCTTCTCGAAGAAGGGCGCACCGATCGAGAGCTGGACGCCGGCGGCCTGGGCGACGAGCGGATAGAGCGTGCCGATGAAGACGACGCCGAGGATCACCGAGAGCAGCAGGTTGTTGAGCACCAGCGCGCCTTCGCGGCTGACCAGTTCGAAGGTCGTGCCCTGCTTCACCGTGCCGATCCGCGCACCGAACAGCGCCAGCGCTCCGCCGATATAGAGGCCGAGCAGGGCGAGGATGAAGCCGCCGCGGGTGGGATCGACCGCAAAGGCGTGGACGCTGACCAGGATGCCCGAGCGGACCAGGAAAGTGCCGATCATCGACATCGAGAAGGCGACCACCGCGAGCATCACCGTCCAGGCCCGCAGGCCGTCGCGCGTGGCGAGCACGCTCACCGAATGCAGCAGCGCGGTCGCGGCCAGCCAGGGCATCAGCGAAGCATTCTCCACCGGATCCCAGAACCACCAGCCGCCCCAGCCGAGCTCGTAATAGGCCCAATAGCTGCCGGCGGTGATGCCGATCGTGAGGAAAATCCAGGCCGCCAGCACCCAGGGCCGCATCGCCCGGGCAAAGGCGGGGCCGACATCGCGCATCAGCAGGGCGCCCACCGCGAAGCTGAACGCGACCGATAGGCCCACATAGCCGAGATAGAGCGTCGGCGGGTGGAAGGCTAGCCCGGGATCCTGAAGCAGCGGGTTCAGCCCCTGCCCGTCGAGCGGCGGCGGGCTCACCCGGACGAACGGGTTGGAGGCGAAGGCGAGGAACGCGTAGAAGCCGATCGCGATCGCCGCCTGCGCACCCAGGGTCGCGGCGAGCGTGCCCTGCGGCAGCCGCTTCTCGAACAGCGCCACACCTGCTCCCGACACCGCCAGCACCGTGACCCATAGCAGCATCGAGCCTTCGTGATTCCCCCACGCGCCGGCGATCTTGTAGATCAGCGGCTTCATCGAATGGCTGTTTTCGACGACGAGCAGCACCGACATGTCCGACTGCACGAACAGCGTGACCAGCAGCACGAAGGCGACGAGCGCGAGCAGGCCCTGGACGATCGCGACGCGGCGCAGCGCCGCCATCACCATCGGTCCGCCGGCCCCGTCGGCGCCCTTTGCCGCGCCCCAGGCGAGCAGTACCTGCACGAGCGCGAAGCCCGTCGCGAGCCACAGGGCGGCGAGACCGGCTTCGGCGATCACCGCTCGAGCGTCTTCGTCTCGTGCATGTTGCCGGCGGCCTGGGGCGGCATGTAGCGCTCGTCATGCTTCGCGAGGATATTGTCGGCGACGAAGCTGCCGTCCGGCTGGAAGCGTCCCTCCGCGACCACGCCCGATCCCTCCTTGAACAGGTCCGGCGTCACGCCCCGGAACGCGACCGGCACCGCTGCCTGGCCGTCGGTCACCACGAAGCGGATCGAGACCCCGTCGGCCGCGTGCCGGATCGAGCCCTTCTCGACCATGCCGCCCAGGCGGACGTGCCGGTCGAGCGGCAGCGGCTTCCCCTTCACGTCGCCCGGCGCATAGAAGAACGCCGCCTGATCGCGCAGCGCCGACATGGCCAGCGCCGACGCGCCAAGGATCGCGCCCAGGGCGAGCAGCACGAGAACGAGCCGCTGATGCTTGGGCTTCATTCGCGGCCGCCCCGCAGCGCTTCGGCCGCAGCCTCGGCGCGGCGCATCGCGGCATAGCTGAACGCCGCCAGCCCGCCGGTGCCGAGCAGCACGACGAGATAGGCGGCAGTGATGAACGGCCAATGGTTCATGTCGCCGCCATCCGCCGCAGCCGTGCCTCGACCTTCTGCCCCGCCAGGATCGCCCGCATCCGCATCAGCACCACCCCGGCGAAGACCAGCGTAAAGCCGCCCAGCGTGAAGAAGAGCGGCCAGAGCAGCGAAGGGTGGATCTTGCCCGCCATCACGCTTTCGCCCTGGTGGAGCGTGTTCCACCAGACCACCGAATAATGGACGATGGGGAGCAGCGCGCTGCCCGCCACGCCGAACAGCGCCGGCACTCGCCCGTCGCCCGATCGATCGGCATCGGCGCGGTCGAGCGCGATCCAGGCGACATAGACGAAGAAGAGCAGCAGCATGCTGGTCAGCCGCCCGTCCCACTCCCACCAGGTGCCCCAGGTCGGCCGCCCCCAGATCGAGCCGGTGACCAGGCACAGCGCCGCGAACGTGGCCCCGGCCGGCGCGATCGCCCGCGCGGCGACGCTGGCCAGCGGATGCCGCCAGACGAGATAGCCCAGGCACGCGATCGCCAGCCCGCTCCACCCGCCCATGCCCAGCCAGGCGCTGGGCACATGGATGTAGAGGATGCGCGCGCTTTCCTTCTGGACCGCGTCGGGCGGCGTGAGCGCGAGCCCCGCCCAGCAGCCGAACGCCACCAGCGCGACGCCGAGCCAGAACAGGATCGGCGTCAGCGGCCGCGCAATCCTGAGGAAGCGCGCGGGATTGGCAAAGGCATGCAAGACGGGCACGCGGGATGACTAGCGGGGTTCCGGGCGGGAATCCATGGGGCGGTTTGCCGCATGCACGGCTTCCTGCGGCGCGGCTCCGGCAGCGGCGCCGAAAGTTGCGAAGGTCGCGCGAACGACGGAAAATGCGCCGCGGAAAATTGACTCAGTTTGCGGAAACGCGCCGCATCCCGCAACTTCCTTGCGCGAAGATGATCCTATCTTTCCCACAGGTCAAAGCGCGGCCGCACAGTTGGCCCGGCCGGGCGAGGGAAGCAGACGAAATCCTGCATTGCAAGCCGCGGCGCCCGCTGCGAACTGCTCCTCAGAAATGATCGGCCGAAAGCGCGCCGGACAGGGCCGCGTCGACAATCTGGCATAGCGGCCCTGCCAAGGCGCCGTGCGGAACAGGGGCATAGTCGCCCGCAGGCGCCCTGCCGAAGACAATCGCATGAAAGTGATGCACCGATCCCTGGGTGTGCTCATAGGTTACCACCCAGGAATATTTGCCCTCCACGGCACCGACGAACCGTCGGGTCGGCAGGCCCGCCTCCACGATCACATCGCCCCTCTGGAATTTTGCGCCCGCGGGAGCAAGATCGGGCACCATCTGCTTCATTTGCCCCTGGATCGATTCCGGCAGACCGCTCATTTCCGCAACGACCGCAGACGCCCGCAGGGAGGAACAGGCCGATAGCGTGGCGGGCGAACCCGAATTATCGAGCGGAGCGACGGCAAGAGCGCCGAGCATAAAGACGATCATATTTCATTCCTCACGCGCAGCCAGGTCCGGCTAGGTTCCGCAGGTTGGCCGCACGGTAGCCAGATCAAAGGTCGTGCTGTCGGTATCGGCAACGAGATAGGCACTCCCCTCTTCCGAGGTCGCTCCACGATTGGCACCATATTTTGTACCGGTATTGGCATTCAGTTCGCGAGCCACCTGGTTCACGACGGCATGAACTTGCGCGGCCGTAAGGCTCGCATCCGACCAATGCACAATCTCATGGATCAGGCCGAGCGTGGGGCTTTCAACCCAATAGGATCCATCTTCATTCCGCCCCGATGCGGCACTATAAGGATCCCAACTCACGAAGCCATAGCCCAGCCCGGGATCGTAACTATCCTCATGATTGCGGTTCAAGATGACTTCCAGCCCAGCCGCATTGGCTTTCGCGAGAAGAGCCGCCGCTGTCGGAGACCCGTTCTGCAAGGATGCGAGGGCCTGATAGGCCTCCGCATGCGCAACGGGGCATGGGTCTCCGCCAAGCCTAATGTGATTGCCTGGACTCTCGCCACCGGTGCCGTTGTTTCCGCCGGCACCACCACCGCCTCCGCTCGGAAGCCATACCCATGTGCCGTTGCCGCCCGGCGGAAAGTCCCCGAAATAGCTCGCCGGCGGCAAGTGCGCCCAAGAGCCGGAGTTGTAGGCATCTCCTCCTCCTCCGCCGCCTCCTCCATAGCCGCCACCATTACCATGAGGGCCACCCACGCCGTTGACCTGAGCGTCGTCGGTGGTACCGGAGCCTCCGGCAACAAGGTCAAGTTCATAGACCGTTAGAAGCCGCATACTATATCTCCAGATTCATGATTATAAAGGTGATGTATAATTACAGCTCCGTATCGCATTTATAATCAATCGTTTAAATCGCTTATCTCTCAAATAGTATTCCTTTGTTACGGTGGAATGAATTCTCTAGAATCATGACCGATTTGGATATATTTCTGAAACCATCAGAATATACGGCAGCTATTTCCAGAATTTACGAGATGGTCATCGAGCGAGCTCCGACCGTTGACCGGGGGTCGGAGATTGCGGCCCACGCCCCTTGGCAGATGGACGGGCCCGGCCCGCGGGATATCTCAACAGCCGACGCGGAGCGCGCGACGGCCACGGATATCGAATTCCCGATGCCCGGACGTGCCAGGGAAAGCCTGGGTCAGGAACTCGAACAAGTATCCGATTCCCCATCATCACCCCGAAACAAGTCGGCGATTATCCCCTTGAGACAAGGATGGTCCAATAGCCGTTATCCCCGCGCAGGCGGGGATCCAGAGTCACGAGCGACACGCCAGAGAAACCCTGGATCCCCGCCTTCGCGGGGATGACGGGGTTCGCTGAATGAGTCCCCAACCTAGAGTCAAAACCCGATCAAAGCCTTGATTTTCCTTCTTCATCCCCGCGCAGGCGGGGATCCAGGGCCAAGGGTGGGGTGCGTGCGGCAGGTCCAGCCCTCTCCGGAGAGGGGTGGGGTGCGTGCGGCAGGTCCAGCCCTCTCCGGAGAGCGTTCGCGGGATGGCATCCATGTCCCGCACTGTCCTGGATCCCCGCCTGCGCGGGGATGACAAGGTTTGCTGAACGAGTCCTCAACCTAATGCACCGCCCCCAGATGCCCGAGCTTGTCCGGGTTGCGCATCACGTAGATGCCCGTGATCCGCCCCTCCTCGATCGCCAGCGCCGTCGTCTGGAGCACGCCGCCCGGCTCGATCGTGACGAAGCCCGGCAGGCCGTTGATCATGCCGTAGCGCACCACCCGCGACATCTCCTTGGCAAAGAAGCGCGCGAGCGAAGCGTAGAGCTTCATATTGTCGTCCAGGCCGCCGATCGGCCTGAGGCCCGCATGCACCTTGCCGCCGCCGTCCGACCAGGTCGTCACGTCGTCGGCCAGCAGGCCGCGCAGCGCGCCCATGTCGCCGCTGCGCGAGGCAGCGAAGAAGGCGGCGGCGATCTCCAGCCCCTTCTCCCTCGGCAAGTCGTAGCGCGGCCGGGCGGCGCGGACATGCGCGCGCGCCCGGCTGGCGAGCTGGCGCGCCGCGGCGGAGTCGCGGCCGATCGTCTCGCCCACCTCGTCGAAGCTCACGCCGAACACGTCGTGGAGCAGGAATGCGGCGCGCTCCAGCGGCGACAGGCGCTCGAGCGCCATCAGCAGCGGCAGCGTGACGTCCTCCACTTCCTCCTCCGCCGCGACGACCGGCTCGGGCAGCCAGGGCCCGACATAGGTCTCGCGCCGAGCGCGCGCGGACTTCAGCTGGTCGAGGCACAGGCGCGTCACCACCCGGCGCAGGAACGCCTCGGGCTCGCGGATCTGGCCGCGATCGGTGTCGAGCCAGCGCAGGAACGCATCCTGCACCACGTCTTCCGCGTCCGCGACCGAGCCGAGCATGCGATAGGCGATGCGCGCCAGCCGCGGACGCAGCGGGTCGAAGCTCGCCGCTGCGTCCGCGCCGCTCACGCCGCCACCGCCGCGGGCTTGCCCTCGTAGAAGAGCTCGAACGCCACTGCGAGGCGATTCCAGCCGTTGATCGTGTTGATCATGAGCGTCAGCTGCACCTGCTCCTCCTCGTTGAATTCGAAGGCGAGCTCCCGATAGAGATTCTCGGGCGCCCGTGCCGTGGATACCAGGGTCAGCGCATCGGTCCATGCCAGCGCGGCACGCTCGCGCGGCGTATAGCAGGGTGCCTCGTGCCACGCGCTCAACAGATAGATGCGCTGCTCGGTCTCGCCGGCCTTGCGGGCATCGGCGGCGTGCATGTTGAGGCAATTGGCGCAGCCGTTGATCTGCGAGGCGCGGATCTTCACCAGCTCGAGCAGGCTGTGCTCGAGCTTGGGCGCGATCTTGAGCGACATCTCGTACCACGCCTTCATCTCGGCGGGGGCGGCGGCGAACAGGTCGAGTCGGGCAGTCATGGGTCGTCTCCTCATATGGACGACTGCATGACGAGACAGGCGCGCCCGATGTGACATGCGGCGCGAAATTATTTCGGATCGGCTCGCCCCTCTTGCGCGGACAGGCCAATCTGTCATGCCTTTCATCACGGACGCGTAAGGAAATGGCGCGGTCGCGGCGGGCGAGAGAGGCGTGCAACAATCCCGCGTGCGAAGTCGAAGGTGCCGGCAGCGCTTCCGCCAACCCCGAACCGCGGAGCACAGGCCATGCCCTTCGTCACCACCAGCGACGGTACCGAAATCTTCTACAAGGACTGGGGGCCGCGCAACGCCCAGCCGATCGTCTTCCATCACGGCTGGCCGCTCTCGTCCGACGATTGGGACGCGCAGCTGATGTTCTTCCTGGGCGAGGGCTTCCGCGTGGTCGCACACGACCGGCGCGGCCATGGCCGTTCGTCCCAGACTTCCGGCGGGCATGAAATGGACACCTATGCCGCGGACGTCGCCGCGCTCGCCCAGGCGCTGGACCTGCTGAACGCCGTGCATATCGGCCATTCGACCGGCGGCGGCGAAGTCGCCCGCTATGTCGCGCGCCACGGCCAGCCGATGGGGCGCGTCGCCAAGGCGGTGCTGATCGGTGCCGTGCCGCCGATCATGGTGAAGAGCGAGACCAATCCCGGCGGCCTGCCGCTGGAGGTGTTCGACGGCTTCCGCACTCAGACCGCCGGCAATCGGGCGCAATTCTTCCGCGACGTGCCGGCCGGCCCCTTTTACGGCTTCAACCGCCCCGGCGCGGACGTGAAGCATGGCGTGATCGACAATTGGTGGCGCCAGGGCATGACTGGCGCCGCCAATGCGCATTACGAATGCATCAAGGCCTTTTCGGAGACCGACTTCACCGAAGACCTGAAGGCGATCACCGTACCGACGCTGGTGATGCACGGCGACGACGACCAGATCGTGCCCATCGCCGATTCCGCGCTGCTGTCTTCCAAGCTCGTGCCCGGCGCGATGCTGAAGGTCTATCCCGGCCTGCCGCACGGCATGTGCGCCACCCATCCGGAGATCATCAATCCGGACCTGCTTGCATTCGTGCGGGGATGAAACACGAAGCCCCTCGCCCGCCTTCGCGCGCGAGGGGCTCTCGTTGCTGTCGCCCTTGCCGGGCAGGGACGGCTCAGCCCCGGCCGATCAGCCGCTGCGCGATGCGATCGGCGACTTCGCTCTGGGGATCGCCGGTGCGGGCGCTCTCGTCCCACACTTCGATCAGCCGTTCGGGGATCTTCTCCACGCGCGCCATCACTTCAGCCATATTGCCCTGCCCCAGATATTCGAGGCCGACATTGATGATCCCGCCCGCGTTGATCACATAATCCGGGGCATAGAGGATGCCGCGATCATGAAGCCGCTGGCCGTCCGCTCGCGTGGCGAGCTGGTTGTTCGCGCCGCCCGCCACCACGGTGGTCTTAAGCGCCGCGATCGACTGTTCGGTGAAGATCGCGCCGAGCGCATTGGGGCTCAGCACGTCCGTCTCGATGCCGAGGATCTCGGCGGCGTCGATCGCTTCGCCGCCCAGTTCCGCCGCCAGCGCCTTGGCACGTTCCGCATTGACGTCGGCAAGGACCAGCTTCGCGCCATCCCTGGCAAGCAGCCGGGCGACGCCGCCGCCCACCGAGCCGACGCCCTGGATCGCGACGCGCACGCCCGCCATCGAATCGGCGCCGAGGCCACGCTTCGCCGCTGCCTTCACGCCCAGATACACGCCGCGCGCAGTGATCGGGCCGGGATCGCCGCCCGCCCCGCCCTCGGCCACGGGCAGGCCGGAGACATGGCGGGTCTGAGTCGCGACGACTTTCATCCGCGCTTCGGACATGCCGACATCCTCGGCAGTGACGTAGCGGCCGCCCAGCGATTCGACCGCGCGGCCGAACGCTTCGAGCTGCGCGGTGGTGACGGTGGCGCCAGGCTCGCTCGCCAGGATCACGCCCTTGCCGCCGCCGAGCGGCAGGTTGGCCATCGCATTCTTGTAGCTCATGCCGCGCGACAGCCGCAGCGCGTCGGTGATCGCGGCGCGGGTGTCGGCATAGTGCCAGAACCGCACGCCGCCCGCCGCCGGGCCCAGCTTGGTCGAATGGACTGCGATGATTGCGCTCAGCCCCGATTCGCGGTCGCTGAACAGGTGGACGCCCTCATGGTCGTCGAAATCGGGGAAGCCCCAGTCGGTGATCACGCGCTACATTCCTGCGGAGAGTGCCGCACGTCTAAGTGCCGCGCGCGGTCACGAGGGGAAGAAATGGGGCGGATGACGGGACTTGAACCCGCGACCCTCGGTACCACAAACCGATGCTCTAACCAACTGAGCTACAACCGCCGTGAAGAAGGCGCGCTTAGCGGGGGCCGATGCGAAGCGCAAGATAATTACGGGCGTTTATCCTCGCGAAATCCGCACGGCCTCCTCCGGCGTGGTCAAACCCTCGCGGACCAGCGCCCGCGCGGCCGATCCGAGATTGGGCGCGCGGAGAAAGGCATGCCGCGCCAGGATCGCCTCGTCGCCGCCATCGTTGATCAGCCGGCGAATCGCGCCGTCGGCGACGATCGCTTCGAACACGCCGGTCTCGCCCGCGAAACCGGTCCCTTCGCAGCTCTCGCAGCCCACCGGCGCGAAGACGATCGCACCCGAATCGAAGCCAAGCAGCGCCGAGACCGATCCCTGGGCCTGAACCGGCCGGCGGCAATCCGGACACAGCCGACGGACGAGGCGCTGCGCGAGCACCGCGGCGACAGTGGAGGCGAGACGAAACGGCTCGACGCGCCAATCGCGCATCCGCCGGATCGCCGAGACGGCATCCGGCGCGTCGATCGCGGCAAGGACGAGATGCCCGTCCTCCGCCGCTTCGGCCGCGGCGGCCGCCGCTTCACGGCCATCCAGGCCGTCGAGCGCGATCAGATCCGGGTCCTGCTCCAGCGCTGCGCGGACCGCTTCCACGCCGGTGCACCCCTCGATGCGCGTCGCCCCCTCGACCTGCAAGGTACCGATCGTCGCGATGTGGCGCGGCGAGCCGGCAAAATGCCTCAGCAGCGTCGCGATCGTGGTGCTGCGGCCCGATCCCGCCGGGCCCGCGACGAGTACCAGCCCGCCCCGGCGCAGCGCCGGCAACAGCGCATCGACAAGCGCGCGGTTCATTCCGATCGCTTCGAGCGCCTGCTCCCGCCGCTCGCCACCGTCCAGGCGCAGCACGATCCGCTCCACTTCCCCCTGCGCCAGCACCGATGTGCCCGGCAGGCCGCGGAAATCGGCGGCCAGTGCGCTGTCGGCGTGATAGCGGCGCGGCTCGGAGAGCTGACCTGCGATGCGCATACGCACCGTCACGCTGGCCGGACCGATCTCGAGATGGATGTGCGAGGCGCGACGGCGGCGCCCCTCCGCGATCAGCACCTCCGCCGGAGATTCGCCGCGGGAACCCGAAGGCAGCGGCGGCTGGGGCGCATCCGCCGCCGGCGCCAGCGCTTCGGTTTCCATGTCCATAGGGTCCCCTTTGCGGAGCGTCATGCGCTAGGCACATCGTGTGACATGATGCTTGCTATTTTGTGACGGTTTCGCGTCGCGCTGGCGCTGCGGCATGGCTTTTGGCAGAAAGCCGCGATGCAAGACCTTGCCTCCCCCCACCTCAACCTCGGCTCCGGCCATCCATCAGAGCCGGTCGCCGAACACATCATGCGCTGGCCGGGCGTGCAACGGGTGCCGCACCCCAAGATCGCGATGTTCATCGCCAAGAACTTCCTCGAGCCGGAGCTCTGCCAGCTCCTCATGATCAAGATCGATGCGGAGCGACGGCCCTCGACCATCGCCGACGCGAACGACGACTATGCCTTCCGCACCAGCGAGACCTGCGACTTCAGTTCGAGCGATCCGGTGGTGACGGAACTGAAGCGGCGGATGACGGTGCTCACCGGCATCGATCCCGCGCATGGCGAGCCGATGCAGGGCCAGCGCTACGACATCGGCCAGGAGTTCAAGGCGCATACCGATTATTTCGAGCCGCAGGGCCGCGATTTCGAGAAATATTGCGCAGTCGCGGGCCAGCGGACCTGGACGGTGATGCTCTATCTCAACGAAGTCGAGGCCGGCGGTGCGACGCGGTTCAAGGCAATCGACAAGATCATCCAGCCCGAGATCGGCAAGGTCGTCGCCTGGAACAATCTGCGTCCGGACGGCACGCCCAACCCGTCCACGCTCCACCATGCGATGAAGGTGCGTGCGGGGCTGAAATACGTCGTCACCCAATGGTATCGCGAGCGCCCCTGGGGCTGGTGAGCCATGCGCCTCACGCTTCGAAGCAAATGAAAACGGCCGGCCCGGTTCACACCGGGCCGGCCGCTTCGTTTACGGTCCCGGATCAGAAGGTCGTGCTGATTCCGAGCGTGAAGACCCGGCCCAGATTATAGCGGTTCACCAGCACGACATTGCCGTTCGGGAAGGTCTGGCGCTCGTCGAAGCGCGTGCGGGTGAGATTCCGGCCCTCCAGCTTGAGCTCGAACTTGCCGCCAGCCAGTTCGAAGCCCTGGCGCGCGACAATGTCGAACCGGATGCCGGGACGCTCGACAATGTCCGGCTGGAAGCCATTGCCCGACAGGTTCGAAGGCCCGCGATTGGTCACGCGGTCACTCGCATAGTTGAACAGGAAGGTCAGCTGCGAGAGGCTCTGCGTATCCTCGATGCCGAGCTGCAGGTTGACCAGATGGTCCGACTGGCCGGTGAGCGGCGCGCCGTCGCGGAACTGCAGCCGGGCCGGGCCGAAGCCGGCGCCGCAGCCCGCCAGCGTCTGGTTCAGCACATTGGGCGCGCAGCTGGCATCGGCAGTGATCGACGAATGCGTATAGGTGTAGTTCGCGATCACCAGCGCGCGGCGCGTGTCGAAGAAACCGCCCAGCGTGTCGAGCGGGAAATATTTCTGCACTTCGACTTCGGCGCCGTAGAGCTTCGCCTTGGGCAGGTTGGTGAAGCCGGTCTGCAGGCGGTCGTCGGCGCCGGTGTAGAAGCCCACCTGCTCGATCGGGTTCTCGATCCGCTTGTAGAAGCCCGCCAGCGTGAAGCGCTGGTCGCGCGCGAAGAACCACTCGAAGCGCGTCTCGAAATTATAGAGTTCCGAATCGCGGAGGAGCGGGTTGCCGAAGAACAGGCGATCCGAGTCCGGATCGCGGAACTGCTGCGGCGCCAGTTCGCGGAACTGCGGCCGCGAGATGGTCTTCGAGAAGCTGTTGCGCAGCTGCATGTCTTCGGCGAAGTTCCACGTCACCGTGATCGCCGGCAGGAAATAGTCGTTCTTCAGCCGCGTGCCGGTCGTGCCCACCGGCGTGACGCTCTGCTCCGCCTTTTCATAGCGGAGGCCCGCCACTGCGCGCAGCCCGTCCAGCGCGTCGGTCTCCGCCTGGAAATAGCCTGCGTTGATGCGCAGCTTCGCGTCATAGGCATAGGCGCCGAGCGGCGTGTTGAACTGCATCTCGATGGTGCAGGCACCCCGCCCGACCTGCGGGCAGGCATTGTTCACCACGTCGGGGCTCAACAGGTAATCCGGACGCAGCAGATTATACGGATAGCCCGGCGCGGTGCCGCCACCGGCGCTGGTCTGGTAGTTGAATTGCAGGCGCCGCGAGAAGCGGTCGGTATCCGAATAATGATAGCCTGCCGACACGGTGAGCGGGATCGGATCGAGCTTGTAGACCAGGTCCGCCTGGCCCGTCCAAAGATCCTCGGTCAGATCCGAAAAGATGATCGAGGCGAAGGGCGAGAAACGCTGCGTGACCTGATACACGCCGTTGCACTGGAAACCGCCAATGCCGTTGCCACCGTCGTAATTGGCCGGGGCGCCGGTCGTGGTGGTCGGCGAGCACAGATAGTCGAACTGGCGCTCATAGGGTGCATTGCGCTTCGAATTGGCATAGGCACCGCGCAGATCGAGGCGAAGCGCGGGCGAAAAGCGGAGCTCGCCGACGAGCTGGCTCTCGAACAGCTGGCGTTCGAACCAGTTGGTATTCTGCTGGAAGCGCAGGCCGCTGGCATTGTTGTACACCACCGCCGCCGAGCCGCGCCCCTGCTTGAGCACGTCGCGGATATAGACGTTGGTCCAGCGGATCGTGCTGTCGCCGAACGCATAGCCGAGGCCGAGCAGCGCATTGCCGATGATGCGGTTGTCGGTGATCAGCGTGTGGAAGTCGTTCCGGATCGCGCCACTCTCGGTGACGCTGTCCTGCTGGCGGATCGAACGCGTGCGGAAGGTATTGCTATACCCGACCGAAGTGATCACGCCGAGCCGGTCCGAACCGAGATCAAAGGCCATGCCGGTGCTGATCTCCGCCGACCAGTTGGCCGGAAGGTGATCGTTGCGCTGGAGCAGCGTGGTCGAGGCGTTGGAAAGCTGGAGCACCTGCCCGGCGGGGACCAGGCCCGAGCCGGCCGGGGCATTGCGGATGAAATCGGGCACCTTGCGGGTGCCGTTGTCGAAGCCGAGCCAGTCCGTCCGGCTGCCGAAATAGGTGTAGCCGAGCTCGCTCGTCGTCGCGGTATCCGCCGAGATCGACCCGCCGACCGTCACGAAGTCCTTCTCCGGGATCGCCTTGGTGGTGAGGTTGATGACGCCGCCACCGAATTCGCCCGGATAGTTCACCGAGTAAGTCTTCTGGACGAGCGCCGAGCCGACGATCGAGGTCGGGAAGATGTCGAGCGGCACCGAGCGGCGCAGCGGCTCGGGGCTCGGCAGGGGCGAGCCGTTGAGCAGCGAGGAGGAATAGCGATCGCCAAGCCCGCGGACATAGACGAAGCCGCCGCCCACGACGCTGAGGCCGGTGACGCGCGTCAGCGCGCCGGCGATGTCGCCTTCGCCCGTGCGTGCGATATCCTCGCTCGACAGCACGGACACCACCTGCGGCGTGGCGCGCACGACGTTCGGTATATGGCGCCCGACCACGACGATGTCGGACACGTCCATGTCCACGCCGGGCGCGGAGACCTCGGGGGTCTTCTGCTCCGCCAGCGTATCGGCCGTGGACGGCGCGGGCGCCGTTTGCCCCGTCGTCTGCGCGAGCGCGGCCGGAGAGACGAGTTGGGACGTCAGGAGAAGAAGCGTGGCGTAAGCAAGGCGTCGCTGCATGGCCGTGTCACCCAGTAGAATTTATGAACGAAGTCGGGGCGGCGGATTTCGCCGCCCCGACAGTTTCCGCACGCGCTGCAGGGGGCCTTAGCGGCCGTTGCAGCTGAAATAGACCGAGTTGAACACCGGCGGGCCCTGGTCCTGGAGCGCCGGATTGGCCGGGCGGATGGTCGAGCGATCGCTGGCGCTGGTCTCGCCTGCGACCATGTTGACGCAGGCGACGTTGGTCGGGGTCTTCACGATGCCGTTGACGAAGGTGAAGTCGGCGCCGCCGCGCAGGCGGATGGCCGCCGGGGCCAGCGCGGTCTGGATGAAGGTGAAATTGGCGTAGCGACCCCAGGTGCGGGGCAGCAGGTCCTCGGCACCGTTCGAGTCGATTTCGGTCGAGAAGGAGTCGGCGGTCGCGCCCGACACCTTCTGCGCGGCGATGATGAACTGCATGAAGCCGCGCCAGCCATTGTCGACGTCGAAGCCGTCATCGTCGGCGCCGGTCACCACGAAATATTTCAGGTTGGTGGTGCCGCCGAAGATCTCGACGCCATCGTCGGCCGAGTTGTGGCTCTGGACGTGGTCGATGACGGTGCCCGAGCCGGTGCCGCCCAGAGTCAGGCCCTGAAGCTCGTTGCCGTCGGAAATGGCGATGCCGGTGTAGCGGATCTGGACGAAGGACATCTGGCCGCTGCTGTCGGCTTCGTTCGTGCCGCCGTAGAAGCGGCCGGTCACGCCCTCGATCGCCTGCTGGCAGGGCGTGCCGCTGCTGCCGCCGGTGCCCGATGCGCAGACAGCGGTGGTCGAGCGACCAAGCAGGATGATGCCGCCCCACTGGCCCTGAGTCACGTCGCTGACGCCGTTGCTGGCGAGGTTCTGCTGCGAGGTGAAGATGATCGGCTGGGTGACCGTGCCGACGGCCTGGATCTTCGAGCCGCGATTGACGAGCAGCAGGTCGTTCGTCGGCTCGGTCGAGTCGGCGGCGATGACGACGCCGGCCGCGATGGTGAGCGTCACGCCCGCGCCACCGGTCGCGCCCTGATCGGTGCCGACTTCGGTCTGACCGCGAAGGCGATAGACCACGCCGGTGACCTTCGGCAGCGTCAGGTCGGTGTTGATCGCCTGGGGCAGGCGGCACACGCGGAAGGTCTGGACCAGGCCGTCATCGGTGGTGCCGGCCGGGCACACCGCGCTCGAGCCGCCGCTGCCGATCGCGGGAACCGCGGTGCAGTTGCCGCTGGTCGTACCGAAGTTCGCAGTCGTCGAGTTGCAGGTCCAGCCGTCGAACGCCGTGTCGGTCGGGCCGTTGAGCGCGCCCACATAATTGGTGCTGACGAAGAAGGGGCTGAGCGTCGCCGGATTGAACGCGGGAGTCAGCGACGTCGCGCCGGCCGGGAAGATGCCGTTCAGCTGGTTGGTGCCGTTGACGTTGTTGTTCGAGCCCGCATTGACGATGTCAAGCTGCTCCTGCGCGGTGATGCTGATGCTGTTCTGGGTCGTGACCGCAGCGAACTGGGCAGCGGTGATCGGCGCAGTCGGCGTCGGCGTCGGCGCGGGCGTCGGGCTGGGCGTCGGCGTCACGATGACGACGCTGCCGGCGCCCGGAGATGCCACATTGCCCGCGCCGTTGCACGCGGAGAGTGCCGCAGAGGCGGCTGTCGTCATGAGAATGAGGCCGAAGCGCTTGAAGCTCGCCATCGCGCAGAAACTCCCGGTCGTATCGTTGCTGATCCGGGCGCGCGGCGATCGAAACGATTGCCCCCTTTGCGCCCGGGCCGGGGTTAGGCCGGGATAATGACACCTACATTAGTCTTGAGAGACTCAATGATGACAGAAAAACGACAGTAATGTTACATGCAGACAGGCGAAGCGCCCATCGCCACATGCTCGCGCAAGCCCGCTTTCTGAATAGCGAATGAAACGATCATGTCACTTGCCGGGGCCCCGGACAAGACGGCCGCCCTGCATCACCATGACCACCGCATCGAGGGCGCCGATTTCCCTGACGGGATCGCCCGCAACCGCGACCAGATCGGCGACCCGCCCCGGCGCGAGGCTGCCGATGCGGTCGGACATGCCCAATATGGCGGCATTCCCCGCCGTCGCCGTCCACAGCGCCTCGCCCGGCGCCATGCCCCAGCCGGCCATCAGCACGATCTCGCGGGCATTGGTGCCATGCGCGAAGACGCCCGTGTCGCCGCCCACGCACATCGTCACGCCGGACTTGAGCGCAGCGGCATAGCTGCCCCGCTTCGCCCGGATCGCCTCGGGCTCGGGCGCGGTGCCGTTCCAGCCGCCATAGCGTGTGATCGCATCGGTGGCGGCAAGCGTGGGGCAGAACGCCGTGCCGTGCGCCTTCATCAGCGCGAACACCTCCGGCGTGGCATCGTTGCCGTGCTCGATCGTATCGGCCCCGGCCAGGATCGCACGGCGCATCCCCTCGGGCGTGCTGGCGTGCACTGCGACCCTGCGCCCGGCATCGTGCGCGGCGGCGATGCCGGCCTTCAGCTCGTCGAGGCCGAAGGTCGCGCGGCTGGGCTCGCCCGGGCCCCAGCGATAATCGGCATAGAATTTCACCCAGTCCGCGCCGTGCGCGATCTGGCGCCGGACGGCGGCGACGATCCCTTCCCCGCTCACTTCCTCGGCCCCCTGCGGCACGTCGAACGCATAGCCCTTGGGGCCATAGGCACCGGTGGCGACCAGGGCGCGGCCGGCGATGAGCAGGCGCGGGCCGGGCACGATCCCCTGCTGGATCGCCTGCCTGAGTCCGGCATCGGCTTCTCCCGCGCCTTCGGTGCCGAGATCGCGGACAGTGGTGAAGCCGGCCATGAGCGTCGCGCGCGCATGCGCGACGGCCCGGGCAGTGCGGAGCGCCAGCGGCTCCTTCATCACCTGGTCGTTCCAGCTCGTCTCGTTGTACGGATGGAGAAAGAGATGGACGTGGAGGTCGATCAGTCCGGGCAGCAGGCTGGTGCCGGGCAATACCCGCGTCTCGGCGCCGGCGGGCGCGGCGACGTCCGGGCCGACCGCCACGATCCTGCCGTCGGCGACCAGCACTTTCCAGCCTTCGTGCATAACCCGGTCGGTCGCAGTGAAGACGCGATCGGGAACGAACAATATCGGCACCGTCTGCGCGGCGGCGATGCCGGGGAGCAGGAAGGCGGCAAGGGCGAGGATGCGGCGAAGCTTGCTCATCCCGCGAGACTGGCAGCGCGCGCGGGCCGGCGCCAGCCCCCTCTCCGATCGTCGGGCGAACGAGGATCAATACATCGCCGTCATCGCCACGCCCATCGTCACCAGCACTACGCCGAGCAGCTGGCGCAGGCTCAGCGCCTCGCGGAACAGCCGGTGGCCGGCGGCCGCGGCGATCGGCATTTCGATCACCCCCAGCGCGCGCACGGCCGCGGCCGGCGCAAGGTTGAGCGCGAGGAACCAGCCCGACGAAGCGAGCGCGCCGAACAGTCCGGCGCCCAGCGACTGGCGCCAGCCGGCGATCACCGCGGCCAGCGCCGCCCGGTCGCGGATCGCGAGATAGAGCCCCAGCCCCGCCGCCTGCACCGCCTGGACAATCGCGACACAGGCCATCGCC
This sequence comes from Sphingomonas sp. 1F27F7B, assembly GCF_005503355.1. Lineage (GTDB taxonomy): Bacteria > Pseudomonadota > Alphaproteobacteria > Sphingomonadales > Sphingomonadaceae > Sphingomonas. The sequence goes on from NZ_SCMK01000003.1 coordinate 276,765, forward strand.
GAGAAGAAGGGGTGATGCGGCTCGAGCCGCAGCCCGGCATGGCGGAAGGCGTTGAGCGCAAAGCCGAACAACAGGCCCGAGGCGACGCCGAACGCAATGCCGAGCGCCGGATGATGCGCGCCCTCGATCTGCTTCGGCCACACCAGCACGGCGAGCCCCAGCGTCGTCACCCCCACGCCCGACCAGCCCAGCGCGGAGAGATCGTCGCCGAACACGAACAGGCCGACAGTGGCGGCGAGCGGAACCGAGCTCTGCTGGAGCGCGGTGCCCACCGCGAAGCCGGCATGGTGCATCGCCAGCAGCAGCGCGGCAGTGGCGATCACCTGCGCCAGCGCCCCGGCGAGCGCCGGCCACCAGAACGCCCAGCCGAACTGAGGCTGGACATGCGGCGTGATCGCCAGCGCGACTGCCGTGAAGACGAGCGAGAAAGGCAGGCCGAACAGGAACCGCACCAGCGTCGCGCCCCAGGGGCCGGAATTCGCCATCATGCCGCGCTGGAGCGCGTTGCGCCCCACCTGGAATGTAGCCGCTGCCACTGTCGCCACTGCCCAGAGCACGCTCCACTCCCTCCGATACCCGAGCAGCGCTTAGGCATGGCCAGGCGAGCCATCAATCCCGCTAATGGCTCTTCCGAGAAATGCTGGTTTGCGCGCGTGGCCGGGCACGGGCCATTTCGCGGAGCCAGCAACCAGGGAAATATCGATGAAACCGATCCATCTCGCCGCCCTCGCCCTGCTCGCCGCCGCCCCCGTGCCGCAGCAGCAGCAGCAGCAGGACGACCCGCTCACGCGCCCGATCGCCCCAGAGGCGGCGGCCAAGTGGATCGGCCCGCAAGCGCCGATCCGGGTGTTCGGCAACAGCTATCTGGTCGGCTTCCAAGGCATGAACGTCGCGTTGATCGACACCGGCGGCGGCCTGATCCTGATCGACAGCGCCGTGCCGCAATCGGTCCGCGCGATCGAGGCGAACCTGAAGAAGCTGGGCTATCGCATCGAGGACGTGAAGCTGATCCTCAGCACCGAGCCGCATTTCGACCATGCCGGCGGGCTCGCCGCGCTGGTGCGCGACAGTGACGCCACCGTGCTGGCGAGCGACTGGGCCGCGGCGTCGCTCAAGCGCGGCATGAGCAGCGCGGACGATCCGCAGGCGGCATGGCTGGTGCCCTTTCCCGCCGTCTCCCGGGTGAGGGTGGTGCGCGATGGCGAAGCGATCCGGCTGGGCAACGTCACCGTCACCGCCCGCGCCACGCCGGGCCATACGCCGGGCAGCATGAGCTGGACCTGGCGAAGCTGCGAGGGGCGGGCGTGCCGGGCGATGGTGTTCGCCGCGAGCCTGAACCCGGTGGCGGCAAACGGCTATCGCTTCACCAGGCACCCCGAGGTGGTGGCCAGCTTCCGGGCCAGCCAGGCCAAATTCCGCGCCCTGCCCTGCGACATCATGTTCAGCGCCCATCCGGACAATTCCGGCGGCGTCGAGAAATATGCGCGCTTCGCCCGGGGAACTCGGCCGAACCCCTATGTCGATCCGGGCGCCTGCCGTGCCTATGCCGCCAGATCCGCGACGGCACTGGCGAAGCGGCTGGCCGAGGAAAAGGCGGGGAAGGCCAAATAGCGCCTGCTGAAAAAGGGGCCGGAGCATGCCCTCTCCGGCCCCCGGCACGTCACCAGATGCGCACGCGCTCGGCGGGCGCGACATATTGCTTCTGGTCCGGCCCGATCTTCCACGCCGCATACCAGGCATCGACGTTGCGCAGCGGGTTCACCGCCCGGATCTGGCCCGGCGAGTGCGGATCGCTGACCAGCTGCTGACGCAGCGCCTCGGTGCGGAACAGAGTGCGCCACACCTGGCCCCAGCCCAGGAAGAAGCGCTGGTCGCCGGTGAAGCCGTCGATCATCTTGGCCTTCTTGCCGCCGAGCGACTGGTGATAGGCGTCGAGCGCGATCAGCACACCGCCCAGGTCGCCGATATTCTCGCCCATCGAGGCGCGGCCGTTGATGTGCACGCCGGGCAGCCCGTCGAAGCTATAGGCCTCGTACTGCGCGCCGAGCCGCGAGGCCTGAGCCTCGAACTTGGCGGCATCCTCGGCCGTCCACCAGTCGCGCAGCACGCCGTTGCCGTCGGACTTGCGGCCCTGATCGTCGAAGCCGTGGCTGATTTCGTGCCCGATCACGCCGCCGATGCCGCCATAATTGACTGCGTCGTCGGCCTGTGGATCGAAGAAGGGCGCCTGCAGGATCGCGGCCGGGAACACGATCTCGTTCTTCACCGAGTTGTAATAGGCGTTCACCGTCTGCGGGGTCATGCCCCATTCGGCCTTGTCGACCGGCCCGCCCAGGCGATTGCGACGATAGTCCCATTCGAAGCGGCCGGCACGCTCGGCATTGCCGACCACGTCGCCCGGCTTCACGTCGAGCGCCGAATAGTCGCGCCACTTGTCCGGATAGCCGATCTTGACGGTGAAGCCCTTGAGCTTGGCCTGGGCCTGCGCCTTGGTGGCCGGGCTCATCCAGGCAAGATGGTCGATGCGGCCGGCCAGCGCGACGCGCAGATTGGATACCAGCGTGTCCATCTTGGCCTTGGAGGCCGGCGGGAAATAGAGCGCGACATAGTCGCGGCCCACGCCCTCGCCGATCGTCCGCTCGGTGAAAGCCACGCCACGCTTCCAGCGCTCGCGCTGCTGGGGCTGGCCGTTGAGGAACTTCGAGCGGAACTCGAACTGCGCATCGACGAACCGCTTCGAAAGCATCGGCGCGATATCGTCGGTGGTGCGGAAAGCCTGCCAGGCCTTGAGCGTGTCGAGATCGGTATCGGCGAAGACCTGGGCAATCGCGGGAATCGCAGTGTTCTGCGCGACGATCACCCGGTCCGCCTTGCCGAGCCCGGCCGCCGCCCAGAAGGCGTCCCAGCCAAAGCCCGGCGCCGCCGCCTTCAGTTCCGCGATGCCGGTGGGGTTGTAGGTCTTGTCGCGGTCGCGGCTCTGGGCGCGGGTCCAGTGCGCCTTGGCGATCCGGGCCTCCATCGCCACCACCTTGGCGGCAGCCGCCTCGGCATCCGCCCAGCCGGCCATGCCGAGCAGCTGCGCGACATATTGCTGGTAGCGCGCCAGCTGGGGCGCGAACTTGGTGTCGAGATAGAGGTCGCGATCGCCCAGGCCCAGGCCCGACTGGCGCAGATACAGGGCATAGACGTCCGGGTTCTTGGCGTCGTCGTTCACGCCCACGCCGAAGAAGCTGCCGCCAAAGCCGCCGACCGAGGCGCCCATCAGCCGGGCCAGGTCATCCTTGCCGGCCGCCGCCTTCACCGGCGCCAGGCGATCGAGCAGCGGCTGTGCATCGAGCTTCTCGGCCAGCGCCTCGTCCATGAAGCCCGAATAGAGGATCGCCGCCTTCATCCGGTCCGGATGCGCGCTGTCGGTGGCGCTATAGCCCGAGATGAGGCTGCGCATCCGCACTTCCGAGAGATCGCGCAGCACGGCAAAGGCGCCGAAGGACGAGCGGTCGGCCGGGATCGGGGTGCGATCCGTCCAGGCGCCGTTGACGAAGCGATACCAGTCGTCGCCCGGCTTCACGCTCTTGTCCATGCCGGTCAGGTCGAAGCCCCAGGTGCCGTAGCGCGTCGCGCCGGCATCGGCGGCGGTCGTGCCCGCGGCAGCGGGCGCCGTGGATTGCTGGCCGAAACCGGTCGCAGGCACAGCGAGCACAGCCATGGCCGATGCGAGCAGCAGATATTTCTTCAATGGAGATCCCCCGAAAAATTGAGACGTAGGCGCGTCTGGGAGAAGAGTGTCACGCACCCCGGCGTCGCGCAATATTCTTTCGCGGTGTCGGGCGGGATGGAAAGGCGCGGAAACAAAGAAACCCGCCGCCCAACCCATGGCGATCAGGGATCGAGACGAAAGCGATCCCGCGCGTCCACCTGCCGCGGAAGCAGGACGAGATCGTCGATCTTTTCGTCCGGCCGCTGCGGCGCGCCGGTCATCGGATGATATGCGGCATAGCCGATCTGCTCGATCACCTCGAACAGGTCGGACGTGTCCTCCGGCGAGAAATAGTTGAACCATTCCACGAACAAGGTCGGCTTGTACCGATCGATCAGTTCAAACGAGGATCGCAGGATCTGCTTGTCATATCCCTCGCAATCCGTCTTGATGAACGAAAGCCGCGCAAGTTCCTCGGGCGAGAGGAATTCCCGGCATATGTCCGCCAGCGGCGCGCCCGGTACCTTGATCGTCGATCTCGCGAGCCCCTGCAGGCGATCCTGCAATGCGTTCGAGAAGCTCCCGTCGATGATCCCGCCATTGCAGTCCCAATTGGCATGGTCCGCGATCTCGACTTCCGCCATTGGCTGCTCGGTGACCGCCTTGTTGACCGCGCGCAACTCGGCCAGGTTGGCGTTCAGTAGCAGGTTGAGCTCCAGGACGGGTGCCACCTTGGGGTTCGGCTCGATCGCCAGGATCGTCCCCTTCCGCTCCGCTCCTCCATAGGCGCAGATCGCCATCGGGACGACGGTGTCGCCGCTATGTGCGCCGATATCGATGCAGGTGGCGCCCGGGGCGATGAACTTCGACCAGTTCCATATCCGCGCATGGACCTCGACCAGGTGCGTCAGGCTGCGGTCGTCGGTTATGTGCGGATGCGCCCATTCGCACCAATACGCATGAATTTCCGGAAAACCGAAGTCGCGCAGGCACACGCGGTGCACATGGCGAACTTCGTGCAACTCGACGATACGGTCCATGCGCTGCCCTTCGTTCCGGCGTCGGCGACACCATGGTCATTGCCGAACCGAAGGCTTCGCACGACGCACCGGCCCCGCCCCTATGGATTCCCGCAGTAGTTTAGCGAGCCGGCCCAAAGAAGGGCGAAACGCGCCCTCCGCACAAGCGCATGGCACGCGCAGAAAAAGCCCGCCAAGTCGGACGACCTGACGGGCTTTTGAAATGGTGGGCGCGGTAGGGATTGAACCTACGACCCCACCCGTGTGAAGGGTGTGCTCTACCACTGAGCTACGCGCCCATCGCCGAAAGCCCCTTGAAGCTTTCGGCCGAAATGGGAAGCGGGCCTTTAGGCGGCGCAGCCCCAGCTGTCCAGCCCCAAAACCCGCTTTTGACGGACCTTAGTTGACCGCGTCCTTCAGGCCTTTGCCCGCCTTGAACTTCGGCTGGTTCGACGCCTTGATGGTCATCGGCTCACGGGTACGCGGGTTGCGGCCCGTCGACGCCTTGCGCTTGCTGACCGAGAAGGTGCCAAAGCCGACCAGGCGAACTTCGTCGCCCTTCTTGAGCGCGGCCTGGATGGCATCGAACACGGCCTCCACGGCCTTGCTCGCATCGCCCTTGCCGAGCCCCGAGGTGTCGGCGACCTGGCCGATCAGCTCTTGCTTGTTCATTTCGTGATGTTCCCCCTCATGAATACGCAGAAATGCGTGAGTCGCGGCGGCGGGCCGAGCGATCACGTCAGCACGCCCCCGCCCGCGCTGTCAAAACGATTCGACGCGCTTTTCTCTCCAAATGACGAAAAGGTTACGGTGACCGGGGCGTTAGGGACAGCCCCGTCCATCAATGATGGACGGCGTCTCCTCGGCCCGTGCTGCCCGTCGGAGGCTGCGCCGCCAGCTCGTCGGCCTCGCTCCAGTCGATCGGCGTGAGCCCCTCGGTGAGCGCCAGGCGCAGCACCTCGTCGACATGCTTGACCGGCACGATCTCCAGCCCGTCGCGGATGTTCTGCGGGATCTCGGCGAGATCCTTCTGGTTCTCTTCCGGGATCAGCACCGTCTTGATGCCGCCGCGCAGCGCCGCGAGCAGTTTCTCCTTGAGCCCGCCGATCGGCAGCACGCGTCCCCGGAGCGTCACCTCGCCGGTCATCGCGATGTCGCGCCGCACCGGCACGCCGGTCATCGTCGACACGATCGCAGTCACCAGCCCGATGCCCGCCGACGGACCGTCCTTGGGCACCGCGCCCTCGGGCAGGTGGACATGGATGTCCTTGCGCCCGAACAGGCTCGGCTTGATCCCATAGGCCGGGCTGCGCGCCTTGACGAAGCTGAACGCGGCCTCGACCGATTCCTTCATCACATCGCCCAGCTTGCCGGTCGTCTTGATCATGCCCTTGCCCGGCACGGTGACGCTCTCGATCGTCAGCAGCTCGCCGCCCACTTCGGTCCAGGCGAGGCCGGTGACGGCGCCGATCTGGTTCTCTTCCTCGCCCAGGCCGTGGCGATATTTCTGTACCCCGGCGAACTCGGACAGGTTCTCGGGCGTGATCGTCACGCTCTCGGCCTTGCCCTCCAGGATCTTGCGCAGCGCCTTGCGGGCAAGCTTGGCGATCTCGCGCTCGAGCGTGCGCACGCCCGCCTCGCGCGTGTATTTCTGGATCAGCGTGCGCAGTCCCTCGGGCGTGAGCGTGAATTCGCCGGCCTTGAGCCCATGCGCCTCGATCTGCTTCTCGATCAGGTGGCGTTCGGCGATCTCGACCTTCTCGTCCTCGGTATAGCCTTCGAGCCGGATGATCTCCATGCGGTCGAGCAGCGGCTGCGGCAGGTTCAGCGAGTTCGCGGTGCACACGAACATCACGTCCGAAAGATCGATGTCGATCTCCAGATAATGGTCGTTGAACTTGTTGTTCTGCTCCGGATCCAGAACCTCGAGCAGCGCGCTTGCCGGATCGCCGCGGAAGTCCTGGCCAAGCTTGTCGATCTCGTCGAGCAGGAACAGCGGGTTCGACGTGCCGGCCTTTTTCAGGTTCGACACGATCTTGCCCGGCAGCGAGCCGATATAGGTTCGCCGGTGGCCGCGGATCTCGGCCTCGTCGCGCACGCCGCCCAGCGACTGGCGGATGAACTCGCGTCCGGTGGCCTTGGCAATGCTCTTGCCCAGCGAGGTCTTGCCCACGCCCGGCGGACCGACGAGGCACAGGATCGGCCCCTTCAGCTTGTTGGTGCGCGCCTGGACCGCGAGATACTCGACGATCCGGTCCTTGACTTTCTCGAGCGCGTAATGGTCCTCGTCGAGCACGTTCTGCGCCTCGGCGATATCCTTCTTCAGCTTCGACTTCTTGCCCCAGGGCAGGCCCAGCAGCACGTCGAGATAGTTGCGGACCACGGTCGCCTCGGCGCTCATCGGCGCCATGGTCTTGAGCTTCTTCAACTCGCCCTGGGCCTTGGCGCGCGCTTCCTTGCTGAGCTTCAGCGTGGCGATCTTCTGGGTCAGCTCGGCGACTTCGTCGCCATCGCCTTCCTCGCCCTCGTTGCCCAGCTCGCGCTGGATCGCCTTGAGCTGCTCGTTGAGATAATATTCGCGCTGCGTCTTCTCCATCTGGCGCTTCACGCGGCTGCGGATCTTCTTCTCGACCTGCAACACGCCGAGCTCGCCCTCCATGAAGGCGAACACCATCTCGAGGCGCTTCATCGGATTGGTCTCGACGAGCAGCGACTGCTTCTCGGCGACCTTCACCGCGATGTTGGCGGCAACCGCATCGGCCAGGCGCGAGGCGTCCTCCAGCTCGGCGAGCTGCACCGCCGTCTCGGCCGGCAGCTTGCGGTTGAGCTTGGCATAGTTCTCGAACTGGTCGACGACCGAGCGCATCAGCGCCTGGAGCTCGGCGCCGTCGGCCGCATCGTCCTCGATCGGGGCGACGTTCGCCGTCAGATAGGCGCCGCCCTCTTCCATCGAGACGAGCACGCCGCGCTCCTTGCCGGCGACGAGCACGCGCACCGTGCCGTCGGGCAGCTTGAGCAGCTGGAGGACCTCGGCGGAGACGCCGGTGTCGTACAGGTCCTCGCGGCCCGGATCGTCCTCGGCCGGATCGAGCTGGGCGACGAGGAATATCTCCTTGTCGTCGGCCATCGCCGCCTCAAGCGCGGCGACCGACTTGTCGCGGCCCACGAACAGCGGCACGATCATGTGCGGGAAGACGACGATGTCCCGGAGGGGAAGAACGGGGTAGGAATGCTTCATGGATACTCCTGAGCCCGCACAGGGCTCCTCAGCACCATTATATGGGGGCTGGGCTGCCTGCATCAATCGCCGAACGCGGTTAGGTTGTGGAGTGTTGCTTCCCATTGCGGCACGGGCAAGGATTTTCGCGCTCGCATCGGCCCTCCCCGCGCCGGAAACCGCAGGTCCATCCGGGTTTGCGCCCAGGCAGGGCATCGGCCGTCCGGCTCCGCGAGAGCGAGTCGGCGCCGGGACGGAGAGCAGGCCCCCCCTTTCCCGCCGCGCTGCGGATTTCCCTTGCCCGCGCTGGGCAAGGCCGGTTCAATTCCTCGTCGCGCCCGCCGCACGCATCGTCGTCCCTGCCTGAAGGAGGCTCGCATCCGCACGTTCCCGTTCCTCGCCATCTCGGCCCTGGCGCTCGCCGCCGCTCCCGCCGCCGCACAGGTGGTCAAGCCGGGCGAGCCGCCACTCACCGCGCAGACGAGCAGCTCCGGCGGCCCGCTCGATCCGGTGCAGAAGCTGGTGCGCTTCCAGAGTGCCGACCTCAGGATCGAAGTGCTGCCCGACAGCCAGTCGATCCGGGGCCTGGGCACGCTGCGCTTCGTCGCCACCGCGCCGATCAAGACCCTGGTCATCGATCTCGATCGCAACCTGCCGGTCAGCGCGATCGCAATCGACGGCAAGCCGCTGAAGCCGGGGACCTGGAGCAATCCCGAGGGCCGGATGACCATCCAGCTCGGCAAAACCGTTCGCGCTGGCGGCACGGTGACCGCGGCGATCACCTATGCCGGCACGCCGCACGTCGCGGTGCGGGCGCCCTGGGACGGCGGCTTCGTCTGGGCGAAGACGCCGCAAGGTCAGCCCTGGGTGGCGACGGCGGTGCAGATGGAAGGCTGCGACCTGTTCTGGCCGTGCATCGACTACCCCACTTACGAGCCCGATTTCATCGACCTGCACATCACCGTGCCCAAGGGGTTGAAGGCGATCTCCAACGGCGTGCTCAAGGGCACCGACATGCTGGCCGACGGCCGCTCGACCTGGAACTGGCACGTCACCGACCCGACGCTCTACGGCGTCGCGCTCAATGTCGGTCCCTATGAGGTGATCTCGGGCGACTATAAGAGCCGCTTCGGCAACACCATCCCGATGTTCTATTGGTACCTGCCCGGCGAGGAGGCACAGGCCAGGGGCCTGTTCGCCGAATTCGCCCCGACGCTCGACTTCTTCGAGAGCATGCTCGGCCCCTATCCCTTTGGCGACCAGAAGCTCGGCGTGGTCGAGACGCCGCACAAGGGCATGGAGCACATGACCGTCAATGCGTATGGCAACAAATACGCCAAGACCCCCTGGGGCTATGACGATCTGTTCCAGCACGAATTCGCCCATGAATGGTTCGCCAACCAGCTGACCGCGAGCAACTGGGACGATTTCTGGCTGCACGAGGGCACCGGCACCTATATGCAGCCGCTCTACGCCGAATGGCGCGACGGCAAGGGCAGCTATACCGCGATGATGCTCCAGGAGCGCATCGGCATCCGCGCCAGGTCGGCCATCGTCAGCGGCACGCCGCAATCGGCCGAGGACGTCTATGAGGACAAGAACGGCCGCGGCGGCGACATCTACACCAAGGGCAGCTGGGTGCTGCACACGCTGCGCGGGCTGATCGGCGACAAGGCGTTCTTCGACGGGCTGCGCCTGGCGGTCTATGGCCGCACCGATCCCAGGCCGGGCAATTTCAAGCCGCTCTATCGCACCACGCCCGAGTTCATCGCCTTCATGGAGCAGACCTCGGGCCGCAAGCTGCAATGGTTCTTCGACGTCTATCTCTACCAGGCGGCGCTGCCCGAGCTGATCGAAGAGCGGCAGGGCGACCGGCTGACGCTCAGGTGGAAGACGCCGGGCGACCGGCCCTTCCCGATGCCCGTGGAAGTGCAGCTGGGCGACCGGCTGGAAACGCTGGCCATGACCGGCGGCAGCGGCACGATCGCCTTGCCGGCCGGTGCGCATTACGTCGTCGATCCCTGGTCGAAAATCCTGAAGCGCTCCGCCGATATCGACGCCTTCCAGGCGTGGCGCGCGTCGCAGAGCCCGCGCTAAGGAGGATCCCATGCGCAACCATCTCCTCGCCGCCTCGGCATTCGCTCTCGCCGCCAATGCCGCCCATGCCCAGGTCAAGCCCGGCGAGCCGCCGATCACGGCGACCACGCAGCAGTCGGGCGGCCCGATCAGCCCCGAGCGCGCCGCGCTGCACCTCGACCATGTCGACCTCGCGATCGAAGTGTTCCCGGACAGGCAGCGCATCGCCGGTGTCGCGGTGCTGACGATCACCAGCGCGATCGCGCAGAAGGCGCTCCAGATCGATCTCGACCGCAACCTGCCGGTCACCGCGATCAGCGTCGACGGCAAGGCGCTGGCGCCGGCCGACTGGTCGAACCCCGAAGGCCGGCTGACCGTCACCCTGCCGCGCCCGCTCAAGGCCGGCGGCAAGGCGGAAGTGAAGATCACCTATGGCGGCACCCCGCACGTCGCGGTGCGCGCGCCCTGGGACGACGGCATGGTCTGGGCCAGGACGCCGGGATCCGATCGCCAGCCCTGGGTCGCCAGCACCGCCGAGGGCTATGGCTGCGACCTGTTCTGGCCCTGCCTCGACTTCCCGCGCGGCGAGCCGGATACCGTTGACCTGCACATCACCGTGCCCAAGGGGCTGAAGGCGGCGGGCAATGGCAGATTGGTAAAGGTCGACGAGCTGCCCGACGGCCGCTCGACCTGGAACTGGTCCGCCCGCAGCCCCAATCCCTATTCGGTGACGCTGCAGATCGCGCCGTACAAGCTGCTCCAGGCCGACTATAGGAGCCGCTTCGGCAACAGCTTCCCGATGCAATATTGGTATCTGCCGGGCCGCGACGAAAAGGCGCGCAGGCTGTTCGCCGAATTCGCGCCCGCGCTCGATTTCTACGAACGCGTGATCGGGCCCTATCCCTGGGGCGACGAAAAGATGGGCGTGGCCGAGACTCCGCATCTCGGCATGGAGCACCAGACGATCAACGCGTACGGCAACAACTACAAGCAATATCCCTCGGGCTTCGACGAGATCTTCCAGCACGAGCTGGGGCATGAGTGGTTCGGCAACCAGATGTCCGCCGGCAACTGGGACGATTACTGGCTGCACGAGGGCTTCGCCCAGTACATGCAGCCGCTCTATGGTCGCTGGCGCGAGGGCGAGGCGCGCTATGCGGTGATGATGGACGAGTTCCGCCTCCAGATCACCAACCATGCCCCGATCGTCTCGGGCCAGATCCGCACCGAGGAGCAGGTGTATGAGGAGGAGAAGGGCGGCCCGGGCCAGGACATCTACGTCAAGGGCGCCTGGATCCTCCACACGCTGCGCAACCTGATCGGCGACGACAAGTTCTTCGAGGCGACTCGCCGGCTGGTCTATGGCCGCCCCGATCCCAAGCCGGGCAATTTCGCGCCGCGCTTCGCCAACACGCCGGACTTCATCAAGATCGTCAACGCCGTGACCGGCCGCGACATGCAGTGGTTCTTCGACGTCTATCTCTACCAGGCGCCGCTGCCCGACTTGGTCGAGACGCGCGCGGGAGATACGCTGACGCTGCGCTGGAAGGTGGCGAACGACAAGCCCTTCCCGCTGCCGGTGGAAGTCGCCGTCGACGGCAAGGTGCGCATGGTGGAGATGCCGGGCGGCACCGCGGCGCTGACCGTGCCGGCGGACGCCCATGTCGTCGTCGATCCGGATTCGCGGATCCTCAAATATTCGGCGGCCGTCGAAGCCTATCAGGGCCAAGCCTATCGGAGGTGATCATGATCGCACTCGTCCATCCCCAGCCCACCAGCCCTTATGCGCTCGGCGTCATGGGGCTGGGCTTCCTCGTCTTCCTGGCCGCGCTGCTCCGCGCGCGCAGCCGCAGCGGCGCACCGGCGCCGGCGGCCGGCGGCCGGCGCGACAGCGGCTCGATGCTCGGCGTGGCGGTGCAATCGCTCGGCTTCCTGGCGGTGGGCTTCGGCCCGCTCGCGCTGGAACTGGGGCGGCCGGATGCCCGGGCGCTCGGCGAGGCGGCGGCGGTGGCCGTGCTGATGGCAGTGACGATCGGCCTGTTCTTCGCGGCCAGCCGGGCGATGGGGCGCAACTGGGCGATCGTCGCCCGCACGCGCGGCGATCACGAACTGGTCACCTGGGGACCGTTCGCGTGGATCCGCAACCCGATCTACACTGCCCTGTTCGTGTTCATGCTCGCCATGGCGCTGGGCTTCGGCCATTGGCGCGGGCTCATCATCGGCGTGCCGCTCTACTGGATCGGCACCTGGATGCGCGTCCGCCGCGAGGAGAAGCTCCTCCGCGCACAGTTCGGCGCCGCCTATGACGCCTATGCCGCGCGCGTGAAGCGCTTCATACCCGGGCTGATCTAGGACAGCGGGGGACTCCCTCCCCCGCTGTCCAACCCTATCCCTCGATCACCGCGCCATCCGGCCGGAGCACCTTGGCCAGCACGAAGGCGAAGGCGATCTGCCAGGGCGTGTAGATCTTGAGCAACTGGACCCAGTTGCTCGGGAACGTCTCATTCGTCGAACCGGTCGTCATGTAGAGATAGACGACCAGCGCACCGAGGCCCGCCAGCAGCGCCGTGCCGAACACGGCGAAGATCACCGAAGCGATTCCGCGCCGGCCAAGCCCGCTGCCCAGCACGAACAGCAAGGCCAGCCCGGCCCCGACGCCGCCGCCGATCAGGCCGAACCGCATCGGATCGGCGACCGCATTGACCTGGTTGGCCAGCTGGGCAGCCGCCCAATGCGCAAAGGTGAGGCCGATGATCAGCACCACGACCTTCATTGCCAGCTTATGGCTCCGCCCGGCCCAGACCAGGGGCAAGGTGAGCAGGGGCGTGATCCACACCGCCCCGTTCGAGACATTCGCAAGGGTGAGCACGCACAGCCCCGCGATGAAGAACAGGTGGCCGAGGATGAGCCACTTGAATGCCGTGCCCGCGGCGGAATCGAGGGCAAGATTGAACGAAGAATGATACTCGCGGGGATCTTCATCCGCGAGGATAGCAGCATCAGACATAGGAACACTCCTCTATCCGGCCAATACACCTAGGGTGCGCCTCATCTTGAGTCGCGTCAACACAAAGTCGGCCTTGCGGCGCCGCCGGCTTCGCGCGACATTCCAATCCGTTGTGCCGGCATCTTGGGGGGAAGCGTGGCGGACGAAACGCTCTGGAATGCCGATCTTGCCCCGACCGGGCCCGGGCAGCGCAGCTGGGCCTGGTATCATTATGCCGCGCTGTGGATCGGAATGATCGTCGCGGTGCCGGCCTGGATGCTCGCCGCCGGACTGGTCGAACAGGGTATGTCCGCCGGCCAGGCCGCGCTTACCGTGCTGCTCGGCAACGTCATCGTGCTCGTGCCGATGCTGCTGATCGGCCATGCCGGCGCGCGGCACGGCATTCCCTATGCAGTGCTCGTGCGCGCTTCGTTCGGCACCGCGGGCGCGCGGCTGCCCGCCCTGGCCCGGGCGCTGGTGGCGTGCGGCTGGTACGGCATCCAGACCTGGATCGGCGGCGAAGCGCTGCTCACGCTGCTCGGCGTGCTGATCGGCGACGATCTGCGCGGCACGCCGCTTCCCCTGCTCGGCATCGGGGCCGGGCAACTGATCGCCTTCCTGCTCTTCTGGTCGCTCCAGCTCTTCTTCGTGCGCAAGGGGCTGCTGACCATCCGCCGGCTGGAAACCTGGACCGCGCCGATGAAGATCCTGGTCTGCATCGCTCTGGTCTGGTGGGCGGTACAGGCGGCGGGCGGGCTCGGCCCCATTTTCCATGCGCCCTCCGCCTTCGTGCCCGGCGGCGCGAAGGAAGGACAATTCTGGGCGGTGTTCTGGCCCGCGCTGACTGCGATGATCGGCTATTGGGCGACGCTCGCGCTCAACATTCCCGACTTCACCCGCTTCGCACGCTCCCAGCGAGACCAGCTGGTCGGCCAGTCGCTCGGCCTGCCGCCGATGATGGGGCTGATCGCGCTTGCCAGCGTAATCACCACCAGCGCCACGGTGGTGATCTATGGCGAGGCGATCTGGGATCCGGTCGCGCTGTCCGGCCGGTTCGAGGGGCCGCTGGTGCTGCTCGGGCTGATCGTGATCAGCGTCGACACGATCTCGTGCAACATCGCCGCGAACCTCGTCTCCTCGGCCTATGACTTCTCGTCGATCTGGCCGGCGCGGATCAGCTACCGCACCGGCGGCATGATCACCGCCACGATCGCGATCCTGATGATGCCGTGGAAGCTGCTCGCGTCGACCGGCGGCTATATCTTCGTCTGGCTGGCCGGCTATTCGGCGCTGCTCGGGCCGATCGCCGGCATCCTGATCGCCGATTACTGGCTGATCCGGCGAACCCGGCTGCAAGTCGAGGATCTCTACCGGGCGAACGGCATCTATGGCTATCGCGGCGGCTGGAATCCGGCGGCGCTGATTGCCTTCGCCGCCGGCGTGCTGCCCAACCTGCCCGGTTTCCTCGCCACTGCCGCGCCCAGGGCCTTCGCCGCCGGGCCGGCATGGATGGCGATCTACACCTGGGCCTGGTTCGTCGGCCTCGCCATCGCGCTGCTGGTATATTGGGGGCTGATGCGGCTCAGCCCGCGAGCCGTCGCCCAAGCCGCATGAGCCAGGCGAGGAAGAAGGCGAGGCAGACCTGCCAGGGCAAGTGAACGCATTCGAGCCAGAAGACGAAACCCGCCGATTTCAGCTGATAGCCATGTGCGCCGGTCAGCAGCAGCCCTTGTGCCATTCCCAGCGCGCCGAGCGCGGTGAGCGCGGCGATGCCTAGCAGGATGACTGCCCGGCTGCCCGGGTTGAGCGGCGCAAGGCGCAGCGCCACCAGCAGCGCGAACGCCAGCGTGCCCCCCGCAAACCCGCCTACCGCGCCCGTGCCGAGGTCCTCGACATAGGCTCGGGGATCGGGCTCCAGCGCGAAACTGATCGAGGCGTGCCGCCAGGCGAGATAATTGGCCACGACATGCGCGAACGGCAGCACCGCGCCAAAATAGAACGTGCGCCGCACCCAGCCGCGCTGGCGGACGCTGGCGAAGAGATACGGCATGCCGAACAGCGGCGTGAGATAGAGGCTCGGGCCGATCACCGGCGCCAGCACGGCCTTGGGGTCGGGATGGAGCAGGATCGCGATCGCCAGCGCCACGGCATAGATCACCGCCCCGATCAGCAGCCAGATGAAGGCATGGCGGAAACGGACATTGCGGCGGCGCGCCTGGGCGGCGGCGAGCTTCTCCGTTCTGTTCACCCCCCGGCGCATCGGCGCCAGTCTGCCGCATCGCTCCCTGTCCGTCATCCCCGCACGGATGGGAGCCCAGGACGACGACGCGATGCCCGTTGCGACTCCGGATCCCCGCCCGCGCGCGGAAGCCAAGGCTCGCGGAAAGCAGAAGGCCCTCCCCGCATCCGGGAAGGGCCTTCCAGAAACTACCGGTCAAAGCCCGGGGCTCAGCCCGCCTTTTCCTTCTTGGCATAGACGCGCACCGGCTCCTTGGTGCCGCCGACCACGTCCTTGTCGACCACGACTTCGTCGACTCCGTCCATCGAGGGCAGGTCGAACATCGTGTCGAGCAATATGCCTTCCAGGATCGAGCGAAGGCCGCGCGCGCCGGTCTTGCGCTCGATCGCCTTCTTCGACACCGCAGTCAGCGCGTCATCGTTGAAGCCGAGCTTCACGCCCTCCATGTCGAACAGCTTCTGATATTGCTTCACGAGCGCGTTCTTCGGCTCGGTCAGGATCTTGATCAGCGCCTCGACATCGAGGTCCTCGAGCGTCGCGATCACCGGCAGGCGGCCGACGAACTCGGGGATCAGGCCGAACTTGAGCAGATCCTCCGGCTCGACCTGCTTCAGCATTTCGCCGGTGCGACGCTCGTCCGGTGCCGCGACATGCGCGCCGAAGCCGATCGACTTGCCCTGCAGACGGTCACCGATGATCTTTTCGAGGCCCGAAAAGGCGCCGCCGCAGATGAACAGGATGTTGGTCGTGTCCACCTGCAGGAATTCCTGCTGCGGGTGCTTGCGGCCGCCCTGCGGCGGGACCGAAGCCGTGGTGCCTTCCATCAGCTTGAGCAGCGCCTGCTGCACGCCTTCGCCCGAGACATCGCGGGTGATCGACGGGTTCTCGGCCTTGCGGCTGATCTTGTCGATCTCGTCGATATAGACGATGCCGCGCTGCGCCCGCTCGACATTGTAGTCGGAGGCCTGGAGCAGCTTGAGGATGATGTTCTCCACATCCTCGCCGACATAGCCGGCTTCGGTGAGCGTGGTGGCGTCCGCCATGGTGAACGGCACATCGAGGATGCGCGCCAGCGTCTGCGCCAGCAGCGTCTTGCCGCAGCCGGTGGGGCCGACGAGCAGGATGTTCGACTTGCTCAGCTCGACGTCCGCACCCTTCGCGCCGTGGTTGAGGCGCTTATAGTGGTTGTGCACCGCTACCGAGAGGACGCGCTTGGCGCGCTTCTGGCCGATCACATAATCGTCGAGGACGTCGCAGATCTCCTGCGGCGTCGGAACCCCGCCGTCCTTCTTGCTGACCAGCGCGGATTTGGTCTCTTCGCGGATGATGTCGTTGCAGAGCTCCACGCACTCGTCGCAGATGAACACGGTCGGGCCCGCGATGAGCTTGCGCACTTCGTGCTGCGACTTGCCGCAGAACGAACAATAGAGCGTGCTCTTCGAGTCACCGCCGCTGAGCTTCGTCATTCACTTCCATCCTTGGTGCGCCGCGCGCACGTTACGCCACCCGCCATCCTACACGCGGGCGATATTCCGGCAAACCGGAATCTGGCTTTTACACCAGACTCCTTAAACAGCTCCTGACGATCAGGCGGCCGCGGCGTCGCCCTCGGTCGGCACCGGCCGCTTCTCGTACACTTCGTCCACCAGGCCGAATTCCTTGGCCTCGTTCGCCTCGAGGAAGGTATCGCGGTCCATCGCACGCTCGATCTTCTCGAGCGACTGGCCGGTATACTTCACATAGAGGTCGTTCATCCGGGCGCGGATGCGCAGGATTTCCTTGGCCTGGATCTCGATGTCCGAGGCCATGCCCTGGGCGCCGCCCGAAGGCTGGTGGATCATGATCCGGGCATTGGTGAGCGCCACGCGCAGGCCCGGCTCGCCCGAAGCGAGCAGGAACGAGCCCATCGAGGCAGCCTGGCCGATGCAGACCGTGCCGACGCGCGGACGGATATACTGCATGGTGTCGTGGATCGCCATGCCGGCCGTCACCACCCCGCCCGGCGAGTTGATGTACATCCAGATGTCCTTCTTCGGATTCTCCGATTCGAGGAAGAGCAGCTGGGCGGTGATGAGCGAGGCCATATGGTCCTCGACCGGGCCGGTCACGAAGACGATTCGCTCGCGCAGCAGGCGCGAATAGATGTCGAAGCTGCGCTCGCCGCGGCTCGACTGCTCGATGACGATGGGAACGAGACCGCCGGTAACGGGGTCAATGGTCATCTGACCGGAAAGCGGATGCATGCGTGAAAATCTCGTTATGTCTGTTTGCCCGGCCCAACATCGGCGCTTGGCGAGCGGAGTTCAAGCCTTGGTTATGGTTAGTCGCGCCAGGCGCTTCCGAGACGAGGCGCCCCGGGCGGCCGAGCAGGCGGAAAACCCGCCCAAGGCCGCCGGAACGAGCGCCGCCCTCCCCTCGCAATCCCTGCCTTGAAGCCGCAACCGCGCCGCCCCATGATGGCAGCATGACGACGCATACCGTCCTGGTCACCGGCGGCTCCGGCTTCGTGGGCAGCCATGTTATCCTCCAGCTGCTGGCGGCGGGGCATGATGTCCGCACCACCGTCCGCAACCTCGCCCGCGAGCCGCAGGTCCGCGCGACGCTCGAAAAGGCAGGGGCCGATACGCGCCGCCTGACCTTCTTCGCCGCCGACCTCGAGAAGGACGAAGGCTGGGCGGAAGCCGTGGCCGGCTGCGACTATGTGCAGCACGTCGCCTCCCCCTTCCCGCAGAGCCAGCCCGCCGACGAGCAGGAACTGATCCGCCCGGCGGTGGACGGCACGCTCCGGGTGCTGCGGGCGGCGCGCGATGCGGGCGTGAAGCGCGTGGTGGTCACCTCCAGCTTCGCCGCGATCGGCTATGGCCATGGCCAGCGGCACAGCGACTATACCGAAGCCGACTGGACCGACGTGAACGGCCCGGCCGTCCAGCCCTATATGGAATCCAAGACGCTCGCCGAGCGCGCGGCCTGGGACTTCATCGCGGCCGAGGGCAACGGGCTCGAACTGGCGGTGGTCAATCCCGTCGGAATCTTCGGCCCGGCGCTCAACGACGACCTCTCCACTTCGATCTGGCTGGTGAAGTCGATGCTCGAGGGCAGGATGCCCGGCCTGCCCGACCTGTGGTTCGGCGTCGTCGACGTGCGCGACGTGGCCGGCTTGCAGATCGAAGCCATGACGCATGCCAGCGCGGCGGGAGAGCGCTTCCTGGCCGTTGCGGGCAAGGCGGTTTCGATTCCCGAAATGGCGGACATCCTGCGCGCGGATCTGGGCGATGCGGCCGGCAACATCACCCGCCGCCGCATCCCGAGCTGGCTGGTGCGGATCCTCGCCCTGTTCAACCCGATGGCGCGCGAAGCGGCGCCGCGGCTGGGCATCCGCGCCAATGCCAGCAACGTCAAGGCCCGCAAGCTGCTCGACTGGCAGCCGCGCGGCAATGCGGAGGCGATCCTCGCCGCCGCGCACAGCCTGATCGCGCTGGGCCTGGTGGAAAGCCGCCGCTGAACGCTTTCCGCCCGAAGCTTTCGGATCGACCTTTGTCCCCCTTCCCCGTACAGGGGCACGAACCCTGCCTGGATGCGAACCTTGGCCAGCCAATCGATGCCCGACGATCCCATACGCGTCCTCCTGGTCGAGGATGACGAGCCGCTGCGCCGCCTGCTGACGGACCAGCTGAACGCACGTGGCTATTCCGTGCAATCCGTTGCCGATGGGCGCGCGGCGATCGCGGCAGTCGGCGGCGATCCGTTCGACATCGTGATCCTCGACCGGATGCTCCCCTTCATCGACGGCGTCGATGTGCTGCGCTGGCTGCGCGAACAGGAAGTCATGACGCCGGTGATCCTGCTGACGGCGCTGGGCCGCCTTCCCGAGCGCGTCGAGGGGCTCGAGGCGGGCGCCGACGACTATGTCGTGAAGCCGTTCGAGACCGACGAGCTCCATGCCCGCATCCGCGCCCTGCTCCGCCGCCGCCAGGCCAGCGGCGCCGACAGCGCGACGATAACGGCGGGCGACGTCACGGTGAGCGTCGCACGACACCGGGTCACGCGTGCGGGCAAGCCGGTCGAGCTGCACAAGACCGAGATCAAGCTTCTCGCCGAGCTCGTCCGCGAGGCCGGCACGGTGCTCACGCGCCCACTGCTGCTCGAACGGGTCTGGGGCTATGATTTCGTCCCCACCACCAACATCGTCGATGCCTATATCCGGCGCCTGCGCCAGCGGCTCGAGCTGCCGGGCCTGCCCGATCCGATCGTGACCGTGCGCGGCGTCGGCTACATGTTCCGCGCCTGAGCCGTGGCGCCGCCACGCTCGCTCCGCGCGATCGGGTTCGCCTTCATCGCCGCCATCGCGCTCGCGACGGTGCTGACCTGCCTGGCAGTCTATCTGGCACTCGTCGGCGCGATCGACCGGCAGGTCGACAAACGACTGACGGGACAAGCCGCCGAGCTGCTCGCCGACGATCCGGACCAGCCGCTGCTCATGCATCGGATCGCCCTGGAAACGCGGCGGCGCGACAGCGGCGATATCGGCTTCCTCCTGAGCGATGCGAGAGGCAGGCGCCTGGCCGGCAACATCGCGCCCGCGCACGGCTTTCCGCCCGGCCCTTCGACGATCGACCGAAGCGCCGGAATCCACGGGCTCACCCGCGGGCGGGCGCTGATGCACGAATTGCCCGGCGGCCTGACGCTGGTGCTGGCAGCGGAGAGCGAGCCGATCGACAATCACGATTCGCATCGCATGCTGATCCTCTCGCTGGGCTTCGGCACGATCCTGCTGCTCGTGGTGCTGGGTACGCTGGTGCTCAGCCTCGCCATCCGGCGCAACATCGAAGCGGTACGCGGCGCGGCGGAAGCGATCGTCGACGGCGACCTGCGCGCCCGCGTGCCCATCGAACGGGCGGGCTCCGCCTTCGGCCGGCAGGCCGAGGCCTTCAATCACATGCTCGACCGGATCGAGGCATTGATGACCAGCCTCTCCCAGATCTCCAACGACGTCGCGCACGATCTGCGCACGCCGCTCGCCCGGCTCCACGGCCAGCTTGCGCGACTTTCCGCCGAGCCCGGCGCCGATGCGCTCCGCCCCCGGATCGAGGAAGCAATGGCGCAGAGCGAGGAGATATTGGCGATGTTCGCCGCGATCCTGCGCATCACCGAAGTCGAGGGCGGCGATCGCCGGGCGATGTTCCGCCGGCTCGACCTGACGGAGATCGCCGCCGGCGCCGCGGAGGCGATCGAAGTGCTGGCCGACGAGAAGGGGCAGACGCTGCGCCTCGGCCCCTGGGCTCCCGCACCAATCGACGGGGACGAGCGGCTGCTCACCCAGCTTGTCGTCAACCTGGTCGAAAACGCGGTCAACCACACCCCGCCGGGCTCGATCCTCGCGGTGTCGGTGACGCGGGAGGCCGATGCCGCCGTCCTCACCGTCGCCGATGACGGCCCCGGCATCGCCCCGGCCGAGCACGCGCTGGCTCTCCGCCGCTTCGGCAGGCTCGAGCATAGCCGGAACCGCCCCGGCCACGGGCTCGGCCTGCCGCTGGTGCAGGCGATCGCCGCGCTTCATCGCGGCGCGCTCGAGCTGGCGGACAACCGGCCCGGCCTGATCGCCCGCATCCGCCTGCCTCTCGCCGAATGAAGAACGGCCCGGGCGATAGCCGCCCAGGCCGTCGTTCCCGCGATCCGCTCCCCGGCCCGTAGGCCGGGGACCGGGGATCAGAACTTGACGCTGGCTTCCGCGCCGAAAGTGCGCGGCGGATTGAAATTGGCATAGTCGCCCAGGATGCCGCCATAGTTGGTCGACACCAGCGCGCCGTTCGCACCGTAATTGTACACCGGCGACGAGTTCGCGTTCGACCGGCGATAGATATAGGTGTTGTCGAGCAGGTTGCGGGCCCACAGTGACAGAGTCACCTGCGCGCTGTCGTTCATCCTGATGTCCGCGAGCGCGATGCGGCCGTTCATCACGAAGCTCGGGTCGGTCTTGGTCGACTCGAGCTGGAAGCTGTACTGGCTGCTCGCATAGTTGCCGTCGAGGTGCAGGCGCACATTGGCGCCGCCCGCGATGTTGACCGGCAGTACATAGTCGATCGCGCCCGACGCCGCGTTCTTCGGCGTGTAGACGATATAGAGCTGCTGCGGCAGGCCGCCGGTGATCGGGTTCACCGCCGAGGGGGCCTTCCAATAGGTATAGGCATAGGAAGCCGACAGCGTGAGCCCGGCCGTCGGCTTCACCGTCAGATCGGCTTCGATGCCGCGGATCTTGGTCTTGCCGGCATTCTGGGTCTGCTCGATATGGCTGCCGTTGGTCGGGCTGGTGGCCGAAGTGTCGTACAGGTCGAAGTCGAACTGCGTGTTGCTGCGGTCCATGATGTAGCCGGCCAGGTTCAGGCGGGCGTGATGGTCGAAGAAGTCCATCTTCGCGCCGATCTCGTACGACTTCACCGATTCCGGACCGAACGCGTTGAAGCTCTGCGAGCGGTCATTGGCGCCGCCGGCGCGGAAGCCGGTGGAGTATTTCGCGTAGAAGTGCATGTCCGGGGTCGCATCGAATGCGATGTTGAGCATCGGATCGAAGCGGCTGATGCTGTTCTCGAAAGTGAACGGCGCAGTGACGCCGGCGGCACCGGCCAGATCCGAGCGGTTGTTCACCACGTACAGCTGGCCATGCCGCTTGTCCTTGGTGAAGCGACCGCCGGCGGTGAAGTGCAGCCCGGTGCCTTCCGGCGAGAAGGTCAGGTTGCCGAACGCCGAATAGTTGTGATCCCAGGCCTCACTGGCGCGGGTGATGAACTGGCAGCTGTTCGCGAACTGCGGAACGGTCGTCCCCAGCGTGTTCGCGCACGAGGCGGCATAGGGCTGGTAGCCCGAATTCGCGCTGGTGACGGTGCCGGTGACGATCGGGCTGCGGATGGTATAGGCCGTGCCGTCCGCATTCCACAGGTTGCTGAGCGGAGTCGCCGCATATTCGGTCGCGTGCTCGGTGAAGTAATAGGCACCGACGACGAAATCGAACTGGTCGAAGCTGCCGACCGCCTGGAATTCCTGGCTGAACTGGTGCTGCTTCAGGAACGACAGGCTGTAACGGCTGAAGTTGGTGTTCGGCGCATAGGTGCTGCGCTCCGGACCGCCCGAATTGTCCCACTGGTCGGTGCTGACGCCGCGCCACGCGGTGATCGAGCGCAGTTCCAGGCCGGGGGCGACCTTGTACTTCAGGTTCGAAGCGAAGCCGTGCGTGATGTCGACGCTCGGCTGCTGCGGCACGCCGACATCGGCCACCGACTGGCGATCGGGGTGGACACCGACGAGCGGGGCACGCGGCGCGACGCAGGGCAGCCGGCCGGCAGCGGCCTGGGCCACGGTGATGTTCCCGCCGCAAGCCGTGGCGGTGCCCGGCAGGTACAGGGTCGTGCCGACCGTGCCACCGGCCGGCGTGTAGGTGCCGACGGTGTAGTTGTTCGGGTTGTAGTTGATCAGCTGGCTGAACTGCGGGGTATTCTCGTCCTTCCCATAGTCATACGAGAAGTCTGCGGTCAGGCCGTCGAACGGCGTCCAGCGCGCGGCGACGCGGCCGCCCTTGCGATCATAATAGTTCCAGCCGGTCGAGCCCGCGAGCGGATCCTTCACGGTCGGATCCTGGTGCTGGTACACGCCATCGAACTTCAGCGCGATGTTGGCGAAGGCCGGCAGGTCGAGATGGATGTCCGCGTTGCGGCTGCCATAATTGCCGACGCCGGCGGTCATCCGCGCGCCGAACTCGCCGGTGGGCGCCTTGGTGACCATCGAGAGCGCGCCGCCTTCGGTGTTGCGGCCGAACAGCGTGCCCTGCGGGCCCTTCAGCACTTCGATGCGCTCGATGTCGAACAGCGCGGCGTTGAGGCCCTGGGTCTTACCCAGCGCGACGCCGTCGATATAGACGCTGACGCCGCCGTCGCGAGCCGTCTGGTTCTGGTCATAGGGAACGATGCCGCGAATGCCGATGGTCAGCGCCGACTGGCGCGCTTCGAACGTGGCGACGCGCAGCGACGGCACCGTGCCGTCGGCGAGGTTGAACAGGCTCTGGACGTGGCGATCCTGCAGCGCCTCGGAATTCAGCACCGAAATCGAGATCGGCGTCTGCTGCAGGTTGGTCTCGCGGCGCTGCGCGGTGACGATGATCTCGCCCAGACCGCTCTGGTCATTGGTGTCGGCCTGTGCAGCGGTGGTCGCCGCCGT
Organism: Sphingomonas sp. 1F27F7B; assembly: GCF_005503355.1. Lineage (GTDB taxonomy): Bacteria > Pseudomonadota > Alphaproteobacteria > Sphingomonadales > Sphingomonadaceae > Sphingomonas. The sequence continues at coordinate 300,204 of NZ_SCMK01000003.1, forward strand.
CTGGTCCTGCGCCAGCGCGGGCACCGCGGACAACGCGAACAAGGTCGCGCCCGCGAGCAGCGACAGACGGAAACGGGCAACATTCTGCATATGGGTAACCCCCGAACCTCAGGCTCATTCCTGATCCCGGCGCCCCTACGCATTGTTGTTGGCATTATTGTTACAATGACAGTATCACTATAGTAATGTCTGTTTCATTTTCGCTTCATCAGGTGATATTTCGAAGTCATATTCAAATGAATATCGCAAAAACCTGCTAATTCCGACTGCCCCCTTCCGAAACCAGATCGCCATTCCCCTGCTCAACTCTCAACCAGGTCATAGGCGAGAAGAACGGCACGCGAGAACAGCGCCGACGAAGCACCGCTCGTCGATTCCAGTCAGTCCTCGTATCGGGAATGGATTATTTGAGCGGACCGGGCTGGGCAAGATAGGCCAGCCGCCGCACCTCGCGCCGCCCGCGCACCACCGTGTCGAGGATCAGCCCGGTGAACAGGTTGAGGAACGAAAGGATCATCAATCCCGTCGCCAGGATCGCCGTGGGGAAACGCGGCACGAGCCCGGTCTCGAACCAGGTGACGGCAAGCGGGATGCTGAGCCCCACCGCCAGCGCGGCGAAGACAGTGGCGATCCAGCCGAAGAACAGCATCGGCCGCTCGATTCGGTAGAGCACGGCGATCGTCTTCAGGATACGCCAGCCGTCGCGATAGGTGCTGAGCTTGGACTCCGATCCCTCGGGCCGGGCGAAATAGCGCGTCTCTACCTCGCCGACAGGCATCTTCAGTTCCAGCGCATGCACGCTGATCTCGGTCTCGATCTCGAAGCCGGCGGAAAGCACCGGGAAGCTCTTCACGAAGCGGCGCGAGAAGACGCGGTAGCCCGAGAAGATATCGGTGAAGCTGCGGCCGAACAGCTTGGCGAGGATGCCGGTCATCATCCGGTTGCCGAGCACATGCCCGCGCCGATACGCCTCGGCCGCCTCGTGAACCCGGGTGCCGACGATCATGTCGAGCCCCTCCTCCGCCACCCGTGCCACCATGGCAGGGGCCGCGGCCGGGTCATAGGTCGCGTCGCCGTCCGCCATCACATAGATATCGGCCTCGACATCGGCGAACATCCGGCGGACGACATTGCCCTTGCCCTGCATCCGCTCGCTACGGACCACCGCCCCGGCCGCGCGGGCGACTTCGATCGTCCGGTCGCGGCTGTTATTGTCATAGACGTAGATCGTCGCGTCCGGCAGCACCTTGCGGAACCCCTCGATCGTCTGCGCAATCGCGGCTTCTTCATTGTAGCAGGGCAGGATTACGGCGACTTTGGGCATGGTCATGCGCCAGCCATAGGGCCGAAACGGTTACGGTTCGATATCAATTTCACTTGGCGGGGATTGGTGCCCCCAGCATGCCCCCCGGCGGGAGAGCGAGAATGAAAACGCGCGGGCTCTGGCCACTGACATTGGCAACCATCGCGATGGTGATGATCGATGCCGCCACCAACCCAATGCTGCTGATCGCCTATCACCTGTGGCCCGACCTCTATGAACTGCACGCCCTTGCCGAGCTGGCCTCCGTCGAGGTCAAGATGGACATGCTGATCTGGACACTCCTCACGATGTGCGTCTTCGCCTGGTGGATATTCCGCGCGGGCAAAAATCTGGTCGCGCTCGGGTACGTTTCACTGGCCTTCACCCCCGCCGTCCGGATCTGGTGGTTCCTCGTGCCGTTGGCCAATCTGGTGATACCCTATCACGGCATGCGCGAATTATGGAACGCCAGCCACGGCAAGGCGGATCTGGGCGAGACGCCGCCGCTCGTCGCGATCTGGTGGGGCCTGTGGCTCTTCAGCTTCTTCGACTTGATCATCCTGGGCGTGTTCGCAGGCCCGTTCGAGCTGATGACGATCATCTGGATCCAGTCGGTGACGGGCATCGCCCTCGCCTCCGCCGTCATCCCGATGCTGTGGGGGATCGCCCGCGCCCAGGCCGCGCAGCGTGGCCCGGCACTCACCGACATCTTCAGCTGACAAAGCAAAGGCCCCCGCTCCACAAGGAGCGAGGGCCTGAACCTGTCCCGAAGGAGAAAGCCTCAGTCGGCCTTCTTCTTCGCGGGCGCCTTTTTGGCGGGCTTGGCTTCGGCCTCGTCGCCCTCCGCCTTCTTGGCCGGAGCCTTTTTGGCGGCCGGCTTCTTGGCGGCCTCGGCCTCGGCTTCCACCGGCTCGGCGTCCGCCTTCTTCGCCTTGGCGGCGGGCTTCTTCTCGGCCTTGGCCTCGCCCTCGCCCGCATCGGCCTTCTTCGACTTGCGCGGCTTGTGGTTGTCGTGATCGTGCGTGTGCGTGCCGGTGTCGAAACCGTCATCGCTCTCAATCGCGGCTTCCAGCTCCTCGCGGGTCACTTCGCGATCCGAAATCTCGGCCTTGTCGAACAGGAAGTCGACCACCTTGTCCTCGAACAGCGGCGCGCGCAGCTGGGCGGCGGCCATCGGCTCGTTGCGGACATATTGGTAGAAGCGCTCGCGGTCGTTCGGCGAATATTGCGCCGCGGCCTGGGCGATGAGCTGGTTCATCTCGTTCGCGCTGACCTCGACGCCGTTGGCGGTGCCGATCTCGGAGAGGAGCAGGCCCAGACGCACGCGGCGCTCGGCGATCTTCACATAGTCGGCGCGCTCGGCCTCGAGCTCGGCCTTGGCCGCCTCGGGGTCGGCCTCATGCTCGGCCTCGTGCTGGAGCTGGTGCCAGATCTGCTCGAACTCGGCATCGACCATCGAGGGCGGAACCTCGAAGTCATGGCCCGCGGCCAGCTGATCGAGCAGCTTGCGCTTCATATAGGTGCGGGTCAGGCCGTTCAGCTGCTGCTCGAGCTGGCCCTTGAGCAAGCCAGTGAGCTGCTCAAGGCCCTGCAGGCCCAGCGTCTTGGCGAAATCGTCGTTGATCTCGGTCTCGCCGGCGGTTTTCACCGCGGTGATCTTGAGCGCGAACTGGGCGGGCTTGCCGGCCAGGTCAGGCACGCCATAATCGGCAGGAAAGGACACGTCGATCGTCTTCTCGTCGCCGGTCTTCACGCCGACGAGCTGGTCCTCGAAACCCGGAATCAGGCGGCCGGTGCCGATCTCGACCGACATGTCGGTGCCGGTGCCGCCATCGAATGCGACGCCGTCGACGGTGCCCGCGAAGTCCATGGTCACCTGGTCGCCTTCGGCCGCCTTGTGCTTGGCCGGCGCATCGGTCCAGGCCTTTTGCTGGCCGGCCAGCTGCTTGAGCTGGGCGTTCACTTCATCGTCGCTGACCGGAACGGTCAGGCGCTCGAGCTTCAGGCTGTCGATCGACGGAGTCGGAACGTCCGGGAGCACTTCGAGCTCGACCTTGATCTCGGCATCGCCGCCGGGCGCATATTCGCCTTCCAGGCTGACCGACGGCGACACGGCCGGGCGCAGCTTGTGGTCGGCGATCAGCTTCTGCACACCTTCCTGGATCGAGGTGTTGAGCGCGTCCTGCGCGATCGCCTCGCCGTGCATCTTGCGGATCAGGTTGGTCGGCACCTTGCCCGGGCGGAAGCCCGGCATGCGGACCTGCGGGGCGACCCGCTTGACCTCGGCATCGACCTTCTTGTCGATGTCCTTGGCAGTGATCTTGAGCGTGTAGGCGCGCTTCAGGCCCTCGTTCAACGTCTCGACAGTCTGCATTTTTCTCAGGCTTCCAAACTTCAAGAAAAGGAATTGGCAGGCGTCCGGTGACGCGGGCAAACGAGCGGCGATGCTGGTGCGGGCGAAGGGACTCGAACCCCCCACACCTTTCGATACCAGAACCTAAATCCAACATATAAGTGACAAATGTCACAAAAAACTATATGTTATCAATGAGTTCTGACCAGCCTCGCCTCCCACTACCCCGGACACATCTTGGGCACAGATGCGCCCGTCGCAATATAAGGCCCGGCCACATACTCAAGGGAGCCCCTCATGGCTAGCCATGAAATGTTCGACGGACGCTTGCAGGTCTACAAACGGGGCGAAGGCCGCCACTGGCAATGCGCCGCGCGCGTGGGCGGCAAACGGTTCCGCAGCACGACGAATGAGGAGCGGCTCGACCAAGCGAAGCAGGTAGCTGAGGAGTGGTATCTCGATCTGCGCGGCAAGCTACGCGCGGGGCAAATCGAGCCCGACGAGCGCACCTTCAAATCCGCAGCCACGGAGTAGACCCGCGAAATGCGGGTGCTCACGATCGGTGACGTGCGCCCCTGATTGTTACCACTCAGAGGTAGAGTCCGGCTCCTTCATGATGGTTGGTTGATGGGATGGCAACGTGCCTGGGGGCATGCCCCCAGGCACGTTGGCCGGC
>NZ_SCMK01000040.1 GCF_005503355.1 Sphingomonas sp. 1F27F7B
GACCGCCACCCGCTGCCGGTTCGTCTGGGCCGCGTCCTTCGGCAGGTTCTCGAGAACGGTGGCGACGGCTGCCTCGAGCGCGATCGTGATCTTCGACATTGCTAAATCCCCTGCTGCCGTGCGGGGATATGAACCGGGGCAAGGGGCCCGCCAATCTGGCGGGAACCCTTATGGTAATCGCACCTTACGGATGAATCCGGGACCGGTGCATCGACGATTCGTTAACCCTGTTCCTGCGACTCGCCGCTCAGGCGAAGACCTCTTCCAGGAAATTGGCCATGGCCTGCCAGCTGCGGCGGTCGGCCCGGGGCTCGTAGACCACGCCCGGAATGGCGGATGTCTTGCGGTCCTGGTCGGTGAAGGCGTGGCCGGCATGGCCATAGGCATGGATCTGCCAGTCGGCGCCCGATTCGGTCAGCTCCCGCGCCAGCGCCACCGTCTTCTCGGGCGGCGCGATCGGGTCTTCCCAACCATGGCAGACGAGCAGCTTGGCCGCGATCGGCGCGACACTGGCATAATCGGGCCGGTCGTAGACGCCGTGGAACGAGACGCCGCCCAGGATCGGCAGCCCGGCCCGCGCCATGTCGAGCACGCACTTGCCGCCGAAGCAGAAACCGATCGCGGCCAGCCTGGCGGGATCGGCCCGGTCGAAGCGCGCAAGCGCGTCGAGCGCGGCGGCGAGCCGGTCGCGCAGCAGCGCCCGGTCGGCGTTGAGCGTGTCCATATGTTCGTTGCGGTTGGGCGAGGCGTGCGTCACCCGCTTGCCCTGGCCGTAAATGTCCGCCGCCAGCGCGACATAGCCGAGCTTGGCGAGGTTCTCGGCATGGACGTTGTCGGCTTCCTTCTGGCCGAGCACATTGGGCAGGACGAGCACGCCGGGGCGCAGCGTCGTCACTTCGTCCTCATAGGCGATCACGCCTTCGAACGGGCCGCCGGGCCCCTGATACGCCAGAGTCTGCCGAACGATCGCCATCGCCTGTCTCCCTTGTCCCCGCCGCTCCTGCCGCTAAGGACGCTCGCAACCGGTTGCAAGGAGTTCGCATGCCCAAGCTCGTCCTGATCCGCCACGGCCAGTCGGCCTGGAACCTCGAGAACCGCTTCACCGGCTGGTGGGACGTCGATCTGACCGAGCAGGGCGTGCAGGAAGCGCGCGACGCGGGCACGCTGATGAAGGAGAAGGGGCTCGATTTCGACCTGTGCTTCACCAGCTTCCAGAGCCGCGCGATCAAGACGCTGCACCTGGCGCTCGAATCGATGGGCCGGCTGTGGCTGCCCGAGGAGAAGAGCTGGAAGCTCAACGAGCGCCACTATGGCGGCCTGACCGGGCTGAACAAGGCCGAGACCGCGGCACTGCACGGCGACGAGCAGGTGAAGATCTGGCGCCGCAGCTTCGACGTGCCGCCGCCGCTCCCCGAAGAGGGTTCGCCCTGGGACCTGGCCAAGGACGAACGCTATCACGGCGTGGCGATCCCGCAGACCGAGAGCCTGAAGGACACGATCGCGCGCGTGCTGCCCTATTGGGAAGCGCGGATCGCGCCCGAGCTCAGGGCCGGCAAGCGCGTGCTGATCGCGGCGCACGGCAATTCGCTGCGTGCGCTGGTGAAGCATCTCTCGGGCATTCCCGACGACGAGATCGTCAGCCTGGAGATCCCGACGGGGCAGCCGATCGTCTATGAGCTGGACGACGCGCTGAACGAAGTCGAACGCTATTATCTGAGCGAGCGGTAGATTCAGCGCCTGGCAATCATGGTGCGGCGCGTACGCAAGATGCGCACGCGCTGCATATGGCCGGGAATGTAGCGCGCACGGGCGCAAACATAGAAGTCCCCCCACAGACGTGACTCGAAAGGCCGGCCCTTCCAGAACTGCTTGATCGCCCGGGGCACCTCTGCGTCGCTGTCATTGTCGTGCAGGTTGAGCACATGGCGGGTGCCGCGTACCCAGAGGCGATTGATGCCGCTGCCGTTCGCCACATAGAAGGCGCCGCGCACCCACTGGCACTGGCCGACATGGATGGGAAATTCGGACGGGCCGGCGGCAGTCGCGCCGGCGAGCAGGGCGAGGGCGAGCAGCATCATCGGACGATAGGGCAATGCCCCTCGCGCTTCCAGCCGGGATGGGTTGCCCTCTCCCGCCCTTCCCTCTAGTCACGCCGCTTCCAACAGCACGGGGCGAGACGTGGCACCTCTGGTCGGCATCATCATGGGCAGCACTTCCGACTGGGAGACGATGCACCACGCCGCCAAGGTGCTCGAGAAGCTCGGCGTGCCGCACGAGACCAAGGTCGTCTCGGCGCACCGCACCCCGCAGCGGCTCTATGACTATGCCACCGGCGCCGCCGGGCGCGGGCTCAGGGTGATCATCGCCGGGGCCGGCGGCGCGGCGCATCTGCCGGGCATGGCGGCTTCGATGACGCATCTGCCGGTGCTCGGCGTGCCGGTCGAATCCAAGGCGCTGAAGGGCATGGACAGCCTGCTCTCGATCGCCCAGATGCCCGGCGGCATCCCCGTCGGCACGCTGGCGATCGGCAAGGCGGGCGCGATCAATGCCGGCCTGCTCGCCGCAGCGATCCTGGCAACATCGGACGAAGCGCTCAGCCAGCGCCTCCAGGCGTGGCGCGCGGCGCAGACCGAGAGCGTGGCGATCGACCCCGAATGAGCGGAGCGCTGCCCCCCGGATCGACCATCGGCATCCTGGGCGGGGGCCAGCTCGGCCGCATGCTCGCCGTCGCCGCCGCGCAGCTGGGCTATCGCACCCATGTGCTCGCGCCCGACGAGGAGAGCGTCGCCGCGCAGACCGCCTCCAGCTACACTCGCGCCGACTATCACAGCCGGATCGTCCTCGACGAGCTCGCCGCCCAGTGCGACGTGATCACCTATGAGTTCGAGAATATCGCCATCGGGCCCGTGGAGTTCCTCGCCGGCAAGGTGCCGGTGCGCCCGGGCGCACAGAGCCTGTCGATTGCGCAGGACCGGGCGCGGGAAAAGGCGTTCGTCGCCGCGCTGGGCGGTCGGACCGCCCCCTGGGCGCTGGTCGAGACGCGCGCGCAGCTCGACGCCGCCATCGCCGAGATCGGCGCGCCGTCGATCCTGAAGACGCTGCGCCTGGGCTATGACGGCAAGGGCCAGGTGCGCATCCGCGACGAGGCCGAGGCGGCAGCCGCCTGGGAGGAGATCGGCGAGCGGCCGGCGATCCTCGAAGGCTTCGTTACGTTCAGCCACGAATTCTCGATCATCACGGTGCGCGGCGTCGACGGATCGCTGGCCAGCTATCCGCCGCCCTGGAACGAGCACAAGGACGGCATCCTCGACAAGTCGACCGTGCCCGCCCCCGCCGAGATCGCGCGCCACTGGACCGAGGCGGCGGCGCTTGCCGGCCGCGTCGCCGAGGCGCTCGGCCATGTCGGCGTGCTGACGCTGGAGTTCTTCGCGACCGACCAGGGGCCCGTATTCAACGAAATGGCGCCGCGCGTGCACAATTCGGGGCATTGGACGATCGAAGGCGCCGAATGCTCGCAGTTCGAGAATCACATCCGCGCGATCTGCGGGCTGCCGCTCGGCAGCACCGGGCTCACCGGCACGGGGATCGAGATGCAGAATCTGATCGGTGCCGATGCCGATCGCTGGGCCGAACTGCTCGCCGAGCCCGGCACGCATCTCCATCTCTATGGCAAGGGCGATGCCCGGCCGGGACGGAAGATGGGCCATGTCACGCGAGTGAAGCGCGGCTAGGCTGGGGACTCAAACAAGTATCTGATCTTCGTTCGTCATCCCCGCGCAGGCGGGGATCCAGGGCCAAGTGCGGAACGGGGTGTGGCGGGCCCTGCCCTCTCCGGACGGCGATCGCGCGGTGGCGCCGATATCCCGTACTACCCTGGATCCCCGCCTGCGCCGGGATGACGATTGAAGGAATATGTGTCCCCTACCTAGTTGAGGACTCATATTCCTCTACCGTCACCCCCGGCGAAAGCCGAAGTGCCGCCCAGGGCTCAGTGCACCTTCTTCCGCGGCACGAGGTGGATCGCTCCCGCGATCGCCGCACCGACGATCAGGCCGCAGATGCCCGCGCCGATCGCACCGACCAGCCACTCCACGAACCCGCCCGCGACCGGCACCGCATGGCCGGTCGCTTCGGCAAGGTGATGGACGAAATGCGGAATCGCATTCAGCCCGAACGCCTCCAGTCCGTGCAGCAGGATGCCGCCGCCCACCCAGACCATCGCCGCCACGCCGATGTGCGACAATGCCTGGAGCAACACCGGCATCGCCTGGACGAGCAGCCTGCCCGTACGCTGCGCGATCGCCGACGGGCGCCGGCTGAGGTGCAGGCCGATATCGTCCATCTTCACGATCAGCGCCACCACGCCATAGACCCCGATGGTGATCGCGATCGCAACGGCAGCCAGCGCCGCGGCGCGCATGCCGAGCGACGCATCCGGCAACTCGGCCAGCGCAATCGCCATGATCTCCGCCGACAGGATGAAATCGGTGCGCACCGCACCGGCGACCTGGCGCTTCTCCAGCTCGGCCGGCGTGTCGATCCCGGCGACTTCCTCCTCGGCATGGTGGCCGGCCAGCGCCTCGATGATCTTCTCGGCCGCCTCGAAGCACAGATAGGAGCCGCCGAGCATCAGCAGCGGCGTCACTGCCCAGGGCGCGAAGGCGCCGAGCGCGAGCGCCACCGGCAGAATGAAGAGCAGCTTGTTGCGCAGCGAGCCGAGCGTGATCTTCCAGATGATCGGCAATTCGCGATCGGGCGTGAGGCCCACCACGTAGCGCGGGGTCACCGCGGCATCGTCGATCACCACGCCCGCCGCCTTGGTCCCCGCACGCCCGGCGGCCCCCGCCACGTCGTCCAGCGAAGCCGCCGCCAGCTTGGCGAGCGCGGCGACGTCATCCAGCAATGCGACCAGACCGCCCGGCATGTTTCCCCCTTTGTGAACTGCCGTTCAGCCCATAGCGGAGCCGCGTCGGGGCGCAACGCTCCCGCCTGCACCATTTTTCCTTGCGGATCTCATCGGCGCTGCGTCGACGGCTGCGAAACGGCGGGCCCGGCCGGTTCCTCCGTCCTGCTCTGGTGCGCTCGCGCGGCGCCGGTCCGGGAAGGCGCGGGGCCGCGGCCCGCCGGCGTCGCGTCTTGCGGAAGCGGGGGCAGCGGTTCGCCCCCGCTTCCGCGCTTTCCCGAAAAACGAAACGCCCGCCCCGCGCGGTGCGGGACGGGCGCCTCGATCAGCTTGCGTCGCGTGCGCTCAGGCGCGCGTGCCGGTGAGCGGGAAGGCGCCGAACGCACCCGCCGTGACGGTGCCGGTCATGGTGTCACCGTCCACGGCCGCCTCGCCGGTGAGCGTCATCGGCATGGGAACCGAAACGTCCATCGTCCAGGTCAGCTTGTCGCCATCGGTCTTGCCGTCCTTGGCGTCGGCATTGCCCATCGCGCCGGCGAAGGTGCCGGTGAAGGTGTCGCCGTCGCTCGTCACGGTGAACACCGCCGCCTGGTCGCCCAGCGGCGACTTCACGACCGTGTTCCAGCTGCCGTCCACATTCGCCATGAGAACTCTCCTGATTAGTTGGCCGCCGGCTTGATGCTTGCCAGCGACGCTGCGGGGACCACCTCGACGGGCAGGCCGATGCTGTCAAGCTGCGGCCGGACCTTCGCGGCATCGCCGACGACCACGAAAACGAACTTGTTCGGGTCGAGAGCCGCGCGTGCCGCAGCGTCAAGCTGCGGTATGGCGAGCATGCGATATTTTTGTGCGATGGTGCTGAAATAATCGTCCGGACGGCGGCGAAGGTCGTTCTGCTGCATCGCGTTGAGCACGGCGTCCGACGTCTCGAAGCGGCCGGGTAGCTCGCGAGTCGAGCCATTGACTTCGCGAGTCAGCTCCTCGGGCGTCACGCCCTTGGTCGTCAGGAAGTCGCGCACCTGCTGCTGGATCGCCTTGATCGAATCGCCTGTCCGGTCCGCCTGGACCGGGGCGCTGATCGTATAGGGCACGGCGTGCTCGAGGAAGGAATAGCCGCCGCCCGCGCCATAGGACCAATGCTTGGCCTCGCGCAGATCCATGTTGATGCGCGAGAGGAAGCCCGAACCCAGCGCCTGGTTGGCGGTCGTCACCGCCAGCGTGTCCGAGAAGGGATCGACGCCGGTCAGCTGCGTCGCGACGATCTGCGACTGGGGCGAATTGGGCCGGTCGATCAGGATGATCCGGGGCGTCATCGCCTGGGCCGAGGCCGCGAAGCTCTTGGCGCCGGCCGGCCCCTCGCTCTTCCAGCCGCCGAAGCGCGCCTCGAGCGCGGCCTTGATCTCGGCGAGCGGACGGTCGCTGACGACGAAGATCTTGGCCTTGTCCGGACGGATCCAGGCATTGTGCCACGCGACCAGGTCGTCGCGGGTGATCGTCTTGACCACCGCCGGATCGCCCGAGCCAGCGCCGAGCTTGGCATAGGGGCTGCCCGCGCCGTAGAGCACGCGCGGCACCATGCGGCCGGACAGGCCGGTCGGGCTGGTCAGCTCCTGCGCGATGCCGGTGAGCATCTGGCCGCGCACCCGCTCGATCTCCGCCGGCGCGAAGGCGGGCCGCTCGATCACGTCGGCGAACAGGTCGAGTGCGCCGGCCAGGTTCGGGCTCGGCGCATCGACGCCCAGATAGGTGCGATCGGCCGAGCTGCCCGAAGCGATGGTCGCGCCCAGCCGCTCGCGCGCTTCGGCGAGCGCGGTCGAATCGAGACTGGTCGTGCCTTCGTCCATCATGTTGAGCGTCAGGCGCTGGGTGCCGAGCTTGTCGGCTGGATCGGCGGCGACGCCGGCATCGAAGCTCATCTCGATCTGAGTGACCGGCACGGCGTTGCGATTGGCATAGATCAGCTCGATGCCGTTCGAGAGCCGGGTCCGCTCCACCTTGGGGAAGACGAGATCGCCGATCGGGGCGACGGCGGGCATCGCGCCGCGCGTGCCCTTCACCGGCTCGGCCTTGGCGCCTTCCGCCGGCTTGGCGGCGGCCGCCGCCGCTTCCTGATAGGCCTCCCGCTGGCCGGGCACGACCATCACGGTGAGCGAAGGCCGGTTGAGCCACCGGTTCGCCGCCGCCGTCACTTCGGCCGGCGTGACCCGGGCCATCGCCTCCAGCTCCTTCTTGAAGTGGAGCGGATCGCCCGAATAGAGTTCGCCCGAAGCGAGCGCCACGGCCTTGCCGCCGAAGCCGCCGACCGATTCCAGGCCCGCGATGCGGCCGGAGACATTGGTGGTGGCGACGCGCTTCACTTCGTCCGCGGTGGGCCCGTTCTTGAGCAGATCGGCCAGGATCTCGTCGAGACGCTTCGACACCACTGCGGGATCGACGCCGGGCTTCACCACCGCCTGGATCCTGAAGATGCCGATCTGCGCCATCGACTGGACGCTGCTCGACACCTGGACGGCGGTCTTGTCCTTGCGCACCAGTTCATTGTCGAGCCGCGAGCTGGCAAGGCCGCCCAGCACCGAGGCAAAGACGTTGAGCGCCGTCGCATCCTTGTCGTTCAGACCCGGCACGGCCCAGTTGCGCAGGATCAGGGTGGCGGCGACGCTGTCCTTGATCGTCACCGTCTTGGGCGCGGCCAGCGTCGGCACGGTGACCTGCGGCAGCACGCTCTTCGGGCCGGCCGGGATCGCGCCGAAATATTTCTCGACAAGCGGCTTGGCTTCCTTGACGTCGACATCGCCGGCCAGGACGAGGATCGCGTTGTTCGGGCCGTAGTGCGAACGGAACCAGTTCTTGACATCGTCGAGGCTGGCGGCGTCGAGATCGGCCATCGAGCCGATCACGTTATGGCCATAGGGCGTGCCGCCGAGCAGCTCCTCGAGCACCTTGTAATAGACCAGGCCATAGGGCTGGTTATCGCCCTGGCGCTTCTCGTTCTGGACGACGCCGCGCTGCTCGTCGAGCACGTCCTGGGTGATCGCGCCGAGCAGATAGCCCATGCGGTCGCTCTCGAGGAACAGCGCGCGATCGAGCGCCGGGCGCGGGACCGTCTCGAAATAATTGGTGCGATCGAAGCTGGTGGTACCGTTGAAATCGGTGGCGCCGACCTGCTTGAGCGGCTCGAAGAAATCGCCCGGGGCGTTCTCGGAACCGTTGAACATCAGATGCTCGAACAGGTGCGCGAAGCCGGTCTTGCCGGCGGGCTCATGCTTCGATCCGACATCGTACCAGGTCGAGACCGCGACGATCGGCGCCTTGCGATCGGTATGGACCAGCACGCGCAGGCCGTTCTTCAGCGTGAATCCCTCATAGGGAATGTCGACCTTCTTCACGAGCTCGGCCACCGGGACCGGTTTTGCCTGTGCCGAGGTGGCGGCGGTGGGCGCCTGCTGGGCAAAGGCAGGGACGGCAACGCCGATCGCCAGCGCGCAGATCGACGCGCCGCAGAGCATCCGGAACGATTTCATCTAAGTTTCCCCCGAGGAAGGTGATGGCGCGAGCATAACGCGGCGCATCGCTCCCGCAAGCCGGTTGCACCGGCCCCCATTTGCTCTAGCCTGTCGGAAAACGCGCCATTCCGGGGAGAAATCCGTGCATCTCAGACAGTTTCTCATCGCGCTGGCGCTCGGCCTGGCGCCGGCCGCCGCCTGGGCGCAGGCGGGAAGCGTGGAGCCGGTTTTCAGCCCCGACGAAGTGCGCGCGCATGTCGAGTTCCTCGCCGACGATCTGCTCGGCGGGCGGGACAACGGGACGCAGGGTTTCGAGATCGCCGCGCGCTATGTCTCCAGCCGTTTCGACGCGATGGGATTCAAGCCGGGCGGGACGCAGGGCTGGTACCAGCCCGTGAACATCGCCGACTATGTCCTCGACGCGGGCAAGCCCGCCTCGATCACCGTGGGCACGAAGAAGTTCGCGAGCGGCGACGATGTGCTGTTCGGCCCGAGCCCGCTCTATGGCAACGAAACCCAGACCCTCACCGCCGACGCGGTGTTCGTTGGCCATGGCCGCGAGGCGGACTATGCCGGGGTCGACGCCACCGGCAAGTTCGTCGTCGCGCTGCTCGGCAATCCGCCGGGAACTGCTCCGGGCAAGCTCGACAAGGCCGCGGTCGCCGGCCGGCACGGGGCGCTCGGCCTGATCTACCTCGTTACCCCGGACAATCTGAAGGGCGCCTTCCCCTGGGCCCAGGCGGTCACCTATTTCCAGGGCCCACAGACCAACTGGCTGGACCCCGACGGCTTCCCCAAGGGCGAGAATCCGGGGCTCAAGATCGGCGCCTATGCGAAGGGCGCCGCCGCCGATGCGCTGTTCCGGGACGCACCGATGACCGCCAGCCAGATCTACGCCACGCTCGCAGCCCCCGGCGGCACGCCAGGCAGCTTCGCGCTCAAGACCCGCCTCACGCTGCAGCGGACCAATATCGTGACGGTGAAGAAAAGCGAGAATGTGATCGGCATCCTGCCGGGATCGGACCCGAAGCTCGCCCATGAATATGTCGTGCTCTCTGCCCATCTCGACCATGAGGGCACTGATCCGGGCCTCGAGGGCGAGGACAAGATCTACAATGGCGCGATGGACAATGCCGCGGGCGTGGCGACGATGCTGGAGGCCGCCCGGGCCTTCGTCCAGAGCGGCAAGCGCCCGCGCCGCTCGATCCTGTTCGTCGCGCTGACCGCCGAGGAGGACGGGCTGATCGGCTCGGAGTTCCTCGCGCGCTACCCGGTCGTGGGCAGCGGCAAGGTGGTGGCCGACGTCAATCTCGACATGCCGATCCTGCTCTATGACTTCCGGGACGTGGTCGCCTTCGGCGCCGAACATTCGACACTCGGGCCAATCGTCGCGCGCGCGGCCGCGAAGATGGGCGTGAAGCTCTCGCCCGATCCGATGCCGGAGGAGCAGTTGTTCCTGCGTTCGGATCACTACAGCTTCGTCAAGGCAGGGGTGCCGTCGGTGTTCCTCGTGACCGGATTCGAGAATGGTGGCGAGAAGGCATTCCGTGACTTCCTGAAGACGCATTATCACAAGGTTAGCGATGATATCCGCCAGCCTTTCGACTGGCAGGCCGGCGCCAAGTTCGCGAAGATCAACTATCTGATCGCGCGCGAGATCGCCGATGCGGAGCAGGAACCGCGCTGGTACCAGGGCAACAGCTTCGGCGAGCGCTATGCCAAGGACGCACCCAAGGCGCCGCGGCCGGCCAAGGATCCGGGGACGGCCCCCGGAAACTGAGCATAGCGGAAACGGGGCTTTCTGCGCTTTTCCACGGGACGGAAAAGCGGCAGGCTCGCGCCACAGCCGTGCGAGGACCCGCCGTGTACGAACGCGCGAACCGCAAGCCGAAGACGGAACGCGCGCCTGCCGCGACGGCGCACGCGCCAGCACCCATCCAGCGTGCGGCAACACCCGGACCCTATCATGCCCTCCCCGCCCGCGTCGGCATCGGTCCGCCCAATCGCACCGGCCTGCCCGACGGGCTGAAGAACGGCATCGAGACGCTGTCGGGCCTGTCGCTGGACGATGTGCGCGTGCATCGCGGATCGAGCCGGCCGGCCGCCGTCCAGGCCCAGGCCTATGCCCAGGGCAGCGAGATCCACCTGGCGCCCGGCCAGGAACACCATCTGCCGCACGAAGCCTGGCACGTCGTCCAGCAGAAGCAGGGCCGCGTGCGCCCCACGCTCGATCTGAACGGTACCTCGATCAACGACGATGCCGGGCTGGAAGGCGAAGCCGACCGGATGGGCCGGCGCGCCGAACGGGCGGGCGGGCCGCCATCGGCATCCATGGAGCCCGTGCAACGGGCGAGCATCGCCGCGCCGGTGATGCAGCGCTCGGTGCTGCACCTCCAGGACGACGAAGGCAACTTCGTCTATTACTCGGACCTGGAAGTGGTTGAGAGAGGCAGCCGGCTCACCACCTTCACGTCAAGGAAGAAGGCCCAGGAATTCGACGACGCGCTGTCGGGCAACTCCGACGTGGTGGACGAGGCGATCACGACGAGCCAGAAACGGGCCCGCCGAGTGCCCACACCCTATGGCCATCTCAAGACTGCCGTGACGGCCAAGGTGCGGCATCAGGAACAGGGACCGCATTCGCTGTCGTTCATCGCCTTCGAGGAAAGGCTGCAGCACCGGCTGGCCAAGGGGCAGTATCTCGAGCTTCTCGATCAGGTCGAAACGCCGGAACGGGCCATTTCCCTGATGAAGTCGGAATATGGCCTCGACGACGGCGACGACGTGCTCGAACGCTATGCGCTCGACTATCGCAGCCTGTACGACGAGTTCATCCGCCTGCTGAAGGGCGACGGCGATCACGGCGTCGGCTCGCTCTTCCACCTCGTCGCGCGCAAGCTGCTCCAGCTCAATCCGTACACGACTTACAACGGCCCCAAATCGACGAACCGCGGCGAGGACCGGCACGGCGTCCTGGGATCGAACACCCTCGATAGCAAGGCCAAGTACAAGAGCTCGCTCGAATATGAGACCTATCTGCAGACGCGCGGCGACCTCTTCCATTCTTCGGACGAGGAGGAGGAAACCCAAAAGCCGAAAAAGAGCGGCACGCCCTATGTCTTCTCCTCGATTTCGCCGCGAGAACGCCGCTACTCGCGCAAGGCCCGGGAGGAACTGAAGAAGAAGCGCAAGCCGGAATCCAGCAGCTCTTCCAAGTCCAAGGTCTCTGACGACGAGGACGAATCCAGCAGCAGCGACAGCGGCAGCGAGAAGAAACCCCAGAAGAAATCGAGAAATGCCAAGACCCTCGCGTCACGCGATACGGTGACCTATTCCGGCCACAAGTTCAGCCCGAACACGGTCGGCATTCGCGATGGCGGCGAGTGCTTCTGGGACACGATGCGGCACTATGGCTTCACCGAGACACAGCTCGAGAACGCCGCCGCCAATTCCGGCCAGACCGTGGATGTGGCCGTCGACGCGCGCGACCTCGCGGCGTTCGTCGATGCGCTGAACGAGGAGGTCGAGGAGACGATCTGGATACAGCTCATCACCTACGACCTGAAAACGCTCAAATATCAGAGCCACCTCGACGTTGGCGGCGGCGACGAGCAAGTCTATGTCGCGTTGTTCATGGACGGGGATGAGGGGCATTATGTCCCCGAACTGAAATAGCGGCCGTCGGATCACCTGGCCCGCACGAGAAAGGCCGGAGCTTTCGCCCCGGCCTTCCCTTCCCTCCCAGTGCTGTCCGGGAGAGGGAGCCCTCAGAACCCCGCCTTCAGCGTCACGAAGAACTGCTGCGGCGCGCCCACCATCAGCGTCTGATTGTCGCCGCTGTTGCCGAAGCCGTTGGTGCCGATCGTCGAGACATATTTCTTGTTGAACAGATTGGTCGCATTGGCCTGGAGCTCGAGGTTCCGCCCGCCCAGGTCGAACTTGTAGCCGAGCGTGGCATCGACGAGCACGCGCCCCTCGACCGACTGGTCGTTGGTATAAGTGAAGTAGCGCTTGCTCATATAATTGGCGCCGATGCGGGCGTTGAAGCCGGCATGGTCATAGGTCAGCTCGCCCTTGAGCAGGTGCTTGGGCGCATCGACCACGGTCTTGCCCCGGGTGCGCGCAAGCACGGCGCCCGCCGCATTGATCACGTCGTCGCGATAAGTGGAGTCGTTGTAGCTGTACGATGCGAACATCCCGAAGCCGCTGCCGAGCCGCAGGTCGCCGGTCGCCTCGAAGCCGAGCGAGCGGACGTCGCCGACATTCTGCAGGATCGGCGGGTTGCCCTGGATGCCCGCCCCGACAGTGACCGCGAGCAGGCGGTTGCGGAAGTTGACATAATAGCCGGCCAGCGACCCGGTGAACGGCCCCGAGCGGAAGCGGCCGCCCAGCTCATAGGTATCCGATTGCTCGGGCTTGAGCCGGGTCGAACCGCTGAGCAGCGCGTTGAAGCCGGCCTGGGTGGTCGCGAAGGGCCCCGTGGTGGCCGAGGCGACGAAGGCGCGGGTCACCTGGGTGAAGCCGCCGAACAGCTCCGCGCCGGCGCCGAGGCGATAGTTGAAGCCCGCAGTCGGCTGGAACCAGTCGGTCACCTTGATCTTGCCGCGCGCCAGCGTGCCGGCAGTGATCGGATCCGCAGAGTTCTTAACCTGGAATCCCTTCCAGCCCAGGTTCAACGTCAGGTCGCCGAACGTCAGCTTGTCCTGCACATAATATTGCAGGGTGTCGGTCGCGTAGTTGTAGTCCCACTGCGTAGCGAACGGGTTCGACGGGAAATCCAGGCTCTTGCGGCCCGGATCGGTACGGCTGCTCAGCGCATAGAAGCGGCGCGCCTGCTGGAAGTCGTTGCGCTCATACCAGAAGCCCACAGTCACGTCGTTGAAGCCCGCGATCGTGCCGCCGACATCGCCGAACACGCCCTTGCGATCCATGTCGTATTCGGTGGTGCGCATCGAGATCGGCGAGGCGCCGCCCGGGCTCGGGACATAGGGCGTGAACCAGATGCCGCGCCCATGATTATTGTGGTAATAGCCCTTGAGCGTGTAGCGCAGGGCGCCGCCGATGCTCTCCACGCCGAACGAACCCAGCCAGTCGCGGCGCAGGCCGGCGGCGTCGAAATAGGCATCGTCGACGGTCAGGAACGGCGCCGGATAGACCGTGCCCGCCGCGGCGTTGGACACCGGCGCGCCGGTCTCGCCGCGGTTGTTGGCGATATCGGCGACCCGCACCGCGAGCGCATAGTCGTTCGAGATGTTGTCCCACTTGTAGCCCAGGCGCCGGATCATCCCCAGCGACAGGTCCTGATAGTCGTTCTCGCGGCGATCCGAATAGCTGATGGTGCCGACGAGGCGCGCATCGCCGCCGATCGGCGCCACGATCTTGCCGTTCGCCTGGTTGGTGCGCTGCGAGCCCCAGCCCTTCCACTTGTCCATGTCGGAATAGACATAGGAGGCATAGGCCTTGACCCCGCCGCCGATATCGCCGCTCTCGATCCGGCCGAACAGGCGCACGGTGTTCTCGCTGCCATAGGTGCCCTCGGCGCGGATGCCGAAATCGTCGGACGGCGCGCGCGAGAAGAATTCCAGCGTGCCGCCGAGATTGTTGGTCGCCTGGGTGCCGATCGAGCCTGCGCCCTGCGAGACGCGGACCTCGCCCACATTCTCGCTGGTGATCGCGCGGCTGATGTGCAGGCCGTTGACGTTGCCATAGGTCGCGTCGCCCAGCGGAATGCCGTCGAGCGTGAAGCCGAGCTGGTTCTGATTGAAGCCGCGGATCGAGACTCGCTCCGCCCATTCATAGGCGCCGAAGGGATCGGCGGACTGGAAGTTGACGCTGGGCAGCTTCTCGATCGCCTTCAACGGGCTGGTGCCGGCGGCGAGCTCGGCGATGTCGCTGCTTGAAAGCTGCTGGACCTGGCGGGTCTCGCCGCGGCCGATCACGACGATGTTGCTCTGGTCCGCACCGTCATCGGCGGCAGGCACCGGCGCGGACGGCTGCGCGTCCTGGGCGAACGCGGCGCCGGAAAGCAGCATCGAGGTGCCGGCGAGCAGAATGGAAAGCTTGCGCATGGATGTTCCCCCCAGGGAGTTTGTTTTCGGCACGGGCACGGTGCCCGGCAGCCGGGGAGCTAGAATTGGTGCGTTGCAACATCGCGTAACTGCAATGTCATTTGCACGACTGTGAAGTTACAAGTTTCGGGCAAGCGGCACGGCCCCTCGCAGGACTGCCGGAAGCGCCCCGCATCGGACCAAATCTTCGTTCCCATTTGCGGCGACGCGGGTCATATCTGCGGTCGATCCTGGCAAGGAGCGAAGGCGGATGAATGCCTGTCTGCGGCTGGCGCCCAAGGCAGATCCACACAAGCCGGCCGAGAGCCGCAGCGGCACCGGAAGGGCCAGCCCGATCCTTCAGCGCGCAGCGCGGCTTGGCCAGGATGCGGCCATGCCCGGAGCGCCGCGCGAAACGATCACCGACTATGCCGGCGCCCGTGCCGACGGCGCGGTTCGGGTCGCGGGCACATCCAATCGCCTGGGCCTGCCCGAAGGGCTGCGGAACGGCCTCGAGACGCTGTCGGGCATGGGGCTCGGCGATGTCCGGGTCCACCGCAACTCCGCCACCCCCGGCCGGATCGGCGCGCATGCCTATGCCCAGGGCACCGACATCCATCTCGCGCCCGGCCAGGAACGGCACCTGCCGCACGAGGCATGGCATGTCGTCCAGCAACGGAGCGGGCGGGTGCGGCCGACGATGCGGCTCGGCGGCACCGCGATCAACGATGACGCCGGGCTGGAGGCCGAAGCCGACCGGATGGGCACCCGCGCGGCGGCGATGCCGGCCATGCCCCGCCACGCCGCCGCGACACGGCCGTCGCCGCGGGGCGCCCCGTTGCAGGCGGTGTGGATCGTCCGCGCCGGCCAGATCGTCTGGGAAGACGACCCCTATGTGCTGCAGCCGGGCGAAAGCTACCCGTTCGCCTCGCGCCCGCGGGTCCTGGTCGAGCAGGGCACCTCGGAAGTCCGGTTCGATTCCAGCGGCGCCCAGTCGCTGCTCAAGCGCACGCCTCCGCCGACTCATGAGAAGCTGCAGGGGGACCGCCAGGCCCAGGGCGAGGCGATGCGCAAGCGGCTGCTCGCCGACCCCACCAAGATCAAGGGGCTGACCAAGGAGCTGACCGACCTGTCGGCCAAGCTCGAGGCGCTCGCCGGCCGCTCCGCGCCGCTCAAGAATGCGCAGAAGGCGCAGAACATGATCAAGGGCGGGGAGATACTGGGCGAGAAGTTCCGCACCATGGTGAAGGCCAAGGACGAGTTCACGCAGTCGGAGGCCACCGCCGCCCATCTCAAGGGCCTGCGCACCGACGACAAGTCGCCGCACAGCGGCGATGTCGAAGCCTATGCGACTGCGTTGCTGCGGCTGATGAGCAGCCTGCGCACCCCGACCCAGACCGTGCTGGCGCCGGTCACCCACAACAGCAAGGTCATCGGCCAGCAGCATCCGACGAGCCGGGACCAGCCCGTGCTCGATGAAGGCGCCTCAGGCCATTCCTTCGCCGATCGCGATCGCGTCCTGGAGCAGGTCAACATATTCGGCCAGGCGATCGGCAGCAGCAAGGCCGGGCCGAACCAGATCGAACTGGCGAGCATACTCGGCGCGCTTTCGAGAACGCTGGCCAGCATGTCGGCGCCGACTTCGGCCAGCAACCTGCCGCGCTTCCACCAGAGCCGCGAGGCGCAGCAGGTGAAGGAGCGCGAGGTGATCAAGCAACAGCTCAACCTGATCGCCCAGACGCTGGGCATCCCGACCGAAACCGGGCGGCAGGACTTCGACGAGGTCTGGCGCGAGAGCGATCGCCCCACCTCGCCGGCGCGCAACGAATCGACTGCGCCGAGGATCAAGAAGCCCCAGCCCGGCCCGTCGCCGCTGGCGACGTCCAGCACCGGCCAGACCGGCACGCAGGCACCGCTGGCGCAATCGACGACTCCGCCCCAGCCTCTGTTGACGAGCCCGCCGCAAGCGCTCTCGACCAGTTCCGACACCAGCGCGATATCGCCGGAACTGATCGACCAGCTGGTCACCGGCATCAGCTTGCAGCAGGACGTGACCAGGGTCGCCGTGCAGCTGCTGCACCTGCTGCAGGACCAGCACGACGGACAGGACGGCGTCCGCGCGGTGTTCGGCAACGATGTTGCGCTCGCCTATCAGGCGGCGATGGGTGCCGATCTGTTCGATCCCGGATCGCCCTATGTGCTGCAATTGCTGCTCGGCATGCTCAACGAGACCTATCGCCAGGCGGCGCCCGTCCTCCGGCGCGACCTGGCCGGGCATGGCGTCGCTGAGGATCCCCATGCCGACGGCGGGCAACGCCTCCAGGCCCTGGCGCAGATATTCGCCGAATGCGGGCAGATGGCCGCACACAATGCGCTCGCGATCGTCGGCCATCCCGATGTGACTGCCCAGAATGTCGGCGCCCGGGTGAACGATCAGAACGCGCTCAATGCACTGGGCGGCTTCCAGAACAATATCGATGAAGACGAAATCCGCGCGATACTCGCGCTGCAGGGCAGGACCGACATACCGGTGATCGGCAGGATCGACCATGTCGGGGCGATCGTGGACCACCTCCATCAGAACGACCTGCAATGGTTCGCCGACAATGACATCGGCCAGGGCGAGAGGACCACGCTGGCGCCGGTGCTCGCCTTCATGCGGGGTCAGATCGCTTCGCTGACGCTCATCGTCAACACCCAGGGCCACCAGAATGTCGCGCTGCGGCAGCTCCATTGGGTAACGGTGCGCGTGACGCGAACCCATGCGGGGCTCGCCGTCCAATATCTGGATTCGCTGGATGCCCCGGCCAATTATGCCGGGCTTTTCCACGCGCTGCGGCAGTTGCTGAACCGTGCGCCGCAGGATGCCCCGCCCCCGCCGCAGTTCCAGTGGCCGCCGCCTTTCGGCGGGTTCGGTGGATCGGGCCCGTCCGGCTCCGGCCCGTTCTCGTTCGGATCGAGCTCGGGCTTCTTCACCGGCGGGTTCGGGTCCACCAACGCGCCCTCCTCGTCCAGCCATGGCACCAGCAACTCCGGCGGCTGGAGCCACCACGGCGCATCCGCTTTCTCCTTCCCGAGCCAGTGGGAGAGCGCCCCCCTGCCGAGCCTGTTCCCCGAGCTGGACGATCTGGAGCAGGACTGGTCCGACGACGATCCCGACGGGCAGCCGCGCAAGAAGCACCGCTGGGGACGATAGGCCGAAGGAGAGGACGAATGCGGGCCCCGCTCCAGTACAAGCCCCCGCCGGCCGCGCCGCGACACGACCCGCGCGTGCGGGGCGTCGATCCGGATCATCGGGTCGTCCAGCGCGCGGCGGTGCCACGAGAACGCGCGCAAAGCTCCGCCATTGCGGCGCCGCGGCAGACCGTCGCCGACTATGCCGCATCCCATGCCCTGGGCGTTGAGCGCACCGCCGCCAGGCCCAATCGCACCGGCCTTCCCGATCGGCTGAAGAGCGGCATGGAATCGCTTTCGGGCATTGCCCTCGACGATGTGCGCGTCCACCGCAATTCCCCCCGGCCGGCCCAGCTCCAGGCGCTTGCCCATACCCAGGGCAGCGAGATCCATCTCGGCCCCGGCCAGGAACGTCACCTGCCGCACGAGGCCTGGCACGTCGTCCAGCAGAAACAGGGCCGCGTGCATCCGACGATGCAGCTCCGCGGCACCGCGATCAACGACGACGCCGGACTGGAGCGCGAGGCAGACATGATGGGCACACGGGCCGCGGGTCACGCCGGGCCGGCGCCCGCAGTCGTGCGCGAGGCGGCTACCCAGGGTACCGTACCGGTCGCGCAATGCGCCGGGCATGTCCGCTTCGCCAACCTCCATCCCGACTATCAGGAGAAAGGCCAGGCGATCATCGATGGCCTGCTCCACACCCCGCGCATCGCCGCCTATCTGGGCACACGCGATGCGCTGATCACGCTGGAATTCGAGCCGCAACTCGCCTCGGTCAGGGTGGTTGGCGACCAGGTGCAGATAAAGCTCTCACCCTGGTTCTTCGAGCAGGAGAGTCGCGGCCGCATCCTCGGCATGCTCGCGCATGAGTTCGGCGTCCACCCCCTCGCCACCTCCTTGATGTCTCCCCTGGACATCACCAACGAGAACAACGCGGTGACTGCCGACACGCCCTATCCGACAGGGATTCCCGGTCACGATATCCATGCCGGTCGTGCCGGCCAGCAGGACCATGTCTTCGCAACGGTATCTGGCATGCCGCGTTTCACGCATTATCGCGACACCCTGCTGGGGATGGCGAGCGCGCTGTACACTGCTTCGCAAGGAGTGCCCGCAGTCGCCCATGGCGTGACCGAGGCCCATGTCACCGACCTGATCATGACCTATCTCTCGGATCTCGCGATGATCCTGGCGACCAACGACAATCGCTGGAAAGTGCCGTTCAAGGCGGGAATGACCGCGCAGATCTTCAACCATGAGCGGCTGCGCTGGATCGGCGCGCTCAACCACCACGATCCGGTCGAAGCCGAACTGATCCGCCTGACCCCCGGGCCGAAGACCGGCGGCGACGTGCTGGGCGAGATCGGCAGCATCGTGGGGAGCTTCACGCTCGGCCCTGCCCGCAACAGCAAAAGCGACGTGAACTACGAACACGACAATCCTCCCGGTGGGCCGCTCGCCGAAACGACCCGTGTACAGGCCGACGTAATCGCGGACCACGGGCTCGCGCTGGTTGGCCCCAATCTCGACCTGTTCCAAGCAATACAGGCTGCGGGCGGAATTCCCACGCCGCAGGCGACCATCACCACCCGGCTCGGTACCCTTCTCGCGCCGACCTCGCAGCAGGTACGCATACGCACCAGGCTGGCAGCGTCTCCGACCGTGTACGCCCCGCTAAGCTGGGACGCGCTCAATCTGATCGGCTGGGCGCTGCAGCGAACGATCCGCGTGCTCCAGCCCGACGGCAAGATGATCCAAGCGGA
This sequence comes from Sphingomonas sp. 1F27F7B, assembly GCF_005503355.1. Lineage (GTDB taxonomy): Bacteria > Pseudomonadota > Alphaproteobacteria > Sphingomonadales > Sphingomonadaceae > Sphingomonas. The sequence continues at coordinate 19,394 of NZ_SCMK01000040.1, forward strand.
CTATCCCGGCGCGCTCATTTCACTTGCCTGGGTGGCCGAGCCCAATCCGCACTACCGCATACTGATATAATTCGCGGACCTTGTGTTGCACAATGGCAACACTACATCCGGGCTGACCGAAACAAGGGGCCAGCATGAACCTCGAGAAATTCACCGACCGCGCCAAGGGCTTTCTCCAGTCGGCGCAGACCGTGGCGATCCGGATGAACCATCAGCGGATCGCCCCCGAGCACATATTGAAGGCGCTGCTCGAGGACGAGCAGGGCATGGCGAGCGGCCTGATCCAGGCGGCGGGCGGCGACGCCAGGCGCGCTCTTTCCGAGACCGATCTCGCCCTGTCGAAGATTCCCGCCGTCTCGGGCGGCGGCGCGCAGCAGACGCCGGGGCTCGACAATGACGCGGTGCGCGTACTCGACCAGGCCGAGCAGATCGCCCAGCGCGCGGGCGACAGCTTCGTCACTGTCGAGCGGCTGCTCGTCGCCCTCGCCCTGTCGCTCAACACCGCGGCGGGCAAGGCGCTCCAGGCAGCGGGCGTTAGGCCCGAGGCGCTCAATGCCGCGATCAACCAGCTGCGCGGCGGCCGCACCGCTGACACCGCGGGGGCCGAGGACCGCTATGACGCGCTCAAGAAGTTCGCGCGCGACCTGACCCAGGCGGCGAAGGACGGCAAGCTCGATCCGGTGATCGGCCGCGACGAGGAGATCCGCCGCACGATCCAGATCCTTGCCCGGCGCACCAAGAACAATCCGGTGCTGATCGGCGAACCCGGCGTCGGCAAGACCGCCATCGCCGAAGGGCTGGCGCTGCGCATCGCCAATGGCGACGTGCCCGACAACCTCAAGAACCGCACGCTGATGTCGCTCGACATGGGCAGCCTGATCGCGGGCGCGAAATATCGTGGCGAGTTCGAGGAGCGGCTGAAGGGCGTGCTCGACGAAGTAAAGGCCGGCGAAGGCGACATCATCCTGTTCATCGACGAGATGCATCAGCTGATCGGCGCGGGGAAGACCGAGGGCGCGATGGATGCGGGCAATCTGCTCAAGCCCGCGCTCGCCCGCGGCGAGCTGCACTGCATCGGCGCCACCACGCTCGACGAGTATCGCAAATATGTCGAGAAGGATCCCGCCCTCCAACGGCGCTTCCAGCCGGTGTTCGTCGGCGAACCGACGGTCGAGGACACGATCTCGATCCTGCGCGGATTGAAGGAGAAGTACGAACTGCACCACGGCGTGCGCATCACCGATGCCGCGATCGTGAGCGCCGCGACGCTGTCCAACCGCTACATCACCGATCGCTTCCTGCCCGACAAGGCGATCGACCTGATGGACGAGGCCGCCAGCCGCATCCGCATGGAAGTGGAGAGCAAGCCCGAGGAGATCGAGACGCTCGATCGCCGGATCATCCAGCTCAAGATCGAGCGCGAGGCGCTCAAGAAGGAGACCGACGAGGCCTCGCGCGACCGGCTCGCCAGCCTCGAGGAGGAACTGGCCAATCTCGAGCAGCAGTCCGCCGAGCTGACTCGGCGCTGGCAGGCGGAGAAGGACAAGATCGCGGGCGAATCGAAGCTCAAGGAGCAGCTCGAGGCAGCCAAGATCGAGCTGGAACAGGCGCAGCGCGCCGGCGATCTCGCTCGCATGAGCGAGCTCTCTTATGGCACCATCCCCGCATTGACGCGGCAGCTGGAAGAGGCCCAGGCCACCAGCAAGGGCGCGATGCTGCGCGAGGAAGTCACCAGCGAGGACATCGGCGCAGTCGTCTCGCGCTGGACCGGCATTCCCGTCGACAAGATGATGGAGGGCGAGCGCGAGAAGCTGCTCGCCATGGAGGAAATGCTCGGCAAGCGCGTGATCGGCCAGGCCGACGCAGTGAAGGCCGTGTCGACCGCCGTGCGCCGCAGCCGTGCCGGCCTGCAGGATCCGAACCGGCCGCTGGGCTCGTTTCTGTTCCTGGGGCCGACCGGCGTCGGCAAGACCGAGCTGACCAAGGCACTCGCCGAGTTCCTGTTCGACGATCCGAACGCGATGGTGCGCATCGACATGAGCGAGTTCATGGAGAAGCACGCGGTCGCGCGGCTTATCGGCGCGCCTCCCGGCTATGTCGGCTATGAGGAAGGCGGCGTGCTGACCGAGGCGGTGCGGCGGCGCCCCTATCAGGTCGTGCTGTTCGACGAGGTCGAGAAGGCGCATGGCGACGTGTTCAACCTGCTGCTCCAGGTGCTCGACGACGGCCGCCTGACCGACGGCCAGGGTCGCACGGTCGACTTTTCGAACACGATCGTGATCCTGACCTCGAACCTCGGCTCGCAGTTCCTCACCGGCCTGGGCGAGGGGCAATCGGTGGAGAGCGTCGAGCCGCAAGTGATGGAAGTCGTCCGCGCGCATTTCCGCCCCGAGTTCCTCAACCGGCTGGACGAGATCATCCTCTTCCACCGGCTGGGCGCGGAGCACATGGCGCCGATCGTCGACATCCAGGTCGGCCGGGTCGCGAAACTGCTCAAGGACCGCAAGATCCAGCTCGACCTGACGGACGCCGCCCGCGTCTGGCTGGGCCGGGTGGGCTATGATCCGGTCTATGGCGCGCGCCCGTTGAAACGGGCGGTGCAGCGCTATCTGCAGGACCCGCTCGCCGACATGATCCTGCGCGGCGAAGTGAAGGACGGATCCACGGTGAGAGTGGACGAAGGCGATGGAGCGCTGAAGCTCTCGGTCGCCTGATCGTCGCGCCGGCCGGCGCGACGGAAACCGGCATGGCACAAAAAAGGGGCGGCCGCTTTCGCGACCGCCCCGATCTTTGTTCAGGTGCGACTAGAAATCGACCTTGGCACCGACGCGGAAGTAGCGCCCGATGATGTTCGCCTGCCCCCAGGCCGGGTTGTACTGATACAGCGAATAGGCCGCTGCATAGTCGGTGACCGGCTTGATGTTCAGGATGTTCATCGCGTTGAAATACAGCGTGAACTTGTCGGCAACCTTGACGCGGCCCGAAAGGTCGAAGTTCCACTGCGCCTTGGCGAAGCACTGCGAAGGACCACCGCCACGGAAGTTCGGGGCGCCGATACCGGCAGTCGAGTTGCCGGCGCAGTCGTTCGGATCTGCACCATAGTCGACTTCGGCCAGGTTATAGCCGCTGGTGTAATACACTGTGCCGGTCAGGCTGGCGCTCCCGAAGTCGAGCGTGTTCTGCCACGAACCGCGCCACTTCGGCGAACCCGAGCACGAGGTGTAGTCGCACGGGCTCAGCGTACCGTCATAGCGGTCGGTCACGCCCGCGACGCTCGTCACCGTGTACTTGATCAGATACGCCGCATCGAACGAGCTGATCAGCTTCAGGCCTTCGGTGATCGGGAGCGAGATATTCGCGCCGAAGTCGATACCCGAGACATTTTCCTTACCAGCGTTGTTGTACGACGCGTTGATCGTGCCGAGCAGCGGCAGCGCATTCGGATTGGCCACGTCTGCGACGCCCGGGGTCACCGTGATGCCCGGAATGTTCACGACGCCGTTGTTGCCATAATATTGCGCGATCGCGTTGGTACGATCCGTCGACGAGACCTGCGCCACCAGGTCCTTCACCTGGATGTTCCAATAGTCGACCGTGAAGCTGACGTTCCGGATCGGCTCGACCACGATACCAGCGGTGAAGCTGCGCGAGCGTTCCGGCTTCAGAGCCGGATTGCCGGTCAGCGTCGTGCCGAGCGAATAGGGGCTCGTCACATAGGTGTTGTACGGGCTGCTGCCCGGTGTCGGCGTCGGATTCGGGTGGGTGGCGCAGAACGCCGCGAACGTGGTGCAGTTCACGCTCGTCGTGCTGAAGCCGGTGGTCGGCAGGCCGTAAGCTTCGTTGAAGCTCGGGATGCGGAAGCCCCGCGAATAGGTACCGCGAACCGCGAGCTGGCGGATCGGAGTGAACTTCGCGCCGACCTTTGGCGAGAAATTGCTCTGGCCCGACGAATAATCGTCATAGCGACCCGACGCGTTGACCTCCAGCATGTCGAGGATCGGCGCCGAGACTTCGAAGAAGGCCGACTTCACGTTGCGCGAACCGATCGCGCCCACTGCGTTGATCGTGTAGTAGCGCTCGAACGGATGCGCGATGTTGTCCGGGTTGGCGCTGGGGTTGTTGATCGACTCGTGGCGATACGACGCACCCACCGCAACCTGGAGATCGCCGCCGGGCAGCTTGAACAGCGACTTGCCGAGCGAGACCTGGCCCTGCCAGAGGTCCGAGTTCGACACGTTCTGGTTGACCGGCGAGATATAGTCGCGGATCGCCTGGCTGTTCAGCGACTGATTGACGAAGTTGTACGTGCCCTGCGCGATGACATCGGCCAGGCGCTGCGGGATGAGATAGTTCTTCGAGATCACGTTCAGGCGGACGTTCGAAATGGTGAAGTCGGCCGAATAGTTCCAGTTGTCACCGAAGCTGCCGTTGATGCCGATCGCACCACGCAGCGAGCGCGCATCGGCGGTCAGCGAAGTCGGCGTGTCATAGCGACCGCGCAGGATCGCGTTCTGGCCGCCCGCGGCATAGGGGTTGTTCGGGTTCAGCGTGCCGTTGGCCGCAGAGCAGCCGGTGCTGGTGTTGTAGGTCTGAATGCCCGGGCCGAACGAACCGACGCCGGCCGAGCAGACATAGATCGGCAGCACGACCGGATTGAGCGTGACCTGACGCGGTGCGGTGGTCGAGCCGCCCCATGCCTGCGGCGTGCCCTGGGTTGCGGTCTTCACGTCATAATAGCTGGCGGTTGCATAGAATTGCGCCCGGTCGCCGATGTTCGCCGTGAAGTGGAAGACGCCGCCATAGCGCTCCTGCGACGGCTGGATCGTCGCGTACATCGCGCGCGAGTCCTGCAGACACTGAGTCGCGGCCCAGGTGTATTTGCCGAACGACGCACTGGCGGGATTCGTGCTCAGGGCGCGCTGCGTAGTGGTCAGCGTGGTGGTCGGCAGGCCGGCCGCGTTGCAGCCGCCAGCCGCGTTGAGCAGGGTGTACTGATCGAGGCGGGTGCCGGTCGCGGTCGAAGGCGCGACGAGGTTCGCCACGGTGGTCGTGCCGGCGCTGAGCGAGCCATCGGCATTGCTGCCGAAATTGACCGTGTTGGCGAGGCAGTGGCCGGCGGAGTCGCAGATCCTGCTCAGATCATTGGTGTTGAACGGATAATCACGGTCGCGCGCCATGATCTTGTCGTTCTTCTGATATTCGCCGCTGATGTAGAAGTTGAAGCCCTGCTCGGCGAGGCTGCCATAGCCGACCGTCGCGTCGATGCGCTGCTCGGCGCCATCGCCACGATCGGAGATGCCGGCCGACGCATTCAGGTGAATGCCGGTGACTTCCTTCTTCATGATCACGTTGACCACGCCCGCGATCGCGTCGGCGCCGTAGGTCGACGATGCGCCGTCCTTCAGGACTTCGATGCGGTCCACGATGGCATCGGGGATCGTGTTGAGATCGACGAAGTTGCGGTGACCGTCATCGGCGAGCGGATAGGGCGCCATGCGCAGACCGTCGAAGATCGTCAGCGTCGACTGCACGGTCAGGCCGCGGAGCGAGACAGCGTTCGCGCCGGTCGCGAAGTTGCTGCCGTTGTTCCAGCCCTGCGTGATCGCGCCCGAACCGTTCGCCGACAGACGCTGCACCGCTTCGGCAACCGTGTTGATGCCGCGCTGTTCCAGCGTCTCGGACGACAGCACCTGCACAGGCGACGGAGTCTCCGTGTCGGTACGACGCAGAAGCGAGCCGGTGACGACGATCTGGCCGCCCTGGTCGTCTTGCTCAGCAGTCGTCGTGCTCTTGGCGGTGGAACTGCTCGAGTTCTGCGCCATTGCTGGCGTAGCGATGAGCGCACCCGCAAGCACGAGCGCGGACAGCGCCGTGCTCCCGCGCAGGTTGATCTGCGTGTTCTTCATGGTGATCCCTCTTGTATCCGGCTGCTTCGCGGAGGCTCGACAGCCGGGTTTGTCTCCCCGCTCCACCATCCATTCGTGTGCAACTCACGTATCAGGATAGCGGAGCTTGGTGAGATCGTGGATCGCCGCCCCTCGACTGTAAACTGCGCACGATCATCGCTCGCGCGCTTTCAACGGGACTGTAGCCAAAATGCCACATCGTCGCTTGTAATATTGCGTAACCGCTACGATTCGTGTTTCTTTATGTTGCGGCGCGACACATTAGCGCCTCAATCGGTAACCGGCATCGCCCCCGCAACGAGCAGCGGATCGATCCGCGCGTCGCGCCATTTGAGACTCCAGTGGAGATGCGGCCCGGTCGCGCGGCCCGTCATGCCCACCGCGCCGATGGGCTGGCCGCGCCGCACATGCTCGCCCAGCTTCACGTCGATGCGCGAGAGGTGCATGAAGGCGCTGTTCAGCCCTGCGCCGTGATCGATCATCAGCAGATTGCCCTCCAGCGTGAAGGGCCTGGCCGCGGCAAGGATGACCACCCCGTCGGCAGGCGCAAGCACCACCGTGCCGGTCGGCCGGGCGATGTCGATGCCGGAGTGATAGGATCCCGGCTCGCCGCGATAGATGCGCTGCGAGCCGAACAGCGTGGAGATGCGCCCCACCACCGGCCAGAAGAACGGCATCTGGCGCCAGCCGGCCGAATCGGTCTGCAGCTTCCGCGCCGCATTGATCTGCGCGAGCTCGCCGGGGCGCACCCGCTCGAACTCGGGGCGCGGCACCGGATATTTGGGCAAGGTGTCCAGCCGCGAGATATCCCAGGCGCGCGGCGCGATCGCCAGCACCTGGCGTTGCTGGGTGCCGTCGCCCAGCGTCGCCACCAGGATAGCGGAAGGGCCGTGGTCGCGATCAAAGGCGATCAGGAAACGGCGATCGGGCGTAACCGGCACCGATTCGCCGTCGAGCGTCAACAGGCTGGTGCCCTTCGGCGCAGTGCCGATCACCGCGCCGCCCTGGATCAACTGCCCCTGGAAGGCGAAGGGACCCGCGACATCGGGGGCCGGCGGGATAGGCGCCGCCACTGCCTCGGAAGCCACGGCGCCAGGCGCAGCGGGGAGCTGGGCACTGCCCAGCAGCGTGAAGCCGAGGATCGCGGCGGGAAGCCGGGCGGCGAGTCCCATCAGCCGCGCATCGCCTGCATCGCCAGCGCCGCCGAGGCATAGGGCTCCTGGGCGGGGACGCTCCAGTAGCGCAGTCGCTCGAGCGGCACTTTCTCGCCGCTGACCGCGCAGACGACATGGTCGCCGGGCGTCAGCACGCGAAAGCCGTTCGCCATGAAGTGGAGGCGCGCCGCGCGGGCGACGGGGTTCGACATCAGCATAAGCGCGGCATCCTCGTGACTGGCATTGTGCTCACAACAGGCTGGGCTGTTCGGGCCGGGACGCATCATAGGATTTGCCGCTCGGCCGCTCAACCCGGGCATCGACGGCGCCGTCGATGAAATGGAGCGTCACGGCACCCGCCGCACGCGCGCCTTCGGCCGTGGCGATCACCTTGCGCGTGCCCCGCGCCTCGACCCAGGCATAACCCTTTTCGAGCGGGCGATTGGGGTGCACCAGGTCGAGATGCCGGCCGATGCCCTCCAGCCGCTGTTTCGCCGCGGCGAGCCGCTGGTCCAGCATGGCGGGGCGCAACGCCCCCGCCGAGCGATCGAGCTGCCCGCGCGCCAGCGTGACGCGGCGCTCCAGCGCCCGGTCGAGCCGCCCGCCCAGATCGTCCATCTTCTGCCGCTGCGGCCCGAGCAGGGCATCGCGGCGCGGCAGCACGCGCACCAGCGCCGCCAGCCGCTCGCCGGCGCGCTCGTGATAGCGGCGCACGCAGCGCTCGGTGCGGTGCGCCAGCGTCGCCAGCGTGTGACGCACATCGGCCAGCACCGGCACCGCGATCTCTGCCGCCGCGGTCGGCGTCGGCGCGCGCAGGTCGGCGGCATAGTCGCAAAGGCTGGTATCGGTCTCGTGCCCCACCGCCGAGATCACCGGGATACGGCAGGCCGCGACGGCACGCACCACCGCCTCCTCGTTGAACGCCCACAGATCCTCGATCGAACCGCCGCCGCGCGCGACGATCAGCAGGTCGGGCCGCGGCACCGCTCCGCCCTCCACCAGCGCATCGAAGCCCCGGATCGCGTTCGCCACTTCCTGCGCGGCGCCGTCGCCCTGCACCTTCACCGGCCAGACCAGCACATGGCTGGGGAACCGGTCCGCGAGGCGATGCAATATGTCGCGGATCACCGCGCCGGTGGGCGAAGTCACGACCCCGATCACCTTCGGCATGTACGGCAATGGCTGCTTGCGCTCGCGATCGAACAGCCCCTCGCCGGCCAGCCTGGCCTTCAGCTTCTCGAACAGCGCCATCAGCGCGCCTTCGCCGGCCAGTTCCATGCGATCGATGACGATCTGGTATTTGCTGCGCCCGGGATAGGTGGTGAGCTTGCCGGTGACGATCACTTCGATGCCGTCCTGCGGCTGGAACGGGATCGCGCTGGCGGCGCCGCGCCAGATCACGCCGTCGATCACCGCATCCGCGTCCTTGAGCGCCAGATAGGCATGGCCCGACGCCGCCCGCTTCCAGCCCGAAATCTCGCCGCGCAGCCGGACATGGCCGAACTCGCCTTCGACCATCCGCTTCAATGCCAAAGATAATTCGCTCACCGAGAGCGCAGGCGCGTTGTCGCCCGGCACCGGCTCGGCTACGAGCCGCGCAGGCGTATCGGGAAAGGGGTCGGCCATGAATGTCCTGTTGTTGGGGTCCGGTGGCCGCGAACATGCGCTCGCCTGGAAGCTCGCGCAATCGCCGCTGCTCGAACGGCTCTACGCCGCGCCGGGCAATCCGGGAATAGCCGAGCATGCCGAAATCGTGGACATCGCGATGAGCGACCACCGGGCAGTGATCGATTTCTGCCTGCGCCATTCGATCGGCTTCGTGGTGATCGGGCCAGAGGCGCCGCTGGTCGCCGGCCTGGCCGACAATCTGCGCACCATGGGGCTGGCCGTGTTCGGGCCGAACAAGGTGCCGGCACAGCTGGAGGGCTCCAAGGGCTTCACCAAGGACTTGTGCGCGCGCGAGCGGATCCCGACCGCCGGCTATGTCCGCTGCGAGAGCCGCGACGGAGCACTGGCCAGCCTCGAGGATTTCGGGCTGCCGGTGGTGATCAAGGCCGACGGCCTGGCCGCGGGCAAGGGCGTGACGGTGGCCTTCACGCATGAGGAGGCCGAAGGCGCGGTGCAGGCGATCTTCGCCGAGCCGGGCGCCAGCGTGGTGATCGAGGAATTCCTGGAGGGCGAGGAAGCCAGCCTGTTCGTGCTCACCGACGGCGAGACGCTTGTCTCGTTCGGCTCGGCGCAGGACCACAAGCGCGTGGGCGACGGCGATACCGGCCCGAACACCGGCGGCATGGGCGCCTATAGCCCCGCGCCCGTGCTCACGCCTGCGCTGGAAACCCGGGCGATCGATGAAATCGTCCGCCCGACGATCGCGGCGCTGGCCCGGATGGGCGCGCCCTATTCGGGCGTGCTCTATGCCGGGCTGATGCTGACGGCCACCGGCCCGAAGCTGATCGAGTACAATGCCCGGTTCGGCGATCCCGAATGCCAGGTGCTGATGATGCGCTTCACCGGCGACCTGCTCCAGCTGATGCTGGCAGTGGCGAAGGGCGAGCTGGCAAGCCAGCCGGCGCCGACCTTCGCGGCCAGGACCGCGCTAACCGTCGTGATGGCGGCGAAGGGCTATCCCGGCACGCCCGAGACCGGCGGCGCGATCGCGGGGATCGACCGGGCCGAGGCGACCGGCGCCAAGGTCTTCCACGCCGGCACCCGGAGGGAGGACGGCACGCTCGTCGCCAGCGGCGGCCGCGTGCTCAGCGTCACCGCGCTGGGCGAGACGGCGAAGGCGGCGCAGGCCGCGGCCTATGCCGCGATGGACGCGATCGACTTCCCCACCGGCTTCAGCCGCCGCGACATCGGCTGGCGCGAAGTGGCGCGCGAACGATAGGGCGCGGCGCGAACGGCAAAGCTTGCCGTTTCGGGACAGTTGGCGAGCAGCACGCGCGACCAGCTTGTCGCGCTGCGCCGCACCACGTTATGCAGTTGCCGGGAATCGCAATTTCGCAAGGACGGGACAGGCGCAGATGAACAGCACGGAACCGCTCTTCAACGGAGCCCCGCTTTGGCTGACGCTCCCGTTCGCGGCGATCGCCGTGGGCGTGGTCTTCGCACTCCTCGTCCTGTGGTGGGGCACGCGCCTCGCCGGCCGCCGCCGCGATGCGCGCGAGGAGATCGAGGAATATAACGACGAATATCGGGAGGACGCCGCGCAGTCCCGCCCGATCACCCCGCCCGTCGCTCCCTCACCGCCGCCGCTGGCCGAGCCGCCGCTGGCGCCGCCTGCCCCGGAACCGGTGGCGGAGATCGTCCCCGCGCCGCTTCCGCCCGCCGTGGAGGACGTGGAGCCGGCCGCCGAGACCATCACGCCGCCGGTGGATGAAGCGCCGGCGCCCGAACCCCGGGTTTCCGAACCTCCGGCCCCCGAGCCT
>NZ_SCMK01000041.1 GCF_005503355.1 Sphingomonas sp. 1F27F7B
CGGCCAACGTGCCTGGGGGCATGCCCCCAGGCACGTTGCCATCCCATCAACCAACCATCATGAAGGAGCCGGACTCTACCTCTGAGTGGTAACAATCAGGGGCGCACGTCACCTCGTCCAAGCCTGCGCGCCGCTCAATTTACTCTGCCGGTTCGGCCACCCGCGTGATCGCGGCTTCGCCGAGACGGTCCTTGAAGAAGGGAATCAGGCGATCGAGTGCAATCCCGGTAGGCACGGGATTGTCATAGAGGTCGTAATGCGACCAGCCTTCCACTACGACGAGTTCCTTGGTCTTCGAGGCGGCACGGCCGTAGATTTCCATGCCGTCACGATACGCGCCAAAACCGCCGGGCTTGTCGCCAAAGACTAGCATCATTGGCTGGGTGAGCAAAGTTTCGGCAAAGGAGAAGGCATCCCAGGCTATCGCGGGGGCAGCGCGCGAGAAGAGTATCCGCGTGCCCGAGCCTTCGGCCGGACTGCGATTACGGTAATAATCGGTTGCCTCCAGTACATCGATATCGGTAATGCCCGCCGCCTTTCCTAGTTCGACGCTCGCTGGCAGGAAGATATCGACACGATCCTCGGTGCCCGCGTTCTCAGTTGTGCGCTGCGCGGCCATGGCTTCGAGTGTGCCGACAGGATCGAAGTTGCTGAAGCCTTCGCGGAACAGTCGCCCGAAATTGACGCCAGTGATGCTGACCACCGCCTTGATCCGCTTGTCGACGACTGCGGCCTTGATCGAATAACCACCACCGCCGCAGATGCCGAGGATGCCGATCCGGTCGGCATCGACATAGGGCAGCGTCTGAAGATAATCGATGACGTCGCGATAATCCTTCACCCGCTGCTCCGGGTCTTCAATCCAGCGCGGCTCGCCGCCGCTGCCGCCCTGAAAGCTGGCGTCGGGCACGATCACGACAAAGCCGGCCTTCGCCAGCCGCACGCCATAGACATTCCCGGCGGTTTGCTCCTTGCAGCTGCCGATGGGATGGTTTGACACCACCGCCGGATAGCGCTTTGTCGCATCGAAATCGGGCGGAAAGTGGAGATTTGCGGCGATATCCCAGTACATGCCGGGGTTACGGATGCTGACGGTTTCCATGATCGTTCCTTCTGCGCGTGAACGGCTCCATCCGCCAAAGGTTCGGCGGAGCCGTTCGAATCTAGAATCTATTCCGCGGCTTCGATTTCGGGGGTGAGGGTCAGGGCGAGCCGTTTGGCGAAGAAAGGTGCAAGCACCGAGATCGCTTCGTTGACCTCGGCTTCGCCATCGTAAAGCTGCATATGGTTCGAGCCTTCAACGACATGAAAATACTTGTCGGTACTGGCCGCACGTTCGAACAGATCCTCGCTCATCCATTTGCTGCCGGCCTCGCTCCCCGCTACGATCTGCAGCGGCTGGGTCAGGAAGGCCTCGGCCTTATTGTAGGCATCATAGGGAATGATCTGGGACAGGCTGCGCGCGGTCATATAGCCGGGCGCGGTCGGATATTCGGCGCGCGGGGTGTGGTAGTACTCCCATGCCTGGCGCAGTTCTTCATTCGGGGCATCTTCTTCCCTAAGTGGCGCGAGCGGGAAGATTTCGGGCGAGCCGCCCTGCGCATCCTTGCTGCGTGCGTCGTCTCCCATCGCGATCACTGGCGCGGCATCGGTGTCCTTGATGTTGTTTTCCCAGCCGTTGCGGAACATCGAGCCGATGTTGACTGCGCTCACCGTGCCCACGGCCTTGATGCGCTGGTCGTTGATTGCGGCATTGGCGGTGTAGCCCGCACCGGCGCAAATTCCCATCGCGCCGATCCGGTCGGCGTCGACAAAGGGAAGGCCGGTCAGGTAGTCGATCACGGCGCTGACATCTTCGGTGCGGACATAGGGGTTCTCGAGCTGGCGGGGCTCGCCCGTGCTCTCGCCCTGATAGGAAGCGTCATAGGCGATGGCGACGAAGCCCTGCTCGGCAAGCTTCTTCGCATAGAGGCCCGAAGCCTGTTCCTTCACACCGCCGCCGGGGTGCGACACGACGATGGTGGGGTATTTGCGGCTCTCGTCGAAGCCCTTGGGAAATTCGATCACGGCAGCCATGGTGATCGTGCCGTTGTTCGAGTTGGCGAAGCTGATTTTACTCATCGGTTCACTCCTGCTGTGCTGCCCCGGAGGCGGCATTGCAGGCAATTTAGCGATTCGCCATTCAGTCGATTAGCCGCTAAAAACTGCATGAGCCTAGAAATGAGGTGATGAATGCGCCGCGAGGAGATGGCTGATCTCGCTGCCTTCGTTGCGGTCGCCGAAGAGCAGAGCTTTACAAAGGCCGCCGCAAGGCTCGGTCTCTCTCAGTCGGCCGTGAGCCAGGTCGTCCGGAGGCTCGAAGAGCGGCTCGGGCTTCGGCTGCTATCGCGGACAACGCGCAGCGTGGCGCCCACAGAGGTTGGCGAACGCATTCTCGCAACCCTATCGCCGATGCTGCGCGATCTCGATGCCAGCATCGATGCGCTCAGCGAATACCGCGACAAGCCCGCAGGCAATATCCGGATCACGACGGTAGAGCATGCCGCGGCAACGATCTTGCGGCCTGCACTTGTGAGGATGCTTCCGGGGCACCCCGACATTCGTGTGGAGGTCATCATCGACTATGGGCTGACCGATATTGTGGCTGAGCGTTTTGACGCCGGCATCCGGCTTGGCGGATCGGTCGACAAGGACATGATTGCGGTACGGATCGGGCCGGATATCCCCATGGCGGTCGTGGGCTCTCCGGCATATTTCGAACGGTATGCGCCAGCGGCGACGCCCGACGAACTGGTTCGCCATCAATGCATCAATTTGCGGCTGCCGACGTCGGGAACGCTCAACCGGTGGAATTTCCGCCAGCGCGGGCGCACGCTCCGCGTCCAGGTCGAAGGGCAGCTGGTCTTCAATGCGCTCGCTCAAATCCACGATGCCGCGATCGACGGCTTAGGACTGGCCTATATGCCGCTCGATCAGGTGAGTGCCGACATCGAAAGCGGAGTCCTCGTCAGAATATTGGACAAATGGACCGAAGACCTGCCGGGGTACCATCTTTACTACCCCAATCGCCGCTTTGCCTCGGCTGCATTCAAGTTGCTGCTCGAGACGCTTCGTTATCGCTCCCCTTGAGCAATGCAGTTGAACGGCAGCTTGTTCACAATACCAGCTAGGATCGGACTGTCCGTTACCGGCCCATAAGCGGCGGGGCTGATTCGACACGACAGCCGGTCGGCAAGCCGAGGAGGCCGAGCCATTGGCGGGGAGGGGCGGCGACCTCGGCTTGCCTCGGGCGTGCGATTTTTTGCCGATCCACGACGTCTGTGCGCTGTCGCGAGCGGCCAGGCTGCCTTCGACGCCCCAGAGACTTTTATCATCTCGCCGGGCTCCAGAATCAGGTTGGGTTAGCTTGTGCGCGCCAGCAAGGCCTCGCGTTGCTTCGGCAAAGGGTTTCCGTTCTTTGCGGCGATCGACCGCAGGACCTTGGCTCCGATCTGGAGCAGAACGAGTTCATGGAACCTCGCCATGTCCGGAAAAATTCGGTTGGCACACATGTGAAGCAGGGAGTGTACAGTCCCGCGCTCCAATGAGACAGAATTCGATTGCGCCCTGTCGAGGAAATTTCTGATCCCCGCGCTGCGTGCGTCCAAGGCGTCGGTCCACTCGAACCTTTCATCTCCAGACAGCAGCTTCCAGGCGATAGGTCTGTGCTCGCGTACGAGCGGATCAAGATCATGAACCTTGAGCCCGAACTCCAGCAGATATCCGTCGCGCATGGCTTCCATCACGTCGACACACTCAGCCAGATCGCTTGTGCATGCTTGGGCTAGGCTCGTCATACTTTGCAGGGCGAATTGCCAGCGAAGCTCCTCGCGGTCTGCGCGCCGCCCGAAGCCGGCCAGGGCTTGTGCGGTAGCAAGGCTATCCAAAGCGAATATGGACTCACAATAGCCCGTTCCTGCTGTACCTCCGTATCGATCATATTCAGGTTGATAGGTTCCGTATTCGAGAGCTGATACTGCGCGGCTCTCCAACAGCTCTCCGAGGTCCGCTTCCAAATAGGCTCGGATATCGGTCCACAGCACTTCCGGCTTGCCCTTCACCCGGACCCGCAAATGGGATCCGCCCTCGGAATACCGGATGAAGAACGGGCTCTCCCCGCCAGCGCTCGAGGCAAATTGCGCGAACCGCGGATAGTGGCGCGCAATCCATTCGTCCGCTGTCGAGGAGCCGCAATAGATTCTGGCGTAGAGCCATTCCGACCCAGGCGCCCAATTCTTGGCATCTTCCGCAACGCCCCCCAGGCTTCGGCGCGCAACCGCGCCCAGCCTGGGCGGAGCGCGAAGTGGAATGGCGATTTCGTTCGCATTGGGTGCGCTAGACTGGTCATGCACAACGATCTTATCTGTCCCGGGTGCACGTTCGATTTGCAGCGACGGCCGCCGTCGAGCGGCATCGAGAAACAATTGCTGATCGAGATTGTGGCGTAGATCGAGTTCCAGAAAGTTGTCGCCCTCGACGACTCGAATCTGTTCTGGGATACCGCGCTGGCCTTGGACGACACGAAGCGCCGCTATTCCCTCCTTGACGATCTTCTTCACCTCGACCGGGTAGAGTGTCCAGCGCTCGCGAGAGAGCCTGACGCCCTGATAGGTGATTTCCGGGGTCCAAGAGAGAGTCGAACCGATGGCGCCCCAGCTCCATCCAACGATCGGCTCGCCTTGCCGCCCCAAAGCTCCAAGAAATCTATAGATCGGCAGGTTGAGCGCGTTGTCGAAGTTATGTGCATTACTCAACCGCGGAACGACCTGGCGGCCACTTGGCTTGTGCCACAGGAATACGGTGCCGGCGGCGCACGATAGCTCAAGGTCGCGGGGTGACAGGACCCGATCCGCCGCCACGCCGGGACTTCCCAGATACGCGATCTCAAATTCACTAAGAACAGGGCGGATGACCACATTGCCCACGCGGCCCTCCGGCATGTGGACGATTTCGGCGACAATCGGCCGATCATCAGATTCCGCCGGGCGCTGGAAATCCGCAAGGCGCGACGCGAGCTGCGGATTCCCTGAGCCGAAACGGCCCAGCAGCGTTCCGGCAGGGGGGCCATATATGCCTGAAAGATCGAACCCGAGTTCGCCATCGTCCTGCAGGAAGAGTGATCCAAGCGCGGCCGCAGTGGTCGGAAAGGAATGCGTAGACGAGAATTTTGCGATGTCTGTCTGCCTTCGAGGCAGCGCGCGGTGATTCGCGAGCCAGGCAGGTCTCGGTGGGAGCGCGTTGTTGGCGTGAGCGGCCCATTCTAGGAGGCAGCGGCTTGGATCAGAGCTCGCGAACGTGGCGCTTCTGAAGCCTCGCAACGAGCGTGGCGCCGAAAGCAGTCGCGATGCAAAGTGGCAATATCCAGGGCCGGAGAAACGTACCCTCGCTGGCGAATCGGGAAAATACGCCTATTGCCACGGTGGTCGCGAAGAGCGCGCCCAGGCCAAAATAAGCCAGGGCAAGTCCTTGGATTGCACGCATACTTTTCTCCCCGTCGTGGCAAAGCTACTTGCGCGATCCGGGGTGATCAACTGACATCGGCAGGATGCAGCCATAACGGTGTAAATATTCGCTGCGGTCAGTTTTGTCCCTATCTGGTTTCGTTTTGCGCCCAAACACGCCCCTTGGCGATGGCCGTAGTGCACGAGCTGTTTGAGCATAGGCAATTCTGCGCTGTCGGGAGTCCTAATTGCCCGAATGTCGCGAGAGGGCGGTCGCGTAGAGAGAGCGCCAATGCTCCGCCTTGCCCCGCTCGCGCTCAGCGGAGTGTATAGCCTTTCTTTCAGCCGCCCGGACTTCCTTCAATTGTTCCTCAAGACGGTTAACCTTATTCCTCAGAGCAGCCTCGATATGCCGATATTCTTCCGGCGTCCGCGAGGGCACTGTCACCCCATTGATCACTGACATTTCAGCACGGGTCTCGCCGCGCTCCTCTCCGATCTCGGATGCGAAGTTGTTATACAGGTACTGCCTGCTAACCCTCGCTTCACGCGCGACGGAAACGAACGTGATAGCCTGGCGAGTTTCGCGCAGACGTCCAATCGCATCCTCAACGGCAAGCCGCTTGTCGGCGCTGCGGCGGCTCCGCGTTTCGGCTAGGGCGGCGGATCGCCTATCTGCGCCGTTGCTCATAACAGAACCCCTTGGATAGGGGGCGCGGGTTTATACCGTTGCTCGTTGCCTTGATAGCACCCTTCGGTTTCGATTGACCGAACGATAATATCAGTATTCTGAACGGCGTCCTTATTGCGAGTGATGCGTTTGCGAGTGATCTCTGCCATTCGCATCTGCCCCCTATCCTCGTAGGCGCGAGCTTCCTCCTCAAGCGCCTCAATCGCGCTGTAGAGGTTCCTACGCTCGCATCGGAAGTGTTCGATGTCCCCGCTGTCAGCGCGGTAAAACTTGCACGTCAAACAGGCATTTGCGTGCTCACACCATTCGCCGAGTTGGCCGGGGAGGGTGGCAACGAGTACTCCTCGCGGGATCGGAATCAGCTCGGTGCAAGCCGCCGCTTCCCCGCGGGCATTGCCGAATCGGCGATTCCTAATGGTTGCTTCGTTGAAGCCGGTGACCAAGCGGGCGACAATCACCAGCGCGCAGGCAGACAAGGCCGTCAGAGATTATCTCGCAGCCCAGCTGCGATAGTTTCGAGAGTCCGTGGCTACATTGAGTCGTCGTCCCCCTACGCCGGTGCCGTTGGCAGCTACGTGCCCCAATTTCGTCCGTTCAATCGCAACTCCCATGACCCCGAAACCTGCCGTATGAGTTCCTAGTTCTTTATTTCATCCCAGGCCGCACCACCTCGTTGACCTTCTTGAAGTCAGGCATCAGCTTGATGGTGGCCATGATCGATATGCATCGCCTGCAATAGAGCCTGACAAAGCTTGCCTGGCACGCGCCCGGCCTCGCCCGCATCCGGTTGCTTTGGCGCGATTTGCAGCGCGGCAGGTGCTGTACTGGCCAAGGCTGGTGAGGCCATGAGTCTCACGTTAGTCGTAATAATAAGGCGAACGCTTGGTCCAGATCGAGCCGCGGTAGCGCGTGTGCAGCAGCCGGAAGGCCTGGTAGCCAACCCGGTCGTGCGCGCGTCCCCAATGGGTAATGCGGATCAGCCAGTAGAGTGCCTCGGGCGAGCGTGGATCTTTGGGGTGGGCGCGCGCATAATCGAGTAGGCTGGCCCAGGCGGCGACGCTGCCCGCCGGCAGATCGGCCCTGGTCTCGTCATTGTAGAAGAGGAGACGATTGCGCTCGGTCTGCGCCTGAGCTTGGCTGGCTGCTGCGAATTGCGGCAGGCGCAGGGGGAAGTCGCCGGCGCCGCAATAGCCGTAGCAAGCGAGGTCTGGTTGTGAGTTGTCGTAGCTTGCCGCCCAATAGTCCCATTGATTGTAGAAGGAGGGGAGCGGCGGAGCGACCGGATTGCGCGCCGGCGCCGGCAGGATCACCCAGTCCCGCCACCTTCCCTGCCATGCGCGCACCGTGCCTTGCGGGCGGGTATAATCGATCAGGTCGGGTGCCACGCCGGGAATCTTGGCGAGTACGAATATCTCGGCAAAGCGTTTGGCCGGCCCGGGCCTTGTACGGCGGATCGTCAGCCATTCCTGACGGATCACGGGAAGCAGCGTGGCAAGTTCGCCCGCGAGCCGATCGATCGCGGCATTGTCCTGGAGTTGCACTGCGCGGCCGTAATTGGTGAGCGCGAGGTCGAGGCGAAGCGGCTCCGGCAGCGTGGCGCTCGCTTCCATTCGTAGGCGCAGCGGCAGCCGGTCGAGGATTGCGCTTGCCTCGGGGCCGATCGCGACCGGAACCTTGCTCTTTCCGGTGAGCGCAAGCCGTCCATCGTAGCGCATCCAATCGGGCTGGAAGCAATTCTCCGGCGCCTCCGAGCAAAAGGCTCGCCGGAGTGCATGGCGCATCAGGTCGGGCAGGCTTGTCGCAAGCTGGGTGCGCAGGCCGAGGAAGAGGTTGTGGTCCGAGCTTGACAGATCCGAGGCGAGGATCGCATCGACGCGTTTTCGAAGGGAGGCAACATCGTCTCTCGCGAAGGTGAGGCGCATCTGGTGGTATTGTGCGGTGAGCCAGGCTGGGCTGTCCTTGGGCACTGCAGCCGCATCAACCGCTAGCGTCCGGGCTTGTGGGTCGCCGGTACGCGCCAGCGCCAGTGCGGCAACGAGCCAATGCACCTTCTTGGTGACTGCCCAACGCTCCGTTGCATGGGCAAAGGCCTGGTCGCGCGCTCCCGAGCGCAACGTGGCGAGCCAGACGGCGAGATCGGGGCGCGGCGTGATCCTGGTGCTCAGCGTCACATAGTCGCGCAGGCCCTTTGCAAGATCGGCGACCGGGGCCTTGGCCTGCAGTTCTTCGTCGAGCTTCTTGAACAGGAGGTCTGGATGATCGCGAAAAGCGAGCGCTCGCAGCATGCCGTGGACCTGGTCATATCCATAGGCATTGGGCTGTGCCTGCAGGGGCGCTATCGCCGCGCGCGCGGCGGCGAAGGCCTGGGGCGAGGGATGGGCAAGCGCTTCACGGTGCCGGGTGCGGGCGGCAAGGTACAGGGCTTTGGGCTGCCAGGGCGATGTCTTGTCGTGCGCGATCGCCTGGAAGCGGTTGAACGCATCGTCGTTCTGGCCCTTGTAGAGCGCGAAGGCGGCTTCCTGATACAAGCGGTCCGCGTGCAACCAGGCGGGCGCATTGGGCATCGCCGCGGGCAGTACCGCATCGGGCTTGCTGCATGCCTCGAACACGGCGTTCTGGGTGGCGAGCCACGCCTTTACCGCGGGGTTGTGGGCACCGAAGCGGGCGACCCGGTCGCGCAGCGTCGCTGCCGCGGTATCGAAGGCATCGCGAAAGCAATTCGGGATGCTAGTATAGTTGGGGCCGCGTAGCTCGGTGGCGATCCAGACCGAGGCAGGCGGCAGGCCGGGGACCAGCTTCGTGGCGTTGGCCCAGCTTGCAACGCCGTCCTCCGCGCCGCCCATGGTGGGCAAGCCACAGCAGCTCCGGTTGAGTGTGGTGCCCGCCTCCTGGCCGACCTCGAGCCCGCTCATCAGCCGCCACTGAAGATAGAGCAGGCCGTCGGAGGAATTGGTGAGCAGCACACCCATGCGGCCCTTGTATAGCGCGGCGCGCTCGGCCTCCGTCCCGCCATGGCGATCGATGAAGATCGTGAGGGGCCCCGGATCGCCAGATCCAAGGGCTGGTCCGCTCAGCAATCCACAAAGAGCAAGCACCGGCATGAACGCCGCCGCCAGACGCCTCATCGCCACGCCTCCGCTGCGCGTTGCGCTTGATTGAACGCCTCGGGCGTCCAACTGCGCGGATTGAACAGGTAGACACGCCGTCCCGGCGGTCCGCGGGCGATCAGGGAATCGCTCGATATCGCAAGGGCGTCGCGGCACCGAGGATTGCGGAAATCTCCGCCATCCGCCAGCGATTTCTCGATGGCCGGCCCGTCCCTTTTCATGCGGAACAGCATCGGTACGATCTCGTCGACGGGTGCCTGTTCAATCCAGTTGTCGAACATGCACCAGGATGCAAGCGCGGTCATCGAGAGCCTGGTGTTATTGGGGAGGCCCCGGCGCAGGTCGGTGAGCGCGTCGAGGAGTATCTCGCGCTCGGATTTCCGCACTTCAAAGTCAAGTTGCACGCGCGGGGCCTTGGTCAGGGTCGCGTAGTGGAGGACCGCTGCCGCCAACTGGGCGCGCAGCTGTGGCGACCAGCGCAGCGGCTTTGCGTGGTCGATCTGGACATGGACGACGATCGTCGCGGGCGCCTGGTTGCTCTTGAGCGGGAAGTAGCGGCCGCGGGCTTTGAGTGTGTCGCCTGTCAGTTCGATGAAGCCGGTCTGGAGTGCGATCTCGGTGGTGCCGGCAAAGCGCAGGTCTTCGGGCCGCTCCCACGCCCATAGGATCAGCTGCGAGGGTGCAGTCTTGCTCGGCTGAGTATGGCAGCCGGCAAGCACCAGGAGCGAGGCGAGAAAAAGGCGTTTGCGCACTTGCAGAGCCTAGGTTGGAGAGGCGGTTGGATTCAATCCGTCGGGTATAGGCGAGAGCCCTAACGCGCCAGGGTCATCCAAGCACGGCGGACGGACTACAACACCGTGCGTCCGCACAGCAGCCTCGGCGGCATGGCGCCCGCCGAGTTTATCAACTGCCCCCGCCACGGGCATGAAGACACCGAAGCTAACTTAGCAGCGGCCTGAAAACGGGGCGCAGGTCATTATGACTGGAGGAACTTTGGGGAGCACGTCAGAGCACGTCAACTGCCTCAGAGGATTTGAAGAAAGTAACCACGGACATCTACATGTCGGGCACTTCTATTCGAGACATGAGCACCTCGATGGCCTGGCGCCACGCCACTGCCTCCAACGGCACTCCGGAGGCGGCTATTATCGGCGAGCCGCCAAAAGTCCTGCAGCCATTGAGAATGGAAAAGTAAATATCGCGATTATGAGCAGCATGCCCCCTGCCGTAACGGTATCGGTCACAACTGTAGCGGACCGGGCGTGCTCCATAATTATCAGGCACCCCGCCACGACAGCCAGAAGCACTGGCACGAAGGCTCCGCCGACCAAGCCTATTAGCCAGGAGCTCATCGTCGGCAGCGAATTCTTCAGCTTCGAGCATATCACTCGCGCGAGAAGAATGGCGACGCCTATGCTGATAATGAAATAATACATGAAAATGCCAGCCATCCGACTATCATCTTTCCGATCCGCCAGAATCGGGGCAGTCGGAAAGGATTGAAGAGAGGAGGGAGATGTCGACATCTCCCTCACACGCAAATGGTCATTTGTTAAGTATCGCCGTGTACAAGTCAGCTGCGGCAGGTGTAAAGCCATCGGCACCCATTGCAGGGAGATTACTCTTCAATCGATAATAGTCTTCGGCCATTTGGGCCATGGCCTCGACATTCAGCGATGCCTTGCCCGCGGGGGTCATGGCCCGCGCCAAATCCGCGGCGGTGTAAGTGTAGGTATTGCCTCCAAGGAGACGCTCTGCCTGATCGCCGATCCAAAGGCGATATTGTCCAACATTACTGTTATTATATTGCATGACGTGGTACATTTCATGCACGAGCAAATCCATGGTGTCTGGATTTGTAGAGAAATCAAGCAAGGCGAAATTCCGATTGACGGCAAGGTCGGTAGCTGACCAGGTCGTTGCAGCCACCCCATCCCACTCCATACCGCGAATGCCGGGGAATTGGCCACCCGAGCGGATCTGGACAGCGTCAAGCTCAGCCTGGGTCCACAAGCCCAGCCCCTTCAGGATTTTCATCTCGCCCGGAGTGAGCCCACGGTGAGCCCGTCGCGAAAGCACCGGGTCAACGGAATCCATTCAGCCCCGTGCATTGCTCGCCTGATCTTGAGAATGAAACCGCCTTGGCTGAGATGGGCTATCAGGGACAGAGGCATGAAGTGCCCTGAATTCAGACCTGTCCGCAACATGGTGTTGAAAATGGTGCGCGCGGTCCTGCCATTCCCGTCGGGAAAGGGGTGAGCATGGAGAACGGCCAGAAACCCCACCACAGCACTCACGGCTGGATATCGTAGCCGATGTTCGTCGATGAAGGCGCCGACGGAGCGCAATAGCGGCAAGCAATTCGCAGCTGAGGGAAACTCGACGGTATTTCCCGTCATATCTTGCTGGATGAAAACGCGCCCCTTCCGTATTTCTCCTCCGCCCGCCAAACGGGCATTCAACTCGCACGCGAAGTCAACAAAATTTGAGGAACGCTCCGGAAAACCTGGGCCACCATCGATCATCCGCCTAGCCTCTTGAAATTCCGTTTTTACTCGCCGAAGCACCTTCTCTCGATCAAATTGCCTGGAAGACCGATTCAGGTAAGGTTGGAGTTCATCCTCAAAACCCGGATAGGCGGCAACATCCGCCGGCCAAGCCCTTGAATCGTGAGCCCCCCGAATATCCCGCCATTGCGTGACATTCGCCTGCGCCGCGACCTCGGCAATTGCAACGTCCAGCAAGGCAAGCTCACCGACCGAATTCAGCGAAGGAAACGCCAATTTGTCGGGCACCGCGATACGCCGAGAGGTTCCGCCATAATTAATGCCCATAAATTCGTTCGAGCCCCACCCTCAGCCACTGACTGCCGAAATGACGCCCATTCAAGCAGCGGCCGAGGTGCGTTGCACGCCACCACCCGCGCAGGCAATTTAATTTCTGACATCGCCAATCCGGATCGGCAGGCTTGGGCGCGGGCCTATCCCAAGGCGCCTCCGACCCGGTGCGAGACATTCAGGATCGTTCCCAAGGCTGTAACAATCACCGTCCCGGAATGCGGAGGTTGATGCTCGAACCGCTCCCGGGTTACGGTGTGAGCAGTATCTGAATGCGTTGTTTGGCGACGTGACCGTCGCTGCGCGGGCGCCTCCAGAAGGAAGGCCAGGTCATCCACGTGATCGTCGACCAGGTAGTCGACCGCGACGCGATGCTGCGCTCGATCGGCGGCAAGGACCTACCGATCACCCAAGGGCGCGGCGATGGCGCGACACACCCAGGCTCACCGGACCGCGGCGACCCAGGCTGGAAGCCCCGCGACCTATATTCGCCGCCCTTCCCGAACGGCGCCGATCCCGAGGACATGATCAAGGTGCGGAGCCATGACTTCCACTGAGCCCTTCCTCAAGCGGCGCGGTGGCGCCTTCGTCCGCTCCTCGACAGGCCCAGATTGATGCGGTCGCGGTCAGGATCGACCGCTATGACGACGGCGGAGCCTTTGGATTTACGATCTCGGATAATCCATGAAGCCACTTGCGCGCCGAATCTCGTTCTGTAACCGTCTGCACGCCACCGGTAAATCCCGGTGGCGGGGCTTCAGAACCCCAGAGCTCACGGCCGGTCACACATCGTGTGGCCGGGTGGCCGTCGTGCATGTCCAAGGCTTCGCCTAAAGGCGGCGGCGCCTTGGCGTGAGCTCAGGTTCTGAACACCCGGCTTCCGCCGGTCCGCCCCAACGATGAGGAGGATCGGCGTGATCATTCATGTAGTTGGTAATCCCGACATCAACGGCCTCAAGCGGGCGCTAGATCGCATTGTTCTACTGATGATCGAGCAAGAGGCGACCGAAGTACGCAACCTTTACCTGAGCGCTGAGATCTGGAGTGAAGATTCACAGGTTCTGTGCATCGGCGAGGGTGGTCGACCATATCCACTGTACATCGAACAGAACCATGGCAGCGAACACTGGGAAGCGACCGGCCATAGGAAGCCTCAAGCGAATAAACGCAGCGCCGTTACATAATGGGGTGTGCTGTGGTTAACGAAAGCCAGAAAGCAGACATAATAGAAATTCTTGCAAACGAGTATTCAAAGGCACGAAAAATGCCCGCCTCTCGCCCACGCCGCGCCACGTGATTTTAGATTTCGCGCCTCCGATCGATGTCGGGGAAACGATTGATGGCATGAATCGGGCTGTCACGTTGCGCGGACGAGCCGCCGCCAGCGTGCCTGTTTGAGCGATGCGTGTGTATTTCGGTATAGTTGCGATAGTTGCGAAGGAAGTCCGGGCTAATGTCTGGATGCTGAGAGCTTACAGCGTGGACAATGTGGAGAATCTCGGGCCAGCTTTCGATCTAGAGCCTGTAACGGTCAAATTATCAGAACTTTTCGGGGCCGTTGCGGCTATGGCTCAGGCGGCCGGGGCGCTTCAGCATATCCAGTTTAACCCGCGAAATCCTAAATCGGAGTGATGCGGGTTAAGGGCGGGGTTACGCACTACATGTTGCCGATAGGATAACAATTCGACGTGGCCTGAGGCGGTTATTCGTTGAGCTACGTCCAAGGCGCTGCCACTGTTAGGCAAGTCTTAGACATACGCGGCGGCCACCCGGGCGCAGTGGGTTGCGGCTGGCCGCGCTCCGGGGTTGAGACATACCACCGTCGGGATTGGCCGATGGTTTGAGGATGACTGCATAGCCAATGCCTGGCGCAAGGAGGTTGAAGAGTCGGAGTTGCGCCGATGAATGACCTCGGGATACTCGTAATCTGAAAGCCTGGAAAGCCGCCTTCGGCGGTTACGGTCGTCAGAGTTATAAAGTGCAGTGGCGCTTTATAACTCTGACGACCGTTCTAAGTTGAGACTCCGACTGAGACTCTTCTGAGCGCTTGATCCTAAAGCGAGAGTCCAAATGTTTCTGAAATAACCATAATTTTACGTGATACCCCACCGCCGTACGCAGAACATCGGCGTGTTGTTCCTCGACGAGCTGCCCGAATTCCAGCGGGCGGTGCTCGATTCGTTACGCCAGCCGATCGAGGCGGGCGTGGTGAGCGTCGCGCGCGCCAATGCGCACGTGACCTTCCCGGCAAGAGTCCAGCTGGTCGCGGCGATGAATCCCTGCCGTTGCGGGCATCTCGGCGATCCCGCGCTCGCCTGTACGCGGGCGCCGCGCTGCGCGGCGGATTATCAGGCCAGGGTCTCGGGCCCGCTGCTCGATCGGATCGACCTGCATGTAGAAGTACAGCCGGTGAGCGCGGCGGACCTGGTGCTCGATCGGCCGGCGGAGGGATCGGCAGCAGTGGCGGAGCGGGTGGCCGAGGCGCGGGCGATGCAGTCCGCGCGCTACCGCGATGCTTCCGCGCGAACCAATGCCGAGGCGGAAGGCGATCTGCTCACCGGTCACGCCACGCCGGACGAAGCCGGCCGCGCGCTGCTGGCGCAGGCGGCCGAGGCGATGCGGCTCTCGGCGCGCGGCTATACCCGGGTATTGCGCGTCGCCCGCACGATCGCCGACCTGGCGGGTGCCGGGAACGTGGGGCGCATCCATGTCGCCGAGGCGCTGAGCTATCGCCGCCAGGCGCCGCGAAGCTGACCGGGATTGTATCGCTGCCGGTCTTGTGCCCTGATGCGGGCGCTCCGCTGGGAATGCCTTCAAAGGGGGAATGTATGCGCTGGATGATCATGCCGCTCAGGCGCTATTTCGACTTCTCCGGCCGTTCGCGCCGGCTCGAATACTGGATGTTCATATTGTTCGTGTTCCTCGCGGCGTTCGCCTGGGGAATCATCTTCTTCCTGCTGGGCGGGATGGCCCGGGAGGACATCTCTGCGCCTCGCGAGATGAGCGGCGCGGAGACGGCCTGGGTGGTTGTGGTCTGCCTCCTCTATCTCGCGATCCTGATCCCTGCCCTGGCGGTGCAGGTGCGCCGCTTCCACGACCAGGACAGGACGGGCTGGCTGTGCCTGCTCAATTTCATTCCCTATGTCGGGGGACTGATCGTCTTGGTCTTCATGCTGCTGCCCGGCACCAAGGGCGAGAACCGCTTCGGCGACGATCCCAAGGATCCGCATGGCGCAGAGCAGGCGGCTGACGTCTTCAGCTAGTTCCGCTGGGACCCGTGCACATGGCGGGCACCCGGCCGGGCGCCCGCCACAGGGCGTCTTAGCATCTGGCAATCCTGCAAATGCCTTCCTATAGGGGGCTCAAGTCGATCCATGGCCCCGTGCCGGTCGGCGTGCGGGTGTGGCGGAATGGTAGACGCAGCGGACTCAAAATCCGCCGTTGGCAACAACATGTCGGTTCGAGTCCGACCACCCGTACCATCGAAATTCCCGGGATGGGCCGAGCGGGCCGGCGGCGCGGCGCCGCCAGCCCGGATATCGGTCAGCGCGTATAGGCCTTGCGCAACTGAACCAGCTTCGCCGGGCTGAGGCCGAGTTCGTCGTTCAGATAGCCGGCAGCGCCGCCGCGATGCCTGTCCATCACTGCGAACACCGCTTCGATATAGGCGCGGTCGGCGGCCATATAGGCCTTGAGCACGTCCATCGGCAGCTTGCGCCACGCCTGCGAGGCCTGGTCGTCGGTCTGCACCGCCTTGCGGGGATCGAAATATTTGTTGGTGAGCAGATAGTCCTGGATCACCGTCTCGCGCGGGACGTCGAGCGCGGTGAGGATCAGCGCGGCGGCGACGCCGGTGCGATCCTTGCCCGCCGTGCAGTTGAACGCCAGCGGCGCCCGCCCGGCCAGCAGCTCGCCGAACATGCGGCGATACTGGCCGTTGAACTGCTTCAGCAGCTGCGGATACAGGGCGGTCATCGTCGCCTTCGCCTCGGCTGCGCTCGGCGCGCGATCCGGCCGGGGCGCGAGCGCGCCCGTGTCCATCACATAATCGTCGGCGAGCACGCGCGGGGCCTTGCCCGCCGGCCATGCCACCGGCTCGGTGCCGCGCTCGCTGGTGCTGCGGAAGTCGCAGACGGTGCGAATGCCGCGCGTGGCAAGATAGTCGAAATCGGCCGGCGTCAGAAAGTGCATCGATCCCGAGCGATAGAGCACGCCCCAGCGCACCGTGCGGCCGCTATGGGTGCGATAGCCGCCGAGATCGCGGAAATTCTGCCCGCCCTGGAGCGGGAGCAGCCGCGCATTCTCGCCCTGCGCCGCCGGGGCCTGCTGCTGGAGGCTATGGGCCGCGAGCGGCACCGCGGCCGCAGCGAGGACCGCGAGGCCGATCACGCGGAAGGAAGTGGTGAAACGCATGTCGGGTTCTCCTTAGAAGCGGATGGTGCCGGTGAGGCCGTAGGTGCGCGGATCGTTGAAGATCCCATAGGTGCCGAGCGCCGCGCTGGTGTTGCGCAGGTACAGATGCTGCTCGTTGAACAGGTTGCGCGCCCAGACCGAGAGTTCGAGCCGCGCGGCGCCGTCGTTCAGCGCGATGTCCGTCAGCGCCAGGCGGCCGTTGACGATGAACGACGGATCGCTCTTCGTCGGGTCGCTGGTCGAGCTGTACTGTTCGGACGCATAATTGCCGTCGAGGTGCGCGACGATCGTCGCGGCGCCCGCCGGCATGCGATAGTCGATCGCGCCGCTTGCCGAATTCTTCGGCGCGAAGATCGGATAGACCGGCACCAGCGGATTGCCGGCGACGAACGGGTTCGGCGCTTCGGGCAGGCGGATATGCTGGCGGGTATAGTTGCCCGAAAGCGTGAGGCCCTTGGCCGGCGCCACCGTCAGCTCGGCCTCGAAGCCCGAGATCCTGCCCTTGCCGGCGGTGTTGGTCGTCTCCAGCGTGCCGCGGTTCGAACCGGGAATGACTGCGTTGAAGTCGATCTGTACGTCCTTGTAGGTGCCGGTATAGGCGGCCAGGTTCAGGCGGGCATGGTTGTCGAGGAAGCTGGCCTTCAGGCCGCCTTCGAATTCCGAGACCGATTCGGGGCCGAAGCCGCGATAGGTGAGCGAGCGCGAATTGGCCCCGGCCGATTTGTAGCCCGTGCTCCACTTGCCATAGAGCATCACGCCGTCGGCGACGTCGAGCGACAGGTTGACCAGCGGATCGACGCGATCCGACGTGACGTTCATCGGAACCACGGCAGTGACGCCGTTGACTGTCGGGATCCGGCCGTTGACCTGGTCGAGCTCGCCGGTCTTCTTGTCGTGCGAGTAACGGCCGCCGAGCGTCAGGTGCAGCCGGTCGCCCAGCAATGCCGGCGTATAGGTGAACTGGCCGAATATCGCGGCGCTGTCGGTCCGGGCGATGCTTGCACGGTCGGGGAACGGCGTGGCCGAGACCGGCGCGGGCAGCACGGAATAGACGGTGCCGTCGGCATTGAACTTCAGCGTATTGGGCGCGAAGGCGTTATCGCCGACATATTCGTTGTAGTAGAAGGCGCCGGCCACGAAGCTCAGGCGCGGCAGCTCGCCGAGCAGCTGCACTTCCTGGCTGAACTGGTGCTGCCCGAAATTCGCCTGGCTGTAGCGCGCGAAATTGCCGTTGGGGGCGAACACCGAGAGGATCGCCGAGCCATTGTCATACTGGCTCTGGGTCAGCTTGCGATAGCTGGTGATCGAGCGGACGCGGATGCCGCCGCCCAGCTTCCAGTCGAGATGGAGCGACATGCCCGTGGTGTCGCCGACGCTGGCCTGGAGCGGCACGCCGACCAGGCCGGTCTCGGCACGCTCGGGCTGGAGCTTGATGATCGGGGCGAGCGGCAGGCTGCCCTTGGTGAGCAGCTGGAGATAATAGGGCGACGTCTCGTCGTGCGAGACGTCGAATTGCCAGAGCGCGCTGAACCTGTCGCTGGGCTCCCATAGCGCGGCGACGTGCGCGCCGCGGCGGTCATAGCTGTTGAAGTCGAGCTGGCCCGCCATCGGATTGTCGATGGTGCCGCCGCGCTTCTGGATGACGCCGTCGAACTTCAGGCTGATATTGCCCGCGCGCGGCAGGTCGAGGTGCAGCGCCGTCTGGTAGCCGCCGAAATTGGCGATGCCCGCCGAGGCATCGACGCGGAACTCGCCGCTCGGCTTCTTCGAGACGATGCTGATCGCGCCGCCTTCGGTGTTGCGGCCGAACAGCGTGCCCTGGGGCCCCTTGAGCACTTCGATGCGCTCGATGTCGTAAAGGGCGGTGCCCAGGCCCTGGGCGCGGCCGAGATAGATGCCGTCCATATAGACGCCGACGCCCTGCTCGCGGGCGGGCTGGTTGGCGTCGCCCAGGAAGCCCACGCCGCGGATGCCGATCACCAGCGCCGAGCTGCGCGAGAAGAAGGGGGCGACGCGCAGGCCCGGGACGGAGCCGTCGGCGAGATCGCCGAGCGTCTGTATGTGGCGGTTCTCGAGCGCTTCGCTGTTGAGCACGGCGATCGAGATCGGTGTCTTCTGGAGGTTGGTCTCGCGGCGCTGGGCAGTGACGACGATCTCGCCGAGGCCGCCGCTCTGATCTTCCTGGCCGGCCGTGACCGTGGCGGCGCCGCCGTCGGCGGCCTGCTGGGCGAAGGCGGGCGTTGCGAGGAGCAGCGCCGATGCGGCGGCTCCGGACAAGGCTGACAGGCGCAACCGGTGCTTGAAGTTCAGTTCCATAATGGCCCCCTCGGGATGATGACGAGCGGGCAACTAGAACGATTGTATGTATCTTCTGTGACGCTTGTATGGAGTCGCGCATTCCTGCATTGGCGTCCCTGTGCAAGGGGGAGAACGGGATGCCCGGTCGGGATGCCGCCGCTGCCGGCAAGGCGGGGGGAAGTGCCGAGAAATGGATCGCCGCGGTGCTAAGTGCCTGGGAAGGGGGCGGCCAGGCCACCATTTCGGCGCGCGGCCTGGCACAGGCTACGGGATTGCCGGCGTCGTCCATTTATCACCATTTTGGTGATCTCGAACGCTTGTATGTATGCGCGCACGAGCATGCTCAGGCGCTGGCGGCGGAATGGTGCGGCGCGCGGCTGGACCAGCTTGCCGATGTGCCGGCCGGCATCGAGTCGCTGCCCGCCCTGCTCGCCGCGCTGATCGACGACTGGTGCGAGGGGCAGCGCGGGCTGGCCTTTGCCTGGCGCGAATGCCAGCTGCTGGTCGCGCGCGATCCGCGCTACGGTCCGGCCGCGCAGCGCTGGCGCGCGCTGTGGGCGGGGTTCTGGGGCCATGTCTGCGACCGGCTCGGCATTCCCGGCACCGCGACGATCACCGAGCGGCTGTTCGACGGGGAGAGCTTCCTGCACATGATGCGCTGGCGCCGCTCGGTGGACCGAGCCGCATTGGACGAACTGTGCCGCGGCTGGGGCAATTGGCTGGGCGGTCGACTGGCCGGCCAGGCGCCCTGGCGCGACATGGCGCGCGATCGTGCCCAGCGTTCCGCGCCATTGCCGGAGGCGCGCGACGAGACCGCCGAACGCATCGCCGAGGCGGCGGCAGCGATCGTCGCGCGGGGCGGGGTGGCCGGAGTGACGCACCGCGCGGTGGCGGCCGAGGCGGGGCTGACGCTCGGCGTGGTCTCGCACAAGTTCCGGACGAGCGCCGAGCTGCTGGGATCGGCCTTCGAAGTGATCTATCGCCGCAACGTGCCGGCCGGCGAGCTCGAGGCCGAGCTTGCCGCGGCGACGGACAGCGACGGGCGGGCCATGCTCGACAGGCTGGGCGAGCGGCCGGGCGCGGAGGAGTTCCGCCTCGCCACGTCCGAGCTGATGATGGCGGCGATGCGGGATCCGGCGCTCGCGCCCTTCGCCGCGCAGCTGCGGTATCTGCGCGGGCGCACTTCGCGGCTGTTCCTGCAGGCGATGATCGGGCGCGACCGGCCGGTGGGGCCGCTCGACGCGGCGATCTTCTCGAGCTTCGCGATCGGCCAGGGCAATGCGCATCGGGGGCTGTCCGATGGCGAGCGCCAGGCGGCGAGCCTGGCCGAGACCGAAGCGCTGCTCGCTTTCCTGGACGGCGGCTGACGGTCGCATATTTGTCATTCCCTTAGGCCAGAGGAGGTGCGTGAGCGGGGATATCGGATCGAGTCGGACCGAGCGGCTTAGCCGGGTGGACCTGTTTGTCCTTTCCTCGCCGGTCATCCTGTTTCAGGCGATCGAGCTCGCCTGGCGGACCTATCTTCCCGCCTTTTTCGCCGCCACGCTGGCGCTGCCGATCGCGGCGGTGGGCATGCTGCTGCTCGCCGCGCGGCTGTTCGACGGGTTGATCGATCCCTGCATCGGCTGGGCGAGCGACCGGTTCCCGACGCGCTTCGGGCTGCGCCGGCCATGGATGGCGGTGGGCGCGCCGCTGGTCAGCCTGGGCGCGCTCGGGCTGTTCTGGGCGGTTCCCGGAACGAGCATCGCGACGCTCGCCGCCTGGAGCCTGGTGTTCCATCTCGGTTACACGCTTATCGCCACGCCGCATGGCGGCTGGGGCCTCGAACTGTCGCGCGACGCGCATGAGCGGGTGCGGGTGATGGGCGCGAAGATCTGGGTGGCGATGGCGGGGATGATCGTCACGCTGGTGCTGCCGAGCCTGCTCGAGCGCGGCTTCGGCCTGGGGCGCGCGGCGCAGGTGGGGGCGCTGGGCGCGGCGATCGTGCTGCTCGCGCCGATCACCGTCGCGCTGGTGCTCCGCCGGATCCGCGAGCCGGACGTCCCTTCGGCCACGCGCGTCGCCAATCCCTTCGCGCTCTTCGCCGGAATGGTGCGCGCGCGCGAGATGCGAAGGATCCTGATCCTCTACGGCCTGGTCGGCATGGCGGATGCTGCTGCGGCCGGTACTTTCCTGTTCTTCGTCGAGCAGGCGCTCGCGCTGCGCGGCTGGGGGAGCACGCTGATGCTGATCCAGGGCGTGGTGCCGCTCGCGCTGCTGCCCCTCTGGGCACGGATGAGCCGGCGGTTCGGCAAGCGGCGCGTGCTGCTGGCCGGCTATGGCTGGCAGGCGCTGGTGGCGCCGCTGGCGCTGTTGCTGCCCGCGGGCGGGCTCGCCGCGCTGGTCCTCTGGCTGATCGCGCGCAGCCTGGTCTTCGGAGTCGATTATATGCTGCTGCGCGCGATGGTGGGCGACATCACCCGGCGCGAAGTGGAGCAGGGCCAGCGCTGGGCGTCGAGCCGCTATGCGCTGTTCAACGTGACGCTGCGGCTGGCGATGGGGCTGGGGGTGGCCGCGGCGCTGGGCGCGCTCGGCTGGGCCGGTTTCGCGCCGAGCGAGCCGGCGGAAGCCGGGGCCCTGCTCGCAGTGCGCGCCGCCTATGCATTGCCGCCGACGGTGGCGGCGCTCCTTGCCTTCGCCTTGCTGTATCGCAGTGGCGAAGGCCGTGCGGCCGAACGGCTCGATGCGGCGCTGGCGGCCTGATCTTCCCAAAAGAAGGGGCCGCCGCATCGGGTGATGCGGCGGCCCCGAGGGATCGCGGAGGCGATCAGAGCTTCAGGCGCGCGCCGAACAGGATCGTGCGGCCGAAATGATTATATTCATAGTTCCGGTTCGCGGCCGTGTCGGTGTAGCGGTCGCGATAGGCGTCGGTGAGGTTGGTGCCCTCGACCGACAGCTCGATCCAGTCGGTGAGCTTGTAGCGGACCGAGGCGTCGACATTGGTGATCGCGTTATAGCCCTCGAACACGTTGCCCGTGCCCGAGCCGGCATCGACATAGGGCCCGCGATAGCTGACCGAGGCGCGCGCGCTGAACTTCTTGTCCTCGTAATAGAGCGTCGCGTTGAACGCCTTTTTCGACACACCGTAGAGCGTCGACTGGAAGGGCCGGTTCGGCAGTGTCAGCGAGCCGTTGGCGTTCACTGCCGTGGCCGGCGCCGACTGGCTGTAGGTTGCGGTCGAATCGATGAAGGTGGCGTTCGCGATGCCGCCGAAATTCTTCAGGAACCCCGGCAGGAAGCGGAACGGCGCCTGGATCGCGATCTCGACGCCCTTGAGCGAGGCGCCGGTGCCGTTGACCGTGGTCACCACGGTCCAGATCGGCTGGGCCTGCTGGGCCGGGTTGAGGAAGGCCGGCGAGGAAGCGGAGAGCACGGAAGCGGGCAGGCCGGTCGACGTGAAGGTCTGGCCGGTCAGCGTGGCGCTCACCGGGAAGCTCTTCACGTCCTTCTTGAACAACGCGACCGAGAAGATCGACTGCGGCGCGAAATACCATTCGGCCGCGAGATCATAGGCCGTGGCGCGATAGGGATCGAGGTTCGGATTGCCGAACGAGACCCGGTAGTTGAAGCCGTCGGCTGATCCGCCCGGCGTCAGGCTGCCCAGTGTCGGGCGCGTCATCACATCGGCGATGGCACCGCGCAGGATGATCTTGTCGGTCGGGAACAGCGCGATGTTCATCGACGGCAGCCAGTCGTCATAGGTGCGCTCGAACGTGACCGGCAGCGTGCCGTTGATGCCGGTCGAGCTCTGCCGCGTTGACGCGTAGCGCATGCCGGCGTTGAGCGCGTAGCGCAGGCCGAGCAGCTCGCCCTTGGCATCGAACTGCAGATAGCCGCCCTTCACTTCCTCGGTGACGCTGCGGTTGTTGCCGACGTCGAGCAGCAGCGGGCGGTTGTAGAGCCCGGTATAGGCGGCGGCCGCGTCGATATTGGCGATCACCCAGCTGGTGGTGGTGCCCGCCGGCTGGCCGGCATTGCCCAGGTTGACCAGCTCGGTCAGGGCGGGAGTCGCCTGGAAGCCGTACACCGCCGTGGGGCCGAAGGCCGAGGTGGGCGAGCAGGTGATGGTCTTGAGCACCAGGTCGAGGCCGCCATTGCCGCACACCGCGGTATCGCGCTGGAACGCCTTCACGTCATAATCGAAGCGGCGATACATCGCGCCCGACTTGATCTGGAAGCCCTCGGCCACATCCCATTCGGTGCGCAGCTGGGCGGTGCGGAACTTGTTGGTGACGTTCGACGGGCGATCGCGGATCTCGGCAAGCTGGAAGTTCGCCGGATCGGTCACGCTGGTGCCGAAGCTGAGCACCGGGCTGCGCATGTTGGTGTAGTCGTAACGGTAATTCTGCGCGTCACGGTCGTCGAGGACGATCGTGGTCTCGACCGGGATGTCGGCGTTCGACTTGGAGATGCCGCCCAGCACCGTGAAGCGGAAGCCGTCGCCGAGCTGCTGATCCCAGGTGCCGCCGATCTGGTAGAATTCGGTGTCCGACTTGCGCACATAATGCTCGGTGCGCACCCAGGCATCGTTGAGCGTGGCCGAGATCATGTTGTTGTTGGCGTCGTAGACCGGATTCACGACATTGATCGAGCGCTCGTTCGAGCGGAGCAGCACTTCGAGCCACTTCTCCTCGCGCGTCTCCTTGAACCGCGAATAGAGGCCGTCGATCGAGATCTTGGTAGCGTCGCTGGGCGCCCATTGGACGCTGCCGGTGAGGCCCAGGCGCTCGCGATCGTGGCGGACGCTGCCGTAGCGCGGAATGCGCGGATGGAAGGCCAGTGCCGCCTTGGAACAGGCGGCGCTGGGGACATAGGTGCCGCCCGAATTGGCCGTGGTCCAGCAATTGGTGCTGTCGACCTGGTCGAAGGTGGCCTGGGCCCAGCGCACCGAATTGTTGCCGAGTTCGAGATTGTCGGTCTTCGAATAGGCGCCCGAGACCGCGACGCCGAAGGTGCCGCCGGGCGATTTCCACGAAACCAGACCGGCGACGCGCGGGCCCCAGTTCTTGGAGAGATCGTTGTAGCTGCCCTGGACCGATCCCACGAAAGTGAAACCCGACTTGCCGGCAAGCGGATTGCCGGTGTTCAGATCGACCACCGCGCCCAGCGAGCCTTCGTCGAGCGAAGCCTCCGCGGTCTTGTGGACAACGAGCGAGCTGAACAGCTCGGAGGCGAACACGTTGAAGTCGAATGCACGGTCGCGATTGGCCGATGCGCCGTCGGTCGAGGTGGCGACGGTCTCCAGGCCGTTGACCCGGACGCGCGTGAATTGGGCGCCCAGGCCGCGGACGGTGATCGCCCGGCCTTCGCCCGCATCGCGCTGGATCGAGATGCCGGGGATGCGCTGGAGCGATTCCGCCAGATTCTGGTCCGGGAACTTGGCGATATCCTCGGCGACGATGGCATCGACCGACGACACCGAACCGCGCTTCACGTTCAGCGCCTTGTCGAGCGACTGGCGGAAACCGGTGACAACAATCGCGCCGTCATTGGGCTGGTCCTGCTCCTGCACGCCAGTGTCGGCAGGTGCCGCCGCGGTATCCTGCGCCAGCGCCGGAGTCGCGATGCCGACGCCGGCCATCACGGCCAGCGACACGCCGGCACACCACAGATTCCGCCTCAAAATCCCGTTACGCATCCCAATTCTCCCATGGTCAGTGTTTCCGGGTCCTGCCGCCCTGCGGCTTGCCCGGCATTCCGGCCGGCTTGCGCCAGCTCTCTGTTGCTTCCCGACGGACGCTCGCCCGTCGCTCTGTTGTTTCTCGGCCGGCCGTTGCCGACCGCTATGCGATCATCGCGAAGCGCCTGCGCCCGTCGGCGAGCAGCTCGCGATGGAATTTCCTGAGCGATTCCGGTCCGTTGCGCTGCGCGTTGGACCCCAGACGGGCCAGCCCCAGCCAAGTGAGCGCCTCTGCGGCGCGCATGGCGGGTTCAATGCAGATTCGCTCGATATCTTGCGCCATCGGCGCGAAGTAAGCCGCCTCTCCCTGCAGTGTCGCGAGCTTGTAGCTCGTCTGTGCCAGCGTTTCTTGTCGGATATGGACACCGGTGTCAACCAGTCCTCGGCCGATGCGGAACAGCAGCCAGTGCAAATGGCCGAGAAGCGCCCGGTCATCGCCGGCGAAGGCGCCCCGGTCCGCCATCAGCTGCTCGGCATGGATCGCCCAGCCTTCGGCGAAGGCCGGAGCATATTCGATGCGCAACGGATGCGGATTCGCGGCCGCCTCGATGGGCAGCTGGATCATGTGCCCGGGCAAGAGCTCGTGGTGGACGACGGCGGGCAGCGTCCAGGAGGGGCGATCACGGATGCGCGCGAGGTCGGGGAAATAGGCCCCTGCCATGCCGGGGGTGGGAATGGTGCGATAGCCCTGCTTGCCCTCCGCTTCCTCGCGCGCATCCGTGATCGC
>NZ_SCMK01000042.1 GCF_005503355.1 Sphingomonas sp. 1F27F7B
CCGGAAGACCCTGGAACGGCTTGTCTTTATCTGAGTACCCGACGCCTAGAAGCCGTCAGAACCCAGGGCCGCCGCCCACATGTCCCTTCATCAAATCAACCATGTCAAAGAGCACGTTCCTGCTCGAAGCGGTGCTTCGAACATCCCTTGAAGGGCCCCAGTCGGCAGCACCGAAGTGCCGCAACCGATTTGTGAACGTCCCGAACCGGAGGACCGGTTGGAGCAGAGAGGCGAGCGCCTCGTTGCCGGGAGGGCGCCATCTATGTGCCCGACCGATTCCCGTCAACCCGAAAAACGCACTTTTTTCCAAATCCCGCATTTTTTTGTTCGACGGCCTGCTTCCACGCCAAGACGCCGCTTGCGGGCGCGCCCTGCAACGGACGTCGACGGCGCTTGTGCGGAGAGGAGCCCCTCCTCCCCCCTCCATCGGAGCGGATTCCGTCGAGATGAACGACCCGGCCGGGCAGCACCACAAAGCAACGACGCTTTCATGCACGACTTCGCCAGCAATGCTGGACACAAAGTAGACATATATCTCGAAGCAATTGCCCAACCCCGACCGATCTCATGCGCACCAACTGCGTGGATACGGGACAGATGCCCCCGCGGAAACCATGTCACATAAGGGTAATTAGCTGTTCATCATGATATGATCGAACCGCGACTCATTAGCTATTTCGGGGGAATTACGATGGTTCGGCGGACGGATGCGGCGCGGCTCGCGCGGCTGGCGGCGCTGGTGGATGCAACGGGCGAAGCGGTCAATGCCGACCGGCTGAGCCGCGTCCAGCGATCGGACTTCATTTCCGAGATCGGCGCGGTTCTCTCGCTGCTCGCCGATCGATCGGCGGATCTGTCGCATGCCCTTGAGCGACTGCGCGACCGCATCGCCGGCGCGGGGGCTCCGCGCCGCCCACGCCAGGCCGACCGCAAGCTGTTCGGCACCCTCGCCCGGCATTTGAAGCGCATCGGCATCCTGCTTGCGATAGGCACCGCCGCCTGGGCGACCACTGCCGCGGCCAATAGCAGCGTCTCGCGCATGGCGCTCGCCAAGGCGATGGCCGCGCCGATGCCCAATCCGCCTGCCCTGCCCGTCGTCGCGGTGGGCGACCTGGTGCACAATCCGGTCACCGATGCCGACGAACGCGTGGTCGAGGTGATCAATGCCGCGCTGGTCCGCACCGACCAGAACAACACGATCCTGCTCGCCAACACCGTCGGCCAGACCTTCACCGACACCAATACCAACATCACCTATACGGTGAGCGCGGTCCAGCTGACCGCCGGCCAGGTCACCGGCGTGACGCTCGACAAGAGCGGCGGCGGCACGGTCACCACGCCGATCGTCACCGATGTCAGCGCGGGCGTCGGCTCGGCCCCGCCGCCGCAAGGCAACGGATCGACCGGAACGACGAGTTCGGGCTTCACCTTCCCGGCCGCGGCGGGCGACGTCCATCAATATTCGAACGTCCAGCGCGGCGCGAACGGCGGCAATGGCAGCTTCGGCGCTGGCGTCCGGATCTGCATCTTCGGCGGCTGCTTCACGATCGGTGCCAATGCCTCGGCCGGCGGCGGCGGCGCCAACGGGCCGGACATCACCGCAACGGTGACCCCCGCCAACAACGGCAACATCACCACCATCTCGGACAACCTGCCCGGCATCGCGGCGATCAGCGCGGGCGGCAATGGCGGCAATGGCGGCGACGGCGCGGGCAATGTCCGCGGCGGCGCGGGCGGCGGCGCGGGCCGCGGCGGCAATGTCAGCCTGAGCTCGAGCGTGACCGTCAGCACTTCGGGCGTGCGCAGCTACGGCATCCTCGCGCAGAGCGTCGCCGGGCGCGGCGGCACGGGGGGCACCGGCTATCTCTTCTCGGGCGGCGGCGCCTCGGGCCCGGCGGCGCAGGGCGGCACCGTCACCGTCAACAATTCCGGCCAGATCCAGACCACCAACACCGGCGCGATCGGCATCCTGGCGCAGAGCCTGGGCGGCAATGCCGGCACCAGCGGCGGCAGCTACGGCATCGTCGGCAATCCGGGTTCGGGCAGCGTGGGCGGCGACGGCGGCAACGTCACCGTCGAGCATAGCGGCATCGTCCGCACCTCGGGCGTCGACGCAATCGGCATCCAGGCCCAGTCGATCGGCGGCACCGGCGGCAATGTCGGCGGGACCGGCGGGATCGCCACGTTCGGCGGCACCGCCGGCAATGGCGGCAATGGCGGCAACGCCACGATCAACGTGCGCGCCGGAGCCGAAGTCACCACCACCAAGAGCGGCGCCTATGGCGTCTTCGCCCAGTCGATCGGCGGCGGCGGCGGTTCGGCGGGCGGATCGGGCGGCCTGGTCGCCTTTGGATCGAACGGCAGCACGGCGGGCAATGGCGGCATCGCCTCGGTCCTCGTCGAGGCGGGCGCGACCGTCACTACCGGCGGCGCCAATGCGCACGGCGTGTTCGCCGAATCGGTGGGCGGCGGCGGTGGCGCGGGCGGCGCTTCGGGCGGCGCGGTCGCGGTCGGCGGCAAGGGCGGATCCGGCGGCACCGGCGGCGCGGCGAGCGCCACCATCGGCGGCACGGTCCGCACCGGCGGCGTCGATGCGCGCGGCGTGTTCGTCCAGTCCGTCGGCGGCGGCGGCGGCTCGGCCGAAGGCACCGGCGGCCTCGTCTCGATCGGCGGCAGCGGCACCGGCGGCGGCCTGGCGGGCAGCGCCGCGGCCACCATCACCGCGACCGGCAGCGTCGTCACCACGGGCAAGGGCGCCGATGCGGTGTTCGTGCAATCGGTGGGCGGCGGCGGCGGCGCCGGCTCGGGCTCGGGGGGCGTCGTCGCGCTGGGCGGCACTGGCGGCACCGGCGGGAACGGCGGCGCGGTCACGGTGGAGAATGCCGGCCTGGTCCGCACCGAAGGCGACGGCGCGCGCGGCATTTTCGCCCAGTCGGTGGGCGGCGGCGGCGGCAAGGGCGGCGACAGCGGCGGCCTGGTCACCATCGGCGGCAACGGCTCGGCGGCGAGCACCGGCGGCACGGTGACCATCACCAATACCGGCAGCGTCGACACGCTGCGCAACAATGCCGCGGCGATCTTCGCGCAATCGGTGGGCGGTGGCGGCGGCGACGGCGGCACCACCGGCGGCGTGCTCCTCACCATCGGCGGCAAGGGTGCGAGCGGCGGCAATGCCGGCCTCGTCACCGTCAATCACAGCGGCAACATCACCACCGGCGGCAATGATTCGAACGGCATCTTCGCCCAGTCGATCGGCGGCGGCGGCGGCAATGGCGGCGCGTCCGCGTCGCTGAGTGCCTTTGTCGGCGTCGCGATCGGCGGCGCCGGATCCGCGGGCGGCAATGGCGGCATCGTCGACGTCAACCTCACCCCCCGCTCGGTGATGATCGGCGGCCTGCCCACGCAGCTTGCGCCGTTCATCTCGACGGGCGGCGATCGCGCACGCGGCATCCAGCTCCAGTCGATCGGCGGCGGCGGCGGCAATGGCGGCTTCGCGGTCCAGACAACGGGCGGCTTCTTCGGCGGCGCCAGCGTGGCGATCGGTGGCAGCGGCGGCACCGGCGGTACCGGCGGACACGTCACGCTCGACGGCAATGCGGTGATCCTCACCACGGGCGACAATGCGCAGGGCATCCTCGCCCAGTCAGTGGGCGGCGGCGGCGGCGCCGGCGGCTTCACCGTCTCGGTCGCCGCCGCGGCGGGGCCGGCGCTCGGCGCCTCGATCTCGCTCGGCATCGGCGGCTCGGGCGGCACCGGCGGCAATGGCGGCCTGGTCGAAGTCCATTCCGGCGGCGCGATCCAGACCGGCGGCGACTTCTCGACCGGCCTGCTCACCCAGTCGGTCGGCGGCGGCGGCGGCAATGGCGGGTTCAACGTCTCTGCGGCGATCGCCGCGGGCGGCGGCGGCGCGGTCTCCTTCGCCGTCGGCATCGGCGGCTCGGGTGCCAATGCCGGCAATGGCGGCGTGGTCGACACCGATTTCGACGGCACGATCTCGACCGGCGGCGACGATGCCGGCGGCGCGGTGATCCAGTCGATCGGCGGCGCCGGCGGTTCGGGCGGCTTCAACGTCTCGGGCGCAGTGAGCTTCGCGGGCACCACCAGCGTCGGGGTCGCGGTGGGTATCGGCGGCTCGGGCGCCGGCGGCGGCGACGGCGGCAAGGTCACCGGCCGGATCGGCGGCAACGTCCAGACCACCGGCGACCGCGCGACCGGCGTGCTGATCCAGTCGGCCGGCGGCGGCGGCGGCAATGGCGGGTTCAACATTGCGGGCTCGATTTCGGGCAGCGGCTCCTATGCGGGCGGCATCTCCGTCGGCCTGGGCGGCGCCGGCGCGGGCGGCGGCGGCGGCGGCGACGTCACCGGCACCGCGGCGGGCACGATCTACACCTCGGGCAACCAGTCCGACGGCCTGCTCGTCCAGAGCCTGGGCGGCGGCGGCGGTTCGGGCGGCTTCAACGTCTCGGGCTCGATCGCGGGCAGCGCGACTTTCGGTGGTGGCCTTTCGGTCGGCCTGGGCGGCGCAGGCGGCACCGGCGGCAATGCCCTGCACGCCACCGGCACCGCGCTGGGCGCGGTCCATACGCTCGGCGACCAGTCGCGCGGCGTGGTGGTCCAGTCGAACGGCGGCGGCGGCGGCGTCGGCGGGTTCAACGTCTCGGGCAGCATCGGCGGCTCGGGCAGCTATGGCGCGGCAGTCAATATCGGCCTGGGCGGTTCCGGCGGCGGCGCCGGCAATGGCGGCGAAGTCGATGCGAGCGCGGTCTCGATCCTGACCGAGGGCGATCAGTCGGGCGGTTTCCTCGCGCAGAGCGCCGGCGGCGGCGGCGGCGCGGGCGGGTTCAACGTCTCGGGCGGGGTGAGCTTCGGCGGCACCGCCGCGGGCGCGCTCTCGGTCGGCCTGGGCGGCTCGGGCGGCGGCGGCGGCGACGCCATGCGCGTCGGCGCGACGGTGACCGGCAATGTCGTGACCCTTGGCAACCAATCGACCGCGATCACTGCGCAGAGTCTGGGCGGCGGCGGCGGCACCGGCGGGTTCAACGTCTCGGGCGGCATCGGCATTTCGGGCAGCATCGCCGGTGCGATCAATATCGGCATCGGCGGTTCGGGCGGCACCGGTGGCGACGCGGGCATCGTCAAGCTCGACGTGACCGGCACCACCGCAACCGCGGGCGACAAGAGCGACGGCATCCTGGCGCAGAGCGTCGGCGGCGGCGGCGGCGCGGGCGCGTTCAACGTCTCGGGCGGCATCGCGGTGGCCAAGGACGGCGCCGGGACGCTCGGCATCGGTCTGGGCGGCGCGGGCGGCGACGGCGGCGACGGCAAGGCCGTCACGCTCAACGTCAACCGGGGCGTGGCCGATACGGCCGACACGCTGGTCGCCGTCTCCACCGAAGGCGACGACGCACGCGGCATCGTCGCGCAGAGCCTGGGCGGCGGCGGCGGCAACGGCGCGTTCAACGTCACCGGCGGCATTGCCGGCTCGAAGAGCGGCGCCGGCAATATCGGCGTCGGCATCGGCGGCGCCGGCGCCACCGCAGGCAATGCCGAAGCAGTGATCGCCAACATCAACGGCGACGTCGCCACGCGGGGCGCGCGCTCCGGCGGCGCACTGATCCAGTCGGTCGGCGGCGGCGGCGGCAATGGCGGGTTCAACGTCTCCGGCGGCATCGCAGTCTCGAAGGAGCTGACCGGCAATGTGCTGGTCGGCGTCGGCGGGTTCGGCGGCGCGGGCGGCAATGCCGGCACGGTGAATGCGACCCTGACCAGCGACATCGGCACCAGGGGCGACGATTCGCTCGGCCTCACGGTGCAGAGCCTGGGCGGCAGCGGCGGCAACGGCGCGTTCAACGTCACCGGCGGGCTCAGCCTCAGCGCCGGCAACGGCAGCTCGGGCACGCTCGGCGTGGGCGTGGGCGGCTTCGGCGACAGCGGCGGCGACGCCATGGCGGTGATCGCCGCACTCACCGGCGACGTCTCGACGCTCGGCGCGCGCAGCGGCGCGATCCTGATCCAGTCGGCCGGCGGCGGCGGCGGCAATGGCGGGTTCAACGTCACCGGCAGCATCGCGCTTTCCAGCGGCGGCACCGGCACGCTTGGCGTCGGCATCGGCGGCTTTGGCGGCAATGGCGGTGATGCGGGCACGGTCGACGCAACGCTCTCCGGCAATGTCGCGACCAGCGGCGCCGAATCGGCCGGCGCGCTGATCCAGAGCCTGGGCGGCGGCGGCGGCAATGGCGGGTTCAACGTCACCGGCTCGCTCTCGATCTCCGCGAGCAACAACACCTCCATCGGCGCCGCGATCGGCATCGGCGGCTTCGGCGGCGACGGCGGCATCAGCCAGAAGGTCACCGCCAGCGTGACCGGCGACTATCGGACCCGGGGCCGCGATTCGGCCGGCGTGGTGGCGCAAAGCCTCGCGGGCGGCGGCGGCGCGGGCGGGATCAACGTCTCCGGCGCAATCGCGCTCTCCACCGGCACGGCGGGCACCGCCTCGATCGGCATCGGCGGCTTCGGCGGCGATGGCGGCACGGCCGGCGATGTCGATCTCACGCGCATCGGCGACACCGTGACCAGCGGCGCCGATTCGGACGGCGTCGTCGCGCAGAGCATCGGCGGCGGCGGCGGCCGCGGCGGCATCGACGTGGCGGGCGGCATCGCGGGCAGCACCAGCGGCAGCACGGGCTCGTTCGGCTTCGGCCTGGGCGGATTCGGCGGCGGCGGCGGCGAAGCGGGCAACGTCACCGCGCGCGTGACGGGCAATGTGCTCGCCACGGGCAATGCCGGCGTCGCCAATCATGCGCCGCTGACGATCAACTTCCTCGGCATCGACTTCACCTTCCCCGGCTATCGCACCATCGCCAACGGCTCGAACGGCGTGATCGCGCAGAGCGTGGGCGGCGGCGGCGGCCAGGGCGGCCTGAACGTCACGGGCCAGATCGCCCTCACCTCCCCCGGCTCGAGCAGCGCGAGCCGCGTCGCATCGCTCGGCATCGGCGGCTTCGGCGGCAACGGCGGCAATGCCGGCATTGTCGACCTGACGATCAAGGCGCCGGGCGCGGATCGCGTCCAGGTCGTCGCCTCGGGCGACGAGCGTTCGGCGGTGATCGCCCAGTCGCTCGGCGGCAGCGGCGGCATCGGCGGCATCAACGTCTCCGGCGGCATCTCGCTCGACGGCCAGCTCACCGCCGGGATCGGCGGCTTTGGCGGCGATGGCGGCCTGGGCCGCAAGGTGACCGCCAATGTCGATGCCGACCTGTTCGCGCAGGGCAGCAAGGCGCGCGGGCTGCTCGTCCAGTCGGTGGGCGGCGGCGGCGGCACCGGCGGCATCAATATCTCCGGCGGCATCACCGCCGATACCACCGCCACCGAACCGACGCTCGTCTTCGGCATCGGCGGCTTCGGCGGCGCGGGCAATGCCAGCGGCGACGTGATCGCCACCCAGAAGGGCCAGGTGATGGTCGACGGCTATGAGGCGGCCGGCATCATCGTCCAGTCCGTCGCCGGCGGCGGCGGCGATGGCGGGCTCAACGTCTCGGCGGCGCTCAACAATGCCGGTGCGGGCCAATCGAAGCTCACCGGCGTCGCACTCGCCGCCGGCCTGGGCGGCACCGGGGGCACCGGCGCGGATGCGGGCGACGTCACCTTCACCAGCAACGGCAATGTGCTGGTCAACACCAAGGTGACCACCGGAGCCGGCGGCGCGGTTACGCTTTCCGCGACCGACTATGTCGGCAAGGCGCCCGGCATCCTCGTTCAGTCGGTGGGCGGCGGCGGCGGCCAGGGCGGCGTCAACGGGGCCGGCGCGGTCTCGCGCCAGGGCGCGCCGATCGCGCTCGGCATCGGCGGCACCGGCGGCGCGGGCGGCAATGCCGGCGACGTGAAGGTGACGCGCGGCTATACGATGGTCGGCGGGATCGAGACCGAGACGCCGGGCCTGATCCGCACCTTTGGCGACGAATCGAACGGCATGACCGTCCAGTCGATCGGCGGCGGCGGCGGCAATGCCGGGTTCAACCTGGTGCTGGACGTGACGCTGGCACCGGCGGGCAACAGCCCGTTCGCGGCGGTGGTCAATGTCGGCGGCGCGGGCGGCGATGCGGGCGCGGGCGGCGACGTCACGCTGCGGCACCGCGGCGACATCGGCACCAGCGGCGCGCTGAGCGACGGCATCCTCGCCCAGTCGATCAGCAAGGGCGGCGGCAACGGCACGTTCAACCTGGCCGGCGGCTATACGCGCGACGCCAACCAGCTCAACCTGAGCATCGGCGGGCGCGGCGGCATCGGCGGCGAGGCGGGCGATGTCACGGTCAGCCATGACGGGGCGATCGTTACTACCGGCGAGCGCTCGATCGGCATCCATGCCCAGTCGATCGGCGGCGGCGGCGGCAATGCCTCGTTCGAT
This sequence comes from Sphingomonas sp. 1F27F7B, assembly GCF_005503355.1. Taxonomy (GTDB): domain Bacteria; phylum Pseudomonadota; class Alphaproteobacteria; order Sphingomonadales; family Sphingomonadaceae; genus Sphingomonas. The sequence goes on from NZ_SCMK01000042.1 coordinate 8,405, forward strand.
TTCGGCCTGGTCCCGGGCGCCAAGAACCAGTTCGCGCTGAGCCTCGGCCAGTCGGGCGGCACCGGCGGCACCGGCGGCGCGGTATCGGTGAACGCCGAAGGCGCGATCGACACCAGCGGCGGCTATTCCTCGGCGATCTTCGCCCAGTCGGTGGGCGGCGGCGGCGGCAACAGCGGCTCGTTCAAGATCGGCGGCACGGTCGGCACCGGCAGCGGCACCTCGGCGCAGAGCTTCGCGGGCAGCGTCGGCGTGGGCCTGGACGGCGGCGTCGGCGCGACCGGCGGCGCGGTCTCCGTCGTCAACGCGGCGAACCTCACCACGCGCGGCGTCGAATCGCGCGGCATCTGGGCACAGAGCATCGGCGGCTCGGGCGGCGCGGGCGGCAGCGGCACCGGCGTGATGGTCAACACCACGGCGGCGCTCACCGTCGCGGTGGGCGGCACCGGCGGTGTCGGCTCGAAGAGCTCCACGGTCGATGTCGGCAACAGCGCGCGGATCGTCACGGGCGGCGGCGATTCGGACGGCATCCTGGCGCAGTCGATCGGCGGCGGCGGCGGCACGGGCGGCTTTGCGGCCAGCGTCGCGCTGCAATACAAGGGCAGCGGCAACACCTCCAACACCATGGGCATCGCAGTGGGCGGCTCCGGCGGCACCGCGGGCGTGGGCGACAAGGTGACGGTGACCAACACCGGCGTGATCGCCACCACCGGCGCGCGCTCCTTCGGCATCCGCGCCCAGTCGATCGGCGGCGGCGGCGGCATCGGCGGCGCGGTCATCGACTTCCGCGCCCAGGGCAAGAGCGCCAACAACTCGATCAACGTCAATGTCGGCGGCACCGGCGGCACGGGCGAGAAGGCGGGCGACGTCGCGGTCACCAACGAGGGCCTGATCTGGACCAAGGGCGAGGATGCCGCGGGCATCAGCGCCAATTCGATCGGCGGCGGCGGCGGCGATGCGGGCCTGGTGCTCCAGCTCGCGGTCGGCGCCACCGGCGCGGACAAACAGACGCACAGCGCCCGAGTCACCATCGGCGGCAATGGCGGCAGCGGCGGCGCGGGCGGCAAGGTCACCGTGGTCAACCGCGACACCGGCGGCACCAATTCGGGCGACATCCTCACCGAGGGCAAGGGCGCCTATGGCATCTTCGCCCAGTCGCTGGGCGGCGGCGGCGGCAACAGCTCGACCATCCTGGCGCTGACCGGCGTCTCCTCCGGCAAGGACAGCGTCGCCTTCGGGTTCAATTTCGGCGCGGTCGGCGGCAGCGGCAATATCGGCGGCGTGGTCGACGTGACCAATGCCGGCACGATCGAGACCAAGGGCGCCGGCGCACATGGCATCCTGGCGCAGTCGATCGGCGGCGGCGGCGGCAATGGCGGCATGGCGCTCACCGGCAGCCTGCTGATCGGCGCCCCCACTTCGGCCCCGCTGATCGCGATCGGCGGCGTGGGCGGCAATGGCGGCGACGGCGGCGCCGTGACCGTCACCAACAGCGGCTCCATCCTGACCCGCGGCGCCAAGGCCAATGGCATCGTCGCGCAGAGCATCGGCGGCGGCGGCGGCAATGCGGGCCTGGGCGCGGCGCTCACGCCCGAGCCCGCCAGCCTCACCCTGTCCAACACGATCGCGCTGATCGTCGGCCTCACCGGCGGCGGCACGGGCGGCATCGGCGGTGCGGTCACGGTCAACCAGACCGGCGACATCACCGTGCTCGGCGCCGGCTCGCAGGCGATCGTCGCCGAGAGCATCAATGGCGGCGGCGGCACGCTGGGCTTCGACTTCAGCGGCATCACCGGCCTGCCCGGCCTGCCCGTGGTCGGGCCCCATGGCAACACCGAGCGGCCCAACCCGCTGCTCGTCGCCCGCGCGGGCGCAGACGGCGCTTCCGGCATGAACGCCGGCAAGGTGACGGTGAACTCGAACGGCACGATTGGCGCGGCCGGGCGCAACGGCGTCGGCATCAGCAACCAGGCGATCGGGGGCGGCGGCGGCACGATCGACATCGACCTCGCCATCGTCGCGCTCCACGACGCGACGGTCACCGATCCCCAGGCGCCGGTGCACGTCGACCTGACGCTGGGCGGCCTGGGCGGCGCCGACAATGACGGCGGCGACATCACCGGCAGCCATTCGGGCGGCGTCACTACCAATGGCGACGGCGCGGCGGGCACGCTGACCCAGACGATCGGCGGCGGCGGCGGCCGCGGGATCATCGACGTCACCGCCGAGCTGGCTTCCTTCTTCGCGGGCGCCTCGGTCACGCTGGGCGCCGACGGCACAACCGGCTCCTCGGGCGGCGCGATCCAGCGCAGCATGACCGGCGCGATCACGACCACCGGCAAGTACGCGCCGGGCGCGATCGTCCAGTCGATCGGCGGCGGCGGCGGCTCCGCGATCGTCGAGATCGCGATCGGCGCGGGCGCCGTGTCGAGCACGCCGGCCGTGCTGAACCTCGATACCGCACCCGGCACGGGCACCGCCGTGACGGCGGGTCTCTCCAGCGAAGGCCAGCGCGGCCTGGCCTATTGGCTGGCGGGCGCTGGCGCCGATCCGCTGGCGGTCGCGCCGCCGCCGGTCCCGGCGACCAGCGTGACGCTCGGCGCCAATGGCGGCGTGGGGCTCGACGGCGGCACCGTCGCCCTCATCTATTCGGGCGGCTTCGCCACGATCGGCGACTATTCGCCCGCGCTCGTCGTCCAGTCGATCGGCGCAGGCGGCGGCGAGGTGCGCCTCACCGGCGGCAGCGCGAACGTCACGCTCGGCGGCAGCGGCGGCGCGAGCGGCAATGGCGGCAGCGTCACCGTGTCGAACAACGGCGCCGTCCAGACCGCCGGCAACCATGCGCACGGCGTGTTCCTTCAGTCGATCGGCGGCGGCGGCGGCGCGGTGCTGGGCGCCGTGGATTCCGCCAGCGTGACACTGAGCCCGGGCAACACGGGCAATGGCGGCGCGATCCGCTTCGACCAGAGCGGCAACATCGCGGTGCTCGGCGCCAATTCGATCGGCGTGGTCGCGCAGTCGCTCGGCGGCGGCGGCGGCTGGGTCGAGGGGATCTTCGCCGGCAACGGCGCCGGATCGGGTGCCGGCGGCGCGATCGCCCTGCGCATCTCGGGATCGGTCTATGCGGCAGGGCTCAACTCCACCGGCATCTTCGCCCAGAGCCAGGGCAGCACCGGCGCAGGCAACATCCTGGTCACCGCCAACAACATGGTGCGCGGCGGCACCGGCACCGGCGCGGGCATCCGCCTGGCCGGCGGCACGGCCAACCTGATCCAGCTCACCGCGGGCTCGATCAGCGCCGTCTCCGGCCTCGCGATCGATACCGGCGCGGGCAATGACCGCGTCGAGAACAGCGGCACGATCATCGGCAATGTCGACCTGGGCAGCGGCGCCAACGCGCTGGTCAACAACGCCGGCGGCACCTTCATCGCTTTCAGCCGGATCGACTTGCGCGATGGCCCCGGCTCGAGCGGCAGCTTCGCCAATGCGGGCGACTTCCAGATGGGCCTGGCCGCCAGCCGCATGCCGATCGACCTGCTGCACGGCGCCACCTTCGCCAATCTGGACGGCGTCGGCACGCCGGCGACCAACCTGCTCTACGGCGCCCGCGTCATCAACACGGTCGACCTCGACGGCGACTTCACCCAGAGCGCGACCGGCCATCTGGCGTTCGACATCGCCTTCGGGCCCTATGCCTCGGACCGAGTCAATGTGAGCGGCAACACCAGCGTGGCCGGCACCGGCGACGTGATCCTCACCTGGATGCAGGACAAGAACCCGGTGACGCTGTTCGCCACGGCGGGCACCGCAACCAACAACGGGCTCAATATCCGCGACACGCTGGCGGTCGACTATCGCATATTGGCGAACAGCGCCGGCATCCAGCTCGCCTTCGACACCAATTTCGGCCAGCCGTTCCTCAACGGCAACGAGCGCGCGCTCGGCGCCTATATGGACCGGGCAGTGACGGCGGGCAGCTCGGCGGGGATCGGCCGCCTGCTCGCCCTGCTGGGCAACATCCAGGCCGGCGGCGAAGCGCAATATCGCGCGATCTTCGACCAGCTCAATCCCGAGCCCTATCTGATCGCCTCGCTCACCCAGTTCGGCGCGGCGCGTGACTTCTCGTCCAACCTGTTCGGCTGCGGCACGCTCGCCGGCCCGGCAGGCGATGGCTGCGTGTGGAGCCAGGCCGGCGGCCATGTCTTCAAGCGCACCGGCAGCAGCGAATATGCCAGTGTCCGCGGCGACACCGACGGCCGCTTCCGCGCCGGCTTCGAAAAGCCGCTGGGCGGCGACTGGATGATCGGCGGCGCGATCGGCTATGACAGCCTCGGCAATGCCAGGATCGACGGGCTGCGGGCCAATTCTGACGGCGACGGCGTGCATGCCGGCATCGGCGCGCGCTATGCCGGAGCAAGCGGCGCGCAGTTCGCGGCTTCGGTGAGCGGCGGCTGGCAATGGACCGAGCTGCGCCGCGGCGTGAACATCTTCGATCCGCGCCAGGGCATCGGCAATCAGGGCACCGGCTATCTCCAGGGCAGCGCCGAAGCGGCCTGGGTGCTCGGCCAAGGCATGGTGTTCGCGCGGCCGGCGGTGCGCGGCTATGTCACGGCGCTGCGCCAGGGCGGGTTCGCGGAGCGCGGGCTCGAGGGCCTGGGCGTCCAGAGCCTGGCGCATACCCAGTGGATCGGCACCGTCGCGCCCGAGCTCAGCCTGGGCGTGCGCCTGGCCGGCAGCGGCCCGACCAGCGCAACCTTCGCGATCACCGGCGGCGGCGTGTTCCACACTACCGACCGGATCGAGGCGCCGTTCCGCCTGCTCGGCGGCAACGCCGCGGCCGCGCCGGCGATGATCACGACGCTGATGGATCGCCGGGCCGCGCATGTCGGCGCGGAACTGCGAGTGGTCGGCAACGAGAATCTCTCGCTGCGGCTCGGCTATGACGGCGAGTTCGGCAAACGCACCAAGGACCATCGCGCCAGCCTGAGCGCGCGCATCCGCTTCTGATCGCGGGGTGTCCAGGGCATGGGGCGGGCCCTGGGCAGCCTGTCGATTGGGGGGCTCATATTCTCCCTCGTCACCCGAGCCTGCGCGGGGATGACGGGGAGGCGGTGGGGTGATGGATAATTCACCGGGAACAGGACACGGGACTATTCGTCAACGTCCTCAAGTGGATCGAAGCCCCAGTCCTCGGCGAGGTCGCGCCAAGTCGGGTTGTTCTCCTCGACCAGCCTGATCTTCCAGTCGCGATTCCACTTCTTGATCTGCTTCTCGCGGATGATCGCGGATTCCATTTCTTCATGGATCTCGAACCAGGCGAGACGCTTGCAGCCATGTCTCTTGGTGAATACCTCAAGCATGCCGGTGCGATGCTGGTAGATGCGGCCCGGCAGGTCTGAGGTGACGCCGGTGTAAAGCGTGCCGATGCGCTTGCTTGCAACAATGTAGACGGCCGGGATGCGATCCATTGGTATCGGCTAGCGTCGGGCGGATGTCGAAGCTTGGACGCATTCGCCATATCGCGCCCAAGCCAACCTCGCTTTCCTCCCTGCGTCCCGGCTTCCCCGTCACCTCACCGCCCTTCCCATCATCCCCGCCTTTCCTGTCATCCCACCGCCTCTTCCGTCATCCCCGCGAAGGCGGGGATCCAGGGCCAGGAGCAATGGTCGCGCGGCTGGGTTTGCCGTCTCCGGCGAGCCCGCGCGCGATTGCTTCGATTGTCCCGGATTACCCTGGATCCCCGCCTTCGCGGGGATGACGGGAAGGGCGGGGATGACGGAGGAGGCGGTGGGATGACGGGAAAGGCGGTGGGGTAACGGAGAGGCGGCGGGAATGACGAGGCGGCGCCCGGACGACGAAAGAAATCGGGGCAACGAGCAAGCCAGGGCCCGGGTGCCTCCCCACTCCCGCACGATCCCTATCGCAGGGCGCGGATCTCGTCGTCCCGGCCCGTCATCTCCCAGCGGATCAGCGAGATCGGGATCGAACCCGCCGCGCGGAAGCGATCGTGGAACGCCTTGATGTCGAACTTGTCGCCTTCCTGCATCGCCACATCGGCGAGCAGCTTCTCCAGTTCCACCTTGCCCATGTAATAGCCGATGCCATAGCCGGGCTGACGCAGGTACAGCTCGATGTCGAACTGCGCGACGGCATCGCCCGGCCGCATCCATTTCGGCGTGCGCGAGACCAGCGACGCATTGGCCTGTTTCCAGGTCCATTCGTTCGCCTGCATCTTCAGCTCGGGCAGAATGCGCGCAGCGCGCTTGGCGCCCAGGATATAGTCGATCTCGCGCGCCTTGGGCCGGTCCTCCAGCATGCCCGACTGGATCAGGAACTCCTCGAGATAGAAGGCCCAGCCTTCGTTGCGCAGTCCGTTGACAAAGAACAGCCGCGGCTGCCCGCGTACCGGGCGCGTGTCGCGCGCCGCCTGGAGCGCGTCAAAGGCATGGCCGGGCAAATTGTGTGCGCGCAGCGGCCGGCCGTCGCGGAATTCGGCCTGGAAGAAGAAATGGAGATGCTGCGGCGGATCGAACAGCCCCGGCCTGGACGGATCCTTCTCGAAGGGGAACTCGTACGGCCCCTCCTCCGGGTCATGCTTCACATAGTCCGGGATCGTCACCCATTGGCCGTCACGCAGGAATTTGAGCAGGTCCTCATCCTCCTGCTTGCGCTTGGCATCGAACTCGGCGCGGGTCTTGACCGGCTCGGGCATCGGGATCGCGCGGTCGCGATGCTCCTCGATCTTCAAAAAGGCGAGCTGGCGCTGATATTCGCGCTCGCCGATCACCCGGATCTCCTCCGGCGTATAGGGCAGCAGCAGCACATGCTTGATATACCAGGCATAATTCTCCGCTCCCACGCCGCCATGCGCGGGAAGCCCTGCCTCGATGCTCTCCAGCCACGCCTTGAACGCCGCGGCCGCCGCCTGGGCGCGCTTCGCCGGCGCGGCCAGCGACGGCTGGCGCTTCGCCGCCTCCGCAGCCAGCGCGCCATAGACGTTCACTTCCACCTGCTTCTGCACGATCGCCAGCCGGGCAAGGTCGCCGCGCGCATCGGTGAGGTTCGCCCGTGCCTGGCGCAGCGCCTCGGGCACCCCGTCGAGCCGGGCGCCCAGTGCCGCCGCCTCGTCCTTCGCGATCGGCAGCCCGGGGATCGCGATGGCGCCGTGCATCTTGGGGCCGAAGCCGAGATTGGTGGTGCTGTAGAAGGCCGGATCGCGCTTCCAGGGCTGCATCACCCGATGCTGGAACTCCAGCCCGCGCATCTCGGCGAGCACCACCATGTAATCGACGCGCTGCGGGATCGGCCATGCGCTGTCGTCGATCGCCGCCAGCCGCGCCTCGAAGCGCTGGAGCCCGGCATAGTGGCGCGCCATCGCTTCGGGCGAATAATCGGGCACGCCCTTCACCATCGGCGGCGGCACGAAGGCGCGGAACTCCTGGTAGAGCGCGAGCAGCGTGTCATAGCCCTGCGGGGCCGCCGCCTCGGCCTGGGCGCAGGCGGGCCCGGCCAGCAGGATGGGAAGCGCCGGCAGGGCCAGCAAGGCGGCGGCAAGACCCAGACGCTTCTTCATCCTCTTCTCTCCCCAAATTCCATGGCTCGACGTGCTCAAAGCGCGTTGAAGAACCGCCCCAGCCGCTCCATCGCCTCGGCCACCCGCGCCTCGGATTCCGATCCGAAGCAGACGCGCAGATGCCCCTCTCCGCCCGGCCCGTAGAAGCTGCCGGATTCGACCACGACATGCGCTTGCCTGAGGATCGCCATGGCAAGATCCTGCGAGGAACGGCCGGTGCCGCGGATATCCGGAAAGGCATAGATCGTCCCTTCCGGCTCGGCGCAGGTGACGCCGGGCATCTGGTTGAGCGCCTGGACGACGATGTCACGTTTGCGGCGATCGGCCTCGACCATCGCCAGCATCGCGTCCTGCGGCCCCTCCACGGCGGCGCGGGCGCCTTCCTGGATGAAGACGTTGACATGCGTCACGTCGGTCATGGTGATGCGCAGGATCGCGGGCATCAGCTTCGCATCGGCGGTCAGATAGCCGATCCGCCAGCCGTCCATCGAATAGGCCTTGGTGAAGGCGAAGCAGGTGATCGTCCGCTCGCGCATGCCGGGCAGGCTGGCGATGCTGACATGCTCGGCCTTGCCATAGGTGATATACTCATAGACTTCGTCCGACAGCACCAGCAGGTCGTGCTCGATCGCCAGGTCGGCGACGTGCTGCAGCTCCGCGCGGCTATAGACGCGGCCGGTGGGATTGGCCGGGTTGACCAGCACGATCATCCGGGTGCGATCGGTGATCCTGGCGGCGATCTTCTCCTTCGAGATCGCGAAATTGTCCGCCTTGTCGAGCTCGGCGATCACCACCTTGCCGCCGGCCAGCTCGGTCTTGCCGATATGCTGGGGGTAATAGGGATCGAGCAGGATCACTTCGTCGCCCGGATCGATCGCGGCCATGAAGGCGGCGAACGAGGCATGGGTGAGCCCGTTGCACACCAGGATCTCGTCCACGCCATAGTTCAGGCCGTTGAACGCCGCGAGCTTCCCCGCCAGCGCCTGACGGAAGGAGAGCGTGCCGCGGAAATCGCCATAATGGACGATGCCCGCATCGAGCGCCGCCTTGGCCGCTTCCTTGATGTGCAGCGGCGTGTCCGCGTGCGGCCGGCCGAACTCGAGATGGATCAGGTCCACCCCCGCCGCATCCAGCTTCGACGCTTCGTCATACATGCCGAAGCTCTTCTTCGATCCGCCCGTCAGGCGCTGTGCCGGCCACTTCATCCCTAGACCTCCCACGACTCCAATACCCGTGATTAATTGCGTGATATATGATATTTCAAGCTTGAAATTTCAGGCTTGAAGCATCTACGTTCCGGGCGTTAGATTGAGACGGACTGGAGTCGCCGCGATGGAGTCGGGTCAATGAAGATCGCATGTGTGGGCGGCGGCCCGGCGGGCCTCTATTTCGCCATCTCGATGAAGGTGCGCGACAGCGCCCACGAGATCCATGTGTTCGAGCGCAACCGCCCCGACGACACGTTCGGCTGGGGCGTGGTCTTCTCCGACCAGACGGTCGAGAATCTGATGGCCAACGATCCGGTGAGCGGCGAGACGATCCGCCGCGAGTTCGCCCATTGGGACGATATCGACGTGCACATCCATGGCGAGTGCATCCGTTCCTCGGGGCACGGCTTTATCGGCATCGGCCGCAAGCGGCTGCTGGCGATCCTGCAGGCGCGCGCCCGCGAACTGGGCGTGCAGCTCCATTTCGAGCATGAGGCGAGCCCCGATCCGGCCGAATGGGCGGATTACGACCTCGTCATCGCCGCCGACGGCGCCAACAGCCGCATCCGGGGGGCGCATGCCGACCGGTTCGACGTCGACATCCAGGTGCGCCGGAACAAGTTCTTCTGGTTCGGCACCAGCAAGGTGTTCGACGCCTTCACCTTCGCCTTCGAGGAGACCCGGGCGGGCTGGGTCTGGGCGCACGCCTATCGCTTCGACGACGATCTATCGACCTTCATCGTCGAGATGGATCCGCGGACCTGGCACGAGCTGGGCCTCGACGCGATGGACCAGCCCGAAGCGATATCGCTGTGCGAGCGGATCTTCGCGAAGCAGCTGGGCGGCCATGGCCTGATGTCCAACGCCACCCACCTGCCCGGCCCCCAGGCCTGGCTGAACTTCCGCCGGATCGTCACCGGCCGCTGGTCGCACGACAAGTTCGTCCTGCTCGGCGACGCGGCGCACACCGCGCATTTCTCGATCGGATCGGGCACCAAGCTGGCGCTGGAGGATGCGATCAAGCTGGCCGAGGTGCTCAACCGTCCGGGGCTCGGCCGCGCCCAGGCGCTGGAGGAATATCAGGCCGAGCGCAATGTCGAGGTGCTCAAGCTGCAGAACAGCGCGCGCAACTCGACGGAGTGGTTCGAGACGCTCGACCGCTATCTGCCCTTCGCGCCGATCCAGTTTGCCTATTCGCTGCTCACGCGCTCGCAGCGGGTGAGCCACGAAAATCTCCGCCTGCGCGATCGAGAGTGGCTGGAAGGCGTCGAGAGCTGGTTCCAGTCGCAGTCGCCGGGCGGGAAGCGCGACGAACCGGTCCCGCCGATGTTCGCGCCGTACAGATTGCGCGAGATGCCGCTGGCGAACCGCATCGTGGTTTCGCCCATGGCCATGTATTCCGCCGTCGACGGCACCCCGAACGACTTCCACCTGGTCCATTACGGTGCCCGCGCCCAGGGCGGCGCGGGGCTGGTCTATACCGAGATGACCTGCGTCTCGCCCGAGGGCCGGATCACCCCCGGCTGCCCCGGCATGTACGTGCCCGAGCATGTGGCGGCCTGGCGGCGGATCACCGATTTCGTCCATGCGAACAGCGGGGCGAAGATCTGCCTCCAGCTCGGCCATTCGGGCGCCAAGGGCTCCACGAAGATCGGCTGGGAGGGAATGGACGCGCCGCTGGACGACGGCAACTGGCCGCTTATCGCCGCGTCCGACGTGCCGTGGAGCGCGAACAACCCCACACCGCGCCCGATGACCCGTGCGGACATGGACTTGGTGCGCGACCAGTTCGTCGCCGCCGCGCGCATGGCGGCGGAGGCCGGCTTCGACATGGTCGAGCTGCACGCCGCGCATGGCTATCTGCTGTCCAGCTTCATCACGCCGCTCCAGAACACCCGCACCGACGGCTATGGCGGCAGCCTGGAGAATCGCCTGTGCTATCCGCTGGAAGTGTTCGCGGCGATGCGCGCCGTCTGGCCCGCCGAGCGGCCGATGTCCGTCCGCATCTCGGCGACCGACTGGATGGGCGACCGGGGCGTCACCCCCGACGAGGCGGTGGCGATCGCCCGCGCCTTCGACGAAGCGGGCGCGGACCTGATCGACGTCTCGGCCGGCCAGACCTGGGCCGAGTGCCGCCCGGTCTATGGCCGCATGTTCCAGACGCCCTTTGCCGACCAGATCCGTAACGAAGCGCGCGTCTCGACCATGGCGGTGGGCAACATCTTCGAGACCGACCATGCCAATTCGATCCTGGCGGCCGGCCGGGCCGACCTGGTCGCGATCGGCCGGCCGCACCTGATCGATCCGATGTGGACGCTGCGCGCCGCCGCCCAGCACGGCTATCGCGGCGTGCGTGTGCCGCCGCAATATCTGGGCGGGATGAGCCAGCTCGCCCGCAACCTGCAACGCGCCGCCGAAGCCGGCGCGGTGCTGCGGAGCTGAGCATGCGCCTGAACCACATCCATGCGGTCGTCACCGGCGGCGGATCGGGCATCGGCGCGGCCATCGCCCGCGCGCTCGCCGCGGAAGGCGCACGGTTGACGCTGATCGGGCGCCGGCTGGAGCCGCTGGAAACCGTCGCCGCGACCATTCCCGGCGCAATCACCGTCCCCGCCAACGTCATCGACCGCGCATCGGTCGATGCCGCCTTCCAGGTCGCCCGCGCCGCGCACGGCCCGATCGGAATCCTGGTCAACAATGCCGGCATCGCCGCCAGCGCGCCCTTCGCCAAGGTGACCGCCGATGCGTGGCGCGAGACCCTGGCGACCAATCTCGACGCGCTGTTCCATTGCTGCCAGGCGGCGCTGCCCGACCTGCTCGCCGTGCCCGCCGGGCGGATCGTCACCGTGGCATCGACCGCGGGGCTGAAAGGCTATGGCTATACCGCGCCCTATGTCGCCTCCAAGCACGGCGCGATCGGGCTGATGCGCGCACTCGCCGCCGAGTTCGCCGCGACGCCGCTAACCGCCAATGCGCTCTGCCCCGGCTTTACCGACACCGATATCGTCGCCCGGGCGATCGAGACGATCGCGGGCCGCACCGGACGCAGCCGGGCCGAGGCACTGGCCGAGCTCACGCGCCACAATCCCCAGAAGCGGCTGGTCACGCCCGAGGAAGTCGCGGCGGCGGCGGTCTGGCTCTGCCTGCCCGCCAGCGGATCGGTGACCGGCCAGGCCATCCCGATCGCCGGCGGAGAAGTGACATGAGCCGCCCCGCCCCCTTGCGCGAGAAGCATGACGGCGCGCTCGACGATCGCGGCAGCGTGCGGCTGTGGCTGCGGCTGCTCACCTGCACCACGGTGATCGAGAAGCGCCTGAAGCGCGGCTTTGCCGACAGATACGACATCACCCTGCCCCGCTTCGACGTGATGGCGGCGCTGGACCGGCATCCAGAGGGGATGACGATGGGCCAATTGTCCCAGGCGCTGCTCGTCTCGAACGGCAACGTCACCGGCGTCGTCCAGGTGCTGGCGCGCGATCGCTATGTGAGCCTGGCGCCCTCGCCCACCGACGGCCGCTCCTCGATCGTGCGCCTGACCCAGCTCGGGCGCGAATGTTTCGCCACGCTGGCCGTGGCGCATCACGCATGGATCGACACGATGCTCGCGGGGATGAACCGCGAGGAGCGGAGCCAGCTCCACGCATTGCTGGGCGTGCTCAAGGATTCGCTCGCCGCCGATGGAGGGAAGGAATGACGATGGACCCTACCAGCTTCGCGCCGGTACATTTCGGCTGGCATTTCGCCGAGGGAGTGGCGACGGTCACGCTCGACCGGCCCGAGCGGAAGAACCCGCTTACCTTCGAAAGCTATGCCGAGCTGCGCGATACCTTCCGCGCGCTCGTCTATGCGCCGCAGGTCAAGGCAGTGGTGGTCACCGGCGCGGGGGGCAATTTCTCCTCGGGCGGCGACGTCCACGAGATCATCGGGCCGCTGACCGGGATGGCCATGCCCGAGCTGCTCGCCTTCACGCGCATGACCGGCGACCTGGTCAAGGCGATGCGCGCCTGCCCCCAGCCGATCGTCGCGGCGATCGACGGCATCTGCGTCGGCGCAGGGGCGATCATGGCAATGGCATCGGACCTGCGCCTCGCCACGCCCGCCGCGAAGACCGCCTTTCTCTTCACCCGCGTCGGCCTGGCGGGCTGCGACATGGGCGCCTGCGCGATCCTGCCGCGGATCATCGGCCAGGGCCGTGCCTCCGACCTGCTCTATACCGGGCGGATGATGTCCGCCGAGGAAGGCGAGCGCTGGGGATTCCACAACCGGCTGGTGGCAGCGGATGCGCTGCTCGATGAGGCCCAGGCGCTGGCCCGGACCATCGCCGCGGGCCCCAATTTCGCGCACGGCATCACCAAGACCCAGCTCAACACCGAATGGGCAGTGAGCGTGGAAACCGCGATCGAGATGGAGGCGCAGGCCCAGGCGATCTGCATGGCGACCGGGGACTTCCGCCGCGCCTTCGAAGCGTTCGCGGACAAGCGCACGCCAGTGTTCGAGGGCAACTGATGGCCGACCGCAGCTTCCTCGACTGGCCCTTCCTCGACGACGGGCACCGCAGGCTCGCCGACGCGCTCGAGGCCTGGTGCGTCGCCAATCTCTCCGGCCATCACGGCCCCGATGTCGACGCCGAATGCCGGCGGCTGGTCCGCGCGCTCGGCGAGGGCGGCTGGCTGCGCTATTGCGTGCCGGCGGCGTGGGGCGGCGTCCACGACACGCTCGACATCCGCTCGCTGGCGCTGATCCGCGAAACGCTGGCGCGCCATTCGGGGCTGGCCGACTTCGCCTTCGCGATGCAGGGGCTGGGATCGGGCACGATCTCGCTGTTCGGCACCGAGGCGCAGAAGGCCGCCTATCTCCCCGCCGTGGCGCGCGGCGAGAAGATCGCCGCCTTCGCGCTCACCGAGCCCGGTTCCGGCTCCGATGTCGCCTCGATGGAGACCAGCGCCGCGACCAGCGGCAATGGCTGGCGGGTCAACGGCGCCAAGACCTATATCTCGAACGGCGGCATCGCGGATTACTATGTGCTGTTCGCCCGCACGGGAGAGGCGCCGGGCGCCAGGGGCATCTCCGCCTTCATCGTCGATGCCCGCACGGCGGGCCTGCGCGTCACCGAGCGGATCGAAGTGATCGCGCCCCACCCGCTCGCCACCCTCGAAT
>NZ_SCMK01000043.1 GCF_005503355.1 Sphingomonas sp. 1F27F7B
CCCGTGGCGGCCGCCGAGCCCGAGCCCGCCGTCGAGGCGCCGGAAGTTTCGGAAGTTTACCCTATGGAGGCCCCGATTTCGGCCTCTGAGCCGGTGGCCGAAGCACCGGAGCATCACGAAAGTCACGACATGCATGCGCGTGCCCGCCAGCCCTTCGCCGAGCAGACGCTGCCGACTGATTTCGACCAGCCGCTCTCGGCCTTCGATCCACAGGCGATCCCGGCGGTGCCCAAGCCCGCACCGGTTCCGCTCGCTCCGCTGCGCCGCACACCGCGCCCGTCGATCTTCGACGAAAGCGAGCGGTTCGAGATCTTCGAGCTGACCCCGGCAGTGCGCCGCCACGTGCCGGAGGAGCTCGCCGCCGAGGCCCCGGTTCTGCCGCCCAGGCGCGAGCGGATCGTGCGGCCGGAGACCGATGCCTCGATCCACGCGTTGCTCGATCGGCTGGAGCGCGGGGTGGCCGACAAGGGCCTGGCCTCCGCGGCCCCGCCACAGCCGAAGCAGCACGAACGCGGGCTGGAAGAGGCGCTGGTCACGCTGCGCAACCTGGCGCGCCGGACGGCTTGACCGCCGTCATCTTCGCTCCTCCACCGTCAGCACTTCCAGCGATACCGTGACGGCATCGGCCGCGCGGCGGACATGCTCGATCACGAGGTCCGCCACCAGATGGCCGCGCAGGCGCAGTTCCGCCTCGGGCAAATGGGCGATCCACGCGTCGAGTGCCGGCGAGGGCGGAGCGGCGAGCGCGAGCAGGTGCCGCGCGCCGGTGAAGGTGGCGCTGGCCCAGCGGGTCCAGTCCGATTCCACCGGCACGACCGGGCAGCCCGCCGCTTCCGCATTTGCCTCGATCGCCCGGCGCAGCAGCGTTCCCGCATCGGGGCCGCGGCTCATCGGCCGGACTCCGGGCGCTGCTCCTGCTGTTGCTGCGCGGCGAGGAAGGCCTCGACTCGTGCGACGATGCGCGGCCCCGGCTCGCGACCGCGGCGCAGGTCGAGGACGAAGCGCGGATCGCGTACCGCCAGCCGGCCGAACTTGGTGGGCGGCATGTCCGTCGCCCGAAGGAATTTCTCGATCTTGCGATGCACCGACATCCGCCTGTCTCCTGTTCGATTCGCTCAAGATCGTTCCTAGTTTGTTCCTGATTTCCTACTTGTCTAGGAAAATTCCTTCGACTATGGAGGTGTCATGGATCCGGAAGCGCAACGAGCCGCGCTGGCGGCGATGGTCGCGGAAAACGGCGCGAGCCTTTCCGAGCTTTCGCGGCTGCTCGGGCGCAACCTGGCCTATCTTCAGCAATATCTGATGCGCGGCACGCCGCGGTTGCTGGCGGAGGCGGACCGCGCGTTGCTCGCGCGTTATTTCGGCGTGGCGGAGGCGCGGCTGGGCGGGCCCGAAGCAGCGGGGATGGTCGCGGTGGCGCGGCTGGACGTGGGGGCCTCGGCCGGGCCTGGCGGCCTGGTGGAGGGCGAGGCGCGGCGGCGGCCGGGGAGCTTCGCGCCCGAATTGCTGCGCGCGCTCGGTGTGCGGGCCGAGGCTGCCTCGCTGATCCGGGTGCGGGGCGATTCGATGGCGCCCACGCTGGAGGATGGCGACGAGATCCTCGTCGATCGCGATCGGCGCCGCGTCGATGGGCGGGGCGGGGTGTTCGTCGTCCGGCTCGATGGCGAGCTGATGGTCAAGCGGCTGCGCGCAAGCGTGGGCGGAATCGAAGTGATCTCGGACAATCCGGCCTGGGAGGCGCGGATCGTGCCGGCGCGGGCGCTGGACGTGATCGGGCGAGTGGCTTGGCTGGGGCGGGCGATCTAGGCCGCGAATCCTCTAGGGAGAGGGGATCATCTTCCCATCCGAATCCGATCGATCAGCCAGACCAGGGCCAGCAACGCGACGCCTATCCCGAGCCCGATGACGAAGCCGAACGAGGCTTCGCCCCGGGCGATGCCGGCGAACACGCCGATGATCAGGCTGAGCGCGAGCAGGAAGCCGCCGGCCATCGGCGTCTTGGAGGGGGGCTTGGTCATCGGCGTCCTCTGCCACGTCCCGAGGCGGGACGCCACCTGTGCCATGTCGGGGCACGCGGCACGGCATTTTCGGGATGGTTAGCGGAAATTCAGCATCATGTGGCGCGCAAAGCGTGGCTTTCCAGGAAGTTGGCGCGATGCGTGAATCCTCTGCGCGCATGGATATGATGCCCTATCTCGGCGATCGCCGTGAAATCGCCGACGCCAATGAACTCATCGCCCGGTTCGGCGAGCTGGCCGGCAGCGAGGCGGCCGCGCGTGCCGACCACAGCCGCGACCTCGGCAACCACGTTCATTTCTGCCGCTGGCGCCAGATCGAGCGGCTGATCGTGCTGATGTCGGTCGGCCGCGCGGTGGGGACCGTGCACTGAGCCGGGCCGAAGAAGCCGGGCGATCATCCCCTTGGAACCAGGATGGTCCAATGACCGTCATCCCCGATGACGAAACGGAGATATTTGTCGGAAGGGGGCAAGTGCCAAGAAGCTACGGACCCGAAGCCATCGCCTCGCGTTGAGGGCTGAGTTCCCGTCGACGAGGCCCGATGAACACGCCCCAATTGCTTTCCGTCGGCGTGCTCGTCGGCATGATGCTGCTCTTCATCTGGGGGCGTTTGCGGTACGATATGGTCGCGGTGATCGCGCTGCTCGCGGCGCTGGCGTTCGGCATCGTCTCGCCCAAACAGGCCTTTACCGGATTTTCCGACGATATCGTGATCATCGTGGCCAGTGCGCTGGTGCTCTCGGCCGCGGTGCAGCGATCGGGCGTGATCGAGCGCGCGATGCTGGTGCTCCAGCGGCGGGTGACGCGGATCCGCTCGCAATTGCTGCTGCTCTGTGCCTCGGTCGGCTTCGCCTCCGCCCTGGTGAAGAATATCGGGGCGCTGGCGATGATGATGCCGGTGGCCTTCCAGATGGCGAAGCGATCGAACGCATCGCCCGCCGCCTATCTGATGCCGATGTCCTTCGCGTCGCTGCTCGGCGGGCTGATCACGCTGATCGGCACGTCGCCCAACATCATCGTCAGCCGGGTGCGCGAGGAGATGACCGGGCAGCCCTTCGGCATGTTCGACTATGCGCCGGTGGGGCTGGGGCTGACGCTGATGGGGCTCGTCTTCCTGCGCTTCGCCTATCGGCTGCTGCCGCGCGACCGCCGGGCGACGCCGACGCTGGGCGAGGCGATCGACATCCAGGACTATGTGACCGAAGCCGCGATCTCCGCCGGCTCGCCGGCCGTGGACGAGACCGTCGCTGCCTTTCGCGAACGCCACGACCATGAAGTGATGGTCACCGCGATCCTGCGCGCGGGCATCCGCTCGATCCCCTTTCCGGATACGGTGCTGCGGCCCGAGGACCTGCTGATCCTCGCTGGCGCGCCCGACAGCCTGGAGCGCGTGATCGCCGGCGACCGGCTGGAGCTCGAAGGCTCGCAGCGCGAGCGGCCTGACGGCGCCGAGGGCGAAGTGGGCGTGATCGAGGCGGTGATCGGCACCGACAGCCCGCTGATCGGGCGTACCGCCGGTCGGCTGGGCCTGCACGAGCGCTTCGGCGTGAACCTGATCGCGGTCTCGCGCCAGGGCGAGCGGCTGGCGAGCCGGCTGGGCGCCATCATGTTGCAGGCCGGGGACGTGATCGTGTTGCAGGGGCCGCTGGAGCTGCTGTTCGAGCGGCTGGGCGAGCTGGGCTGCCTGCCGCTCGCCCAGCGGAAGCTGCGGCTGGGCAGTGCCCGCAATGGGCTGTTGCCCGTGGCGATCCTCGCCGCGGCGATGGCGGCGACGGCGCTGGGCTATGTGCCGGTGGCGGTGGCCTTCTTCGCGGCGGCGGGCCTCACCATCCTGCTCGGTGCGCTGCCGGTGCGCGAAGCCTATGACCATATCGAATGGCCGATCCTGGTGATGCTGGGCGCGCTGATCCCGGTATCCGATGCGCTGCGGACCACCGGGGCCAGCCAGATCATCGGCGACTGGCTGGGCCACCTCGCTGCGACGCTGCCCTCCTGGGGCGCCGTGGCGCTCATCCTGGCGGCGGCGATGGCGGTGACGCCCTTCCTCAACAACGCCGCGACCGTGCTGGTGATGGCGCCGATTGCCGCGACCTTCGCGAGCGAGCTGGGCTATCGCCCCGAGGCGTTCCTGATGGCGACCGCAGTGGGCGCGGGTTGCGACTTTCTCACGCCGATCGGCCACCAGTGCAACACGTTGGTGATGGGGCCGGGGGGCTATCGGTTCGGTGATTATGCGCGGCTCGGCGCACCGCTCTCGGCGTTGGTGCTGGTGGTGGGCACGCCGCTGATCCTATGGGTATGGCCGGTATATTGACGGGAGTCGCACATATGGAACGGACGGCACGGATCGAACGGACCGGCGGGCCCGAAGTGATCGAATGGCACGATGTCGCGCTGGCCCCGCCGGGACCGGGCGAAGTGCGGATGCGCAATACCGCGGTGGGGCTCAATTTCATCGACGCCTATCATCGCTCGGGCCTGTATCCGGTGCCGCTGCCCAGCGGGCTGGGCGGCGAGGCGGCCGGCATGGTCGAGGCAGTCGGCGAGGGCGTGACCGATTTCGCGGTGGGGGATCGCGTGGCGACTTTCGGGCCGGGGCTCGGCGCCTATGCGACCGCGCGCAACGTGCCGGCGAAGATCCTGTTCGCCTTGCCCGACGACATCAGCGACGAGACTGCTGCGGCGGCCCTGCTCAAGGGCGGGACGGTGGAGTTCCTGGTCGAGCGCTGCGCCCGGGTCGAGCCCGGCTGGACGGTGCTCGTCCATGCCGCGGCGGGCGGCGTGGGGCAGATCGCGGTGCGGTGGCTGAAGGCGATCGGCGCAACGGTGATCGCGACGGTAGGGCATGGCGACAAGGTGGCGCCGGCGCGCGCGGCGGGAGCGGACCATGTGCTGCTCTCGCGCGAGGACGACATCGCCGCGCGGGTGCGCGAGATCACCGGCGGCGCGGGCGTGGAAGTAGTGCTCGACGGCGTCGGCAAGGCGACCTGGGAAGCCTCGCTGGCTTCCGCCCGGCGGCGCGGACTGGTGGTGAGCTTCGGCAATGCCAGCGGGCCGGTGGAGGGCGTGAACCTGGGGGCGCTGGCGCGGGCGGGCTCGCTCTATGTGACTCGGCCGACGATGTTCGACTATTATGCGACGCCGGAAGAACGCGCCGCCGGCAGCGCGCGGCTGTTCCAGGTGCTGCGCTCGGGTGCGGTGCGGGTCGAGATAAACCAGCGATTCGCGCTGGAAGACGCCGCCGATGCGCACCGGGCGCTCGAAGCCGGGCAAACGACGGGATCTACGGTGCTGGTGCCGTAATCCTTTCTTTCCTCGCGTGCGGGGAGCTAGATGCTGTTCGGATCGACGTGCTGCCGAAGCGGGCGGCGCTCGACCATTTCCGCCGTCGTGCGCGTCTCCGTCCGGCCATCCCGGGAAATCGTCTGAGTGGCGATGCGCGTGCGGCGGCTGACATCGCCGGCCACGTCGATCGTCACCTTGATCGTGCCCGAGACCTGATCGCCCGCATGCGCCTTGCGCGCGACATCGAGGCTGAGCTTCTGCCCGTTGACTTCGGCCGCCGCGACATCGGCCCTGGCCAGCTCGTCGCGAATCCGGGTGGGGTCCATCGCCAGCTCGGCGGTGAAGCCCTTGCCATCGGGCCTGGCCTTGAGTGTGGCCGGGCGCGCCGCCCGCGTGTCGGCATAGGGGGCGCCGTCGACGAGCTTCAGCTGGCCGATCGCGAAGCCATCCACCGCGCGCAGCGCGGCTTCGGGATCGCATTCGACGCGCGCGGCGGTCCAGCCGGCGATCCAATGGCCGCACGCGGCGCGGGTCAGGCCGGCATCCTTGAGCCATTTGTCGATGCGCGCCTCCAGCTCGGGCCGGTTGCGCAGCTGGAGCGCGCCGTCCTGAGGCTGGAACACGCGGACCGGGAAGGTCCAGTCGCTTCCCCGGCTGCCGGGCGGCAGGCTGTATTCGAGCTCGACCCCGGCCGGCGTCACTGCGACGATGCGCTCGATCAGCGCGTCGCTGTTCTGCGTGCTGCTCATCGCGCCGGGGCTGCGCTGCTCGACCTGGGTGGTGCGGACGAGCTGGAAGCTGTCGCCGGCCTGCTGCGCCGCCGCCATGGACGGCGCGAGCAGCGCGAAGGGAAGAAGGGCTGCGCGCATCACGCCAGTGCGCCGACCATTGCCTTCACTTCCATGAACTCGGCCAGGCCGAACTTGCCGTGCTCGCGGCCGTTGCCCGATTGCTTGTAGCCGCCGAAGGGCAGGTTGGGATCGGGCTGGCCACCATTCACATAGACCATGCCGGCACGCAGCCGCGGGGCGACGCGCTTCACTGCCTCAGCATCGCCGAAGACGACTGCCGACAGGCCGTAATCGGTGTCGTTGGCGATGCGGACCGCATCTTCCTCATCCTCATAGGGGATGATCGTGACGACGGGGCCGAAGATCTCCTCGCGGGCGATCGTCATGTCGTTGCGGACGCCCGAGAAGAGCGTGGGGCGGACGAAATAGCCGGTCTCGACGCCGTCCGGGCGGCCGGGGCCGCCGGCCTCGAGCGTCGCGCCTTCCTCCATGCCCTTGGCGATCAGGCCCTGGACCTTGTCCCACTGGCTCTTGTTGACCAGCGGGCCGATATGGCGGCCTTCCTCGGCCGGGTCGCCGGTCTGGGTGGCCTTCATCACTTCGGCGGCAGCGGCGGCGACCTGTTCCTGCATGCCCTTGGGCACCAGCAGGCGCGTGGGCGCGATGCAGCTCTGTCCCGAATTCATCAGCACGCTGAACAAGGTGGTCTGCACGGCGCGGCCGAGATCGGCGCCTTCGAGCATCAGCGAGGGCGACTTGCCGCCCAGCTCCTGATGGACGCGCTTCACTGTCTCCGCCGCGTTCTTGGCGACCAGCACGCCGGCCCGGGTGGAGCCGGTGAAGCTCACCATGTCGACGCCCTTGTGGCGCGAGAGCGCGGTGCCGACGCCGGGGCCGTCGCCATTGACCAGATTGAACACGCCCGCGGGCACGCCGGCGGCGGCGAGCACCTCGGCGAAGATCATCGCGCAACCGGGCGCCTCTTCGCTGGGCTTGAGCACCATGGTGCAGCCGGCGGCGAGTGCGGGGGCGACCTTGGAGACGATCTGGTTGAGCGGCCAGTTCCAGGGCGTGATCATCGCGACCACGCCGATGGGCTCGTGCACGACCAGGCTGTTGCCGATCTGCTCCTCGAACCGGAATTCCCGGAGCGCCTTGGCGGCGGACATCAGGTGGCCGAGGCCGGAGCCGACCTGCGCGGTCCTGGCCAGGCTGATCGGGGCACCCATCTCCAGGCTGATCGCCTCGGCCATGTCGCCGGCGCGATTCTTGTACTCGGCGAGGATCGCTTCGATCAGCGCCACCCGCTCGTCGATGCTGGTGCGCGCGAAGCTCTCAAAGGCCTTGCGCGCCGCGGCGACGGCATGGTCGACATCGGCTTCGGAGCCCAGCGTGATCTCGGTGACGGCTTCCTCGGTCGCCGGGTTGATCACTTCGTGCCGGGTGCCTCCGCGGCTCTCGATCCATTCGCCCCCGATGAACTGCTTCAGATAGCTGCGCATCACTCGCCTCTCCGATTCTCGAAAATCCGGTATGGCTTTTAGATGGACAGTTGCCATTCGCAACGCAAGTGCGCGACTCGGCCCGGGCGGGCCAGGAGGCCATCGCCGCCGATATCGGCGCGGAAGAGATTGCCGGCAGCGAAGAAAGTCACGCGGTTTACGCTGCGACGCAACATGGATGTCATGATCCGGGGCCAACGGCTTGGGCAAGGGGGCGGCAATGCTCCCGCAAACAGGGAGTGTTCCATGTCCATCCGCTACGCGCTGCTCGCGCTTGCCAGCCCGATCGCCTTGCTCGCCGCCACCGACGCCGCCGCGCAGGAAGCCGCTCCCGCCCAGGCAACTCCGGCCGCCGCCGAGGATGGCGAGATCGTCGTCACCGCGCAGCTGGTGGAGCAGCGGCCGATGGACGTGCCCTTCGCGCTCACGGCACTGCAGGGCCAGTTCCTCGACGATCTGGGCATCACCGAGTTCGACCGGCTCGGCCAGTTCGTGCCCGGCTTCGACGTGCAGAACCAGAGCCCGAACAATCCCGGCTTCGTGATGCGCGGCATCACGTCGGATTCGGGCAGCGCCTTCAACGAACCGCGCGTCTCGGTCTTCCAGGACGGCGTGTCGATCTCCAAGTCGCGCGGCTCCTATGTCGAGTTGTTCGACATGGAGCGTGTCGAAGTGGCCAAGGGCCCGCAATCGACGCTCTACGGCCGCGGCGCGCTGATCGGCGCGGTGAACCTGGTTCAGGCCAAGGCCGATCCGCACAATGCCTATGGCTATGTCTATGGCCAATATTCGAACTTCAACGGCTATCGGATCGACGAGACGGTGAACCTGCCGCTTGGCGGCGATGTCGGCATCCGCGTGGCGAGCCGGATCAAGCAGCGCGACGGCTATGTCGCCAACCTGCTCGGCGGCGAGGCCTATAACGGCATCAAGTCCGAAGCGGTGCGCGGCTCGCTGCGCTGGGCGCCGGGGGCCTTCACCTTCGACCTGATCGGCAACTATCAGCACGACAAGGCGAGCGGCACCTCGTTCAAGTCGATCGCCTACAACCCGACCGACCCTGTCACCGGCGCGGTGCTCGGCGATCGCGGCCGCAATTCGGGCGCGGCGCTGGCGAGCCCGAGCAGCTTCGAGCGTGGCCGGCCGCTCGGCCTCGACCGCGACGTGTGGGGCGTGACCGGCATCGCCAATTACGACTTCTCGCCCAACCTCTCGCTCAACGCGATCGGCTCGTACCGCAAGTTCGCCGGCATCGAAGTGTTCGACGCGGACGGCATCTCGCTTCCCGCGCTTACCGCCGCCGAGGATGCGCAGGGCAACCAGACCATGGGCACGCTGCGCCTGACCTGGAAGAACGACCGGCTCACGGCATTTGCGGGCGGCACCTATTTCCGCGAGAACGGTTTCCAGCGCACCCCGTCGCAGTTCGACGAGCGCGTGGCGCTGGCCCGGCTTACCAACACGCTGAACGGCGGCGGCGCGATCCCGGGCCGCCCGGCGAGCGATCCGGCGCCGCTGGCGCTGTTCTCGAACACCGCCTTCACCGGCTCGCTGCTCCAGGGGGTCGCGGGAGCCTATGGCGTGGCGCTGTCGAGCGCGCAGGCCCAGGCGATCGCGGCGAATCTCAAATCCGGGCACCAGGAGACCAGCACCAACTACGGCCGCACCGAAAGCTGGGATCTGTTCGGCGACGTGACCTTCAACGTCACCGATCGCTTCGAGGTCGGCGGCGGCATCCGCTGGAGCCATGACGCGAAGACCACCGGCTTCTCCTCGGCGGTGAGCAATGGCCGCTCGATCCTGGGCGGATTCATCGGCGCGCTCTCGCAGCCCGCGGCGACGCGCACCGCGCTGCTCGGCGCGCTTGCCGTGCCGGGCGCCGCGAACATCCCGACCTCGGCGCTCTATCCGGTGCCGATGTTCGGCCTGGGCCTGCAGCCGACCGGCACCAACGGCCAGCTCTACAGCGCCGATCACAATGACAGCGGCTTCACCTGGCGCGCCACGGCCAAGTACGAGATCTCGCCCGAGGCGAACATCTACGCCACCTATGCGCGCGGCCGGCGCCCCGAGATATTGAGCGTGAGCGCACCCGCGGCGCCCGGCGGCGCGGCCAGGTTCAGCGTGCTGCCGTCGGAGACGGTGGACAGCTACGAAGCCGGCGTGAAGACTGCGCTCGCCGACCGCACGCTCTTCATCGACGGCTCGGTGTTCTACTATCGCTACTCGAACTTCCAGACGACCGAGCAGCAGGGAACGGTGTTCGTCACCGTCAATGCCGGCCGCGCCGAAAGCTATGGCTTCGAGGGGCAGGTGAGCTGGCGCCCGGCCAGCTGGGTCAATCTGTTCGGCAGCTATGCGTACAACCACAGCCGCTTCGCGAGCGGCGCGCGCGACGGCAATCGCTTCCGCCTCTCGCCCGATCACAGCGCCGCGCTGGCGGTGCAGTTCAAGGTTCCGGCCGGCCCGGTGACGATCGACTTCACGCCGAGCGTCACCTGGCAGTCGAAGGTGTTCTTCGACGACGACAACGATATCCCTGCGCTGCAGGCGAACAATCTGGTGCCGGACCTGGTGCAGGACGAAGTACAGGGCAGCTATGCGCTGGCCGATGCGCGGCTCGGCCTGGAGACCGCGGACGGCCGCTGGCGGTTCGAGGGCTTCGTCACCAACATCTTCAACCGGAAGTATATCAAGGACGCGGGCAATACCGGCGATGCGCTGGGCATGCCGACCTTCATCGCCGGCGAGCCGCGCGTCTATGGCATTGCCGCGAGCCTGCGGATCGGCAAGCGCTGACGCGTTAAAAGGGGGATGCGCCCGGCCACTCCGGAAGGAGGGCCGGGCGTTATCTTTTCGATCCGGGTCAGGGCATCGGCGGCTCGTCCTCGTTTCTCGACGGCGCGGGCGGCGCATCCTTCGGCGCCGGGGCGGCGCTGAAGGGGAGGAGCGAGCCGATCGTGCCCGCAATCGACCCGATCTGTACGCCCGGCATCGGGCCTGCCAGATGCCCGCCGAGCAGCCCGCCCGGCGAAAGCGCGATGCCGGCGAGCAGGTTGCCGGGCCGCCCCGGCGGCACATGCTGCGCCGCAGGGCCGGGGGCGAGCGGCATTGGAGCCGCCTGTGGGGGTGTGTGCGGGCCTCCGAGCCCCATGGCCCAGTGCGGGTTGCCGATCGGGGCGCCCGGTGGCGCGAAGGGCGGCGCAAGACCGGGGGCGCTCAGCCAGGGCGAGCCGGGCGGGTTCGCTTCCGCCGGCAATGGTTGCGGCGTGGGATGGGCGTCGGGCGGGGTATCGGTCTCGTCCATTTCGGCTCCTCGCGGCCGGCCGGCAGGCGCCAGCATGGGTTGGGGATTCATATTCTTCCATCGCCATCCCGGCTCAAGGCCGGAAGCGCGGCGGCGTCTCACAGGTTGAGCGGCGGTGTCTCGGGCAGCAGATGGGCGGGCACGCCCGCACCCGTCAGGATCGAGCGGACGCCGCCCCAGAGCGCGCCGGCGATCGCGTTCCATGCCTGCTCGATCGTCAGCGCCGACAGCATGACGACCGACTTGGCTGCGTCCTCGGCATTCTTCCGGAGGCCCTGGAGGAAAAAGGCGAACAGCTCGTCGTCGTTCCTGAGCGATCCGGTTGCGCGCGAGGTGGCGATGTTCTCGGCCTGTCTGGCGAGCAGATAGCATTGGTTCTGGACGAAGCTGCTGATCACGGAATAGCCTTGGCCCAGCTCGCCCTTGAGCGCAGCGACCATGTTGCCCAGAATGTCCTGACTATCCATGGGTCCTCCTTAGCGTTTCAGGGCCGCTTCGACGGTGAGCGCCTGGGCGATCGCCGGATCATAGCCGCCGCGGAAGAGCGCGACGATGTCCGGCTGGAGGCCGGCGCTCCGGTGCGTGTCCCGCATCCGGCGAAGATTGCTGAGGATCTGCGCCAGGCTCGCCGGCGACGTGTTCACACACGCGGTGGGATCGCTGTCGGTCCGGCAGATCCTCTCGACGAGCTTGAGGCTGGCAAGCCGCCTGGCCAGCGGCGGGATCTGGCGGGCCATTGCCTGTTGCCGGAGCGCATCGAACTGGCCGATCAGCGCGGCATAGCGCGGCGCATAGGTGTCGAACTGCGAAGCCGGTGAGCCGGTTTCCAGTTCGGCGAAGAGCGTGAGCGTCTGGGCATTGGTCTGATCCAATCCCTGGACGAGCGCCGGGTCATAAGCGGGTGCCAACTGCACCGTGCAGGCCGCGAGCACGAATGCCCAGAGCAGCAAGCTGCGCTTCAAGATCGCCGGAACCATCGCATCCTCCCCTGACTGTCGGGATTCATCACAAGCGAATGGCCGGAGAAAGCGCATATTCCGCCGATTCCGTGCAATTGGCGGCAAGCAGATACGAAAACGCCCGGACCTTGCGGTCCGGGCGTTTCGCTTGCGGTCCGTCCGTGCGGATCAGGCCGAATAATACATGTCGTATTCGACCGGCGACGGCGTCATTTCCCAGCGGGCGACTTCGCCGCGCTTGATCTCGACATAGGCCTCGATCTGGTCCTTCGAGAACACGTCGCCCTTGAGCAGGAAGTCCATATCGGCTTCCAGGCTGTCGAGTGCCTCGCGGAGCGAACCGCACACGGTCGGCACCTGCGACAGCTCGGCCGGCGGCAGGTCGTACAGGTTCTTGTCCATCGGGTCGCCCGGGTGGATGCGGTTCTGGATGCCATCCAGGCCCGCCATCAGCAGCGCCGCATAGCAGAGATACGGGTTGGCCAGCGCGTCCGGGAAGCGGAACTCGACGCGCTTCGCCTTGGTGCCGGCGCCGTACGGAATGCGGCACGAAGCCGAACGGTTGCGCGACGAATAGGCGAGGAGCACCGGCGCCTCATAGCCCGGCACCAGCCGCTTGTAGCTGTTGGTGGTCGGGTTGGTGAAGGCGTTGAGCGCCTTGGCGTGCTTGATCACGCCGCCGATGAAATAGAGGCACGCATCCGACAGGCCGGCATAGCCGTTGCCGGCGAAGGTGTTCGCACCCTTTTCCCAGATCGAGATATGGGTGTGCATGCCCGAGCCGTTATCTTCCTTGATCGGCTTCGGCATGAAGGTCGCGGTCTTGCCATAGGCATGCGCGACCTGGTGCACGACGTACTTGTAGATCTGCATGCGGTCGGCGGTCTGGACCAGCGTGCCATAGGTCAGGCCCAGCTCGTGCTGCGCCGCGGCGACTTCATGGTGGTGCTTGTCGCAGGGCAGGCCCATTTCGAGCATCGTCGCGACCATCTCGCCGCGGATGTCGACGGCCGAATCGACCGGTGCGACGGGGAAATAGCCGCCCTTGGCGCGCGGACGGTGGCCGAGATTGCCGGCCTCATATTCCTTGCCCGAATTGCCCGGCAGCTCGATGTCGTCGATCGCGTAATAGCTGGTCGAATAGCTGTTCTCGAAGCGGACGTCGTCGAACATGAAGAACTCGGCCTCGGGGCCGACATAGACGGTATCGCCGATGCCGAGCGACTTGAGATAGGCCTCGGAGCGCTTCGCGGTGCTGCGCGGATCGCGGGCATAGAGTTCGCCGGTCGAGGGCTCGACGATGTCGCAGACCAGGATCAGCATTGGCGTGGCCGAGAAGGGATCGATCCACACCGCGTCCAGGTCCGGCTTCAGGATCATGTCGGACTCGTTGATTGCCTTCCAGCCCTCGATCGACGAGCCGTCGAACATCAGGCCGTCGGTCAGCTCGTCCTCGCCGATCACCGAGGCGACCATGGTAAGGTGCTGCCACTTGCCCTTGGGATCGGTGAAGCGCAGATCGATCCACTCGATCTCGTTGTCCTTCACCATCTTCAGAACGTCGCTGGCCGAATTCGCCATTGTTAAGCCCTTTCGCTCTCTTTCGTTGACCCGACGAATCGGGAAAGAATCTTGCCCAAATCGGGCGCTACATCGGCGCTATGTTGCGCTGCGTCAAATCGCGTTCTCGTTGCGCTCGCCGGTGCGGATGCGGAGCGCCGTCTCGACGGGGATCACGAAGATCTTGCCGTCGCCGATCCGGCCGGTCTGTGCCGCGGCGGCAACCGCCTCGACCACGCGGTCGGCAAGCGAATCCTCCACGACCACCTCGAGCTTCACCTTGGGAAGGAAGTCGACGACATATTCGGCCCCGCGATAGAGCTCGGTATGACCCTTCTGGCGGCCAAAGCCCTTGGCTTCGGTGACGGTGATGCCGGAAACGCCCACTTCGTGCAGCGCTTCCTTCACTTCGTCGAGCTTGAACGGCTTGATGATCGCTTCGATCTTTTTCACGGTTTCCCCCGAGGCACATGAGGCTTGCCTGTCCGCGCGTCTGGCAAGGTTCGTGCCAGAGGCGGGACTCGGCTCGTCCTCTCGGTTGCACGTGCCGCACCGCTTTAACAAGTGCCTATCAAATGGGCAGCACGCCATGTGGTGCCGGATTTGGGGGCAGAGGCGAAAGGCGTTGCGCAACTGCAACAAATCGCGCCGATCGGTTCGTGGAACCGTTTCGGTGCGATCGCGTTGTGCCGGCGAGCGTACCGGGGTGCGATGTATGCAGCCTATGCCCATGGATCTGCCCGCCGAACTGCATCGGCGCGCGAGCAATCTGCCCGATGGCGACGTGATCGTCGCCACGGGGCCGCTCGTCATCATGGCGCATGGACTGCTGGCGCTGGACCCCGAAGCGCGCAAGGCCTGCTGGATCCATAGCGAGGTCGGCGATCTGGATGCGGCCGGAGCCGAGGAACAATTGTCGTTCTGGTCACGGTCTCCGCATTGAGGGCGGGTATATTTCAGTAAAATCCATAATTTACGTAATAATATTCACCATGCTGGTGAAGTAATAGTGTCCAAAATGGGAATAAAGCTCTTGGGGAGTTGCATTGACTCCCCAGTCGATCTGGGGATTCCTTGTGTCAATTGTTCGAATCGGTCCGTACTTGACTGTGCATGGGCCGAGCGAGCCCCGGCGGCGGTACGGCCCACTCCCTCCAACCGCCGCATGCGTCCGCCCGGCCTTCCGGCCGCTGGCGGACGCAACCCGTTGCGGGTATCCGACGATGCGGGCGCCCCAGGGCGCAGATGCTCAATAGGGCGGTTGGTCGAGGCCCCTCGGGCTCTTGGTGAAGATCTCGCAGCCATCCTCGGTGATGCCGATCGAGTGCTCGAACTGCGCCGAAAGCGAGCGATCGCGCGTCACCGCCGTCCAGCCGTCATCGAGCAGCTTCACATCCGGCCGGCCGATGTTGATCATCGGCTCGACGGTGAAGAACATGCCCGGGCGCAGTTCCGGGCCAGTGCCGGGGCGGCCGACATGGACGACTTCGGGCGCGTCGTGGAAGATCTGGCCGAGGCCGTGCCCGCAGAAATCGCGGACCACGCCGTAGCGATGCTTCTCGGCATGGTGCTGGATGGCATGGGCGACGTCGCCGAGATGGTTGCCGGGCCTGGCCTGCTCGAGCCCGAGCATCAGGCACTCATACGTCACGTCGACCAGGCGGCGCGCCTTGATCCCGACATCGCCGACCAGGAACATGCGGCTGGTGTCGCCGTGCCAGCCGTCGAGCATCGGCGTCACGTCGATATTGACGATGTCGCCGTCCTTGAGCGTCTTGTCGCTCGGAATGCCGTGACAGACGACATGGTTGATCGAGATGCAGCAGCTGTGCGTGTAGCCGCGATAGCCGAGCGTGGCGGGCACGCCGCCGGCGGCGACGGTCATCTCGCGGACGATGTCGTCCAGTTCGGCGGTCGCGACGCCCGGCACGACATGGGGGACGAGCGCATCGAGGATCTCGGCGCCGAGGCGGCCGGCGCGGCGCATGCCCTCGAAGCCTGCCGGGCCGTGGAGCTTGATCGCGCCATCGCGGGCCTGGGGCATGTCGGCAGTAACGGTCACATATTCGGTCATCGCCGCGATATAGGCGCATCAGCGCCCGGTTGCGAGAGGCAGAAGCGTTCGCCGAGCACGGCGAAGCCCGCGCCACTGCGCTCCACCGCGCGGCGCTTCGCCGCATCGGGGAAGCGGGCCGGGTTGGTGTGGTTCAGATGGATGAAGCGGACCTTGGCGGCGAGCGCGGGCGGAAGCCGGCGGATCGTGTCGGCGATGCGGGGATGGGGGACGCTCTTCGTCCGCGCGGGGTCACCAAGTTCGGTGTCGTCGAAGAAGGTACCGTCCAGATAGGCGATGTCCACCCTGGCCAGCATGTCCTCGAGCCGCTGGTCCCACTTCTCCCAGCTGTCGATGTCGGGGAGGAAGAGCGCGCTGCGCCCGGAGCCGGCGATGACGAAACCCACCGTCTCCGAATATTCGTCGCGATGGGGAACGAGATAGGGCGTGACGGTGATGCCGTCGGGCAACCGGGCGGCCGTGCCGGCGGTAAGTGGCTGCAGCGCGATATTGCCCAGGCCGACGAGCTGGCTCCACGGGCCGTTGTTCCTCAGGAATTCGGCCATGCGCGGCATCGCATGAACGGGAACGCCCTTGGTGTTCGCCGATTCCCGGCCGAGGAACATCAGGCCGGCATAATGGCCGATATGCGCATGGGTGAGGAAGATGCCGTCGATGCCGAGGCCCGGCGTGCGCTTCGGGTCGTGCGCGTCGAGCCATTCCAGCTGCTCGCGCAGATCGGGCGTGGCGTCGAACAGGTAGCGGCGGCCATCGGCACGATCGACCAGAGCGAGCGAGGCGGCCCAGGCCCGCAGCGCCGGGTCGCGCCAGCCGGGATCCTCCGGGTGGCCGATCTGCGGGGTGCCGGCATCCTGCGAGGTGCCGAGCACGACCAGTTCGGCCTGACAGGGGGCAGGGGCGGGGGTGGCGGCAGAGAGCGCGACGGCGGCGAGGGCGAGCAGCATGACGGGGACGCTAGGCGCGGACGCCGCATGCGTCTATGCCGGGGATATGGGCGAACGCATCTGGACGGCTGGGCTGGCGGTGATCGGCGACGAGATCCTCTCGGGCCGCACGCAGGACAAGAACATCGCCCAGATCGCGACCTGGCTGAACGTGCAGGGCATCCGCCTGGCCGAAGTGCGCGTGGTGCCGGACGTCGAGGCGCGGATCGTCGAGGCGGTGGACGCGCTGCGCGCGCGTTACGACTATTGCTTCACCACCGGCGGCATCGGCCCGACGCATGACGACATCACCGTCGAGGCGATCGCCGCGGCGCTGGGCGTGGCCGTGGTGATCCACCCCCAGGCGCGCGCGGTGCTGGAGCGCTATTACGAGACACGCGGCGGCTTGACCGATGCGCGGCTGCGCATGGCGCGGGTGCCGGCGGGTGCCGAGCTTATCCCCAACCGCATGTCCGGCGCGCCGGGCATCCGCGTCGGCAATCTCTTCATCCTGGCCGGGGTGCCGCACATCACCGCGGGCATGCTCGACGCGCTGACCGGCACGCTGGAGGGCGGCCACCCGCTGCTCTCGCGCACCATCGGCGCCTGGGTGGCGGAGAGCGAGATCGCCGAGTTTCTGGGCGAGACCGAGCGGGCCCATCAAGGGGTGGCGATCGGCAGCTATCCCTTTTTCCGCGATGGCCGGACCGGCGCCAACTTCGTCGTGCGGGCGACCGAGCAGGCGCTGCTCGACGCGTGCGGCGACGCGCTGGTCCAGGGGCTGGCCGAGCGGGGGCTGGAGCCGGTCGAAGGCGGGATCTGACGTTCCGGGGGACGGGCATGACGGAATCGAAACGGCCATTCGGCTTCTGGACTGCGACTGCGCTGGTGATCGGCAACATGATCGGCTCGGGTTTCTTCGCCTTGCCCGCGCAGCTCGCTCCCTATGGCTTCACCAGCGTGGCGGCATGGATCGCGGCGATCGCCGGGGCGATGGTGATCGCCTGGGTGATCGCCGGCCTCTCGCGCGCCATGCCCGAGGCGACGGGCACGCTGGCGATCTGCGCGCGGGCGCTGGGGCCGCTCCCCGGCGTGCTGATCGCCTGGACGATGTGGGTGGGGGTGTGGGCGGCGAACGCGTTCATCGCGCTCACCGCGATACGCTATCTGGCGGTATTCTGGCCGCCCCTGGCCCAGTCTTCGCTGAGCCTGGTGCTGGCGGCGGTCGGGCTGCTCTGGGGGATCACGCTGCTCAACCTGCGCGGAGCGCGGGCGGCGGGCGAGTTCCAGGTGGTCACCACGCTCGTCAAGCTGGTGCCGCTCGTCGCCATCGTGCTGCTGCTCGCCCAGCTCGGCGCGAAGGGCGATCTTGCCGCGAGCGCGCATCCGCACACGCCGTTCGATGCCGGCCAGCTGGCATCGGCGGTAACCCTTGCCTTCTTCGCGATGGTCGGGTTCGAATGCGCCGGCGTCGCCGCCGAGCGGGTGCGCGATCCCGCCCGGACCATTCCCCGCGCCACGCTGACCGGGGTGGGGCTGACCGGGCTGCTCTATCTGATCGCCTGTTCGGGGATCATCTTCGCGATGCCGCAAGGGTCGGTGGCGGGCGCCAATGCGCCGGTGGCATTGTTCGTCGAGACCTTCTGGGGGCATTGGGCGGGGCTCGCGGTGGCGGGCTTCGCCGCGGTGGCCGCGATCGGCGCGCTCAACGGCTGGGTGCTGCTGCAGGGCGAAGTGCCGCTGGGGATGGCGCGCGCGGGCGTGATCCCGGCGCGCATCGGGCGGACCAGCGGGCGCGACGTGCCGGTGGCGGCGCTGCTCGCGTCGAGCGCGCTCGCCAGCGTGCTGGTGCTCAGCAACGTCTCGCGCGATACCGCCGCGATCTACGACTTCATGCTGCGCGTGACGACGGCGGCGACGCTGTGGTTCTATGCCGGCACCTGCCTGTCCGCGCTGGTGCTCGGCGTCGTGCGGCCCGCCGCCGCGATCGGGCTGGTCTTCGCGCTCTGGGCGATCTGGGGCGCCGGCTATGAGGCGATCGGGCTCAGCCTGTTGCTGATGGCGACCGCGATCCCGCTCTACCTGATGCGCGGTTCAGCGGAGAAGACGGCCGAGCAGGCTGCGATCCCTTAGGATCTCGTGCGCGGCATTGTGCCCCGGCGCGCCGGTGACGCCGCCGCCGGGATGCGTGCCGGAGCCGCACATGTAGAGCCCCCGGATCGGCCCGCGATAATTGCCGTGCCCGAGCACCGGGCGCGCCGCCCAGAGCTGATCGAGCGACATGTGTCCATGCATGATGTCGCCGCCGATCAGGCCGAACTTGCGCTCCAGATCGAGCGGCGAATGGATCTGGCGGGCGATCACCGATGCCTTGAAGTTGGGCGCGTGCTGCGTGACCGTATCGATGATGCGGTCGGCGGCGGCCTCGCGTTCTTCGTCCCAGCTGCGGCCGTCGGGGAGCGTCGGCGCGAATTGCTGGCAGAACAGCGCGGCGACGTGCCGCCCGGGCGGGGCGAGGCTGTCGTCGACGGTGGAGGGGATGGTCATCTCGACGATCGGCGCGTCGGACATCCCCCTGGCCTTCGCGCTGACATAGGCGCGATCCATGTAATCGAGCGTCGGGCAGATCATGATGCCGGCGGTGTGATGCTCGCCGGTGCCGGGCAGCACGGTGAAGTCCGGCAGCTCGGACAGCGCGACGTTCATCCGGAAGGTGCCCGAGCCGGCCTTGTAGCGATCCATGCGCCAGGCGAAGTCGGCGGGCATGTCGCTGCGTGCCACGAGCTGGCGATAGAGCAGGGCGGGGCCGATATTGGCGGCGACCACCTCGGCGGCGATCTCCTCGCCGCTTTCCAGGCGCACGCCCGCGACCCGGCCCCCGTCGACGAGCAGCCGCGCGACCGGGGCTTCCAGGCTGATCTCGACGCCGGCCTCGGTACAGGCGTCCGCCATCAATCGGGTGATCGCGCCCATGCCGCCGATCGAATGCCCCCACGCGCCCTTCTTGCCGTTCACTTCGCCGAAGACATGGTGGAGCAGGACATAGGCGCTGCCGGGCGTATCGGGGCTGGCATAGTTGCCGACCACCGCGTCGAAGCCGAAGGCCGCCTTGACATAGGCGTTCTCGAACCAGCCATCGAGGAAGTCGCGCGCCGACTTGACGAACAGGTCCATCGTGTCGCGCTGCGCCTCGATCGGCATGCCCGCCAGCTTGCGCCCCTGCGCGGCGGCGGCGAGCAGCGCGCGGATGCCGCCGCCGGCATTGGGCGGCGTCTTGAGGGCCATGTCGCGCAGCACCGCGGCGACGCGCTCCAGCGCCTCCTCGTAGCGCGGAAACGCCTCGGCATCCCTGGCCGAGAAGCGCGCGAACTCGGCGCGCGTGCGTTCATGCCCGCCGCCCAGCTTCAGATAGCCGCCCTCATGCGGCAGGAAGTTCGAGATCCGCCGCTCGACCACGCGCCAGCCGCGCGCATGGAGCCGCATGTCTGCGATCACCTTGGGGCGGAGCAGGCTGACCGTGTAGCTTGCCGTCGAGTTGCGGAAGCCGGGATGGAATTCCTCAGTCACCGCCGCGCCGCCGACGACATGGCGGCGCTCGAGCACACGGACCTTCAGGCCGGCGCGAGCGAGGTAGAAGGCGCAGACCAGGCCGTTATGGCCGCCCCCGATGATCAGGGCGTCGTATCTGGCGGTCATTGGCCTCCCTTTCCTGGCGCCATCGGCTTATATCGCGAACGGGCCGCAAGCGGTCCGCCGCGACGTTGGTGCACGGGCTGCCAGACCATGCGAAGGATCGTCCGGAAAGCAAGGAGAAGCACGATGCCGATCCCCGCGACAGTGGGCGCGTTCGCCATAGTTCCGCACAACGACCTGCCTGCCGCGATGCCGTTCTGGGAACGGCTGGGCTTCGCTCGCGTCGGCGGCGATGCCGCCTATGCGATCATGAGCGGCTGGGGGTGCGAGGTGCACCTCACCCAGGCGGGGTCCGGCCCGTGGCAGGTGCCGGAGGCGCACAACCCGTTCGGCGTCTTCATCCGGACCCCGGAAGTGGATGCCGTCGCCGCGCTGGTCGACGATCTGATCATCCGCCCGGGCGGCGTGCTGCGGCATCGCGAATGGGGCCTGTACGAAGTGGGGATCGCCGGCCCGGACGGGATGCTCGTCCGCATCGGCTGGCCGTCCCGGCTGATCCAGGCGCAATCCCCGGACGGCGACGCTCCGGCCTAGTTGAGATCCTGCCGCAGGAAGCGGAGCTGGGTGGCGGCCGCCACGGCGAGGAGCCAGCCCATCAGCACGGCGAACGACATCCCCCAGGACATCGACACGACGGCATTCGGCCCGAGCGGCATCGTCAGGCCGGCCCCGGTGGCCCAGGCCTTCAGATTGGCCATGTGATAGAAGGGCAGCACCTTGACCAGCGTCTCGGTCAGCGCCGGCACATATTGATGGAGGAAGAGGCCGATCAGCGGCCAGAGCCCCTCGATCACGACGAGCGCGATCGACAGGATCACCGTCGCGAGGATCGACTGGGTGAGCATCGCGAACAACCCGGCAAAGGCGATCGTGTAGACGATGGGCAGCAGCGCATGGGCGCCCGCCTGCCAATGCGCTTCGAGGACGGCGGCCAGCGTGACGCCGGCAGGGATGCCGTCGCCCTGGAAGGATCCCAGCCAGCTGCCGATCAGCGTGATGAGGTCGGCCGCGATCAGGGCGATCGTCAGGAAGCCGAGCGCAACGACCCATTTGGCCGCGATCAGCTGCCAGCGCGCGCGCGCCGGAATGATCAGCTTCCAGGTATTCCAGCCATATTCGCCGGCAAACACCACTGCGCAGAAGCCGGCGATGAGAAAGCGTCCGGGCGGCGAGGCCGGGAGCTTCCACAGAGTCGTGCTCTCCCGGAT
>NZ_SCMK01000044.1 GCF_005503355.1 Sphingomonas sp. 1F27F7B
TTCAAATCCTCCCCGGAACGGGGAGGGGGACCGCCGGCGAAGCCGGTGGGGGAGGGGGCTTTCCATCAAGGACTCCGTCCGTGGAGCCCCCCCTCCACCAGCCTGCGGCTGGTCCCCCTCCCCGCTCCGGGGAGGATCAAATCACCCTCCGTGCCCATGTCTCGAAGGGCACCTATATCCGCAGTCTCGCCCGTGACATCGCGCACGCGCTCGGCACGGTCGGCCATGTCACGATGCTGCGCCGGGTGAAGGCGGGCCCGTTCAGTCTGGATCAGGCGATTTCGCTGGACAAATTGGAGGATGCCGCTAAGGACCGCGCCCTTGAACAACTCCTCCTGCCATTGAGGGCGGGGCTGGACGACATCCCGGCTCTATCCCTCACCCCCGACCAGGCAGGGCTGCTCCGACAGGGGCAGGTTCTGGCCGGGGTCGCCAAGGAAGACGGCCAATATTTCGCGTGCCTGGAGGAGACTCCGATCGCGCTGGTGGAGGCTCTATCCGGCCAGGTCCGGGTAGTCCGCGGTTTCAATCTGTAAGCGATGTCGAAGGAAAGACCATGTCGATCACTGCCGAGCGCAAGGAAGCGCTCATCAAGGAACACGCCCGCGGCGGCACCGACACCGGCAGCCCCGAAGTGCAGATCGCGATCCTCTCGGAGCGCATCTCGAACCTGACCGAGCACTTCAAGACGCACGCCAAGGACAATCATTCGCGCCGCGGCCTGCTGATGCTGGTCAACAAGCGTCGTAGCCTGCTCGACTATCTGAAGAAGAAGGACGAGGCCCGCTACACCGATCTCATCGCGAAGCTCGGGCTTCGCAAGTAACCGAAAAGGCGACCCTCGGGTCGCCTTTTTGTCATTCGGGCACGCTACCGTGCCGAACCGCCTCCGCAACGGAGGCACGACGGGGATCGGCAATCCGGCCGATCCTGGAGCCACGTATGGCTCAACTCAAAGGGTTCCGATGAAAGTGGTACTTTCATGGGGTCCCTCTTAGGCCCCCGCTGCATCGGGCAGCGGGAGTGAAGGAAATCCAATGTTCGACAAGAAGACTGTATCGATCGAGTGGGGCGGCAAGACGCTGACTCTCGAAACGGGCAAGGTTGCCCGCCAGGCCGACGGCGCCGTGATGGCGACTCTCGGCGAGACGGTGGTGCTCTGCGCCGTCACGGCTGCGAAGAGCGTGAAGGAAGGCCAGGACTTCTTCCCGCTCACCGTCCACTATCAGGAAAAGTTCAGCGCCGCCGGCCGTATCCCGGGCGGCTTCTTCAAGCGCGAGCGCGGCGCCACCGAGAAGGAGACCCTGGTCTCGCGTCTCATCGACCGCCCGATCCGCCCGCTCTTCCCCGAGGGCTTCTACAACGAGATCAACGCCATCGCGCAGGTGCTCTCGTATGACGGCGAGAACGAGCCCGACATTCTCGCGATGGTCGCCGCTTCGGCAGCGCTCACCATTTCGGGCGTGCCCTTCATGGGCCCGATCGGCGCCGCGCGCGTCGGCTATGTCGACGGCCAGTACGTCCTGAACCCGACCGATGCGCAGGTCGCCGAGGGCGAGCTCGATCTCGTCGTCGCCGCCACCTATGACGCGGTGATGATGGTCGAGTCCGAGGCCAAGGAGCTCTCGGAAGAAGTCATGCTCGGCGCCGTGCTGTTCGCGCACGATGCCTGCCGCGAAGTCGTCAAGGCGATCGTCAAGCTTGCCGAACAGGCCGCCAAGGATCCCTGGGAAGTCGCGTCGTCGGACGACAACGCCAAGCTCAAGGACTCGATCAAGAAGCTGATCGGCAAGGACATCACCGCCGCCTACAAGCTGACCGACAAGTCGGCCCGCTCGAACGCGCTGAACGAAGCGCGCGCGAAGGCGAAGGCGAAGTTTGCCGAAGACGGCCTGAGCCCGCAGGAAGTCATGGCCGGCATCAAGCTGACCAAGAAGCTCGAAGCCGAGATCGTCCGCACCGCCATCCTCAAGGACGGCAAGCGCATCGACGGCCGCACCACCACGCAGATCCGCCCGATCGTGGCGGAGACGCATTTCCTCCCGCGTGCGCATGGCTCGGCGCTGTTCACGCGCGGCGAGACCCAGACGATCGCCACCTGCACCCTCGGCACCAAGGACGCCGAGCAGATGATCGACGGCCTGGGCGGTCTCTCCTACCAGAACTTCATGCTGCACTATAACTTCCCGCCCTATTCGGTCGGTGAAGTGGGCCGCTTCGGCGCGCCCGGCCGCCGCGAAGTCGGTCACGGCAAGCTCGCCTGGCGTGCGCTGCACCCGGTGCTGCCGTCGAAGGAGGACTTCCCCTACACGATCCGCCTGACCAGCGACATCACCGAGTCGAACGGCTCGTCGTCGATGGCCTCGGTCTGCGGCGGGTCGCTCGCGATGATGGATGCCGGCGTGCCGATCAAGCGCGCCGTCTCGGGCATCGCCATGGGCCTGATCCTCGAGGGCAAGGATTTCGCGATCCTGTCCGACATCCTGGGTGACGAGGACCATCTCGGCGACATGGACTTCAAGGTGGCCGGCACGTCCGAGGGCATCACCACGATGCAGATGGACATCAAGATTGCCGGCATCACCAAGGAGATCTTCGAGGCGGCGCTGAACCAGGCCAAGGACGGCCGCGCCCATATCCTCGGCGAAATGGCCAAGGCGCTGGGCGAGACCCGCTCGGAACTGTCGGCCCATGCGCCGCGCATCGAGACGATCACGATCGACAAGACGAAGATCCGCGACGTCATCGGCACGGGCGGCAAGGTGATCCGCGAGATCGTCGCGACCACCGGTGCGAAGGTCGACAT
Source organism: Sphingomonas sp. 1F27F7B (assembly GCF_005503355.1). Classification (GTDB taxonomy): domain Bacteria; phylum Pseudomonadota; class Alphaproteobacteria; order Sphingomonadales; family Sphingomonadaceae; genus Sphingomonas. The sequence continues at coordinate 2,807 of NZ_SCMK01000044.1, forward strand.
CGACGACGAGGGCGTGATCAAGATCTCGTCGTCGGACCTGACGCAGATCGACGCCGCGAAGAAGTGGATCCTCGGCATCGTCGAGGAAGCCGAAGTCGGTAAGATCTACACCGGCAAGGTAGTCAACCTTGTCGATTTCGGCGCCTTCGTGAACTTCATGGGCGGCAAGGACGGCCTGGTCCACGTCTCGGAGATCAAGAACGAGCGCGTCGAGAAGGTCTCGGATGCCCTGAGCGAAGGCCAGGAAGTCAAGGTCAAGGTCCTCGAGATCGATCCGCGCGGCAAGGTTCGCCTGTCGATGCGCGTCGTCGACCAGGAGACCGGCGAGGAGCTGGAGGACACGCGTCCGGCCCGCGAGCCGCGCGAACCGCGCGGTGACCGTGGCGATCGCGGTGATCGCGGCGACCGTGGTGATCGTCGCCGTGACGGTGGCCGTGGCGGCGATCGTGGCCCGCGTCGCGAAGGCGGTGATCGCGATCGCGGTCCGCGCGGCGACCGTGGCGATCGCGGTCCGCGCCGCGAGCGTTCGGAATCGAGGGACGAAGGCGGCGAGAATATCGGCCTGCCGGCGTTCCTCACCGGCGGCGACGATTGATCGTCCTGCGTCCGTAAAACAGGAAAGGGCTCGCCTCGGCGGGCCCTTTTTTGTGGTGTTCCAGTCGCTTACTCATGAAAATGCATCGATTCTCTTGTTCTGGATCAGCGCACCCGGCACCGCGGCGCGCTATCGTCGACGCCATGCAAGGCTTGGAGCGATGACACGGGCCCATGGCGATGTCCGCTGGATGGAGGACCTGCCGGTTCTTCAGGACCGGCCCTGGCTCCAGCTCGGCCTGACGCTGGCAATCACCGGCGCCGCATTGCTGATCCGTATCGGGCTCAGGCCGTTCCTGCCGCCCGGTCTGCCCTATGCGACCTTCTTTCCGGCCGTGATCGTCACCAGCTTCCTGTTCGGGGCCCGGCCCGGGCTGCTGGCGGCGGTGCTTGGCGGGATATTGGGCTGGGTGTTCTTCATGGGCGATCCGTTTGCGCCCTCGCCGCTGCCGGGTGCGGCGCCCTCGATCTTCCTCTACAGCGCCGCCGATGCCCTGATCCTGCTGCTGTTCCACTGGATGCAGACGGCGACTGCCAGCCTGGTCGCGCAGCGCGAGCGCAACCGCCGGCTGGCCGAGACCCGCACCTTGCTGTTCCACGAGTTGCAGCACCGCGTGTCGAACAATCTCCAGGTCGCCGCCGGGCTGCTTGCGCTGCAGAAGCGCCATGTCGGCGATCCTGCCGCCCAGGCTGCGCTCGATGAGGCCGCCCGCCGCATCGGGACGATCGGGCGGATCAGCCGCCAGCTCTATCGCTCCGATGGCGCAGCGTCGGGCGTGCGCGGGCTGCTCGGGCCGCTGATCGACGATGTGGTCGAAGCGAGCGGCAAGCCCGTTGCCGTGGCGATCGACGATCCCGATGCGCTCGAACTCGCGCCCGATGCCGCGGTGCCGGTGGCGCTGATTGTCGCCGAGGCCGTGGCCAATGCGATAGAGCACGGACTGGCCGGGCGGGAAGGCGGGCGGATCGCGATACGCTGCCTGCGCCGGGAGCATGGCTTCGCGATCGAGATCGAGGATGACGGGCAGGGGCTGCGCCCGGGCTTCGAAATGGCCCGGCACGCCAGCCTGGGCCTCCACATCGCCGCGACGCTGGCGGGCCAGCTCGGCGGCCGCTTCGAGATGGTGGCGCGGCCGCGCGGCGCGCTCGCCCGGCTGGTCGTGCCCTAGGTCCCTGCCCGATATCGAGTACGGACCCCAGGCCGGGGACTCATATTCTCGTCATCCCGGCTCAGGGCCGGGATGATGACAGGAAATCGGATATCTGTGCGTTCCCAACCTAGCCTTCGCGCCCGGGCCGGTAGCGCAGTGCCTCGACGATCGCGGCGAAGGCCGGGGTCGGCTGGCGCCGGCTCGGATAGTAGAGATGATAGCCGGAGAAGGGCGGCGACCAATCTTCGAGCACAGCCTCCAGCCGGCCGCTGTCGAGATGCTCGCGGACGAGGCTCTCCATCAGATAGGCGATGCCGAAGCCTTCCAGCGCCGCCTCGCGGATATGGAAGATGCTGTTGAAAGTCAGCTGCCCGTCCACCCGGACCCGCTGTGCCCGTCCGCCCCGTTCGAACTCCCAGGCATAGAGGCCGCGCAGCGTGGGCAGGCGCAGATTGATGCAGCAATGTCCGGCCAGTTCCTGCGGCGTGCGCGGCCGGCCGGCCCTGGCGAAATAGCCGGGCGTCGCCACCACCAGCATCCGCATCGCCGGGCTGATCGGCACCGCGATCATGTCCTTGGCGATGATGTCGCCCAGCCGCACGCCCGCGTCGAACCTTTCGGCGACGATGTCGACCAGCCGATAGTCGGTCTCGATCTCCAGCTTGATGTCCGGATAGCGCGCCAGCACGCCGCGCAACCGGGGCCACAGCACGGTCTGGAGCGAGAATTCGTCGGCGGTGAGGCGGATGTTGCCGGCGGGCCGCTCGCGCAGGTCGTTGAGCGCCGCGACATGCGTCTCGATCTCGTCGAGATGGAAGGCGACGGTGCGCAGCATCCGCTCGCCGGCCTCGGTCGCGGTAACGCTTCGGGTAGTGCGGTTCAGCAGTCGCACGCCCAGCCGCTCCTCGAGCCCCCGCATGCAGTGGCTGAGCGCCGACGGAGTCACGCCCAGCCGCGCGGCGGCGCGGGTGAAGCTCCGCTCTCGCGCCACGGCGACGAAGGCGGAGAGATCAGCGAGGTCCTGACGGTTCATTCCTGAAGAATACTCATAAACCCGTTCATATTACAGCCCCTAATCCGGGGGACGGTCCTGCCTATCTCTCCCGTGCAGCGGGCGACCCAATTTCAGGAAGACAGGACATGCAGAAGCGCATTCTCGGCAACGGCCTCGAAGTCTCGGCGATCGGCTATGGCTGCATGGGGCTGGACTTCGCCTATGGCAGCAAGCTGAGCGCGGCGGAAAGCAGCGCGCTGCTCCGTGCCGCGGTCGATCTCGGCGTCACCTTCTTCGACACCGCCGAAGTCTATGGCCCCTTCACCAACGAAGGCCTGGTCGGCGAAGCGCTGCGCCCGGTCCGCGACCAGGTGGTGATCGCCACCAAGTTCGGCTTCGACATCGTCGACGGCGTGCAGCGGGCGGGCCTGAACAGCCGGCCCGAGCATATCCGCGCAGTCGCCGATGCCTCGCTCCAGCGGCTCGGCATCGAGCGGATCGACTTGTTCTACCAGCACCGCGTCGATCCCGATGTGCCGATCGAGGAAGTCGCCGGCGCGGTGAGGGACCTGATCGCGGCAGGGAAGGTCAAGCATTTCGGTCTGTCCGAGCCGGGCCCCGAAACGGTGCGCCGCGCGCACGCGGTACAGCCCGTCACGGCGATCCAGAACGAATATTCGCTGTGGACGCGCGGCGTGGAGACCAACGGCATCTTCGCGGTCTGCGAGGAACTGGGCATCGGCCTGGTGCCGTACAGCCCGCTCGGCCGCGGTTTCCTCACCGGCGCGATGACTCGGGATACTGCGTTCGGCGAAGGCGATTTCCGCAGCCGGCTGCCGCGTTTCACGCCCGAGGCGATGGCCAAGAACCAGGCGCTGGTCGACCTGCTCAAGCGCATCGCCGAGGACAAGGGCGCGACGCCCGCTCAGATCGCGCTCGCCTGGATCCTCGCCCAGAAGCCATGGATCGTGCCGATCCCCGGCACCACCAAGCGGCACCGGCTCGAGGAGAATCTGGGCGCAGCCGCGGTGATGCTCACGCCCGAGGATCTTGCCGGCATCGCGGGCGCGCTGGCCGAGATCGATATCGAGGGCGAGCGCTATCCCGCCCCGCTGATGCAAGTCGTCGGCCGGTGAGGCCGGCACTGGCGCTCGCCATGCTCGTCCTCACGGCCGGAGCGGCGAGCGCCCAGTCCCCTTCGCAGGAGAAACCCACCATGAAGCTCAATCGCAGCGGCTCCCAGCCTTCGCAGAAAGGGCCGGCCGAATGGTTCACCGGCTCGGTGCGCATCGATCTGCTCACGATCGCGCCGGAGCCGCGCTACGGCGTGGCGAGCGTCACTTTCGAGCCCGGCGCGCGCACTGCCTGGCACACCCATCCGCTCGGCCAGACGCTCATCGTCACTTCGGGGCTGGGCTGGACCCAGTGCGAGGGTGAAGCGATTGTCGAGATCCGTCCGGGCGACGTGATCTGGTGCCCGCCCGGCCATCGCCACTGGCACGGCGCCAGCCCCACCACCGCGATGACGCACATCGCCATCCAGGAAGCGCTGGACGGCAGGATGGTCGCGTGGATGGAGCATGTGACCGACGCCGAATATCTCGCCGGCCCGGCCGGGGAGCACTGATGCCGCACGTCATGCTCCATCTCGCCGCCGGGCGCTCCGATGCCGAGAAGCGGCTCCTGGCCGATGCGCTGGCCGATGCCGTGACGGCTGCGATCGGATCGCCGGCGGAGAGCATCTCGGTCGCGATCGAGGACGTGCCGATGGACGAATGGCCGCAATTCTATCGGCGCGAGATCGCCGCCCGGCCCGCGCTGCTGTTCAAGCCGCCGGGCTACACGCTCTGACCCCATTTCCTTCCTCCAAGACCAAGCAAGGACCAACATGCCCAGCCCAGCCAAGGCCTATGCCGCCCAGTCGGCCACCACGCCGCTTGCTCCCTTCAGCTTCGAGCGCCGCGACCCGTTGCCCGACGACGTCTCGATCGACATCCTCTATTGCGGGGTCTGCCATTCGGACCTGCACACCGTGCGCGGCGAATGGGGCGGCACGCTCTATCCCTCGGTCCCCGGCCATGAGATCGTCGGCCGCGTGACTGCGGTCGGCGGCGACGTCACCCGCTTCGCGGTCGGCGACCTGGTCGGGGTCGGCTGCATGGTCGACAGTTGCGGCCATTGCCCTTCCTGCCATGCCGGCGAGGAGCAGTTCTGCGAGACCACCGGTTTCGTCGGTACCTATAATGGCGAGGACAAGGTGCTCGGCGGGCACACGTTCGGCGGCTATTCGGACCATATCGTCGTCAAGGACGTCTTCGTGGCGCGCATTCGCCACGACGAGAAGGACCTGGCCGCGGTCGCGCCGCTGCTCTGCGCCGGCATCACCACCTATTCGCCACTCCGCCACTGGAATGCGGGGCCCGGCAAGAAGGTCGGCGTGGTCGGCATCGGCGGCCTTGGTCATATGGGCATCAAGCTTGCCGCGGCGATGGGCGCGCATGTCGTCGCCTTCACCACCTCGCCCGACAAGATCGAGGATGCGAAGAAGCTGGGCGCCCATGAAGTCGTGGTCTCGCGTGACCCCGAGGCGATGGCGGCGCACGCCAACAGCTTCGACTTCATCCTGAACACCGTCGCCGTCGCGCACGATCTCAACGCGTTCCTGGTGCTGCTCCGCCGCGACGGCACGATGACGCTGGTCGGCGCGCCCGAGCATCCGCACCCCTCGCCCGAGATCTTCAACCTGTTGCTCAATCGCCGTTCGATCGCCGGCTCGCCGATCGGCGGCATGGTCGAGACGCAGGAGATGCTCGATTTCTGCGCCGAGCGCGGCATCACCGCCGATATCGAGATGATCCGGATGGACGAGATCGAGGCGGCCTATGCGCGGATGACGAAGAGCGACGTGAAATATCGCTTCGTCATCGACATGGCTTCGCTGAAGCAGGAAGGCTGAGCGCGCCGGCATGGCGGCCGCGTGCGGTCGCCATGCCCCGCGGGCAGCATCGCGCCTCGCCCCTGCCGGGACCGCTTCGAGAAAATGCGGGAAAGTGGGGGACTTCTGTTGCCCGGTGTCCCCCGTACCGCTGGATTCCGCTTCTGTTGCCCGGTGCGGTCCAACCGCGCATTTTAGAGTAACCTTGGGCCGTTAGGCCGTGGGGTTACGCCGCAATAGCGAGTGCTTCGTTATCGTTGGCACTTGTGTAACGGACCGTCACAGTGGCCCATGCTGAGAGATGGTCAGCGCTTTTCAACACACGTCGATCCTAGTTCGGCCCCGTCATCAACTGCCTTGGCAGGTAGCTGGTGGTGGAGCCGCCGGGTACCGCCCCCGGGTCCGCTGCGCCTATTGCACGCCGTCGTTTATCCCCATAGCCGGCCGAGGCCGGCAAACCCTATATAGGGGCTCCGCGATTAATGAAAAGGTCAGGCTGCATTCCCTAAGGCCTTCACAGTGCCGCAAACAATTGGCATGGAGGCTGCATCATGTTGACCCAGCGTTCCCGCTATGCGCTGCGCGCGATGCTCTTCCTTGCCGGGCGGCCCGCCGCCGGCGCGCCCACGCCGATGAATCGCATCGCGGCCGAAGCGAACGTGCCGCGCAAGTTCCTCGAGCTGATCCTCGCCGACCTGCGCGAGGCGGGCTTCCTCGTTTCCACCCGCGGCAAGGCCGGCGGCTATCGCCTGGCGCGGCCGACGCATCTCATCTCGCTGGGCGAGATCATCCGGGTGATCGAGGGGCCGCTGGCGCTGGTCCCCTGTGTCAGCCGCACCGCCTATCGCCCCTGCAACGACTGCAAGGACGAGGCGAGCTGCGCGATCCGCCACGCCATGGCGCGCGTGCGCGACGAGACTGCGCGCATCCTCGATGGCACCAGCCTGGCCGATGCCGTCGCGGAAGACCTGGCCGCGGCCTAGAGTCGTTTTCGGCAGGGCGGCACCTGCCCGCTCCCCCACCCGGACACCCAGCGGAAATATATTCATGGGTGGCCGGGCGGGGAGCGGGCAGGTGCCGACTCAGCGAAGCTGAAAACGACTCTAGGCCGGGTTCTTCTTCTTCAGCTCGTCGCGGATCTCGCGCAGCAGCGTCACGTCGGCGGGTTCGGCGGCCGCCGCTTCTTCCGGCTTCGGCAACATGCGGTTCACCGCGCGCACCAGCAGGAAGATGATGAAGGCGACGATCAGGAAGTTGACCGCCGCGGTGACGAACGCGCCATAGCCGAACAGCGGCACGCCGGCCTTTTTCAGCGCGGCATAGTCGGTCGATCCGGCCAGGTTGGCGGGGATCGGGCCCAGCGCGATGAAATAGCTGGAGAAATCGAGCCCGCCGAAGATCTTGCCGATCAGCGGCATCAGGAGATCATCGGTCAGCGAGCTGACGATCTTGCTGAAGGCGGCGCCGATGATGACGGCCACGGCCAGGTCGATCACGTTACCGCGCGAAACGAACGCCTTGAATTCCTTGAACATCCCTTCGCCTCCCGTACCCTGCCGCCGAGGTGCGGCATCGGCGCCATGATGCACGGATGGGGCTCGCGCGCAAATATGGGCCGTCCGATTTCGCTTTCGGACCCCGGTGTGGCCACGGTATAAGACACTCCGAACCAGATCCGGAGGATCATGACGTGATGAAGTTTCGTGCCGTTCTCGCCCTCGCCGGCGCTGCCCTGCTCTCGGCCTGCGGGCTCAACAGCGTGCCCACCGCGGAGGAGAATGCGAAGGCGAAATGGGCGGACGTCCAGGCGGCCTATCAGCGCCGCGCGGACACCATTCCCGCGCTGGTCAACACGGTGAAGGGCGCCGCCGCCTCCGAGGGCAAGATCCTGACCGACGTGGTCGAGGCGCGCGCCAAGGCGACTTCGGTGCAGGTCACCGCGAACGATCTCACCGATCCAGCCAAGGTCCAGGCCTTCCAGGCCGCGCAGCAGCAGCTCAGCGGCTCGCTGGGCCGGCTGATCGCCAGCGTCGAGGCCTATCCGCAGCTCCAGAGCCAGGCGACCTTCAGGACGCTGATGGACCAGATCGAGGGCAGCAACAACCGGATCACCGTCGCGGTGCGCGACTACAACACAGCGGTGCAGGCCTATAATACCCGCATCCGCACCTTCCCCGACGCGATCGGCGCGAAGATCTTCTACGGTGCGAAGCCGATCACGCCCTTCCAGGCCCAGGCCGGTGCCGAGAAGATGCCGGACGTCAGTTTCGGGAACAGCAACTGATCCTGCGGGCGCTCCTCCTCTGCGGAGCGCTCGCGGCCTGCAAGCCCGCGGCGCTCGATCCGCAGTCCAACGCCGCCGGGCCCGGTGCTCCGGCGGCGACGGCGCGTGCGGAAGAGGCCTGCAAGCCCGGGCCGCCCCAGTCGCGCACCGCGCCGAAGGGATATGATTTCCCGGTGCTCAGCGGCCGCGTGGTCGATGCCGCGGGCCTGTTGTCCGTCAGCGAGCGGCGCAAGCTTTCGAACCGGCTGGTCGATGTCGAGAGGCAATCGAAGCACCAGTTCGTGGTGGTGACGGTGAAGAGCCTGGGCGGACATGACATTGCCGACTATGGTCTGAACCTCGGCCGTACCTGGGGTATCGGCCGCCGATGCTTCGATGACGGCGTGCTGCTGATCGTGGCGCCCAATGAGCGCAAGGTCCGGATCGAAGTCGGCTATGGCCTGGAAAAGGCGCTGCGTGACGAGGAGGCGGGCGAGATTATCCGCAACGACATCCTCCCGCGCTTCAAGGAAGGTAAATTCGCCGAAGGCATTGCCGCCGGCAGCGAAGCCATCATTCGTGAGATCACTCAATGACTCTGTTGCGTAGCCTGCTCGCGCTGCTGCTGATCCTGGTGCCGCTCTCGGCCGAGGCGCAGCCCAATTTCCCCAAGCTCACCGGCCGGGTGGTCGACGACGCGCACCTGCTCTCGCCCGATCAGGTCGTCCAGCTTACCCAGCTTTCGGACGAAGTGGAGAAGGCCTCGTCGCGCCAGCTGGTCGTCGCGACGATCCCCGACCTTCAGGGCTATGATATCGAGGGCTATGGCTATCAACTGGGCCGCGCCTGGGGGATCGGGCAGAAGGACGCCAATAACGGCATCGTGCTGATCGTCGCGCCGAACGAGCGCAAGGTCCGGATCGAAGTCGGCTATGGGCTCGAGCCGATCATGACCGACGGCCTGTCCAGCCAGATCATCAACGAGACGATCATCCCGAAGTTCAAGGCCGGCGACATGGCCGGCGGGATCGTGGCGGGCGCGCAGGCGATCGCCGCGCAGATGAAGCTGCCCCTCGAGGCCGCCGAGCAGCGGGCGCAGCAGCAACAAGCCCAGGTCACCCAGAAGCCGCAGAAGAGCCATGGCGGCGGCTTTCCCGTCGGCCTGATCTTCTGGGGCATCATCCTGGTCTTCGTGATCCTGCCGATGCTCGGCATTTTCGGCCGGCGCCGGCGGCGCGGGCCCTGGGATCGGCCCTATCGCCACGATGGCGGCGCGCTGCCGATCATCCTCTGGTCGATCGCCAACGAGATCGGTCGCGAAG
>NZ_SCMK01000045.1 GCF_005503355.1 Sphingomonas sp. 1F27F7B
TGGCGCCGCGTCGCTACCCGTTACGACCGCTGCCCCACCACCTTCTTCTCCGCCATCGCGCTCGCCGCCACCATCATCTTCTGGCTATGACCAATGAGTCCTGACCCTAGAAGCGGACTTTCAGCATGCGGCCCAACTCAACACGCTTGCAGAGCCTGAATGTATGGCGCTTTCCGATGAGGGGCTTTGGTCCGGCGAACGTCAGCAATCCTGGTGTAACCGGCCCGGTCAGCGGAGGCCCGCCCGAGAAGGAAATGCAGCATCATGCTGATGAAGTCTGAGCTTTCTTGCGCGGCCGTCTGACGAACTCAACATTACACCGTCGGCATCGCGATGGGGTTCGATCGGAATGGATTCTGCCCTGGGCAACGAGTATCATATCGATGCTACGCGGCGTCCAGTTCGGTTCTTGATCAACAAGATATTGCAGTAGTCCTTCACAGAATCGTTCGTAGGTATTGAGCGCTCCTCTTATGCCTGCACACGCGAGCCCGGCCCTTGCGAGCGAATCCATGATCGGGAATGCATTCGGTCTATGGAAATGAAGATACTTCGACGCAAATGACGCCTGGTTGCGCGGCGACCAACCTGTATCAGTGCCCTTTGCGGACCATTCGCGCGTTGCAGCGGCGATCTCGTCGACCAGCAGCTTGTGGATCTCGACTACCTTCTTCATCAACTGATGCGAGAAGCGATCGGAAAAGCCGATGTCGTCAGTTTTCTGGTCCAAAGCTGATACGGCCAACCGGTTGGCGATAGTTTCCGCCAAAGGAGCCGTTGTCCGGCCTACCCCTGCGCCGCGTTCAGGTGCCGCAGCGTAAATACGCCCAATCGCGGTCACCTTGCCCGCCGTCAGGTAGTAATCGTCATGGCAAGGGTAATCCCGGCACATGGCATAGAGGATGCGATTCTCGAAAGGGCCTGCGATCTTGACCTCGTTACAGTACCGCTCCCAGTCTGGGGGTGCTTCGGCCACTCCTGCGATTATATCCACTCGTATCCGCCCCATGGTTGCTTGCCGCGCTATTTATTCTACCGTTTACGATCAAAATGCTAAATAGATGGTAGCTATAGTCCTCCAAATCTCATCACTTGACCTCAGCTGTTGAACGGCTGCCGACAGATTCGTTGATTCGTCCGGATTTCAGCTTCCCAGCCCCGGTGCTCCGAACCGGACAGGCATGAGACGGCCTAGTTGCCGCCAGCGAATGGTTCCCGACTGAAAATTTATGTCCGCAACCCTATTGCCCATTCTGTTGCAGGGGGTGCGCGTGTCCGCTGAGTTGCCCACACATTGGCAGGTCTATGACGATCGAGGGCGTCGGAAATACCTGAATGCTGACGAGCGTCGGCGTTTCCTGACGGCGGCCGATCTGCTGCCCGCCGATCTACGGGCGCTCTGCTACGTTCTCGCCTGTACCGGCTGTCGCATCAGTGAAGCGCTGGCCCTGACGCCAGAGCGGCTTGATCGGCGGGGAGGTAAGCTCCTGTTCCGGACGCTCAAGCGGCGCAAGCTCTGCTTTCGCGCCGTGCCGGTGCCGCCGGAACTGGTGATGATGTTGGCCGCGCTGCCCGTCGCGCCGGGCGATTGCTATTGGCCCATGCACCGCGTCACCGCATGGCGGCACATCAAGCGGTTGCACGCGGCGGCGCAAGTGCGCGGGCCGATGGCCTGCTGCAAAGGGCTGCCGCATTGGTTCGGCATCCGTGCCGCATCCAAGTCGGTGCCGCCCAATCTCATCCAGCGCTGGATGGGGCACGCATCGCCGGACACCACCTCGATCTACCTCGATGCGGTGGGTGTTGAAGAGCGAGAGTTCGCTAAACGCATGTGGTGATAGCCTGTGGGTTCCGCCCAAATCATCCCTGTCGAAATCACGCTATCTTCGGTTCGTTGTGGCCGACCGCGCCCACCGGGCAAGGCGGCTCGCTTCCTTCGTGCAGCTTCGCCCCGCATAGCGGCGCATGTCATGCGGCCTGTGCCCGGCGGGCTTGGGCGGTCGGCTTCTGCCTTCCTCGTCTCACGCAATTTCGCGCGGGAAGAAACAGGGAGGAACCCATGACGACCATCGACATCAGTTTCATCATCAATGCCTGCGCCAACATGCTCGCGGCGATCGCGCAGATCATCGCGGCGACGCGGCGGCGGTGGTGAGCCGCCGCCAGCGGAGGCCTTAGGCGGCCTCCGCTTCCTTCGCTGGGCGCTCGGTGATGCGGCGCATTACGGTACGCCCGCCGAGCGGCAGGGCATCATATTGGAGTGAGAAACCTTCGCCGTCGCGGTTGGGCCAGGCGGCGCCGATGGGCGTCCAGAAGGCGGACTTGCCCTCGCCGGTGACGAGATAGATGCGGTGGGTCGGCTTGATGCCGGGAAGTTTGCGTTGCTTGGTCATGATCTGCTCCTTCGGTTCCGCCGCCGGGCCATCCAGCGGCTTCATGGGGAGCAAAGGGGCCGAGCCCAAAAGCCGAGGGTCACACCCCACTAGCCCGAAGGGAGCGGAGCTGCACAAGTGCAGCGCGGAAGCGAGCTGGGTTTACCCGAGGCTGGCTCAGCCTAAAGCTCACCTATGAAGAAGCAGATGAATGGCCCGGTGAGTGGAGCCAGGGCAGGGGGCAGAAGAGTAAAATACGAAGCAAGGTGAATGCGTTTCGTTGGCGATGGCCGTCCCCCGTCCGGGTTCCTGATGGCCACCGAGTGACCTCTACAGGCCACTCTTCGCGACGGCAGGTCGGGCCGGTTCCAGCCCTGCAAGCCTGCCGTGGCGCATCTTCATGCGCTGATAGAGAAGGGGATGGTGCGGCTAGAGGGACTCGAACCCCCACGGTTGCCCGACGGTACCTAAAACCGTTGCGTCTACCAATTTCGCCATAGCCGCGAGCGGGCAAGCCTATAGCGGGGGCTCGAACAGTGGCAAGATAATCGTGCTGTGCACTCACAGCGAGACTAGGCCGCAGACGCAATAGAGGCGGCCTGACGGCTTCCGCCTCAGTACCGGCCGTTCTGACCCATCCATCCGAACGGCAGAATCTGGGCCGGTTGCAGACTGACAGCCGCCAGAAGAGCGGATGCGGAATGCAGACCTTCCTTCAGTTGGGCGTCGAAGCTGAAAAGACCTGACAACGTGCGGCTTATCACAGCCGCGTCGGCTCGATTGCCGGCAGCGGTTGCGCGCCGGCGCGTGCCAAGCGCTTCTGGAAGCAATCTGCGAGGTGCCACGGAATCGGTTACATTTGCAGTATTTGACATATTCTGGAAACATATTTCACGCGTTTTGGAAATGTCAGTGAGGCGCGGCGTATCCGCCGGGAGTCGGAACGACTTTCAATCTGAGCATGCAAAGGGGGCGTGTATGCGATATCTGAAGCAACTGATTCTACCGATTTCGTTCATCGCTGTCGGCGTTGCCGTGCTGTCGGCTTCGGCTTCCTCGTCAGCACCGATGAACGAGACGGTCAATTACAGCTATGACGATCTGGGCCGGCTGGTGAAGGTCGAGCAGAAGGGCGATGCCAGCAGCAACGCCACTTCCAACTATGCCTATGACAAGGCGGGCAACCGCACCAACGTGAACGTCACCCGTACGCCCTGATCCTGTTGCGGGGCATTGCCGCCCCTACTGAATTCCTTGCTTTCCCGGGATGAAGCCTCCGCTCGGAGGCGCGGCCACGCCATGTGCGCCAGCCCGGCTTCTTGCTCAGATCCATATGGAGGACGCGTGCGCGCTAACCGAAACCCGCGGAAAATCCGTCTCCACGCCTCGCGTGCAGCTGCGATCGGCATGGCTGCATTCGCGCAGCTGGCCTGTTCGAGCACGGCGTTCGGCCAGACCAGCGTCAATGCGCAGGCCTATGCGAGTGCGCCGGCGGACCATATCCTCGTCACCAAGGGTGGGGTGGACCTGCGCAGCGGGAAGTATAATTTCTCGCAGACCGATGTGTCGATCGGCGAGGAGGGGAGTGCCCTGGCGCTCACCCGCACGCCGCGCCAGGGCCCGATGACCCACGGGCTGCCCTTCGGCAACTTCACCCACAACTGGGACATGTACATCGTCGAGAAGCGCATCGACATCACCGCAGGGCGTTATGAGGGCTCCGGCCCGGACTATCGATTGACCGCCTATACGGGCGGCGGTGCGGAAGCCTTTGACGGGCGCGCAAGCCTGACTGTCTTCGGGGGCACTTCGAAGGGGCCGGTCAGCTGGCTGACATATACGGGCGACCGTTCGTCCGGCACTGCGGTGTACACGCTGCAGAAGACCGACGGAACGCTCATCACCTTCCGGCCGATCAACAGCGGCGATTGCATGACCTATCAGCGCTGCGCCTTTGCATCGAAGATCGTGGAGCCGGACGGGACCGTCCTGAAATTCGAATATGACCAGCTGCCGGGCGGCGGGGTCAACACGACCCGGCTGCGCAGCGTGTCGAGCAATCGCGGCTATGCGCTGCTGTTCGAATATGCGGGCGCCAATGTCAGCAAGGCCTGTGTGCTCAACCTGGCGGTCACCCCGAAGCCTTCGGGGAATATCTGCCCGGCCGGCGTGCGCGCCGCGACCTATGCCTATGGCTATGCCTCGGGCGTGGTGCTCACCGGCGTCACGGATCCGGCCAATGCCACTTGGGCGTATAGCTACGGAACATCGGGAACTGGGAAGACCATAGGTTTCGTAAAGCCCGGCGCCTCGTCACCCTATCTCACAAATACCTATGGAGATACCATTTCTGCGGATGACGTCCACGATGTGGTTTATTTCCAGCAGTTCGCCGACGGCCAGACCTATTATTACGACTATACCGACATTGTCGGCCAGACCAACGGCACGATCAACCAGATCGCGGGCGGGGTCGTGACCGATGGGCAAGGCCGCACCGTCTCGGTCCAATATGGTGTGCCGATGCTGCCGCGTACGCTGACGCCGGGCTATAATTCGGGACAGGAAGAGACACTTCCCAATCCAGGCGATCCGGGGGATCCGGGCGGCGGCGGCTTCGTCCGCATCTACCAGATCACGCCTGGGCCGGTCAGCGTGACGGACGAGCTGGGCCGCACGACGACCTATGAATATTGCGATCCGGTGGTGGCAGCCGCACTGCCTGCCACGGAATATGACCGGTGCGTCGTCCTGCCGCTGCGCTACTACACCGATCCGGAGGGCATGCGCACCGACGTGACCTTTGGGGCCAACGGCCTGATCGGCAGCGCGGTGCGGCATCCCAAGCCGGGCAGCCCGTTGGGCAACGCCACGCTAGTTGTGTCCTACGCTCCCTGCCTTTGGTATCCCAATCACTGCACCAAGCCCGAAAGCACCCTGGATGCCAACGGCAATGTGACGCATTTCGGCTATACGAGCTTCGGCGAGCCCGAATGGGAGATCAGCCCGCCGCCGACCAGCGGCGCGGCCAGGGCACTGAAGCTCTACACCTATGCGCAGAGATACGCCTATGTCTCGAACGGCAGCGGGCTGGTTCCGTCCGACACGCCGGTCTGGGTGCGAACGTCGGCGACGGTTTGCCAGAGTGTCGCCGGGACCGGAACCGGGCGACCGTCCTCGACGCCGGCATGTGATACCGGCGCGCAGATCACCACCACCACGTTCGAATATGGCCCCGACGGCACCGCCAACAATCTGCGTGTGCGAGGGACGGCGGTGAGCGCCGGCGGCGCGCCTCTGCGCACCTGCTTCGGCTATGATCAACATGGCAACAAGATCTGGACCACGGCGCCGCGTGCGGGCCTGGCAGCCTGCAACTGAGGGGGATGGCATGAACCGTTTGTTGCTGGGGCTGCTCGCCTCGCTGGCCCTTTTCCCCGCCGCAGCTCTCGCCCAGATGCTGCCTTCCGATTTCACCAGTTCCACGCGTTACGACACCGTGGGGCGCGTGACGGGTACGATTGCACCGGACCCGGATGGCTCTGGGTCGTTGCACCATCTGGCGGTGCGAAACGCCTATGACGCTGCCGGGCGCTTGACGCGTGTCGAGAAGGGCCAGCTGACGGATTGGCAATCGGAGGCGGTGGCGCCCGCTGCCTGGCCCGTGTGGAACGGAACGAGCGGCTTCCAGGTCTTCAGCCAGGTCGATACGAGCTATGACGCGATGGACCGCAAGGTGCGCGAGGATGTCTCGTCGGGCGGCGTCACCTATCAGGTGACGCAATATAGCTATGATCTCGATGGGCGGCTCGAATGCACGGCGGTGCGGATGAATCCCGCCGCGTTCAGCTCGCTGCCCGCGAGCGCCTGCGTTCTGGGTACGCCCGGAAGCCAGGGTGCGGACCGGATCACGAAGAACACCTATGATGCGGCGGGCCAGCTGCTCCAGGTGCGCAAGGCGGTGGGTACGCCCCTGGAACAGGCCTATGTCACCTACAGCTACACGGCCAACGGCAAGCAGGAATATGTCGTCGACGCGAACGGCAACAAGGCGCGACTGGTCTATGACGGCCTCGATCGCCAGGCGCAGTGGCAATTTCCTTCGGCGAGTGCGCCGGGCGGCTACACCCCCTCGACCCCGGCCAATGCGCTGGCGACTGCGGGTGCAGTCAATACCAATGACCGCGAGGAATATGGCTATGATCTGAACGGCAACCGCACGAGTCTGCGCAAGCGCGACGGACGGACGATCAACTATGCTTATGACGCGCTCAATCGGGTAGTCAGCAAGACGTATCCCAATGGTGGCGCGCGTGGGGTCTATTACGCCTACGACCTGCGCGGGCTGCAGACCGCGGCGCGGTTCGACAGCAATAGCGGCACCGATGCCGTCCTGAGCGCGTGGGACGGATTTGGCCGTCAGACTTCGAGCACCACCAGCATGGCTGGTACGTCGCGCCAGCTGACCTATGACTATGACGCCAATGGCAATCGTATTCGCGTGACGCATCCCGATGGTCACTTCGTGAACTATTATCGCGATGGTCTGGATCGACTATATTATACCGATCTCGATGGAACTATCGGGCTCTTCTATCCCCCCTATGATGCGGTCGGGCGCGTTTCCACGCTCTATCGGTATATCCAGTCGGCGGCCTCCTGGGGGTTCGGCACCAACTATGGCTATGACGGCATCTCGCGCCTGACGAGCTACAAGGATAACTATTCTTCAAGCGCCGCGAATGTCTCCACGACATTAGGCTATAATCCGGCAAGCCAGATCGTCAGCCGCGCGCGCGACAATGATGACTATCGCTTCACCGGCTACGTCAACGTTGATCGGAACTATGCCGCGAATGGGCTCAATCAATATACTGGCGCGGGTGGTGCGGCGTTCGCCTACGACTCGAATGGCAATTTGATCTCGGACGGCAGCAGCAGCTTCGCCTATGACGTCGAGAACCGGTTGACGGCGACCTCGGCGGGTGTTGCGCTGGTCTACGATCCGCTTGGCCGCCTGTACCAAGTCTACCGGAGCGGGGTCAGCGATACGCGCTTCCTATACGACGGCGATGCTCTGACAGCCGAGTATGACGGCTCCGGCAATCTGCTGAAGCGCTATGTGCACGGTGCTGCTGACGGCGTGGATGATCCGATGGTGGAGTTCAGCGGAGCCAACACTTCGCCGCGCTACCTGTTCGCGGATCATCAAGGCTCGATCATCGCGCTGACCGACGGAAGCGGCAACCGCATCGCGGTGAACAGCTATGACGAATATGGCATCCCTGCCAGCGGCAATAGCGGGCGTTTCCAGTATACTGGCCAGGCGTGGATCCCCGAACTGGGCATGTACCACTACAAGGCCCGCATCTATTCGCCCACGCTTGGGCGTTTCTTGCAGACCGATCCGATTGGCTATGCCGATCAGATTAATCTGTACGCTTATGTTGCGGATGATCCCATAAATCATACCGATCCCACCGGAGAATGTATCGGACCTCTCGCCGGTCCGTGTGTTATAGCCGGGGGGCTAATCATTAGAGCAGCGATACGCTGTGCTGCCGACGCCCCCTGTAGAACCGTTGTTACCCAGGGCACACGCTGGGCTGTCCGTGAGGCGATAAGACGAGTACTCTCATCTCCCGAGCCCGTGATTGGGTTGCCGCCAACCCCAAAGCCGCAGCAGAATGAATCTTCATCTCCCGACCGTTCGGCCGATAGAGCGCCTTCGCCTGCCCTTAAAGGTGACCCATGGCATCCTGCAGAGGTGGACCGGCGTAGATCGGAGTGGCGACGAACAGAAGGTTCGAACCCCGATCCTGACGAGCCGATTCCAGATCGAGGCCCTGGAAGTGATCAGGGAGGACATCAGGCCAGGAATAGAACCCCGCACGAGGGAGAAAGAAACGTAAACCGAGCGGAAGAGCATTCGCGGCGACCTAAAGGAAATCCGGAAGGAAGGAGGCGCTAATGGCACAATCCCAGGATATAATATTTTTGTCGTCCGAAGGTAAAGACAGGATAACATTCAAGAAAGAAGGCGACATTCAAACCAATGGAATTTCAATAGAATTTACCCGGGATAAGAATCCGGAGTATGACCGAAATAGTTTTGATATATCTATAAGAAACTCCGGTTTTAACGTAAGAGGATTGGTAGATTTTGTGGAGTTCATTAAAGATTGGTCTAATTATGCGAGAAATTCTGATTGGATTTTTCCGGTATCTGATGATGGTGAATTGCGCGTTGTTATCGATAGAAACTCCAATGGTAGAATACTGGCATTTGGAAAATACAGTATGAAAATAATTTATGCCGTCCCTCGGATTTTTGACTTAAAGTTTGAGATTATAGTTGATGTATCCTGTGCCGATAGCTTTATAGAACAATACAGCTATTTGTATTCAGTATGATCAATGCTATGTGAATATAAAATTCTAGGTTAATGTATTGAGCATGAATTGTGGGAGATTCTGCAAGAATTTGAAATAGAATGGCAAACATTAACATCGTATATTAGATATTTATTTATAGACGTGGCGTATTTCTGATAGAGATTCATTTCTATGCCTAATTTTTGCACGTATTATTATTATTATATTTCTCCTTCTGCCAATGCCCACCTCCTTTGGGATGATGCAAAGCACTCCGAAAATCGGGGTCCAATGTTGACTGTCCTCGCCGAGCAGCATCCTGCCTGAACTGACGTGCGCCCCTGGAATGTGACCGATTTTGAGTAGAGTCCGACGCAAAGGAGTCGGACGAGAATGAAGCGCAGCAGGTTCAGCGAAGAGCAGATCATCGCGATCTTGAAG
>NZ_SCMK01000046.1 GCF_005503355.1 Sphingomonas sp. 1F27F7B
GACTGGCGCCGCGTCGCTACCCGTTACGACCGCTGCCCCACCACCTTCTTCTCCGCCATCGCGCTCGCCGCCACCATCATCTTCTGGCTATGACCAATGAGTCCTGACCCTAGCCCAGCGGCGGTTCGGCGGGGTCGCCGTGCATGTCGATCTCGCGCACGCCGCGGGTGCGGCGGGCGGTGTTGACCAGCTCGCGAAGCTTCTCGCGGCGGGCACGGGCTTGCGCCACGTCGCGGATCACCAGCGGGGCGTCGCGCGTGGTCTCGTCTGACGAGGCTATGCTGATCGTGCCGATGTCCGCCAACTGGTTGACGATCGAGAAGTCGATGCGGACGTCCTTCACCCGATAGAGCTCGATCTCGTCGATCGACTTCCGCAGGATGCCCTTGTGGAGGATCAGCCGATCCTCCGTGATCTCATAGGCGATGCCGAGATTTTCGAACCATTTGAGGAGCAGCACCACGATCGCGACGACGAACAGCAGCGGCGCGACCCAGGCGGCGCCGGCGAGCATGCCCTGGGCGAGGAAATAGAAGGTGCCGATCAGCCCGACCAGCAGCAGGAAGCAGGTGCCCCAGCCCGCGAGCGTGCCGATCAGCCAGCCGAGCGTGGAGGAGCGGAAACGGTCCAGGACTTGCGGCATGCGTGCGGGCCTCGCTCGGTTTGACGGAAAGGAGGGGAGGATAGCGCGGATCGGCGGCGAGTGAAGCGCAATCTCCCTCTCCGGGAGCGGACCGGCTCGGCTGGTATATTTGTCGCGTGGCGGCGGATCGAAGAGCTGCGAGAAGTCGTGCCGGTCGCGCGCGATGAAGGACGCGAGGTAGTGGAGCCGGGCCGGGCCCATGAAGCTGGACCCGAACAGGCGCGGATAGTCGTAATTCACTTCGACGAAGATCAGCCCCTCACCCTAGCTTGCCGGTGCCGGATCGCCCGCGCCGATCACCTTCGCGTCGAGCTCGATCGTCCTGCCGCTGGCGAAGGACAGTTCGAGCGGCACCGTCTGGCCGGGCTTCACCGCCGGCCCGATCGAGAACAGCATCACGTGGCGGCCGCCCGGCGCGAATGCGAGCTTGCCGCCGGCCGGCACCGCGACGTCCTTCAGCGGGGCCATCGACATCATGCCATGGTCGCCCTTCGTGCTCTCGTGCAGCTCCGCCTTGAGCGCGGCCCGTGAGGAGACGGAGAGCAGCGTGTCGGCCTTCGCACCGCCCTGCACGGTGAAATAGGCCGCCCCCGGCTGGCCGGCGACGGCGGGCAGCCGGACCCAGGCATTGCCCGCCGAAAGCTCGCCCGCCGGCGAGCAGGCCGAAAGTGCCGCCACCGTAACGATCGCCGAGAAATGCCGCATCCGCCCTACTCCCATTTCGAGAACCCTCTAGAAAGCCCTGCTTCTTGCGGCAAGCGCATGCGCACCTATATCCGGCAGCGTGACCGGTTCTCCGTGCTGCCTCCAAGCAGGGGCGTGGGGGCCAAGTTTTTGATTTTGAACTGGGGGCCAACGAGGGACCATGGCTAAAGTTATCGGTATCGACCTGGGGACGACCAACAGCTGCGTGGCAGTGATGGAGGGCGGCAAGCCCAAGGTCATCGAGAATGTTGAAGGCGCGCGTACCACGCCTTCGATCGTCGCCTTCGCCAAGGACGGCGAACGCCTGATCGGCCAGCCGGCCAAGCGACAGGCGGTGACCAATCCGGACAACACGGTTTTCGCGGTGAAGCGCCTGATCGGCCGCCGCTTCGACGATCCCGTCACCAAGAAGGACACCGAGCTGGTGCCCTACACCATCGTGCGCGGCGCCAATGGCGACGCCTGGGTGAAGGCGGGCGGCGAGGACTATTCGCCGAGCCAGATCTCGGCCTTCATCCTGCAGAAGATGAAGGAAACCGCCGAGGCCTATCTCGGCGAGAACGTCACCCAGGCGGTGATCACGGTGCCGGCCTATTTCAACGACGCGCAGCGCCAGGCGACCAAGGACGCCGGCAAGATCGCGGGCCTGGAAGTGCTGCGCATCATCAACGAGCCAACGGCGGCGGCGCTCGCTTACGGCCTCGAGAAGAACGACGGCAAGACGATCGCGGTCTATGACCTTGGCGGCGGCACGTTCGACATCTCGGTGCTCGAGATCGGCGACGGCGTGTTCGAAGTGAAGGCGACCAATGGCGACACCTTCCTGGGCGGCGAGGACTTCGACGCCAAGCTGGTGCAGTTCCTGGCCGAGGACTTCAAGAAGGCCGAGGGCATCGACCTCACCAAGGACAAGCTCGCGCTGCAGCGGCTGAAGGAAGCCGCCGAGAAGGCGAAGATCGAGCTTTCCTCGGCGCAGACCACCGAAGTGAACCTGCCCTTCATCACCGCCGACGCCAATGGGCCGAAGCATCTGGTGAAGACGATCAACCGCGCCGAGCTGGAGCGCCTCGTCGAGGACCTGATCCAGCGCACGCTCGAGCCGTGCCGCAAGGCGCTGGCCGATGCCGGCGTCAAGGGTTCGGCGATCGACGAAGTGGTGCTGGTCGGCGGCATGACCCGCATGCCGAAGGTCCGCCAGATCGTGAAGGAGTTCTTCGGCAAGGAGCCGCACACCGGCGTGAACCCGGACGAAGTCGTCGCCATCGGCGCGGCGATCCAGGCCGGCGTGCTGCAGGGCGACGTTAAGGACGTGCTGCTGCTCGACGTGACGCCGCTGTCGCTCGGCATCGAGACGCTGGGCGGCGTGTTCACGCGCATGATCGACCGCAACACGACGATCCCGACCAAGAAGTCGCAGGTCTATTCGACCGCTGATGACAATCAGCAGGCGGTGACCATCCGCGTCTTCCAGGGCGAGCGCGAAATGGCGGCGGACAACAAGCTGCTCGGCCAGTTCGACCTGGTCGGCATCCCGCCGGCGCCGCGCGGCGTGCCGCAGATCGAAGTGACCTTCGACATCGACGCCAACGGCCTGGTCAACGTGTCGGCCAAGGACAAGGGCACCGGCAAGGAGCAGCAGATCCGCATCCAGGCCTCGGGCGGCCTTTCGGACAGCGACATCGAGCAGATGGTCCGCGACGCCGAGAGCTTCGCCGAAGAGGACAAGAAGCGTCGCGCCGCGGCCGAGGCGAAGAACAACGCCGAGAGCCTGATCCACACGACGGAGCGCCAGCTCCAGGAAAATGGCGACAAGGTCGACGCCTCGCTGAAGGCGGAGATCGAGGCGGCGGTGGCCGAAGCCAAGGCTGCGGTCGACGGCGGCGACGCCGACGAGATGCAGGCCAAGAGCCAGAACCTCGCCCAGGTGGCGATGAAGCTCGGCCAGGCGATCTACGAGAAGCAGGCCGCCGAGCAGGCGTCGCCCCAGGCGGGCGCCGGCGCGGCGGCGGGTTCGGAGGCCGGCGGCGAGGAAGTCGTCGACGCCGAGTTCTCCGAGGTGGACGACAACAAGGCGTAACGAACGTCCCCTCCCTCTCACCGCATGCGGGGAGAGGGCCGGGGAGAGGGGGAGACGGGGTGGCGATGCGGATGCTTTCCAGCGGCGTGCCCCTCTCCCGACCAGCATTGGGTGAACAGCACCCCGTGCTGTTCAGATCATGCCGGGGGCATGATCGACCCAATGCTCCCCTGACGGGGAGAGGGCTTTTTGAATGACCACCGAAGTCGATTATTACGAGTTGCTCGAAGTCGAGCGCACTGCGGACGAGGTCACGCTCAAGTCCGCCTATCGCAAGCTCGCGATCAAATATCACCCGGACAAGAATGCCGGGTGCAAGGAGCATGAGGCCAAGTTCAAGGCGATCAACGAAGCCTATGACTGCCTGAAGGACCCCCAGAAGCGCGCGGCCTATGACCGGTTCGGGCATGCGGCCTTCAAGAACGGCATGGGCGGCGGCGGCCATGGTGCCCAGCCCGATTTCGGCGCGTTCAGCGACATTTTCGAAAGCGTGTTCGGCGAGTTCATGGGCGGCGGCCGCGGCGGCGGGCGCCAGGTGCGGCGCGGCGCCGACCTGCGCTACGACATGGAGATCACGCTGGAGGAAGCCTTTCACGGCAAGACCAGCGAGATTACCGTCGACGTCTCCGGGCATTGCGATACCTGCGATGGCACCGGCGCCAAGCCCGGCACCCCCGTGAACCAGTGCAAGCAGTGCGGCGGCCATGGCAAGGTCCGCGCGCAGCAGGGCTTCTTCATGGTCGAGCGGACCTGCCCGGTCTGCCACGGCGCCGGCGAAGTGATCGAGCAGCCCTGCCGCGACTGCCGCGGCGAGGGCCGGACCGACAAGACCAAGACGCTCAAGATCAACGTGCCGCCGGGCGTGGACGAAGGCACCCGGATCCGCCTGCAGGGCGAAGGCGAAGCGGGCGCGCGCAGCGCGCCGGCGGGCGATCTCTACATTTTCCTGCACGTCAAGAAGCACGCGATCTTCGAGCGCGAGGGCACCAATTTGTTCGCCCATGCGCCGATCAGCTTCACCACTGCGGCGCTGGGCGGCGAGATCGTCCTGCCCGGGCTCGACGGCGAAAAGCATGTCGTGAAGATCGCGCCGGGCACGCAGAGCGGCCGCGAGGTGCGCCAGCGCGGCGCGGGCATGCCGGTGCTGCAGGGGCGCGGGCGCGGCGACCTGGTCGTCGAGCTCGTCGTCGAGATGCCGACCAAGCTGACCGCGAAGCAGCGCGAGCTGCTCGAGGAATTCCGCGCGACCGAGACCGGCGACGAATGCCCCCAGGCGACCGGCTTCTTCGCCAAGCTCAAGGCGGCCCTGGGCTAGGTCGAGAATGCAAGCAGGCATCTGATTAGCCATCGTCATCCCCGCGCAGGCGGGGATCCAGGGCCAGGCGCCGCGCCGAGGTGGCGGGGTGTTGCCCTCTCCGGACGGCGTTCGCGCGGTGGTGCCGATATCCCGCATTACCCTGGATCCCCGCCTCTGCGGGGATGACGACGGGATTGTGGCAAACACCCTTATCCCGGCAAGCGCGCATCGCCATTGCTTTGCACCGCTTCGGTTCGGTTCGCTCCCATATGGGGGCTGCCCGGCTGCGATCGCGCGCGGATAGTCGCGTGTCTTGCAGGGCGGGGAGGCACCGATGTGGGCTTGGCTCAAGGCATTGCTGGCATTGCTGGCGCGGCTGTTCGGCGGCGGGGCGCCGAAGCCCGTGCCGCCGGTGCTGGCGGAGGAGGAATTCCGGCCCGGCCCGCCGCCGCCTTCGGGCATGCAGCAGCTGCTGGTGATGAACGGCGTCTTCCCGCAGGGTGGCCCCGCGCCCGCGCAATTCACGATCGGCATGATCGAGAGCTTCGCCGGGAGCTATCCGGCCTATGGCGCCAGGCCGTGCACCGGCGGCACGCTGCCGATCATGCAGAACCAGCCGCTGGCGGCGGTGATCGGGACCAATTTCGGCGGCGACGGGATGATGGACATCGGCGTGCCCGATCTGCACGCACGCGTGGCGATCGGCGGCGCGCCGGTGGGCGGGATGCGGCCGGGCGCGCTCGTCCTCACCTGGCTGATCGCGACGAATGCGGGCAGCGCGGCGCCGATGCCGGGCGCGGTGATGCCCTTTGGCGGGAACATGGTGCCGGCCGGTTGGGCACCGTGCGCCGGCGCGATGCTGGCGATCTCGCAGAATGTCGCGCTGTTCGAGGCGATCGGTACCGCGTTCGGCGGCAATGGCACCACAACTTTCCAGCTGCCGAGCCTGGAGGGCGCGGCGCCGGTGGGCATCGGGCCGGGCATGGCGCTGGGCCAGAAGGTGTCGGGCACCATCGACGGGTTGGGCCTGAACTATATCATCAACACCGGTGGTCCCCTCGCCCCCGGGAACGGCAATGGCGAGCCGCCGGCGAGCGGCGCCTATGCCGGGCAGGTGACGGCCTATGCCGGTGCGCAGATCCCGCAGGGCTGGGCGGCATGCGACGGCAGCGTGCTGGCGATCTCCGACTATCCGACGCTGTTCCAGGCGATCGGAGACATATGGGGCGGCGACGGCAAGACGAGTTTCGCGGTGCCCGACCTGCGCGGCCGGATGATGCCCGGCGCCTGAGCCGGTGCGATTCGTTACGTGAACGCAAGCTGCAAGGCGAGTTCAGCATCGCATCAGGCCGAATCGCCTAGACCCATCCTCGTTCCCGGTGCCGAGCCACCGGCCAAAGGAGGAGAAGAGATCATGCGTAAGATGCTTCTGGGCCTCGCGGCCATGGCCGTTGCCCTTCCCGCCCTGCCTTCGACCGCGATGGCGCAGCGCTATGACGGT
Source organism: Sphingomonas sp. 1F27F7B (assembly GCF_005503355.1). Taxonomy (GTDB): domain Bacteria; phylum Pseudomonadota; class Alphaproteobacteria; order Sphingomonadales; family Sphingomonadaceae; genus Sphingomonas. Next base: position 6,224 of record NZ_SCMK01000046.1, read on the forward strand.
TACCGGGGCGACGATGGTCGCTACGAGCGCGGCTATGACCGCGGCTATGACCGTCGTGGCTATGACCGGGGCTATGACGATCGCGGCTATTATGACGGCCCGAGCTGGCGCGGGCGCGACGGCCGCAACTATTGCCGCCGTTCGGACGGCACCACGGGCCTGCTGATCGGCGGTGTCGCCGGCGCGCTGGTCGGCCGCAGCATCGACCGCTACGGCGATCGCACCCCCGGCACGCTGCTCGGCGCCCTGGGCGGCGCGCTGCTCGGCCGGGCGATCGACAAGGACAGCAGCGGCGGCCGTCGCTGCCGTTGACGTGCGCCCCTGATTGTTACCACTCAGAGGTAGAGTCCGGCTCCTTCATGATGGTTGGTTGATGGGATGGCAACGTGCCTGGGGGCATGCCCCCAGGCACGTTGGCCGG
>NZ_SCMK01000047.1 GCF_005503355.1 Sphingomonas sp. 1F27F7B
GCACGGCACGCCCGCGCCGGCGGCGGCCGGAGGGGCGGTGGGGGCAGGCGTCGCCGCCGGCGCGGGCGTGCCGTGCGGGGCGGGCGTCGTGGCGGCGGGCGCGGCTGTGGCGCCCGCGGCGAGAACCAGGAACAGACTGCGCATCAGCCGAGCCCGAATGGCCGGATCGCGACGACGGCGATGCCGCCGCCGATGCAGGCGAGCAGGAAGAGAATGGCGTGCAGCATCGGCAACGCGGCTTTCGCCGGAGCGGGCGCAGGCGCCGGCGGGCGCACGGTTTCGGCGGTGTCCTCGATGGTCATCCGCACATTGGGATGGCCTCCGTCCTGGACGACACGCATCTTTCTCGGGCGCTGATCGTGGCTCAACTCGTCACCTGCTCGCTCATTCCATTCTATTATAGAGGGATGGGTGCCCGGTGCGGGCGCCGGGTGCCGATATCGGAGGACGGGATTTTGCGACGCGAAACGCTGGTGGCGCTCGGTCTTGCGGCATTGCCGCTGCCGGTCGGTGGTGCGCAGGCTTCGGGCGGCGGCGCCGTCGCGGGCGAAGGCTTGCAGCTGGTGCCCATGGAGGAAGTCACCGTGCCGATCGTCGATGCCGATCGCGTCAACGGCGCGCTGCGCTTCAAGCTGGTGATCGATGCGGGCACCGCGGAAGTCGCGGCCAAGCTGAAGAGCGAAATGCCGGTACTGCGCGCCGCGACGGTGGCGGCGGGGCTGGATTTCGCCCGGCTCAACGCGTCGGCACTGCGGGCGGTCGACGCACAGCGGCTCGATCACGACCTCACCGCCGCGCTCAAGGCCGCCGAGCCGGACCTGGTCCGCGTGCTGATCGTCGAAGTCGACGCGCGCACCAGCTGATCGGATGTCCCGGAATCAGGAAAGGGCCGCCCCGGCAGCACGCCGGGGCGGCCCTTTCCGTGCCGGCGTCAGCGGCGCGCGGTCGCGGCCGGGGCCAGCGCCTGGCCGGGCTGGGGGCGGATGGCCGCTTGCGCCTGCGGATGCACGGCGTTGCGGCGGGCCATCGCCATGCTCAGCGCCGCGGCGCCCTTGGGCGACATCGCCGCCATGATCATCGCGGTCGATCGCTCGCGCATCCGCTGCGCGACCTTCATCTGCACTTCCATGTCGAGCTGCTCGAAGACCACCGCGGCGGCCTTGGGCTTCATCGCCTGATAGATCCGGGCCAATTCGTCGAACTGCGAGTCCGCCGGCGAAGGCGCGCCGGGAGCGCCGCCCGGGCCCATGCCGGCCGGTTGCTGCGCTTCGTCCTGCTTGCGGCGCGCCTCCACATCGGCGGCGAGCCGGGCCGAGGCGGCCTTGGCCGCTTGCTCGCGCAGGTCGAGCCCGCGCTTGCGGCGCGCGGCCGCGACGTCGCGATCGCTCAAGTCCTGCGTGATCGCGTTGCCGAGCCGGGTCTGGTCGGCCTCCTGCTGGCCGGTCGCGATCGTGGCCGCATTGGCGACCACCGCGAGCCCGGTCACCCCGGCAGTGAGCAGGAGGAGCGAGGGGCGCGCCATCACGCGGCCTCCGCCAGCGGGGCGTCGCCTTCGGCTTCGGCCCCCTGCTCGTCTTCCTCCTGGTCGCGCTGCGCATTGGCCATGCTGACCGCGTTGACGATCCGCTCGGCGGCGGCGTCGGCGATGCCGGTCATCAGGCTCAGCTCGTCGCGCAGTTCGCGGGCGCGCTCGACCAGCTGGGCGTGGCGGGCGCAATCGGTGCCCAGCGTGTGCTTCATGTCCGAAAGCACGGCGCGGGCCTGGACGGTGGCGACCTGCAGGGCCTCGACCACCTGGGTGAGCGCGCCGTCCTTCACGGTGCGCAGGCTCTTCATCATCCGCACGCTCTGCACGAGCACGGCCATGCACAGGATGATGGTCAGCACATTGGCGAGTAGCGCGATGCTCATTGCTTCACCTTCTTGTCGGAGGAAACATCGTTGATCAGGCGCACGGCGACCTGGCCGTTGCGCTGGCCGATCTGGCCCTGGGCAAGCTTCACGCCGCCACAGGCGACGTCGAGCGCGTCGTCCGGGCTCTTGTGGAGCGCGATGGTCTGGCCGATCTCGAGGTTGCGCAGGTCGGCGATCGACATCGCCTTCTCACCCAGCAGCACGCTCATCGAGACGTTGGTCTTGCGCACCTCGGCGGCCATGTGCGCCTCCCAGATGCTATCGCGGCCGCTCTTCTCGCCCATGAAGCGCTGGAGCAGCTTGTCGCGTACCGGCTCCAGCGTCGCATAGGGGAACACCAGCGTGAACCGTCCGCCGCGCCCGTCCATGTCGACGCGGAAGGTCGCGGTGGCGCAGATGTTGGACACGCCGGCGATTGCCGCGAAGCGCGGGTTGGTCTCGATGCGCTCGAGATTCATGTTCACCGGCTCGATCGGGGCGAAGGCCTCCGAGAAGTCGTTCAGCGCCAGCGTCAGCATGCGCGAGACCAGGCCGGTCTCGATGGTGGTGAAGGCGCGGCCGTCGATCACCATCGGCGAGCCGCCGCCGCCGCGCCCGCCGAGCAGCGCGTCGACCACCGAATAGATCAGGTTGGAATCGACGGTGACGAGGCCGTAGCTCTCCCATTCCTCGATCTTGAACACGCCCACCATCGCGGGGAGGGCGACGCGGTTCATGAACTCGCCGAAGCGCGTGGAGGTCACTTCCTCCAGGCTCACGTCGACGCCGTCCGAGGTGAGGTTGCGCATCGAGCTGGCGAAGGAACGCACCACCCGGTCGCACACCACTTCGAGCATCGGCAGCCGCTCGTGGCTGATGACCTTGGATTCGATGACGGCGCGCAGGCCCGATTTGCGGGCGATCGGCCCCACATCGCCGAACAGCGCGTCGATGTCGGCCTGGTCGAACACGCCGCCGCCCATCTCGCCCGGAGGGGCAGGGGGATCGGGGAGGTCGAAATCCTCGAGATCGATCATTGCTGCACCAGGTCCTGGATGAGGATGTCCTTCACTTGCCCCTCGCCGAGCGTGGCGGTGGCGCGCACCATCATCTCTTCCTTGATCCGGAAGACCGCGGCGGATCCGGACAGGTCCTCGGGGCGCAACTCGCGCAGGAAGGGCTGGAAGCTGTCCAGCACCAGCGGCAGCTTCTCCTTCAGGCCGTCCGGCGCGATGCCGTCGCCGGGCACGATCATGAAGTGGATCTTCAGGAAGCGGGCCTGCCCGTCGGGCGAGCGCAGGTTCACCAGCATCGCCGGCACATCGACAAAGGCGCCCTTGCCCGCGTCATCTGCCGCCTCGCCATGGCCGCCGTCGCTCTTCGCCGCGTCCTTGGCGCCGCCATGCGCGTCCTTGGCGCCTTCCGCCTTGGCGCTGGGGCCGGAGAACATGAAGGCCGCGCCGCCGCCGCCGCCGAGCAGCAGCACGCCGGCCACGGCACCGATGAGGATCAGCTTCTTCCTCGATTTGGGCTCGGTTGCCTTCGCGGCTTCCGCGCCCTCCTCGATGATTTCCGGAGACGACATTCCCTGGTGACCTTCCGAAATCTGCACGCCGACACCGCGTCGGTGCATTTTCTCCTATTATAGGATCAGCGCCCGGCAATTGTTGCCTAGTGCGAATTTTTGAGGGACGTCCGGTGGACATTTCTTCCTATGTGCTGCTGAGCCAGGAAACGGCGCTGCGCCGTCGCATGGACGTGGCGGCGAACAATCTCGCCAACATGAACACGGTCGGCTTCAAGCGCGAGCAGCCGGTCTTCCGCGAATATGTCGAGAAGACGGACAGCGCGGTGAAGCCGGCGAAGCAGACGTCGTTCGTGCTCGATTACGGCGCGGTCCATGATTTCAGCCAGGGCGGCTTCCAGCCCACCGGCAACCCGCTCGACCTGATGATCGAGGGGCAGGGCTATTTCTCGGTCCAGGCGCCCGACGGCAGCACTGCCTATACGCGCGCGGGCCAGCTCAAGATGCTCCCCACCGGCGAGCTCGCCACCTCCACCGGCAACAAGCTGCTGGGCGAGGGCGGCAAGCCGATCACCATCCCGCAGGAAGCGGCCAACCAGATCTCGATCGGCAAGGACGGCACGGTCAACGGGCCCGGCGGCCCGTTTGGCCGCGTCACCGTGACGCAGTTCGACGAGGCCGGTGTGGATCCGCGCGGCGACGGGCTGTTCAGCGGCACCGGCGGCCGCGAGCTCCCGTCGGAGCAGACGCATCTGGTGAACGGCGGCCTCGAAGGCTCCAATGTCAACGCGATCCAGGAAACCACCGACATGGTGGAGATCCTGCGTGCCTATCAGACCAGCCAGAACCTTTCCCAGAGCATGAACGACATGCGCAAGTCGGCGATCGACCGGCTGAGCAAGGTCGGCTGACCCCAATATCGAGCATAAGGAACCAGTCCCATGCGTACACTTTCCATCGCCGCGACGGGCATGCTCGCGCAGCAGACCAATGTCGACGTGATCTCGAACAACATCGCCAACATGAACACTACCGGCTTCAAGCGCCAGCGGGCCGAGTTCCAGGACCTTCTCTACGAGCAGGTCGTGCGCCCCGGTTCGGCGACCAGCGCGCAGACGATGAGCCCCACCGGCATCCAGATCGGCTCGGGCGTGAAGACCGGCGCGATCTACCGGATCAACGAGCAGGGTTCGACCCAGCAGACCGACAACCAGTATGACCTGGCGATCCAGGGCCATGGCTATTTCCAGATCACGCTGCCCGACGGCACCACCGGCTATACCCGCGACGGTTCGTTCGGCGTGTCGGACCAGGGCGAGCTGGTCAATTCCGACGGCTTCCCGGTCCAGCCGGGCATCACCGTGCCGCAGAACGCCGTGAGCGTGAATGTCTCGAAGACCGGCCAGGTCGATGTCGTCCTCTCGGGCAACCCGACGCCGCAGACGCTCGGCCAGCTCCAGCTCGCCACTTTCGTCAACGAAGGCGGCCTGGAGGCCAAGGGCGGCAACCTGTTCCTCGAGACCTCGGCTTCGGGCGCGCCGATCGCCGGCGCCCCCGGCGATCCCGGTTTCGGCACGCTGATGCAGGGCTATGTCGAGGCCTCGAACGTCAATCCCGTGGCCGAGATCACGGCGCTGATCACCGCGCAGCGCGCCTATGAGATGAACAGCCGGGTCGTGAAGACCGCCGACGAGATGCTGGCCACCACCAGCCAGCTGCGCTGATGCTCGGCCTCGTCGGCTTTGCGCTGCTCGCTTTCGGCATCCCCGAGGAGGTGCCGGTCGCCGTGCTCGGCCACGCCGTGCAGAAAGGCGACCGGATCGAGGCGGGCGACTTCGCCGTCGAGCAGCGCCCCGCCGCCACCGCGCGCGGCGCGCTCACCATCGACCAGGCCGCCGGCATGGAAGCCGCGCGCAACCTGCCTGCGGGCACGGTGGTGCGCCAGGCCGACCTGATGCGCCCGCAGATGGTGCGGCGCGGGGAGCCGGTGACGATCCGGATCGTCAGCGGCCCGCTGATCATCACCGCGGCGGGCCGCGCGCTCGGTGGCGGCTCGAAGGGCGAGGCCGTCCGGGTCGTCGCCAATGCAACCAATCGCACGCTGGACGGGGTCGTCGAGGCCACCGGCGCCGTGCGCATCGTCACGCCTTGAGGGAAGCTATCATGCGCAAGATCATTCTCGCGATGGCCATCTGCGCCACGCTTTCGGGTTGCGGTGCCGTCGGGCGGCTGAAGCAGGTGGGCAAGGCCCCCAAGCTTTCCGAGATCCAGCCGGTCGAGGTGGCGGAGGTCGAGCCGTCGCTCGCGATGCCGGCTGATCGCATCCGCAGCGGCAGCACCGTCGCAGTTCAGCCACAGCCGCAGGGCAGCAGCAGCGCCTCGCTGTTCCGCACCGGGGCCGGCGCGCTGTTCCGCGATCAGCGCGCGAACAAGACCGGCGACATCCTGACGATCCGGATCAACATCGCCGACAAGGCGGACCTGGGCAACAACACCTCGCGCACCCGCGGCGGCAGCGAGAGCGGCGGCCTGGGCGGCCTGCTCGGCATCAGCCCGGTGAAGAAGCTGCTCGGCGCCGACGCCAATGCCGCGCTCGAGACCAATTCGGGTTCGAAATATGCCGGCGGCGGCACCACCGCCCGCTCGGAGACCATCAACATGACGATGGCCGCCATCGTCACGCAGGTGCTTCCCAATGGCAATCTGATGATCAAGGGCCGCCAGGAAGTCCGGGTGAATTTCGAGATGCGCGAGCTGATCATCACCGGCCTGATCCGCCCCGAGGACATTGCCCGCGACAATTCGATCCGCCATTCGCAGATCGCCGAGGCGCGCGTGATCTATGGCGGCAAGGGCCAGCTCACCGACGCGCAGCAGGCGCGCTGGGGCCAGCAGATCTACGACGCGCTCTTCCCGTTCTGAGCCGTCCCTCCGAGGACCTGGAGAAGATCGCCTCGCAGCCCGTGCTGCGGGGCGATTTTCCTTTCTCCCTCTCTCCGCTTGCGGGGAGGGGGCAGGGGAGAGGGGGCTATCGAAGGGGCCTGGCTCATG
>NZ_SCMK01000048.1:2500-5880 GCF_005503355.1 Sphingomonas sp. 1F27F7B
CAGTGTTGTCGTTGGTGGTGTGGACTCTCAAGCGTGAGGTAAGGGCAATTGGTGGATGCCTTGGCGCATACAGGCGATGAAGGACGTGGCACGCTGCGATAAGCGTGGGGGAGCCGTGAGCAGGCTTTGATCCCACGATTTCCGAATGGGGAAACCCACCTAATCCGATTATTTCGCCCGTCAGAGATGACGGACGGAGTAATTGGAAAAAGGTATCACTTAGCTGAATAAAATAGGCTTCGTGAAGCGAACCCGGCGAACTGAAACATCTCAGTAACCGGAGGAAAAGACATCAACCGAGATTCCGTTAGTAGTGGCGAGCGAACGCGGACCAGGCCAGTGCTTCTAATTCAACTAGCAGAACAGTCTGGAAAGGCTGACCATAGCGGGTGACAGTCCCGTATGCGAAAGTGATGTTAGAAGACTCGAGTAGGGCGGGACACGTGTAATCCTGTCTGAACATGGGGGGACCACCCTCCAAGCCTAAATACTCGTATGCGACCGATAGCGAACTAGTACCGTGAGGGAAAGGTGAAAAGCACCCCGATGAGGGGAGTGAAACAGTACCTGAAACCGATTGCCTACAAGCAGTGGGAGCCTCTTTATGGGGTGACCGCGTACCTCTTGCATAATGGGTCTGTGACTTAATGTATCAAGCAAGCTTAAGCCGATAGGTGTAGGCGCAGCGAAAGCGAGTCTGAATAGGGCGATTTAGTTTGATGTATTAGACCCGAAACCCGGCGATCTAGGCATGACCAGGATGAAGGTGGGGTAACACCCACTGGAGGTCCGAACCGATTAACGTTGAAAAGTTACCGGATGAGTTGTGTTTAGGGGTGAAAGGCCAATCAAGCCGGGAAATAGCTGGTTCTCCGCGAAAACTATTGAGGTAGTGCCTCGGATGAACACCCTAGGGGGTAGAGCACTGGATGGATGCGGGGGTCGCGAGATCTACCAATTCTAACCAAACTCCGAATACCTAGGAGTGATATCCGGGAGACAGACGGCGGGTGCTAAGGTCCGTCGTCAAAAGGGAAACAGCCCTGACCTACAGCTAAGGTCCCCAAGTCACGTCTAAGTGGGAAAGCATGTGGGAATCCCAAAACAACCAGGAGGTTGGCTTAGAAGCAGCCATCCTTTAAAGAAAGCGTAACAGCTCACTGGTCTAAACAAGGGTTCCTGCGGCGAAGATGTAACGGGGCTCAAGACGTGCACCGAAGCTTAGGGTGTGGATTTATCCACGCGGTAGCGGAGCGTTCCGTAAGCCTGTGAAGCGATCTGGTAATGGGTCGTGGAGGTATCGGAAGTGCGAATGCAGACATGAGTAGCGATAAAAAGGGTGAGATGCCCTTTCGCCGAAAGACCAAGGGTTCCTGCGCAAGGCTAATCCGCGCAGGGTGAGCCGGCCCCTAAGACGAGCCCGAAGGGGGTAGTCGATGGGAACCACGTTAATATTCGTGGGCCTGGTGGTGTGTGACGGATGGTGTGTGTTGTATGCTCTTAACGGATTGAGCATGCTTCGAAGCTGTCCCGGGAAATAGCCCCACCGTATAGACCGTACCCGAAACCGACACAGGTGGTCAGGTAGAGTATACCAAGGCGCTTGAGAGAAGTGTCCTGAAGGAACTCGGCAAATTGCCTCCGTACCTTCGGAAGAAGGAGGCCCTCACATTGCGCAAGCAGTATGAGGGGGCACAGGCCAGGGGGTAGCGACTGTTTAGCAAAAACACAGGGCTCTGCTAAGTCGGCTTCAAGACGACGTATAGGGTCTGACGCCTGCCCGGTGCCTGAAGGTTAAGTGGAGGGGTGCAAGCTCCGAAATGAAGCCCAGGTAAACGGCGGCCGTAACTATAACGGTCCTAAGGTAGCGAAATTCCTTGTCGGGTAAGTTCCGACCTGCACGAATGGCGTAACGACTTCCCCACTGTCTCCAGGACATGCTCAGCGAAATTGAATTCTCCGTGAAGATGCGGAGTACCCGCGGTTAGACGGAAAGACCCCGTGCACCTTTACTGCAGCTTCAGAGTGGCATTGGAAAATAACTGTGTAGCATAGGTGGGAGGCTTTGAAGCACCGGCGCCAGCTGGTGTGGAGCCATAGGTGAAATACCACCCTGTTGTTTTTTAATGTCTAACCTCGATCCATGAAACTGGATCAGGGACCCTCTGTGGCGGGTAGTTTGACTGGGGCGGTCGCCTCCTAAAGAGTAACGGAGGCGCGCGAAGGTTGGCTCAGATCGGTTGGAAACCGATTGTTAGAGTGCAATGGCATAAGCCAGCCTGACTGCGAGACTGACAAGTCGAGCAGAGACGAAAGTCGGTCATAGTGATCCGGTGGTCCCTCGTGGAAGGGCCATCGCTCAACGGATAAAAGGTACGCCGGGGATAACAGGCTGATAACCCCCAAGAGCTCATATCGACGGGGTTGTTTGGCACCTCGATGTCGGCTCATCACATCCTGGGGCTGGAGCAGGTCCCAAGGGTTTGGCTGTTCGCCAATTAAAGTGGTACGTGAGCTGGGTTCAGAACGTCGCGAGACAGTTTGGTCCCTATCTGCCGTGGGCGTCGAAATTTGAGAGGAGTTGACCCTAGTACGAGAGGACCGGGTTGAACATACCTCTGGTGTACCTGTCGTCGTGCCAACGGCGCAGCAGGGTAGCTATGTATGGACGGGATAACCGCTGAAAGCATCTAAGCGGGAAGCCTCCCTCGAGATAAGATTTCTTAGGACGGTCGAAGACCACGACCTTGATAGGCCGGATGTGGAAGCGCGGTAACGTGTGGAGCTAACCGGTCCTAATTGTCCTATTCGCGCTTGATGAGTCCCACCATCAACGTCAGCCCTGGCTGGCGTAGGATGGATGATACATCCAAGCCTTGGTGCACCGATTTGAAAAACTTCCCGCCACACCGGCTTCATTGCTTGGTGGCTATGGCGTCTGTGACCCACCCGATCCCATCCCGAACTCGGCCGTGAAACCAGACTGCGCCGATGGTACTATCGCTTAAGCGATGGAAGAGTAGGTCGCCGCCAGGCATTGCAGCCCGTGTGCGCAGGAAAAACCCATTCACATTGTCCCTCTCGCGGATACCAACACGCCTTTGGCGCGGGATGGAGCAGCCCGGTAGCTCGTCAGGCTCATAACCTGAAGGTCGTAGGTTCAAATCCTACTCCCGCAACCATACACACACAAAACCCCGCACGGTCCAGCGACCAGGCGGGGTTTTTCTTTGCCCGATTTCCTCGACCAAACATCCGCTCGAGGAAGGCAATCCGCCGCCCACGAACGCGCAACAGGATCTCGCCGCCAAAGACCTCGCCGCCGCTCAGATGGCTCGGGGAACGGCTCGGATCGGCGCCCAGGCCGGTCATTCAGCCGC
>NZ_SCMK01000049.1 GCF_005503355.1 Sphingomonas sp. 1F27F7B
GTGAATTCCACCCACTCAACGAGCCAATGGCGCGGTTGAAGCGTGTAGCGTAGCCCATGTTCCGCTTATGTCCGAGAAATCGTTGTCTGGCGAACAAACCTTGAGGTGACGCCAAGTCGGCTCCTTCATCCAGTCGGCCCGCATGGTGACGGCTGACGTTGAACTCCAAAAGCAAGCCATTTTCCGGGTCTATGGGATGCTCGCGCCGAATGATCCGGCGTTGGCAAAGATGACCGACTATCTCAACGGCAACCCCGACAATACGCCTTTCGCCCGCGCGGCGCGGGAAACCGTATCGGTCGAAATCGCCTCGGTGATTCAGCAAACCAAGACCTCTTGGCAGGTCGATTGGACCGAGACGGAGCGCGATCGGCAAGGCCAGCCTATCCAGCCCCCGGCGAAAATGCGCGCGCTCGTCACGATCCGCGTTGCGCCACCCAGCTCGGCAACCACGGAAGAACAAATCAAGCAAAATCCCTTGGGCGTGTTCGTCCAAGATTTCTCTTGGTCGCGCACACTCTGATGGGAGGGACAATCAACATGAAAAAGATCGCCTATTTCGCCGCCGCCCTCGCGGCGCTGCCTTCGCTCGCGTCCGCGCAGGACGGCCCGCCGCTTCCCGACGACATGCCGCCAGCGAACGCGCCCATGCCAGCCGGGGGAGGGGGGCAAGTAGATCCCAATGCCTATATCAACCCGCGCAATCCGAACCTGACGCGCACCCAGCGCGAGGGCCTGACGATCGCGCGGCGCTGGCAGGCGGAAAGCGCCGAAGGCATCAAGCCGGTGCCGGGCACCGAAGGCGCGGTATTGTTCGCTTTCGGCACCTCCGAACCTTCCGTGGTCTGTGCTGTGCTGCAAATCTGCGATGTGCAGTTGCAGCCGGGCGAGAACATCAATTCGGTGAATGTGGGCGATAGTGCCCGCTGGATGATCGAACCGGCCATTTCCAATTCGGGGCCGAACGAAACCCAGCATCTTATCATCAAGCCGCTCGATGCGAACTTGAATACAACGCTGATCGTGACGACCGATCGCCGCACCTACCATATCCGGTTGGTGTCGCACCGGACGCAATTCATGTCGCGGGTCGCGTTCACCTATCCCGATGAAGCGCAAGCCAAGTGGGCCGCTTTCCGCGCTCGATCGGACACGGCGCGCGCCGAAAACACGATGGCGGTGCCCGATGGCGCGCGCGGGACGGGCAGGGGAGGGAGCGAATATCTCTCCAATCTCGATTTCCACTATAGCGTTGACGGCCGCGCGCGCTGGAAGCCCGTCCGGGTTTACAATGATGGCGTCAAAACCATCATCGAAATGCCGCACGCGATGGAGCAGACGGAAGCGCCGTCGCTCCTGATCGTGCGGGCCGGGGGCAGCGTCTCCAAGGCGGCTGATACCTCCATCGTCAATTACCGGCTCCAAGATGGCCGCTACATTGTCGATCAGATTTTTGACCAAGCGGTCCTCATTTCCGGTGTCGGCAAGCGCCAAGAGCGCGTCACCATCACAAGGGGGGGCTGATCGTGCGCGGTGCGATTTTTGTATCAGCGGCCTTCCTGCTTACGAGCTGCGCGGGCGTTTCGCACCGGGACAGCTTCGCCGTTCCGGCTCCTCCCGATCAGGCCCAAGCCCTCGTTGACGATTCCGTGGCGGAGCTGGTGAAACTCTACCCGCCCGCGATTAGCCGGGTGCTGATCCCGACTGGCGGGGGCGGAGCCTATGGCGAGGGCCTGCGCTCCTCGATGCGCCAAGCGGGCTATGCGGTGATTGAGACGGGCAAGGGCGTGAAGCCCGATCCTGCGGCCACGCCGCTGCGTTACTACGTCGATCAGCCGATTGCCGATTCCTACCGTGTGACGCTGCGGGTTGGCGCGCAAACTTTCTCCCGCATATATGGCGTGGATGAAAAGGGCATCTACCCGTCTGCCGGGTGGGCGCTCGATCTGACCGGCGCAACGCCGGAGCTGATCGAACGGGCGAACCGGCCCGTAGCGCCTGCCGCACCGCCTCCCGATCCGTCGCCTGTCGCCAACCCGCAAACCGGCTTTAGCGGCAATGAGACGGGGGCAGGAACGTGGTCTGTCAGCCTGACGGGCTTCTCCTCCGAAAGCGCAGCACGCGCCTATTGGCGCGCGACGGCGCGCCTTCGCCCTTCGTGGGCGAGCATGACGCCGCGCTTTGTCCAAAACGGCCGCTCTCACGGCATCCAATTCGGACAGTTTCAATCCAGCGCGACGGCGCGCGCCAAGTGCAAGGGCATCCGTGCCGCGCGCTGTGGCGTCGTCAAGGCCGGGTAAGGGGGTAGGTTTATGTCTGATGCTGATAGCATGTCGCCGGAAGCCTCGCCGGGCGGTGCAGCGGACGGGAACAGCGGGCGCTTGGTCACGGGAGTTCGCAGGGTCAATAATGCGCCGCTGCTGATCGTCCTCGGCATTGTGGCGCTGTTCATCGCCATCGTGGTGTCGATTATGATTGATCGCTCCTCGGACAATGCGGCGACCAAGGTTCAACCGGCTGTCGGTCAAAGCTCGGCCGATGTTGCGAACAAGGTTGCGGGGACCGCTCCAAGCGGTGCTGCGGAAGTGATGGCGAACGCGCCCCCGCTGCCGCCTGCCGATGGCATCCCGGTCGCGCCGGTCGATCCCAATGCACCGCCAACCGTCACCGCCTCGCCAGCGCAACCCAACGGCCCCACGGCGGCCGATCTGCGCCGGGCACGCATGGAAGCGATACGCGAAGCACGCCTTGCCCAATTTGGCAGCGCCGTGCGCTCTCCTACCGCCCTGAAATGGCAGGACGGCCGCAATGGGGCATCCTCTGGCGCTGGCGGCATGAGTGGCGGCGCTGATCCGGCAAGCCAGCTCGTCGCCCTGCAACAACAAATGGCCGCTGCAATGGCGCAGGGCCGCCAGCCCTCGGCCTCCGACATTGCCGCCCTTACGGCCCTGTCAAACCAAGTGGCCGGGGGAGGAGCCGGAGCCGGGCAGGGTGCCGCTAATGCCCGCCCGCCTGCCAACTATGGCCAGTTCGCCAACAATGCGGGTGGCAATCGCTGGGCCTCGAACAGCCAAGTAGAAGCGCCCTCCCGCTACCAGCTCCGCGCGGGCTTCGTAATTCCCGGCACGCTGATCTCCGGCATCAACTCGCAAATACCGGGGCAGATTGTCGCGCAAGTTTCCCAAAACGTGTTCGATACCGCGACGGGCCGCTATCTCCTGATCCCGCAAGGCTCCCGCCTTGTCGGCGCGTATGATTCCAACCCGGTTTTTGGGCAGACGCGCGCGCTCATCGCGTGGCAACGGATCATCTTTCCTGACGGCAAGGCGATCGACCTTGGCGCTATGCCGGGGTCGGACAGCGCGGGCTATGCCGGGTTCCATGACCAAGTGAACGCGCATTGGTTCCGTATCTTCGGCTCCGCTCTGCTCATGTCTGGTGTGACCGCTGGCGTAACCCTTAGTCAGCCGCAAACCGGCCTAAACGCCAATGGCACCATGTCCGCCAGCCAAGCCCTTAGCCAAGCTCTCGGCCAGCAGCTCGGACAGACCACGGCGATGATGATTGAGCGCAATCTGAACATATCGCCCACGCTGATTATCCGGCCCGGCTTCCGCTTCAATGTGGTGGTCGTGAAAGACCTCACATTTTCAAAGCCTTACCGCTCATTCGATTATTGACGCCAGATGAAAGGGAGCAAGCAAAATGAAGTCTCGAATTTTAGCCGCTAAAATTTCTTTGGCGATCACTCTCGCGCTGGCGGCCCCGTCCGCCAATGCGCAAATCTCGGTTATCGACGTTGCGAACGTCCGCCAGACAACCGTTTCCGCGCTGCAAAACGTCGCCACGGTGGCGAAGCAAATCCAGCAGTATCAGACGCAGCTACAGCAATACCAAAATATGATTCAGAACACGGTCGGCGCGCCGGTCCAGCTCTGGCAGCAGGCTACGCAAACGATCGACAGCCTCCAAGGGCAGGTCAATCAAATCAGCTCGTTCGCTCGTCAAGCTGGCGACGTGAACACCTACATGAATCAATTCAAAAATCCGTCTTACTATCAGACCAATGCTTGCACGTTCGGGAACTGCACGGCGGCGCAGCGCGCGGCGGCTCTGTCCGCTACTCGCGCCCGCACGACAAGCCAGATGGCCGCAAATGCCGACGCTATGAACGGCATCAACAGCGCCATGACAACGCTTGCGTCTGACGGCCAGCGCCTCGACCAGTTGCAGGCCAATGCCACGGGTGCGAGCGGGCAAATGCAAGCCCTGTCCTACGCCAATCAATTTGCGGCCCAACAAGCCAGTGAGTTGCAGAAAATTCGCGGCGTCCTGCTCGCACAAAGCGCCGCGCTAACGGCCCAATCACAATATCAGCTCGATCGCGATGCTGCGGCAACAGAGGCATCGGCCGCAATGCGGAAAACCAAACCGACGCCGATCGGAACCTATCAGAATTAAGGAAAGCCCATGCCGAAATTGCGTCAACTTATCGCCGCGTCCTGCTGCACCGCTACACTTCTTCTCGCGGCCTGCGGCAAGTCCGAGTCCGAACCGAAAACGATGCTCTATTACTCTCAACACCTAGACGAAGCCCGCGAGAAGGTCGCCCGATGCAAATCCGGCGTCGAAACCGACGCGGAGTGCCAAGAAGCGGGCAGCGCACTAGCGCACGAAACCAAGCCGACGCCGATCGGAACCTATCAGAGGATAGCACTATGAAGGCTCTGGCTCGCCTACACCTGTCCGCCTTGGGGGTGGCGCTCACGCTCGCCGCGACTCCCGCCTATGCGCAATCGCAAGGTATGCTCGATAATGTTCTGAACAAATATAAGAGCATGGCGGCGGCGTGGGCGAGCGTCTTCACAACGCACGCGACAATTCTATTCGGCACACTAGCGGCGGTCAGCCTCATTTGGACGTTCGGGGTAATGGCGTTGCGCCGCGCCGATCTTGGCGAATTTGCTTCGGAAGCAATTCGCTTCGCCATCTTCTGCGGCTTCTTCTGGTGGCTGCTCATCAACGGCCCGGCGATCGGCTTGGCGATCATTGAAGGGCTGCGCTCGTTGGGTGCGCAGGCATCCGGCCTGCCTAACAATCTCGCACCATCGGGTATTGTGGACATTGGTTTCGACATTTTCCGCCAAGCTGTCGAAGCGTCCAGCGTCCTAACTCCGGTCGATTCCGCTCTTTCTATCTTGGTTTCGCTGGGCATCCTGATTGTTTTGGCTCTCGTCGGCGTGAATATGCTGCTGCTGTTGGCCTCCGGCTATGTCCTCGCCTATGCCGGGGTTATCTTTTTGGGCTTCGGCGGCGCGCGGTGGACCAGCGATATTGCGCTGAACTATTTCAAAACGGTGGTCGCGGTGGGCGCGTCCCTGATGACGATGGTTCTTATCGTCGGCGTCGGCAAAACCTTCCTTGACCAATATTATGCCGCAACGGGCGAGGGTTCGTCTCTCCAAGATTTAGGGACCATGCTTGTCTTCGCGGTCGTCCTTCTGGCGCTCGTAAACAAGGTTCCCGCGATGGTCGGGGGCGTTATAAGCGGCGGCTCGATCCACGCGGCGGGCGGTATCGGAGCCTTTGGGGCAGGGGCGGCGCTGGGCGCTGCCGGGATGGCCGCTGGGGCTGCGGCCACGGGTGGAGCTATGATCGCTGCTGGCGCGATGAACGCTGCGGGGGGAGCCAGCGCGAT